>JADZEW010000012.1 GCA_020850325.1 Methanoregulaceae archaeon
AACCGTAAGGAGGGAGCGGCCGAAGGTGAGGGGGGTAAGGGGGACTAAGTCGTAACAAGGTACCCGTACCGGAAGGTGTGGGTGGATCACCTCCTTAAGGAT
The DNA here is from genome assembly GCA_020850325.1 of Methanoregulaceae archaeon. Taxonomy (GTDB): domain Bacteria; phylum Armatimonadota; class Fimbriimonadia; order Fimbriimonadales; family Fimbriimonadaceae; genus JANJUB01. The sequence continues at coordinate 103 of JADZEW010000012.1, forward strand.
AAGCACTCTTCTTCCCATGTGGAAGAAGACATATCCAGGTCGGTACTGACCTCTTCTCTAGAGCTTTCATAGGCGCCTCGATTTCCCACAAGGAAATCGGGGCGTTTTGTGTTTGTCCCTTTCTGGCAAAACCGCCGAATCTGGAACTTTTAGTACAGATTTTGCGTTTGAATCCGCAGGGGAGGGTGCCTCATCGCAATGAGAGAGGCTTGCCCCAAAGGACAAACCACTATGAAGAAGGCACTTTACGCATCGCTTTTCGCTTCCGCCGCCGTCGCCGCTATGGCGTTTGCCGTCGATTCGGGCCTGAAGCCGGGTGAGAATGTCACCCCGTTCCATCCCACCCACGTGAGCGGACCGCTCGCCAAGACCGACAAGTGCTTCCCGTGCACGTTCCAGAACCGACCGCAGGTCCAAGTCTGGGTCAACGGTGACGAGATGGACAACGTGGCGTCGATCGCCAAGTCGCTCAACACCGCCATGGGCTCCAACAAGGATTTCAAGGGCCTCGTCGTCTTCCTGACGGACGGTGCCAGTAAGAGCAAGTTGAGCGAGAAGATCGCTAAGGCTGCCGCGACTCCGGGCCTGGGCGAAGTCGGCATGGCCGTCCTCGACAAGAGCGACGAGTCGGTGAAGGCGTACAAGATCAACCTTGACGCCAAGAACACGGTGTTCGTGTACAAGAACTGGAAGGTCGAGCAGAAGTTCGTCGACCTGAAGGGCGACGAGAAGGGCATCGCCAAGCTCAACGAAGCGATCAAGTCTGTTCTGTAAGTCTCCTCTAACAACTCGATGGGCTCTGGATGCTTCGGCAGCCGGGGCCCTTCTTCTTTTCTCCTGCCCGGTTCTCCAAGTACAATGCAGGCTCCCATGGCGAACTACGTGGCCAGTATTGGCATGGAAGTCCACGCAGAACTTGCGACTCGGTCGAAGATGTTCTGCCGATGTCCCGTCGCCTTCGGCGGCGAGCCGAACACCCGCGTTTGCCCGGTGTGTTTGGGGCTTCCCGGAAGTCTTCCCGTGCCGAATCGCGAGGCCATCGAGATGGTCATCCGCACCGCGCTTGCCCTCAACTGCAAGATCGCAATGCACTCGGTCTTCCATCGAAAAAACTACTTCTATCCCGACTTGCCGAAGGGCTACCAAGTCAGCCAGTACGGCGAGACCAATCCGCTCGGCTACCATGGCTGGCTGGAACTTGCCAATGGCAAGCGGATCGGCATTCGCCGGGTTCACCTCGAAGAGGACACCGGCAAGCTGATGCACCTGCCCAACGGCGGCGCGGGCGTGGACTACAACCGCGCAGGCGTGCCGCTGATGGAGATCGTCACTGACTTCCCGCCAGACATTACCAACGAAGAAGAAGCCAAGGACTACTTGGTTGAGCTTCGCCAGATCCTCGTATGGCTGGGGGTGTGCGACGGCAAGATGGAAGAAGGCTCGCTCCGCTGCGAGCCGAACATCTCGATTCGGCCGGAAGGCACCGAGATGCTCGGCACAAAGTCCGAGCTCAAGAATCTGAACAGCTTCCGCAGCGTGCAACTCGGCGTACAGTTCGAAATCCGCCGCCAAGCCGCAACGCTCGACTCGGGTGGAACGCTGCTCCAAGAAACCCGGGGCTGGAATGAATCCAACGAGTCTAGCTACGCGATGCGAATCAAGGAGACGGAGAACGATTACCGCTACTTCCCCGACCCCGACCTGATTCCCATGGTATTCGACGACCCGTACATCGAGGGACTCAGATCGGCGATGCCCGAACTTCCGCTCGCGAAGTCTCAGCGGTACCAGCGCGACTTTGGACTGAGCACCAAGGATGCGGAACGGCTGCTCCAGGATCGAGAGACCGCCGAGTTCTTCGAGGAAGCCGTCGCCATGAAGGGGGATCCCAAAGGGATTTGCAACCTGATGATCTCGGAGTTCGCCAAACAGCTGAACGAGGCGGGACTTTCGCCCCGTCAATCCAACATTAGCCCCGCGCACCTCGTGCAACTGGCTAATCTACTGGCATCGGACACGATCAACAGCAAGGTCGGTAAGGAAGTCTTTGCCGAAGCGTTTAAGTCGGGTGCGATGCCGGATGCGATCGTAGACGAACGTGGACTTCGGCAGATCGACGATCACGGCCCCATCGTCGAATCTGTGAAAGCCGTTCTGGCGACGAACGCCGAGGTCGTCGAGCGGTATCGAGGTGGCCAAACCGGTGTGGCCGGATTCTTGGTGGGACAGGTGATGAAGATGGGTCAGGGCAGGTTTAACCCCCAGTTGGTGCAACAGCTGGTGCGAGAGGAGTTGGAACGAACATGAGATACGCACTCTTGCTGCTTGCGCTGTCCCTCGGTGCCACCGCAAGCGCCAATCCGCCCCCTTGGCGGCAAGATCAGAGGTCCCAGACCATTTGGGATGCAGCTCATAACCGCTTCGTGGACCAACTGGACTACTGGTTCGAGGATGGCGACTATCCTCGATGCATTCAGCTTCTGCGAGTCTTGAACGACCTCGAACCGGCGAACTACGAAGTTGCGACCGACCTTGGCTGGCTGCTTGAGAGCACCGAAGAGCCCGATGCCGCACTGGCGGTGTACGTTCGATTCCGCCGGGACAATCCCAGCGATCCCGACGCGGGTCTGCCCGAGGCGGATTTCTACTTCAAGAACAAGATGTACGCCAAGGTGCCACCCCTCCTGGAGGCGGCGATCGCAATGAAGCCCCATGCGAACGTCTTCCGACGGTTGGCCCATGCCTACGAGCGCCTTGGCCTCCTCGCGGATGCCAAGCGGGTGTGGACGCAGTACCTAACCATCAATCCCAGCGATGAGCCTGCCAAGGCGAATCTGCGTCGGGTGGAAGAGAAGATCATCAAGCCTCGCCCCCGGTAGGTTCGGTCTCCAGAACCGGTAAACTTCCTCACCGTGAAAGCGATCGCCAAGGTTCGCCCGGCACCCGGGGTCGAGATCGTTGAGGTGCCCGAGCCGGCGGTTCGTCCCGGGTGCGTCAAACTCAAGCTCGAAGCGGCATCGGTGTGCGGCACCGACCTACACATCTATCAGTGGGACGCCTGGTCGGCATCCCGCATCAAGCCGCCCCGCATCATCGGCCATGAGTTTTGCGGCACGATCGTCGAAGTCGGTGAAGGCGTCAGTGATCGCCAAGTCGGTGACTTCGTCGCTAGCGAGTCCCACATCGTCCCTAGAACCTCAGAGTATCTGAAGCGCGGCCTCGGCCACGTGGCGCCGGAGACTTCGATTCTGGGTGTCGACGTCGATGGCGGCTTTGCGACCTATGCGGTCATCCCCGAAGACAATGCCCGCCTCACCGACCGTAGCGTGCCCATCAAGATCGCCGCCTTTCAGGATGCCCTCGGCAACGCCGTCCACACGGTCATGGATGGTCCCGTGGCCGGACAAACGATTCTCATCACCGGCATGGGGCCGATTGGCCTGTTCGCGGTCACCATCTGCAAGGCGCTTGGTGCGGAGAAAGTGATCGTGACCGAGGTGAGCCCGTATCGAATCGGCCTCGCCGAGGCGGTGGGTGCGGATGTGATCCTGAACCCAACGAAGGACGACGTCGCCTCGGAGCTGCGTCGCATCGCGCCTCAGGGGGTCGATGGCACCCTCGAAATGTCGGGGCATCCCTCGTCGATGGATCTGGCGATCGACCACACGCGTCCGGGTGGCCGAATCTCACTCTTGGGTCTGTTCAAAGACAACTGCCAGACCATCAATCTGAATCAGGCGATCTTCAAGGGCCTCGCCATCCACGGCATTGTGGGGCGCAAGCTCTGGGAGACATGGGATCAGATGGGCGAGCTGCTCGCGAGCGGCAAACTGAACTTGGACCCTGTGGTCACCCACGTCATGCCGTACTTGGAGTTTGAGCGGGCGATGGAATTGATGAGTGCCGGCCAAGCGGGCAAGGTCGTCTTTACGTTCGACGATTAGCCTTGCCCGCTCCAACTGCCGTCTAGGCGAAGGTCGCTTTCAAGAACTCGACCAGCTTCTTCCAGGAAGCCTCGTCGGCCTCCTTGTTGTAGGCCGAACCGCGCGAAGGATCGTTGCCCGCGTTGGGTTCGGTGAACGAGTGGACCGCGCCGGGATAAGCGACGAAGTCGATCGATGCACCCGCCTTCTTGAACTCGGCCATGAAAGCGTCCACTTGCGCAGGCGGTACCGCGGGGTCATCCGCGCCGTGGCATATGAGAACCTTGGCGCTCACCGAGCTCGCTTCGAAGCCGCTACCCGCATCAAGACCACCGTGGAAGGACACGACGCCCGCCACCGGCATCTGCGCGCGTGCCATTTCCAGCACACCGGTACCGCCGAAGCAGTAGCCGATCGCGACAATCTTGTTAGGATCGACGTTGGGGTCTTGCTTGACGAAGTCGAGCGCGGCTTGAAGGCGCTCGCGGAAGAGCTTGCGATCGCCCTTGTACTTGCCCGCCTGAGCGGCATTTTCCTGCCGGGTCTTCGGGCGCACATCCTTGCCGTAGATGTCCGCGCAGAAGGCCACGTAGCCCAGCTTGGCGAGCTGAACCGCCCGGCCCTGCTCGTAGGCGTCAATACTGTTCCAGTCGTGGACGATGATCACGGCGGGGCGCTTGCCCGTCTTGCCGGAATCGTAGGCCAAATAGCCCTGGAGCTTTGTGTCGCCGGCCATGTAGTCCTTCTCGCCGGCAATGACCTGGGCCTGTCCGACCGCGGCGACCACCGCTAAGAAACTGATGAAAATCTTGCGCATCCTATCACCTCAAAGTTCATTCTACGACGATGAACTCGATTCGGCGCGCTCTCTTTGCGCATTCGCACTCTCTTAACTGCCTTCACAGGCGGCTCGGCGGGCTCTTTCGGAACGTACTTGGAGTACGAGCCGTTATAATCAGCATCATGAGGGACGCGCTCGACGACATTCGCGAGAATGACTTCAGCATCGCGCTGCTCATCCTCGCGATGGCGGCTGTTCTTGCCTACTTCGTACTACTCAACCCCCCGGGCGAAAGTGTGGCCTCCGACCCGGTTCTCTACGAGACGTCGACACCGAATATCGACCCAAGACTTTAGGGCGTCCGGCAACTGTTCTCGACGTGTTGGGCCCGAACCCGCGTATTCACAGCCGCAAGTAAGGACGCATGTCGGCGAGCTTCTTCGGCCCGATACCCTTCACCGCAAGCAGTTCATCGATCGAGGCAAAGCCGCCGTGCGCCCGGCGATACTCGATGATCTTTGCCGCGGTCGCCGGTCCAACCCCCGGCAGCCGATCGAGTTCTGAGGCGCTGGCCGAGTTCAAAGAGATCGACTTTGCCGCGGGCTTGCCGCTGGTCGACTTCGGCTTTGCCGTGGAACTCGCCACAGGCATGATCTCGGAGCTGACCGTTTCCTCGACGGGCACCGTGGCTTCGCCTTTCTTGGGAACGCGAATCTGAACGCCATCCTGAAGCATCCCTGCTAAGTTGAGCCCCTGCAAATCCGCGTCGGCCAACGCGCCTCCAGCTTGATCAATCGCGTCGGCAACACGGGGTTGGCCCTCAAGGGTGATCATGCCGGGCTTCTTCACTGCCCCGACCACGTGCACGACGATCTTAGCGGATGGCATCTCGGCGATCGGCGGGCTGAGGCTCGCGACGGGCTGGATGGCGATTCCCGCTGAGGTCGAGAGCGCGGGACCCGACGGGCTGCTCGACAGCTTCGTTACCCCGACTCCGCCAAAGAAGCCGAGCACCCCCGCCAGCGCGATGGGCTTCACATCCAACCGCCGTCCATCCATCTAGAAAAGTATGTATCGTCGCTGGACGCAAAATCCTGCTTTTGGTGGCCAAAATGCACCATGCTGCGCATCGATTGGGTTCGTCGTGAACTGACCAAACTCCACCCTCTTGCCATCAGCCGTGGCGTCAGCTACGGCTCGGTGAACCTCTTCGTGCGAATCTCCGACGGCGAGCATATGGGGATCGGCGAAGCGGCCCCTGGAGCGGGCTACGACGACACGCTCGCCCCGTTGGCGGAAGGGCAGCTGTCCGCGTTGTTCCCCGACGGGGGGATGCCCGAGGATTCCAGCCCATTCTCGCTGTATCGGCAGCTGCGGGAAGCCGGCGTCGCTCCGCCCGCGATCGCCGCCGTCGATACCGCGTTGTGGGACCTGCGCGCGAAGCAAGCGGGGATGCCGCTCTACCGGCTTCTCGGTCTGCCGCGCCATATCTCCCCGACCAGTGTGACGGTGGGGTTGAACGAACCGGACGCGACTCGTGAGCGCACTCTCGAACTGCTGGAGCGTACTGGTGGCCGCAACCTCAAGATCAAACTCGGCTCCCCCCATGGTCTCGATTACGACCGCGCGCACTTTGAGGCGGCTCGCGAAACAGCCGCGCCGTTTGGGGCGCAGCTCAGGGTCGACGCCAACGGCGGCTGGTCGGTCGAGGACGCGCGACTGATGATCGCGTGGCTCGCCGAGCGGGGTGTCGACTATGTGGAGCAGCCCTTGAAAGAGGGCAATGAGGATGGTCTGCCTCATTTGCAGCCGAGCCGCTTGCCGATCTTCGTGGACGAGTCCTGCCGGTTCTCGACCGATGTGCCCAAATGGGCGGCGCACGTGCAAGGCGTGAACCTGAAGCTGATGAAGTGCGGCGGCATCACGGAGGCGATGCGGATCGTCGCGACGGCCCGCGCTCACGGGTTGCAGACGATGATCGGGTGCATGGGCGAGAGCTCGGTGGCGATCGCCGCCAGCGCGGCCATCGGAGCGCTCTTCGACCACTTGGACTTGGACTCACACCTGAATCTGAACCCCGATCCGGCCTCGGGCTTGGGATGGGAGCATGGATGCGTGGTGCCGCCTGGTGCTCCGGGGCATGGAGCCTCCCTGGTTTGACGAAGTCAACGTCGGAAGATCGGATTGCGGCATGGATTCCAGGGCTGGCCGTCGCCCGCAGCTACCGACGGGTTTGGTTGCGAGATGACCTGGTCGCTGGATTGGTGCTCACCGCGCTGCTCATCCCGCAGGGAATGGCTTACGCGCAACTCGCAGGGTTGCCTCCAGTCACGGGGTTGTACACGACCCTTGTCTCGTTGGTCGCCTATGCAGTGTTCGGCCCATCGCGGATCTTGGTCTTAGGGCCAGACTCGACCCTCGGTCCCCTCATCGCTACTTCGGTCCTTCCGCTCGTCGGCGCAGGTGGCGATCCAGCCCGTGCGGTTGCCCTGGCCAGCCTGCTTGCACTAATCATGGGGCTCACCTGCATAGGAGCAGGACTGGCGAGACTCGGCATGTTTGCAGAACTGCTTTCGAAGCCGATCCGGGTGGGATATCTGAATGGGATCGCGACCGTCGTGGTCGTGAGTCAACTCCCCGCCCTCTTCGGTTTCGGGGCCGAGGGCTCGAGGACTGTGGAAGCACTCTGGGTATTCCTTGATCGACTCGCAGGTGGATCGACAAATGCCGTGGCTCTCGTCGTCGGCCTGATGTCGTTAGGGGTCATCCTCGGTTGTCGCACTTGGTTCCCCCGGATTCCGGGAGTATTGTTGGCAGCGATCGGTTCGGTCACTGCGGTCGTCATGCTGGGCCTCTCGCAAGATGTTCTTGCGCTCGTTGGCCCGGTCCCCTCGGGATTCCCTGTCCCTTCGCTCCCGTCCATGAGCTTCTCGGACGTCGGGGCACTTGGACTTGCCGGAGTCGGTCTAGCCTTCATCACGTTGGCCGACACGTCGACTCTTTCGCGGGTGTTTGCGTCCCGGATCGGTGATGAGGTCGATCCGAACCGAGAGATGGTCGCTCTCGGCATGGCCAACGTCATGGTAGCGTTCTTTCAGGGATTCCCGGTCGGCGCGAGCTCGTCCCGAACCGCTGTCGCAGAGACCTCGGGGGCACGTACTCAACTTGCGGGAATCGTAGGTGCTGTCTCGATCGCGGTTCTTCTGCTCACCGGCGGCGGACTTACCACGAACCTCCCTTCGGCCTGCTTGGCGGCAATCGTCGTGGCGGCTGGCGTCACTCTTTTCGACCTCCAGCAAATGAGGTGGTTGTGGCGGGTCCGACCATCAGAGTTCTGGCTTTGCTTGGCGGCTCTCCTGGGAGTCGTTGTTGTGGGGGTGCTGGAGGGCGTTGCAATCGCCATCGCTCTCTCGCTCGCGAACTTCGTTCGGAGAGCACTTCGGCCGCACGATGCCGAACTCGGTAGGCTCTCCAGCAGTAAGGGCTACCACGATTCCGCCCGGCACCCTGAGGCGGAGAGCATCCCCGGACTCGTGATCTACCGTTTCGATGCCCCGATCTTCTTCGCCAACGCGGCGCACTTTGCTCGGCAGGTGAAGACCTTGGTTGCGTCGCGAGACGAGAAAGTGCACTGGGTAGTCGTCGCGGCCGAGCCGATCACCGACATTGACACGACGGGCGCCGAGATGCTCGTCGACCTCGCGGCCGATTTGAACCTAGCTGGTGCCGAGCTTGCCTTTGCCGAACTGAAGGGGCCCGTTAAGGACCGGCTACGCCGATACGGCATTTACGATCAGATCGGAGAAGGACGCATCTACCCGACGCTAGGCACGGCCGTGGACGCTTACCTTCGGGCAAGCCAAATCACGTGGCATGACCCACTGGACGAATCGAAACGTCCCGAACCGGGCGACTGACCGTCATGAAGTCGGCAGGGCCCCCGAACCCGCCATAATAGAGACGGCATGAGGAGTTCCATTTCCGGACGGCGAAGGCGCTTCCCCTGGATTCCGCTCCTTGCCCTTCTCGGCACGGTCTACCTGTTTTGGGTCCTGCCGCATCAACTCGGCGATAAGCCCATCGAAGTCGAGTTCACCAACCCAAAATGAAAGTCGGACTCATCGGATTCTCAAGCTCTGGAAAGAGCACGCTATATCGTGCTGCCGCGCAAGGCAGGGCGAAGGGTGACGTCACTGCGGTGCCCGTGCCCGATCCTCGCTTCGAGGCCATCGTCGAGCAGGTGAAGCCCAAGAAGATCACCCCCGCGACGGTCATGCTGTTCGACGATCTCGACTCGGCGCAAGGCTCGGGTCGGATGTTCTCGCAGAAGTTCGTCGATGAGGCGCGCAAGATGGATCTCTTGCTCCACGTCGTCCGCGACTTCGATAGCCCGATGGCCTCCTACCACACCGAGATCGACGCCCTTAGGGACGAAGAAAACATCTCGGTCGAGATCGTGCTCGCCGACTTGCAGATTGTCGAAAATCGACTTGAGCGGCTGGCGAAGTCGCTGACCGCAAAGAACCCCGGCTCGCCCGACTACATCGAGAAGCAGGTGTTCGAGAAGCTCAAGGGGCCCCTCGAGGACGGCATCCCCATCCGCGCGATGGACCTCGACGAAGACGGCGAGACGATCTGCCGCAACTACCAGTTCCTGAGCGCGAAGCCGATGGTCGTTGCGTTCAACGTCAGCGAGGACCACATCGGCGAAGTGCCCGCGCACTTGGTGCCGCGGATCGCCGCGCTGGCGGCGAAGGCGACCCCCGCCTTCACCGTGTGCGCCCCGCTCGAGGAAGAAGTCGCACAACTTGATGCGTCGGATCAACCCGATTTCCTCTCCAGCCTCGGCCTCACCGAACCGGCGAGCGCAAAGGTGATCCGCGCGGTCTACGAAGCACTCGGCTTGATCACGTTCTTCACGGCCGGTGAGAACGAGACCCGCGCATGGCCTCTGCGCCGCGGCTCGAATGCGGTCAAGGCGGCGGGCACGATCCACACCGACATCGCCAAGGGCTTTATCCGCGCCGAAGTGGTGCATTACGACGTGTACCGCGAGTACGGCTCGCTGGACGCCGCCTACTCGGCGGGCAAGATGTCGCTGGAAGGGAAGGAGTACGTCATCCAAGACGGCGATCTGCTCCACATCCGCAACAAGAGCTGACGGGGCGCCGGACAACTCACCCCACCTCTTCGCGCGGAGCGCGAAGGTCCTCCCCTGCAAAGGGAGGAGACATTCACCTTCCCCTAGTAAAACACTGCGAGTCGGGAACGACGCGGGAAGGCACGATTCCCCTTGGGCTAATCGAGGCCCATAGCGAGAGTGTGCACGCGTCGTCCGCGGCGGGAGTCGAACGCTATC
>JADZEW010000013.1 GCA_020850325.1 Methanoregulaceae archaeon
CCCAAGATAGCGTTCGACTCCCGCCGCGGACGACGCGTGCACACTCTCGCTATGGGCCTCGATTAGCCCAAGGGGAATCGTGCCTTCCCGCGTCGTTCCCGACTCGCAGTGTTTTACTAGGGGAGGACTCTGACATCACCGCAAGTACAGCTTGCTCGTGTACTTGACGTCACGCTGCTCGCCTGCTTTGAGATCGAGGGTCCACACCAGCCGACTCGTCGGGTTCACTTCGCGTAGTCCCTTCGCGACCTTGGTGATCACCGGATTCGCATCGGACTCGGTGATCTCGCCTGTGATCGACTTGGTGATCCGCATCGTGACGGCCTGATTCTTGAAGTTTCGGATCGACAGGGTGCCCTGCAGAGTCACGAGATCATAAACGTTGCTCGTGTTCGGTATGCGAAGCGCCCCACGCTCTCGCGTCAGTTCTTGCTCCGTGGCTTCCACGCGAATGTCCAGCGCTTTCGACATCTTGACCAGAAACTCGGCATCCGCCGGCGTGTACATCAGCGTGTCTTGGCCCATCAGTTGGCCGTCTTTGTAGACGCTTGCGGGAGCCGTGGTGAGCGGCTGGCCGCTCGTATTCTTCAACTTGAGACTGTGCCACACGTCGCTCGGACCATCCGGCATCGGCCGATACTCGCTGTTGTTGTAGACCGTGTCCGGCAGGTCAACCGTATAGAGGTGGGTGTAGTCGCTCTTCGCCGTGAAGAGGATGTAGAACGCTCGGTCGCTCTTCTTGAGCGTCACGCCTGAACGCTTGTAGAAGAACAAGTCCTCGGCGAGGTCGGTCGACGAAAAGCCGGGGGCAAAGCCCCCACCGAAATCGGCGGCGGGGGCCGCGTTCTGCGTCATGACTTCGCGTCGGCCGGCGAAAGAATCGCGTGGGATACCCACGGATCCGAGGAACTGAGTGAACTGGTCAACGCTCTGGCCGCTAAGCAGCGGCTCCATCACCGTCGCCCACGGTACGTTCGGGAAGCCTGTTACCAGCCGGAGCTCTGCGTTACTGAAATCACCGAGGTCGTTCAGCACGGTGGCCTTCGAGGTCATCGATAGGGTCTTATCGTCGCTGATGTCGAACGCATAGGCAGGCGACCACGTCATGCCGCGTTCAAGCCCATAGAGCATGATCTCGCCGGTTCCCCGCGTCTTGAACCGCATCACGCGTTCCTTGGACTTGCGGCTCATCGACGTCACGGGTCCATCGGTGACCGTCAGCATGCGGACTTCTCCGCGAGGCACCGTCGAGATCTGGCCCTTGCGGTCCAGGATCAGCGTATCGCCCGCCACGTGCATTAGTTTCCCTTGCAGGATGCCAAGGCTCACCGTTTGAAGCGTCACCATCTTGCCGACATTCCACTGGAGGAACTCGTCGAAGGAACTTGGCTTTGCGCTGGTGGTCTTGTCGACCTGCGTGGTCACCACCTCTTCGATCTTGAGGTCTCCCGTCGTCGTGATCCAGAAGCTGCCGAGCGCCGCCTGCGGGATGTCGGCGATCGTCGTGCCGTCGCCTCGAACGGAGACCTTGCGGACGACCATGGCGTAGCCGTTCTTGAACAGCGCGGCGGACTCGATCTTGGTGGATGCGGCGGGTGCCTGGGCGAAAACGCCGGACAACGCGAGAGTAGCGAGGATCATCGCCGTTCTGACGGACGAGTAGTCGAGTTGGTTTCTCAGTCCTTCTAGGCTAGTCCATTAACCACGCGCTTGATGCCATTCTTGAGGTGCTCTTCGCCGAAGTTGATCAGCAATCCCAAGCGAAGATCAGCTAGCCTCAGGTGCGAAAGGAGGATCTTGTAGGCCACAGCCGGCACCAACTCAATGGACTTCAGTTCGACTTCCACACAACGCTCAACGACCAGATCGGCTCGGAAGCCATCCTCCAGTTTGTGACCCTTGTAGATCAGCGGGATGGCCTTCTGCCGCTCGACATGGAGTCCGGCAACCGTCAGTTCATAGAAGAGTGCGGTCTCGTAGACGGATTCCAGAAGTCCCGGGCCGAGCGTTGTGTGAACTTCAAAGGCTGCGTTCAAGACACGGGAGGCAACTTCGTTCTCGCGCATGGAACATCATGGCATCGAAACCACAACGGGTCTCAGAGTCCTCTGCGACCTTCGCGACCTCTGCGTGATGCTGAGGGTATCCAACCTCACGCAAAGGACGCGAAGTGACGCAAAGGAACAGTGGGGCTGTCCAAGGTCTCCCAGCAAGGTCTCAGTCCACCACGTCGACCGTGACCGCGGGAACCAGACCAATCCGCGCGCCTTCGCTGAGGAGCAGCTTGATCGCCCGCACACCCTCGTCGCCCATGTCCAGGGTTCGCTGATTCACGTACATCCCTACGAACTCATCGCTCGTCGGAGTGTCCATTCCTCGCGCGAACTGCAAGGCGTACTCCAGAGCCTCGGATCGGTGGCCAAGCGAAGCCTGGATCGACTCGCGCATGCAACGGCTGACGTCCTTCACGATGTCCTCGCCGAGGTCCTTGCGCACCACATTGACGCCAAGCGGCAGGGGCAGACCGTTCTTCGCGTTCCACCACTTACCCATGTCGGCGATGAGCGTCAGACCCTCGCGGCCGTAAGTCAGCTGGCCCTCGTGAATGATCAGGCCAGCTGCGAAGCGGCCCTCCTGAATCGCGGGAATGATCTCATCGAAAGGTACGACCTCGTACTTCGGCTTCACATCGGGACCAAACTGATCTTCGAAGTACAGGTTCAGCTGGAGGAACGCCGAGGTCAGCAACCCCGGCACGGCAATCACCGTCTCGCGCAGCTCCTCGGCGGTCAGCGCTCGCGTGGCAACGATCATCGGGCCGTACTGCTCGCCAAAGCTGCCACCGTGGCGCAGAAGAGCGTATTTGTCCGCCACATACGCGAAGGCATGTACGGAGATGGCGGTGGATTCGAGCTTCCCTTCCATCGCCCACTCATTGAGCGTTTGGATGTCGCGCAGGATGTGTTCGAACTCGTGCTCGGTCTGGACGGGACCCTTGGCCAGGCCCCAAAACATGAATGCGTCGTCGCTGTCCGGCGAGTGTCCGAGTCGAATCTTCATCGCCAAGAGGGTACCCGCCAGGGGGGGCTCTCGACCTTGTCTAAGCCGGCTGGCAGCGCATCCGGTAGTACATGCCGACCTCTTCCTCGATCTCGAATCCGAAGCGCTCATAGAGCCGCCGCGCTGGATTGTTCATTTCGACGTGAAGCACAACCGGCTTCTGCAGCGCACGCGCTCGCTCCGCGAACCCACTGACCAGCAGAGTGCCGACCCCCTGACCCCGATAGTCAGGAAGCAGCGAGATATCGACAAGCCGAAGTTCGTCCGGCAGTTCGGCCGTGATCCACTCGCCGACATCGACCCCGTCTCGCACGATGATCCGATCCTCGCCCTCCGGATAGGCCCGAGCGTAGTGGCTCCGTTGGGCACGGAACTGCATCGCCAGCAGATTGGCCAGCGCCTCGCCGGATAGCCCGGCGGCCTCAAACTCAGGCGCACGTACCGACACAAACACGGACTCGATGAACGGCCAGTCCGCGTCGGTCGCCGGACGAAGCTCTATGTTCAACTGCGGCTAATGCGAAGGATCACGTAGCCACGGCGAAGCGAGCCCTGACCGTTGATCACGGGCCCACCATCGGCGTTCTCATCGAGCGAGAAGCCGCGTAGGTTGCCAAAACTGAGCACGTAGACCCCTTCAGCAAGCTGGGCCGAAGAGACCACCAGATCGTGTTCGCCGTCGATTAACTGGAGCCGAAGGTGAAGACCCTCGCGGACATCCGCTTCAAACCGAACTCTGGTGGCACCCGAAGGCGGCGCGGTCCACGCCTTGAAGGCAACTTCTTCGCCTCCCGACGTTCGAACGACCTGATCGATTCCTCGTAGCCGCGTAGGACTGCCGTACACTTCGATCTCGATTTCTGCCTGGCCCATGGCGGCACCCGTGGCTCGGGTCGAGCGCGCCTCCACGAAGCGAGTCCCATCCCAGAGTAAGAGGGTGGGCACCACTAGAGGCTTAGTTGCCGACTGCGCAAGCTGCGGCAGGGCGCCGATCGCGGTCGCGCCAGCCACAGCGGCGGCACCTTTCAGAAACTGTCTTCGTGCGATGTTGTCCATGGTGGCCTAGTCTCGAGATGGGTAAATGCCCTGAAGGGCGATACATGGAACCAGAGTGAGATACGGCTGGCGGTTTTCATGCGGTTGCGACTGGCCAGCCGACCCAATCGCGTTCGCGGCCGCTGAAGCATTCGCCGTGTCGCCGTACATGCTGCGTGCCGGTGCGCCGGTAAAGGGGTTGGCGAATACACCCTGCGTCGGGTTGTTGGTAGTGGCCCGCCCGTCGGTGCCATGCAAAGAGTGGGTGTGCGCAGGCAGTTCGTTGGGCGAGATCGTATGGCCTTCGGCCCCGTACTGCATCCCCATGAAATGTTGGCCTGACGTCCCGACTCCGACGCGGCCGCCAAAGTTGGGCAGCGCGAAGTTGACCTGGCCGTTCCCACCAAACTGAGTTCCGAGCAAGGAGAACAGAGCCTGGTTCTGGTTGATCGGCAGAAGCTGCCCCAGGCAGACCGCCCAACCTCGCGGTGCGAAGTTAAACGACATGATCCGGATTTCGGCAAGGAAGGGTTCAGCCATGGTTGTTTAGGGCCGGGATGGGTATATCCCCTGAAGCGCGATGCAGTAGTTGACGACAAGGGTGGGCATGTTGTTGTTGTGCGGCTGCCCTCCGCCGGTTGGCCTCACGCTACCGTCACCGAGGGTGACGTTTGCCGGGGTGGCATATCCGGGACGGCTTGGGGTCGCCGGGAGCAGGTCAGTGGGATCGACGGAGGATCCAACGCTGCTTGAACCGGACAGACCATGGGTATGCGCGGGAATCTGCGCCGTCGTTAAGCTCAGAAACTCCAATCCGGCTTCTTCGCCCAAAACCCGATCTGACAGCCCCGGGCCTTGACCCGCGCCGACCGGAGTCCGGCCCTGAAGGTCGGGAAGGCCAAAGGTCGACTGGCCGTTACCGCCAAAGTTCGTACTCAAAAGGGAAAAGAGCGCTGTATTCTGCGAGATCGCCAAGATCTGTCCTTGGCAGATGGCCCAACCTCGCGGTGCGAAGTTGAACCCGAAAGGTCTGATTTCTCCAATGAAAGCTTCTGCCATGGTTTGTCCTGTTCAGTTAGGTGAAGGGTAGATGCCTTCGGTCGCGATCACGTAGTTCAGCACGGTGTACGGCTGCATGTTCGTGTGAGGAGCGTTGCCTCCCGTCGAGCCGATACTCGCGGCGGGCATCGGAACCGCAGTCGCGGGAGTTCCGCCATACGGCTTCTGGTTCGCCAGCGTGGATTTCGCCAAGACCTTGGCCGAAGGTGTGGCCGAGGTGCCATCCGCGCTGCTCACTCCAAGGGAATGCGTATGCGCGGGGATCTGCGCGGGAGTCAACGTGACCTCCTCAAGCCCTCCTTGCTCACCAAGCATGTAAGTGCTGTTGCGGCCAAGAACGTTGCGTCCCCGGAGGTCAGGCAGGGCAAACGTGGTATGCCCATCGCCTCCGTATGTCGTGCCGATCAGTTGAAACAAGGTTTCGTACGGACCGATCGGAAGCACCTGCCCGTGGCAAAAAAGCCAACCGAGCGGAGCAAAGTTGTAGGGTACGAGTTTGATTTCGCCAACGAAAGGTAAGGACATAGTTCTTCTCAGTTAAAGATCGCCTCATATTGGCGCGCTTCAGTCGTGATGCCCACCGGCACCAGAAACAACTCGAACTGACCCAGCCCTGCGGATTCCAAGGCATGAGTTCCCTGGGGTAGAGGCACTTCAATTGGGCCATCGAACAAAAGGCTGAAGGGTACTGCACGTCCCGGATGTCCTTGCCCCACCGCCCGTGCTTCTCTCAGTACGAGAGCGGCCGATTCTGCGCGCAACTCAAACGAAGCGCCGACCCGGGATGCAAAGTCCTCAAGCTGCACCCGATCCAACTGGAGCCCGCCTTCGGTCATGGTCCAGTCTAACACGCATTGCATCAGCATGGACTAGTAACTTTGCTGGGTTTAGCCCAATCATGGGCGAAAGATGAAGCCGTGTCGCGCACCCGGAACAAAGCGGAGTCCGTCCGACACGTCCTTCCAACTGACTAAGTCGGCAGACTCGACGGCTCCCCAGCGGTTGTCCATGTACCGATCGTAGTACACCCGCAGCCGATCCCCGAGGTCCAAGATGGTCGGCCCCTCTGCCCAGTGCCCAACGTCGGTAATCCTTCTCTGCACCAGTGTCCAAGGGCCAAGGGGGTGCATCGCGGTCGCAACGAACAGGCACTTGGCCGCCGTTGGTGCCTTCGTCTCGTCCTTCCCCACCATCACCCACTGGTTCTTCCACGGAATCATCGTGGCGTCGATGCAGTTGAAACCAGGGTCCCAGAGCAGTTTCGGGGGAGCGAACGCTTTCAGGTCCGGCGTGGTGGTGTAGTAGAAACGATGGTTCAGCGGTCGGCCTTGGCCGTCCTTGTCGCCATCGAACCGCTCGGTCTTCGTGAACTTCCCTTCTACGGTACTCGACCAAAAGATGATCAGCTTGCCCGTCTTGGGATCGACGACGGCTTCTGGGGCCCACACGTTGAGGCTGCCGGGAACATCCTCCATCGCCGTCACGCGTTGGATCGGCGACCAAGTCTTCAGATCCTTGGTGGTAGCGAGGCCGAACTCCGTTGTCCACCAGCCCGTGGTCCACACCATCACGGCTTGACCCTTGAACTTCACGATGGCCGGATCCCTCATGAGCATTCCCGGCAGCGGACTCAAGATTGAGGTCGCGTCGCTCGTCCATTGCCAACCATCCGCGGACTTGGCGAGATGTGCACCGGACTCTCCGTTACCCGTGAAGTAGAGAGCAAGCATGAGCAGGGACTCCATGCTCGTCAGTTTAGCCACTGCTTAGGCGGCTCGACTCAGGTAACGGTTCATGAGATCGCCCAGCCGGTTCGTTGACTTTTCGAGCAGCACGAAACTCGGTGCCTTTCCTGAACTTGGGTTTCTTCCGTAGCCCTCCATCGCCTCACAAATCTTGGCGACGTCGTTGGCCCCAATCGAGCGACTTGCCCCTTTCAGCGAATGCGCTGCCTGGTTCAACTCCCCCCAGTCTTTTCGCTCGAGCGCGCCACGGATGCGGTCGAGGGCCGTAGGCAGTGTGCGGACGTACTCCTCAAGCACCTCACGCATGAACTCCGGGTCACCACCGCAGGTTTGGCTCAGCTGCTCGAAGTCCCAATCAGGTTCACGCGGTTCGGACTTGATTGCCAAGCTCACTTCGTCCTCCGTAGTAAACAGCCACCGCTTCAGCATGCTCGTGATCTCCGCCGGTTTCACGGGCTTTGGCAGGTAGTCGTCCATGCCCGCTTCTAGGCATCGGTCACGGTCCCCGGACATTGCATTGGCGGTCATGGCGACGATGATGGTGTGACGTCCCGTGCCCTCGATCTCCCGGATTTTTGCCGTGGCTTCGAATCCATCCATGATCGGCATCTGGACATCCATCAACACGAGGTCATAGTGATGGCCGTTCATCCGCTCAAGAGCTTGGCGTCCGTGGTCTGCAACGTCCACCGTACAGCCGAGCCGCCGTAAGAGCTGCGTGGCCACTTTCTGGTTGATCGGGTTGTCCTCGACCAGAAGAACTCGTATCCCCGTGAATTCAAGCTCGCCAATCGGCGATGCCGACGGCTGAACGGTTCTGGACCCCGCGATCACTCCGAGAAGCGCGTTGTAGAGCGCACTCTGACGTACCGGCTTGGTCAGCCCGGCGGCAAACCCCTTGCGTACAAGCTCGTCCTCGGAGAACCGTGCTCCTATCGAGGACAGAAGCACGATGGGAACATGCTTGAAGCGCTCATCCGCACGAATCACCCGCGTCGTTTGCTCACCATCCAGGTCGGGCATCTGCATGTCCATGATCACCAACTGGAACGCGTCACCGGCACCGTGACGAGCCGACAACTCCTCAATGCCCTGCTGGCCCGACGCCACACATGTGGCATCGGCACCCCAAGAGCGCAACTGCTCCCGCAAGATCTTTCGGTTGGTCTCGTTGTCATCGACGACGAGCACATGCAGGCCGCGCAGTTCTCGCGGCCGGACGGACTTTTGATGCTGGGATACGGGAAGCTTGATTCTTGCTGAGAATGTCGAGCCAACTCCGACCGCACTCTCAACCGTTAGCGTCCCATCCATCAGCTCGATGAGTTGCCGCGAGATGGTCAGTCCAAGGCCCGTGCCGCCAAACTTTCGAGTGGTGCTGCCGTCGGCTTGCGTGAAGCTTTCAAAGACTGCCTGTTGACGATCTGGAGGTATGCCGACGCCGGTGTCCTCCACCGAGAGGACAATCTCCGCACAGTCATGCTCAAACTTCGGCACCGCTGCTTCGATCACGATTTCCCCACGCTCTGTGAACTTGATGGCGTTGCTCACTAAATTCGAAAGAACCTGTCGAATACGGCCCGGATCACCGAGCAACTCGGCCGGCAGATTGTGGCTGATACTGACGACAACTTCCAAGTTCTTCTCGGCAGCTCGCTGCGAGAACAACTCCGCCACGTCTTCGATGATATCTCGAAGATCGAACGGGATCTCCTCAACCGTCATCTTCCCCGCTTCCGCCTTTGAGAAGTCGAGAAGGTCGTTGATGATCACAAGCAGATTGTCCGCACTTCTTCGAATAGTGCCCGCGTAGTCACGCTGGTCCTGACTTAACTCGGAATCGAGTAGGAGGTCAGCCATACCAATGACTCCGTTCATCGGCGTCCTAATCTCGTGGGAGATGTTAGCAAGAAACTCCGTCTTTGCCCGACTTGCGGCTTCAGCAACTTGCGCCATTCGCTTCGCTTCGCTCAGCGCCAAATGAAGCTCATGGTTTGCGTCCGCAAGGGCTGCCTCCGCACGTTTGCGCTCGTTGACCTCACTCTCGAGCTGAGTCGTTCTCTCGATGACCCGCACTTCGAGCTGCTCATTCACCGTGCGCATCTGCTGATCCCGTGCCTCAATCTCCGCGAGAAGTGCATTGAACTCGTCGGTCAGGACGCCGGTCTCGTCGTCGCTCTCACGTGGCACCCGCAGCGCAAAGTTTCGAGTCGTGCGCACGTCTTCCAGAGCGCGAACGAGGGCATGGATTGGGCGCACAATCAGCGGAAGGAGGCGTAACGCCGATGCCGTGGCAATCAGTGCCGCGACGGCCGAGATGGTCAGCAGAAGCGCAAGAAAGAAGCCTTGCCTGCGGTGCAATCCCTTTGTGTCCACCTCAAGCAATAGTCGCCCGACGATACGCTCGGTCGATCGCACGGACACGACGACGCCAAAGCTGTCCCGAGTCTTTGTACTGCCCAAGGCGGGCATCGTCAAGGGGATGGTATCGTCCGATTCGGGCTTGCGGTAAGTCGCAAGCATCGAGCCCTCACGGTCATAGACCACGGCATTCCGCATGATGGGATCGATCGCGAGTCCTTGCAGGAGGTGGTTAAGGCGGCCAATTTTGCGCTCCGCGAGCGGAGTGGCCAGGCTGCCCGCCAGAATGTGCGCATGAGACATCGTCGACCGCTCCAGATCAGCGGACGAGATATCTCGATCGACGAAGACGAAGGCGATGCCGGTGACAACGAGCGCAGTCAAGCTCGTTACAAACGCGATCAGAATTAGCTTCGCGCGAATGGTCAGTTTTTGCAGCATCGATGCCTCTCCCTAGGAGATTTATCGGCACCGCGTACACAAATCCCTATGGGTCAATCCGAAGGGTGCAGGTTCTCTTGATTCCATTGAGCTGAGCGATGATCGTCCCGGTGTAGCTGTTGGCGACCGGTAACGTCGTCACCGGGAAGTTTGCTTGGTTGCTGCCGACCGGGACTGAGACGGTACTTGGCGTCGTTAGGACGCTCAGGTTATCGCTCAACGCCACCGCCATGACCGACTGCGCGAGCTTGGTTAACACGACCCGGCCGGTTGCCGAAGCGCCACCCTTGAGTTGCGTCGGAGTCACATTTACGCTGTGCAAAGCAACCACGTTGGTCACGGTGAGCTGCGTCGTTCGGGTCGCTCCATCGTACATGGCATACAAGGTCGAGAGCACATTTGTGCTGACCACCGCAGTCAAGACGGTGAAGTTGCCGGTCGTTTGACCGGCTAGGATGCTGACCGAAGCTTGCGGAGCCGTCGCTGGCGAGTTGTCAGAGAGCACCACCGTCGCGCCGCCTCCCGAAGCCGCATTGCGCAACACCACCTGGCCGTTCACTGAGAGTCCGCCTGGAATCGAGTTCGGATACACCGCGAGTGCTCGGATGGGACAGGGATCGAGCGTCAAAGTGGCTACGCGCTTCGACGTGCCGATGGAGGCGACAACATTGAGCGTCACCGTGTAGTCGATCGTCCCGGTCGTGATGGGGAACGTGCCGACGGTACTCGCCGCCGGAATGGTCATCGTCGCCGGCAGATAGACGATCGACGCATTGACCGCGAGCTTCACAGCTTGCCCGCCCTCGGGTGCGGGCCGCGAAATCGTGACCGTACCCGTCGTTCCCGATCCACTCTTGATCCGGTTTGGGTTGATGACGAGCGAGTTCACGAGCATCGGCAACGGATCGACCCGCAAAGAGACCGCCTTCGAACTCGCTCCGAGGGTCGAGTTGATGCTCAGATGGGTCACCGACGACACTGCAGTGGTCGTTATGGGAAAGGTCCCAGACGTAGAGCCTGCGGGAATCTGCAGGTTCGCCGGCACTTGAGCTACGTTCGGGTTGCCACTGAAGAGCGACACGTTTGAGCCACTCGGACCTGCCTTGCCGTCCAAGATGATCGTGCCGGTTGCGGTGTTGCCGCCCACAACGGGATTCGGGCTCGCCAGGATGTTCCCGATGCCTGCGCGAAGCACCCCGATGTTCACCGACTTAGCCTGCCCGTAGGCGCTCGCCGTTACCGTCACGGTCGTGTTGGTGTTGACCCCGGAAGTCGTGATCGGCATCGCGACGCTGTACTGCCCCGCGGGAATGTTAACCGAGGCTGGCACTTGAAGCGCACTGGGATTGGAACACACGAGCGTGACGACTTGTCCGCCTGCCGAGGCCGGGAACTCCAGCGTCACTGTGCCCTGGCCAGCGTTGCCCCCGACCAGAGCCTGCGGGCCGCTCACCGAGGCGACGGTTGGCTCGTAAGCGATGCGCTTGATCGTCCCGGTGTTCAGACTCACCACGTACATCGCACCATCTGGCCCGAGCGCGAAATCCACCGGGCTTGAAACACCCAGGAATGACCCGTTGCTGACGTAGCCGTTCCCTGCCGTTATTTGAACCCAGAACAGCTGGTTCAGCACATAGTCGCCAAACACGTAGCGGCTCTGGAACTCCACTGGCCAGCGATTGCCGACAAAGCCCCCTCCGGTAACCGAACGCGAGCCCCCATTGTGACTGTAGGCGTGGATGGGATGGATGAAGCCTGCTCCCCCGCTCGGACCCTCATGCAGGTTCCAGCCGTAGTTGCCGCCCGGGACACCGACATTGATCTCCTCCCAACTCGACTGGCCAACATCGGCAATGTACGGCACCAGCGTGCCCGGTCGAAACTGAAATCGGAACGGGTTCCGAAGGCCGTAAGCCCAGATTTCTCCGCGATTGCCTGTGCCAACAAACGGGTTGTCGGAAGGGATCGTCCCGTTGGAGTTGATCCGCAGGATCTTGCCCGCAATCGAAGTGAGGTTCTGAGAAAGCGCAGGAGTCGATCCGCCGTCGCCGGTGGCGATGTACAGCTTGCCGTCAAGCCCGAAGCGGATGCAACCCGCGTTGTGGTTCCCGGCATCGGACGGGATGTTGTCCAGCAAGATGGTCTCGCTGCCCGGCACAGCCACGTTGGCCAGTTCGGTGAATCTCGACACCCGGTTCTTTGGGGTGGGAGGCGCACTCAAGCTCAAGTTGTTCGTGGTGTAGTACACGTACACAAAGCGATTCGCCGCGAAGTTCGGATCCAGCGCCAAGCCCAGCACGCCGCGCTCACTGTTCGTCGAACAGGAGATCGTTGTGAAGGTCGAGATGAGCGACCCGTTTTGGTACACCTTGATCGATCCTCCCTTCTCGCCGACAAACACTCGCCCGTCCGGGGCGAAGGCCATGCAGGTAGGAGCGTTCAGGCCGGTGATCGCATTGGTGGTGGCGAAGCCCTCTTGAGCTGGACTGAGGACCGCCCAAGAGGTGACCAGCAACGCCGCCAAGATGCACTTTCGCATCCCTATATGATAAAGGCAACTGCCGCGAATGTCAAGACAAATCGAGCAAAGGAAACTCGCGGACTTCGGCCTCGATCGGCCCAGCCTGGGTCTGGACAGTCACGAGTTCGCCATCGAAAGCGGCTTCGCGGCGAATCATCGCCCCGGCGATGAACCCAAACTGCGGGGAGAACTCTGAGGAAGTGACCGTCCCTGCGTCCTCCCGCTCCCGGTGAGACACGCGATTTCCCGCCGCCATCGGCTGGTCGGAGATGAGCGCCATCCAGGTTCGGTTGGTGTGGCCCCGGCTGTGAATACGCATGAGAACCTCTTGCCCGGTGTAGCAACCCTTCTGGTAGCTCACGTGCTTTGACTCGAACCAAGGTCCAAGCTCAGGAGGCAGCACGCGCGCATCGATATCCTCGCCAAAACGAGGGATGCCAGCTTCCAATCGGGCGATGTTGAACGCCCGTTCGTCGATCGGTGCGAACGCGCTCTCGAGGGCCTTCCACGCCTCCTCGGCTTCGTTCGGGACGAGAAGGTCCCAACCGCCGAGGCCCGTTCGATTGGAACGCAAACAGATCACTTCGACGCCCTTGAACTGCGAGACGCTGGCATCGAGGTGCGGGAGTTCGAGATGCTCTCGAAGTTGAGCGGTCGCATAGGGACCCTGCAGGCACACCAGGCGGTAAGCCGGAGTCAGGTCGCGAGCGACCACATCCTCCATGATGATCATGTGGTCGAGTCGATGCTGGAACGCTGAACTCGCCGCTCGATGCATTCGGATCAGGTAGCGATCGTCGACGGACCACAGGTCCCCCACGGCTTCCGTCTGGCCAGTGGGCGAACACAGGCAGAACGCCATCGATCCCCCCGGCTGCAAGTTCCGCATGTCATTGGTGATCTGACCCTGAAGCCACGCCTTGCGGTCCTCACCGGTCAGTTCATAAAGAGCCGAGTTTCTTAGCTCGTACCGCCCGCAGCCACCGCGAAGCAGTTCATAACCTTCAGCGGTTGAAGGCGAAATGGGATCTTGGACTAAGCGATCAGACATGGATCGAACTCCAGCAGAAAGTTGATGTGGCGCAGAGCACCTGTGCTAGTCTACGATTCAGCGTGGAGTTTCGTTCGTGATAGGCTTTCTGTTAGCGACCCTCGGCCTCCTCGGGGGATGGGGCAAGATCACCGTTAGGCAGTTTGAACTGTCCGCAGCGGCAGATATCCGATCGCAACTGACGGGCGAAAACGTCTTCGTGGACGTCAAGACCCTCCTGACGGGCGTCATCGATGGTCCGCAGGGTGATGTCCGCCGGGGCACCATTACCGCTCGGCACTTCTCGACGCCCGGATTGCCGCTCTACACCGAACCCTGGCGATCTCAACGAGGCATCCTCCGCCACCTTCGTCTCGAACTCGACGACTTCTACTTGGGGAACCTGCGCATCGACAGCCTCCGCGCCGACATTCCCGACTGTCGTTACGATTACCCCTTAGCGCTTCGCAAGCGGATCATCCGTCTCAGCCGCAGCGGCGTCGGCACCGGGAGAGTTGTGCTTCGCGCTGAAGACTTGGAAGCCTTCATCCTTAAGAAGTTCCGCGAGATCAAGTCGGCCAGGGTGACCTTGGAGAATGACAAAGTCACGGTCGAAGGCGACGGTGAGTTCGTACTTCTTAGAACGCGATTCCTGGTGATCGCGAAGCTTGCTTCACCCGACGGTTACACGCTCCAACTGGAGCACGCCCGCATCTTCTTCGACGATCGTCCGGCGGATGAGCTCTCGGGTCAGACGCTGTTGAAGGCGCTCAATCCCGTCGTCGATCTTCGAGCGGACCTGAAGCTGTACGACGCGATTCAGATCGAGGGCGTCGACATCGCGAATGGCAAGCTTAAAGCGTGGGGCAAGACCAAGATTCCTACCCTGCCAAACTCTATCAAGCCCTAGGGCTTCTTGCGTAAGTCCTCGACGTCAACTCCCTTTGGGGGCGTGGCATCGAACGTACGAGCCGGAAAGCGCTGTGCAAATAGGTAGGTGATCGCCTCGATCTCCATCGGATCTTGCGGCCGCTCGTACCACATCGGGAACATCACGTAGCTCGCCAAAGAACCTGGCCGATTGTCATAGGCAATCTCCTGAATCCAACCATCGCGAAGCGTCAAAGTCATGACCCCCAGGCTCTTGGTAGCGAACCGGATCCAGTTCCGGCCGGACTCAAAGTGCGGTTCGTCGGCAACCAGCCTCTTGTACGAATCACGTCCCTTCATGAACAGAAACAGGATCGCCGAAGACGGCCCGGGCGGATTCAGGCTCGGATGGGCATCGAGGAGTTCCGCGGTGTTTCGAAGCGACACGCGTCCGTCACCACCCGAAACTACCAAGAGCGTCTTCCCGTCCGATACGAGGGTCGTTCCGTCGCCCCAATACTCAGCGGAGTCCACCCGGAATCGACGTTGACCGGCGTAGCGAACGACCAACTCCGATCCGGCCTCTTGAGCCTCGTGCTTTGCTAACCGCCGTGACCGGCTGATCGAAATCTCGACATTGCGCAGCTTCGCATAACGATCGAACAGATCGTCCAGCTCTATCTGCGGCGGTACGGCCAATAAGGCAAAGGCGATCATGTTTGCTGTAGGATACCGACCTCGTTATCGCTGTTTCGCCGCGTAGATCGATTCGAGGTGATCGCAAAACTGCTCGCCGAGCTTCTTCCAGTCGAACTCCCGCTCGCCGAGGGCACGGGCGTTCTTGCCCTGCACTGCCAGCCGTGCGGGATCGTCGCGCATCGCGATCAGCGCATCAGCCAACGCGGCGGGGTTCTCAGGTGGAACGGCTTGTCCCAGGTCGTGTTCCTTCACCATGTCGGTCATCCAGCCGGGATAGTTCACCAAGATGGGCAAACCGGAGGCCAAGTAGTCAAAGAACTTGTTCGGAGACGTCCCGTAATAGAAGCCGGGCACGTTAGCGAGACACATCAGGCCGGCATCGGCTTGGGCACAAAGTCGAGCCAAATCGACCTTCGGAATGGCATCGTGGAACACACAGTTGTCGAGCCCTTCGTTCTGCGCCCGCTTCACCAGCATCGCCTTCTCGCCACCCTTACCAATGAAGACCAGCTTGACGTTCGTCACGCCCCGCTTCTTGAGTTCGGCGGCCGCATCGAGGATTGCGCCCAGCCCATTGGCTCGGCCATGGGTACCGGTGAAAAGCGCGACGAAGTCCCCTTCTTCAACTCCCGGCAACTCGAATCGCTTCGGCCCCTCAGCCGGTCGGAACGTGTCAAGATCGCAGCCGTTTGGGATCATCGCCAGGGCTTCGCGCTTCATCCCACCCTTGACCATGCCATCGACAATGCCGGGCGAAAGGCCGACGCCGCCATCCGCCGCATGGTAGGCCGACTTCTCCAGCCAGTTCATGCCGGCGAGACCCACCGGGTTGCTATACCCCAGTGCCCTAGGCAGTTCCGGCCAGAGATCGCGTACTTCCAGCACGAACGGACGCTTGCCTCGGCTGCGTTTGGTAAAGATGCCGGGGATCGCAACCGTCAGCGGCGTCGAGGTGGCGAAAAGCAAGTCGTAGTCGTTCTGCTTTGCGAGAGCCACGGTAGCCTTCGCAAACTTTAACCACGACTTCAAGCGATCCATCGGGCCAAAGCTCTGGTCGTACGGGATCACAAACTCGATGACATCGAAGTCCTCGACCCTTCCCCGCCGCATGCCATTCACCACTTCTCCGCTCAGTCCGGTGTCGCTCTGATTCCAGCTGGCACACGCGATGGTGACTTGGTGACCGCGGGCGGCAAGGGCCTTCGCCATATGATAGCTCCGCGTGCCAGTTGTGCCCTGCTTGGTCGAATAGTAGAAGTGGAAGTAGAGGATGCGCATTGTAGGGATCTAGGTTGCGGAGACGCTGAAAGTGGAGACGATCGTGAGTTCTGATTTGATCGTGAACTCGACTTCGATCACGGTGCAGGCCGTAGACTCCCCGTAGGCCTCACTGACCAAAGTCGCAGGAGGGCTGCCGGTGAGGGTTGATCGGTTGCGCTCCATCTCGCCAACTTGAATGTCCAGACACAGCCCATCATCGCGCACCCAACGGGTCTCCTGCTCGATCCACGTGCCAGCCAAGTGCCATAGTAGCTTCGCGCTCCGTCCTTCTGAGCCCCGAAGAACATCGACCACCGTAACTCCGATATCGCTCACGCCAATCGCCCGCTGATGCTGGACGCCCAGCCCTATCTGCTCATAGGCGTGTGACGTGCCACCCATTCCCGGGCCGCGTACAAAAATGGAACCGAACTCGGTCATGCCGTCCTCGTCGAGTTCGCTTCCCATGTCTAGATCTGCGTTGGTCCAGTGGGTGTACAAGAATCGGCTCGCGAGCGGCATCTGGTCATGGCCATCGACCATCACGGTGTTGTGGGCTGCCGTTGACTTGAAATGCTTGGACCAGTCATCGGGATCGTTATAACTGTAGGTTCCCGAATCGATCGCGACCGGGTTGCCTTGGTGCCAGATATCAACGTGCAAGGCATCGGCTTGACCAGGACGCCCGTCGCTATACTTCGGAGCCCGCATGAACACCGAATACCCTTGCTCAGATAAGCGCGCATAACCGCCGGACAGCGCGAAATAGGAGGGTTCCGGTGATTCTGCTGCCTGAAGATTCTCTATGCGGATGCCTAACCAAGCCAGTTCCTCGTCCCAAGAGCCCGGACCAAATGCACGTTCTTCGTCCATGAGAGCCATTCCGGCTTGGATGATCGGGCGGAAATCGAGATACTCAGCCTCTGACAGGGCGAGCGCATTCGCCCCGTCGTTCGCGCCATAGTTTGGAAGCCTACCGATATCTGGAGCGACCATGACTTCGTGCAGAAACTCCACTCCGTAGGACAACTGGTCTTCTGCCCGGCCCTCCAAGGTCGTGTCGTCTAATCGACGAGCGGCAAGCGCGGCCAGGAGGCACGCCCGCAGGGCGAGGCGTTGATAAACGAACGAGTGTTGAACATAGCTGCCGTCAACGGCGAACTGCTCGAGGATGAGCCGCTCCAGGATGCGCTTGCCTTGCTGTCGCCAACGACGTGAAGAAGGGTGGTCCGGGAGGCAACAACCCGCAAGATAAAGCCCCGTTGCCTCGCTGGTTCCGTGGTTATTATGCTGGCCAATGGCATAGTCCATCGTCGGCTCGACCCGGTCGGCTAGCGCCGAAAGGGTGGAGGATATGAGCGTCTGAGACTCCGGCGACCGAAACACCGTGCCTGCAAACACGAGCGCCATCAGCCGAAGCGAACACTCTTGGCCGCAATACCAGTTGATGCCCTGATTCGGAGGATTCTGAGACCGCCAGTCCTGAAGAAGATCGAGAAATGCCCGCTCGTACTTTGAGGCCCCAGTTACCGCGAACGCCCGTCCGAGCGTCACCGCCCAATCGAAGCGCGACGCCTCCCAAATCCACTTGATGTCGCCCTGCCGTTCGTCGAAGTCGCGAATCTCAGTCCAGTGGACGATCGGCGTCTCATAACCGGTGAGAGGATTAGCACGCCAGGGGCCCCGTCGCTTCCAGTGCACCGAGAAGTAGCGGAGTTCCCCGCCGACGATGCGGTCAGCAGAATGGACAAGCTGTACGCGCGCTTCCTCGCCCATGACCTGTACAAGTTGGGCAGCACTGGGTAACGAGAACGGGGTCCGTAGCGTGGAGCCGCCAAACTCAGACCAAGCGCGGTGGGGCGTGAGCTTCTTGTAAGCCCCGCTGCGCAGCCGACGTCGGTGCTGGGCCACCAGCAGAAGTCGCCGGGGCCCGAGACGCAAGAGAGTCTTCGCGAGGGCGAGCTTCCGCTTCAGCACCCGCAAAGTGTACCGGCGAGTTGCTTACCGATAGGGATCGCGGCTCTTGCGCCAATGAATGAGGCCAATCACAAACATGGCAACCAGCGGAATCACGAAGCCTGCAATATGGCCGAGGAGCATCTTCTTGCCCCAGTCGCTCACCTGGCTCATATAAAACGCATCGGTAAGGCACCACGACAGCGATCCACCCGAATACAACCCTAGGAGCAAGAAGAGCATCGCTGACCACTTCCAAGGCTTCGGCTTGTCTTCACGAACTTCGGCGAGCATGCCCAAGCCGAAGATCGTTACGCCGACGATCGTCATCAGGATCGGCACGTAGAGCGGTTCATGCCACTTCTGCGGCAAAGACTCACACGACAACAGAAAACCACCGAGTTCAACCATGAGCATCGCTATCCCTCGCAGATTTTGGGCCATCGGGCAGGAAAAATGCCCGCATGTTTACCAGGATGCCCAAGGAACCTCGCTTATGCGCTGGGATAACTGCCCAGCACCACCGTCTCTAGGGCGAGTTCACGGAGCCGCTCGATCGCCCGCGCCATGTTGTCATCCAAGCGGTGCCCGACACAGTCAAGAAAGAACATGTATTCGAACTGCGCCCGCTGAGCGGGGCGAGACTCGATCATGAGTAGGTTCACGCTTTCTGATTCCAACGCTCCCAGGGCCCGGTAGAGTTGGCCGGGCTGGTTGCGCAGGTTGAACATCAGACTCGTCTTATCACGCCCGGTTTGGGCGGGCTCGTTGAACCCAATCACCAAGAACCGGGTTTGATTCTGCGGGTTATCTTGAATGTGCTCGACAAGCACGGGAATGCCGACCGTCTCCGCGCCCAGGCGATTTGCGATCGCCGCGCTCCGAGGGTCGTTCAGCGCCCGCTCCGCAGCGCGTGCGGTGGGCATGACTTCGACCACTTCTGCCTGGGGCAGGTTCTCGCGAAGCCATCGCCGGCATTGCAGCGCGGGCTGCGGGCCAGCATACACCCGCTCGATCTGCGCTAAGGTCTCGGCAACGCTGACCAACTGGTGGTCGATAGAGATATAGCGCTCAGCACAAATCTTGGCGTTCGTCAACGGAAACATGTCGAGCGTCTCGGGAACCACCCCGGCCAGAGAGTTCTCGACCGGGACGACGCCGTAGTCCGCCGAACCGTGCTCGACCGCCATGAACACGTCGTGGATCGTATCGACTGGCATCAGATTCGAACTGGAGCCGAACGTCTGCGCCGCGGCAATGTTGGAAAATGTCCCCGGGGGGCCCCAGTAAGCAGCGCACAGGGGCTTCTCAAGCGCCCGTGCCGCTGAGATCACCTCGCGGAAAATGCTGCGGAGCTGATCGGGCAACAGCGGTCCGGCGTTGATCTCGCGAATGCGCTCGAAGACTTCACGCTCGCGTTCGGGGGTGAAGAACGGACGCTGATCTCGACCCTTGAGCTTTCCGATGGACTGGGCGAGTTCCGCCCGCCGGTTCAACAACTCGACGAGTTCGGAGTCCAGCTGGTCGATTTCGGCGCGTGCGGCAAGAAGAGGGTTATGGGCTTCCGGGTCCATGATGTGTCACATTTGCCGGCCCCGTTGCCGTCATCCTTCATTATTGCCGAGATTGCGGCTAAAATGAACCTACCTCGGAGTGCCGTGAACGACACGATCAAGCCCCTACTGGATCTCTTCCACGAGATGTCGTGGCGTAACGTCGTGTCCGTGATCGATATTCTGCTGGTGACCTACCTCGTTTATCGGCTGTTTTCGCTGGTACGAGGCACGCGAGCTATCCGTATTGTTGCCGGGATTGCGTTCTTTCTGGTGATCCTCTTCGTCAGCAAGTGGCTTCAGCTCGATACGCTCCACTGGCTTCTTGAGAAAGGCACGCTCCTCGGCCCGGTGGCCTTGGTCATCTTGTTGCTGCCAGAACTGCGGCAGGCACTTGAGGGTTTTGGGCAGCTCGGTCTGTGGACGCAGAAACTAGTCGGCTCGGAGCGCACCGACGTCAAGGCCGAGACGGTGGAGAAGATCGTCGCGGCGGCCGCCGAGATGAGTTCGGCGCGGATCGGGGCCCTGATGGTGATCGAGCAAGCCAGCCCGATGATCGACGTGATCTCCAGCGGCGTTCCGCTGAACGCCAACCTCTCGACGCCCCTGCTGGTGTCGATCTTCTATGAAGGCAACCCGCTTCACGACGGTGCAACCGTCATCAAGGGGGACGAGATCATCGCCGCCGCCTGTCGCCTACCTCTCAGTGAAAACGCTAGGCTTGACCCCGCCCTGCACATGCGCCACCGAGCAGGTATCGGTGTCTCTGAGCAGCACGACTGTCTCGTCATTATTGTCAGCGAAGAGCGGGGCACCATCAGTGTCGTCAAGGATGGCCACCTGCGTCGAATGGCGGGCCATGTCGAACTTCGCGAAGTGCTGAATCATGAGCTTCGTTTGGTCAGCGAAGAGGAAACGGAGTCCGAGCCCAAACGACGGCTCTTTGCGAGAGGATCGAAACTACGATGAAGCGGCCTAACGTTGGTTTGATCGTCGCGTCGATGCTGGTCTCCGTATTGCTGTGGCTGCAGGTGCGATCCGAGGCCGCCCTGCAAACAACCCGCAAGATTGACCTGCCGCTCCGATACGTCAACCTGGACGAGGAGATGTATGTGGTGAGGAATCTGCCCAAGTCGATTGCAGCGCAGGTCGAGGGCACCGCCGAGCAAATCGACCGCTTTACTTCGCTCAAAGCTGGGACGGTGGTCGCTACCGTCGACTTGAGCGATGCCAATCCCGAGATCACCACGTACCGCGTTCGATTACCCCGCTCCGAGGCTATTCAACGGACCGGAGCCGACTTGCGGGCCTTAAGCGACGATGTCTTCATCATCATTGAAGAAGTCGCGATCAAAGAGTCGAGCGTCACCATCGATCCCTACAACGCGCCCGCTGGGCTGATGTTCTCGACAGCCGAGGTCTCTCCGGAGAAGGTTCGGCTTCGCGGTCCCATGGGGGACCTCGCCCGTGTTGATCAGGTCCGCGCGCGTTTCGACTTGTCTCAGGCGCCCGGAAGAGGGGTGACCGTACCGCTCGAGATTCTCGACAAGAACCAGCGGCCACTTGAAGCGGTGCGGGCTATCCCTCCCGAGGTATCCGTCGTCGCCCAGCTCGCCAAGGTCGCCCCCGCCAAGTCGATCATCGTTTCGGTGGTGTTTGCCGGCGGGAGCAAGCCCGCACCGGGATATCGGCTGGTCGAGTTCGAGGCCATCCCGCCGATCGTGTCGGTCAGCGGCGAAATGAATCTTCTAACTGCCCTCAAGTCTCTAAACACCGAAGCCATCCGACTGGATGGACTGATGCAGCCGACGACGATTCGCGTGAGATTGACGCCCCCGCGGGGTCTATCGTTGGACAAGAACACCGTCGATGTACGACTGAAGATCGAGAAGATCCCCGAGATCGACGGGCCGCCGGTCGTTGACGGCGACAATCCATGATCGTGATCCGCCCAATCAACGACGCTGAGGCTCCGGCATTCTTGGCTCTGCTGTGCCGAATCTTCAACCTCGACCCCGCGCGAGCGGAGAGCATCTTTTACTCAGAGCCCTTCTTCGACCTCGACCGAAAATGGGCGCTGTTTGAGGCGGGGCGTATCCGCAGCATTCTTACCACCGTCCCACTCGTATTCGGAGATGGCCCCGCCTACGGCATCGCTGGGGTAGGCACGGACCTCGATCATCAAGGGCGTGGCTTCGGGGAAAGGCTCTTGCGCGCGGTGCTGAATCACGGCCGAGACTCCGGGGAGGAACGTGCGCTGCTGTTTGCCCACCGTCCCGAGCTTTATGAGCGCTGCGGTTTCGAAGTCCTGGACCACGTCATCCGGGCGCCGCTTGTGCCATCCAACACGGACAACAATGCACCGCTCCTTCCCTTCGAGGACGTCTCAACGTGTTATGAACAATGGGCGAATCGGTCGGTGCACCGACTTCAACGTCCTCCGCGACGCTGGCAGTTCTGGAAGTGGAACCTGCGCATCTGCAGTGAGGTGGCCGGTGGATATGTTTGCCAAGAAGGTGACACGGTTCGGGAGTGCATCTTTGATGTGCCCCTCGATGCCTGGCCGGTCTATCCGGGGGCCGAGTGGTTTGGCCTGCGATGCATGGCCGAGGAGATGCAGCTACCGGTTGGCGAGGCGAAGGAAGAGCTCATCTACATGGGATACGGCTTTTCTTCACCGCCGCGGATGTTCATGACAGATCAGTTCTGAACTGGCTTGCGGGTGCGGGCTTCGAGTCACAAGCAAGGCGAGTGACAATGCCGTGCACGGGCTCAGAGCCTCACTTTAACGGCCGGATCTCGATCTTCCGAAACTCGACTGGCGAACTTTCCGACTGAAGCGCGATCCATCCGCGTCTGAGCTTTAACTCACCCCCTGCCGCGGCGACGACCGCTTTGGCATCGGCGTCGTTGGGGTCGAGCTGCGCACCCGAGTACTGCATCACTTTCTCGCCGTTGATTCGGTGGATGATCTGCCCACCTGGCCAGACCTCGAGCTCGCACTTGACCCACTGATCGCCATCGTAGGTCTTGGAGCTCGAACTGGTGCAGTGCTGCGTCCACAGCTTGTCTTGGTAGAAGATGTTCGTGCCCGGGGTGCAAATGTTGGCGGTCGGTCGGTCCCCGCCTCCCAGCCCGCCCAAGAACTGAAGCTCCAGGCTCACCGGGAAGTTCTGGTCCTTGGTCATCGTCTTCGGGTCTTGGCAGTGGAACATCACGCCGCTGTTCCGGTTGGCCCAGCCAGGGCCATCTTTGATCTGGGTGCCCGTGAAGCGATACTCGAGCCGAAGCACATAGCCTTGGAAGGGGCTCTTGTAGAACAGATGGCCGAATCGGCCCTTGAATTCGCCGTTGTACTGGTCATAGTTGACCTGGATCGCGCCGTTGCTGACACGGAAGGTGTCGCCGAAGTTTTCACCGTAGGCGTAGCCGGTGATCTTCGGCGTCCAGCCTTCGAGATTCTTGCCGTTAAAAAGGGGAGTCCACTCAGCGGCGGGCTGGGCAAGTACGGACAGGGCAAGGATGGCGGTGATCATGCCTGATTGTGGCACGGTGCACTCGGGAAGGCGCCGCTCGGTCGGTGCCGACCGAGCGTGAACTACGCTGCCTATCTACTTTCGTCAGCGAACCCGATAAGTTGCCAGCTCGTCCATCGTCGCCGGGACCTTGATCTCGCCGGCGATGATCTTGTCCTGGACTTCCTTGATCTTCGCCAGATTCGCCTCGCCGATCGCGTCCTTCGTGAACTGCATCTCCGAGAGGCCGACGCCGTTTGACTTGAGGTCGTACACCTTCACGCCGGTATCCCAGCGGCCTTCCTTCAGATCGTTGATCGTCTGGAATACAGACTCGTCCACGCGCTTGATCATCGAGGTCAGGACGCGTCCCTCGGCCAGATAGTCCTGATCGCTGTCCACCCCGATCGCGTACTTCCCTTCTTCCTGCGCCGCGTTGATCACGCCGAGGCCACACTTACCAGCCGCGTGGTAGACGACATCGGCACCTTGGCCGTACAGGGTCTTCGCGTTCTGCTTGCCGAGGTCGACGTTGTTCCAGTCGCCGGTGTACTTCGCAGGAAGCACGACGATCGCCGGGTTGGCCGTCCGAGCACCAGCCTCATAGCCCGCCTGGAACTTCTTGATCAGGTCGATCTCCTGACCACCGACGAAGCCGATCTTGCCTGTCTTCGTCATGAGCCCAGCCACGTAACCGGCGAGGAAGCTGCCTTCTTCCTCCTTAAAGACGAGCGAACGAACGTTGGGCGAATCCACGGGCGCATCGACGATTGCAAACTTCACGTTCAGGTGCTTCGGCGCAACTTCGCTCATCGCCTTCTGCATATTGATGCCGATAGCGAAGATGAGATCGCAGCCGCTCTCAGCGAGCGTCTCTAGATTCGTCGCGTAGTCGCTCTCGCGGGCGCTGTCGACGGTCTTCGCGTCGATGCCCAGTTCTTTAATCGCTCGCTCCAGCCCGCGGTAGGCGCTGTCGTTAAACGACTTGTCGCCGCGTCCGCCGCTATCGAACACCAAGCCGATCTTCAGCATCTTCTCGGTCGGCGTGCCCGCCGTCCCGGAAGTACCGTTGTCGCCTGTCGCCTTCGATCCCGAATCTCCACAACCAATCAACGCGAACGCAAACGCCGCTGCTACGATGCCACTCTTCCAACCGTTCAACTCTTTGAACCTCCTCAAACCGGGTAAACTGTCCCATTATGGCGCACCCTCAGTGCGTCACTCCCCGGAGTCCCGTTCCTTGATCACGATCCACCTTACGAAGCTCGAAACCGCCCTTGAACAGGTGCGGAAGTCCTACCCGAAGCTGCGTCCCACCGACGCCGCTTTGATCGCATCCGCCCTCTCGCTGGCCGGACGCCATGCCATCGCCCACTACGAGGGTGAAGAGTATGTGTGGCCCGAAGACTACGAACGGCTGGCCGCAGCGATGCGCAGCCAAGTAGATATGATCCAGGAGGGCATCGAGGTCGTCAAGCCGAAGAAGGGTGCGCCGGAAGAGGAGCCGATCACGATCAATGTGGGCCTCTCTCCGAACCTCAGTGCGGGCGAGAAGTCGCTCGACGGCTACGACAAGCTGAAGTCGGTGCTCAGCGATGCCCTGCAGTCGGGGGTGGAGTTCCTCTACGCGCCGAGTGACATCGGTTGGCAGTGGGCGCTCGATCGCGTTAACTGGAGCACCGTGGCGGGCAAGGAAGTTTCGCGACGAATCAAGGTCAAGACCGGATTCACCGAGGGCGCCGTCGGCATCGAGCAGGGGGCCGCGGGCAGCAAGCGCCGAGCCGCCAAGGCGAAGGCCGCCGCCGTGGTTGTCGAGGAAGTCCCCGACGAGCCGGCCGAAGAAGTCGCGGAAGAGGCGGGCGAAGAAGCGTAAACGCTATTGCCGAACCGTCAGCGGGACGCGTGTTGGAGCTCCTGCGGGCGGTTCGGTCCACATCCCGTCCGCCTTTAGTAAGGCTATGAGCTCGCTGACCCCGTTTTCTTGCGGGATGCCGTGCTTCACGACCTCGCGCTTGCGGTAGAGCGTGATCTTCCCTCCCGCCGCGCCCACATAGCCGTAGTCCGCGTCGGCCATTTCGCCCGGCCCGTTCACGATACAACCCATGACCGCGATGTCCAGCCCAACCAAGTGGCGCGTCGCCTCACGCACTTCGTGAAGCACCGTCGGCAGGTTGAACTTCGTTCGCCCGCATGAGGGGCAGGCGATGTACTCCACCTTGGTCTTCCGAAGCCCCAGCGATTGCAGGATGTCATAGCAAACGGGAATCTCGTGGATCGGATCCTCCGAGAGCGAGACCCGTATCGTGTCGCCGATTCCTTCCATCAGCAGCGTAGCGATGCCCGCGGTGGATTTGATGCGCGCGTATTCGCCGTCGCCCGCCTCGGTGACCCCTAGGTGCAACGGGTAAGCCATGCCTTCCTCGTCCATCCGCTTGACCATCAGCCGGTTCGCGGCAACCATGATCGGCACCCGGCTCGCCTTGGCGCTGATGTTAAGGTTGTAGAACTCGTGCTTCTCGCAGAGGCGCAGGTATTCGAGCGCGCTCTGCACCATCCCTTCCGGGGTGTCGCCGTAGGTCACCAACATGCGCTCCGAAAGCGAGCCGTGGTTTACGCCGATGCGCATGGCCCGACCGTGAGCCTTGCATGCCTCAATCACGGGCACAAAGCTCTCCTCGACGGCGGCGAGTTCTTCCGCCCACTCCGTCTCGCCGTAGGCTAGCTCAGCGCGGAGCTCGTCCACGCTGCGATCCTCGGACGTGCCGCGTAGATCGACATCCTCGTCGA
Source organism: Methanoregulaceae archaeon (assembly GCA_020850325.1). GTDB lineage: Bacteria > Armatimonadota > Fimbriimonadia > Fimbriimonadales > Fimbriimonadaceae > JANJUB01. The sequence continues at coordinate 25,893 of JADZEW010000013.1, forward strand.
AATCAACTTCCTGAGCCCGGCTGCCGTGGCGCTTAAAGACAAACAGCCCGGGATTGAGACGCACTTCATCGACGTGTTTGGCAGCTTCGACCGCGATCGCCGAACCTTGGTGATGAACATCAGCGGTTAGCGGAACCGGTCGATACCGCTCGATGACCTTGGCTCGAATCTCAGCTAGACACTGCGCTTCGCCAAGCGTTGGCGTGGTCACGCGGACCAGTTCACACCCCTCGCGGTGCAACGCGATGATCTGTTCGACGCAGGCGTCCACGTTGCGCGTCTCTTCGGTGATCATCGACTGGACGAGGATCGGATGGTCGCCGCCCATCGCGACTGGGCCAACTTGGCAAACCCGCGTCCGGCGGCGTGGATACGTCACGTCGAGATTCATCATCGTTTCTACGATCATTGTGACATTCGGGGAGGCAACCGACCCACGCCGCTCGATTCGCGCCATGAATCGGCCGGCAAAAACGTATCATTATCAGACCCTGTGGAAGATCTTCAGTTGCCCATGCCCGAACCGGTCCAGCGTTCACCACGCGTCGCGTATGCGTTGTTGGGGTTCGGCCTGCTTGCCCTGACCGTCCTGGCCTACTTTGCCTTTCGGGGTGCACCGACCCGGACCACGGCCATCGAGGGGACAGAGTTGGTCGCGACCGACGCTGGCGTCGTCTCGGCGGTCGCAGTGCAGGCGGGGCAAACCGTCAGCGCCGGTGATTTGATCTTGGCGTTCGACGATCAGGCCGAACAAGCTGAACTCGCGGCTGCGCAAGCCGCGTTGCAAGAACTGGCCAACGAGACCAAAGAATCCGATCTCGCAGTGGCAATCACGCCGCCAGAGGGCGTGACGGGGCGGATCGTGCCGATCGGTCCGCTTCCCGCCGGCCCCCCGGCCGGCACGCCTTCGGTCAAGCCCCTTCCCGCACCGAAAGGCACTCCGGAATCCCCACTCCCGGCCATCGGGACCCCTTCAAGGGGCTCAGTCTTAGAAGATGCTATCCGTGACACGGAAGCGGAGCTTGCCGAGATTCGTACGAAGATGACCGAACTGGAGCACCAGATCGAGCAAGCCCGCATGGCTCAGGATGAAGCCGAGCGCAATGCGGCAGCCGCAAAGGTCATCGCCCAGCAGCGCAAGCAGCAAGCTGACAAGATGCGGATGCTCCTTCGCGAGGGTGCGGTTAGCCAGTTGGAAACTTCAAGGGCCGAGGTGCAATATGCCAGCGCCCAAGGCGGTTATGAGGCCGCCGAGGATATGGTCAACGAAGCCATAGACAAGGTCCGCGATCTCGAGGCAGAGCTTGCAAAGGGCGCGCTGACCCTCCCCACACTTGAGAAGTCGCTCGAGATCACGAAGAATGCCCTTAAGAACGCCCCCACCCCGCCGTTGGTCACTCCGCCGCAAACTCCGGTTCGCGAAGTCGCAACAGCTCCGGTGCCCAAGCCAGCTCGAGTTCAGCCGACCCCTTTACCAAACCTTCCGGCCAAGGTTGAAGTGGACAAAGGTGGAATCCGTGAAGCCGACGAGCAGATGACAGCGGCCAAGGAACGAGTCGATAAGGCGGAGGCGGCAATCCTCGCCCGGCGGATTAGCGCCACGCGGGCAGGAACAATAGTCAAAGTGCTCGTCAAGCCCGGCGACTCGGTCCAAGCGGGGCAGGTCCTCGTCATCATCCGATAGCAATGCGAGAACTCAGCGTCGGTCAACTCGGCAGTCGTTCTCTTGTTTGGGAGCCCAAGGACATCGCGGGCCCGCTTCCCGCAATTCTCTTTCTGCATGGCCGAGGGGAGAGTGGAGCTGACCTAGAGAGCCTGGCCAACCACGGCTTGCTGAAGGCGGCTCAAGAACAGCCCGAGCTGTGGCCGTTTCTGATCATCGCCCCTCAAAAGCTCGACCCCAATCAGCTTTGGCCCGCGTATCGCTATCTCGTCGACGAGACCTTGGCGGAAGTGGAGCGGCGCTACGACATCCACCCGACGCAGCGATACTTGACCGGGCTCAGCCAGGGCGGTAACGGCACCTTTGAGCTAGCTCGACACCTGAGCTGGCGATTCGCCGCGATCGCTCCGATTTGCGGTTGGTGCGACCCCATCAAAGCAAAGTTTGAGTTGAGGGACACCCCGATTTGGGCGTTCCACGGGCTCGATGACACGGTGATTCTTCCCTCGGCCTCTCGCGTGGCGGTCGAGTTCATATGCCAGGGCGGCGGCGATGCGAGACTGACGGAGTATCCCGACGTAGGACATCATAGTTGGGAGCTGGCCTACGCTGATCCCGAGTTGCCAAGGTGGTTCTTGAGCCATCCTGCACCCGGCAAATCGGTCTAAAACCGAGCCCAAACGGTACACTCTTGCCGCCGATCACCGGCGATCGAGGTCTCCGATATGTCCATTACCCCCGCTTCCCGTACGATCAACAAGCTTGAGTTCCTGCGCCTGATGATGGTCAGCCGCGAAGGTGACCGCCGAGAGGGCATTCTTCTCCGCCAGAGCAAAGGTTGGTTTCAAGTGGGTGGACTCGGGCACGAAGCGCTTGCTGCGCTGAATTACGTGTTGCGACCTGACGATTACATCTTCCCTTACTATCGAAGCCGCGCCCTCATGCTCGGACGGGGCCTTACGAACTACGAGCTCGCCCTCGCGTACTTCGCCAAGCGCGAGTCGAGCAGCGGCGGCCGACAGATGCCCGGCCACTACAGCAGCCGCGAGCACAACGTCTTCAGTGTGCCGACCCCGACCGGTGCGAACCTGCTCCCCGCTTGTGGCGTGGCGTGGGCGATGAAGCTCGAGGGGAAGGATTCGCTCGCCCTCGCAAGTATCGGCGATGCGGCTTCCCGCCAGGGTGAGTTCTACGAGGCGGCCGCGTTTGCGATTCAGGAGAAGCTGCCGGTCATCCTCATGATCGAGGACAACAAGTACGGCATCTCGACTCCGACGCACAAGTTCAATCCGATGCACCTGGAGCTGTTCGACAAGGCCCACGTCCTCCACTGCAACGGGCGTACTCCCGACGCCGTGGTCGAAGCTGGCCAAATCGCCGCGGACCGGGCTCGATCGGGCGAAGGGCCGACCATTCTGTGGTGCGAACTCGACCGCTTGGGCAGCCACACCAGCTCGGACGACCACCGGGTCTATCGTCCGATCGAAGACATCGAGGAGATGCAGCACCGCGATCCGATCCGGCTCCTCGCCGAAGAGCTGATTGCCGCCGGCCAGTTGACGACGGAGCGTTTCACCCAGATGCAGGAGGAGGTGGCAGCCGAAGTCGATGCCGAGTATCAGCGCGCCGAAACTGCCGAAGATCCGAAGGCCGAAGAAGTGCTCGACCACAACTGGGGCGATGCGACGGTCGCTGCTGTACCGCCGATTCAAGCTGGCCGCCAGACCATGGTCGCCAGCATCAATCAGACCTTCCGTCGCGCCCTCGAGGAGGACCCCAAGGTCATCTTCTTCGGCGAAGATATCGAAGACCCGAAGGGAGGCGTGTTCGGGATCACCAAGGGCCTTACCGATTCGTTCCCGAAGCAGGTGTTCAACGCGCCGCTCGCCGAAGCCACGATCACCGGTGTCGCGGTGGGCATGGCGATTTACGGCATGAAGCCCGTCTTCGAGCTTCAGTTCATCGACTTCATCAGCCCCGGCTGGAACCAGGTCGTCACCAACATGTCGACGCTCCGGTGGCGCACGTTCGGTGATTGGAAGTGCCCGCTCGTGATGTATGCGCCGATGGGTGCCTACCTGCCAGGGGGTTCGCTCTGGCACTCGATGTCGGGCGAGGGCTATCTCTGCCACACGCCGGGCATCCGGGTCGCGATCCCATCGACGCCGGAAGACGCGGCCGGCCTGTTCTGGTCGGCGATCCACGGCGACGATCCCACCTTCGTTCTCGTGCCGAAGCACATCTTCCGCAAGCAGATGGATGTCACGAAGGTCGAGCCGGTGCCATTCGGTAAGGCCCGAATCGTTCAACCCGGAACCGACGTGACGGTCGTGACCTACGGCAACTGCGTGGAGCTCACCGAGGATGCGGTCGCTAAGCTCGGAGCCGAAGCTTCGGTCGAGATTATCGATCTTCGCTCGCTGGTTCCCTGCGACTACGACACGATCACGGAGTCGGTGCGCAAGACGGGCCGAATGGTCGTCGTGTACGAGGACAACCGCACGGGTGGCTTTGGCCAGGCGGTGCTGAGCGAGATGATCGGCCGCCCCGAGCGGTGGAATCTCTTCCTCGCGCCTCCGCAGGTCGTTGCTCGCGAAGACGTGAGTATCGGCTACAACCCGGTGTACGAATACGCGGCGCTGCCGAGCATTGACGACGTGATCGCCGCGATCCGTACGACGCTGGCGTAGACTGGATTCGGTCATCGTACTGCCCTGAGGGCGGCGGTTGCGTTGTCCCGCCGCGCACTACTATCCGTGGGGGCGATTCAACCCACGGCCTCAGGGAGAAGAGGGCTTACTCCAACAACCTCAGATACGCGTCGTACCGAGCACTCGAAATCTCCCCCGATTCCGCCGCCTCCCGCACCCCGCAACCGGGCTCCGCGAGATGCATGCAGTCTCGGAACCGGCAGCGACACTCTTCGAACTCGGGAAAGTAGTTCCGAAGCTCTTCTCGAGGCACGTTCCAGATACCAAAGCTCCGAATGCCCGGCGTGTCAATAAGCGCGCCTCCATCCGGTAGCCGAAAGAGATCGGATACCGTCGTCGTGTGGGTTCCCCGACCGTAGCCTTTCCAGACGTCACCCACTTGTTGGCCGATCTCCGGATACAAGGCATTCACCAGCGCCGACTTCCCTACGCCGGAGTGGCCCACGAACGCCGAGGTCTTGCGGGCAAGGTGATCTCGAAGAAGATCGATGCCCTCTCCGGTCAGCGTTGAGACGGGAAAGAACGGCACTCCGATCGCTCGGTAGGGAGCCAAGATTTTGCCCGCCGCGCTCCGTTGTTCGGCATCGGCCAGGTCCATCTTGTTCAGTACGAGCGCCGCCTCGGCTCCGCCGTACTGGATCGCAACCAGGTAGCGATCGATCAGCCGAGGATGTAGCGGCGGGGTGAGGATCGAGACGACGACCGCCACGACATCGACGTTCGCGACGATCACTTGCTCCGCTCCGGCATCCATGACCCGAGGTCGAGACAGGCGCGTGCGGCGCGGCTCGATGCCCGCAACCTCAAGCACCTCTTCTGAACGAGAGATCAGTCGTACACGGTCACCCACGACCGGGCGCTGCCGACGCACAAGCGCCTCAGCCTCGAGAGCCGTATCATCTCGGATCACGCGGCACTGCTGGGGTCCCGCCCACACCACGACCCCCGAAAGGGTCGCCCGCTCAGCGATCGCCCGTTCCTGCTCCAAAATGCACATCATCCACGACTCGATCGAGTCGGGGCGGTGTCCATCTTCGGAGGGTCGACTTCGCTCGCTCTTGCGGGCCTGCTGGGCGAGTTTCTTGAGTCGGCGACGATCATTGACGTCAAGCGACTGGAGTTCAACATGAGAATAGGTTTCGTTTGGCTTCAATTCGTTCGTGTGCGGAGGGCCGAGACGCCCTGCATGGGCATCGCACGGCAAAGCCTACCGTCGCCAGAAATCAAACGAATCCGCTAGCGTCAGATGCCAGCGACGGAGGGAGTCATACGAAGAACTTGATCTTGTTTTTGCATGTTGTTTCACCTCCGAATCAGTTGCGCGAAGAGTTTCGCGCCAACGCGGCCAGCCGCGTGCTAACCATTGTACCAACTTCTTACGCAACCCCCCTAAAGGGAACCCGCCGAGCCCGAAGTGAGATAGGATAGACGAAGACGAATCTGCGGATCGTCCACTGGAGGAGGAATTGCGTATGTTGGGGATGCGAACCGCTCTTGGAGCGGCTCTCGGGGTCATGGCAGCCATGTCGTTCGCCCAAGCGAACTGGAAGGCTGTCCAGCGTTTTAACAACTCCTATCTGGGCCAGCATGTCTACAGCACATCGCTGACGCCCGGTTGGATCAACAAGACCGACCAGTTCTGGTACTCGTGGCGCGATGCGTCCGGGGTGAAGTTCTGGCGCGTCGATCCTAAGGCGAAGAAGAAGGCGCCGCTCTTCGACAGCGTGCGGATGGCGGCGCTTCTTTCTGAAGTCAGCAAGAAGCCGTACGACACGACGAACTTGCCGATCACGACCGTCACGTTCGACGAGAAGAACGACAAGCTGATCCGGTTTGTGGTTGAGCAGGTGCGCTACGAGTACGACGCTGACAAGGACACGCTGAAGAGCCTTGGCCGAGTTGGTGCGGGAGAGGGTACGCCTCCGCCCCCGACCGGCGGGCAGGGTGGCGGGCGAGGTGGTTTCGGCGGCGGTCAAGGTGGCCAACGCGGCGACTTCCGCAACTACTCCCCCGACCGCAAGGCGTACGTCTACGCGCAGGAACACAACCTCTTCCTCGTCGAAGTCGTCGATGGCAAGGAGCAACCGCCCATTCAGCTGTCGAAGGATGGCGAGCGCGACTATAGCTTCGGCTCCCGCCAAGCTCAAGGGCAGCAACAGCAGCAGCAACAAGAGCAGCAGCAAGAACAGCAGCAGGAGCAACAGCAGCAGAACCAGCAGAGCCGAGAAACTCGCGTGCGGGCCAACGTCACCTGGTCCAAGGACTCGAAGAGGTTCTACGTGACCCGCTTCGACTCACGCAAGGTGAAGGAGTTGTTCCTGGTCAACTCGCTGACTGAACCCCGGCCGAGCCTGCTGACCTACCGCTATGCGATGCCCGGTGAAGCCGAAGTGACGCAAAGCGAACTGTTCGTCTATGATCCGGCCAAGAAGGAGTTGACGAAGCTCCCCGTGGAGCGTTACAAGGATCAGCGCATTTCCGATCTTCACTGGCAAGACACCTCGAGCGATAAGCTGAGGTTCGTCCGCCGAGATCGACTGCAGCGCAATCTTGAGTTCTGCGAGATGGACTTGACCACGAAGAAGGCTGAGGTGCTGCTCACCGAGAGCGTCAACAATGCGTTCCTCGAGGTTCAAAATGTCCGCTACGTCAAGCCGGGTGGCGATTTCATCTGGTTCTCCGAGCGCACCGGCTGGGGCCACTACTATCTGTATGGCAACGATGGCAAGCTCAAGCACCCGCTGACCTCTGGCCCGTGGCGCGCGAACAACATCGTCGATGTGGACGCGGATCAGGGTCAGATGTGGGTGGTCGGCACGGGCCGAGAGCCCAACGAGAACCCCTACTACCGACATCTGTATCGGGTTGGACTCGACGCCAAAGGGCTAACCCTCCTCGATGCTGGCGACGCCGACAACTCGACAACCCTCTCGACGACGAAGAAGTTCGCGGTCAACGTGCGCTCTCGCACCGACATGGCACCGGAAGCCGTCGTTCGTGACGATCGCGGCAACGTCATTCTCGAACTCGAGAAGACTGATCTGTCACGACTTTACGAGGCGGGCTGGAAGATGCCCGAGACCTTCCGGGTCAAGGCGGCGGACGGTATCAACGACATCTACGGCAACATGTGGAAGCCCTTCGACTTCGATCCGAAGAAGAAGTATCCCATCATTGCCTACGTCTATCCGGGACCGCAGACCGAAAGCGTGACGACCGGCTTCTCCGCGGTGAACACGACGCAGCGATTGGCCCAACTCGGGTTTATCGTGATCCAGATCGGCAACCGTGGCGGAAACCCCGCGCGGTCCAATGCCTATCACAGCTTCGGCTACTTCAACCTGCGGGACTACGGTCTGGCGGACAAGAAGGCGGGCATCGAGCAGCTCGCGGCTCGCCACCCGTGGATCGACATCGACCTCGTCGGTATCTACGGCCACTCCGGTGGCGGATTCATGACCGCGGCGGCGATGCTCGTACCTCCGTACAACACCTTCTTCAAGGCGGGTGTCTCCAGCGCGGGCAACCACGACAACAACGTGTACAACTCAAACTGGAGCGAGCAGCACCACGGACTCCGCGAAGTGGCCGTGACCGCGACCCAAACCGGCGGCGGAGCCAATACTGGGCGCACCCCTCCTTCGGATGAGGTCATTCCGGGCTACGCGGGCTTCTTCGATGACGAAGAAGAGCCTCAGTTCCAAACCGGAACGGGAGCTACGCGCTTCGATATCAAGGTGCCGACCAACCATGAGGTGGCGGCCAACTTGAAGGGACGGCTCTTGCTGGTTCATGGCGACATGGACAACAACGTGCACCCCGCCGGCACCATCCGGTTGGTGAACGCCCTGATCAAGGCGAACAAGCGGTTCGAACTCGTGATGCTGCCGGGCCAAGCCCACGGCTTCGGAACGATGACGCCGTACTTCAACCAGAAAATGATGGAGTGGTTCGCGCGGTATCTCCTTGGAGATCGTGAACCCGCCGACGTCGATATGATCGTCGGTAACTAAGACCTTGTTGGGCCACCGGATTCAGACCCGGTGGCCCAACTACTTACGCGCGGAGAAATGCGCCGAGATACTCTATCTCGGCCTCAACCATCCGGTCAAACAACTCGCTCAGTTCAGTCGGAGCGCAACACGCCGCACTGAGGGGATCCAGCATCAGCGCGTGCTTCGCCAGCTGCAAGTCGCGCTGGATGCAGGCGTCGGCGGCTAGGTCGAACATTCGCATGTTCCAATCGCAAATCGCCGCCATCGGCTTGGGCAGTCGTCCGAAGCGCGTCGGCTGAACGCCATTGTAGTTCACGAGGCAAGCCACTTCGACGCATCCATCCTGGGGCAGATTCTCGATGCACCCCTCGTTGGCTACGTTCCCGTAGATGGTAATCGGCGCGTTCTTCTCTATCGCCTCGATGATCCAGGCCCCGTATTCGAGGCTGCGCTCGCTGTTGATCTCTTTGGTACCGGCAATCATGTCTCGGCGCGCCTGGTCCTGCTCCATCCGCCACCGCGGCCAGTTGTTGGCGTAGAAGCTCTCCTCACCCCGATAGCCCGTGTCGGTGTACTGTTCGATGAGCGCCTTGCTGGTTCGGTAGTACGGCAGATACTCGCTCAAGTGGCCGCTCGATTCGGTGATGAATGCCCCAAAGTGGAGCATCATGTCGCTGCGGACGGGTTCTGCCCTTGCAAACCCGCTGCTGCGATCTCTCGCTTGGGCCATCAGATGCGGATAGAGCGATTGTCCGTCGGGTCCGTTGAACTCGGTGAACCACGCTAGATGGTTGATTCCCGCGCACTGCCATTGAACCTGCTCGTACGGCACGTCTGTGTATCCGGCGAGCATCCGGCTGGTGCCTTGCACGCTGTGGCAGAGCCCTACCACCTTCATTTTCGTTGCTCGATGCGCGGCGAGGCACATCACGTTCATCGGGTTCGTGTAGTTCAGCACTTGTGCGTTCGGACATAGCCGCTCCGCATCGCGGAGAATCTCCAGCCACACCGGTACCGTCCGCAGTGCCTTGAACAGGCCACCCGGGCCTATGGTGTCCCCGATGTTCTGGCTGATCCCATACTCCAGCGGCAGGTCGTTGTCGATGCGGACGCACTCAAGACCGCTGACCTCGATCGAGTTGATTAAATAGTCGGACCCCGGCAGAAGTTCGAGGCGATCGACCGACGCGCGAATCTTCCAGCGCTCTGCTTGACCGGTGACTTCGAGGGTCTTCTGCATGAGCTCGGCGGCAAGGGCAAGCCGATCCCCATCAACATCCACCAGCCGAAGCTCTCCGCCTTGATTCCCCGGGATCAGCAAGACATCTTTGAGCACGGAGTTGGTGAAGAAACTGCCCGCGCCGAGCATGGTCACGTTGAGGGGTCGCGGCATTGCGCCGGGGAGTCCGGTTCCGGTCATGAGGCTATTGTGCGTAAGTTCGCACGCCGACTGCTCTCGCCGTCGACACGTAGATTTCGCAAGTCGTGACCACGCTTCAGAACGAGATGTACTCTGCCACGCTGATCCTCGCGATCGGGTGCGTCATCATGGCCGGGGCCGGATGGTGGTGCCAGAAAGTGCGCTACCCCGCCTTTCGGTCATGGTCTGCCGAGTCGTTTCTTCGAAACCACCAGCGTCATACCCTTCAAATCTCGCCGATTGTCATTCCGGGGATGTTGCTCCAGATGGCTGGGACGACATGGTTGGCAACGCTTCCCGATGTCTTGCTTGGGCTCAAGGTGTTGCACATCGCGCTCTGTTTAGCGAGCATAGGACCCACGCTGCTGGTCAGCGGGCCGATCCACGGTCGGCTCTCCGCCGGCAAGGATGCCGAGCTCATCGAGAAGTTGATTCGCAGCAACAGGCCGCGCACGGTGGTCTGGTCATTTCAGGCGGTGGCTTGTCCCGCGCTCTTCGTATTCCAGTGAAGTTGTGGCTCCAACCGTAGACTTGGGTTGGAGCGTGGTCGCTCTTTGGCGGGATTATGGGTTCCCCGCATTGTCCGCCCGACCCGGATTGCTCCGTAGCCAGGCAAGCGCCTCAGCCGCCGACTTTTTCGAGAGGTTCGGCTCCCTCCTACATACCGCGTTGTTATGCCGTCTTCGCCCGGCCGAGGGCTGCTACCCCCGTTAAGCACCCGCTAAGGCGCAACCACGCTATTCCGACTGTACGCCGAGGACCTTGCGAGATCCTCCGCGCTCCTCCCTGGCCGAAGCCGGAGGAAACAGGCTGCTTTCACACGATATGGGCCGCTCTTTCGCTGGGTAAACGTAGGGGATTTGAACCCCTGACATTCCACTTATGAGGCGGATGCTCTACCAACTGAGCTAACATTCAATCGCCCGAACGACACGCGCGGCCTGGCGTTCCATGCCTTGTTAGGCACCGAATGCGCCGCACCGTTCTGCCCTTCCCCGAACCGCGGGTACCAGACGGTCAACCCGGACAACGTCCTCTCGGAGACCGAGAAGCCGCAACCCGTGCGACTGGAGCGAAGCTCTTCCGGCGGTACGGTCGAACCTCATCTCCCACTCTTCGGCTTTCACCCTTGGGCCTATTCGCGGGAGTTTTGCGGGTGCGAACCCGCGCGGACCTCAGCACTTGCCGTCGGCCCTACACTCCGGCATTCAGGTTCAGCGACCGACAAGATCGGTCGCCTGAGAAGCCTCGGCTTGCATGGTGGTCCTGACTCGCGCCAGGCGACCGGGATGGGCACCCGATCCTCTCACGACGTTACCGCCGCTTACCCCTTGCCTGGGCCATGCCCCAGGTCGTCACCCTCTCCGGTAGGCCGGTTAGGACAACGATTTCGTTCGACGGAACCTGGGTCGAGGATGTTCCCAAAGAAAGGCAAGAAAAAGCGGGCAGGGTGTTGTCCACCCCGCCCGACAGCCTCCTCGACGGACTAGAAGTTCTGGTTTGTCGGCATGTTTGGCGCATCCGGCAAAGACTTGTTTGCCCACATGCGGAATACTGCGAACAGGCCGAAGACGGCGACCAAGATCAGTCCTCCGCCGAAGATGCGGCCCCAGTTCGGTCGTCCGCGATGGGCGAGATCACGAGACGCCTCCTGGATGGCCGCCGCCCCCTTCCTGCTCGATTCCGACGACGGGCCGCCGGTATTGGCGCCCCTCACCGCTGATGCCGCGTCGCCGTCGCCGGTAATCGAGGGCACCACCAAGTTTTCTGTTCGCGTAGGCGTGCTGCCCACTTCTCCCATCATCGCCCCCGTCTGCTCACTCGCTCGCTGTTCCTGAGTCTTCTCAGGCGTGACGACAAGGGGCCGCGTGTCGTTGATTGGCGCAGGAGAAAGTGCGGCAACAAGCAACAGAGCAATCACTGGAATCCATCGTCTGGTCATCTTCTTAGTAACCTCCGGTCGAGAATCCGCGGTCCTGCCACGTGCTGCGGAACAGCGTCGGCGAGCGCGGTAGGTCAATGTCGATGAGCGGCTTTTGGTCAGCCGTTCGCTCACGGATTCGATTGTCGTAGTTCATCTTCATCGGCAGGCTGTACACGACCATCGCTTCGTCTTTCGAAATGATCGAGCCATTGAACTGCACGCCGCCGCCACCGGTACCGATGTTTCCGCCGCCGACGAAGTTGGTGTAAAGGACCGCGTCGATGACGTTCACGCCCTCGGCGACGCTGTTCATGTAGGCATCTGAGAACGTCGACTGGTAGCGCATCTTGCCGGTGTAGTCAATCTGCTTGGCGTCAAACGGGGGAATCCAGTTGCCAAGGTCGTCGTAGCGCCCCTTGGTGAAAGGAGGCGTCATGTACTTCAGCGGATACGTGTTCGTGAACTGTGTGGTGTTGCCCATGATCACCGAACCACGCGCGGCAAGCCCGAGAATGTCCTTCTTCTCGTTTGCGTTATCGATAGACTGTGGGTCGTTGCCACGAAAGTCGGGCCCCGTCGTGTATCGAATCGAGCCCACGATGTGCACGTTGCGACCCGCGTAGATGGTCCCCTGTCCCTGAACATGGCCCTTGATGAGACAGTCCTGGGTAAAGGTCACCGGGCCCTGGATCTTGATCGGCTTAGCGGCCGTTCCGACGAGGGCTGCAGAACCGGTAACCACTCCGTTGGTATCAATCCGCTGATACGCTCCCAACGTACTGTTCCAAACTTCGACCTTGGCACCTTGGCCGTATCGCGGATTGGGTGTGCCGTCGCCGTACGTCGGCTTGTCATCAACCCAGTTCTCACTCAGGTTGATGTACCGATTAATGTCCGAGAGATCGGGCATGATGATCTCTTCTGTCGGCCGGGTGTCGAGGACGTCGACCGTGGCAGTTTGTCCTGACGATGTCCGCGTCCAGCCTTTGAGTCCAGTCGCGTCGCCGATGATCGCACCCGAAGTGCGGTCGCCGACGATAGAACCCTCGGTGTCGAACACGAAGTCGCGCCAGAGCTCGTACTCGGGGCTTCCTTTGGCGCCGTGAACTGCCGGGTTGTAGGCTTGGCGCATACGGGCATCCGTAGCGGATGAGGTTGCATACGTTGCGTTCGTTTGCTTGACCGGCGGGGTATTCACGAGGCCAATCGCCGCGGGCGTGAGTTTATCGTTGCTCGAAGCGAACACCGATCCGTTGATCGTTGGAGAGCCGTTCAGGAAGCTGAAGTTGCCATTCGCCCGCATGTCGCCGTTGACGATCAGGTTGGTTTGATTAAATCCATCCATCCAGCCGTAGTTGTTGACGAAGTAGGTGTAGTCAAAGACCTCCGAACGGCGGAGCGAGAATCGCGCCATCACATCGACGACTTTGCGCGGCTCACCCGCGTCGAGCGTCCCATTGCTGTTGCGATCGATCCAACCAACGGCACGTACCGTCACGAATCGGGTGTAGGTGTCGGTCCCGGGCATCGCGAAGTTCACAACGCTTGCCGCGTATGCTCCCACGTTGGGCAGCGTGCCCGAAAGGGCGGCCTGTGGGTTGGCGACCGACGCACCCGCGCATGCGTCTTCCATATCTTCAAAGCTCTGCGTCACCTTGAAGTTGCGCCAGAGGTTTCGAAGGAGCTCCTGCACGCCTGCTTCTGCGATGTGCGTCGTTTGGATTTCTTGGACCTGGCGCTGGGCGATACGCAAGTTCGAGCTGGAGGTATCGACATACGATGCTGCCGCCATGGACAGCAGGATCATTACTCCCAGGACGGGCACCATGGCCGCCCCTTTCCGCCCCTTGTTCTTTCTGCGTTGCGCGTTCTTCATAGGGTTCACCGAATCAAGTCAGGGATATTGCGAAGGAAAATGGTTTCACGGCCTCGGCTGCTCACTTGATAGCTCTTAACCGCGTTCTTTTGGATCGCCAGTTGAACCGTCACTTGGCGAGTGATCGTCCCCGCCCCGGCCGTGAAGATCTGATAGGACGAGGCTCCGTTGGTCGAGATCGGATCAGTCAAAATGACCCCACTCGCCAATCGACGGCGATTGCTGCCGATCACCAAGTCCAAGTTCGAGCCGACTCGCTCGATCCTACGATTGACCCCATCCCACACCGGCGGCACGGTGTAGTTTCCGTCTCCATCAACGACCGGCATGCGATACGTTACGCCCATGCCACCAGCATCGACGGTAACGGCCATTGCCTGGCGAAGCTCAGAGCTAATCCGGCGGATCGCGCGTTGTGCGCTCGATTCGGCATCCATCGATCCACCGCCGCGGATCCAAGCTCCTGAGCCGCTGAGTAGTGCCGCAAAGGCGCCTGTAAGCACCATGACACTGAACACCGCCGCGGTGACGACTTCAACAAGGGTCGCACCTCGTCGTCGCCGGGCAGTTCTGAGCTGAGGCTGAAGGTGTTTCATAGGTTTGCGATGAGCGTGGCCAGACGAGCGGTGCGCGTCGTCCCACGGTCGTTGTAGGTCACTTCGACAGTGACACGGCGAAGATCGATCTCGAGCTGTTCGATGCGCAGGCGTCCGACTCCATTGGGCAGAACATTGGCCGGATTGTCAAAGACCGCAGAATCTGCGTTCGTGAAACTGTAGGTGTTGGTTGCGACTGGCGTAACGTTGTCGATCAAACCGAAGAACGCGAGCTGCGAGGGAACCACGTTGGGATACCCGACGCCCCGAATCGCCTCAAGCTGCTTTTGAGCGAGGCCGGTTGCTTTGGTTAACAGATCCGACTTCTCTCGCGAGGCCGTGGCAATAGGCATCGTCGCGCCGACGATCATGGCGCACAAGACCACAAGAAAGACGGCAATCAAGACCTCGATTAAGGAAAATCCGCGACGTTTCATGACACTCCCAGGTTTGTTGTTCCGCACGGGCGGCTCTGAATCACGGGGGCCTTGCAAAACCTGTTGCATCTACCAGGTCCACGGCTAAAGACCGCGGAGATCGACCCAAAAACGAAGAGGGGGTGGGCAACCTGTGCCCACCCCCTCAAACGATGCTCGTTACCTTACGGCAGAGCGTGGCCGGCGACCGTACAGGTCGGGTTCGCATTGACGGCGGCGATGGTATAGGTACCAGCAGCCGGGCAAGCGGGCCAGGACTTCATGTACGTCGGCATCAGGTCACCCTGAACCGGCGTAGCATTGTTGGCCTGGTTGGTCTCCATCGCCCATTGCTCCTTTGCCGCTTCGATCTGGCGCAGGTTGGCAATACAGGTGCGAGTTCGGCTCGTGTTACGAGCCTGAATGAAGTTGGGCACGGCGATCGCCAGCAAGATGCCGATGATCAACACGACGATCATGATTTCGACGAGGGTAAAACCCTTGTTCTTCCTTCGAATGCGGTTCATGTAGCTCTTCGTCCTCCGACGTTGCAAGGTTTGCGGTCTTGCTGGTTGTCTTCCTTCCACTCCTTATGCTGAGAAGGACTGGCAAATCTACGGGGATTCACCGATTCCTGCTCTGGAGTATCTCTCCGACCGTAACCTCGGCAACACCATTCAAGATTGTCGGCATGTCGAGTCCTGCATCCTCAGTGTTTGAGATCAACCAACTCGACTTTCATGAAGTGGCCGATCCTACGATAGAATGGGCGCATGCGGATCGCGCAGCTATCCTTGGTTCTATTGATGCTGGCTGGGTGCGCCAAGCGCGATCACCAAGCGGACCAGTTTCAACCCGATCCAAGCGAACTTGTCGCCGCGATCAGCATCAACCCCGCCACCCTCGACCCGGCCCTCTCGCAAGACACGATCACCAACGATCTCATGCTCCATGTCTTCGAGGGGCTCGTCGGATGGTCGCCGGACAGCAAGATCGTGCCGAAGCTTGCCGAGACGTGGCTCATCTCGCCCGATGGGCTGACGTACACCTTTCTCCTACGAGAAGCGAAGTTCCACAACGGTGAGCCCGTGACGGCGGTCGATGTTCTGGCGAGCTGGGAGCGGGCGGCTCGAAAGGAAGTGGCTTCACCGGTCGTCGAAAACTACCTCGGTGACATCGAGGGCATGAAGGAGCTCATCGTGGGCAAAGCCGACCACCTCAGCGGGGTGGAAGTCGTGAAGGACCGGGTACTCCGAGTTCGATTGGTGGCAGCGCGGGCGTCGTTCCTAGGAAAGCTCACCTATCCGACGGCAGCGGTACTCCCCGCAGGAACCGGCCTCGTGCGAGACGTCGCACACATGATCGGCACCGGACCCTACCGGATGGTTTCGTACACACCCGAAGCTGAGATCAAGCTCGCCCGGTTCGACGACCACTACGAAGCACCGCCGGCCATCGAGCGGCTGACCTACCGAGTCATCAAGGACCCCCAAACCCGGCTGGGCCAGTTCCGGACCGGCCGACTCGACTGGACCGGCCTGAGCCAGCAGGACTACCTCGGATTGCAGGGCGATCCCAACATCCTCTTCGCCGCCCGCCCGGCGACCTTCTATGCCGGCATGAACGGCACGGTCTACCCGCCCTTCGCCGATCGGCGGGTTCGCCAAGCGTTCAACCACGCGATCGACCGGAAGCGATTGGTCGAAGACGTCCTTGGCGACTTGGGCGTGCCCGCAGAGGGCATTCTGCCCGACGCCGTTCCCCAGCTCAAGCGAAAAAAGCCCACACTCGAATACGACCCGGCGCGCGCCAAGCAGCTGCTTCGCGAAGCCGGGTGGGAGGGCAAGCTCCCGCCGCTCGATCTTTGGGTGTCCGACTCGCAGGGCGACCGCCGCCGGTCCGCGGAGTTGGTCGTCTCCATGCTTCGCGAACACCTCGACGTGCCCGTACAGATGCGGCTCGTCGAGGCTTCCGTCGTCATCCAGAAAGCGACCCGACGCGAACTGGGGTTCTTCTTCGGCAGCTGGTACGCCGACTATCTGGACCCCGAGAACTTTCTCTCGGTGCTGCTGAGCAGCTACGGGCAGAACCGGACGAACTGGGACAACGCCGAGTTCACGCGACTTTGCCGAGCGGCGGACGCGATGCCCGACGGCGCGGCGAGGCTCCAGGCGTACGCCAAAGCCGAGGACATCGCGCTTGTCGATGCCCCGTGGATTCCGCTCTACCATCCCCGCGAGGCCGTCGGCATGCGCCCGGGATTGACCGGGCTGCAGTCCAACGCGTTTGGCCTGCTGCCGCCCACGGGTGTCCGCCGGGCGGCTACTTCCCCTCCGCTGCCCGGAAGATCGCGTTGAACAGCAGCTTGAACGTCCCGTGCGGTTGGGCGCGGAACAGAATCTCCGGCCCATAGAGCACGACCCTTCCCTTGCCCAGCGGCACATCGACGATCGCGGCTCGATCTTTGAGAATCTCCTGACCCCAGGCCCAGCCCGAGCGCAGCGGCTTGTCCGAGTTGAAGAAGGCGACAACCTTGGCGTCGGGGTTAGTCACGCGGAACACGGGCGAGTTGTCGAACATCGCGTCGAACTCCTCGGGCATGCCGGCGGTGATCGGGCTCTCGTTGGCCTTGAGTCGCAGGACCGAGCCGGGGATGAAGAACTTCGTGTTCGGCAAGGCGGCCCCGTTTTCGTCGACAAGCGCGCTTTCAACCGGTAACTTGAATTGCCGAGCCGCGTTTAGGGCGCTGGATCCGATGCAAAGCAGATGGCCACCGTTCTCGGCGAACTTGCGCAGCTCGGCGATGGTTCGGGACGTGATGGCACCAGCTCGGCGGCGGTAGAGGAATGGGATCGTGGGGTCGTCGGCAATCGAGGATTGGGCACCGCCACCTTGCCCACCTTGTCCGCCTCCGCCACCTGAGGCTCCACCGGGGATCGCGCCATCCGGGAAGATGATGCAGTCGTACTTAGAGTTCAGGTCGCCGCGGTCGAGATCGGGCGGGTAGACGACTTCGAAGTCGAAGGCGAACTGCTCGAGGACAAGCCGCGTCCAGCCGGATTCCATGCTCCCGCCGTAGCGATCCCAAAGGGCAACCCGGGGGCGCCTCGACACAACCGTTCCGCCTTCAGGTAGTTGACTTCGCCGACCGACGCTGCCGTACTTTGTCAGCGCGGCGAGCATCGCCTTCTCTCCCACCTTCTGGATGTAGTAGTCAGAACCCACTCTGGTAACCGTTCCTCCCTCCTTGATTGTTGAGTTGATCACGAGCGCAGCAGCGTTAGCGGCCGAATTCAGTTTGTAGATCGGGTCACGCGGCCCCGAGTAGTGGAACTGTTGGTAAATCTCCGGTACAGATCTTGTCTTCAACTCCACTGGCTCCAACACCCGATGGAACACCACGCCCATTTGATAGGCCAGCGTGTAGCCCGCGTTGTCGTAGGGCCGGATCGGAGGGCCGCCGGGATACTGGAAGTCGTTCGGGTGATCTTGCGGCTCGAACATGTCGAGGATGTGCGGGCGGAACGCCTGATCGCAGCGGACGACGTAGGAGCCGGCGGGAATGCTCTGCCCCTCACCCCCTGGGAGAACGGTGTCCTCTTGCAGCTCTTCGACCTCGATCCCGCATTGCATCAGTTTCTCGATGAACTTCATCGCCGTCGGGAAGTCGGGCTGATCGCGGGGGATCACGTACATCCTGGCATCGCGCAGTTCCGGCTTCTTCAGCGCATCTGCGCC
Source organism: Methanoregulaceae archaeon (assembly GCA_020850325.1). Taxonomy (GTDB): domain Bacteria; phylum Armatimonadota; class Fimbriimonadia; order Fimbriimonadales; family Fimbriimonadaceae; genus JANJUB01. The sequence continues at coordinate 44,232 of JADZEW010000013.1, forward strand.
GTGCTCCTCCAGCCGCGATGGGTACCGCGTCCAGTTGTCGCGCTGGCCCCGCTCGATCGAGTTGCGTCCCGCCCGGTAGAAGTCGAACAGCAGACGCTCGCGGTAGCGCGAGGCGTAGTCGAGAATCGCCATATTCGCGGAGATCTCATACTCCAGCGAGTCGCGCAAGTGCCACATGCGACCGGACTCGACCGGAAACGGCACATCGGTCGTGGGAATCTGGAACCGCCCGACATGCGGCAGCGGCGCCGGCGCGGGGTTGCCCCACGTCTCCGTGAGGATGCCGATCATGTTGTGGAAGTAAGTGGTCGTGCGCAGGCCGCCATTCCACCACGTGGAGTACAGCGTCGAGTTGCGCATCGCCGTGCCCCGCTTCCCTTCCGAGATCATCCGCTGGTGCATATGCGTTCCCACCAAGTCGGTCCCGATCGCGATCATCGGATCGAAGTGGTAGTTGAACGGGTTGCGGAAGGGCGGCACGAACATGATCGTTCCCGCCGGCGCGCTCTGGTGGTGGTTGTAAACGACCTGCGGATACCAACGCTGATACAGTTGGTGGTTCATGTTCCGCGTCTCGGCGAGGTTGTTCGCATAGAAATCGCGGTTGTTGTCGTGCCCGGCATACTTCTGATACATCACGGGCAGGTTGGCGAGGCTCCGCGACTTCGGATCGCTCTTGCGCATGTACCAATCGGCGACCAAGTCATGGCCGTCGGGGTTGGCGTGGACGAGCAGGATGATGCAGTCCTTGAGAATGCGCTTCGTCTCTTTGTCGTTGCTCGTAACCAGGCGGTACGCGGTCTCGATGAGGTGCTGGGCAACGAGGGTTTCGTTCGCGTGCAGTCCTCCGTCGATCCAAATGACCGCTTTCTGCTTCCCGGCGAAGTTGCGCGCGTCGGCGTCGTCTTTAAAGTCCTTCGCGCGAGCCAGTCGCTCGCTGGCGCGGCGATAGGTTTCGAGATTGCGTCGGTTGCCGGGGTCGGTGATGATCGCCATCATCTGCTCTCGGCCCTCTTCGGTCTTGCCGATGCTCTGCAGGGTGATGCGGTTGCTCTTGGCGGCGAGCGTCTCCCAGTAGCCCACGAGCTGGCGGTAGTTCGCAAGGTGGTAGTCCTGGCAGACGTCGAAGCCGAGGTAGTCCTTCGGCGTGGGGATCTTCTGGCCGAACGCCGATGTCACGGCGAGAGCGGCGATGAGGCACACGGGCAGGCGACGCATGCCGCGGGTTTTACCTTGGCTTACCAATTCTTGAGTAGCCCCTTGTCCATTTAACGGGGACCCTGTATAATTCTGATGCTATGAAATCAACTCATTTGTACTCTTTGATGTTGGTAACAACCTTGCCGAGTCTTGCCGCTGCTGGGTTCAATGTTACGAGTTTTGATCGGACGTTTTGGGGTGCACCGGATACCACGCTGGGGGTGAACGGATACACGATCGAGGATTTTGAGGACGTCAATCTCATCAGTGGTTTCCAGGTCTCGGTTGCATCGCCGAACGGCAATCTCGCGCAGACGAGCACCCTGCCCAACACGTTCAAGCCGTCCGACGATGTGTTTGGGAACGCCTTCACCCTCGGCGGTGGCGGTGTTTGGGATGGCCAGCACGGCATCATCAACACTCGTACGAACCAGACATTCCACTACGGCGATTCCGGAAGTTGGGGAACGGTGACCTTCCACTTTAACGCCGGTGCATCCAGCATCGGTTTTAGCATCCAGCAGATGGACCGCGACGCCTTCTTGATCGTGAATGGCACTTCGATTGGCACCGTCTTCGGCCTAGCCCCGAACTTCATGGGAAGCAATGGTCGGCAAGGCTACCTGCGACTCGATGCCACGGGCACCGATGTCATCCAGTCTGTCGCGATCATGGATGCTTTCGGCGGGGGCGATGGATACATGTTCGATCATGTCGCCTTTTCGCCAGTGCCTGAACCCGCAACGATGACCGCGATCTCCGTTGGAGCGCTTGCTTTGCTCCGGCGACAACGCGCCCGACGTTGATCAATGTGCTGAGTTAGCCTCAGCGGGTAGATGGGAGGCATCGCCCTGCCCGATTTGGCTCGCGAACTGTTTCTTCCTTCGACCTTCCCGGTAGGCAACGGTCTTCTCGACGTCGCCCCGGATATCTGGTGTTCGACAACCTTTTGTTGCGTGGATGACCTCGACGTTGCCGATCCTATCCGCAGCGGCCAGCACGGATTCGCGCACCGACTCGCGCAACCCGAACGCGATCATCGCGCCAAGCATCGAATAACGGGTGCGGTTTGGGCGGGTGTGAATCTCGCGCTCGACCTGGTCCACCAAGTCTAGGATCTCGGCGTCCGACAGAGCCGCCGTCTCTCCGTTGTGAGCAAGGATGCTCCACGAGAGTTGGCTGTGCCACTCCCGCGGGTCGTCCTTCCACGTGCGGAAAAACTCGAGGTGATGCGGCGATTTGGCGACGGCGGCAGCGAGGGCAAGCCCCAAGCCGTAGTTATCAACCCGCTCAAGCCAGATTCCGACCATCTCAACGTTCCAAGCATCGGGGTCGGCGATCAGCGGTGCCAAAGCTCGCGCGTCGGAAATGTCGGTATTCCACAACTGCTGGGCCAAGGCGTGGTCCTTCTTGATGCGCTTCTGGATCTTGTAGAGGTCGGCGTACTTGACGCCGAGCACCTCACCCGTAGCCCCGTGATTGCGGTACGTCTTGGCAGAAGACTCGCAACTCAGCGAGCGGAGTTCATCGATGGTCTCGGCAAGCGTCATACGCGCATTATGCAAGAAGAAGCCCCACGACGGAAACCGTCGCGGGGGCTTGCTAGAGACATGGAGGAACACGGGACAAAGCAGCCTGAGTCTCTTCTCAGGCTGCCAATCCGTCCCAGGCTGAGGGCTTGCGCCTTAGTTCTTGCGGCGTCGACGAGCGAGCGCGGCCACACCGAGGCCGAGGATGGCCATCGTAGCCGGCTCCGGAACAGCCGTACCTTCGACGAGCACGTTATCGACACGGTTGGTACCCGCCGACGCGACAGTGCCCAGGCCGATCGAAACGGTGGAAGTGTTCGTCAGTCGAAGGAACACGCTGGCCTGATTGTCAATCGCAGTCGCTTGGCTCAGGTCGAGCATGAACCTGTAAGCCGGGCTAGAAGTGGTGGTATTCCAGGCCGCGTTGGGGGCACCACCATTAAGCAGCACCTCATACACCGAGCCGAAGTTAGTGAAGTTGGTTCCGTCCGTGCTGTACTGAACTTGGAAGTCTCGCGGACCGGTGCTGCTGCCCGTCTGATCCCAGGCGAACATGATGTTCTGCAGTCCTGCAGTGGAGAACGCGAACTGGTAGTAGTCACCGACCGACCAACCGTTGGAGCTGAACGACTCAAGGGAGCCATTGCCTGCAGGGTTGCTGTAAACCGCTGCCGTGCTGGAATGGAAGCCGGTCGCGAAGCCCGTGCCGACCTCAGCCGCATGGGGTCCGGCATTCGTAGGAACGGACACTTCAAACGTCCAGTTGGCGATAACATTAGCTTGCGAAGCAGCGACAGCGCCAAACAACGCAACGATCATTAGGGATTTCTTCATAGTTCCTCTCACGCCCAGCCTGGGCGACACAACAAAGTATATCTGTCCGGGCGAGATTCTCCGATCTCAAGGGACATGATCGGGGCCTCTCTTAACATGAATCTGGCACAAATACTGGTAAATGCGCGAGCGGCCAGCTCGCCGATCAAGCCGTGTTCGAGCTCTGCGACCCATAATCAAACTTCATGAAGCATCCCAAGTGCGTCCACTCGTTCGAAGTCGTCGACGAGCTTCCCGAGTTGTTGCGGCCTCTGCGCATGCTCGCGTCCAACTTCCGTTGGACTTGGCACCACCCCACTCGGGAGCTCTTTCGAGCCGTGGACCGCAACCTCTGGGAAGCGGTCGAGCACAATCCGTTGCAGTTCCTGGCCCGGGTCAGCAAGGATCGGCTGAATGCCCTCGCTGAGGACCCGGTTTTTCTTGCCCAGTTGAAGACCTGCGCCGATGACCTCGATGCCTACCTGACTGGGCCGACCTGGTACTCCCAGCAGCCCCATCACGATCCGACAACCTGCATCGCCTACTTCTGTGCCGAGTTCGGCATCAGCGAGGCGCTCCCGATCTACTCGGGCGGACTTGGTGTCCTTGCCGGCGATCATCTCAAGGCGGCTTCAGATTTGGGCTTGCCTTTGGTCGGCGTCGGACTGCTCTACGCCCGGGGCTACTTCCGCCAGTTTCTCAGCCCAGACGGATGGCAACAGGAGCACTATCCCCACCTCGACTTCTACGAACTGCCGCTGCAACTCGTGCGGCAGGAGAATGGAAGCCCGCTTCGCGTGGAGGTCGAGTTCCCAGACCGAATCGTCACCTGCCAAATCTGGAGAACCGAAGTCGGCCGGATCCCCCTGTATCTCCTCGATTCGAACGTTCTCGAAAACGCGCCCCACGACCAGAGCATCACCGACACGCTCTACGGTGGCGACGACGAGATGCGCATTAGGCAGGAGCTCATCCTTGGGGTGGGCGGCATGCGAGCGCTCACCGCACTCGGGATCGAACCCACGGTCTGCCACATGAACGAGGGTCATGCCGCGTTCCTCACGATCGAACGGATCCGGCAGTACATGGCGAAGCACGGTTGCGACTTCCGCACCGCTCGCCAAGTCATCGTCAACGGCAATGTCTTCACAACCCATACCCCGGTTCCCGCCGGATTCGACCTGTTCCGGATCGAGCTGCTCGAGCCTCACACGCGCAAACTGGTTGAAGGGACGGGCTTGACTTTCAGCGACTTCGTCCGCATGGGGCGCCTTGATCCTCACAATGAGGCCGAGGCGTTCAACATGGCGGTGCTCGCGATGGGCAACGCAAACTTCGTGAACGGCGTCTCCGAACTTCACGCCAAGGTCACCCGTGAGATGTTCCACTCACGGTGGCCCGACCATCCCGAAGATGAAGTGCCTATCGAGGCGGTCACCAACGGCATCCACACCACCACGTGGACCTGCGCGCGCATGACCGAGCTCTTCGACACCTATCTCGGTTCCGAGTGGCGCACCGACCCTGCGAACCCGGCCGTGTGGCAGAGGATCTACGAGGTTCCGGATGCCGAGCTCTGGGCGATACGCGACAACCAACGCGGCGACCTGGTGCGCTTTGTCCGGAGATACCTAAGAGATATCGCGAGCCGGCGGGGCATGGGCCGGGCGACTTTTGGGCACATGGAGTCGGTTCTTGACCCGCGCATCCTCACGATCGGCTTTGCCCGACGGTTCGCAACCTACAAGCGAGCCACCCTCATGCTTACTGACCGGGAGCGCTTGAAGCAGATGCTCTTCCACCCGGAGCGTCCGGTGCAGATCGTGATCGCCGGGAAGAGCCATCCCCGAGACGACGGCGGCAAGCGGCTCATCCAAGAGCTGAATCAGTTCATCACCGCTGAGGGCGGACGAACGCGCATGGTGTTCCTCGAGGACTACGACATGCGCATCGCCAGAATGCTCGTGCAAGGCGTGGACGTGTGGCTAAACAACCCGCGGCGACCGATGGAAGCCTCAGGCACCAGCGGAATGAAAGTTGTCCCGAACGGTGGTCTCAACTGTTCCGTGCTCGACGGCTGGTGGGACGAAGGCTACGCCCCTGGGCTCGGGTGGGCAATCGGGGACCGCCTCGATCTGCCCGACCATATGCAGCAAGATTGGTTGGACAGCCGCACGTTGTACCACCTCATCGAGACCGACATCGCGCCGACGTTCTACCATCGCGTCGACGGGGCGATCCCTTATGGCTGGGTCGACATGATCAAGAAGTCGATTGCCGCCCACGCGTGGCGATTCTCGACATCGAGGATGGTCCGCGATTATGCCGAGAAGGGCTATTTGCCCGCGGACGCCAGGTATCGCAAGCTCGACGCTGACGGTCAGCAGGAAGCCCGGGCCATTCTGGCCTGGCGAGATCGGGTTCGCCAGGCGTGGCCGAAGATCAAGGTGGTGTCAGTTGAGGACGATGCCGGCGCCGCCAATGTGGTTGGACGCGAGGTCACCGTTCGTGCGGTCGTCGACATCGACGGACTCAACACGGAGGACATTGTGGTTGAGGCACTCGTCGGAAAGGTCGGCTCGACTCGCGATCTCTACCTTGATCGAATCGTGCCGCTCAGCCCGGTGGAATCGGCGGGGGCCGGGGTCGTGTACTCGGCCAAAGTCGCGCTGGATCAACCGGGCAATCGCGGCTACACGATCCGCGTGCGACCCCATCACGACAGCGTGCCGGTGGACCATGAACTCCCGCTCGTGCGCTGGGAAAAGGTGTAGGTCGCTCGAGCGAAGCGTGGCTGAGGGGTAGTCGCAAAACTACCCCTCAATGCCGCTTACATTGAGTAGAAGAAGCGCTCTTCGGTGATCCGGCCATCCTTGACCGTGTAGACCCCGACCTCTTCCATCACGTACCGGGTTCCCGATTCTTTCTCGGTGACGTCCATGTTGTAGATCACCGCGAACTGGTCGCCGTGAGGAAACGGTCCCTTGGCGTTGCCGCTGTGGGTCTCCATGGTCTGTTCCCACCACTCGTTCTTGGCGTTGATAGCGTCCATCCCCTTGTACTCTTTGCCGTCGGACTCGACGCTCAGAATGTCGTTCGAGTAAAGGTTCTGATAGATCGGGCCGAACTCGCCCTTGTTGAAATGCTCGACCAGTTGCTGGCCTACTTCGTGTGCGGTCATGTCACTTGCCTCCCGGGGCATGCCCCTGCAGAAATACTAGCACCCGAATGTTACGGTTCGAATGTGGGATGTCGAAAGACCTATGCGGCATTCCACACTCGACAATCTACAGCCGCTACCCTCAGACTCTCGGCACTTCCCTCTCCGAAGCACCCTCCAGCTCGAAATACTCACCGTGCTTGACCCCGGCAACGCCCGCCACCAGGCTCGAAGGAAACGCCTCAACCTTCGTGTTCAGATCTCGAACGCACGCGTTGTAATACTGCCGCGCTCTTGCCAGCTTGGTCTCGGTCTCGGATAGTTCTCGCTGGAGATTGAGAAAGTTGTCGCTCGATCGCAGCTCGGGATACTGCTCCGCCAGGAACAGCGCCCGATGCACCGCCGTGCCCAGCTGCCCCTCGGCATCCGCCCGCTCCGGTAGAGACCTCGCTTCCATCGCATGGCTCCGCGCGGTAGAGATCGCCTCGAACAGCGTCGCCTCGTGCGAGGCATAAGCCTTCACTGCAGTCACCAAGTTCGGGATCAGCTCCGCCCGGCGCTTCAGATACACGTCTACGTCGGCCCAGGCATTCTTGGTCAGCTGCCGCATGCGGATCAGGCCGTTGTAGAGAACAACGAATCCTCCAAACCCGGCAACGGCGAGGCCAACGAGCAGGTACTCCATGCCTCAGTATGACGATTTCACGCCTGTGGTTTATAGTGACGGTGAGGGGAGAGACCCGTATTATGAAAAGTGCATTAACATCGTTGATGGTCCTGAGCGTTGTCCAGGTTGCGACAGCTCAAATCAATGTGGCGGCATCTGCAAACGGCGGAGTCGCCACGCAGAGCTCGCTCTGGTCAGCCGGATCGACCGCCGACAAAGCGAACGACGGAAACCGGGACGCGCGCTGGTCGATGAACTCGATTCAACACACCAACTTTGAGCTGGGCGCATGGTGGAGAGTTGCTTTTAGCGGCGCGTACGCGATCGACGAAATCAATCTCTGGAATCGCGATGACGGCCTGTCGACCCGGATCAACCTGTTCAATGTCGAGCTCTTTCACAACGGCAATGTCGTATGGAGTTCGCTCAATAATGTGTTCGTCGATGACATCAACGATGGCTTAACCACAACGATTGGCATGCGCTTCCTTCCTGGCAGTGTGGTTGCCGACTCCATGCGGGTCCAGCTGGCTCAGTCGAACTACCTACACATGGCGGAAGTTGAGGCGTACAGCCCGGTTCCTGAACCGGCTACGATGGCCGCGTTGGGCATGGGAGTGGTTGCACTCCTTCGACGTCGCCGACGCTGAAGCACGTCAGACTCACGGTCGGCAGGCGGCTCGGAACTTACCTCACGGAAGGTAAACTTTCGAGCAACTGCGACTCCCTCCTGCGCCAATGACGTCGTCTCCTGGGTGCGCAATCCTATTAAGGAGATTCAGCTTCGCTTATGAGCACCAAGCGTGTCTATTTGTTCCGGGAGGCCAATGCCTCCATGCGCGACCTCCTCGGCGGAAAGGGCGCAAACCTTGCCGAGATGACCAACATCGGACTTCCGGTTCCGCCGGGATTCACGATCACCACCGAAGTTTGCACCGAGTATTACGCCCTCGGCGGCAAGGTGCCCGACGCCCTCCATGTGGAGATGCGCGCCGCTGTTGCCGACGTCGAGAAGCAGATGAGCCGAACCTTTGGTGGCAGTTCGAAGCCCCTACTCGTCTCCGTGCGTTCGGGCTCCAAGTTCAGCATGCCGGGCATGATGGACACCGTCCTCAACCTCGGCTTGAACGCTGATACGGTCAAGGCGATGGTCGCCGAGACGGGCGATGCCCGCTTCGTCTATGACTCCTTCCGCCGGTTCATCATGATGTTTTCCGACGTCGCGTTTGGCATTCCCAAGCACGACTTCGACAACCACATCTTCGCCGTCTACAAGAAGAAGGTCGGCGCGACCAACGACCTTGAACTGACCGCCGAGCATCTGCACGAGATCTGCGACCTCTTCTTGGCCCATGTCCGCGAGCACGCCGGCCGAGAGTTCCCTTCCGACGTTTGGGAGCAACTCACCCTCGCCGTAGAAGCCGTCTTCAAGAGCTGGAACAACGACCGCGCGATCACGTATCGCCGCAAAGAGAAGATTCCCGATGAGATCGGCACTGCCGTCACCGTCCAGAGCATGGTCTATGGCAATGCCGGCGACGACTGCGGCACCGGCGTCGCCTTCACCCGCGACCCCAGCACCGGCGAGAAGTCGCTGTACGGCGAGTATCTGATGAACGCCCAAGGCGAGGACGTCGTCGCGGGTGTGCGCACTCCCGTTCCGATCAGCGAGCTAGAGAAGCAGAATCCCGAGGTGTTTGCCGAGTTCGTCCGCGTATGTGACCTCCTCGAAGGCCACTACAAGGACATGCAGGATCTCGAGTTCACGATCGAGCACGGCAAGCTGTTCATGCTTCAATGCCGCAGCGGAAAGCGCACCGGCCCCGCCGCGGTACGCGCCGCGGTTGAAATGGTCGAAGAGGGCCTGATCACCAAGGAAGAGGCGGTCAACCGCGTCACCGGTGAGCACCTCGACCAGCTGCTCCACCCGCGCATCGATCCAAAGTCGATGGATGCGGCTACCCTGCTCGCCACCGGCCTGGCTGCGTCGCCGGGTGCCGCGGTTGGAATCGCTGTTTTCGACGCCGATACCGCTGCCACCAAGGGCGGTCATGGCGGAGCGGGCGCGGCGGTTGTCCTCGTTCGTGATGAAACGAACCCCGACGACGTCCACGGCATGCTCGCCTCGAAGGGCGTTCTGACTGCTCGCGGAGGCAAGACCTCTCACGCGGCCGTCGTCGCCCGCGGATTCGGCATTCCCTGCGTCGCTGGTGCCGAAGCCTTGGAAGTCAACGTGCACGCGCGCCACTTCAAGGTCGGCGGTCAGATTGTCAACGAGGGCGATGTCATCACCCTGGACGGTTCGACGGGTAACGTCTACCTCGGCGCGCTCCCGCTCATCGAGCCGGAGATCAGTGGTGCCTTTGGCACGCTGATGACTTGGGCCGACGAGTTCCGCACGCTGGGCATTCGCGCCAACGCCGACAACCCCCGCGACAGCCACCAGGCCATTGAGTTCGGCGCGGAAGGCATCGGCCTCTGCCGCACCGAGCACATGTTCTTCGAGCAAGATCGCTTGCCCATCGTGCAGGAGATGATCCTCACCAAGGACGAGTCGGTCCGCCAAGGCTGCCTCGACAAGCTCGAGAAGGTGCAGCAGAAGGACTTCGAGGGCATCTTCGAGGCCATGAACGGCAAGCCCGTCACCATCCGCCTCATCGACCCGCCGCTCCACGAGTTCTTGCCGTCGCACGACGAACTGGTCGCTGAGACCACCGAAATGCGAACGCGCATCGAACTCGGTAACACGTCGTTGCAGAGCCAACTCGACGAGAAGATGAAGCTCCTCGCCGAGGTTGAAGCGATGCGCGAGCAAAATCCGATGCTCGGACTGCGAGGCGTGCGCCTTTCGATCATCCTCCCCGGATTAGTCGTCATGCAGACCCGTGCGATCATGCAAGCGGCCTGCGCGGTCACGAAGCGCGGCGGCTCGGTGTTGCCGGAGATCATGATCCCGCTCGTCGGCCATGTCAACGAGCTTCGGGTCGTGCAGTCGTCGTTGGAGTCGGTCGCCAAGCAGGTTGTCGAAGAGCAGGGAGTGAACGTTCCCTACTTGTTCGGCACAATGATCGAAGTTCCGCGCGCGGCACTCACCTCGGGTGAGATCGCCGAGTATGCGCAGTTCTTCAGCTTCGGCACGAACGACCTCACGCAGATGACGTTCGGCTACTCGCGAGACGACGCCGAGGGCAAGTTCCTTCAGCGCTACGTCGAGCAGAAGATCCTGCCGCGCAATCCGTTCGAAACGATCGACCAGACCGGCGTCGGCCGGCTGATGAAGATGTCCGTCCAAGAGGGCCGCGCGGTGCGCAGCAACCTCAAGTGCGGCATCTGCGGCGAGCACGGCGGCGACCCCGAGTCGATCTACTTCTGCCACGAGATCGGACTGGACTACGTGTCCTGCTCGCCTTTCCGGGTGCCGATTGCGCGACTGGCCGCCGCTCAGGCCGCGATCCGTGGACGCATGAAGGTCTCGACGCTGGACAAGTAAGTCTGGGATTGGCCTGGGCCGGCTCGAATCCGTTCGTGCTGGCCCGGGTTTATGGCTCCCGCTCACGGCTGCGCATCAACTCTACTCCTCCGGGGTCGTGAACCTGAGTTCCCGCAATTGTGCGAGTTTGACCCAGGACGGGAACTGCCTCGCGAGCAGCCGTGTTGCATTAGTCACAAGCTCAGATTCCTCCAAGAAACATCGAGCCTCCTCCCCCTCCAAAGCCCCGACCCCCCTCAGTCGGGGCTTTTCAAATTGTCACAGCCGCTCGCGGGTCGCGCGAAGCTCGGCGACAAGTTCCTGCTGACTCTTCGTGGTCGTAAGGTCGCTGCGAGTCCGCTCGATCACCGCGCGTAGAGCATCGCAGGTCCGACGCAGGCCGTGGGTCATCGAGTCGCTGTAATCAAAGGTGATCAGTTCCTCGTAGATTGTCTCCATTTGGCCGAGAATCCACGCCGCTTCATCAAGGCGTCCCGCTCTCATCTCGTCGAGCGCGAAGCGCCGGCACTCCGACGCCGCCTCTCCCATGCCGTTCAGGTACGTCATGATGCCGACGCCGAGATCATCGGGCCCGGGAATCGCGTTTCGGTGGACAATCGCGAACACCGCATGGGCCTCGACCATTTCCTTCTCGGCATCGTGAAGGTAGCCGGCGTAAAAGAGCGATCCGTGCGGACGCAAAACGTCACGCGCCTCCTGCGAAACGCGTCGCGTCTCGGCCAACAACTTCTCGGCCTCGGCAAACTGATGACGATGGATGTGGCGGATACTCCGCGCAGACGCTTGCGTCAGGGTTCGACACTTCGCCAACCCCTGCTCGCGAGCCTCGTGCATACGCTGCGCCTCGGCGCGCAGCGCCTCAGAAATCTCTTCCCAGTTCATTGAATGACCCCCATTTCTCGTAACGAAACAAATCGGCGCTCGCCCAAGATCACGTGGTCGAGCAGTCGAATGTCGAGCATGTCCCCAACCTCCTTGAGCCGCTTCGTTACGTTGATATCTTCCGGGCTTGGTGTCGGGTCGCCGCTCGGATGATTGTGGGCGACAATCATGCTCACCGCACCCTCTCGAATCGCTTCTCGGAATACTTCGCGCGGCCCAACCAGCGACGCGTTCACCGTACCGATGTGGATGGTCACCGCCCGCAAGACAAACGCCTTGGAGTCGAGGTAGACGGCCACGAAGTGTTCGCGCTTCTCGGGTCGCAGGTGATCGAACATGGCGGCAATGTCCTCGGGTGACTCAATGATGTCGCGATGCCCCTTGCCCGCCCCGCCTGTGCGCCTGCCAAGTTCGATCAGTGCTTGGGCCCGGGTCGCCTCAAAGACCGTCAATCCTGCACGATCGCGCAACGTCTCAGTAGTGAGTTCGGCCAAATGGTTGATGCCCCCCAGTAACTGGAACACCTCTCGCGCCGCGACATCGCTGACGTCCTCTTCTCGACGCGCCAGACCCACCGCGAGGAGATCGATTGGCGCCGCGGCCGCGACTCCCGAGTCCCGCACCCGTTCAAATGCGTTCATGCCGTTTCGGGGGGCGTCAGCTGGACCAGCTCGATCCCGTGCTCGGCGACCTGCTCGCCGTTGTAGAAGATGTTGACTTGGTAGTTGCCGGGGGCGACGAAAGTCAAATCTCGGATGCAGTGAAGCTGATGGAGCGTTTGCTTCGGGCCATTGATCTCCAGGCTCCCGCGAATCTCGGCCAGCACCTTTCCGTCCGGATCGATGACCGTGACGAGGATCTCCTGGGTCGTGCCCTCGTCTTCGTTGTCGGTTTCAATGCCATTGACGACGTAGAGCTCCCGATGTAGGGCGGGAAACTGGTAGGCGTAGAGACGATCGGTGATTCCGGCCACATTGGGCTTGCCGTCCCCGGTGACATTGGCATAATCGGCCACGAGCGCATAACGAAGTCGCATGGTTCGGCAAGGTTACCGCCTCGCTGAATCGGGCCGAAGAGTGAGAACATCGTGCAACTCCAGCCCCCGCCTCAATCGTCCGAGATATACTGTGAATAGTGCGCGGGGTTTGTCGCGCCTAGAGGTGACTGAAGATAAGGAAGTTCCGAAGAGATACCCGACCGGATCCCGGCCCCCCGGTCAATGATCGTGTCCTGCGTTTTCGAGACGTTCGTGTCATTGGGGCAGATGGCGAACAACTCGGCGTGATCCCCAGTCGTGAAGCGCTGACCATCGCCCGCGAGCATGGTCTCGACCTTGTGATGGTTGCGCCCAACGCCCAGCCACCGGTGTGCCGAATCATCGATTACGGCAAGTACAAGTACGAAACCGGCAAGCAGACGAAGGAGAACAAGCGCAAAACCCAAGACGTAAAGGGTATAAAGATCAGTCCGAGGATTGCGGAACACGACATCCAGACGGCACTGAAGAAGGCCATCGGCTTCCTAGAAGACGGTGACAAGGTGAAAATCACCTGCCAGTTCAGAGCCCGTGAAGTCACCCACCCTGAACTCGGCCGAAAGCGGCTCGACCTGATGGCGGAACGCGTGGCGGACATCGCCGTCGTGGAACGCGCACCGTCGATGGAAGGCCGTTTGATGACGATGGTGCTCGCACCCAAGCCATCGACAGGAAAAAAGAATGTCAAAGCTGAAGACAAACAAGACCGCGGCGAAGCGATTCAAGATCACGGGCTCGGGGAAGATAACCCGCCGGCGGAGCCACAATAACCACCAGTTCTTGCACAAGAGCGGTGCGCAAAAGCGACGTCTGGAAGAAGAACCGACCCTGTTCAAGGGCGAAAAGAACCGCGTGAAGCGGATGCTTGGCCTAGCTTAGCGTTCTGCTCCCACTCTACCGCTACCGCCCACATTGGGCTGGGAACCGGTCACGACCGTAAACGAGGAAAACAATGGCAAGAATCAAACGTGGCCTGATGCGCCACAAGCGTCACAAGAAGATCATCAAGAAGGCGTCCGGCTATTTCGGGCGCAAGAAGAACGTCTTCAGCCGTGCTCACGAGCAGGTGATGAAGTCGGGACAATACGCGTTCCGCGACCGCCGTGCCAAGAAGCGCGATTTCCGCCGGCTTTGGATCAGCCGAATCAGCGCCGCCTGCGACCAGTGCGACGTCAAGTACAACCAGCTCATCCACGGACTGACCGACAAAGGCATTCAGGTCAACCGAAAGATGCTCAGCGAACTTGCGATCCACGACATGGATGCGTTCCGCGCGCTCGTCAAGCAAGCCACGGCGTAAGATCGGCTTCAGCAAGCCCCTCGGTCGTTCGATCGAGGGGCTTTTTTTCTTCTCACGTTGGCCATTGGGCATCTAGGACCTAGAGAACTCCGTCTAGGTGCCACAATCTCCCTATTGCCATGTTCGGACTCCACCGCGAGATGCTCATCGACGGACACTTCGTCGGTGGCCCCTGTGACCAAGCCGTCGGCAAGCTCGTTGTCCGAAACCCATACGACGGCCAGGTCATTGGCACTGCCGCCGAGGGGGGGTGGTCCGAAGCCAACACGGCTCTCGCCGCCGCCCAAGATGCCTTCCAGAGGCAGGACTTCCCTTCCGAGGCCCGCCGAGCCTTGCTCATCCGCATTGCCGACCTCGTGGAAGAGCGCGCCGAAGAACTCGCCGAGGTCCTCGTCTACGAAATCGGCAAGCCGATCACGTGGGCTCGCGGCGAAGTCACCCGCACCGCCGTCACCTTTCGGCTGGCCGCTGATGCCGTCGAACTCATGCGTCCCGAGCCAGTCGAGCTTCCCTACGACGCTCGCGCGAAGGACTACGAAGCCCACGTCGCCCGATTCCCGATCGGCGTCGTGCTCGCCATCGTCCCCTACAACTGGCCCTACAACCTCACCGCCCACAAGATCGCGCCCGCCCTCGCCGCCGGCAACACCGTGGTGGTTAAGCCAAGCAGCCTCGCTCCGCTCAGCACGCTTTCGCTCATCCGGCTGATCCACGAGGCCGGGTGCCCTCCGGGCTGGGTGAATGCCGTGGTCGTTCCCTCCGCGATTGCCCAGAAGATGGCCCTCGACTCGCGAGTCGCCAAAATCAGCTTCACCGGCTCGCCCGCCGTAGGATGGATGCTGAAGGAAAAGCTGCCCTACAAGCGCGTGACCCTCGAACTCGGCGGCGATGCCGCCGCCATCGTGGCCGAGGATGCCGACCTCGATTGGGCCATCCCACGCATCGCCGCCGGAGCCTACGGCTACGCCGGCCAGGTGTGCATCTCCGTCCAACATGTGTGGGCGGACCGCTCTCGCTACGACGAAGTCAAGTCCAGGCTCATCGAGGCGACAAAGGACTGCCCTACCGGAGACCCCCGCGATGAGCGCATGGTCTGCGGCCCGCTCATCTCATCGACCGAGGCCGAACGCGTCATGCATTGGATTGCCGAAGCCTGCAGCCAAGGCGCTACTCTCCTAGCCGGTGGAGGCAGGAGCGGCAACATCGTCGAGCCGACCCTCCTCGAGAACGTCCCCAACGCCAGCAAACTGGGTTGCGAGGAGGTCTTCGGCCCGGTACTCACCCTTCGGCCCTACAACGACATCGCCGAGCCGATCGCCCACATCAACGCAAGCCCCTTCGGCATCCACACCGGCGTGTTCACCCAGAACGACCTCCTGGCGCGGCGCGCCTTCCAAGAGCTTGACGTTGGCGGAGTAGTGATCGACGACTTTCCGACGCTCCGCTTTGACGTTCTTCCCTACGGCGGCGTAAGAAAGAGCGGGTTCGGCCGCGAGGGAGTTCGCTATGCTCTCGAAGAGATGACCGAGTTGCGTTCTCTTGTACGCCGACGTCCGAGCTAGTCGACCATGTCCGTCATCCATGCCCCCCACAAGCCCGAGCTCGATGCCCGCCAGGGCATGTTCTTGGCGGCGACCAGCGGCGTGTTGCTCATCTTCCTCATTCGGCTCTGGTACCTCCAAGTTGTCAGCGCGGACGACTACCTGCTGGCCGCGGACAAGTATCGGCGAAGCACCGTCGAGACCCTCGCCCCGCGCGGACTGATCTATGACCGCCAGAGCAACCTGATCGCCGGGGTCCGACCCGAACTCGTGGTTACGGCCATTCCGAATGAGATCAAGAAGAAACCGTGGGTGATCGACAAGGTCGCGGGCATGCTCGACGCCGACCCCAAGAAGCTCATGGAGAAGGTCGAGGACGCGACCGCTCGGCCCTATCTCCCTTCCCCCATCTATGTCGGCGCGAAGATCGACGTCGCGTCTCGGATCGCCGAGGCGGGCGAGTTCCTGCCGGGGATCGGTGTGGTCACGATGCCCATGCGGCACTACCCGAACACCCGCGACCTGGCCCATCTGCTCGGCTACGTGTGGACGCCCGATCCGAACGACGTCAAGCGTTTTGAGGAGAACGAGTGGTCGCTGCCCGCATACGTGGGCAAACAGGGCATCGAGTGGTCGCTGGAGAACTACCTCATGGGCAAGCCGGGAACTGAGACGGTCGAAGTCGACGCTCGACGTCGTCCGGTTCGCGTGGCCGGACGCGAGAACCCGACCCCCGGCGATCGACTGATCCTCACCATCGACCGCGACCTGCAGAAGTTCGCCAACGAGCAGCTTGCCGAGGCGCAAGAGCGGATCGGCTCGACCAAAGGTAGCGCCATCGTCGCCCTCGACCCCACAACGGGCGAGGTGTTGTGCCTCGCCAGCCACCCCACCTACGACACCAACCTCTTCCGGGGGGGCATCTCGCGCGCCGACTTCAAGGCGTTGCAGGAGAACCCCGCCAACCCGATGTGGAACCGGGCGATCGCCGGCCAATACTCGCCGGGTTCCACCTTCAAGATTATCACGACCATTGCCGCCGCGCAGGCCGGCATTTGGGACCCCAACCGAGCCGTCATCTGCCGGGGCTACTACGAGATCGGCAACCGCAAAGTCAAGTGTCTCGGCAATCACGGCGCGGTCACCTTCCGCACGGCGTTCACCAAGTCGTGCAACGCCTACTTCAGCGACTTCGGACTCCGATCGAAGCGCCAGGGACTCATCGACGCCTCCGAGGCCGCCGGGCTCCATCAGCGCACCGGCATCGAGCTTCGCGGCGAAGCCACCGGCACCTTGCCGACCGATGATTGGATCCGCCGCGTCCAGCGCAAGAAGCCCGGCGAGAAGATCGAGTGGTATCCGGGCATGACCGTGAACATGGGCATCGGCCAGGGCGAAGTCAACGCCACGCCGCTGCAGATGGCCAACGTCGCCGCTCTGGTGGCGAATAGTGGCGTGAACTACCGCCCCCACCTCTTGAAGGCGCGCATCACGCCGGATGGCCGCGTTGACACGCCTCCCGAGGAACTCCACCGCGTCGACGTGGACCCGCGGGTTTGGAGCGAGCTCCGTTCCGCCATGGTGAACGTTATCGAAACCGGGACCGCTCGCGTGGCCCAAATCCCCGGCGTTCGATGGGGCGGAAAGACCGGTTCGACCGAGAGCACGGGCAAAAAACTCACCCACAGCTGGTTTGTCGGATTCGCTCCGGCGGACAACCCTCGCATCGCCATCGCGATCGTTCTCGAGGAAGCTGGCCACGGCTCCGACTTCGCCGCACCGCTCGCCGCCCGCATCGTCTCGCGATTCCTGAAGGGTGCGCCCAAAACCCCTTCCGCAGCCGTTGACAAGCCCGCCGCTCCTAGTCCATAATTAGCAGTCCTATCACGGGACTGCTAACACTCGACACAAAGGAGCGCTAATCGAATGAGCAATCTCAAGCCCCTCGGCGACAAAGTCGTCGTTCAACTGATTGAATCCGAAGACAAGACCGCGTCGGGCATCTACTTGCCAGACTCGGCGAAGAAGAAGCCTCAGACCGGCACGGTCATCGCGACCGGCAACGGCCGCGTGCTCGACAACGGCGAGCGCAACACGCTCACCGTCCAGGTCGGCGACACGGTGCTGTTCAGCAAGTACGGCGGCAACGAAGTCACGATCGACGGCGAGGACTACACGATCCTCGACGAAGAGCAGATTTACGCTGTGATCGGCTAAGGCCGAGCGAGTGTTGGATATCGTATGTCGGATTTGGCTCGCGGATTCGAATCGCTTGAAGTGTGGCAGCTTGCTCGCGCGCTCGTGAATCGCGTCTACGATCTTTCCGACGCTTGGCCGAGCGACGAACGCTACGGCTTGACGGGGCAAATGCGAAGAGCAGCCATCTCGGTCATGTCCAACATAGCGGAAGGCTGGGGTCGACACTCTGAGGCCTCATTAGCCAACTTTCTCGACGTGTCCCAAGGCTCGTTGGCGGAAGTTCATAGCCTAGCTTACGTTGCGAGAGATCAAAATCTGATCAGCCAAGAGTCATTCGAGGAGCTTTCGGAAGACGCGAATCGACTGGGGGCGAAGATCTATCGGTTCATCGCCAAGCTTCGGCCGAACGTAGTCCGCGAGGAAGCAGCACCGTACAGCTAAACGACATCCGACACTCAACATCCGACACTCAACATCCCACACACGATATCCCACATACGAGGAACAACCCATGCCAGCAAAAAACCTACTCTACGATGAAAACGCCCGACGCGCGCTTGAGCGCGGCGTCAACAAGGTCGCCGATGCGGTCAAGGTCACCCTTGGCCCCAAGGGACGCAATGTCGTCCTCGACAAGAAGTGGGGATCCCCCACCATCACCAAGGACGGCGTCACCGTCGCCAAGGAGATCGAGCTCGAGGATCCGTACGAGAACATGGGCGCCCAGCTCTGCAAGGAAGTCGCCAGCAAGACCAATGACGTCGCTGGCGACGGAACCACCACCGCCACCGTCCTCGCCCAGGCCATCGTCAACGAAGGCCTCCGCTACGTTGCCGCCGGTGGAAACCCCATCGCCGTCAAGCGAGGTATCGACAAGGCCGTCGAGGCCGTCATCGCCGAGATCAAGAAGGCCGCCAAGCCCATCAAGGACAAGGAGCAGGTCGAGTTCGTCGCCACCATCGCCGGCAACGACAACGAGATCGGCAAGCAGGTCGCCGAGGCTATGGACAAGGTCGGCAAGGATGGCGTCATCACCGTCGAAGAGTCGAAGGGTCGCGAGACCAGCCTCGAAATCGTCGAGGGTATGCAGTTCGACCGCGGCTACATCTCGCCCTACTTCGTCACCGACCCCGAGCGCATGGAAGCCGTCCTCGAGAATCCGCTGATCCTCATCCACGAGAAGAAGGTCAGCAACGCGCAGGAGTTCCTGCCGTTCCTCGAGAAAGCCGCCCAAACCCGACGCCCCATCCTCATCATCGCCGAGGACATCGAAGGCGACGCCCTGGCCACCACGGTTCTCAACAAGATCCGCGGCGTTCTTCAGATCGCCGCCGTTAAGGCGCCCGGCTTCGGCGACCGCCGCAAGGCCATGCTCGAAGACATCGCCATTCTCACCAATGGCCGCTTCGTCAGCGAAGACCTCGGCACCAAGCTCGAGAACGTGACCGTCGACATGCTCGGCACCGCCAAGAAGGTCGTCATCACCAAGGAAGAGACGACGATCATCGAAGGCGCCGGCACCAAGGACGCCGTCATGGGCCGCATCGCGCTCATCAAGAGCCAGATCGAGAAGACCGACAGCAACTACGACCGCGAGAAGCTCCAGGAGCGCCTGGCCAAGCTTTCGGGCGGCGTTGCCGTCATCAAGGTCGGCGCGAGCACCGAGACTGAGCTGAAGGAAAAGAAGCACCGCTACGAGGATGCGCTCTCGGCCACCCGCGCGGCGGTCGAAGAAGGCATCGTCCCCGGCGGCGGCAGCACGCTGCTCCGCGCGGCGATGGCGCTCGATTCTTCGAAGGTCACCGGCGACGAGCTGACGGGCTATAGCATCGTCAAGCGCGCGCTTGAAGAGCCGCTCCGCCAGATCGCGACGAACGCCGGCCTCGAGGGCTCGGTCATCGTCGAGAAGGTGAAGGGATCGAAGGAGGGTTTCGGCCTGAACGCGGTCACCGGCGAGATCGTGGACTTGGTGAAGGCGGGCATTGTCGACCCGGCCAAGGTTACGCGCTCGACGATCCAGAACGCGGCCTCGATCGCGGGTCTCGTGTTGACGACCGAGGCGCTCGTGGTCGAGAAGCCGGAGCCGAAGAAGGGTGGTGCCGGCGGCGGCATGCCCGGTGGCGGCATGGACGGAATGGACTTCTAAGAAGTCTCTGCAGACCAGTCAGCGGCCCGGTGAGCTTTCACCGGGCCGCTTTCTATTGCGGAGAAGATCCGCTCCGAAGCCCACCGAGGCGAGAGCATAAATGAAGAGGGCGGCTTCGAGACCGATGGTGTACTGCATTCCGACAAGGATCAGCGCGCACGTCATCAGGCTGGCTCCAAGCGCGATCCGCACACCAACGGGCTTCAGGACCAACACCGCCGCGACGATGAACAACGTGGCTGACGCACTGATGCCCAAGGAGCCAGAGCCGACGATGGGCGGCGGCATGTCGATAATGGCCTTCTAAAGTGTCAGTCCGAAGGCATCGAAAAGCGGATTCGTGCCATACGAGTCATCCCCGTGTTCTTGGACCCGCGTTCCCCGCATACCGTTGGCCTGGCCGGGACGATTGCATGGATGGCATGGACTTATATGAGACTAGAAGCCTATCTCCTCGGATAGAATTTCCAACTACTCCAAGGAGATACTGACCTTCATGACTGATAAGGCACCAAACACTCCTAATATGCGTCTTGATACGACCTATGAGTCCATAGCGATCGAATGAGACCCTCTTCTTCCGGCAGCAACAGCTTCATGCCGACCTGATCCTCTATTGCGAGCAACTCTACGAGTAACGCCTGACGTGTCGCGATTGTCAACCTGCCAGCAACCCCATTAAGCCGCATTACTCGGTTAGCACTCTCTGCAGCTACATCAATCAATCGTTGCCTAAACCTCAGCAATGGCTCGTATACTCTTCCTTCGGGCACAGCGCAAATGCTCTCCATTGCCTTATCCCGACGCACCACAGTACAGGTCCAGCATCCAAATCGCATTGAGGGAAACAAATATAGCTTTTCCAACGCCGAAGTGCTGTACCCCCAGCTCGGCGCAACATAGTTAAGCAAGTCCCACACGTCGCATTCGCGCCAAACCGAAATCGGGCCTGCATATGAAACCCCTAACTTTCCCGACCGCTCGAACCACAAGCCCTGACCACACTCTCCGCCTCGACTACACGCGGAATGAAGTCTGATGTCACGGGCGTCGGACTCTCCAAATCTCACCCCAGTGATAAAGACTGTCCTGCCTGGAACAATCAGCGGTGCTAGCTTCGCTTCAGTTGGTTTAATTTTGAGCTTGCTTGTGCACCACCGAAAGTTTCTATGCGGCGGCGGATAACCTTTGCCCAGCATGCAAACCCAAAAGCTCTCTTCCAACTCAGGCTTAACTATATGTTTGTGAATGACCAGGTCACCACAACTGAGAGAGTCCAAAAACTGACTCGCATGCGCGGCTACGGTCGGAATCTCTACCAGAGTGTCAGCTAGCACCACGTCGAGGCGCTTAACTGGCAGTCCTGCCTTGATCGCTTCGAGAGCGATGATCAAGCTCGCGGTAGAGTCCTTTCCACCCGAGAACATGACGACCCAATGATCCAGCGCAAAATCATTGACAAGCCTAACTAGGGATGACCTCGACTCCTCAAGTCGAGTGAGCACGCGACTCTGACCAGGCTCCCTAAGTTGGGGCAGACTCGCGAGAACCGAGGTAGCGTCAATTTGCGCCAAGCAACTCACATCTCCCTAAAGGAGGAAGCGCCCTCTGACCGTTGTACGTCGAGAAAGCAATCAAGTCCGCTCTACTCCCGTGAGACGAAGATATGTTTCCGCATCGGGACCTAATTCGCTCGACTCGATTAGCCCCAGTTTGAAGAACATCGTCTTTCGCACTCGAACACGGCCACCACCCGACGCGTGATAGAAGTCATCCGTGAACGAGAGCGACCGAAGTGGCTCAAGCAACTTCTCAAAATACTGCTGAGAAACATCTTTCGCCGCCAATGAACTCGGGGCAATCTCTCTTAGTAGATCAAAAAGCGCCTGTATACCAATCGTTCTCTGAATAAACGTCTGTTCGGACGTTGACCACATAAGCTTACTAACCGCCTTAAAGTAGTTCAAGACCATTGTGTAAATCAACAAATCATTGGTGTTCAAGTAGTACTGCCGCAAAGGTGAGGAGTCCGGCTCCTTTTCAAGCAGCAATCTCTTTCGCCCCTCATCAGCTGGCTTCTGGTGCATTAAGTCTCGATCCCTCTTTGGGTTCGTGGAGAAGAGGCGCAGAAGCCCCTCAACGACAGTTGCCGTAGAAACTGCCCAAGTCTTCTTGATTGCTTCGGCGACGTGCTGAAGAGACGGATCTGTCTGGGCAGCAATAATTATGTGCCCTGCAAGCGGAGACACTGGATCGGTGTTTAATTTCCTGCATAAGAAGACCGCGACTTTCTCTGGGGACCATGAATCCTCAGGCTCTTTCTCCAAGTTGTAGCCGTAGTTCTCGTAACTTTGACTCTTGCTCACAGGTTTCTGATTATAGTTAATGCTAGCGAAAAGGAACGCTTGGAAAGGATTCGGGAGATCCAAGTAGACAGCGCATAGCAAAGGCATACCAGACCGCCCTTCAACTCCTGCCTCCTTGAATCCATAGAGTCTGTGTTGGCCATCTACGACGGCTGCCACTTTCTTAGCCGTAGGAATTACAAGTTCGATCCTACCATCCGGAGCGTACTCAACATACCAGCGATCATTATCATCTTCCAAGAGCTCTCCTTCGGCATTATAGTTAGCAGCGAGAATGATGCTGTTGGGAAACGCGGCTTCAACGGTATCTATAAATCTGCCGATCTCCTGCAATCGCTTTTTTGTAAGGGTTCTCTGATGCCCACGCAAGTCGTATTGCCCGTCGCTTGCAATCCGCATTACTGTCAATGGGTCGCTATAAGTCGTCTTAAGCAGCAGGTCGGCAGGAAGGACGGCCGCATAGAACTGGCCCAAGGGCTGGACCACTTCCAGAACCTGTACTCGAAATGGAAATGCATACGAGCTAGTTGCGGCAAAGAGAGACTCCGTACCCTCAGTTCGTGAAGCCATTCAAATCTCCTTTAGGGTTGACTCCGGGTGGACCTCCGGTCGTGACCGTTGGATCTGCATCGGGACCGACAAGTTTTTGGTTCTCAGCATTTCCAATCCACCAAAGACTGAGGGACAGACAATACCCTAGTATTGCGAAGGACCAGGCGCCGAAGTAGCGTTCTTGCTCAAGTAACACGGAAGCCAAGATGGCCGCCACGACAGTCGCGGCGCCTGCGGCTACAAAGACCATCAACAAGTCTTTGCTTACTTTATTATCAAGCATGAAGTCAACCGCGGCTGTTGCTGCGATTGCGATGAAGAACCCATAGAGAGAGGTTACGCAGGCCTTGGAGAAATCATCTCCACAAGGCACTCCGGTGATCACGAATCTAAAGATTGGCTCGATCCATCCGAGGCCCCCAAGGAACACTATCAAGACAAAAAAGTACATCACGAAGCGAGGACGCGCAAGCGGTGCCACAGCCCGTTCCTTCAGAATCTGACCAACCTCCGGCCAGTTATTTCCTGCCAAAGTCAACCCTCATTTTTGACCACTGGGACACGTTCAGCAGTTTAGTGGACGATTGGCCTGAATGTCAACGCCTTGGGCTCGGATTGTGCTTTCCGAGGATTGGTCGCCATCGCTGATAGCCCGCTCGCTGTGTGGCCGCCCCCTCCCCGTACCATTCCTCCCCACCCCGCAACAATGTCCTAATGATCCCATTCGAGTTCGAAGCCGACCGCGGGTTCTTCACCCAGCTCCTCTGCCGGGAGGGTGAGATGCTCGACGACGATGCCGAGCTGTTCGACTTCGAATCGCCCGCGGCCAAGCGGGCCGCGTTTGCCAAGACCCGCGGCGACATCCGGCCTCCCATCGCCTCGACCCGGCTTCACGTCGTAGCCGGTGGATGATACGTGCCACCGAAGCCCTATTCCCGCCATTGTCCCACCTTCCGCGGGGCTCAGCACGCCGGGCACCGCCCAACAAATCCCCGCTCATTTACCGGCAGCAGTCACTTTGGCCGCATGCTACACTGGGTCGTTATGAACCGTATCGCCGTTGTTGCCTTTGTCGGACTTTCGGGTCTGTCTTCAGCCCAGCTAATCAACCCTGGTCTGAACATGCTCCCGAATGAGACCCAGGCGGTCCGGCCCGTGTTCGGCGGCCAGACCTACAACGGCTGGACAAACCCCGGCGGTCCAGATATCGAGTTCGTCTCGTCCAGTCTTTGGCAGACTCACGAGGGCAACGGCGCGATCGATTTGAACGGCGTTTCCGGCCCAGGCCGGTTGGAGCAGACGTTCGCGACCACGGCGGGAACCACGTACATCGTGGATTTCTGGTACTCCGGAAACAACGGCAACGGCACGCGACTGGGAACAAAGTCGTTCAACGTCCTTTGGGACGGCGGCCAGACCCAGGGCTTTGTTTTCGTCCACCAGAGCACGGACACCTATAGCAACATGCGGTGGACGCAGGGCACGGCCACGTTCGTGGCCACCGGCTCGACGAGCACCTTGACGTTCCAAGGCACAAGCACGCAGTACAACGATGCCGGGGCAGCCATCGACGATGTAACGCTCACTGCAGTTCCCGAGCCGGCTACGCTTTCAGCACTTGGGATCTTTGTCGCTGCGGTCTTGCGACGCTCGAAGAGCGCTGAGTCTCCACGCGCTCCTATCTCGGCCGCGTTGCCTGGCGGTTAAAGTAGCGCTCGCCGTCACTCGGCCGGAAGAACGTGATGATCGTGCCGTCGGAGACAAACACCAGGAAGTTGCCGGTGTCGCGGTCAAATCGTGTACGCCGACCGTCAGATCGGATGACCTGAAGAACGTTGCCGCCAACCGGAGCATCCCGCAAGGCCAGCGCGCGCCGCAGATACTCGTCCTGCGTGATCGATCCGAACTCGTGGCCGTGCTTGGAGTAGTGCTCCCGAAGTTCCTCATAACCTGAAAAGCCGTAGTCTTGCTCAACCTCTGGGCTCGAATACTGATCCTGGTCTACAAGCGGGGTATCAGTCCCGCGAGTGCATGCCGCCGTGGGAAGCCACAGAAGCAGCACGAGGAGAAGAGCCACCCAACGACGCATCATTGCGCCAGTTTAGCCGGATCAATCTCCCGAAACCCCTCTCGTGCCGGGAGCCTTGCGCAGGGCACGAGGCATCCCTGCCCCACGTGGTCAAATGGGAAAGAGGGGGTCTCCTACTTCCGGTTTCCAAGGCTACAATGGGCGGATGAAGCTGCCGTACGTGCTGATCGGGGGGGTGATGATGGTCGCGGGCGCGTTCGCCGCGATCGACCTGCTGACCCACACCGGATTCAGCCGCATCGAGACGCCACGCCTAGGCCCCTGGGGATTCCTCGGCCCGGCGCTCATGCTCATCGGGCTCGTGTTTCTGAAGCACCAGGGGCGAGCATTCTCGCGCCGGTCGGTAGGTGCGCTCATCCTCGCCGGCGGCATCGTGCAGACGCTCGGCATGATTCCCTTCATTCAGCCGCGTATCCTGGCCCCGACCCCGGGACATGCCGGCATGGGGTTGAACGAGATCATCAGCGCATTCCTGATCCTCGGCGGACTCGGCGCGTTCGTGGTTACGACGGTCGTGGTGCTGGTGGACCGTCCGCGCGGCGTAGAGTGAGGTATGTGCATCTTTAAGCTCATCATTTCTCACAGCGAGGATGCCGTCGAGGAGTATGTCGTCTCTGCTCCCGAGTGTCCGATTGTGAGAGACCTGCTCCAGTGGACCGAAAGCGATGACACCCACGAGGCGATGGTCTCGGAATCGGACTGCGGCACCGTGCGACCCCCTCAGGTCATGTTTGTGACCCCGTCTGACGAGGAACCGACGTACATCGTGCGCGCCACGCGGTAGGGGATTGCTCGGGTCGGGGAGGGGACGACGAATCCCCACAATCTACGCAACCCTTCGACCCCTCCCCGCCGGAGCGGAGAGGGGTGTCTACCCAACGGAGAGTTAGGCGCGTCGTCGTCGAAGCAGCGCCGCCACGCCAAGGCCGAGGGCGGCAAGCGTCGCCGGTTCGGGGACCGCGTTGATCCCGTAGTTGTCGATCGCGGCATCTCCATAAGCGGAGAGACCAGCGCCCGTGCCCCAGGCCGAGGTGCCGTAGTCACGGCTGTAGGTCTGGTCGAGCACCATGTCGAAGTTCGTGTCGATTCCAAGGGACGCCACGGTTCCGCTGAACCAGACGTACACTCGTGCGCTGGTGAACGGAGTCATGTCATCGAAGCCGAAGCCACCCCCGCTACCGTTGTCTCCAATGTAGAAGAACGCGCGGTTGAAGGTGCCGTCGCTCAAGTTATCTTGAACCTTCACGAAGATCGAGGACGAGTTGCTGGTGTAGCCCAGAACCGCAGCGGCGAAAGCGACCGTACCCGACGTGTGGGACACGTCGAACGAGATCGCGGTGTTAGC
The DNA here is from genome assembly GCA_020850325.1 of Methanoregulaceae archaeon. Taxonomy (GTDB): domain Bacteria; phylum Armatimonadota; class Fimbriimonadia; order Fimbriimonadales; family Fimbriimonadaceae; genus JANJUB01. Next base: position 70,547 of record JADZEW010000013.1, read on the forward strand.
TGCGGTATCGGAGTAACCCGTTACCAGAGCAACGTTCGTGGACGTGCTCGGCGCCATCGCCTGGTTATTCACGATTCCGATCGTACCGGCCACGTTCGTCCAGTTCGATCCCAGATCACCGGCATCCGGGCGGTCAAAGTTGTCAAAGAAACTGGCGGACATCGCAGTCGTTGCGACCACGCTTCCACCTAATACAAGCAAGAATTTCATTTTGTTCTGCCTCCTGCCCGATAGTCTACTTGAACCTGCGTTGAATCTGGACGACGATGGGTAAAGGGATGATGAACGGTTCGTGTAGATACGCTTAAACGTGTGATAACATGGCCCCCATGTCGTTCCTGGACAGCCAATCGCAGGCGTGGGATTCCGCCCACTGGGAGTTCACGCTCGTCTTCGAAAACCTCGCCGACGATGATCTGTGGCGGCGGGCGCACCCAAGTCTGCTGAGCGTGGGCGAGTTGACCGCGCACGTGTGCTACGGTTTGCTCTCACACGCCCGGCGTTATCATCCGGACTTCGCGTTCGAGTCGCCTTTCATGCAGCCCGAGGTTCGCTACTATCTCCACAACGTGGGCCAGCCGATCGAGCTGCCGATGACGGTAGACCAGTGCCTCGCCGAGTTTGAGCGGGTGCAGAAGGCAGTCAAGGCGGTGTACTTGGAGTCGCCGTTCTCGATGGACGATCCGATGGAGAACGGCCCGGGGGAGACGTTTGGCGACCTCGCGAACTACATGGTGTTCCACGTGGCGTACCACACCGGGCAGGCGTTCTCGGTGCGACACCTGATGGGTCACGAGACGAACGACAACTGATGCTGGCTTCCCTTCTCTTTCTGGCGTCGGCCGCTCCGAGCTTCACCAAAACCGTCGTCGACACTCGATTCGTCTCCGAGGGGGTGGCGGTCGCCGACGTCGACCGCAATGGGAAGCTCGACATCGTCGCCGGGAGCTTCTGGTATCGCGCCCCCGACTGGAAGCCGGTCGAGATTGCGCCCTTCAAGCCGCTGGAACCCAAGACGCAGTACGCCGACTCCTTCCACAACTGGATGGAGGACGTGGACGGCGACGGTTGGGAGGACCAGATCGTCATCGGAATGCCCGGCGAGAAGGCGATCTGGAGGGAGAATCCCGGGAAGGCCCCTCACCCCCCAGCCCCCTCCCCCCGGACGAATGCACCGGGGCGAGGGGGAGAAATGTCTTGGAAAGAGCACCTCATTTGGCACAGCGCCGGCAACGAGAGCCCTCACTATGTCGATCTCTTCAAGAACGGCCGGCGGGTGCTGGTGATGGGCACCGACGACGAGTATCTCGCCTGGTTCGAGCCGAACAAAGATCCAACCAAGCCCTGGATTAGCCACCCGATCAGCGGTCTCAAAGGTGCGGGTTCCCAGCGGTATAGCCACGGGCTCGGCGTCGGCGACCTCGATGGCGACGGGAAGAACGAAGTCCTCACCCCTCGCGGCTACTACACCCAAGGCGACGACCCGAAGCAGCCGTGGCGGTTCGCTGCCGTGGACCTCGGCCCGGACTGTGCACACATGCTCGTCCACGACGGTGGTGTGCTCAGCACCTCGGCTCACGCCCGCGGGGTGTGGTCGTTCGCGGCGGACGAGTTCAAGCGCACCGTCATCGATGAGACGATCTCGCAATCTCACGCGGCGGTGCTCGCTCCGCTCGGCGGCAATCCGAATCTGATCACCGGCAAGCGCAAGTGGGCCCATCCTCCCGGCGTGGATATCGGCTCGGAAGAGGCGTCATGGCTGGTGCGCTACGAGCAACGCGGGTTGAGCTGGGTGCGCCATGTCATCGATGAGGATTTCCGGGGTAGGAACCCAGTTCGTGGTGCAAGATGTGGACGGCGACCGTAAGGCGGATATCGTCACGTCCAACAAGAACGGCGTGTTCTTGTTTAAGCAGCAGTAGGATGCGGCCCAGCGGGACGATACAGTCGGCCAGCCTCAGCGATCAGTGGGAGCGGTCACGCCGCGTCCGCTGAGACACCTGCATCAGCAGATCCCAGCGCTCAACGTCAGACATCGTGAGCCACGCCGCGACTTCCCTGCCCGTGCGCAGGCATCCGCTGCACAGGAGCGACTCGTCGATCCCACAACGCTTCACGCACGGCGACGGACACGGCAGCGGCAACTGCCCCCCTTGCTCCCTCGGTCGCTCGTCACTCACGGATTGGTGATACCATGCGGGGGTGACCTTCAGCTTCTCAGGTCCGGTTTGGTATTGGCGCGGCCCCGCGCCGTTCTACTTCGTCACCGTCCCGGAGGAGGAGGCAAGAGAGATCAAGGCGCAGGAACGGCTGGCGACGTACGGCTGGGGGATGATCCCGGTCGAGGTGACTGTTGGCGAATCGACGTGGACCACCTCGCTGTGGCCGAAAGATGGGCGTTACGTCGTGCCGCTTAAGACCGCGGTCCGCCGGGCCGAGCAGATCGAGGAGGGCCAGGTCGACGACCTGAGAATGACCGTCTTGATGCACCACTCCTGACACAAAATGAAGTCCACACCGGCGCGGATATTCGGCATCGTGGCGACTCGTGCCCCAATCGCGGTGCTGTTTCGTCGCGGACCCTCGAAGCTGACTCAGTTGCTTCTATGGAATTTGGAGACCGATGAGATCACTCCCGGGCAGTGGATTCAGGGCAAGGTCTTCGTGCGGCGATGCGACCTTAGCCCTGATGGCAAGCTCCTCGTAACGGCAATCAGCAACTACTCGGCGCAAAAGAACAAGCTAGCCTCTGAGGAGTACGGCTTGGAAACCTGGTCAACCAGCTTCTGGACCGCGGTTAGCAGACCTCCCTACTTCACAGCTCTCGCCTTGTGGTTTCTTGGGGCTTCGTATAATGGCGGCGGCATTTGGGTGGACAACCATACGTTGGGTTTCAATAACCAGCCCTACGCGGATCACGAGGCGAAGCCCTTGGGATCTGGCTATCGTCGAGTGGACCTCAACTTGGACGTCAGCGAAGATCGCGCAATCTGGAATCAACTCCTCAAAAGCCGCGGCTGGACTGCCGAGAGGAGTTCGATCTTCCGGCGCGATGATCCGGCATCAGGAATCCGGTTCAAGCTGTTTAGAGGCGGCCATATCCGCTACCGCGAGTCTTCAGTCCGCAAGCGATGGCTTTGGTACGAAAGCGAAACCTGGGAACTGCTCGACAGCGAGGGCAACATCGTGCGGGCCTTCGAAGATCAGCCCGAAGGGCACGTCTGGATCGACGTCGATCATCGAGAGCGGGTGCTTCTGGCCGTAAGCGGACGCATCTACGTCTGGGAGGGCTTTCCTTCTGGCGAACCAAGCCTGATCGCGGACTTGAACTCCAATTCCTTCGCCGAGTGTCCGCCGCCCGAGTGGGCTCTTCACTGGCCCTAGGTTGGTCATAATCCTGCGCATGACGGCCGCTTTGGCAACCCATGCCACGATCATCCTCGCCCGCTTCGACGAGCCGACCGGCGTCGGCCCGATCGATGCATCCAAAATCCCCGGGGTCCGCTTTCTCGACGTCGGTGCTGACGTACGGGCGGCCAGCATCGACCCTCGTTCGACGCTGGCATACACCCTTGTCATTTACGGTCTACATGACTCGGAAGCTTCCGCCCGAGAGCTCATCGAGCGTCGCAATGACGTGGCTCCCTGGCTGAGCGAGGCGAAAGAAACCTGCTCACTGGTTTTGCGCCCATTTCGCCACTTTGGCGAGGCGAACTTCCTTGGCCCTGCGGGGCCGGTCCTTGCTGTTGAGAATGCCGAACATGACAGACAATCGCCGCTTGTCATCGTCACATCGGCTGGGTGGGATAGCGCGGAAGGCGAGGCGCTTTAGCGCATTTTTCGCTTTAGTGAGCACGTGAGCGCGGTCCGTATCAGCATGGGCGGAGCCGCGGGGCTGCTCGCTCAGCACTCGTTCGGCTTCGCGGGCGGACTTGCTACCGACGGCATTACCGTGACGTTCTGGCGCGACGTGGCCTCAGCGATGGCCTTCGCGTACGGTCCGGGGCTCCATCGCTCGCAGGTCAAGGTCCAGCGCGAGGAGTTGTACGGCGATCGCACTTCATTCACCCGGTTCGCCGTATTGCACAGCGAGGGCACGTGGAACGGGGCCCCGTTTGGCGGGTAGCACTGAGGTCAGGACGCACGTCCCGGCGCGATGAACCCGAGGGGTTGCCCCGTCAAGTTTTGATCGGGGCAACCCTTAGTCAGCTGCGAACCTAGCGGCTGCTTACGACCACTTTGCGGACGTTGAGTTCCGCACCCTGTCCCAAGAGCCGGCTGCCCGGCAGGCTGGGCCCTCTCTTCCGCACTTTTCCCTCGCCCCAAGTCGGCAAATCGCTTATCTTAGGCTAACTTTCCTTGTGTTCGACCCTATCTCGACCTTACACTGTGGGCCATGAACGCGTGTCGTCTCGGTGGGCCAAGGATGGCCTGGCTCCTCATCTCTCTTACCGCCTTGATAAGCGGAGGCGGGTTCGTCGGTGCCACAAAGACTCAGGGCACAATGAGGGCTCGAGACTTGGATAGCTCGGCACAGTTTCTTCTGGCCGCGGGCGAGCTCCCGCATCGGGTGCGCAAAACGCACCCCGCCATGGACAGCGACAGTACGCTCACTCACCGCGAAGTTGCCGAAATCGAATACGAGACCGAAGGGGAGAGAACTCGATTCGACCGGTGCACGAACGCCGAGCGGCTGTCGCTTCTTGGGTCGCAACCCCAACCTGGCTAGCGAGGCGCTGGATCCGGACCGGTTGCCACGTGGTGCAACGGATCGCTGTGCTCAGCCAGTTCGAGCTCGCCCTTGCCGGTCTCGGCTTGGGCAAAAAGCTTGTCAAGCCAGGTCTTGCAGGCCTCGGCACCGCCCGCGTCACCCATCTCTGAATACTCAGTGCGGCTTTGGGCTAGCAGCATCAGCGCCACGTTGGCCCGTCCGGCAAGAAGCTCGACTGTTCCTAGCTCAAACCGGGTCTTTGCAATCCACCGCTTGTGTCCCTCGGCCTGCCAATAATCTAAGCACGCGGTGAGCAGCCGCTTCGCTTCATCCAGATCTCCCTCGTCCCGTAGCACGAGGGCCATTCGTGCCCGAACATCGGCCTCCATGCCGGCATCGTTCCGGCCACGAATAACCTGCAGACCCTCATTGAACCGCTCCTTGGCGAGCGCGGTGTTGCCGAGGCCAGCCTCGGCCGACCCTAGACCCCGCAAGGCCATTGCCACGCCCCCGGGCTCTCCATGTTCTCGATAGCCGTTCAAGCACTCTTCGAAGTAGCCGCGGGCGCTTTCGAAGTTGCCGAGTTTGAGTTCAGTGTCACCAATGGCCTCGAGAAGTGGGGGAATCGTGTACCGATGCTGGTTCGTGCGGCGACGGATGACCAGAGCATCCTTGTAGTATTCGAGCGCTTCAGCATAACGACCCTCAGTTGTTGCCATATCCCCCGCGAGACGCAACGCCAACGACAGTTGGGGGGCCTTTGGGTTCTGCTCCACCAAGACGAAAACCTTCGCGAGGTAGTGCTTGGCCACATCGTAGTCGGCTCGGTGGTAAGCGATTTCCGCCGACCTCAAGTTGACATTGAAGGCGTGGTGGCGAGTTGCCTCCTCATCGAGTCTGGCGGGTGCTTGGGAGAACGCAACCGCAAGGGCGGCGCCGACCGCGCCCATCGCGAGGATGGCTCGACGTCGCCATGGCTTGCGGGTTCGCGGCTCTGCCGGCGATGATGGCGGTTCTGCCGCGGGCGAGGGCGGCTCGCTCGTTGACTCTTGGCATTCAATCTCGGATCGAGAAAGCGGCTCGCAAAGGCGGTCGTCCCACGTAAGGCCGAGCCGCTTGAATACCAGCGACAGCGTCGGGCGGTCGACCCCTTCCTGCTTTACGATTCGATCGGCCGTGGCCAAGCTGACGCCAAAGATGTCCGCCCGGGCTTCGCGGGTGAGCTTCGTACGCTGAGGGTCCGACTCCCAGACGCGCGTCAACCCCGCCCTGAGAAGCTCAAGACCTTCGGGCGTCAACTTGACGGCTCGCTTCCGGACGGGTTTGCGATCGCTCATGCAGTTATTCAATCACTTCGGCGTTTGGTAGACAAGACGATACCAGCGGGTTCTCGGTTCAGTAACTGTCTAAAATCCGTGTTGAAGACGGAGTCCTCAGTTTGAGGAGCATAATCAGCCATGCTTGCCACCCTCGCCCTTGCTCCGGCCCTCTGGCTCGTGCTCGATGCCCCGGCAACTCGGTTCACCGAGAGCTGCCCCGTCGGAAATGGTCGACTCGGCGCGATGATGTTTGGTCAAGTCGCCGACGAGCATTTGATCTTGAACGAAAACACGCTCTGGTCGGGCCGGCCCCTCGATCAAAACCGTGACGGTGCTTGGCGAGTACGAGAGCAGATCCTCGATCTGCTGCGCAAAGGCGACAATCCGGCCGCAGAGGCACTCCTTAACCAGAGCTTTACCAGCGACGGCCCGGGGAGCTCGCACGGCAATGGTAAAGACGGGCCGTTCGGCTGCTACCAGGTGCTCGGCAAGCTCTCCTTAAAGCACCACATTTCCGCGGACAACTACCGAGAGTATCAGCGCTATCTGGATCTCGAACGCGCCCAGGCGGTCACTCGCTTCCGAGTCGGCGAGACGATGTACACCCGGCGCCTGATCGCGTCTCTTCCCGATCAAGTGATCGCTTACGAGCTTGTTGCCGAAGGGCCTGCCAAGCTCAGCTTTGACCTCTCGCTGAGCCGAGCCGAGCGAGGAACCGTCGTCACCGAGAGCGGAGACCTCGTTATGCGCGGCACCCTCAATGATGGCCAAGGCGGCGATGGAATGCGATACGCTGCTCGGGTTCGGGTCCTCCCCGTTGGCGGCGGGAAGGTCACCGAAGTTCAGGGAGCGCTCCAACTTCGCGACGCCAAGCGGGCCGTCGTGCTCATCTCAGCGGGAACGGACTATAGCGGCCCCATCAAGGGCAAGCACATGGGAGCGAAGTACGAGCTCGAAACCAAGACGTTGCTGGACCAGGCGGCGAAGCGCACCTTTGCGCAGCTTGTTCAGCGGCACGAGCGAGACTACCGGTCGCTGTTCGATCGGGTGAAGCTCGATCTGGGCGCGCACAAAGCGGGTTCGGCTCAGACGCGCTTGCTGGGCATCGAGAAAGGCGAGTCTGACCCGGCGTTGGCCGCCCTGCTGTTCCAGTATGGGCGCTACCTGCTGATCAGTTCGACCCGCGACGGCTACCTTCCTGCCAACCTGCAAGGGCTGTGGGCCGAGGAGTTGCAGACCCCCTGGAACGGCGACTACCATATCGACATTAACGTGCAGATGAACTACTGGCTGGCGGAGACGACGGCACTCAGCGAATGCCATCGACCCATGCTGAGTCTCATCGAAGCGCTTGTCGAGCCGGGTCAAAGGACCGCCAAGGCGTACTACAACGCGCCGGGCTGGGTCGCGCACGTCATCACTAACCCCTGGGGGTTCACCGCTCCTGGCGAACACGCCAGCTGGGGCTCGACCCTATCCGGTGGGGGTTGGCTCGCCCAGCACCTGTGGGAGCACTACGCGTTCACCCAAGATGTGAACGTATTGAAGCGGGTGTATCCGACGCTGAAGGCTTCGAGCGAGTTCTATCGGTCAATCCTGCTGCCGGATCCGAAACGGGGGTGGCTGGTGACCGGTCCTTCGAACTCGCCCGAGAACGCGTTCAAACTTCCCGACGGGCGCACCGCCCACACCTGCCTCGGGCCGACGATCGACCAACAGATCCTGCGCGAACTGTTCACCAACACGGTTCGCACCGCCCGGCTGTTGAAGGTCGACACCGCCTTTGCCAACGAGCTCGAGAAGACCCGCGATCAGCTGGCTCCCCACCAGATCAGCCCTGACGGTCGGCTTCAAGAGTGGCTTGAACCCTACGAGGAACCGGAGCCTCAGCACCGCCATGTCTCGCATCTATACGGTCTCCACCCAGGCGATCAGATTACGGTTTACGGCACGCCCGAACTCGCGGCGGCCGCGCGCAAAACGTTGGAACGCCGTGGCGACCGAAGCACGGGATGGAGCATGGCGTGGAAGACCTGCTTCTGGGCGCGACTTGGCGATGGCAATCGGGCCGAGAAGCTGATCCGAGACTTCCTGCGGCCCATCGCCGACATGGGCTTCAACTACCGGAACGGCGGCGGGGTCTATCCCAACTTGTTCTCTGGGCATCCGCCGTTCCAGATTGACGGCAACTTCGGCATCACAGCGGGGATCGCGGAGATGCTGCTGCAAAGCCACCCTGAGCGGGCGGGCGAAGAGCCGACGATCCACCTCCTTCCCGCGCTGCCCACGGCATGGGCGGAGGGTTCCGTCAGCGGCCTCCGCGCACGAGGCGGTTACGAGGTTTCTCTTCAATGGCGGCAGGGCAAGATCGAGGGTGCCGAGGTGAAGCGGCTCGCGAGCGGTACGGGTCAGTTCTGGCTGCGGGTGCCCGGCAAGGATCGGGTCAAGGTGACGCTTCGGCAGGGCCAGGCTCACCGGGTCCGGTAAGGGGAGCGCCCAGCGTCAGGTGGACCTGATGCGAGCCTGACTCCAGCTGTTGAAGCGTGCGCAGTTGAAGCAGTTCGGGGTGTTTGCGCACAAGTTCTGCGGTGTTAAGCAGGCTGCGCATGGCGGCAGCCTCGCCGCGTGCCTGTTCGAGCTTGGCCTTGGCCCGAAGCTGCGCTTGGATCACCTCGGCATAGGCTCGCTTGGTGTCTCCGATGAGGGTCAAATCGCGGATCGCGAGGTACTCGATGCCCATACCGTACGGCTCAAGCTGGCTTTGCACTTCCGATTTCATCAACTCGTCGATCTCGCCCCGTCGCTCGATGAGCTCGTCGAGACTTCGACTCACCACCTGCTCGCGCACGGCGAGTTGAGCAACCACATACACCTGCGAATAGGCATCGGACGACGCCGCGAACTTCGCTTCATCACGGACGGACCGCAGAACGGCCACGCTCACTCGAACAGGGGTTCCATCTTTCGTCATCAGTTCCTGTCCCGAAACCTGAACCCACAGTTCGCGTGGGTCGAAGACCTCGACCTGCACGTTCTTCGTCCAATAGCGATAACGGCCGGTCTCAAGAATCCTCATGGGCTCGCCATGGACAAAGGCCGCAGCCTTCATGAAGGCGGGCACCTCGACGACGGTCGAGATCAACTCGACAATCTTCACAATCGCAAAGAGGGCGATTGTTCCGCTGATGACTGCTAAGAGGAATGTCTCCATAACCGCGCTTCCTGTAGGGGGGATGGCGGCCAGTTCGCTCGATCTTGCGGGAGCCTTGCGGCCCCAAGGCTCGATCTAGCTAGCCGCCCGGAAGGCGGCAAGGCACGCCGTCCCACCCTGAGTTCGGGGTAGTAGCCCGGAGATCAGGGGCCAATTGACAACTGAAAACGCAACCGCTTCTTCAGATCCTGGCGACCCAGATCGCACGAAGGTTACCGCACGGGCTAGCGCTTCGCTTCGTCGAGAACGTACGCCAGAACTTCCGCCATCTTGGCCATGTGCTCGGTCGTCAGGCAGGGGTCCGTGCGCATGCAGATCGACGTCTCGCCGATCTGTCGGGCAACCGGGAGCCGCTCAGCAGGTCGGAATCCCGTTCCGTCGAACGCCTTCTCCAGATAGATCTCGCTGCACGAGCCCACCTGGCACCACACACCGAAGCGCGAATGCACTTCGTCGCAGATCCGCTCGCGAGTCCAGCCGTCCTTCAGAGTCTCCGGCTTGAGATACCCATACCAGCGGTAGTAGGCATGCTCGACATGCGCGGGGGGCATGGGCACATGGACCATCGGATGATTCGCGAAAGCCTCGTTCAAGACCGCCGCATTCGCCTGCCGCTGTGCCATCCAACCATCGAGCTTACGCAGCTGGACGCGCGCGATCGCCGACTGCATTTCGGTGAGTCGCCAGTTGGTGCCAAAGCTCTCGTTGACCCAGCGGAAGCCCTTCGGATGCTCGCGGTTGTAGACGGCGTCATACGACTTGCCGTGGTCCTTGTATTCCCACATGGTGCGCCACAGCCCCTCGTCGTTCGTGGTGACGGCTCCACCTTCGCCGCCGAGCGTCATGATCTTGTCTTGGCAGAAGGACCACGATCCGATCTCGCCGATGCTTCCGACCTTGCGGCCCTTATAGCTGGCGCCATGGGCTTGGGCGCAGTCTTCGATGACGGGAATCCCGAGCGCCATCATCTCGTCCATCTCGCAGGGCCAACCGCCAAGGTGGACGGGAATGATCGCCTTCGAATTCGAGGTCCGGACTCGCTCGATCGTCTCGGCACTGATGTTGCCGCTCTCCGGATCGAGGTCCGCGAACACCGGCTTGGCTCCTCGCATCACGACCGCCGTTGCCGTCGCCATGAAGGTGCGGGGCGTGATGATGACTTCATCGCCGGGGCCCACACCGAGCGCGATCAGCGCGAGCTCGAGCGTGACCGTGCCGTTCATGATCGCGATCGCGTGACGCGTCCCACAGTAGTCGGCGAACTCCGTTTCGAAGTCGCGCCCCTCGCGCCCCGTCCAATAGTTGACCTTGCCCGATTCGAGCACGCGGGTCACAGCTTGAACTTCGTCTGGCGCGAAGACTGGCCAGCTCGGAAAGTCGACTTTAGTGGGTGCGGTGGCTGCCATAAGCTCGGATTATACGGCCTCGCCTCGAACGGCCTTGAACGTCGCTTCGGTCACTTCGATCAGTTCGTCGTACGGGATCGGCGAGCCTGAGCCGTTCTTGACGGCCCGGATGAACGCGGCGAGTTCATTGGCGTGACCCTTATCCTGCTGGCGAAGCGCCATGCCGTTGAAACCGGGCCAGCCGAAGCCGGTCATCTTTCGGAAGTTGTCGAGCTGCAAGATGCGCCCCGCCGCGAACACTTCGAGCCGCTCCTTCGGGAACGACTTGTCTCCGTTCGCGAAGTAGTGCACGGTGCCGATCGAACCGTCGGCGAACTTGAGCGTCACCGACATATTCTCGTCTTCGCGCTGAGCGCCCTGATCGATCCCTGACGCCTGAACGTCGACGATCGAACTGCCCGCGAGGAACCGGATCAGGTCCACGAAGTGGCACCCTTCGCCGATCATACGGCCACCGCCGCGCTCTGGATCTTGCGTCCAATGGTTGGCGGGAAGGGCACCCGCGTTGACGGTCATGATGAACGCCTTCGGCGCGCGGACTGAGTCAAGCATCTCCTTCATCTTTTGGATGTGCGGAGCGAACCGGCGGTTGAAACCGACCATCAGCATCGGCGACGTCTGGGCTTCGTACACGTCCTTGATTTGATCGAGCTCTTCCTCGGTCAAGCACAGCGGCTTCTCGACGAACACCCGCTTGCCTGCCTTGAGGCCGTCGATGACCATCCGGGCGTGGGTGTTGTGCTGCGTCGTGATGATCAGGGTGTTGATCTCGGGATCGTTGAACACGGAGTCCAGGTCAGTCGTCGAGTTCTCGAAACCGAACTTCTTGCCGAGATGGGTTCCAGTGACGCCGCCCTTCGAGACAATTGTCTTGAGACGCGCGCCCGCACCCGCCATTGCTGGCAGGAGCGTGGCTCCCGCGAAGTTCCCAGCTCCGATCACCGCAACAACCGCTTGCGGCACTGACGCCGGAGCCGGCTTGGGAAGCGCCACTGTTCGCTCGGGCTTGACATCGACTGGAGCCTCGGGATACTGAAGCACGATGCCGAGCGCGCCACGGTCGCTAATCTTGGCGTAGCCTTCCAGCGCATGGTCAATCTCGTAGCGGTGCGAGATGAGAGGCTTGACGTCGAGCCCGCCATTCGCCATCAGGTCGAGACAAGCCTCGAAGTTGCGTTGCTCGGTCCAGCGGACGAACCCGACCGGGTAGTCCATTCCCTTGCCCTCGTAGTTGTCCTCGTAGCGGCCGGGACCATAAGAGCACGAGACTTGGAACGTGAGTTCCTTCTCGAAGAAGTCAGCGCGGCTGAGTTCGAGACCGACGACCCCCACGAGCACGATGCGCCCGCGCTTGCGGCACATGTGGGCGGCCTGCGTGACGGGCTCGTTGCTCTTCGTGGACGCGGTGATGATAACGGCATCCACGCCTCGGCCACGGGAGAACGCGAGGGCGGCCTGTTCGGGGTCTTCGCCCTTGCTGAGGTCGACCGTTTCTGCGCCCATACCGCGCGCCATCTCGCACTTCGTGCTGTCGAAGTCGATGCCGAGCACTCGGCAACCAGCGGCGCGAAGCATTTGGACGGTCATGAGGCCGATAAGACCGAGACCCGTAACCACGACACCCTCGCCGAGCGTGGGATTGATGAGCCGGATGCCTTGCAGCGCGATCGCAGCGAGGGGGGTGAAGGCGGCTTCCTCGAAGCTGACCCCCTTGGGGATCTTCGCGCACAGATTCTGGGCGATCGAAACCACCTCGGCGTGCTGACCGTTCGTCGCGACCCAGTCGCCGACCTCGAAGCCCTCGACGCCCTTGCCCACGCCGATGACCACGCCAGCGTGGCAGTAGCCAAGGCCGAGCGGTTGATCGAGCTTCGACTTCACGGCGTCCAAGGTCTGGAACAGGCCGTCGGTCTTGATCTTCTGAAGGACTTGCTTGACCTTGTCAGGCTGGGCCTTTGCCTTCTGGAAGACGTTCGACTTGCCGAAGTCGATGAGCATACGCTCGGTGCCCAAAGACACGAGGGTAGCGCGGGTTTGAACGAGGAGTTGGCCCGATGAGACGCCCGGCGCGGGAACCTCAGCCAGCAACGTCTCCCCAGTGCCGAGGTTCTGCAGAATCTGCTTCACGGGCAGAGAGGATACCCTTTTGCCGGTATCCTACAACCTATGACCACGCTCATTCTCGCCAGTCTATTGCTCGGCCAATCCGGGCTGAAAGTCGAAGACATGAAAGTCGGCAAGGGTCCGGCCGCCAAGGCCGGAGACGTGCTGACCATGAGCTACCGAGGCACACTCACGAACGGCAAGGTGTTCGACGAGACGGGCAAGAAACCGCCCTTCGCCTTCAAGTTGGGCGAGGGTCAGGTTATCAAGGGTTGGGATCAGGGCCTCGTCGGCATCAAGGCTGGCGGCAAGCGAAAGCTGACGATCCCCGCCTCGCTGGCCTATGGCGAGAAGGGGGTCGGCGAGATTCCCGCGAACTCGACGCTGGTGTTCGTGGTGGAAGCGCTGCGTATCGACGACCCTAAGGCGACCCCCAAGGTCGAAATCAAGGATGTGAAAGTGGGTACAGGCCCGGCAGCCAAGACTGGCAACAGCGTTACGATGCATTACATCGGCACGTTCATCAACGGGGTCGAGTTCGATAAGAGCATCGGCCGCGAGCCGTTTACGATCACGCTTGGCCAAGGCTCGGTGATCCCCGGATTCGAGCAAGGCATCATGGGCATGAAGAAGGGCGGCAAGCGGAAGGTCACGATTCCCTATCAGCTCGCTTATGGTGAGCGGGGCCGACCGCCGGTGATCCCGCAAATGGCGACGCTGGTATTCGAACTCGAGATGCTCTCGCTCAAGTAGGCGGAGAGAGAAGTTTCCTGAGGCCGCGGGTTGCATCGTCCCCGCGGTCTTTTATCGTTTGGGTCCGGGGACAAACGCACCCGGACGCTCCTTGCCTCAATCTAAAGGAAGTCGTAGGCGCGGGTTTGGGTCGTGAGCTCGTGAGCGCCGAGGCCCCGCGCATCTTTGAGTCTGCGCGCGGGGCCTCGATGTTTTTGCTTCGTCGCTCGGTGCCATTCGCGGCCTAGGGGACAACTTGGGCGGGTCGTTTCCAGTGCGGGGCGAACCCCTTGCCCGACGCCCGGATACGGACCTCGTTCGTGCCATCCTGCCCCACCGTGAAAATGCCTCCGCCCGCACTCCCGTTGCGAAGGAACACAATCCGAGAGTCGTCGGGCGAAAAGCACGGGAACCGCTCGTCACCCGTCGATGCCGCGGTCACCAAGCGAATCGCCGGCGGGCTTACCTCCAGATCGAGGATGTGGAGCCGGCCCACACCGTTGCTCGTAGAAAGGAAGACCAACTTGTCTTCCGTGTTGGCCGCCTCGATCTGAATGAGGAACTGGGTCGATTCCGACCAGACCACGTCTTCTGAAACGACATAGAGATCTCCACTTGCATCCCTTCCCAACTGGACGGCAAGAAGGTCCATGTCGCGGGTGAAGTAAAGTCGGGAGCCGTCTCGACTCCACGCGCAGTAAGACTCGAAGCTGTCTGGACTGTTGGTCACGTTCAGCTTGCCCGTACCATCCGGGTTCACGACGAAGACGTCACGCTTTGCGCCGGTGATACCTGCCGGGCCGTAGTCGGTGTACGCGATGAGCTCTATGCCATTCGGGCCGGGGCGAGACGACCATTTGGGAAAGGCAAAGCCGGTTGTTGAGACCACCTTCCTTCGGTTGCTCCCGTCCAGATTGACGGTGTAGACGCCCTCCCCTTGTCCTCCGAGATTTCCTCCGAACGCCAGGGCATTTCCGGTCGGACCCCAGTTGGGGAACTCGGCATACTCACCTCTTCCCAATGAGACGACGGATCGGACGTTGGTTCCATCCGCGTTCATCACCTTGATGCCCGAGTCGACGAACAGTATCTCAGGCTTCGGCGGCGGCGTACTGCCACCACCTCCCTTGCCTTGGCCCGCGGTTAGGGTGAGTGAAACCCCAACGAGGGCAGTTGCGAGTACGAGTTGCTTGAGCATGGTTCTATCTCCTCCATGTGATTGCGCCGCCGATAGTGCGGTGCCTACGAGGTTCAGCTTAGCGAGCCACTCTGACAGAACTCTGACAAGAAGCGGCCACTTCGCAAAAAGGTTGGGGCGGGCCAGAGCCCGCCCCGTTATCTCCCCTTAGTTGCGTCTCCAGTCCGGGTAGAGATCATAAGTTCCCTTACTGATCGACTTAGGGATTCCTGTTGACAGATCGAGCACCGTGACTTTCCACTGATTGCCGTCTGTGCAGAAAGCGAGCTTGGAGTCATCGGGCGACCACGCGGCGTGCCTGCCACCGGTGTAAACCAGTTGGGCGTTAGCTCCCGGGACGGCATCCGCGACCCAAAGGGTGCTTCGTGCAGCTCCGGTCATCTGCGTGTTGAGAACCCAGAATGCAAGCCGATTGTTGGTTCTGCCCCAATCAATGGTCAAGATCGTCAGCGGCGATGCGACACTGGTGACGACCGACTCAACCGTGGAAGTCGCCACATCCACGATGAACACATGCGTTCCGGCCGACACGGCCAGCCGATCACCGCCCGGACTCCAGGCAATCTCCCAGTTGTACGTGTAGTCGGCCGAGAACACGACCGAAGGCGAGCCACCCGTCGACGGCACAGCCATGATCAACGCCTGGCCGCCCGCATAGCTTACATAGGCGATGCGGTCGCCCTGCGGAGACCACTTGGGAGACAACAAGCCGTTATTGATAGGAACGGTGACGAGCGTTCTCAGGTTGCTCCCAACCGGCTTTCCCCTTGAAATGCCAATGTCGATAACGTGAAGGTGATATGAGACACCCGGTGTGCGCCCGGCGAACGCGAGGCTCCTTCCATCCGGGGAGAATGATGGCCCCGAGTAGTTCGACACCCCACCCTTCACGATCGCCGCGGCGTTCGTCCCATCCGCATTGGACACGTAGAGTTCATTGGCCCCGCTGCCCGCCAACTTGACATAGGCCATCGCCGGGTCTGCGGGTGGCGTCGACCCTCCTTTCTGGGGGACGGCCAGGGTAAGCGAGAGCCCTACGAGGGCGGTTGCGAGAACGAGTTGTTTGAGCATGGTGCCATCTCCTCCGTGTGCACGCGCCGCCGTTCGTGCGGTGCCTACGAGGTTCAGGTTAGCGAGCCACTCTGACAGAACTCTGACAAGAATCCGTCATTTCGAAAAAAAGAGAGCGGGCGGAACCGGGTCTTTGGAGGTCGCAAACGCAACGGCCTGTTCCCAGTTCATCGACTTGCCCAGTTGCCAATCCGCCGCGAACTCCGGCTGGTGCCGGAGCTCCTCGATCTGCCCATCGAGGCCGCGATAGAGAATGCTCAGCGCTTCGATGAACGGCATTTGGCTTCGCTCACGCAGGGCCATCATCGCCGCAAACAGGGTAGCCGCTCGGGCTACATTGCCCTCCGTAAGTTCAATCCGGGATTCACACTCCAGGTAGTGCTGGGCGCCCCATCCGATCCCCCAGGTCATCAGTCCGTTCAGGTGGTCGGCGTTAAACCGTCGTGCCGTCTTGAGGTCACCCATAGCGTGAGCTGCGATCGCGCGACCCCAATCGCAGATGGGAATCATCAGGAAGTCGCCGGACTCTCGCGCGACCTTGGACGCTTCGATCAGCATCGCTTCGGCCTCCTCGGGTCGGTGCCAGTAGTTGTAGTTGACTCCCCACGCCGTCAAAATGCGGGGCAGCAACGGCGCGAGCCCCGCCGAAGTTGCGATCTCGTGCGCCTGCTCGTACATTTCGTTTGCGCTCGCGAAGTCGGGGACCGAGAGGCATGCGATTCCTCGGCCCAAGAGCAACCGAGCTTTCAAGAAGGGATCGTTCAGTCGATCGGCGATGTGTAAAGCCTCGTCAAAGCAAGCCACGGATCGAGGGAGTCCGAGGTAAGTCCAGGCCGTACCCAGCGCTTCGAGCACGCTGGCGATGAACGGTTCGTCACCCAGATCCCGGGCAAAGGCCAAGCACTCAGTAAGGTACTCCTCGGCGCGAGCGAACTCACCGTCGAGGACACAGAGCGTTCCGCCGCCGAATAGTGCCGCCATGCGAAGCGGCGTCGGGAATGGATCGTCGCGTCCGAGAAACTCGGCCAGCCACTTCCGACTCTCCGAGGCGTTGGCCCTCACGTTCCAGTACGGGGCCAGCGCGACAGACAACCTCATGCCCAACTCAGGAAGCTCATCAGAGCTGAACTCAAGCGCCGCGCGGAAGTTCTCCTGCTCGAGCGAGAGTCGGGGGAGCCACTCCGCCGCCGCCGGAGACATGAGATGCGGGGCCGCGCTTTCCGCAAGCGCAACGTAATGCTCGACATGGCGGAGCGCATGCACCCCACGCTCCTCTGCCGGCAATCTCAGTTCGCCGAACGCACGAACGGTCTCGAGCATCGAAAAGCGGATCCCGCCTTCCGTCCCCCCGGCGTTCACGAGCGACGCCGCGACAAGTTCTTCCAGCGTGTCGGCAACCCGAGCGCCATTCAGCACTGCCGCAGCCGCTTCAAGCGACCATCCGCCTCGAAAGACGCAAAGCCCCACGAAGGCGCGCTGCAAATCCTCCCTCAGTAGGTCGTACGACCACTGCAACGCCGCTTCCATGGTCCGGTGGCGTTCCGTGGCGGGCCGCTTCCGATTCACGAGGAACGAGAAGCGGTCGGAGAGCTGGGCCTGCATTTGCGCCGGCGTGAGCACTTGGGCACGCGCTGCCGCAAGTTCGATGGCGAGCGGAATTCCCTCGAGCCCGTCGCAAAGCGCGCGCACGGCTTCCGCATTGCCGCGGGTGATCTGGAAATCCGGACGCGACCGTTGCGCCCGATCGACAAAGAGGGCGATCGACGGACACGCGGCGAGTGATTCAAGTCCTTCACCCGGATCCGGGACGCTCAAGGGTGCGATGGGCATCTCCGACTCGGCATCCAGCCCTAAGCAGTGTTGCGATGTGATCAGGACCTTGATGTCGGGAGCGGCCAGAAGCAGCTTTTCGAGCCAGACCGCGCCCTCTCGGATATGCTCGAAGTTGTCCATGAACAGGACCTTCCCGCTCCTTCTCAGGGCGCTACCCAGCATGTCGGGCGATTGTGCATATGCAGGCGGCACGCCAAGGGCCCTTGCCAACTCCACCGGAATTTGCGTCGGATCGCGAAGGTCGGCCAGGGGGATGTAACAGCAAGCAGCGCGGGCGGTTCGCAGCGATTCCGAAGCGAGCCGTGACTTGCCGATTCCGCCCGGACCGGTCAAGGTGAGCATCGGGGCGCCGGGGGTCTGAATCCATCCTACGATTCTCCGCAACTCGGCCTCCCGGCCGAAGAAGCGCGTGTAGCTGACCGGGACATCGGTGGGCGGGGGCATTGGAGCAAGTTCTATCGGCGCACGTACCGGCTTCGACTTAGGGGTGAGCGCCGTTTCGCGCGGCTTTCGATCGAACTTCCCTTGAACGACTTGCTCCCAGTCCCTTCGCACCCGGTCCGCTGCTTTCATATCGCCAGCTTCCTGGAGAAGCAGGGCAAGGTGAGCATAGTGGTCCTTAAGGAGAGGTTCGGCTTCAATGGCCTTGCGAGCGAGCGAGATCGCGCGGTCGAGATCACCGGATCCTCTGCGCAGCTGGGACAGTCGACGAAGCGCGGCGCAGTAATCCTCGTGCAACCGCTCGCGCTCGAAGATGATCCAGTCGTCGTGCAAGTGGGGGAGCAACGGGCCGCGATACAACTCGATTGCCGATTCGAGAAGCTCAACTTTCAACCCGTCCGCGACGTGCTTCGATGCGCACTTCAACGCGGACTCAAAGTTCTGCACGTCGGTTTCTAACGCCTCGGCGCGGAGCGCAACGGATTCACGATCGGTCAGAAGAACGTGATCGCGTTCCATGCCGGGTGGCTCGAGCTGCCGCCTGAGGGAACTGAGTGCCGTGCTGAGGTTCTGCCGGCCGAGATTGATGTCGCTCTCGGGCCACAGGAGTTCTACGAGCTCCTCCCGGGTGTGAACCGTCCGGGGGTGATAGGCCAGATAAGCAAGCAGCGCGGCGGTCTTCTTCGTCCGAAAACGACTGACTGTCGCGTCGTTGGCTAGGTAAGCCAATCCCCCAAACATTTCGATACGAAACGCCACCTGCTATCCCCCTTTGGTCACGGGCCCCCTCGTCAGTATAAGGGATGCACGGTGGCCCTCCATAAACGAAGGTGAAGTTTCTTGCACTTCCTTCGGAGGAGCGCTCGAATGCGCGGGTTTCGATGTGCAAGTTTGAGAGCGCCGGTGTGTCCGCACAGTTGGATTTGAGCGCAGGGCCTCGTGCCTTGTATGGCACTCGAAACCTGCCCCTACGAACGCAAAGTCTACGGCTCCCGGAGGGCAGGAGGTTGGTTCGTACCCCTGCCGCGTCGAGCTCTCATTGGCTCGAATCGATCTTCGTACCCGCAAGGTAGGCAAGAACGCCAAGCCCAACGATTGGTAGCACTCCGAAGAACAAGATCGTGCCAGCGCTCTCTCCGGAAACCTGATCGACCGATTGGGTTGCGCCCTGGACACGGTTCACGTAGGAGCCCAACAGGATCCCTCCCACGGTCAGCACGGCCACCGCGAAAGCGAGACCGACCTTGCTGACTCTTCGTCGCTCGTTCATCTCCTTCCCTCGTCGCTTACCCCAGGTACTCGAAAATGTCGCTGATCGTGAACAACAAGGCCACCAGAGCGGCGGCAGCCAGGACAACGGCGCTCAACGCGATCACGCGCATCGGCTTCTTCCCTTCGCTTTGGCTGAACACGTGCGCCGCGAGCAGGAACACCCCGATCGCCACCAAGATGCCCACTAAGCCTATCGAAAGCGCCAAGGACAACGTTGGGGTGACATCAGATTCGGCAGCTTCCATCATGTAGCATTGATCCTTGCGACGGGCTTGAGGTCCGACTCCCTCAGATTAAGATAGGCGTCAAAGCCTCCTAGAACCTCAACCACGTAGGCATAGCGCACGCCAGCGCGCTCAAGGATGAACGTATTTGGCCCCTCCGGCAGGTAACCAACGAATCCACCGGAGCCTCGGTGGTCTTGGCGATTAATACTAATGATCGCAAAGCCCTCCGGTGGACTGAGGGTTACCGCAAAGCGAGCCTCTGAGCTGAACTTCAGATAGCTGATAACGGCCGTAAGCACAAGGCCAAGCACGATCAGCCCGGCAATGCCTGGCCCCAATCTGTCGAGCTTTCGCATGGTCGCTCCAGTATACGGGCGCCCGGCCCGCGCCCTCATGGCACTCGCAACCTGCGCCTGCGAAGTCAAAAATGTGGAGCGTAAACGAAGGGCAGGCGGTTGGCTCGCACCCCTGCCACGTTGCGGCTGGACGACGCATCCGCCGCCCTCAAGGTCTCTCCCAAATTGGGCTTCTGGTGGGCGATGAGGGACTCGAACCCCCGGCATCCTCGGTGTAAACGAGGCGCTCTACCAACTGAGCTAATCGCCCGAAACGAAACGACGGAACCCTTTCAGCCGTCTTGCCAATAATCCTACTGGGAAATCGGATTTCCCTTAAGGATTGCAATTATTATGCGGGAGGTCTCACAATCATCGCTAGGA
Source organism: Methanoregulaceae archaeon (assembly GCA_020850325.1). Classification (GTDB taxonomy): domain Bacteria; phylum Armatimonadota; class Fimbriimonadia; order Fimbriimonadales; family Fimbriimonadaceae; genus JANJUB01. Next base: position 90,790 of record JADZEW010000013.1, read on the forward strand.
CGCTCAGGATGAGGCGAACCCTTTTACTCGCTCTACCATGGATGGTGATGACAGCGGGTGCGCAAGAAGCATTGCGCCCGGCTGAAGTCGTGATGACCCACCTCGGCAACGCCCAAGCTTGGCGTCAAGGTGACCAGTGCTTCGTCAACCCGAACGTGCTGATCGCGTGGAAGTGGCCCTACAGCTTCGTCGGCAACGAGGCGACGATCCAAGCCGAAGGACGCACGGTTCGAGTCACCGGCCGCACGATCAACAGCCGCTTCTTGTTGCCCCTTAACGAGATTTACGACCAACTCGGCGTCGCCTACCAGTGGCAGAAGGACCGCGATGTGCTCGAAGGGTGGTCGCGAGTGCGCCGCATTCACTACGCCAACGGCCAACTTGAGACCGATGCGACCGTGGCGGTCGAGCCGACGACGTTCTTCCTCGATAATCCTCCGCGAATCGTCATCGACCTCAAGGGCGCTCAGTTGGACGAGCGCTGCCAGATCGAGCTTCCTCCAAACGGTCGCGCCGCAAACTACGGCAACGGAACCGTGCGCATCGTTCTCGAAACCGAATCGAAGCCCACGTTCGAGAAGCTCACGGCGAGTCGAAGTCTTGCCATGAAGCTGGAAGGTGAAGGCGTGGTGCAGCAGCCCGATGCTCCGGTGCAAACCGAGAAGCCCCCGGTTGTCGCTCCCGTTGGCCCGGTGAACGAAGTCGGCGCGCTTCGGCAGTCCGCCAGGTCGGACTCTTCGATCACTCTGACTGCGCCGGTCTCGGGCACTCTGCCCGTGACACCCCAGCTGGTGCGCGTCGATCCGGTCACGCTTGAACTCAAACTCGCCAAGACGAAACTCAAGGAGGGCGAAACGTTGCCCACAATCGACGGAGTCAGCGTCGAGACGATTGCCGACGAAACCGGTACCACCATGCGTCTCATCCTCGAGCGACCCATGGGCGTCCAGTTCGTTTCCACATCGACTTCCCTCCAACTCATGTTGGTGAAACCCAAAGTTGGCGATGGCAAGCTGGTCGGCAAGGTGGTGGTTGTGGATGCTGGACACGGCGGGCATGACCCGGGGGCGCGCAGCCCCGCCGGAGAAATCGTCGAGAAGCAGCTCAACCTCGCGATCTCACGCTTGATCGCCCAAGAGCTTTCTCAGCAGGGCGCGACGGTCATCGAAACCCGCACCACCGACGTGTTCATCGCGCTGAAGGAGCGGGCCGAGATCGCCAACCGAAACAACGCGACGTTCTTCGTGAGCACGCACATCAACTCAAACCGTGTCAACAACTCCTCGTCGGGGACGATCACCTTCTATCGGGGCGGCAATCCGCTGAGCCAGTTGCTTGCAGAGTGCATCCACAACGAGATCAAACAGATCCCCGCCATGCCCTCGATGGGCATTTGGAGCGACACCCGGATCTACGACACCGGTTTTGCCGTCCTACGCTACAGCAAGATGCCCGGCGTGCTGCTCGAGCTGGGGTTCATCAACAATACGAAGGACCGCAAGCGTATGATGGAGAAGGATTATCAGGAGCGCGTGGCGCGCGCCGTTGTCAAGGGGATTCGAGTGTATCTAGGCGATGTCAAACCCTAAAGGACCCACCACCAAGACCCTGCTCATCGTCGCCCTCTGCGGTGCGGCGATTGTCGGCAGTTTGGCGGCTTACGTAAAGCTCACTCCGGCAGACCGAGTGCCCGAAGACCAACGCCGCGTTGAGGCGCCCGCCAAGCCGCGAATCGAACCGCAGATCGATGTGTCGGTCGAGAAGGCCCCCGAAGGGAGGGTCTACGTCTTTGAGCCCTTCTTCGATGGGAACGATCTGAAGTTCAACACGCGCATGGTCGATGTTCCGAAAGGGACCTCACCGGAGACTTACGCGCTCGGCGCATTCCTGGAGGCCAGCCGCATCCCCGCCCCCGAAGCCCGAGTCCTCGGCGTCGATGTGCGCAACGGGCTCGCCGCAGTGAGCTTCAACAGCGCGTTCGCGGGCGGCTACGGAAGTTCAGATGAGCAAGTGCTCATTGAAGGCATCCGACGCAGTCTTGGCCAGTTCCCCGCCATCAACGAACTCGAACTGTACATCGACGGCACCAAGATGGAGACGCTAGGCAGTGTTGAGCTGAGCGAGCCGCTCCCAGTGATCAGGCCGACCACGAACGTCGAAGCGCCAAAATCACCAGACACAAACTGATCGCCGACCAGATCACCGCGGAGATGATCGCGGGGATTCCGGTCAGACCCTGCAGAATCTCCGCGTCGTTCATCTCCAGCGCAACCTGGCCAATGCGAAGGGTCGCGAAGACCGCTTGCAGCGAAGCGAGACCCATGAACAGTCCGAAGAACTGAGCCGCGAAGAGGCGCGCGTCGCCCTTCAGCTTTGTTCCGGCAAGGGCAAGAACGGCCACGCCGATGATCCCACTGAGTAGACCAACGAGGTCTCCGCGAACCCAAAGCACCATCGCGCCGCCAAGCACCCAAGCCATCGTGAGCAACGCGGCACGCGCTCCGCGTTCATTGTGGGCAAGCGCGATAACCAGGGCCCCGAAAGCGGTGGCCCCCACGTATCCGGCAGAGCTCACGAGAAGCGGATTCCCGCCGAAGCCCGTCGTCACGCCGGAACCATCCTGAAACACCCTTACGGTAACACCGGTTCCTCCGGAAGCGACAAACGCCAACGCATGGCCGGCTTCGTGCAGGTGGGTGTATACGTACTGTAGGGGCAAGGTGAGGAGCGCCAAGATCGGCAACACCCAGCTCAATACCACGACGCTTCCGCTGAGGAGGATGAGCTGTTGACGCCTCGTAAGAGACTTAGCTCGACTCAACGATCTGCTCCTTGGGCGAACGCAATCGCACCCAGGCCGCCCAGGTGTACCAAACCACGATCCCGGCCAGAACACCGCAGGTCCAGCCGAGCAAGACCTGCGACGGATAATGGACGCCGACGTAGATCCGGGAGATTCCGGTCAGCAGCGCGACGACCATCCAAACCGATCCGCGCCACCGGAACGCGAGCCAGAAGATCGTCGCCAGCGCCGCCATGTTGGCGGAGTGGGCCGACGCGGTTCCGAAGCTGGTCAACTTCCCGACCCTTAGGATCACGTCCTCGAGCTCGACGCAGGGTCTCGCCATCTGGAACGTGCCCTTGAGGACGTCCGTGATCTCGTTGGCGACCCCGACGGAAAGGAGACCGAGCAGCAGGGCCTTGCGCGTGGCGTTGCTGGCGATGACGAGCCCAAGGGCCGCCAAACCCAACAGGACGCGACCCTCGGTCATCTTCGTGGCATCGGAGAGAAAGACGAACATCGGCGCCAGCCAATCCGGCCAACCGTTGATCCACCGGAATACAGCCTCGTCCATCAAGACTCCAAGAACGGATTCGGCCGATCGCGCAGGGCTTCTTCCCAAATCCGCTGAGCTTCAAGGTAGAAACTGGGGTCAAGCTCGACGGCCCCGTAGAAGCAGGTCGGCCGATCGAGCCGAACCGCCCAGCCCGCATCGCCGTAACTGTAATGCCACCACTCGTCGCGACAGTTAGAGAATCCAACACTCAACATCACGTCGACGAGGATCATGCGGTTGCGCTGCGCGGTTTCGGTGAGTCCAAAGACGTAGGTGGGGCCGCCGTGCAGCCGCGTGTAAGGAGACGTGACATCGATTGGTTCGTTCTCGTGATCGACGAGGATCACATCGAGCGCGGCTCCGGTGCAGTGACCGGGAGGCGACTTGCGATTCGGGGGCGCGACCCAGCGATTCACGGTTCGCGTCAGGGTCGCCCCTTCCCGTTCAGGAAAGGCTTCCTTTGCCGACCGCGACATGAACTCGTAGATCATCTGCTGTCGAAGGAGGGGGCGCCACGCATCCGTGACGGCTAAGTGATAACCCGCAGGCAGGAGTCGCGCCGCCCGTTCGACCATCTCGGCAACGGTCTTCCGGCAGAAAGGAATGGTTTGGGGGCGTACCAAACGGATCGATGGTGCGAACTCGGCCAATGGCACCAACGGCTCGCCGCACTCGGTAAGCGGCACCCGATCAAGTGCCGCCACCGGTTCGGGACGTCCCTTCGTCCGATCCCAGCGCATCAGAATCGCAGAATGCCGAAGAGCGCGCCGATCAGCACCGCTCCGACCAACTGGGCGGCGGAGTTCCGCCGCTTGTTCGCGACTTGCGGATAGTTGACCTCGACCACGTCGTTCGCACGCAGCGGCAGATCGCCGGCTTTGCTCGCATAGACCTGAGCCAGGTTATGCGTCAACTTCCGATCCTTGCCGTCGATCTGTCGGATCACCTGAACCTTAGCAAGGTCGGCACGCGGGGCAGCTCCGCCGGCTCCTTCGACGGCTTGGGCTAGCGTCAACCCCTCGCGGAACGGAACCCGACGGGGTGTCATCACGGCTCCGGTCACGGTCACAAAGGTCAGCGAGGTCGCCTGCGGCACGAACACGCGGTCTCCCGGTTGCAGAGGCGCGTCATCGGCCGTCATGTCGAGATCGCGCACCTGCCCAGCATGTTCGAGGCGAACGGCCTTTTCATTGGCGGCGGCCGTGTAGCCTCCCGCCGCGAGAACCAGGTCCCTTATCGTCATGCCGTCCTTGAACGGCAATGCGCCGGGTCGTTTGACCATACCGGTGATTACAACATCTTGCGGGCGATCGACGAGTTCGAAGAACACCCGGTCTCCGGCTCGGAGTTCGGGGTTGTGGGCCGTGTCCTTTCCATCAAAGAGCTTGAAGTTGACGATGATCTCTTTGCCTTCGGCGGTCGTCACGCGGACCTTTTCAAGATTCGCTGCGGCGGTTGGCTGGGCTACTTGGACGACGTCGGCGAGGCGCAACCCCACTCGGGGGAAGACTTCTCCACTCTTTTGGACTGCGCCACCGTAGGCGATGAGCGCGGTCTTCGAGCCGAGTACCTTCAACCGCACGGTAGCGCGGGGGAGGATGCGCTGCTCGATCAGCGTCGCCGCGATCTTCGCCGCGGCGACCTCTTCCGTCAGTCCGGCGACGCTGACCGCGCCGATGAACTGCATGACGACATAGCCGTCTCGCGTGATCGGATAGTCCTTGTTTACGCTCGGTTCCTCTTCGCAGACCACGGAAACGGAGTCGCCGGCCTTGACGACAACCCGCGACTGCGATACCGCCACCGCGCTCAGAACAAGAGCCAAGAACACCCAAAGGAAGCGCATCATCACATCTTACAAGACGACCTATCCCTCCTCGCAGATTCACCAGTTCGCCAAACGGACGACGGGACGCGATTCAAATCAGAAAATCCGCGCAATCCTACGGGTTCGCCAATCCGTCGGTCTATACTGGAAGGACATACGGCTGAGTGAACGTTCCTACAGCGTTCACTCGTCCTCGTGTTGTAGGGATTGAGGGAATAGGCATGCTTCATTCACATCGAGTAACACTCGCTAGATTTGGATTGGTGGGGGCCCTGGCGCTAGCCGCGATGGGTGCTTCAGCCCAAATGAATCGATTCGTCTATCAGGACCTGGGCGTCCTGCCGCAAGGGACTGCGGTTGTTCCGAAGCGCATGAACAATTCGGGCGTCATCGTGGGCTACATCCCGCGGACGACGACCAGCGCATCGTTCCTTTGGGAAGCTGGCCTGGTTTATGACTTAGGGATTCTCCCAGGTCGCCCCGGCGCTCGATCGAACTGGGTCAATCGATTCAACACGGTCATTGGCACGAGTGGCGCTGGCACGAACGCACGCGCTTTCGTGTGGGTCAACGGCACGATGAACTTCCTGCCCAACGGTGTCGGCAATCTCGGAACCGAGGGTGTCGGCATCAACGACGCCAACACGATCGCTTACAACGTGGATCCGACCGGAAACTCGACTTACAAGAACGGTACGGTGATTGCCGGATCGCGCATCTTGCCCGTTCCGCCGATTAGCGGCGCTCTGAACATGAACATCACCGCGATCAGCAACCTCAACTGGGTTGCCGGTACAGCGCTGATGGATGACGGCTCCGTGACCGCGTGGAACTGGCAGATTCCAATGCTTCCTGCGGATACTTTTACGCCGACCGAGATTAACGCCGCCGCCGACGCCTCCGAGATGGTCAGTGTCACCGATATGTCGGACAATGCCGGCGCAGCTGACGGCTCGCCGATCACGGTGGGAATGGTCGGTCCATTCTTCAACGATGGCCTCGGCCGTCCCATCTACCACTACCCGCGACCGTTCGCCGCCATCGGCACTCAAGTGGTCAACCCCTTGCTTCTGCCGGGCGATAACGTCGGTGAGGTCTACGGTATCAACACGGCCTTCACGCTGGTCGGTCGATCTGGGCAGTTCACGCTGCAAAACGGTTTCGGCACCTACACGTGGCGCACGGTGCTTTGGTTCCCGATCTTGCCCGTCGAACCGTTCTGGGTTCCCTTCGAGATCGACCCCTACATGCCTCCGAACTCGGGAATCCACCTCGAAAACGGTCTCGATATCAACGACCTCGGCCAAGTGGTCGCCTCCTACACGAAAGCGGGACAGCTCCGCGCCCTGCGCCTGAGCCCCGTCGTCACTCCGGCCACCTTGACGCTTGACCCCGAGTCGATCCCCGGTGGATTCACTGGCGAAGCAACCGTCGTTCTCGACAACACGGCTCCCTTCGGTGGTGCCTCGGTCAACATCACGTCGAGCAACTCAATCGTAGCCGTTCCTTCAAGCGTAACGGTCCCGGGCGGCCAGACTTCGAGGACCTTTAACTACGTCACCTCGCCGGTCGGCAAAACGACTCCGGTCGTTATTCGCGCCGAGCGCGCTGGCTATATTGCCCAGAACACGCTGCTCGTCCAGCCGACAGCACTCGACCGAATCACCGTCACGCCGACGTTGATTCCGGCCGGTCAGCGGGGCAATGGGACGGTCTTCTTGGCCGGGCGGGCGCCAGCTAGCGGCTTCCGAGTGGTCCTGGCGAGCTCAAACACGAGTGCGGCCATCGTCGCCGCCAGCGTGCTCGTTCCGGCGGGCGCAAGCCAAGCCTCGTTCTTGGTCTACACCCTCCAGGTTCAGGCAAACACCCCCGTCACGATCTCCGGCAGTGCCTTCGGTATCGTTCGCACCGCCAACGTGATGGTGATGACTCCATTCCTTGAGATTCTTAACATCACGCCGGACCAGGTCTTCGGTGGCCAGAAGGCTCCGAGCTGGGTTCAGTTGTCCGCTCCGGCGAAGGCTCCGGGCGCGGTGGTAACCCTGACCTCGAGTTCACCGAGCATCGGTGGTGTCCCGTCGAACGTGACGGTTCTCACCGGCACTCGCGTGTCGAGCTTCCAGGTCACGACGGTGGTCACCCGGTTCAACGTCAATGTGACCGTGACTGGCTCGTTTAATGGCCAAGTCCGCGCCGATACGGTGCTCATTCGCGGTGCTTCGCTGCAGTCGATCGCGGTCTCGCCGAATCCGATCGTCGGTGGTCAGAATGGAACCGGGACGGCTTCGCTGGACTGGTTCTCGTTCACCGGTGGGTCCGTCGTGACGTTAGCATCGACGCTCCCGTCAGTGCTCACCGTTCCGGGCAGTGTGACGGTTCCGGCCGGGCAGACGGCCGCGAACTTCCCGGTAACAACCACTCCGGTCGTGTCGGCCACCAATGTGGTCATCACGGGCAACTATCTGGGCGTCAATCAGACGACCACGGTTCGCGTCGATCCGTAGACGATCACGCCATAAGAAAGAGGCCCGGATGCCAGAGATGGCACCGGGCCCTTTCGTTTGTGGGTGTGGGTTGGGATGGGAGGAGCAGGATCAATCTGCGGTCTGCACCGACTCTCGATAAAGGCCATACAGCCCGTAGATGGACACCGCGAACACCACCACTGCAACCACGTGATACATAACCACAAGAGTTATCGCCCGAATCGGCGGTCAGCTTCCCTGCTTTGCTTACGGGGATGGCTCCGAAACCCGCACGGATGCGGGGTTGACCGGGTTTGGTGGGGGATCTGGACGTCGGATGTGGCTACAAGCGAGTGCTCCCGCAATGTCCGACACGCGATCACAACACTCCACATTCTGCGGGTATCATTGACTCCGCGTTGCCCATGGCAACGCCCCTTCGGGCGGTTAGCTCAGTGGTAGAGCACTACAATGACACTGTAGGGGTCACAGGTTCAAGTCCTGTACCGCCCACCACTTTTTTGAACCTAAAACGGACCGCTTGAGGCGGTCCGTTTCTGTTTGAAAAGCTTGGGTCTCTCAAATGGTCTCTCAATACGGCCGCTAAGATCAAGCATCTTCCAGTGATCGGTTGAATCCAGAGAGACGGACCCGACGGAGTCGGACGTGTGCAAAGTCAGGGCCCTGCAGGAGCATTCGGACGTGCTTCTCAGCTTCTGCCTCGAACCGAGCTCCTAAAACGACTTCCACTACAGCCGATGCCGGAAAGCTAAAGAGGCAGATATCGTACGGTGATTTGGCAACGACTCGAGTTGCTCCATCGAGTCGGCGCAACGCTCGCCACTCCCGCTCTCCCGACCAGCACGCAGGCTTAGTAAAAAGCATCGCAGAGTCATTCTCTTCCGACTTGCCACGTTCAGCCAATTCTGGCTTCTCATCCGAATAGTTCATCGCCTGTAGCGGCTTGCTGAGGGACTTCCAGTCATCTGGGTTGAAAAAGTCGCTATCCGAGTCGAAACCAATTACGAATCCACGGTCCCCATCGGCATAGTGCCCCCACATTAACGGTAGCAGTGGATCTTCTGACAAGGAAAGGACACCAAACTTGCTATTCAGGGACTTCGACATTATCCGAGACAACTCATCCTTCAGTTTCCCAGCTTGATCGGCATGCTGCTTGACCTGGTTGACATAGAACTCCCGGAGATCGGGCATGATGTGAGCAATCGAAGTCATATTCTGCTCAATGAAGTCTTGTCGGCTCACTGCCTCGCGCTGCAAATTCGGGAGTTGGTCGTACTTCAATGAGAAGCCGTCGCGAACGAAATCTTCGGCAGATAGTTGATCGAGGATTGGAATAACCTCTTCGTTAATCAACTGGTGCGTAAACTGACTCGACGCCTGAGGGGCTCCCTCGTGCGGATCGTTCAAATCTGCCGGCTGACTAAAGCGAATCAGCCGATTAGCCAGAACGTCAATTCGATCCGGATGCAGATACTTGTAGAGTGTCATGGTCACTAGCGAGTATGGTGCATCGGAAGCCGCTGTTATCACGCGATGCGAATGGGATGGCTAACGAAGCGTAATGGCTGGATGCGACGCCTGATGCGGCTTGCTTACATGAATGGTTCATGTGAGACGCGTAAGCTGCCGCGCCACCACAAAGGGTTCCCCTAGTCTTGCTCCTGCCAAACAACCACGTCGATTTTAGCTGTGGGTGAAGTTTCGGATAGTCGTCCACTCTTGGTCCCACGGGGGCATGCAGCATCTTAGCGTGAACTGCTTGAAGCACCCAATCGTTGCCAGTGCGGTGCGGGAATCGACTCGTATGGTTGGCTTCGCGAGGATGGAAGCATGAGTAAACGAGCCGACAACCTCGACGGCTCGTGCCGCGAAATCTTGACAGGAAAGCACGCCGGTAAGTGGCGTGTGCAGTTCACCCAAGTGAGCGAGACTGGTCGCAAGACTAGAATCTCTCGAATCTTCTCCACAAAAACCGAGGCGAAGGACTTCCTGAGAGATCTTCGGCGAGGCAAGCGAATTGAGGACGCGCGGAGTTCGCGTGAAGTCACTTTGGCTGAGTGGTTCGAGTGGCTAGCCGCAAACGACTGGCCCGAGACTCTAGCATCTGTGACCGTCGCTCAGCGGCGATCTCGATTCAAGAAGTACGTCGCTGAGCATCTCGGAGACTATCCGCTATCCAAGATTGATCCGCTCAGGGTTCGAGCCTTCTATCGACACCTTCGCGATCAGGGATCTTCGGAGTCTTTGGTTTTGCTGGTCAAGTCTGACCTTGTTCGAGCTTTCAACCAAGCAACGACTCCGTATCAACGCGTGCCAATGACCCTCGCGAATCCGTTTCGACTCCCACTCCCGCAACCCAAGCCACGACAAGCGGTTGCGTTGACTCCCGAGGAGGTCAAGCGAGCGCTCAGTGCTCGGGCCCTCCGTCAGGATCAAGCCGCATTGCTCGCTGTGTTTCTGCTTGTGGGTCTCCGGCTTGGAGAGGTCATGGCGCTCACTCGTGGTCAACTTCGATTTGACGACGACCTCATCGTCGTGGATCGAGCGGTTCGAGTGGAGTTCGGCGGCAAGCAGAGCGTTGGATTGCCGAAGGGCGGAAAGACAAGATGCGCCGTCATGTGCCGGACTCTCAAGTCAATCTTGGCCCCGTTTGCCTCTGCAATGGGTCCAGAACAGCTTCTTTGGCCTGCTGCGACTGAGAACAAGCCACGCATGAAGAAGCTCGTCTACGCGACGTGGAGGACGATTGTGAAGGCGGCCAAGTTACCCGCTGATATGTCGCCTCACGACTGTAGGCTGACGCATATCAACATCATCGAGAAGCTGATGCCTCGCGTATCGGTCACAACTTTGAAGGAGCATGTCGGCCACGCCGCGAGCGGTGTTACCGAAGCAAACTACACCCGACCATTAGACTCAGCGCAAGCGATCCTGCGTGATGAACTCGAACGAGTTCTGGGAGTGAAAGCACCGTAAATTCTCAAGAGCCAGGCAATGCGCCTGGCTCTCTTTCTTTTCGTTGCCTACCAGAAGCTAAGGGTCTCGGTGTACGTGCGACGCTCGACCATCGGAACCATGTCCGTCTGGTAGGTGATGCCTAAGAGCTTGTGCTCGACCCGTTCGTGCCAGTGGCGTTCTTCGGTTCTCGTGCGCGTGATGCCGTTCATGCCCATCATCTTCGCGATGACCAAAGCGCACATCTCGGGGCTGTATTCGGCGAGCTTTACGAGCGCTTCAGTTGCTACCAACTCTGCCTGCTCGGGTCTGTCTTGCCTTGCAAGTGCAGCAGCTTGCTCAAGGCGTTGTCGAATCGATGTTGGAAGAGGGATTTGTGCTAGTTCATTCATGGCTTTAACTCCAGGACCCTACTTGACGAACACCAAGGCTTTCAAGAGGGACGCAGCGGAAATCAAGGGCGGACACTGACTGTAACAGTTGGCCGATTCGTTCGGCGCGAGCCTGACTTGTGGTGACGAGCAACACGCGAAGGTCTGATATGGCCCACTTCTGCTCCAAGCTCCTGGATGCGACGAAGGTTTGGTAGGCATCGAACTTGGATTGGAGCCTTGAGTGGGACATGTTTCCCATGTCGACCTCGACCGCGACATGTTTGGTTGGAAAGACAGCCAGCCCGTCGGGGCGAACTTCGAATGATCTTCCTTGCCACTCGAACGAAGTCCACAGTTGCTGTTCGAATCTCCAAGCTGTTGCTCCCTTGTCGAGCATTGCGATCCTCACGTTCGTCGTGGTGAGCGCGTGCTGGAGAAACCTTGGTGAAGGGGACCGGTTGGTCAGGAGTGCCGCTATCTGCGGCCCGACAACACTCGCAGCCGTTGGCGTCACCGAGTACAAACCTTGGCTGAAGAACGGAGTCTCTAGGCGGCGCACGAATCCCGCCTTGAGAAGGTCTCTGAACCGAGCATTAAGTCTGGTGACGGAACCATAGTAGCCCAGGGCAATCATCTGATCGCGGGACAGAACGTGACTCAGAGCCATGTCTCGAAGCGAAGTGGCATCTCGTTTGGTCAGTCGCACAGCCAGTCCTCCAAGTCATTGACCTGAGGCTGAGCCACCGGCTTTTGCGGTCTCTTTGGCTTTGCCTGTGCCTTCTTAGTCTCAGTCGTCTTCTCTTGAATCTGAGCCGTTCTTGCGGGAGGCTTGGCAGTTTTGGGTGACGGCTGAACCGCCTGCGCATGATCTGCAGCCACGCGTGTCGTTGCAGGTGGGAGATCAAGGGACGATTGCGCTGGAGGTGTGACGATCGGCAAGACGGGGCGAGCTTCAATGATGCCACCGGAGAAGGAATAGATGTCATTCAGAAAGCTCTTCGCACTGGGGCTGAGGTGGCCCACGTTGCGGATAAGGGGCTCGTTGACTTCGACCTCATCGACGCCTACATCTCTTCTCCAGAGGACGCAGTAACCGACCGGCAACTCGGTCAAGTCATATGCGCGAGGATCACCAAAAATATCCTTGGCAAGGGTTGCCGCGTCCTCCCGACCGCACCGGAACACAAACTTCGTGCCCACACTGTTGAGGATCAAGGAGCGCATTCGCGGCGTCAACTGTACGAGGGTCTGGTGAGCGACCACAATCGAAAATCCAAAGCGACGGCCCTCGGCGAAGATCGTCTCAAAGTCGCTGCCGCTGAAGTGCTCGAACTCATCTACGTAGAGCCGCAACTTGACTCGATGGCGCTCTCCCGTACTCACCCGCGTAAACACCTCTCGGCATAGCGACGCTAGAAACATTGCACCAAACATCTTGCCCGACGAGTGCAGTTCGTCAATGGCCAGTGAAACAAGGGTCACACTTCCCGGTGTGTTTATTTGCTTTGCGAGATCGATCGGGCTCGGATGTCCAAGTATCTGCGCCAGCCCCTGAGGTGCAAAGAGAGCACTGAACTTGTTGAGGACGGGCGTCGTCAGCGAAGCCTGCTTTTCCTGGGAAAGGGAATCGAAACGACTCCAGAAGTTCGCGACCGATTCTGTCTTGATTTGACTTCGAACCCAGCCGCGAAAAGACCTATCGGTCAGTAGAGGCTCAAGGTCATTCAAACGACGGCCGGTCTCTGCGAGCGCCATGAGCGCAAATCTCGAAGTTTCCGCAAGTTGAACTCCCCACGATTCCGAGACTGCCTCTATTGCGTCAAGAACGCCGAGAGCCCGGAAGTAAGGCTCGCCACTTCCTTGGAGAGGGCAAAATCCAAAGGGCCGCGCTCGTTCTCTGGGGTCGAGAATCTTAATGTTTGCAGGCTTAACGAGCCCGTTGGCAATTTCCGCGCCAGCGGACACGAGATCCCCCCGCATATTGAGGACGCATACCGAAATTTTCCGCTGCATGTCCTGCTGCAGAAGGTGGTGAAACAAGTTGGTCTTGCCAGCGCCAGGCTGCCCGATCACCAGCGTTTGTCGGTCTAAGTCTTCTCCGGCTACCGTGACCATGTGCGGCAGGGGACTCTTGGAAAGCAGCTGCCAGCCCGCTTGAACTCCAATCCAGCGATTTGGCATCGAAATTGGCTGTTGAGTGTCATACATGTCGTTCAGTTCGTCTCCACTGTAAGGTTGGGACAGACGTGAACGGTGGGATGGGCGACGAGCCGGATTTTTTAGTTGGGACTAAACCGAAGCGCGACCCCGACTCATTCCCCGAGTCGGTGCGCGAGGCTTTTGAACTCGAGTTTGGAGTCACCAAGGACGGTGGAATCGCGACCATGATTGGCAAAACGCCTGGTTGGGTTTCGACCCTCCTCAAGCGACCAGAGAAGACTGAATCTGGAGCCATCGCGGCACTCATTGCCCCGCTCTCAAGCAAGCGTCATAAGCGGAGAATTCTGCGTGCGTGGATGGACGCAAGGTTCGAAGTCGATGTTCTGGAACGCGTCAGTCCTGCCACCAAGACGGCGAAGGCCAGCGAGAGCACGATTCGCCGGGTAGCTCGTCAGATCAAAGAAGGGCAACTGAGGCTTGCGGCAAGTCTTGCTCTGACCGGCGCTCAGGGAGCCGCTGACAGAGTCGTGAGGGAACAGCTACTCGACTTGGCGCTCGTCGCCCAGCAACGCTCCAACATGCCAGGACAGGCGATGCAGGTAGCCCAACTCATTGCGGAGAGTGGACGCGAACACGCGGACTTCCGCCGAGAATGCCACGGTCACTGGGCCCGTGCTCAGATCATGCTCCAGATGCCGAACTCGACGCCCGAAGAACTGCAGCCTCTACTTCGAGCTCTAGGCGAGCGTGTTACGATCTTGGGACCACTGCCGGCAATCATGCCGCCCTATATCCTGTGCACTGATGAAGCGGTCGCTCGGCTGAACATCTCGTGCGCTGTGGTCTTCATGGAGCGGGGTCTCGTGCAGGTTGACCAGCCGAAGCTGGAGAACTTTCTCAAGCAGCTTTTGCCGCGCACCAAGCTCACGCCGAAGTCGCGCCGGTTTCCCTACCATCAGCTCATTGCGAGGATCCATGCGCTTCTCGGCGATACATTTCTCGCTCAGGAGCATCTGGAACGTGCCTACCTGTCAGGAGGGCGAAAGGTGTTGCACGCAAAAGAATTGTGTGGGATCGTCCAGGCTCGTGTGATTCGGGAGACTGACGGTGACGCCCAGGCACAGGAGTATCTTCAGCAGCTCAGTTCAAACGCGCTACGTCGGTGGGACCTCTACCATGTCCATGTGATTGAGATGGACCTTGCGAGGTGTTTATCGCGGCAGTTCGAGTGAAAGATCGCCTCTCTCGTTTAGCTCAAAGTAAACATCTTGGAACGTACAGAGCCTCATCCCGGGCACTGTCTCCACGATCCTCACATGGAATCAGGTCGTCTCACCAAGTTGGCTTACTCAGTTGAGGAGGCCGCCGAACTGCTCTCGCTCAGCCGTGCTCACGTCTATCGTCTCCTTGACCTCCAAGAACTTGGCTCGGTTACCGTCGGCCGGAGCCGCAGAATCACCGCCTCCCAACTGGAGGATTTTATCCGCCGATTAGAAGCCTCTCAAAATCAACCTCAACGGTGGCGCTGAGTGAAGTTTCAAAACATTTTCCAGCCCTTACTGCACTGTTTGCTCGGACTTGTTCGGCTTGCCGTCCAACCATAAACACGAGTAAGATGCCAACCGACCCTGGTCGGGGTCCTAGGTTCAAATCTGGCGATTTCCTTGCAGACCCTTCTCTTTGCCTTCGCACGCTTCCACGTGCTTCATCCAAAGATCGGCGTGGATAACTGCGAACAGTAGCATATCTCGCGACAACAGGTGAGCTGGGGCCGTGCCAACACCAACCAGCAAGAACCCGCCCGGCCCGCCCTGTCTGTCTGGATCGCCTCCGGACGATCAAAACCCTCGCGCTTTGGCACGAGGGTTCTGCTGTCTGTTGGGGATAACTCATCGCCGCCGCTCTGTTCTTTTTTAAACCTTTCTGTATTTAATGTCGTTCGGATTCCGAAGCGCCAAGCTTCGCATTTCGGCGCTTTCGTGCGTGCCTGGAATCGAGGATGTGGATAACTCCTTGCGCTTCCAAGCGTCGCAAGGCGTTTGCAATCGCTTCGCTGGAACGTCCGGTGCGTTGCTTCAACGTCCGATAGGAGAGGACAACCGCGCCCGATCTATTCCAACCCATAGTGCTCCGAATCAGGATCACCAGCACCCGGAACTCCGTGTCCCGGAGGGTCGGCATCAGCTTGTCGATCACGATGTTCGGGGTCTTGGTCCACGGGGTCAGTTCTCCGATCTTGGACAGCTTTACGATGGGCATAGTAGGTTTCCTTAGGAGGGGAATAGTTGTTGTGAACCGCTCCGATGAGGAAAGCTCCAGGGCGCTTGGCCTTCCGATACGGCAGCCAATCCAGCTGTTGCTCGACCACATCAAGTGGAAACATGAGCAAGTCAACCACCGCGCGGCGCGTGAGTCCGAGCGTGAGGAGTCTAGCCGCGAGTTGCACGGCGCGATCATTAGGGGAAACGCTCATAGGCAAGGAATTCGTTGACTCGATCAAGCTGATCATCAAGCTCGGCGAAATACTGGTAATCCGGCTCGCCATTCGGTCGCACGCCGATCCGGAATCGGTAGAGCATCTCGGTCAGTCTAGCGATGTCAACCACTTCAACCCGAGACCTTTCGTAGCGTCGAGCAACAGACGCAAAGCGGCCCGATAACTCTTCCATGGGAACCAGGATGCCAAAGTCAGACCTCGTGCGATCGATGGCTCCGGCCATCTCATCCAGCATTCTGGTGCGCACCGAGTCCTTGATGACCTTCACGATGACTCTCAGCGGCTGGGATCCCAGGTTCGTGTGGCAGAGCAGTTCGCAGCCGCCGATCCGAGACTTCTGCTTCGGCATCCTTCGACCGAGAAGTTCGATGTCGCCGTAACCCGAGCGAGAGAGGGCCTTCGATGTGAGGATCAGGCACGTGTGAAGGGAGCTGGATCGAACCAGCTTCGCCAGTTCAGGATGAGCAGTCATAGCTTTCCTTTCCCGGCCCGGTAGCCGTTGGGATGACGCGAGGTGACCCAGTTGCCGGCCTTTACACCTGCGAACGCGGCCTTGACGTCGCCGAAGTCATCGAGGGCGTTCTCGGGAAGACAGCCCTTGCATTCTGCGAGTTCGCAGCAGAAGCGATGGATGAAGGCTCCGTTCTCGGCGACGAGATCCCGTGGGTCGATCCGATATCCATAGGCACGCTCAAGCGCCTCGGTGAGGCGAGCAACCATCAGGAACGAAGGGTTGCTCTGCCCGTTGATAAGGCGGGAGACGGACGAGGGGCTGACTCCCGCTTCCCGGGCGAGCCTGGAGACGCCTTTGAAGGCGAACCGGTCGTGGTGAGCCATCACGTCGGCAAGCCGATTGATGGTCGGTCCGAAGACCTGGGGGTGTGATGTGTTTCGCATGTCACCATTTGAACACACCAAACAGAAACCGAAAATGTTGCCACGTTCGTGCAACGATTGCGCAGTGCGGGATAGAGTTTTCAGAGCAGGTTCCGGAGGGAAATAGTCTTTGCATGTGGCTCCCAACCCCCTCTCAGCAACATATTGACGATCTTCGTCGCCTGGTGCAACGTGAAGTTGGCATAGAACTCTCGCCCGATGAGGCAAGAGAGGCCGCCACACGACTCCTTCATATTCGCTACATCCAAGCCTATGCGTTTCGCGATCTACGCCCGGAAATCGACGGAGAGCGTCGACCGTCAGGTCCAGAGTCTCGATGATCAGATTCGAGAGCTAACGAACCTCGCCACCCGCGAGAACTACACTGTTGTGGAGATCTTTCAGGAGTCAAGGTCAGCCAAGGCTCCGGGCAACCGGCCCGAGTTTGACCGAATGCTGAACATCATTGAGGCAGGCGACTTGGATGGAGTTCTGACCTGGGCCATCAATCGACTGAGCCGGAATCCCGTTGATGGAGGCCGCATCGCTTACCTCTTGCAGACGCGCAGGCTGTCAATGATTCGCACCATTGAGAAGCCCTACCTCCCTGACGACAATGCACTCCTGCTGTCCATCGAAAACGGAATGTCCACCGCATACATTCAGGATCTGAGCCGGAACGTCAAGCGTGGCATGCGGGGCAAGTTCGAGCGGGGGTGGCTACCGGCCAAAGCACCGGTGGGTTATCGCAACGACTTCGATTCCAAAGAAATCATTGTCGACCCTCAGAGATTTGGACTGGTGCGGCGAGGGTGGGACATGTTGCTGACGGGTGACTACTCAGTCGCCCAGCTTGTCGATCGTCTACAAGCAGAGGGTCTGACCTACTATCGACGAGGCAAACAGCCGCTGCCCGTCTCTCGCAACACGGTCTACCGAATGCTTAGGGACCGATTTTATGTTGGTGAGATCAAGTTCAATGGAGAGACTCGAACCGGCAAGCACCAAGCAATGGTGAGCGAATCTGAGTTTGAGCATGTCCAACGGATACTTGCGGGGCGACATAGAAGCACGCGGAAGCGAAAGCACGACTTCCCCTTTCACGGCTCCTTCATATGTGAACACTGTGGTTGCGCAATCGTTGGTGAGAAGAAGTTCAAGTCATATCCCGGAACGAAGCGAAATGTTGAGTATGTGTACTACCATTGCACGGGTCGGAGAGGCTGTGGCAAGCAAGGTATTCGGCAAGAGCAGCTTGCTATGATGATGGCTTCTTTGGCTGAAGGTCTGAGGATCTCTCAAACCTACGAGGACTGGCTCGCTCGAACATTACCCGAAGCTATCGAGTTTCGAAACATGAATCAGGTCCCGAAAGGGCAGGTTGTGGCAGTAAACTTAGACAAGGAACGAGCACGCCTTGACGCTCTCGTCACGCTCCGTGCAGACGGGGAGATAGGTGCCGATGAGTTCAATCGATCCCGTAATCAAATCCTTGACCGAATCACCCATGAACAAAGGATCCGGTGTGAACATGAACGCCGCTCGGCCGTTGCCTACGAGAGCATGACGAAGGCGATTCGCGCGTTGACCGTGTCTCGGCATGCAAGGCGGTATCCTCAGATTGAAGAACTTGCAGCGCTGGCAAAGGAGCTTCGCCCAAGCCGACTTAGCCCGACTTCTCCAAGGTTGGAGGTAGCTCCAATCCTGCAAAAAATCGTCGCGTTCGAACCTCTGGTTTTGAGCAACCAGAACTCCGAATCGGACGACGATTTGACCTCACATTCTAACTGGCTGGGGTTCTGGGACGATGTTCTCACCCTGATGGAAAACCCGCTTGCGCAATGATCATTCCTTTTTGCGCAATGGCACCCGGTACAAGAACGAAATTTGACTCCTGATGCCTTCTGTACACTTCCACTTTGCGATGCTTCCCATTTCTTTGTTCAAGACGCATCCACTGCTAGGAGCAGATGCTATCTGAATCTATCCACGTACGGGCATGGCCCCGTGAATCGAAACTTCCTCGGCGCAAATTTGCAGATATCATCACGAGCATGTTTGATGCTCGATTGCACCTCACTGCGTGCCCTTGAACGCACGGCGCGCAGCAACGAGCCCTTTCCTGCGAACGGCCGACCCCGTCACGTCCTCAATGAGTCCCGCGGCGATGTCCCTCTCCGTGGCCGTTGCAAACCGTATAACCAACGAGCCGCTAGGCCACCCGACTCCCGGCCCATCTAAGGACTCAGGGGCCGCGGGCCATAGAAGTCGGCTTCCACCGCCGCTCACCGCACCAACGAGTATCCACGTTTTGGCGCCAGCCTCGGCCTCTTCTTCCAGGAGGGCTTCGGTGGCTTCATTGCGAACGGTTGCGTGGCCCTCAATGTAGCTCGCAACGTCTTCCCAAGTCGTCTCGAGTTTCAATCGCTCCGAAGGCGCATCCCCACATGGGACGGTGGGCGTTGATGCGGCAGCTGACAGGACAAAAATGGCAGACAAGATTTTGTTCATCCAGACCTCAGGGGCATGAGGGTCCGTCACTGGCCATTTCACTTGCATTTCACTTGACCCCTTATGCCATGATCTCCTGGAGGTGGCTCCAAAAATGAAGTGGAAAGTCTCACTGTTCGGTTCGTTTCGCATTGCTACCCCCGACGGCAGGCCTTTCCAAACCAAGAGCGCTCGACGTAAGGTCTTACTGGCCTATCTTGTGGCTCAGCCTACGCTGAAAGCGGGACGCAGTAGCATGGCCGAGGCTCTGGTAGATCCGCAGGAGTTAGATTGCGGGCCAAACTTCAACTTGCTTCTCTGCCGGACACGAGCAGCTCTCGCGGCAAAGTCGAATCTTCCGCTCCTCTCTGTAAGCAACGATCACGTAGCGTTGCTTGAACCTAACATTGAGTCCGACTGGGCTGAGTTCAAGCGCGCTGTTGAAAGGGCCCGGTCCACCGATGATCAGTTCGCGGCCGGCACGGCATGGCGTGATGCCCTCCAAATTGCCGAGCAATGTGTTCTCAGCGACATAGACCATCCTCTGATTCTGCCAATCAAGGGTCGGATAACTGGGGTGGTCCTCGAAGCTCTTGAGGGTCTCGCATGTGGACCCTTTGGGCGACAACAGGCGAGTCTGATCGTGGAAAGGCTGCGGGAGTTCCAGTTGGAGCGCGCTACGGGCTCGATCGAGACAGAGAGGTTGATGCGGTTGTATGCCGCCTTGGGAATGAAGGACGAGCTGGCCCGTGCGTTTTCCGAGTTTGAAACGTATCTTGATGACGAACATGGGGAAGGAGTGCCCAGCAAGCATTCAGCCCTCTTTGAGTCCCTGATGGTCGCCCTTGACAGGCCGCAGTCCAACCACTGTGGAGTCGCCCCGGCGCGACCCCTGCACACCATGGGGCGCGACAGATACCTCTCTGACCTCGTAGACCGACTGACAAAGCCATCCGCTGCAGAATTTACAACGGTGACCGGTCAGAGCGGAGTTGGAAAATCGCAACTATTGCGAGAGCTATTCTGGAGGCTCGCTTCCCAGCGTGTAGTGGGATACTTCGACTTAGAATCTCAACCCCAGGATTTGGTCAGTTCGATCTTGAGGGATAGGCCTTGCGAAGTGATTCTGCTTGACCACGTGCTTGAGAGTCACCGTAGCTTCGTCGGCGAACTAGTCGCATCCTACGGAGGTAGCCACTTTCTATGCGCGAGCAACTCCCGCTTGCACCTTCCGGAAGAGTCGATCGTGCTCGTGAAGCCTCTTGAAATCGGCGACCATGAGGAGCCTGGCCCCGCAATCGAGTTGTTGATGCACGACATGAGGCTAGTCCACTCGGCTGAGGATCGAGAGCCGACAAGTGCGGACGTTGGGCTGCTCATCGAAGTGGCGCAGCAGTGCGACGGCATTCCACTTGCCCTAGAAATCGCCGCGCGGCTCTGCGGCTCGACGAGCATCTCTGCCACGTTGGGCAGCCTGCGCAGGTCGTTGGACGGTCTCACCGATAATCGGCAAGAACCCAGGCGCAGATCATCCCTGAGAAGCGCGATCGAGAGCAGTTTTGCCAACCTCGGACCTGAGGCACGCCGTTTGGTCTGCCTGCTCTCGAATCTAAAGGGCAGTTGCCATATTGACCAGTTTCTCGAGTGTTGCGACTCCTTGCCCTGCGACTTGGAGGAGGCGATCCTCGCGGGACTGATCTCGCGAGAGCCCAATTCATCGTATGTGAGGGTACTGCATTCAACGGCAACAGCGGTCGATGCACTTGTGGAGTCTGCGACGCAGGAGATCATCACCTACGGCGACAGAGCCGCCGATTGGTTTGAGCGGAAGGCCCGTGAAGTACCTCTTGATCTGGATATCGCCGGGGCGCTACCCACTTCGCTTTCCATGATCGTCGACGTCTTCGAACGTAGCGAACCCAACACGGCGATGCGACTATGCGCCGCCATCAAGCCTTGGCTCGGTTCTTGGCAGTTGGCCCCCTCGGACCTGCAACGGATCGACATGAAGTTGATGGATCGATCGAACATTCAGGACGCGAACTGGGCTTCAGCCGTGCTCTCTCTCTCGGCAGCGTATTGTCACGCGGGAGAGTTCAAACGAATGTCTGGAACGACTTCCGCAGCACTGGAAATCTCGACGAACGCTGCCATGCCGGCTGAGATTCGCTGTCAAATGCACATGCAATTTGGGATCGCCATGAGAGCCCTCGAACGGTTTGATGAGGCCATCGAGGCCTACCAGTTGGCGATCAAACTTGTCGATGAATCAGTCGCGGAGTGGACGCTCGTGAAGTGCTACTACAACTTGGGGGTGCTATTGGAAACCCAGGAGCGACTGGAGGAAGCGCTCGTCGCTCAGGAAGCAGCCGCAGATCACTTTTCTGAAACGACTGACCCTAGAGTGGAAAGCTTGGTCAGCACGTGCATCGGTCGGCTGCGCTTCCGATTGGGCAGCGACCTGGTTTCGGCCGGTCTCGTCCTCGAAGCGACACTTGCTCACGCTCGTGCTCGACAAGACAAACGTTCAGTCGCTGAAATCCTGCAGAATTTGGGGCTAATCTATCTTGAGCGACAACTCTACGCCGAGGCGGCACTCGTGGAAGCAGTTGGCACACTTCTGCTCCTTGACTTTGGGTACTCAGGTGAGTTCCGCCGCCTTGCGAAGTCGTCGTTCGTGACGCTCGGGACAAGCCTCCTGGGCTTAGACTTTCACGACCTGGCCATAAAGACCCGCACACTTATCGACCGTCTTGGACCGGCCGCTCTCTATCCTCCGAATCAGGTTCTTTTTGAAACCTTGGCCGCGAAAACCTACACACATCCGACGGGATTGAAGTTTGCAACTGCCGCTGAGGTGGAGGTGCGGGGTCATCTCAGATGCTGTATTGAGCACCTCCACGCGATCGGCACGTGTAACGAAGAATCACTTAGTCTCTTTGGTGTAACTCGCTCGGGCGACGAGCGCGTGTCCCGTAGTGGAAGCAACCGCGTATGACGAGGAGATTCGCGTCGCGGGACGTCTGGGATCTGGACCTACGGAGCAGTAGTGTCCCACTGACCTTCGGTCATCGCGGGGGACGTGATATGCAACTGAAATGGCCCTGATGGGATAGTTGCTTAGTAGGTCGATGCGCGCTCATTAGCGAAGAGGTTCGACCCCTACCCGGCCTTTCCGGCGCAGGAGGTCAGCAAGTATGGCTAACCGTACGTTTCAATTGCTCCCGCTCTCGGTCATTGTACATTCCAGGAACGAGGCCGCACAGATTGCGGCGTGCCTTTCCGGGTTGAAGGGCTGGGCATCAGAGGTGATCGTCGCGGACATGCAGAGTTCTGACCGAACGATTGAGATTGCACGCCCGCTTGCGGATCGCCTGCTCACTCTTCCCTTCATGGAGGAGTTCGATGCTGCCAGAAACTTGAGCGCGGAGGCGGCCGCACAGCCGTGGATATTGATGCTGGACGCCGACGAGCGGCTGACGACGACGGTTAGATCTACGATCGAGCAGTTAGTCGTCGCTGACGATCCAGCAGTTAGTGCCTACCAACTGCCCTTCAAGGTTGTCAGTTTTGGAGGCTGGATCGAGCACGCTGGAAACTGGTGGCCCTCCTACAAGTCTCCGCCCCTTCTCCGTGCTGGTCGATTCCATTTCTCCGGACGCGTCCATGAACCCGCAATCGTGGATGGTCAAGTGGTGAGAATTCAGCCTCGATCCGACGACGACGCTATCTTGCACTTTTCCCATCGTGATCTCTCGCACTACTTCGACAAACTCAATCGCTACACGTCTCTAGAAGCGCTAAAGCGAGGTGCGCCCGGATCGTGGGAGGCGGCAGCGAGAGGGTTCGGGGAGGTCTTCGCGTGGTACTACGATTCCACTGAGGGCAAAGGTGACGGCTCGCCCGGCTTCTATCTCTCGTTTGGCAGTGCGGTCTATGAAGCTCTCATTCAGCTAAAGCTGATGGAGCGTAACGGATCCACAGGCATACCTCCAGACGCGGCAACGTTCTTGGAGTTGGCGCTGAATGCCGCCCGAGCAGCGAAACCCTCTGACATCAATCCCGCCCACTCGTTAGCGCTAGCGATCGAGCAGCTCGTTCCTGGGTTGAACGTCGCCGACGGACCAGCTAAGGCAGAACTTGAACTCGGTGGTCAGCCCATCGGGATCGATTGGGTTGGCGCACCGGTTCCCACGACCCTTGATGTGGCGCTGGTGACACACGAGGGCGCCCTAACAGTTCTTGGCGGCGGTGAGGTTCAGCTCTTCGAGACGGTGCGGGCGTTGGAGCCTGAGGGAATTCGATGTTCAGTCGGGATCGGGAACGTGCCCAGTGCCGGCAGCCTAGTCCACGTCTTCTCATTGCACCACAGCAACGTTCGCGAGGCATTTGCCGCACGGCCCTATGTGTTGACGCCCATCTACTGGGATCGAGCAGAGATCGCATGGTTCGCTCCCAAGCTGCTGACCATGGCGAGCAGGGCGGAGACCTTGAGTGAGTTAGCTTCTGCGTTCGACGCCCTGCGCCATCAGACCGAAGCCTTTCGCGAGGACGGGGGCTTCACAACGCGCCTGCCAGACTTCCAACGGGCTCTCGTTCTGGAGGCGGCAACGCTGCTGCCCAACGCGTGGTGCGAGGCAGACATGCTTCGGGCCTCGGTTGGCGGAGAACTTCCGGAGGTGAAGGTGATCCCCAACGGAGTTCCGGACACGCCTTGTCCCACCGGAACAGGCCAAGAGCCCGATGGCGATCCTTTCATCTTGTGCGCGGGCCGTCTTGAAGTAAACAAGAACCAGCTTGCGCTGATCGCGGCATGTCGGATGATCGGGGTTCGACTTGTCCTCGTTGGAGCAGAGTTCGATCCCTACTACGGGAAGCTCTGCCGATCGATCGCTGATCAGAGCGTGGAGTTCCTAGGACAGCGCCCGAGGGACGAGGTCAGAGAGTTGATGGCAAGGGCATCCGTTCATGTCCTACCGAGTTTTGCCGAGACCCCCGGATTGGCGAACTTGGAGGCAATCGCGCAGGGCTGTCCCCTCGTCTGCTCAAATCGTGGTGCGGAAAGGGAGTATTTCGCGGAAGACGCGGTGTATTGCGACCCATTGGATCTCGGCTCCATTGCCGAGGCCATTCAGTCGGCGATGAAACTAGGCCGGGTATTCAGTCCGCGGCGTGCGGTCACTTGGGAAACGGTCGGTCGTATGACGGCCGAAGTGTATCGCGAAGTGTCGTCGGGCCATCCAGATCGGAGTGGCGATGTCTTGAGGAGAAGTAAGTGATGAAGGTTGTCTGGGAAGGGTCATTTTTCGTCTGGCATAGCTTGGCGCACGTCAACCGCGAGTTGGCTTCACGGCTGGCCAAGCTCAAGTCCGTTGATGCCATCAAGCCGAGCGAGCGGGATCTAGGGTCAGCGCTTGTCTTTCCGGGTGGCAAGCAACTCAAGTCGTTGGTGAAGTCCGTGAAAGGACCAGCACTCTCGATACGGCACGCCTTCCCGCCGAACTTCACACCCAACGACGGACCGGTCGTGCTGATGCAGCCGTGGGAGTTTCTCCGCGCACCGGAGGAGTGGGTGCAGGCGGTTCGACAGGGCGCGGTTCAAGAACTCTGGTGCAACTCGAACTTCACCCGCAACGCCTACGTGCAGAGCGGAGTGCCGGCAGAACGGGTGCGTGTTTTGCCACTTGGCTTCGACGAACGCGTTTTCAACGTCGAGCAGCCGCGCACGCCCTATGATCCAGGGTCCGACGGTGCCGAGTTCACCTTCCTCTACGTCGGCGGGACGATCGAGCGCAAGGGCATCGACATCCTCATGCGGGCATTCTTGGAAGAGTTTCGGAGATCGGATCCGGTTCGTCTTATCGTAAAGGATTCAGGGACTAAGCATGTCTATATCCACAACAACCAACGGGAACCGATCCTCAAAGTCGTCAACGATCCCAACGCGCCGAGGGTCACGTACATCGAAGACGACCTCTCTCCCCAAGAGTTGTCAAAGCTGATGCGTTCCTGCGATTGCATTGTGCAGCCGTACCGGGCAGAGGGGTTCTGCTTGCCGGTGCTAGAGGGGATGGCCTGTGGCCTCGCTACGATCGTCACGTTTGGCGGACCAACGGACGACCTCGTCCTACACTCGTGCGGTTGGAAGGTGGCGAGCCAGCGAGTACAGATCGCCCAACTGCCTGGGCTGGAATCAAGGGACGACCAAGGTTGGCTGGAACCGGACCAGGCCGACGTACAGCGCGCGCTGAGAGAAGCCTTCGAGAATCCGAAGCTGACGACCGAAATGGGACAGAACGCGGCGCAGATTGCGAAGCTGTGGGGCTGGGACACGGTAGCCGCGGATTACTCACGTCGGATCGCAGAACTGAAAGAGCGCGCGAAGGCTCCCCATGCGATGGCTGCGAAGCGGGCAATGCGTCAAACACTGTCCTGCTGCATGATTGCCAAGAATGAGGAGCGGTGCATCGCGGAGGCACTGGCGAGCGTGAAGGACTTCGTCGACGAACTGATCGTGACGGACACGGGCTCGACCGATAGCACGGTGGAAATCGCCAAGGCACATGGAGCGATCGTTCGGCATTTCAAATGGGTCAACAGCTTTTCGGCGGCACGAAACGACTCGACGCAAGACGCAACGGGGGATTGGATCTTGTGGATCGACTGCGACGACACCGTGTCCCCTGAGACGATGGCGGCCATCCGCGCCGCGATCGAGGACGCTCCTGACGAGGTGTGGGGGCTCGTTCTACCTGTTCGCTTCAACGACGGCACGCAGGTTGACCATGTCAAGGTCTATCGAAACAAGCCGGCCCTGAACTGGCAGTTTCGAATTCACGAACAGATCTTGGGGCCGATCCGGCAGATTGGGGGCGAGATCGGGCACATCAACGGGGTGCACGTGCTCCACAAGAACTACGACACGAGCCCCGAGGGGCAGACCGCTAAGCGCAAGCGCGACTGGAAGCTCCTCAATCTGGATTTGAAGGAGAACCCAGACCACCCGTTCGTGCTGTTCAACTGCGGAATGACCGCGCAAAACGTGGGGCAATACAAGAAGGCGATTCCCCTGCTGATTCGGTGTCTGGAACTTTCCACTCCGGCAGATTCCATTTACCGGAAGACCTATGATCTCCTGGCCCTGTCGTACAAGGGCTTGAAAGAACGTCAGAAAGCGCGGGAAACGTTCCTCGCCGGTCTCGATGTCCTACCGGGAGATCCCGAGATGCTCTACCATCTCGCCCAACTCGAGCACGAAGACGGAAATCTCCAACGCGCTGCCGAACTCTATCGGGCAATCGACTCGGCTGTCGTCGCTTGGGCATACACCTCGTTCGACCATGGACTCCTCGGGTTCAAGCGGTTGCACAACCTAGGGAACGTGGAGTTGGAGCTTGGTAACTACCTGGAGGCAAGGGAGTCGTTCATTGCCGCGTTGAAAGACCGGCCGGAGCACACCGTTTCGGCAATGAGCCTCTTTCAGGCGGCTCTCAACGAGCATGATGCGGACACTGCGAAGGCGATGCACAACCATGTCTTGCAGGTCGAAGATTTCTCGTGGAACTGGATCGAAATGCTCAAGCACATTGTGCCAGACCTCGAACCCCACCTCCGCCAGATTCTGGTGGGGCGACCGGACTCGGTTCCCGTGCGGTTGGAGCTCAGTAGATTTCTGCTGGCTGCTGGGCGAGAAAGCGAGGCTCTACCTCACCTGCAACTCCTGGCGAATCAAGGCGTCGCGGAAGCGGCGTTCCATCTTGGGACGAGCGCTCGAGGCCGGGGCCTCCAAGCGGAAGCACTGAAGTGGTTCCAGCGGGCTTTGGAACTGAATCCTGGCCATGAGCAGACGATGGACGAACTTACGGAACTAGATTGACCGGTCCGCAAACTACGCGACTCCAAATCCCGACTCGCAATTTAGGGAGCGGCGCATTCGAACCTCAAGGCCGGTCAATTCGATACTCCTTGGTTCCGCGGAGAAGGAGAGTCGATGAGTGGTCTACGCTGGAGAGTAGTGCGAGATACTTCTCATTGGCCACCCAGACATCGGCAGACGTGCCGATCACATTCAAGTGGGCATAGCCTCCATCTTTTGTCTTAACACGAACTCCACCCCCGCGTTGTGAAAGGTCAATCAACAGTTCATGGCCCTCGGCATTGCTCATCCGGATCCGGGGGTTGCCAGCGTCGTCCACCTCCAACTCCAAGCGGGCGTTCCCCAACTTGTCCTTCAGAGTGATCTTGCGCTCCTCGACGGCATTACCTGTCGGAGGAGGACTACGCTCCAGCAGAAGCGCCAAGGAAAAACCCAGGCTCGACAAGGTTGTGGCCACAAGACAATATTGTGTGACAGACGTTATTTTCATAGACTTTGCCTTCTGGATGACATCGAAGCATAGGATGAAGTTCGCACCTAAAGCAAACCTCCCGTCGACTTTGCTTGGTGACAGTAACCGTACGTCTTCTTTCCGCTAAAGGTTAGGTTTCCTGTGAGACCACTCAGCTTGATTTGCGCATTCACCAATCCAAGAAGCGGCACATGAACGGTATAGTCAAACAACCAAGGACCATCATTGTACAAATATTCAGTCCTGGCTCCGGAGTGCTCGCGTTTGATATCGCAGGGCTTGATGCAACCTTTTGGGCAATCCAACTTCTTATAGCACAAGATCGGGAACGTATATATCACACGTTCAAACCGACACACCTCTGGTGGTGGGTCAAATCCAAAAACAGGCACAGGTATTGAGGGAAATCCTTTACTTTCAAAACAACCGGCTCTCAATTCAATCTTGACAGAACCTTCTAGCCTTACAGAGCAAGCACACGAGATGCTGTTGTGCCATTGTGACAGTTCTCTATCACACATTTTCTTGCTAAGCTGCCCGTCCCAGCCAAGCATTAATTGAGCGTCACCTGCTGGGAAGTTACACACCGGATCATTAGACTTACACCCGGTGCAATACTTGTGTTGCAGCCCACTTGGATCACTATGCGTCACTGGATTCCCAGAAACGTAGACGTGAGCCCATTGTCCTGGCCAAAGAGGATCCTTAGACGTCCAAGAACCAATGGGACTCGCAAGGTGTCTCGCCCGGTTGTATTGCTCAGCGAAAGTGCGGGTCGATGATCGACTGCCGAACACCCCGGTCCAAAGGAACAAGGGATCTGAGCCAACGCCAGTCTTGGCAAGCAGGGCGCCATAGGGTTTGTATCGATATGTGGCCAGCACATTTCCTGTAGAGCCCTGCGTACCCGTGACGCTTCCGAGACCGTCGGTCAAATATCCCGTTCGAACCGCGCCCGTCGTTTCGGCGATGATCTCGCCGTTCACCGTGTGGTAGTTCGTGATTGCCATCAACATCTCCTCCTTCAACATATACAAAGGCAAGTTCGCCGCGCGAGCACGATTCGGCGAGAAGCATCCTCGCTGTCGCGTTCATTCAGAACAAGCCAAAGCGATGTAGAAGGCGTGCAACTTCATCATTGCGACTAAAGTTGCACTGAACCGTCCGCGCTTCCATATCAACCAGCGCTATCCACTGGCAGTCTGGAGACCCAAACCAACGCCTTGAGCTCTCAAACCCCTCGAACTGAATCTCTCTCCAATTGCTTTCAAACCATCTACAGATCTTCGACGGGTCCTTCCTGAATACATAGGACTCCTGCTGCTCAAGAATGACCATGAGGCTTCGTCTGGTTACCTGCGACTTCGTCGCTAACAACATACTATCAGGGAGGATTTGCCGGCTTGGGACAGCAAGAGCTACGACGATCAAGAATAGTGCCATCCCAACTGTCAGCACCAGCGCAATAGGAAGTCCACGCAAACGCCTACGTCGCACTCCCAGCTCCACGTTTCTCAGGGCAGGTCCTGTTCACCTTGGGTTTCACCGCATGACTTTGAACTATGTAGGGTACACCATTAAACTCGGTTGCTGTTACCGTTATGCGCGACCACGCTGGCTTGAGGCAGCAATCCCATTCGTATACAACTTTACGCGTAAGTGAACCCTTCCACGAGCCAGCGTAGCCATGAATCGCATAACCAACAGTTTCTTCTTTGCCCGCTTTGTTCTTCTCATACAAGGGCAGCCAAGGCTCCTTTGATGTGATAGTAGGCGGATACGCATGGTTGGCGATGACCTCATGGGTCGCCGAAATTGTCCAGCTACCGCGAGTGCAAAACCAATTGAGTCCATTGCCGCGAGGAGGTGCCGTTAGGCCCCACTCATCCGTCACTTTCAGCTTACCAGCCTTATTCCTTCCCGAAAACTTAAGCAGTTCTAACCGATGAGCGGTCGTGAGCTTGCATGGCTTCTTCGTACTACAGTCGTAACACGTTCCTTTAAGGTCTACACGCTGCTTAAGAAAGAGTTGCTTTCGATCCAGCTTGTCACTGAATGTCCATATCATCGTAAATTCGGCACAGCCCACGTGCTCGACGTCCGTCGCTAGCAAGTGGTTAACGGCAGAACCTGTCGGATCATACAAGGTAACAGGATTGAGATTCGCGTATGAGAATGCCAGTTCTTGCGGCCAAAGTTGGTCTCTAGACGTCCAAAGACCCAAGGATGCACACAAATGCCGAGCCCGAACATAGGTAAATATTGCAGCGCTTCCTATTCGATAGCCTCGCGCTCCTTTCCAAAGAAAGCGCGGGTCTAAGCCAGCACCAGTCTTGGCAAGCAAGCTTCCATAGGGCTTGTACCGATAGGTAGTCGAGACATTCCCTGTCGAGCTCTGCGTGGCGGTGACGCTACCGAGACCGTCAGTGAGGTATCCCGTCCGAGCCGCGCTCGTGGTCTCCCCGATCATCTCGCCATTCACGGTGTGGTAGTTCGTGATTGCCATCGATCTACTCTCGTCCTTGCAGGTAGTCTGTGCCGTCCCAGATCAGCGTGGTGACCGCGCTACCGTCATTCTCGGTGCGCTTGAGCCCATCACCGTCATATTGGTAGGTTGTCGTGGCGGCACCCTGCTTGTGCGTGGTCAAGCGATTCTCCATGTCATAGACCATGGTCGTCGTTTGAGCTGGTTCCTCGACAATCGTGAGATTACCTGGTGCGCTGTAGGTGTACGTCGTGACGCCATTGTTGTCGATGCTGGTCGTCAAGCGGCCCGCCAGATCGTAGTTGAACGTCGTCACCACTCCGGTTTCG
>JADZEW010000014.1 GCA_020850325.1 Methanoregulaceae archaeon
CGGCTTGAGTTGTAGAGATTACTTTGATAACGGAGGAGCGCCAGGCCGCCACGGACCGCGCCTACCGACACATCTGGCAGCAGAGCGCAAGCGGGCTGTTCCCGCAAGAGGCGGCGTAGGAGGTAAGCATCATGGGTTTACCAATAACGGCGGAGATACTGCAGAGTGGACGGCACGAAGCCTACCCGCTCTACGTCTGGTTTGTCGACCAACCTGATGGCCCGGTCTGGCAGGAAGTCGATGAGGCTTTCGATCGCTGGCACGAAATTACTGGACCAGACCTCGCGTTCTTCGTTGACCCCTTTCATCGTGAGGATTGGGCGTCCGATTTCCTCCATCGAATACTACCTGACAAATCAGTGCAGTACTGTCTGGACGCACGACGCGAGGTACAACGATATTTTCGGGAGCGTCTGGCAGATCGGGCGTGCAACGAGTTGTGGATTCCCTCTGAGCGACTTCCCGTGGCCATCATCGGCTGCCGGTGGGACGCCAGGGTAACGGTTGTGTGCCCTTTGACCGACAGAAACGAGGTAGGTCGGCTACTACGCGATCTGACGACAGTGGGCCGGGATATCGGCCCCATCGACCGCGTTCCTTATCCGAACGATCAAGATCCGCACGTCTGGTTGAAAGGCGACGAGAACCGGCGACTAGGGCAAGTCGAGCGCGCATTACGACGAATCGGGCTTCAAGATCGACGCCTAAACATCCAGGGACAAAGCTTGGGGCAGCTCGCCCGCCGTGCCGTTGATAGCGAAGCACTAGGACCCTTCATCCAGTGGCTCACCCGAGAGAGTGATTCCCCTTGGGCAGGAAATGGACCCCACCTCGCAGGGACTGCGACGCGTACCGGGCTCGCTTCCTTTGACGACCTTCTTGCACTCGCGAGCGACGTCGTCGACCGCGCCAGAGGGGTGGCACAGCGGAACCCGGATGACCGTGACGCCAGGTACGTTGCCGACTACCTCCCGGAGTTTCTTGGTTTGACCCGGCAGCTTCACGACATTCGAGGACGCTTGGCCAATATCGCACGAGCACGGTTCTCCAACGAGGATGAACAGATCGCGATCGCCGCGGAGGAGCTGGAGTCCTTTCGCATCCCTGCGCCCCTTGTCGAGGTTGATCGTCGAATCGAAGAGCGCATGGGCCGCGAAACCTTCCAACGTCTGATGGAAGAGTCTAGGTCTGCCCTGCGAAGTTCGGAAGCGATCTGCGCGCTTAGCGAGGCGATATCGGAGCTTCATGAGGATCTCTCGGCCGTGCTCCTCGGCTATTGGAAGGCTTCAGAGATCGAAGGACGACGGTTGATTGTGGAGTTGATTGACAGGTGCGGTGGCGTACCGGTCTGGGACGAGAAGACCGGCAGCATCGAAATTCTTGAGGACCGGCAGTGGGTACTCGAAAGGTTCACTGCTGGGGCAGTCGGCTGGAAGCTCCAGAAAGTGCGTTTCCCGTCCTCGTCCAAATGGTGCGGTCTTCCTCTTCCCCAACTTGGCGAACGTTACCTCCAGATGTCCAGGACGGCTCGAAACCGCTTCCTACACAAAGAGAACCTGCGCGATACTCACGAACTTGCTCGTGCTCGCAGCCTAGTGGCCGACCAGCCAGACGGCATCCTGCCCACGACCGTGCGTTGCATGGATGAGATCGCAGGTGCTCGGGCCGACTCGGCCGTTGTCGCACCAGAGCAGCCAGATCGCCTTCAGCGGCTCGCAGATCGAATTGAGAAAGGCAACGCCGCTTCCGCCATACCGAGGGACCTTGCCGAATTAACGGGCCCGGACCGTGTACGTTTCGCGACCATGATCGTCAGCAAACTAGGCCGTTCCTGGCTGCGGAAGCGGATCGATCGAGAATGGGTCAGGCATCTGCTGGAGGCGGAGGCGCAGGGTGGTGCGACCGTTGGACCAGCGGACACCCCTAGACAGCCTTGATCACTGGACTTCTAGCGAGGCGTCGACACCAGTGGGTGAACCGTGTGAACCGTTCCCCCGCCGCTGCGGGCTTGGCGCGGATTCCCGACGCGGCCCGCACACGGTTCACATCGTTCACAGGACCTTCGCTGGCGGCTGCACCCCTCTGCGTCGACGACTGGAGCGTCGCCCTGGCCGGAATCACATGGTTCGGACACCCCCGGAGTGGGCGTCACCGATCTGTCCGATAACCCCTCTTCTGGGCACCTAACATCGGCTTCCTTGGGCCGTCGAGATGGCGGCTGAAAAAGGTCGCCGAGGAGGGGAAATGAACGACAACCAGAAGAAGATCGCGAAGGAGGCAGCCAAAGCCGCTGGCGCCGTTGGTGCTGGAGCCGCAGGCGGCGCAGCGATCGGGGCCGCCATCGGGGGTGTCGGAATCGCCGCGATGGGCACGGCGGTCGCCGCTCCGCTGATCGCAATAGGTGTAGGTTTCGGCCTCGTCGGCTGGGGCGTGTACAAGATCGGCAAGTTGGCTGGCAAGAAGAGCAGCTACAAGTAGGGCCTTGTCCCTGCTATTCGGGCTCCGCGGCACGGGATCCCTCAGCGACGCCTGAACTCCCAAGGTGCCGTGGGGTTCGGGTCGGCCCACACGCCGCGCTGGGCGGCGCGTGCCTCCTCCTCCAGCGACCTGAGCGTCGCGTCGTTCGGCTCGTAGCGCCTGTACCACCAAGCGAGACCCGCCCTGACGAGCTCCTGGTTGAGAATCCGCCCATCGGGGAGAACGATCTCCGCCACGACCCGCCCGTAGCGGTCCCGCTCCTTGGGCTTCACCGTCACCTCCTTACCGAACGCGAGGTCGGAGGTGAACTGCTTCGCCCGCGTGCCGAACGCCTGCCTCTTCTCCGGGCAGTCGACGCCGCGCAGCCTGACCCGCACCTGGGTCGTGCCATTGAGGACGGTGATGGTGTCGCCGTCCGCGACCGCGACGACCTTCCCCTTGAACTCGGGGATCGGGTCGGCGGCCAGCGCGGCCGATAAGCCCATGACGATCAGCGCGAGCGGCAACAGCGGGATCAGCTTCGTCATGTGTCGCAGGGCAGCACGGGCGTCCGCACCGCGTCGCGGTATCACGAACGTTTCATTCGTATGCAGCACAGTTTCGACCGCGCGCGACGCGAGGCGCGCCCCGCTGGGCGGACCGACCGTCGCGGTTCCGTTGCGCGCATTCCGCTCGCGATCGGTGTGACGCGC
>JADZEW010000015.1 GCA_020850325.1 Methanoregulaceae archaeon
AAGATAGCGTTCGACTCCCGCCGCGGACGACGCGTGCACACTCTCGCTATGGGCCTCGATTAGCCCAAGGGGAATCGTGCCTTCCCGCGTCGTTCCCGACTCGCAGTGTTTTACTAGGGGAAGGTGAGAACTGACTTACAGCCCAAGTCGCGGCCACATCTCGTCGATCTTCGCCTTCACATCGTCCGCCATCTTGATCAGCTTCGGATAGTCCCGGTCGAAGCCATTCTCTCCCCGCCACTTGTGGGTGCAGTCGAATCCGATCTTGCCTCCGAAACCCATCGCCATCGACGCATGGTCGAGCTGATCGACGGGGCCGCGGGAGTGCAGCGTATCCCGGCCCGGATCGCAGTTGGCTCCGATCCGGAACAGCACCTCGGCGAAGTCGTGGACATTGCAGTCTTCGTCGAACACGAATACGAACTTCGTGAACGCGAGTCCGCCTAGGCCCCAGACCGCGTTCATCACCTTGAACGCATGCCCGGGGTACTTCTTCTTGATCTTCACGAACGCGACGTTATGGAAGGTCGCTTCCACGGGCAGGTTCATGTCGATGATCTCAGGGACGGTCAGCTGGATCATCGGCAGGAAGATCTCCTCGACCGCCTTGCCCATCCAGCCATCTTCCATCGGGGGGATGCCGACGATCGTCGCCGGGTACACCGGCTTCTCGCGCATCGTAACCGCGGTGACGTGCAACACCGGGAACTGCTCGGCTAGGGAGTAGTAACCCGTATGGTCGCCGAACGGCCCTTCGAGGCGTCGCTCGCTGGGATCAACGTAGCCTTCGATCACGATCTCTGCATCTGCCGGAACCATCACATCGACCGTTTTCGCCTTGATCATTTCCACCCGGTCGCGGCGAAGGAAGCCCGCAAAGAGAATCTCATCGATGCCCGGGGGCAGCGGAGAGATCGCAGAGAACGTGATGGCCGGGTCACCGCCTAGCACCACACAGACCTCTAGGTTCTGGCCCTTCGCCCCCGCGTCCTCCATCTGGCGCATACCCGTCTTGTGCATCTGCCAGTGCATGCCGCACGTGTTCCGGTCGTGGACCTGCACACGGTACATGCCCACGTTGCGCTTACCGGTGTTCGGGTCGTGGGTGAAGACCAGAGGCAGCGTGACGAACGGCCCCCCGTCTTCTGGCCAGCAGGTGAGGACGGGCAACTTGGTGAGGTCAATGTCGTCGCCTTGCATGACGACTTCCTGCGAGATCGCCTTCCGCGCCGTCTTCGGCGGAACATGCCGGAGGTCGCCGATGAGCTTCGGCAACTGTTTGAGCGCTTCGATCGGGCCCTTTGGGATTTCGGGCTTCAGCAAGGCGCCGATCCGATCGGCGTGCTCCTTGAAGTCGTCGCACGAGAGCGCCATCGACATGCGCTTGCGGCTGCCCATCGTGTTGATTGCAACTGGGATGTCATAGCGGCGCTTAGGGACACTCGGCTCAGGGCGGTGGATGCTTGGATGGCCCATGACCGCGCTCATCGGATTGACGGAGCCAAGCCGCATCTCTCGGCCGACCACGTTATCGAAGAGCAGAGCAGGTCCGCCCGCCTTCATGACTCGGTCAGCCACTTCCGTGATTTCGAGGTACGGGCTTAACGGCTCACGGATTCGGCGGAGTTCGCCCGCGGATTCGAGCACCTCAAGAAAGTGTTGAAAGTCGCGATACGCCATGTGCTTCGCTCCAGTCTACGCGTTTGGCGATTCGAAAGGCGGCGCGGTTTGGCACGGACCTTGCGGTTTCTAAGCGACGGAGAGACTCTGCCGATGACCACCTGGCTTGCCCTTATCGCCCTTGGATCCACTCCTGTTCCTTCCGCGGACTGGGCCGCTTTGTGCGGACTCCGCGTCGCCGAGCTTGCTTCCGCAGAAGGTTCGATCCATGTCTACCTACCCGCGCACATTGCACCCGGCGATACGATCTCCGGAACCGTGTTCGCGTTCGGCAGTGGACCCAGCGTGTCCGCCCGCAACCTCAATCAAGAGGTCCTTCAAAGCCTTGAACTGACCATCAGCGGCAAGACCATTCGCGTTTCCGAGGCCAACGTCCGCTTCCAAGTGCCGAGTGGGGCGTCGGCCATCGAGATCTCCGTGCGCAGGCCAGACGGCGGCGGGCTCGTCCGCTCGGTCGTGGAGGTTCGCTCGGCTCGGAGTGCCTACGCCGGACTGGCAGCCTCGACGATTGTGGAAGAAGGCTACGCCATCCGGGCCATCGGGCGGTTCGATGGCGATCGGGATACGACGGAAGTCAAGCTGGACGGCATCGACGCGGGCATCCTAGCGGAGAGTCCTCGCGAATGCGTGATCTCGACGATGAATCGCGGACTCGGTGCGCACCGCTTGCAGGTTTCTGAGGGTTCGGGCGCCCTTGATCAGAAGGTCAACATCGCGCGCCTCACGGTCACGCCTCCGGAAGAGGCCCGCATCGGCAGGAAGTCCTTCATCGAACTTGAAGTCGACGGGCTCAAAGGGGCCGACCCGCGCGGGTTTCCGCTTCTCGCCGTGCTTCGATCCCCAACCCCCGAGCAGCTCTCGTTTGGCGCAGAGACGAGCCTAGAGATTCGGCCTGATCAGATCGTCGATGGCCTGTGGAAGGGGCGAATCGAGTTCAAGGCAAAAAGGAAGGGCCGTTATGAGCTCCTTCCTCAGCTGATTGCGCAAGGCCCGGCCAGCGCCCAATAGTCCAATCGTCCCTTGCGGGAACATTTCGGTTGACATTGTCGTCATACTAGTAGACATAGAGATACTAGTATGCAACTCGCCCTCTTAGACGTCCCGGTTGCCCCGCTCGTTGATCGATGGCGGAGTGAATCGCCGTTGCCTCGTGTCAGTGAGCACTTGGATGTTCGCTGGTCGGAGACGTCTCCGGTTCTGAATCGCGGCACTGGACACTTGCGCGACTACGACTTCGCGGTCAATTCCTACCGAGGCTGTCAGTTCGGTTGCTCCTATTGCTACGCCGCGCTGTTTGTCCCCGATGAGCAGGATCGCAAGGCGTGGGGGCGATGGGTCGTCGTCAAAGAACGGTCGGTCGCCCAAGTACGCTCTAAGCAAATCGACGGCCTCAAGCTCTACATGAGCAGCGCGACCGACCCCTACCAGCCGATCGAGCGCGAGCTGGAGCTCACTCGCGGATTGCTTGAGGAGTTCTTGGCCAAGCGTACGCCGCCGCGGCTCGTTATCCAAACCCGAAGCCCGCTAGTGACGCGCGACATCGATCTGCTGGCCCGATTCCCCCACGTTCGCGTCAATGTTTCGATTACGACCGACAACGAAGAGGTCCGCAAACGGTTCGAGCCTTCATGCCCGAGCATCTCGCGGCGGCTCGCCGCGGTACGGGAACTGCGCGAAGCGGGCATCAAGACCCACATCTGCGTCTCGCCGATGTTGCCGATTCACAACCCGGCTCGATTTGCCGAACAGCTTCGTGCGAGCGGCGCCAACGCGGTGGTCGTGACCGGTTTGCACGAGGGCGACACGCTCTTCGCGGCGGGAACCCGGCCGGAAGGCGTAGCCCAGGCCCGACAGCTTGGGCATGGACGAGATCGGGTGTCCGTGGTCCTGCGAGAACTCGGCAACCGGCTCGACAATCTGGTTTCGACAACGGCAGGATTTGGCCCTGAGTAGGCTGCCCGTTCGCCTCTCACCCTCAAGTTTTTAGCGTGAATCACCGAAGAAATACCAGGTGACGACGTCGCCTAAGTTGAAGGGATTCCGCATACTCCATGGGAAACAAGAAGCGAGTTCGAGGGGCCGAGCGGGCCGTGGCCATCAGTGCCGCCAGCGTCATCACTGGCGTCGAAGTGCACACCCTGCGCTATTGGGAACGTGAGTTCGCCGACTTTTTGCAACCCCTTCGCACGGATGGCGGACAGCGCCGATACCGACCCGAGGACATTCAAACCCTCTTTGTGATCAAGCGGTTGCTTAGGGATGAGATGTTCAGCATCGCCGGAGCCCGCAAGTACCTCGTCCAGACTCAGCTGAGGGCGGCATGAGCGCGGACACCCGTCCGGTTCGCAGACTCCTCAAAGCCTACAAACACGAAGAGGCCGAACAGCTTCTCACCGCTCTGCTTGCCGACAACCCCAACGACCCCGAACTCCAGGCCGAACTCGGCGTTCTTTACGCCTACACCCAGCGTGAGTTCGAAGCGGTCGAATGTCTTGCCAAGGCCGGAGATTCAGATTCCGCGAACGAGCTCCGCCAGATCCTCGCCAACTACTTTCACTGCCGCTCTCAACTCGCGGCCCGGCTCGGAGCCGAGGACCCCAAAGGCAAGCAAGCCCTCAAGGCCGTGGGCGGCACCCCCGATCCTAATGTCGGCATCAGTTTGACGGCCTGTCTGATCGTCAAAAACGAATCAAAGAACCTCGATCGCTGCCTGAACTCGCTAAAGACGGTCTGCGATGAGATCGTGGTCGTGGACACGGGATCGACGGACGACACGGTTAAGATCGCCGAGAAGCACGGCGCGAAGATCGGCCACTTCCCGTGGTGCGACGACTTTGCCGCGGCCCGCAATGTTAGCCTTGATTTGGCCACCGGCCACTGGGCGCTCTGGATCGATGCCGACGAGGAACTCGACGCCGGCTCGATCAATGCGGTCCGCGAAGGACTGATCCGGCCGCAGTTCGGCGGCTACTTCGTGCGCATCGTCAACTACGTCAGCGAGGACGGCACGGCGAACCAGTACGTCCACAGCCCGGTGCGCATCTTCCAGCGCCGCCCCGAGATTCGCTTCGTGGGACGCATCCACGAGCAGGTGCTACAGGCGTTTGAAGAGCACGGCTTTGTTGCGGCAAGCCTCAGCAATGTCACGCTGCACCACTACGGCTATCGCCCGTCCGAAATGGACGAGAAGCAGAAACTCGACCGTACGATTTCGATGCTGGAGCGCGAGGTGCGCGAGCATCCTCGTGACGCGTTCCATTGGTTCAACTTGGCCAACGCGTACAGTGTGGGGCGCCGGTGTGCGGACGCCGAGCGAGCCGCTCGCGTCTGCCTGAACTACGTGCCCGACGGTGCCCCGTACGCGCCAGTCGCCTACCAGATTCTAACCTCTGCCTTGATCGCCCAGGACAAGTGCGACGAGGCGCTCCAGGAGTGCCACGTCGGAGACGTCCGAGGCATCACGACCGTCATCAACGAGTTTGATCGAGCTCATGCCCTCTACAAGCTCGGCCGCCCCGGCGAGGCGCTCAAGGCGATCGATCGGTGCCTCGAAATGCCGTGGCCGCCCGATCTCACCGGCGACTACGGAATCAAGACTTACAAGGGTCATGTCCTAAAGGCCCAGATTCTGGTGAAGCTGGGCGATGCCGAGGGCGCGTTG
Source organism: Methanoregulaceae archaeon (assembly GCA_020850325.1). Lineage (GTDB taxonomy): Bacteria > Armatimonadota > Fimbriimonadia > Fimbriimonadales > Fimbriimonadaceae > JANJUB01. The sequence goes on from JADZEW010000015.1 coordinate 5,342, forward strand.
GCGCTGACCGAAGCCGCGCTGCAGACTGATCCCGGATTCGGCATTGGCTGGTACGCCCACGGACTTGCGCTACAGGCGCTGAACAAGTGGTCAGACGCTGCCAAGGCCTTTCTGCAGGCGTCGAAGGCAACTGGACTAGAACCCTGCCGGCGGTTGGCCGGAGACATGTGGCGCGAGGCGAACGAGCCCCAGCGCGCCCTCGATGCCTATGGCGAGTGGCTCAGCACGCACCCGCACGATGCTGAAGCGCTCGCGGGCTGGCTCAATGCGGCCGAAGAGCTCGGTAATCCCGATGTGCTCCGCCACGGATACGAGCAGCTGCTGCAGAACAAGATCGAGTCGCCGGAGATTTGGGTCAACTACGGTCGAGCCCTCACCGGAGCTAACCTTTTCGAGGAGGCGCTTGGGGCGTTCGCTCAGGCGCTCAAGCACGACCCGAGCCACGCAAACGCCTACTTCAACGCGGGCGATCTGCTATACCAGGCGGGCCGCTACCAAGATGCAGCGGAGTGGTACGAACAAGGACTGCGCTACGCGCCGACGTTTGCCCAGGGCTGGTTTGTGCTCGGAAACTGTTTCGCTCAACTAGGCCTCAACAAGGGCGCAGAGCTTGCCTATGGGCAAGTTTTAGCATTTGAACCTGATCATTTCGAGGCACGCAACAACTTGAAGACGATCCGCGAATGGGCCGCCGCGTAGGGATGAAGACTCACGTTAGTCCCGAGCTATCTCCACCATTTCCGCCCAGTTCGCTCCGACCTTCGCATCCACCTCGACCGGAACCGAGAGCGGCAGCGCATTCTCCATCGCCTCTCGGATCGGGGAAATGAGATGGTCCTCACCTTCGGCGAGTTCGAACACGAGTTCGTCGTGAACCTGGAGCAGCATCCGCGTCTTGACTCCTGACATCAGCTTGTCCACCTGGATCATCGCCAGCTTGATCATGTCGCTAGCCGTGCCTTGGATCGGGGCGTTCATCGCCTGCCGCTCGGCATACATGCGCTCATTGCGGTTCGCGTTGTGGATGTCCGGGAAGTAGCGCCGCCGCCCGCACAGCGTGGTTGTGAACCCCTTGCTGCGCGCTTCTTGGACCGTCGCCTCGGTGAACCCCTTCACCTTGGGGAACCGCTCGCGATATTGCTCGATGAGGGTACGGGCCTCCATGATCGAGAATCCACCGCCGAGCTGGTTGGCGAGACCGTACTCAGTGACGCCATACAAGACCGCGTAGTTGAGGAGCTTGGCGAGGCGTCGCTGCTCCTTGGTCACCTCCGACTCGGGGATTCCGAACATCAGCGACGCGGTCACCGCGTGGACGTCGGTACGGCGGGCAAACGCCTCGACGAGGTTCTCATCGCCGCACATATGGGCCAACACCCGCAACTCAATCTGCGAGTAGTCGAACGAGGCCAGTTTGTAACCCGGTGCGGCGACGAATGCCCGCCGAATCTCGCGGCCCAGCTCGGTCCGAATCGGGATATTCTGGAGATTCGGATCGATCGAGCTTAAGCGCCCCGTAGCGGCGACGGTTTGGTTGTACGTGGTGTGGATACGACCGTCCTCGGCGATCAGCTTCGGCAAAGCGTCGGCGTATGTCGACTTCAGCTTCGACAGCTCGCGCCAGTTCAGCACGTTGCCGACAATCGGAAACGCCGGGGCTAGCGGCTGAAGCACTTCGGCACCCGTCGGATACCCGGTCTTCCCCTTCTTCACGCCCGGGATCATCATCTTCTCGAAAAGTACGTCGCCCAACTGCTTCGGCGAGGCGATGTTGAAGGTGGTGCCTGCCTCTTCGTAGATCAGTGCGGTGAGCTTGGCGATCTCGCCTTCCAGGATCGATGAGAACTGGCCCAAGACGTCGCGACTGACCATGATTCCCGCTTGCTCCATTTCCGCGAGCATCGGGACAAGCGGCAACTCGATGTCGGTCAAAACGCTGGTCTGGCCCTCCTTCTCAAGCCGATCGCGCATTGGCGCTTCGAGCAACGACAGCGCAGCGCACATCTCGCCGCCCGTCGTGGGCGGGGTGACTTCAAGATAGCCCTGCACCAAGTCGCGAAGTGCGTAGTTTGACCTGCCTGACTGGAGCACGTAGCCCGCGAGCAAGGTATCAAAACGTACGGTCTGCTTTGGGGCGTCTCCCGACTTGTAAAGGGGCTTGGCATCGTGGATGACCGCGAGATCGGGCCGCTCGACCAGCAGGCGTCTCCCGACTGCCTCGGGCGTTCGGCGGACATCGCTGCCGATGGCGATATAGGCCACTCGCTCGGGCTCGTCAAACATGCCCAACTGGGCCGACACCGTCTCGAAGTAGAGCGCATAGGGCCGGTCGGCGATCCAGGGGAGGAGACGCCCGTAATCGCGCTCCTCACGCTGCACGATCTCGAGCTGTTCGACTTCGACCTTGACGGGCTTGGCGTCGGCCTCCTGATTCTCCCGGTACTTCCCGAGCACCACCGGCATCCGACGGACCTGGGATCGCAGTTCGTATTGCTCAAGGATCGCCCGTGCGTGCTCGTACTCTTCATCGCTCAGCTGGAAGGGCTCGAAGTTGTAGTTCACCGGCGCTTTGGTGTCGATCGTCGCCAGCCATCGCGACTTGAGCATCTGCTCCTTGGCCGGTTCGATCTTCTTCTGGAACTTGGGATCGACCTCGTCCCACCGATCGAGCAGATCCTGTATTCCCTGAAACTTCTGCAGCAGCGTGGTCGCACCCTTCTCGCCGATGCCGGGAACGCCCGGGATGTTGTCGCTGGTATCGCCGACGATGGCCTTGTAGTCAGGAATGAGGGCGGGTGGAAAGCCGTAGCGCCCAAACACCTCGCCGGGGCCGTAGAACACGACTTCGGTTACGCCCTGCTTCATGGTCATCACGCGGATCTGCTCATCGACGAGTTGCAGGGCATCGAGATCGCCGGTGACGATCGTGGTTTGGTAGCCGTTCTGCTCGCCGAGTTTGGCGATCGTTCCAACTACGTCGTCGGCCTCGAATCCCGGCGCTTCGATCATCGGAATGCCAAGACCCGTGATCAGCTCACGGGCCACCCCAAGCTGTGATCGAAGTTCATCGGGGGTCTCCCGCCGGGTGCCCTTGTACTCCGAGTACTCGGCGTGTCGGAACGTCTTTCCGGGCGCATCCATGGCCACGACAACCGCGTCGGGGTCATCCTTTTCGAGGATGAAGAAGAGCATGCTGACAAAGCCGTACAGCGCGTTCGTAGGCCGACCGTCGCTGGTGCTGAGGTAGCGCGTCGCGTAGAACGCGCGATAGAGGAGGCTGTAGCCGTCGAGGATCACCAGGTGCTTGGTGGCCATGTTCCTCACCGTACCCGCCGAGCGCTTCCCTTGGCCCAAAATGAACAAGCCGCCGGACTTTGCCGGCGGCTTGTTTACGATCGACGAGTCGACTTAGCGGAACTCGACGTCGGTGGTCTGTTGCATCTGGCTGTTCGTGGTGAACTTGCCGTAGGAGATGCGGGTACGGTCGCCCCACTTCAGTCCCTTCATTACGTCAGAGACATCCTGCGGTGATTTGATCTTCTTGTCACCCAGCTGCTGGATGACCGTTCCCGTCTCGATCCCCAGTCGCTCCGCCACTGAACCCGGTTCGACGGCAATGACGACCACACCTTCAATGTTGGCGGGGATGCCGAACTCCTTACGGCGCTCAGCGGTCAACGAGTCCATCTGGATGCCCAGGCGAGCCTGGCCTTCGCGGATCGGAGGAACGTCCCTCTCGGGGGTCGGATTCGTTCGCGGACCGAAGTTCCAGCCGGGGATGTTCGGGAAGTCCTGGAACGGGCTATCTTCGCCGTCATCGGACTTGTTCGGCGCCGGAGTCGGGTTCGGAGATCCGCGGTCGAGCTTCTTGGGGTCGGCCAAGGTGACCTTGATGGTCTTCTTCTCGCCGCCACGGATTAACTCGACTTCAACCGACTGACCCGGGGCGTAGCGGTACATCGCAAGCCGGACGTCCATTTGGTTCTTGATCGGGAACGTGCCGACCCGAACGAGAATGTCGCCCTTCTTGATCCCGGCCATCGCGGCGGGGCTGTTGTTGGGGATCTCCTCAACGACCGCACCACCATCCAGATTCTGCTTCTGCCTCTCGTACGGCTTCAGATTGCTCGGAATGAGTCCCATGGCGCCGCGCTCGACCTTGCCCTTCTCGATCAGGGTCTCGGCGAGAAATCGCGCCAAGTTGGACGGAATCGCGAAACCGATACCGTTGCTTCCGCCGGTCGAGCTGATGATCGCGGAGTTGATGCCGACAATCTGGCCCTCGATGTTCACCAACGGACCGCCGGAGTTGCCCTGGTTGATCGGGGCATCGGTTTGAATGAGATCCGGATAGTAGCGCGCGCCACCGGGCAGACGCGGGTCAGGAATGCTGTTCTCACGGTTGAGGGCGCTGATGTGCCCGATGGTAACCGTGTTGTCGAGGCCGAACGGCGATCCAACCGCCATCGCGAACTGGCCGGGACGAACCTTGTTGCTGTCGCCGAAGTTGGCCGCAGGCAAGTCTTTCGCCTCGATCTTGATGACGGCGAGATCGCTCTCCTCAGCACGGCGAACCTGCCCGGAGAACTCTCGTCCGTCCGCGAGGACGACAGTGACCTTGTCAAATCCGTTTACGACATGGTCGTTGGTGATGATCCAGCCGTCGGGACGGAAGATCACGCCCGTGCCCACACCGCCGGTCCGGCCAACGCGACGGCCGAACACGTCGGCTCCGCCATTGCCCTCAGACTTGATGTGAACCACCGAAGGCGAAACAAACTCGGCCAAGCTCGCGAAACTCTCGTCGAGGTTTCGGAGGGCGGTCATGTTTTCCGCGGAGATCGAACTGATGACTCGGGCGGCCGGAGTCTCCGGGCCTGCCTGCACCGACGGGACGATCTGCTGGAGGTTGGCAACGGCGAAGCCGCCGATGACGGCTCCGATCGCCAACACCGTCAACATGCTCTTCGAAAAGGGAGAGGTCTTCATGCGCGATTTTCCTTACGAGAAATCGACGCGCAAGTGCTTAGTGGGAAACGCCGAATGGAACCGGGCCGTTTCCTTCACGCTGCCTTGCGCGATCTACATCCGGTAACACAGAATCGTCCTGCGAAGTGCCCGAGAGGGACTGAAGTCCCTTCGCCAACTCCTTGACGAAAGCGTCGATGAGCTTGGACAGCACCACTTCCGGCAAATCGCCCACCAGACGCATGCGAAGGCCGTTGACCTCGCGCACGCTCTTCTTGTCTTGGCAGGGCACCGGATTCTTCCGCGACATCGGCCACTGATAGAGCGTGGCCGAAGCGAGGCCGTCGGTCAGCCGAAGGGCTACAAACCGCTCCGACTTGTCGCCTACGACTTGGCCTTCTTGGATCACAAATCCGTAGGGGAGATCTCGCGGCATGATCGGCGTAAAACCGACCATCGCCTTCGCGGCTTCCGCCGATCGAATGGTCTCTGGCGACTCTAGATAGATCCGCCGAACCCCCGTGGCAGGCGTGATGCGAAATGCCTCGGGCGAGGAGGCAACTTCAAACGCAATCGCCTTCGTGTCGAGCAAGACCTTTGGCGTTCCGCCGTCGACCACATCCATCTTCAAGATGTACGGGTAGTCGCTGTCGATCCAGTAGCGCCGCGTAGGCATCTCCGGAGACTTCGGCGTGGCAACAACGACGATGGTCTTGCGACCCGCGATGGTATCGCCCGTGTCGGAGACAAATCGGTAGCTGGAAGCGGCCGCGCGCTTGCGGCGGCTGGTTCCGCCCATCAAGCGGGGCGAACCTTGGATAACGACACGATTCTCATCGGGCACGTAGGTCATCCAGTTCTGGCCATCATCCAGCGTCGTCACACCCTGGAATGAGAGCGGGGAGAGCACGACCGTCTTCGAGATGCCGGTTGCCTGCGCCATTCGCAGCTGCATCATGCCCGGGTCGCGGGTGCTGTTGCGCCGGAGGATGATGCCTTCGACGGCGAGATAGCGCCCCTTGTCCATCGCCCCGAAGAGGAGGTCGCGGGCATCGTCTCGACGCTGAGCCGAAGCCGATGCCGACCCAGCCAGCAGGGCAAAGGCGACACCGCCGAGAATCAGGAAAGAGTTAGCGCGCGCCATGGGTCGAGGTCAAGATGACGGTGTTTCCGGCAAACGGATCACCGCCTGCGGCATACGCCTGGTCGCGGGCAAGGTTGAAATCGCTCTTCGCCATCTGGTTGCGCATATCGGTGTCGCGAGCGTCAGCGGCCTGCAACCACATCCATGCCCCGGCGAAAGCACACGCAAACGCGGCCGAACCTGCCCAAGCGAGGGCAATCCGACGTGGTGCCGGCCGATGCGACTTCGTGAACACGGCTTGCATCAGCCGCTCTTCGAGGCCGTCCGGTGCAACCGGATCGGGCTGTACCGCGAGCAAATCCTTGAGGTGCGACAACTGGGCCAGCGCAACGGCGCACTCGGGGCAATCGTGCAGGTGCGAACGCACCATGGCCAGTTCGCTTCGAGAAAGCTCCTGATCGAGGTACGCACTCAGCTTCGATTCAACCTGCTTACAGTTCATCGTTGGCCATACCTCCGTACACTTCGGGAGCGTGATTCAGAAGATGTCGCCGCAGCTGCTTGCGGCCGCGATGGATGCGAGATCGGACGGTTCCCACCGAGGTGTTCATCACTTCCGCAATCTCCTCGTAGGCCATGCCTTCGACATCGGCGAGGAGAACGGCCGTGCGGAACTCGGGGGTCATGGTCGACAGCGCGTCGGTAACGTGCTCGCCCATCGCCTCATCCACCATCATTCGATCGACCGTCACTGCGGTATCGGGAATGTCCATGGTCGACATCCCGGACGCGGTCGGCTGCTCAAGGCTGTTGGTCTTGATTCGCTGCTTGCGGCGCACCTGGTCAATGTGCGCGTTGCTCATGATCCGGTACAGCCAGTTCGTGAAGGGTAGAGCCTCGTCGAACCGGTGGAAGAACCGGAAAGCGCGAACGTAGGTCTCTTGAACCAGGTCTTCGGCTTCCGCCGCGTTGCCCGTGAGCTTCGAGGCGAAGCTGTAGGCTTGGCGATATGTGCTGCGCATCAAGCTCTCAAATCGAGCCTGTCGCTCTTCCGCCGTGTTTCCACGGTCTCGCCAAAGCACACTTAACATGGAGGTTGAGTTTCCTGCTCCTATTGTACGTTCGGTTCTTCTACGCCAGTTCCCAACCTCAAAATCGCTTCAGTTCTGGGGGAGCGCTCCATCAGCATTTGGACCGCGTCGTTCGGGCGAACCCGTCCCCGGATGACCGCTTCGATCGCCTCGAACGTGGGCATCGGGATTCCGTATCGCCGCGCCAACACCATAACCGACTCGCTCGTGCCGACCCCTTCCGCGACCTGTCCTACCTGATGGAGGGCATCGGTAAGCGATGCTCCCGTACCCAGCGCACGACCAACGCGATAGTTGCGGCTCAGGGTCGAGACGGCCGTTGCAAAGAGATCACCGACCCCGGCTACTCCCAAAAAGGTGTCGATCCGCGCGCCCATGGCCAGGCCGAGCGAGGTCATCTCATGGAGGCCCCGCGCCAAAAGTGCGCCCTTGGTGTTGTCGCCGAAGCCAAGCCCGTCGCTCAGGCCAGCCGCGATCGCGAGCACGTTCTTTAGCGAACCCGCCAGTTCGACGCCGATGATGTCGTCGCTCACATACACCCGGAAGGTGCGGCACATAAACGCCCCGCGAATACGCTCGGCATCTGCCGCTTCGGGGAACGCGCATACGGCAGCGGTCGGGATTCCACGCACGATCTCGATCGCGAGATTAGGACCGCTCAACGCTCCGATCCGCGCTTCTGGAGTGACTTCCTTCACGACTCGGTGCAGGAGCATGGAGGTACCGGTTTCGAGCCCCTTGGAGGCGACGACGACCAGGGGGGCGTTGCCTCGGATCAGCCCCACGACCGAGCGAACACTGGTCGAGGGCACGGCGACGATCCAAGCATCGGTCTCGCCGATGTCCTCCGCGCTCGAAACACAAGTGACACCGGGAGGCAACACGAATCCCGGCAGATAGGCCATGTTCTCGCGAATCGATGACATGGTCTGGATCTCGTCTTCGTCACGACCGTAAAGTGTGACTTCATGGCCGTTCCGCGCGAGCAGGATCGCAAGCGCGGTTCCCCAGCTTCCAGCCCCCAATACGGTCAGTTGCACGTGCTAACCACCTCGAACAAAGATGACATTCCTGGTCACCCGCGCCAGCACGGATTCCACCAGCTTCAAGTTCTCGTCCTTCTTCAGCGGATCGCGCATCAAGGGAAGGACAACCTCGGGGGCATCGACCGCGGTCAAGACGTCAGCCAGGGCCGAAGCGACGTCTCGCGCCCGCTCGACCTGCGACACGTAGGTGACGTCACGAACCGCAAAGTACTGCTCTGCGCGCTGGACGGCCTTGGAAGCAGCGATCTCGCTGGCCTCGAGCGGTGATGTCAACGGCAAGTGGCGCGGCACTAAGAGGACACACACCAAGTGGACCTCCGTAGGCTGCGAGTCCGCGATCTTGCCCGCGATGTTCATGGCGGCGTCATCCTCTTCGACCGACGTACCGGTGTAAAGGCAGACAATCAGTTGGCGGGCATTCTCCGGCGCATGCTTCTTCTTCTTCTTAACGGGCGCATCGCTGTCTTCATGAAGAAGATCCAGTGAGCGACGCGCAGCTTCGACCGAGTTGGCCACTGCCAGCTGCGAGCGCACCTCGGGCACCGACTTCAGGACCTCCATCACCGCCGGAGGCACGGCCGCGACAATGATACGCGCATCGTGCTTTTGGATAAAGTCCATCGCCGCGCGGAACGTATCCGCTCCATCGGGGGTCGCTTCGCTGAGTCCGCTGCAGTCGATAATAACGCCACTCGGATGTCGTTTGAGTGTGAGCGAAATCGCGGTGTGGATCGCCTCCCAGAAGTTCGAGCGCAGTGCGCCGGATAGGATGATGACGTCTTCGTAAGACTCGATGATCATCGCAGGAAGTACCTCACGTTGGTGATAACGACGTTTCGGCGGCTTTGAAGCGCCAGCTTGAGCGGCACCGCGGCGTTGTTGTGTAGCAAACCATGCCACCAGAACTTGGGCACCGCTTGGGGCACGATCACGGTGACCATCACGGACGGATCCTCGGCCACCGTCTGGTCGATATAGTTGATGATCGGCTCGATGAACGAGCGGTAAGGCGAATCCAAAATCACGAGCGGGATGTCAGCCCCGAACCGATTCCAGTCTTCCTTTATCTTGCCGACCGAAGCCGGGTCGAGCGTGACGTGGATCGCGCGCACGTCATTGGTGACCGATTGCGAATACGCGATCGCCTTGAGGATGCCCCGGTGGAGTCGCGGCACGAGAAGGAGGACCGTGGTCTTGACTTCACGCACGGAGTCATCGGGCCCAACCGAGAGTTCGCGGGACAGATAGTCGTAGTGCTTTCGAATTCCCGCCATCACGCCCATCATCAGCACGATCGCGACCACGAGAATCCAGGCCCCCTCGGTGAACCGCGTGACCAGCAGGATGATCGTGACGGCCGCGGTCGTAACCGCGCCGATAAGGCTGATGCCCGCCTTCCATCCCACTTGCTTCAGCCGGACGAACCGCATGACCATACCGGCTTGGCTCAGCGTGAAGGAGAGAAAGACGCCCGCCGCATAGAGAGGAATGAGAGAGTGCGTGTCGGCCTTGAACACGATGATCAGCGCGATCGATACAACGGCCAGTGTGATGATCCCGTTCTGATAAACCAGGCGGTCACCCACGCTCATCAACTGCCGCGGCAGGTACCCATCCTTGGCAATGAACTGTGACAAGCGCGGAAAGTCGGCAAAGCCGGTATTCGCGGCCAAGAACAAGATCAGCGCGGTCATCGATAGGACAAAGAAGAAGATGGGTGAGTTACCGAAGAGGGTGCTGGCAATCTGCGCCACGACCGTACGGTAGCCCTCTTCGCCGAACTCCATCGGCACGACGCCAAAGTGCTGGGCGGACCAACTGATGCCGATCACAAGAACGGTGAGCAGCCCGGCCATCATGACGAGCGTCGTCGCTGCGTTCTTGGCCTCGGGGGCTTTGAAGGCGGGAACTCCGTCCGCGATGGCTTCGGTTCCGGTGAGTGCCGTGCAGCCTCGGGCAAAAGCCGCGATCAAGAACACCCATGTGACGTCCTTGGTTTGCTCCGGCAGTTGGGGTGGCACGGGCCCGACCCCGGTCGATGCCTTGAAGAGCCCATAGGCGACCATGCCCACCAAGGCGAGGACGAATCCGTAAGTCGGAATCGCGAAGACGATACCGCTTTCCTTTGCGCCTCGCAGGTTCAGCAGAGCCAAAATCGCAACGCCGGCACAGGCGATTGCCGTTCCCGCGGGCTGAAGCTGAGGAAACATTGAAGTGATGGCGGCGGCTCCCGCGGACACCGACACCGCGACGGTAAGCACGTACCCGATCAGCAGAGACGCACCTGCCACCCGCCCGGCCAACGAACCGATGTTCTCGGAGGAGACGCGGTACGAGCCACCACCTTGAGGATAGGCGTTGATCGTCTGGTAGTAGCTAAACACTACGACCCAGAGCAGGGCAACCAGCACGAGCGAGACGGGAACCAACTTGTAGAACCCGAGCATGCCGCCAAACACGAGGATCGTGAGGATCTCCTCGCTGGCATAAGCGACCGACGATAAGGCGTCGGACGCGAAGACAGGAAGGGCGAACACCTTGGGAAGCCGCTCGTGATGGGCGTGCTTCGTGTGGATAGGTTTTCCCACCAGGATGCGTTTGACGGCAGATAAGAGGCCCATAGTGATGCCGCCGGTAAGTTTGGCACGTTTCGCCGAGAACCCGGCTAAACCCAAGTCCAATCTGGGGGGATGGGTAGACTTCCGACCCTATGGCGCAAGAAGATCTGTCGCCGATCCGCCATGCGCTCGGGTTGGCCCGAGAGCGAGGGTTCGCGGAGGTGGTCTTGGAATATGACGATGTCAAGTTCAAAGCCGCCCTCCAGCCTGCCGCCAAGTCGGCGAGCCGGCCCGCACCGTCCTCGGCGAGCGACGATGCACCGAGCGAGCCCGCCCTCGCCGAGGTCACCGCAACCCTGGTCGGCTATGTTCAACCCGCCCGCCAGCCGGTGCAGGTCGGAGATCAACTCGAAGTCGGCCAAATCGTCGCTTCGGTGACCGCACTGGGGATCGCGACCGATGTCGAATCCGCGGTATCGGGTGAAGTGGTCGAGGTGCTGTTCGAGGCGAATCAGCCGGTAATGTACGGCCAGTCGCTCCTTCGGGTGAAGCCGTGAGCCGTCGTTCCGGCCAAACTCTCGTCGCTTCCTTGATCGTGATCGTGATCATCGCCATCCTCGCCGTGACCCTCTTGGGGGGTAGCGGCAAGAGCTCGCGCGCAGATGGTCTGGGCCGCACGCTTCCGACCCAAGTGAAACTCAAAGCAAAAGATGACGCCTGCATGAGCAACCTGCGCCAGGCCCGCGCGGGGATCATGATCGCCCGCAGCAATGCCGACGACGCGCCTCCCGCCAACCTCGGCGAGACCGGACTGAGCGCGGACTTCCTCAAGTGCCCGATCGGCGGTGAGCCCTTCGCTTACGATGCCGCGTCCGGCACGGTGACCTGCCCGCATCCGGGCCACGAACAGTATTGAACCAAGTTCCCACGCACATCGCGATCATCATGGACGGGAATGGGCGCTGGGCCCAGAAGCGAAGCTTGCCTCGTCTGCTCGGCCACCGCGAAGGCTACAAGACCCTGCGCTCGGTGCTGCTCTACGCCAGCGAACGAGGCATCCGATATCTGACCGTGTACGCCTTCTCGGCCGAAAACTGGCGTCGCCCCAAAGATGAAGTCGACGGGCTAATGAAGCTCATCGAGCGGGCGGCGCGCGACGAGCTTCGGGTGATGCACCGCAACGGCGTTCGGGTGCGCGTCGCCGGCCGAATGGACGAACTTCCTTCCGGCCTCCGCCAAGCGCTCGAAGATGGAATGGCGACCACGGCGGGCAACACCGGCATCACATTCACGCTCGCGATCAACTATGGCGGGCGAGCCGAGATCGTCGATGCGATGAAGAAGATCGTAGGCGAGGGCATTCCTGCCGATCAAATCGACGAAGAAACGGTGGCCGCCCACCTCTACAACCCGGATCATCCCGAACCTGATCTCATGATCCGCACCGCGGGCGAGATGCGGTGGAGCAACTTTCTTTTGTGGCAGTCTGCATACTCAGAGTTGTACGTAACTGAGAAGACTTGGCCGGAATTTGACGACAAAGAGCTCGATCGGGCGATCGAGGCGTTCGCGGGACGAACGCGTAAGTTTGGAGCGCTGGCTTAGGTAAACACGGCGCATGCCCGCAGAACTTCTCGGCGCCCACATTCCCATCAAGGGCGGCCTCGGCAATGCTGTCCGCACGGCCCACACCATGGGCTGCACTGCGATTCAGGTGTTCACCTCCTCGCCGCGCCAGTGGTATAGCGCTCCCGTGGGCGATGACCAAGTCCGCGAGTTTCAACGTGCCCGGGAGGAGACCGGAATCGTGGATGTCGTGAGCCACGACAGCTACCTGATCAACCTATGCGCGCCTACGCCAGAAATCGCCGAGAAGAGCTTTGCCGGGCTCAAGGGCGAGATCGAGCGGTGCGCCAAGTACGGGATCGACCGCGTAGTCTCTCACCTCGCCAGCTACAAGGGTCAGGACCCGGGCGAGACCCTGCTCGTCGTAGCGGAGCGAGTCAGCCAGATCTTGGATGAGACCCCGGACTCAGTCACGTTGCTGATGGAGACAACCGCCGGCCAGGGCAGTTCGATCAACTCGCGATTTGAGGAAATCGCGATGCTGCTTGAGCTGACCAAGGGGCACCCTCGGTTTGCGGTATGCCTGGACACCTGCCACGTCTTCGCCGCGGGATACGACATCCGCACTTCCGAAGGGTACGAGAAGACCTTCGCCGAATTCGATCGGCTGGTCGGAATTGACCGGCTTCGGGCGATCCACGTGAATGACAGCCTGAAGCCGTTTGGCTCGCGAGTCGATCGCCACGCCGACATCGGCGAGGGCGAGATCGGAATCCTAGCCTTCGAGCTGTTGGTCAACGATCCGCGGTTCACGCGAGTCCCGATGTTGTTGGAGACTGACGCCGAGCGGCATCTGGAAAACCTCGACCGCCTTAAATCGCTTCGACAATAGCGTGTCGAATGCGGGGACCCGCCGGATAGAGCACGACGATGCCGGGCCGACCCGAGGTTTGCTTCCACCGCTTGCGCAACTTGATCGGATCGGCGTGCAGTCCCCGCAGTTTGACCTCGGGCGTTCCGATGCCGAGTTCTCGCAGTCGATGTTCGGTCTTGCGGTCATCCCCCGGGCCATCCGCGAGTACGCGATAGCGTCTTAGCCAAGGGGAGTCGATGAGTTCGTCCCCCGTCAAGTATCCATTGCTGTCCCCCAATCCGGCAAGGCCGAAGCTCCCCAATGCATGAGCCCGAATCGCCGCAGGATCAGCCTCATACAGATACGCCCCGGCTTCATCGGCATGGTCGTAAAGGTCGGCGGCAGCCAGGCGATCGCCCGAGTCCAGATGAACAGCCCCGCGCCAAATCTCCTCGATCTCGGAACCGATCATGAACAGCGCCTCCGGACACTCGCCCCGATAGGACAGGAACTCCAGTTGGTACGGCCGCCCCTCGGCCAACTTTGGGAACGCATCATCGACCAGCAACGGCGAGAGCTTGAGGGCGATCCGCCGGGCCGATGGATGGGCGGCAAGGATCTCCGCGGGCGCAGGCTGATACGCATCGATCTGGCGCGAGCGGCGAGCGGGGTCACGGCGGGCGGGATCCGCGAACACGTAGGCTGCGGGCGGATGTTCGAGGCCATCCCCCACGCGCACGTCCGAATCCGCGCCGTTGACGGCCAAGTTGTGGCGGAGCAACTCGGCGCGATCAGGTGCGAGTTCGTAAGCGATGACCGGCCCTCGGCGAGCGAAGCCGATAGTATCCGCCCCGATGCCTGCGGTCAAGTCAACAACCGCCTCACCGACTGGAAAGAGGCTGGCGTGGTATGCCGCTACCGCTTCCGAGCTCGCCATCTCCAGCGCTTCGCGGTCGAAGAGCATCTCCGCCGCCCGTTCGAACTTGCGAGCCGCGACTTTGCGCAACGCCCATTGACCCAGGGCCCACCGCGCGAGGTCGTCGCCATACTCCCGGGCGAGAGCCGTAATCGAGTTGGGGTTTAGCTCCCGGCCGCGCGCCGCCCCAAGGACGGCAAGTTCTCGCTCATCGATCCCAGAACACTCCTACCTGGCTCTCCGCTGGCGTAAGGCCCTTCGTTGTCCAGTTCGCGGTCCTCGCGCCATTCTGCGCCCAAGTGAGCGCGCTCGGATACGTGTCGCTACCCGCGAAGTCGAGGAAAACGCCAAGGCAGAGCGCTCTCGAACGCACGCCGAACGCGGTTGCTTCGGCGGCCTTTCCTAGAGTCAGTCCGCTAGATTCGTAAACATCGTCCCCAAGCAGGTCGATGAACACGCCCAAGCCATTCGCGTTACCTCCGCCCAAACTCAGATTGGGAGCCTTGTAGCGATCGTTACCGTCCCGGTCGAGCAACCAACCGATCGAGAAGTCGTGACCGGCGCCCTGGGCCATATTCATCGGCGCGGTGTATTCGTCATCTCCGGCCAGGTCTTCCAGGTACCCCACGGCAAAGTGCGCCGCCGCGCCCTGGACATACCACTGGCCGTGATACTTATCTTTGCCGGCCCCGTCGAGGAGCATCCCCACGCCTTCCCAGTAGCCGACGCCTTGCCCGAACACACCTGCACGATACTCGTCGTCACCGGCGGCGTCATAGAGCATCCCCACGCCCCCGGCAAGGGAGTGGGTGTCGATGTAGTCGGCGCGGCGGCCGATCGACGCCCCTTGGGCCAAGCTGACATTGTGCTTGTCGCTCTGCGGGGACGGAAAATCGATCACCGTCTCATTGGCGAGGTACCGGTCGTTGCCGGCGCGATCGATCAACAGACCCGAGCCGCGCACCGATCCCGAACCCTGGCTCTGGGTAAAGCAGAGGTAGAGATCGTTGCCTTCGTGATCTTCGAGCAACCCATAGCCGCCGTAGCCAAATCCTTGACTGTCCGCGTAGGCGTCATATCGGTCGATGCCCAACTCGTCCTGAACCATCGCGAACCCGAAGCGACCGGAGCCTAGCCCAGGGCGGTGGGTGGCGTACCGATCATCGCCTTGAAGATCGACGAGGCATACAATGCCAAAGAGCGCCCCCCCTGGACCGGGCTTCGCGCCACCGGTGCGACGTTGGGCGAACTTCTCAACCTCGGTGTTCGCGAGTGCGGGGTCGCTGAGGTAGCGATCGTTGCCCTGAGTGTCGATCACCACGCTTGCCCAGTTACCCGCCGAGGCGTTGCTCGGGCAGTTTAGGTAGGTGTCGTTTCCGCCCGTGTCGATGATGAGCAGCGTCGGCCGGTCCGCATGTTGGGTGTCGCTGCCTCCGGTGAGTCGAATCACTCCCCAAGTCGTGTCGATCTCGACGTCGTATTTCAGCAGCGGTGAAACGCTCTTGAGCCGCTGCGCGGCTGCACGAGGGGCGGTCGGCGCTGGTCCGCGATCTGCGCCGACAAATCGATAGGTGGCATAAAAGATGTCATGTGCCGCGGCGCCAAAGTAACCGGAATCGACGCTGCGATGCAGCCGAATCATCCGATCCATCTCTTCGCCCCCGAGGTCGTCGCGACCTCGAAGGGCGACAAACGTATAGGCGTCGGCCACGTCGGGAATGCCTCGCAACGCGAGCCGACGGTGACCCAGAGATGTGTTCATGGCGTTGAGCACCAGCGCCGCCGCGGACTTCACATCCGCGGGCACCGCGGTCAAGTTGGGAATCTCTCCCTTCACGACACCTGCTTGCTTCAGGCTCTGCAGCACCTTCTCAAGCCCGTCAGGCTTGGCCGCCTCGGCTTCGGCGGACGCGATCGGACTCCCCAGCAGCGTCCGCCTCGACCCCGCCCCGCCAAGCCGCATCATGGTGTTCAGCTGATCGCTCGGCAAACCGAACGCTGCGGCCATTTCTCGACGAATTCCGTCGGCAAGAAAGGGCAATCGCCACGGGCGCTCCTGCAAAGCCGAGTAAAACGGATGGGTGAACTCCGTCGGGCCGAAGAAGCGCAAAATGTTCTCGTCCATGCGGGCGGTCTGGGTGTTGAGACCCGCCGTACCCAACGCAGTATCGAGTTCGGCTTCAAAACCCGCGGTTCCCTGGGTCGCCAGTGCCAGCACGATCGCAAGAGTTGTGTTTGCCATCCTGGCCGCGATTTTATACCGCTCGGCCCCGGCCCAGGCACGGGTCAACGATTCGATCCCCCCCATCACCTTCGACAACTGGACTCCTGACCGAGTCGATGACGACGAACTCGAGGAGTTTCGAGTCAGCTTCCCAAGTCCGGTGGTCACCGGCGACCCGAGCAACGACGAAGTTCGGTTGCGGGTCATCCTGCCGCGGCGACGCACTGGCCCGGTACCGGTCGTGGTGCTGCTGCACTTTTGGGGCGCCTCGGACCAGCGCATGGAGCGATCGCTTGCGGGGGACTTGGCCAGGCAAGGCGTCGCGAGTGCCCTCGTCTCGCTTCCCTATCACATGGAGCGGACTCCAGCCGGAGCCCGTTCCGGGGAGCGAGCGATCTTGCCTGACCCCGCACTGCTCGTGCGGACTATGACCCAAGCCGTACTCGACGTGAGAAGGTCGGTCGATTTTCTCGTCACCCGTCCCGAGTTGGACCGCGACCGGATCGGGCTTGCAGGTACGAGTCTGGGCTCCATTGTCGGAAGCCTCGTATACGCAACGGAGCCGAGGATCGAAACCGCCGCGTTCATGCTGGGCGGGATCGATGTCGCCCATATCCTGTGGCATAGTTCTCGAGTCGTCAAGGTCCGCGACGAACTGCGAAAGCAAGGCTTCACCGAGGATCGGCTGAGGGCCGCACTGACCGCCATCGAGCCGGGCGCTTTTCTGGAACATCGACGCGGGCGCACCTTCGTGATTGGCGGGAAGTACGACACGGTGGTTCCCGCAGCGGACACCCAGAAGCTGATCGATGCGCTGCCCGGGTGCGAGACGCTTTGGCTGGATACCGGCCACTACGGCGGTGTTTTCGTGCAGCGTCGAGTGATGAAGCTCGTGGCGCAGTTCTTTGCCGTCGAGTTCACTAAGGGTGGATTTGTGCCGCCCAAGAAGCTGTACGCGCCAACGCTGCGCATCGCCGTTCAGGCGAACACCGAAAGTGGAATGCAGGTGGGTATCGGCATCGATGTTTGGAAATCGAACGCGCGCGGCGATCTGTTCTCCAGTTTCGTCCTGACTCCTCGGGGACCGCAGCTGTATCTGGGCGCGCGCATCGATCGCGGATTATCGATCGGAGCGTTTGCTACCCCCAAGCGAGTCTCGCCGGGAGTGTTTTGGAGCACCGTGCTTTAGTCAGACTCGCGGCCGAGAATGCCGCCACCACCTACGCCTTCATCGCGGCCGAGTTGCCCGGATCCGAGATCGAGTCCGGCCCCGGCTGGGTGCGTGCGCATGGTCCGCTCCTCCATTCGGCATGCAACTTTGCGATGGCGCTCGACAGCGAGGCGATCCCCGAGTGCCTGGCCTTTGTCAAAGAGGACCGGACGAGGTTGCTCTACACGTTCACCGGAGGCTCCGACCCAGCCCACGACCCGGACGTCCGACGAGTTCATCGCATGGCGGTGATGGTCGAGGAGTCGGCTCCCGTCGCCCATCCGCTTCCTGAACTCGAAGTCGCCGACGCGGGTCGGTCGGCCATCGCCCGCTTTATGGCGCACCAGTTCTTCCGCAATATGAGCCGCGAGTTCCGGGACGAGATCGCCGCCGCCACCACAAACGCGGAGTCGCTCGAACTCGTGGCCTTTCAGCGACCCGGCACGGGTCGGATCATTGGTGCACTCATGCTCGGGCGGAGTTCCGAGATGATCGGGCTCTACAATCTCTGCGTGGATTCGAGCGACCGCGATCGGGGAGTGGGCCGCAGAATGATGCGGTGGGTATCTGAGCGGGCACTCGCAGAGAGCCGACGCCTTACCCTGCAATGCGATCCCAATCTCGTTCCGTGGTATCGAGACCAAGGCTTGCGTGAACTCGTCGATATGCATGTTTGGTCTGCATCCTGCGGAAGTTGAACTATAATGTATGCGGGGAGACGCTCTAGCATGAGGACGCGCGCGTTCACGCTGACCGAATTGCTCATTGCGTTAGCAACAATGGCGTTGCTGGCGGCTATTTTGATGCCCGTCTTTCGGGTGGCTCGTGATTCGGCGAAAGCGACCACCTGCATCAGCAACTTCCACCAGACCGCCCTCGCTACTCAACTCTACTTGGTCGACTATGAGGATCGGCTGATCCCGGTCAATCATCGCCCCGGACTATCTGGCAATGCGACGAATGATCGCACTTGGGTGCAGATTGTCCAGCCATACCTGCGATCGTTCGCCGTTTTTCGCTGCCCCTCGGATTACGGTCGACGCCCCTCTTCGGAGGGCGTGTTTGACGCGGATCTCGTTCCCGGTGATTCCGAAGCCCGATTCTATGAGGCGTCGAAGCGATCGAACCTCGGCTACAACCACCTCTACCTTGCGCCGGTAGTGAGAGCATCTGGTGGGCCTTGGACCGCTTCGCCACGGACGGCCGGACAGGCGGCGGACCCCTCGCGAACCCTTCTCTTCGTGGACTCCGTTTGGGAGGTCAACTCCCGAGGCAAGCCATCCGGTGGGGGGCGTTGGGTCGTTACCCCGCCGTGTCGCTTTGAGACGCGAGGTGCCGGGCTGGCGGATTCCTTTGGTGCCGAAGGATCGGTCCACGTCCCCGAGATTGGATGGCAACCGCAAGTGAAGAACTACGGAGGCGTCTGGCCCTGGCACAACAACCGCGTCAATGTCGTCCGGCTCGATTCCAGCGCCAAGTCGCTCTCGCTGAGCAGCTTAACGGCCGGGTGCGAGGCGTTGGCTCGTTGGACCGGAAAGATCACCGACAACGACAGCTACATGTGGGATTTGCGCTAACGCGATAAACTCGGCATCATGCTTGCCGACGCCAACCAATCCGCGGTCCTCGTGATCGACATCCAGCCGAACTTCCTCAAAGTCATCGAGGGTGGTGACTCGGTCGTTCGACGCACAAAGTTCCTACTTGAGACGGCAAAGCTGCTCGAGGTGCCAGCGTTCGCGAGCGAGCAGGTTCCCGGACGAATGGGCGGCACCCACCCGGAACTTCGCGCCCAGCTTGAGGCCATGCACGCGCCGATCGAAGGCAAGGCCGTCTTCTCGGCGCTTGGCTGCGCGGGGTGTCTTCCGTGGATTGAATCCACAGGCCGAACTCAGGTCATCATCGCCGGAATCGAGACGCCCATCTGCATCACTCAAACCACCGTCCAACTGCTCGAACTGGGCTATGACGTCACGCTCGCTTACGATGCGGTTGGTGCGCGTTCGAACGAAATGCACGAGCGGGCGCTTTCTCGCCTTCAGCAACTCGGTGCCCAGCTCGCCCATACGGAAGCGATTGCCTACGAGTGGATGGGCACGGCGGAGCACCCCGCATTTCGAGATGTCCTCGCCGCACTCAAATCTGCCGGTTAGCTCTCGGGTTACAATCCGCACATGCAACCGTCCCGCCGTGAACTGCTAACCGCTGGAGCCGCTGCCGCCGCCGGTATGATGACCCCCAAAGTGATGTCCGAGTCGATTTCTCCGTCGGGAGCCCCATTCAAGCTCAAGTACGCACCTCACTTCGGTATGTTCCGGAGCCATGCCGGTGACGACTTGGTGGATCAGCTCAAGTTCGCCGCGGACGAGGGCTTCCTGGCGTGGGAGGACAATGGCATGCGCGGCCGTAGCGCGCAAGACCAAGAGAAGATCGGCAAGGCAATGACCGACCTCGGCATCACGATGGGCGTGTTCGTCGCCAATGACATCGACTGGACCAACCCGACCCTGACGACCGGTAAGCAGGAACAGATCGACCGGTTTGTGCAGAACTGCCGGGACTCGGTCGCGGTGGCGAAGCGCGTCAACGCCAAGTGGATGACCGTGGTTCCGGGCACGATCCAACCCCGCTTGGACATCGGATTCCAGACCGCCTACGTCGTCGATGCGCTCCGCCGAGGGGCGGAAATCTTTGAGAAGGAAGGCCTGGTGATGGTGTTGGAGCCGCTCAACTTCCGCGACCACCCGAATCTGTTTCTCAACAAGATTCCTCAGGCTTACAACGTTTGCCGCGCCGTCAACAGCTCGGCATGCAAGATCCTGTTCGATATGTATCACCAGCAGATCCATGAGGGGAATCTGATCCCGAACATCGACCTTGCTTGGTCGGAAGTCGCCTATTTCCAGATTGGCGACAACCCTGGCCGCAACGAGCCCACGACCGGCGAGATCAACTACCTCAATGTGTTCCGGCACATCCACGCCAAGGGCTTCACCGGCGTGATGGGGATGGAGCACGGCAACGCCAAGCCGGGCAAGGAAGGCGAGCGCGCGTTGATCGATGCGTATCGCAAGTGCGATAGCTTCTGAGTGCATTCGCCGTCAGCAGTTTGCGGTTGGCCAACTTGAGAAAGTCCGGGCCAAACCGGGCCGAGGACGCTACAATGCGCATATGCCTGAAGAGCGCATGTACAGCGAGCAGGAGGTTGCGGCCATTCTGCGCCGGGCTATCGAGCTCACCGAACAGGAGGGTGCGAAATACCAGCCTGGCGTCACCCGTGAGGAACTCATGCGGGTCGCTGAGGACGTTGGCGTGCCGCTGCAGGCCCTGGAGCAAGCTCTCCTCGAACTCGGTGAATCCAAGGAAGCTCGCGGCCCGCTTCAACTGTCGGCAGAGTTTGAGCGCGTCGTTGACGGCGAGGTCGATCCTAACCAATATGACTTGATTATCGAAGGCGTCAAGCCTCTTCAGCGTGGTCATTCTGCAGGACCCAGTCAAGTCGGCAGGAAGCTGACCATGCCTGCTTGGAACGGAGTCGGGCAATCGCAGATCGAGCTGACCGCGCGCGAAGGCCGCACCCGCATCAAGGTGAAGTCAACGGCATTGTTCCAGGGGCTGATGACGCTCTACCCGGCCTTCATCGGATCCATGATCGCGATGGGGGCCCTCGGGGAACGCGGGATGATCGGTCTTGGTGCCCTCTTGGCAGCGGGTTTCACTGCGGTAGGCGTCACTATGTTCAGCTTTCTCACCCGCCGCGGACACGAGAAATCGCGCGAGTTGGCTGATGAGCTGCGAGACCGAGTCGCGCGTACGCTGGCCCAACAGGCAGCCCCTTCCCAGGCCGCCGCCAAGGCGCAGGAAGAGGAGCAAAGTCTTCATCAGAGACTCGGCGGGTAACTTAACCGGAATATGGCGCGACTAGCCGTCCGGAACCTCACGATGCAGTTCCCCGGAGTCTGGGCGCTGGACGACGTGTCCGTCGAGTTCGCCACCGGCGAAATCCACGCCCTGATCGGCGAAAACGGGGCGGGCAAGAGCACCCTTCTCAAGGTTCTCAGCGGCATCCAGCTTCCTACCTCAGGAGAAGTTCAGATCGAGGGAAAGACGGTCGCGCTCCACTCCGTGAAGGCCGCCGAACACCACGGCGTGGCGATGGTCCACCAAGAGCTGAATCTCATCGACACGCTTACCGTTGCCGAGAACATCTGCCTCGGGTCAGAACCCAATCGTATCGGACTCATCGACCGCAGCACGATGCGATCGATCGCCCAAGAGGCGCTCGCCCAACTCGGCGCACCCATCGACCCGTGGACTCCCGTCGGCGACCTGCCCCTCGCTTCCAAGCAGATGATCGAGATCGCCAAGGCGGTCGCCCAGCGCGCGAAGTTCCTGATCCTCGACGAGCCGACCGCTGTACTCGCGGAAGCCGAGACCATAGCGCTCATGCGCTTGGTTCACAAGCTGAAGGACGAGGGGGTCGGGGTGATTTACGTTTCGCACCGGCTTGACGAGGTTTGCGCCTTGGCCGACCGCGTTACGGTGTTGCGCGATGGCAAAGTCGCGGCTGAGCTTGACGGGGCAGGCCAGCGCGATCAGATCGAGCCCCACAACCTTGCCAATCTGATGGTTGGCCGCGAACTTGAAGATCTGTTCCCGCCAAAGATCACCTCTCACCCCGACGAGGTCGTGCTTGAGCTTGACGCGGTCGTCCTCGACGGGTTCCCGGCCCCCATATCTCTGAAGGTCCACGCCGGGGAGATCGTCGGATTGGGCGGGCTCATCGGTTCGGGCCGTACCGAGATAGCTGAGGGCGTCATCGGGATGCGCCACAAGGTGTCAGGTCGACTGACGGCCAAGGACCCCGCCTACGTCTCTGAGGATCGGAAAGGAACGGGGCTTCACCTCTCCCTCGAGTTGAAAGAGAACACCTCGATGGCCAACCTGAACAACTATGGGACGCTGACGGTTGACGAGGGTAAGCAGGTCTCGGCGGCGGAGGCTTGGATCGGCAAGTTAGGGATCCGCGCCCCCGGTCCGCGGGTGGCGGTGCAGTCGCTCAGCGGTGGGAATCAGCAAAAGGTATCGCTGGCCAAGTGGCTAGACACCAATCCCCGGCTTCTGATTCTGGATGAACCCACGCGCGGCGTCGACATTGGCGCGAAGTCGGAGATCTATCAGCTAGTCCACGAGCTGGCCGCAAATGGCATGGGCTGTCTGGTGATTTCGAGCGAGATGAACGAACTGATTGGATTGTGCGATCGGGTGCTGGTCTTGCGCGAGCGACGTCTCATGGGCGAGCTGCGCGGTGAAGACGTGACCGAATCGAACATCATGATGCTCGCCGCTGGAGTCGGCGCGAGCGGGGTGGCATGAAAGGATTCTTGAGCAAGTACGGCGTCCTCGTGGCCTTCTTAGTGCTGTGCATCATCAGCGCCGCATGGAAGCCCGACCTGTTCCTCAAGCCGGAGAACCTGAGGAACATCATCAACCAGAACGTGCCGGTCGGCATCCTGGCAATCGGGATGACGTTCGTGATCATCAAGGGCGGTATCGACCTGTCCGTTGGTAGCATGATCGCCTTCGTGGGCGGTCTTGGACTGACCTTGCTCAACCGGCAGATGGCCAACGGCACCCCCGAACTCACGGCAGCGATGATCGCCGCTGGCGCGATGATCGGGCTCGGTGGATTGGCGGGGTTCGTTCAGGGGCTCATCGTCGCCTACGGCAGGGTCACTCCGTTCGTTACCACCCTCATTGGGATGCTCGCGTTCCGCTCGATGACGCTGGCGCTGGCCAATGGCGGCGAGGTTCGCTCGTCGAGCACGGAGGTCTGGCCAGCATGGGGCAGCGACGGGATCCACATCCCGTGGATCAAGATCGCGGATGGGCGGATGGATCTGGTCATCACCTACGCGATCATCGCGTTCTTTGTGGTGATCGGCATCGCGTCGTTCATCCTGAACAAGACCCGCTACGGCCGATATGTGATCGCGGTCGGTGCGAACGAGCGAGCCGCGCGTTATAGCGCCATTCCCGTCGAGCGCATCAAGATTCTCACGTACACCATCAGCGGCATCGCAGTAGGGATCGGAGCCATCTTCCTCTCGGGGCGGATGAACTCCGTGGCCTCGGGCTCGCAAGGGCTCTTCTTCGAACTCGATGCCATTGCCGCGGTGGTGATCGGTGGGACCTCGCTGCGGGGCGGCTATGGACGCATCTGGGGCACCTTCGTCGGAGTCCTGCTCCTGGGCGTGATCAACAACATGCTGATCTTCGCTGGCGTAGGTTCGCACTGGCAAGGTGTGGTGAAAGGAATGGTGATTCTGCTCGCCGTATTGCTTCAACGCGAACGCCGCGACGTATAATCGTCGCATGCTCAAGAGGATCAGTCTTTTTGCTTGTGCCGGAACCCTCGTGCTGGGTCTGGCCGTTGGTTGTGGTGGCGGTGAAAAGCCCTCCGAAGGAGGAGAATCGACAACGACCACGACTTCGGGTGCCGAGGGTGCCAAGAAGTTCAAGGTTGGCGTCAGCGTCCCCGCAGCCGACCATGGTTGGACCGGCGGCGCGCTGTACTGGGCCACGGAAGCCACCAAGAAGTACCCCGATATCGAGTGGACGATCGAGACCGCCGACACCCCCTCGGATCAGATCAACGATCTCGACACGCTGGCGACGAAGGGCGTGGATGCACTTGTGATTCTCGCCACCGAGAGCGCCCCGCTCACTCCGAAGGCCAAGGAGCTCAAGGAGCGCGGCATCTTCATCGTGAACGTGGACCGCGGTTTCACCGAGCCGGTAGCCGACGTGTTCCTTGCGGGTGACAACAAGGCGTTTGGCAAGATGTCGGCCGAGTACATGGTCGAGAAGCTCGGCGGCAAGGGCAATATCTTGATCCTGCGGGGGATTCCGAGTACGGTGGACACCGACCGCTACGACACGGCGATGGAAGTGTTCAAGGCCAACCCCGGCATCAAGGTGCTGGACTCGCAACCCGGCATGTGGAACAAGGACACCTCTTACAAGGTGATCCAGAGCATGCTCGTGAAGCACCCGCAGGTCGATGCGATCTGGTCGTCGGACGACGACATGAGCGAAGGCGCGGAGCAGGCGCTCAAGGAAGCTGGCCGCGATAAGAACATCTGGATGCTCGGCGGCGGCGGCAAGAAGGAGATCGTCAAGCGGATTATGGACGGCGACCCGATGTATCCGGCGCTCGTTACCTACCCGCCCAGCATGACCGCGCAGGCCGTCGACAAGTGCGTCGAGCTCTTGAAGAATGGCAAAAAGGTCGATGAGAAGGAGATTCTGATCAAGCTGGACATCGTCAACAAGGACAACGCCAAGGACTTCTACTTCCCGAACAGCGTTTACTAAGCTGTCTTGACGATAGGTCCCAGGCTCTTTCGTGGCCTATGGGACCTATCGCATTTCAATGAGGTTCCCGCATGCGGGAACCGATGAGGTCCAAGATCAGCACTCTTCGCTGGACCGATGAGCTACCGGCGAACTTGGCGCGGCAGTACAGCGTGCTGAGGGCACTCTTGATCGCGCATCCGATCCTCTTGCTCGTAGGCATTGGCCTATTGCTCGTATCCATCCCTCTCGGACTCTCCCTGATCGGCTGCAGTCTTGTCTTCAACCTGGCGTCGATCGGCCTTCAGTCGCGATTCGTCCGCGCGATGCGTTATCACCGGATGCCCGACGCGCAACGAGTTGACTTCCTGTGCGTGCTGGCCTTCTTTCGAGACAACCTGCGCCACCCCCTCGAGGCTTGGGTCATCAATGAATTCTTGGACCTGCTTCCTAGGCTCTCCACCCCCGTCGGGAAGAGCGAACTCCGTCTCTTTCGTGACCTCTTCGAGTATCCGCAGAGCTACGCCAACCCTCACCAGCGGAAGCTCCTGCACGCCATGGCAGATCGGCTGCGCCGAGACCCGGTTGTCGGGCTGCCAGCGATGTGGCGCCAGCTCGACCGTGAGTTCAGTCTCACTTGGAAGCGAGAACTGCAGCAAGAAGTGCGTCGGCTGGTGCAGCAAGTCCCGGTCGCCGGAACGGCTGATCCCGCTGAAGCGTCCAACCCACGATGATGCGCCTCGCTCTCGCCGTGATCGTGTTGGCCCTGCTCCCCGGCCCGGGTCTGTCGCAGACCAAGAAGAGGACCCCGGTTAAGAAACCGGTGGTCAAGAAGAAGGTGCCGGCGAAGAAAGCACCGGTCGTGAAGAAGAAAGTCGACCCATTGAACGCTCAGATGGTCGGTACGTGGTTCTTGCTGGACTCCGAGGGCAAGCCGGTCAAGTCGACGAAGATCACGTTTACACCCTACAGCGAGTTCACGTTCACCGGCGCGGCGTGGAAGTCAGCGGGGACGTTTACGCTTCGCGATGGCTGGATGAACTTGACTTGGACGAGCGTAGACGGCGTCGCCGTGAAGCCGGGGACGTTGAAGAAGAAGCTGCCTCTCGAGGCGGATGGCACCCGATTCCAGATCGACCGCTTCCGTTATGGCAAGACGGGTACGTAGGTGGGCCGACGACGCGCCTGGATCATCGCGATCTTCGCCGCTGGAGTCGCTGCCGCCGTCGTGTTCTGGCCACCTACGGCACACGCTCGCTACCTTCGAAGCATCGCGGGTCGACTTGCGGATCATCGAACCTCCTATCAAGCAGCGGTCGAGTGGTCCCTCGATCAGAAGACCACTGGGTGGTTCGCCCTTCCTGCCGAGTTCAAGCCCCTGTCGAAGAATGGCTCCGTCTTCCTGCACGGGCATGATAACCAAAGGATCGTCTGCTTCTTCGTCGAGGACAACGGCGAACTGGTTCGTTTCCTGGGTTATGTAGAACCGCCGAGGAAAGCGGTCGAATCACTCGATTGGGTCGAGGAAGACAAGCTCGCCTACTGGACCGAGACGACGCTCGACGACCATTGGCAGGTCATCGTGGCCCTGCCTTGAATCTCGGCCACCTACCTTTTCTAGCCATGAACGCCACTATCTGAGTCTAGGGGCCGGATCATCCCGAGGCTACGAACGAGCAGTTTCGCGAACGCGCGACAGCATCTCCCGCAAATACCGCCCCGTCCAGCTCGTTTCGACCTTCGCCACCGATTCTGGCGGGCCCATCGAGACCACCGAGCCGCCGCCGTCGCCGCCTTCGGGACCCATGTCGATGATCCAGTCGGCCGTCTTGATCACGTCCAGGTTGTGTTCGATCACCACCACGGTGTTGCCGGTGTCGACCAGGCGATGCAGCACCACGAGCAGGCGCTTCACGTCCTCGAAATGCAGGCCAGTCGTCGGTTCGTCGAGGATGTAGATCGTTCGGCCGGTGGCGCGCTTGGAGAGCTCCTCGGCCAGCTTCACACGCTGAGCTTCGCCGCCGGATAGGGTGGTCGCCGGTTGACCCATGCGGATGTAGCCGAGGCCTACATCGAGCAGGGTCGCCAGCTTGCGGTAGATCTTGGGGATCGGCTTGAAGAACTCGACCGCTTCCTCGATGGTCATGTCGAGCACGTCGCTGATGTTCTTGCCCTTGTAGCGGACCTCAAGCGTCTCGCGGTTGTACCGTTTGCCTTTGCACACCTCGCACGGCACGTAGACATCCGGCAGGAAGTGCATCTCGATCTTGATGATGCCGTCGCCCTTACACGCCTCGCAGCGGCCGCCTTTGACGTTGAAGCTGAACCGGCCGTTCTTGTAGCCGCGGATCTTGGCGTCGGGCGTGAGCGCGAACAACTCGCGGATCATGTCGAACGTGCCGGTGTAGGTGGCGGGGTTCGACCTCGGCGTTCTTCCAATCGGGGATTGGTCGATGTCGATGACCTTGTCGAAGGGCTCGTGGCCTTCGAGGGTGTCGTGCGGCTCCCACACGCCGCGGGTGCCGTACACCTCGTACATGAGGCGCGGAAAGAGCGTGTCTTGGATGAGGGTGCTTTTGCCGCTGCCGCTGACGCCGGTGACGCAGGTGAAGAGTCCGCGAGGAATGGCGACATCGACGCTGCGCAGATTATGCCCGCGCGCGCCCTTCAGCACCAGCCAATCTGCGTCCGACATGTGGACAAGAGTATATCGGATTTGAGGTTGGGGATTGCTGGCAATCCCCACCCCACGTGAGCTCTCCAAAATCGCGGAAGCCCCTGAGGGCATCGGTGGGCTCGTCCCGATGCTGGTTACGTAGTGTGCCCGAAGACGCGAACACCCTCAGAACTCGCAACCCGCGTCAGGCGCTGATCCAAAGTCGCCAAGACTGCCCCCTCTCGGATCGCTAACTCAAGGTAGGCCGCATCATAGCTGGTGAGCTGGTGACGGCGAGCCAACTCAAGGGTGGCGCTGAGGGCTTGGCCAGTGGTCATGACATCTACCGTGAACGGCAGTGACCGCAAGAAACGCGTCGCGTTTCTCACGGCTTCGGCATCGATTCGCGACCTGCGCTCCGCCACCACGAGGAGGTTCGACAGTTCTAGCGACCAGTGAGCAGGGACGATCAACTGTGCCTCGACAATCCGATCAAGAACTTCCAGGGCGAGATTGCTTTCCTCATCGGAGAGACACCATGCACCTCCGATGGAAGCATCGACGACAAGCCTCACTTCCTGCCCTCTTCAATCATCTCTTTGATCTCCCCAGGATTCACGCGGTACTTGGCACGAAGCTCGCGCAGACCCGCCACCGCCTCGGCGACCGACACGGTTTCGGGCTCCTGAGCATAGGGGCTGAGCACGGCCAGTGGGTGCCCGTGTCGGGTGATGATGATGGTCTCACCCTGCGCGACTTCGTCGAGCAAAGCAGCCAGGTGCGTCTTGGCTTCGTAAGTGCCGACGGTTTTCATACTAGTCTAAGACTAGTCTAAACTTCAAAAAGTTCCCAGTGAGCCCTGTAAAGGCTCTCCCTCCCTAACCCTCCCTCTCGCGGGAGCGAAAGGGAGGGAGCCCGTTAGTCCACCCGATGGACCGTCGCCCAGATCTCGCGTTTGGCGTCGAGGTCTCGGGTTTGCTTGCGGCCGGGGATGAGGTCGAGATACAGCGTCGCGATCTCGTTGGCGCGCATGTTGAACCGGAGCCGCTGGGGCACGATGCCGAATGGTTCGAGCTCCTCGGGGGTCGCATAGAGCGCGTTCGGGTCGGCGGCTTCGGGGGTCAGTTCCTGCTCGATCTGGCCGAGGAGGTTGGTCCTGAACGCCTTCGCCACCGGCCCGGCGATGACGAGGTCGACCTCGCGATCCTTGCCTTCGAGTTCCACCAAACGCACGATGAACGGATACTCGATGCCCTCGCCCGCGTAGCGCTCGGTGTGGCGCCCGGCGTAGTCGCCGATCTCGCGGTAGAAGGCGGTCACGCGGACGTGGTCGGAGTCGAGGCGAAGAGGGGCGAACTTGGCGGGAAGGTCGCCTTCTTGATCGGGGCCGCTCGGAGCATCACACCAAGCCCTAGCCTCTTGAGCCCTAGACCATCGTTCGGCGTCGGAAAGTCGACCGTGCGGGATCAACCAAAGCGTCGTGAAGTCGGTCTCCCAATGATCCTCGTCCCAAGGGTCATAGAGGTTGAGCACCGCCTCCGCGCCTTGGTCGGTTTTGAACCACTGTTGGGTGCCGTCGTGAGCAATGAGCAAACCCCGGCCGTCGGCTTGGACCAAGTCCACAAAACTCAGCCCCGTGAACGCGCCCTCGACGTTCTCGAACCATTGGGGCGACGTCATCCAGTCCCCCTCGGGGTACTTGCGAACCCCCTTGCTGGTCTGGGTGACCCGTTGCACACCGTAGGGCGTATCGCGGATGATCTCGTGGACTCCATGGCGAAGTTCAAAGCGGGTCTTCATCGCCCCTCCAAACCCCGGTTCCGGGTCAACATGATTCGGATAGAACTGGATTTCGAACCCGTCAATACCCTCCATCACATCGATTGTGAGTCGGTAGCTCGGCATGCCCTCGCCGTGGTAGCGCAGCTCAAGCGCACTGTTGATGAAATCAACTTCGGCCAGTTCGAGCCAAGCACTTGAGCGCTGCTGACCATTCGAGCGCCAGACCAACTCCATCAGAGGTTGCTCTTCGGAGAGCACTCCCTCCGGAAACTCGTCAGTCCAGATCTGTCGGAGAACACCTCGCTTCACGTCGAAGTGGGCGCGGAATGCTCCGTCTTCGAACCAGGCGTCATCACCCTCGACCCGGAAGCCCCGGGGCTTCTTCCAAGCACCTATCGGCGCAAACCCGAAGGCAGGGACTTCGACGCCGAACTGCGACACGCGCGACCAGCCGAGCGGATTGCGGTTGTAGCCTCGAACGCCATTCTCAGGTAATCGGCGAGCCAGCATGCCTTCCAGCAACGCACCGATGTTCCAAGCCAACTCCTGTGCCCGCCGGTAACTCGCCTCGCCCACCCGGCCGCAAAGCCCCTCGCACTCGCAGTTGTCGTGGTGCTGCGCGGACAGCAGCTCTCGCCACGCCTCCTCCAACTCCCACGTCGGATACACGTCCCACTGCGCGTACGGCCGCCCGAACAGACTCAGCATCGCCGCCAGCGACTCTGCCGACATGATCGCCTTCTCAGCCTCGAACGACATCCGCCGCATGCGGTCCGAGTTCTTCCCCAACGACAACCCGTGCCACATCTCGCCGGGGTCGTATTGGCGGGTGATCGTCGGCTCGGAACTCTCCAGATACGAACCAAGCGTCGTCGGAACAACTTCAAACCGCGGGTCGTTCAGCAGCTCGCGAAGCCGCGGTAGGATCACCTCGGCGCGGCACATCCAGTCCGGCGAGGGCATCAGCTCCAACCACTGCTGAATCAGCGGCACACCCGATTCCTGCGAAGGCGGGTTGGCGGCGAGGTCGGCTAGCAGGATCTCCATGTCCTCCGGCCACTGGTGCAGATTCAGGGCGTTGCGGCTGGCGGTCCTCAGCTTCGAGCCGTCGGGGGCTTGCCACCAGATAACCGGCGCATCCTCGCGGGGCACTTCCGGCGTGTGCCAGGTCCATTGGAAGAACAGCGAGGCACCCGTGTAGCCCGCGCCGACCAGCATCTGCGGCAGTTGCGGGAAGCAGTAGAACTCCTCTTCCCAGAACGTCTTCGGCCATACGCCGAGCAACCGGCGGCAGGTGCGCGCGCCGTAGATGAGCTGCCGCACGTTCGATTCGCCGCCGTGGAACTGACCGTAAGGCTGCCCATACGAGCCGCCGATGATCTCGATGTCACACGCGGCGATGGCTTCTTTGAGTTCGCCGAGGGCCTCGGGATCCTCGGCGGCCAGCTTCTCGTAGCCGATGGCGTCGAAGTTCACGCCGCCCTTCACGCCCGCCTCGCGGACCAGCTTGCGCATATCGCGGATGGAACCAGGCAGGACGTGGTAGCCCCACAACCACTGCATATCCACCCAGTGCATGTGGTTGCCAAACGTGTAGGCGAGGCGCGGACGAGACATGCCCTTTAGCATAGAGCAAACGGGGCTAAACTTGAATCCATGAAACTTGCCGCCGGTATGGTGTTGGCGCTCGCGGTCACGATGGCCGCCGCCGAAGTCAAACTCGCCTCCCCGTTCTCGTCGAACATGGTTCTGCAGCGGCAGACCGAAGTGACGATCTGGGGCACCGCCGACCCCGGCGAGCAGATCACCCTGCGGGCCACCTGGGGCGCGACCGGTAAAGCCACCGCCGACGACAAGGGCCAGTGGCGCGCGAAGCTGAAGACCGGCCCCGCCGGAGGACCGCATGAGCTAAGCGTCAGCGGATCCAACTCCCTGTACCTTCGCAATATCCTCCTCGGCGAAGTATGGGTGTGCTCTGGTCAATCGAACATGGAGTGGCCTCTCAACATCGTTGAGAACGGTCCCGCCGAAGTCGCCGCCGCCAACCACCCGAATCTGCGATTCTTGACGGTGCCCCATCGCATGGCCGATCAGCCGGAGAACTCCTTCGCAGGCAGCTGGGTGGCTTGCAAGCCGGAAACTGCCCGGGGCTTCTCGGCCACGGCGTACTACTTCGGCCTCGCGCTGCAGCGTGAACTGCGCGTCCCCGTAGGCTTGATCCAAACCGCGGTCGGGGGAACTGAGGCCGAGCTTTGGACCAGCGAGCCGACCCTTCGCACCATGCCAGATCTAGCGGCGAGATTTGATGCCGTACGGCAGCGCTACCAAGAGGCGCAGAATGCGGCCGCCGAGCGGCGAAAGCGCCTAGCCGCCGATCCGGGTCTGGGTCAGTGGTCAGCCAACGAGATGGATGATCGCGAGTGGAGCCGCATCTCAGATCCGGGGCTCTGGCGTGAGGGCGACTTGGCCGACCTCGACGGCACCGTCTGGTACCGAGCGCGGCTGTTGCTTACGGACAGCCAAGCCAAGGAAGGCGGCACGTTGCGTCTTGGCCAGATCGACGATGAGGATGAGGTGTGGATCAACGGCAGACCTGTCGGCAAGACCGCCGGCGCGGGACAGGAAAGAGCCTACCAAGTCAAGCCAGAAGGGCTCCGCGAAGGATTCAACACGGTGGCCATCCGCGTGACCGATACCGGCGGCGAGGCTGGATTCCGCAACCCGCGCGCGATCGGCTTCTTCCCCAAGGAGGGATCGATTCCGCTGACGAACTGGCGCTACCGCATTGGCGTGAAGACCAACGATCTGCCCGCCCCATTCGGCGCACCCCGGCCCGGAGCGAGTCTCTACAACGGCATGATCGCGCCGCTCGTACCGTACACGATTCGCGGAGCCATTTGGTACCAAGGCGAATCGAACGTCTCGCGCGCTGAACAGTATCGCACGCTCTTCCCGGCGATGATCGCCGACTGGCGCAAGGCGTGGGGCATGGAACTCGCGTTCTATTTTGTACAGATTTCACCCTTTGAATATGGACAGAATCATGCCAGCGCGGAGCTTCGCGAGGCGCAGTTGGACACGTACCGCACCGTGCCGATGACCGGCATAGCGGTGACCGCCGACATCGTGCCTAACCTTCGCGACATCCATCCGACGATCAAGCAGCCGGTGGGCGAGCGGTTGGCGAAATGGGCGCTGGTCAACCAATACGGTCGCAAGGACATCGTCCCCTCGGGCCCGCTCTACAAGAGCGCAAAGCGTGACGGCAAGGCGATGCGCGTGGAGTTCGACTTCGGAGTCGGCCTTACCGTGAAGGGCGACTCGATCCTAGGACTGGAGATCGCGGGCGAGGACTTGAAGTTCGTTCCTGCGCAGGGAAAGGTCGAAGGATCCACGCTGGTGGTCTGGGCAGATGGCGTCGAGAAGCCGGCCGCGGTTCGACTGGGTTGGAAGGATGCGGTGCTGATGAATCTGTTCAACGGGGCCGGGCTGCCTGCGTCACCGTTCCGCACGGACTCCGCTCCCCGGCTGACGGCAGGCGTGAAGTGGTGATCAGCTAGCTTCGACCACCAACCACGCAAAGCCCAGAGTGTCGCGCCCGTAGCGCCAATACGCCTCGAACCACCGATCGCTGTATGCGCGGAACTCCTCGGCATCAACGTCCGCGGCGTTGTCGGCCAGCCACGCAAGCATGGTGTTCCGGTAGAGCCCTTCGTAGTGGTCCCACTCGGCGGTGGTCGAGGTCGTGAGATACGCGATCCGCGGAACACTCTCACATAGTGCAGTCAAGGTCGGCATCTCCTCGGGGGTCGCCCCTAGTACGTCGAGATACGCCGCATCCGGATCGCGTTGCCAGTAGCCATCACCGATGAGTGCGCGTCCACCGGACTTCAGCATGCGATCGATCTCAGGCAGTCCTGCCTCCAGACCGCCCAGTGCATGGCTCGCGCCGATGAGCAGCACAGTGTCGAAGATCCCGCTCGCCACGAGATCCGCGTCGTAGTTGCAGTTCATCCACTTCACAGTGGAGCCGAAAGCGCGCCCACGCTCGACGAACTCTGGGTTAGGCTCGAACGCAACGACCTCCGCCCCCATCTCCACCGCCAGAGCGGCCCAGCCGCCGAAGCCGGCTCCGATATCGAGAACGCGTGCACCTGGGCAAACACCCGCCACTCGAAGCAACTCACGAGCGCGGACGGATGCGATCGGTGCCGCGAACTCGTGCTGGGCATGCGCGATGGTGGAGAATCGGCGGCGATCCATCAGATAGCCAGACGAAGAGCGCGAACCAAAGGCGCGGGATACTTTCCCAAGCGTGGTAAGCCCCGCCCGGTATCCTACAGAAGTATGAGCCACCGTTCGTTTCGACTCTACGACACGATGACCCGCCAAGTCAAAGAACTGGTGCCGGCAACGCCCGGACACCTCAAGTTCTATTCGTGCGGGCCGACGGTGTACAGCTACGCTCACATCGGCAACTTCCGCACGTTCTTGACCGCTGATCTCATCGTCCGAACCGCGGAAGCACTGGGTTGGAACGTCGACTATGTGAGCAACATCACCGACGTCGGCCACCTCACGAGCGACGATCAGGATGGCGGCGAAGACCGCATGGAAAAGGGGCTCAAGTCCAAAGAGGGCGAGCGCTTTGCCAACGTGTGGGACCTTGCCGAGTTCTATGCGGATTGCTTCAAGGAGGATTGGGATCGGCTGAACCTACGCCGACCGCTGGTGTGGCCCAAAGCCACCCAACACATGCGTGAGCAGATCGCGGCGGCCGAGAAGTTGATCGAAACCGGGCACGCTTACGAAACCCCGACGGGTGTCTACTATCGTGTGGGCAGCTTCGCGGGCTATGGAAAGCTCAGCGGGAACACCGACCGAGAGGAACTCATTACCGGCGCGCGAGACGTGGTTCGAGACGACAACAAGGAGCACCCTTCCGATTTCGCCCTCTGGAAGAAGGATGAGAAGCACCTCATGCAGTGGTACTCACCGTGGGGCTGGGGCTTCCCGGGCTGGCATCTCGAGTGCTCGGTTATGGCGATGGCCTACCTCGGCGAGACGCTTGACCTCCACGCGGGCGGCGAGGATCTCATCTTCCCTCACCACGAGTGCGAGATCGCCCAGAGCGAAGCCCTAACGGGAAAGCCGTTTGCCCGACATTGGATTCACACCCGCTTTTTGCAGGTGGATGGCCAGAAGATGTCGAAGTCCCTCGGCAACTTCTTTACAGTGCGCGACCTCGTCGATGGCAAAGGCGCCGACCCGCTGGCGGTTCGCTACGCCCTCATCTCACAGAACTACGGCGTACCCCACAACTTCACGATGGATCTGCTTCGCGACGCCACCCAGAAGATCGAACGGTATCGCCAATGCGATGAGAAGGCTCGCAAGGCCATCGCTCAACCTGGCGAGCCCAACGCCGCAGCCGATGTCTTCGTCGAAAGCCTTCGCGACCTCTACGACGAGGTGCTCGACGCAATGTGCGACAACCTCAACACGTCGGTCGCGCTCGCGAAGGCGCTGGAAGGAACTCGGGTCATTTTGCGAGAGTCAAGCCTCGACCTGCCCATGGCAGAGGCGGCCCTGCAGTTCTTGGGGGACATCAATGACCTCCTCGGCATCGTGAGTTTGGATCGTAACGTGCCCAGTGCCAGCGACACTACTTCCTCCGTACCGGAAGCTTGGATCGAGCAAAAGATCCAGGAGCGAGCAGAAGCCAAGGCCGCCAAGGACTTTGCCAGGGCGGATCATGTGCGTGACGAACTTGCCGCGCTAGGCATAGAACTAAGAGATACGCCGGAGGGAACGACTTGGAAACATCGCGCAACTATTCTGTAATGTTGAGAAACGTGCTGTGTTTTGCGGTCTTTGCCGGTTTTTGCGCTAGGATGGGCAATTCTGTAGTGATCGCTGAATCGTTTTCATAACGATCATGTAACATCATTAGTATGAGAGTAGCCGTCGTTTGCAAGGACACGTTAATCCGCGAGGCCGTTTCGAGCCTGCTAACCCATGAAGGACCGTTTTCGGTAACGGCTGGTGGAGACTCC
Source organism: Methanoregulaceae archaeon (assembly GCA_020850325.1). GTDB lineage: Bacteria > Armatimonadota > Fimbriimonadia > Fimbriimonadales > Fimbriimonadaceae > JANJUB01. The sequence goes on from JADZEW010000015.1 coordinate 40,708, forward strand.
GTCAGTGGAGCCATGCGGTCCGTTGGTACCGACACTCGCTCCGTGCTCGTGGTAGTTGCCGGCGGGCTTTCCATCGAGGACTGGGTCGAGCTTGGCGAGGCCAAGGCGTTAAATCAGATTCAGGTTGTGCTCGTCGTCGACTCCACCAGTAACTCGACCGCGTATCGTATCGCTGATGCGGTCGTCCGCGAAGCGGACGGAAGCGTCAACCTAATCAATGCGGTCAAGCGCTTCATCGACACCGTCAATCCCGGAGAGCGCCCGTTGCAGGCCATGCAGGCCGGCACGCATCCGCTGATCGTGGCTGAGAGCATCCACCAGACTTACGGCGGCCGCCGGCTCACCCGCCGCGAGTTGGAAGTTGCCCAGTTGGTCGCGCAGGGTATGGCGAACCGCCGCATCTCCCAGGTGCTCGACCTGCAAGAGCAGAGTGTCAAGAACCTCGTCAGTTCGATCATGCGCAAGCTGAACTGCGAGAACCGGACCCAGGTCGCGCTGAAGCTTCACGGCACCGCGGCACCGAACTAAGCATTGAAGGCGCGGATCATTACCGCGCTGATCGGGATTCCGATCGTTTTGGGGGCGTGTTTCTACACGTCCCCATTACCATTCCTTGCTTTGCTACTTCTGGCGATTGGGCTCACAGCGGTCGAGGCTTTCTCTTTGTTCATCCAGCTATGGGGTACCGGAGCTTGGGCGAAGTTCGCATCGGCTCTGATCACCTTTCTTTGGGTCGGCGTACCGCTCGCTTCCTTGAACCTCCTCCATTGGGGCAGCTTGCCTAGCGAGCCTTCTTTCGGCCCATTTCGCTGGGACGCACCCGTCCTCATCGCCCTCCTGCCCCTCTGGGCGGGTGACTCCGCCGCCATCTTTGCCGGTAAGGCCTTCGGAAAGCACCTCATGGCGCCTTCGATCTCTCCCAAGAAGACATGGGAGGGTGGCATCGCTAACTTCCTCGCTTGCGTGCTGACGGCATATGGAGTTGGACTGTGGATTGGACTGCCCGTCACGCATTCCCTCGCCATTGGAGCCTCTACGGGCATCCTTGGCCAAGTCGGTGACCTCGCACAGAGCTGGCTGAAGCGACGGGTGGGCGTCAAAGACTCGGGCACGATCTTGCCGGGGCACGGTGGATTCCTCGACCGGCTAGATTCGCTGCTTTTCTCCGCCATCCCGGCCGTGCTCATCACCATCTACGGACTCACTAGGTAACCTCCGCGCGTGCTTGCCGTCGAGACCCGAGAACTCGCCAAGACCTTCACCACGTTGAAGAAGGAACCGGGCATTGCCGGCTCGCTGAAAAGTCTGTTTTCTCGGGCTCGCAATGAGGTCCGTGCCGTGTGTGGCATCGACTTGAATATCCAAAGGGGCGAACTGGTCGGGTTTCTCGGGCCAAACGGCGCCGGAAAGACCACGACCTTGAAGATGCTCACCGGCATCCTCAACCCAACATCCGGCTTCGCCGAGGTCCTCGGCTACACGCCGTTCGACCGTAAGCCCGAGATGCTGCGACGCATCTCGCTGGTCATGGGCAACAAGAACCAGCTTTGGTGGGACTTACCCGCCTGGGATAGCTTTGTCGTGTTGCGGGAACTGTACGACGTGCCCGCCGATAAGTTCAAACAACGCATTGATCGCTTGCTAGAAGTCCTCGCCATCAGCGACAAGGTGAATACGCAGGTCCGGAAGCTCAGCCTCGGTGAGCGAATGAAGTGCGAGCTCGTCGCCGCCTTGCTCCACGCGCCCGAAGTCGTCTTCCTGGATGAGCCGACCCTCGGCCTCGACGTGGTCAGTCAGCAGGCGATCCGGGAGTTCCTGAAGCAGCTCCATGAAGAAGAGGGCACGACCATCCTTCTGACCTCGCACTACATGCAGGACGTCCAGGCGCTCTGCGACCGCGTCATCGTCATCAACCACGGAGAGAAGATCTTCGACGACTCGCTCGAGGCGCTCGGCAAGACCTTCGGTGACCGACGCCGCATCGTCCTTCGCTTCCGAGAACCGGTGGAGTCGAGTGCGCTAGCGCGCTATGGCGAGGTCAGCGATGCCCCGGACAACGGCGTTGCGATCGATGTTCCGCGTGAGGATACGCCCACGGTGGCCGCCGCCGTTCTTCAACACTTCCCGGTCGAGGACATCTCGATCGAGGACGTGGACATCGAAGACATCATCCGCCGGCTGTTCACCAACGCCCCGGCGTAAGTGTTTCGCGCGAAACATAGGCCTGCGGTATCCTCTGGTTGACCTTTCAATACGGGAAAGGGAGTACACATATGGCAACTGAACTGGCTTCAACGTATGATGCCTCGTCCGTGGAATCGCGGTGGTACGAGGCTTGGGAGAAGGCGGGACTCTTCCGTCCGCAGCACAACGGCAAACCCCGTTTCACCATCACGATTCCCCCTCCCAACATCACGGGATCGCTCCACATGGGGCATGCGCTCTGCTATCCCATCCAAGACCTGCTAGGACGCTACCAGCGTCTCCGTGGCAAAGATGTTCTCATCCTTCCGGGAACCGACCACGCGAGTATCGCAACCCAGAGTGTCGTCGAGAAGATGCTCCGCAAGGAGGGATCGAGCGGCGCCCAGATCGGCCGCGAGAAGTTCCTCGAACGCGCATGGCTGTGGCGAGATGAGATCGGAGATGCGATCCTCCAGCAGTTCCGGCGGTTCGGTTGCGCGTTCGACTGGGAGCGCACCGTGTTCACGATGGACGAAAGCTATATTCGCGCCGTGAACACCGCCTTCATCGACTGGTTCGAGGTCGGGCTCATCTACCGAGGCAAGCGCGTCATCAACTGGGACCCGGTTCTCAAGACCAACATCAGCGACATCGAGACCGAGCGGCGTACGGTCAAGGGCAAACTCTACTACATCCGCTACCCCTTCGCCGACGGCTCGGGGCACGTCACCATCGCGACCACCCGACCCGAAACGATGCTCGCCGACGTCGCAGTCGCTGTTCACCCGAGCGATCCTCGCTACCACGGCCTCGTTGGTAAGGACCTCATCCTGCCCCTCATGAACCGCCCGATCCCGTTGATCGCGGACATCTATCCCGATCCCGAGTTTGGCAGCGGCGCGGTCAAGATTACGCCCGCCCACGACGCCAATGACTTCACCGTCGGCCAGCGTCACAAGCTGCCGATGCCGGTCGTCATCGACGAGGCCGGCAAGATCAACGAGAACGGCGGAGTCTACGCGGGTCTCGACCGCAATGAAGCGCGCAAGCGCGTAGTCGCCGACCTCGAAGAGCAGGGCTTCCTCGATCACATCGACGACCACGAGATTCCGATCATCGTCAGCGAGCGTAGCGGCGAACCGATCGAGCCGCTCCTGAGTGAGCAGTGGTTTGCCGATCAACCCAAGCTGGCGAAGGCGGTCATCGACGCAGTTGAAGCCGGCAAGATCAAGTTTGTCCCCGAGCGGTACACCAAGATCTTCGTCGAGTGGCTGGAGAATGTCTACGACTGGAATATCAGCCGCCAGCTCTGGTGGGGCCAGCGGGTTCCCGTGTACTACACCGAAGACGGCACGCCGTTCGCGGCCCACTCGTGGGAGGAAGCCCAGCAGAAGGCGGGCGATTCGAAGATCGTCCGTCAAGACGACGATGTTCTCGACACATGGTTCAGCAGCGGCCTCTGGCTGTTCGGCACGTTGGGCTGGCCAGAAGAAACTGAAGATCTGAAGACCTTCTATCCAACGAGTGTGCTCGTCACGTCTCGCGAGATCATCTATCTTTGGGTTGCCCGAATGGCGATGATGGGGCTCGACTTCATGAAGGACATCCCCTTCGAGGACGTGTACATCTACGCGACCGTCCTCACCGAAGACGGACGGCGCATGAGCAAGTCGCTCGGCACCGGCGTCGATCCCAACGAGGTCATGGATCGCATCGGCGCGGACGCCCTGCGGTACACGCTGCTCAGCCAAACCGGCTACAACCAGGACATCCGGTACAGCGTCCGACGCACCGATGAGGCCCGCAACTTCTGCAACAAGATCTGGAACGCCACCCGCTTCGTGCTGATGAACCTCGACGGCGAGGTCCCCAGCGAACCCGGCGAGCTGCAAGTCACTGACGAATGGCTGCTCAGCCGCCTCTACGAAACAGAGCGCATCGTCCGCGAGGCTTATGATGCCTACGACAACGCAACCGCCGCGCAGCAGCTGTATCGGTTTTTCTGGTCGGAGCTTTGCGACTGGTACATCGAGGTCTCGAAGAGCCGCCTCAGCGACCCGGCTCAGCGACAGACCCCGCAATGGGTCTTGCTTAAGGCAATCGAGGCGTTCGTCACGATGATGCACCCGATCATGCCCCACATTACCGAGGAGATCTATAGCCATCTGCCGATCTCGGGCAAGGCCCCCTTCCTTATGTCCGCCGATTGGCCAAAGCTCGACCTGTCGTTCCATCGGCCGGAGAGCGAGTCCAAGGTGGAACGGTGGTTCGAGATCACCCGGTCGCTGCGGGCTTTGCGTGCCGCCCTGGAAATCGAACCGCGGAAGACGCTCCCGGCGGTCTACGTCGAAGGCGATCTTGCGGGCGGCGAATCGGTCATCGCCTCGCAGGCATGGTGCGAGCGCGTCGAATCTGGCAAGCCAGCCGGCAAGTTCGTGTCAACAACGATCCAGGGTGTTGACCTGCACTTGGAGCTGGGTGACATGGTCGACCTCGCTAAGCTGCGCGACAAGCTCAGCCGCGAGCAGGAGAAGCTGGCCGACGACGGTCAGAAGCTCCGAGCACGGCTGGAGAACCCGATGTTCGTCGAGCGAGCCAAGCCCGAGGTTGTCGAGCGCGAGCGGGAAACTCTCGCCGACGTCGAGTCGCGGCTTGAGAAGGTCGTCGAGCGCCTTGCGCTTCTGGGCTAGCGCGTCCGGACAAAGCCCTTCGCGGTGGCCTTCAGGTGGAGGTCACCGTGTTGGTCAGTTCGCCACACGACGATGCCCCGCACTCGACACCGTTCCAGCGTGTCGGGAGCGGGGTGTCCGTAGGAGTTGTTCTTGCCGCTGCTCGCGATCGCAAACTGAGGTCGCACGTGTTCGAGCCATCCGCCATTCGATGAGAATCGGCTTCCGTGGTGGCCGAGTTTCAGATACTGGGCGGTCCAGGGCCCCTTCTTGATCATCTGCAGCTCGGCGATCTCACCCGCGTCACCGGTCATCATCAGCGACGACGCCCCCATACCTATCCACACAAAGAGCGAACCCTCGTTATCGGAAGTGGTGGGATCCCAGGCCGGAACGTCCATCCGCAGCGTCGCGTCGCCGAACTTCGCCACCGAGGGTCCAGCAATCCACTGCACTTGATCATCTCGGATTCCTGCCTCTTTGAACTCACGACTGAGTTCAGGATGGCCCTTGTAGTGAAGAGGAACTCCTATTGCTTGGACGGATATTCTCCGTGTAATGGAGGATAATCCACCAATATGATCGCTATCAGGATGGGTCAGCAGAACCATGTCGATCTGGGTGACTCCCATCTGCCGGAGCTTTGGGACGATGATCCGCGCGCCCGCGTCGTAACGGTCCGTCGCCGGGCCGGCATCGATGAGAACTGTCTTTCCGCCCGATCGCACGACCGTGCAGTCCCCCTGGCCGACCGATAGGAACGACACCCGCGTTCCATCGTTGGGCGAGGGGCGCGTGGACCAGAATGCACCGGCCGCGACCAAGCCGACCACGCTGGCGACACCGAGCTTATGCCGGGCGTTCACGGAACCTCCATAGCGCTAACCCAACCATCCACGCGGGCAGCATCCAACCGGCCGCAAACGAGGGGAAGTCGATGGCGGCGAAGGGCCACGAGGCCATGAACTCCACCGCCACCAGCATCGATGCGCCGGCCCCTTCTACGACCGCCATGATCAGCGCCGGCAAGACTGGAACCCAACTCACCATCCAACCGGCAAGCGATCCGACCACAATCACCGTGACCGGTACCGACACGATCAGATTCGCCAATACTCCCACCACGGAAAGGTAGCCAAAGTTGTAAGCGATCAGCGGCCCGGTGGCAAACGTCGCCACCAAGCTGATCCAGGCCGACTGCACGATCGGATCAGCCAGTGACGATTCACCCTCGCGCCGAGGTCGGGGATACCAAGGGAACAGCCCAATGCCCAGCACTGCCACAAACGATAGCTGAAAGCCGATATCCCACACCGCCCTCGGATCGAGCAGCAGATTTCCGACCGCGGCCAAGCCGAGGGCCGAGAGCAGATCCGCCTCGCGCCGCCAAAGATACGCGGTCAGCAGCAGTCCCGCCATCGCGACCGCTCGCACCACGGGCGGACGCAAGCCGGTCGCCCCCATGTAGAGCAGCAAGACTCCGAGCAGCAGCACCAGCTGCCATCGACGGTCAATCGGCAATCTCGACAAGACGGACTGCAGGAACAGCGCAAAGATGCCGACGTGCAACCCCGAAGCGCTGACGATATGAATAACTCCTACCGTTCGAAGATCTTCACGAATCTCGTCATCCAGGCCGCCATCCACATTGAAGCAGACCGCATCAGCCAGCCCCGCCGAATCGGCCGACAAATGCCGTGAGGTGAACGATCGGAATGAGTCTCGCCACTGCCTGCCCCAGCGCCACCAAGGCGGACCTTCGCTAACCACGGCCGCTTCCTCGACCGTTAGCCTTCCATGCACGCCGCGCCGCTCCCACTGCGTTCGCTGCCAGGGCGAAAACGGCTCACCTCGGGCCGAAATCTGGAGTGTGTCGCCGAGGCTCGCTCGAACTTCGAGGGGGAGCGAAGCGCGATACACGAACTCTCCCACCCGTAACGATGCGATCTCGCGGGTGCCACTAACCCGCGGCACCGTGATCACCTGCGCCATCCCGGAAACGCGCTGGACGCTGCTCACGCCCGCGACGCGCGTTTGGCCAATCAGCAAGCCGAGCCCGACCGTGGCCAGCGCAAGGACACGGCCCGACCAGGTTGGCGCAACGAGCACCAATCCCAAAGCCAGCAAGGCAAGCCACGTAAGTTCGCGCATCAGCAGGCCCAGCGTCAGCCCGAAGGCCGCCACCAGTAGGGGCCGGTGATACACCTCCCGCCGCAGCACGCACAAAAGCTACCCGCCGGACGGACCAATCTCCTGCTGGGACCATCGAACAAGTGCGAATTAAGGGCGTCTCTTCGGGCATGTTGCCTGCTTTGCTTCTGCTGATCACGCCCCCGACACTCGATACCGAGGCCGCGTGGACGGTCGCCCAAGCCTCACGCAGCCAAGCGGTGCTGGTGATGCAGGAGGGCAAAATCGTGTTCGAGCGGTACGCGAACGGGGGAGGGCAAAATCTCCCGCACGCCCTCGCAAGCGGGTCGAAGAGTTTCACCGGGCTGCTGGCCGTCGCCGCGGTTCAGGATGGGCTGCTTTCTTCGCTCGATGAGAAGGTGGCGGACACGCTGCCCGAGTGGAAGAAGGACCCGATCAAGAGCAAGGTGACGATCCGGCAGCTGCTCAGCCTCGAGAGCGGCATGGCGGGAGGAAGCGCCGCCCTGGATTCGAACTGGATCTCCTATGCCGATGCGGCGAGCCAGCCTATTCGGTGGAATCCCGAAACCCGCTTCCACTACGGACCTTACCCGTTCCTCACCTTCGGCGCGGTGTTGACGAAGAAGCTGAAAGGCGAAACCGTCGAAGCCTTTTTGAACCGACGTCTCCTGGAGCCGCTCGGCATCAAAGCTCTCTGGAAGAAGACGGAAGCGGGCGAGATCGCACTGCCGGGCGGCGCAGCGATGACCGCCCGCGCCTGGGCAACGCTGGGCCAGTTCTTGATCCAAGAGGGCAAGTGGAAGGGCAAGCAGCTTCTGCCGGCTGGGCTTCTCAAAGAGTGCTATCGTCCCGCCAAGGCCAATCCCGGCTACGGCATGAGCTTTTGGCTGACCCCCGATACCAGCGCGCTCTTTCGGCGAGGCAAGACGAAGACAGATTTCGCGATGGCCGCTGGCAAGGGTGGGCAACGCCTGTACCTGCTACCAAAGCAAGGCCTCGTGGTCATCCGGATGGGGCCCGTATTCCGGGACGACTATCGCGACGAACCCTTCTTGTCAGCGCTCTTGGGCAAGTCCTTCTGAGCTTCAAGCTTGGCCAGGGTGCGCTCCTTGATCTCGGCGATCGTCAGGTCATCCAGCTCGGGGTCGGCCACCCAGGGCCGGGGAATGTCTCGAGGATCATCTTCGGGCAGCTCGCGCACGCCGAAACGCAGGGAGACCACCAGATGCGGATCTCCGGTTCTTTGGGCGATCTTCGCCAGGATGTCCGACTCCAAGAGCCTCAACTCCTGGGCCCAAGCCGAGCCCGTAACGGACACCCAGACCGTTCCCTGATCGAATCGATCGGGATGAGAGCGAGCCGCAAGCAGGGGACCGACGATCACTTCCCAATCGCGGAGCGCTCTTTGCGCCCGGGCGGCTCTCAGCACCTCTCGGCGCTTGATCACGTCGCCCATCATGCCCGACAATCGCTTCATAAGGCCTCCAGCGTGCCATTCTGGACGCGGTAGACCGTCGCTCGGTCCAGAATCTCATCCCCAGCCGCCGTCGCCTCTGTACAGGTCAGGAACGCTTGACCCGCATGCCGCGCCACCCACTGGCAGAGCCGGGCTCGCCGACCGGCATCGAGGTCGGAAAGCATATCGTCGAGGAGCAGGATGGGCGGCTCGCCTAGTTTGTCGCGCATCAGTTCCAGCGTACCGAGCTTCATCGCGATGACCGCGCTGCGCTGCTGGCCCTGGCTTCCGTAAAGCCTCCCGTCGCGGCCCGCGATCGTGAGCGACAGATCGTCCCGGTGCGGACCGGCGGTGGTCGTACCTCGAGCGATGTCCTGACGACGATTCTGAACCAACGCTGCTTCATACTCTGCCGCGGTAAGAGCTTCATCACGCGACACGTACGTGATCTTGAGCGATTCACCCTCTCCCAACTCAGCCTGAGCTTCGGCCGCCAGCGGCGAAAGTTCCTCGACGAATCGACGACGGTAGTCGCGCAAACTTGCTCCGTAGGTTGCCATTTGCGCTTCCCAGGCCGAGAAGGACTCGTCCGGCACAAACCGATCTTGAGCTTGCTTCAGGAGTGCGTTCCGTTGTTCAAGGGCTCGTTTGTAAAGAGACAACGCCCGCAGATACGCCGGATACACCTGGCTGAGTTCAAGATCCAGGAACATGCGCCGTTCGCCAGGTTCTCCGCTGACCATGGGCAGATCGAGCGCCGTGATGCACACGGACGGCAACCGCCCGATGAGGTCGGCGGCTCGAGGCAAACCGACGCCATTGAGCAAGGCACGCTTGCGGCCGCCACGCTCCAGCGTTACGGCCAAACTGGTTCGACCCTGGGCAACTGAGCCCTCCACTCGGAAGCGGTCTTCGCCCTCGCGAATCGCTTCTGCATCCCGCATTCCCCGCAGCAATCGGGTGGTTGAAATGAGATAGATCGCCTCAAGCAGACTTGTCTTGCCCTGGGCATTCGGTCCAGCTAGGACGTGAAAGCCGGCATTCGGCTCCAAGGCCGCGTGGCGGTAGTTTCGAAAGCCCTCGAGGATCAGACCGGTCAAACGGAGAGTTTCCACCGCCTTCTCCGTAAATTGAGCTTCTTTCATTTAAGAACTCTTGTTCTTCTTATAGGGCCGAAATCGTTGGAAAAGCCGTCAAGGATGACGTGCGCTGAGTTCAAAGACGCCAGATTTCGGTGGGGATATCGCTGAGGAAAAGCCCCGGAAAAGCCTAGGGTCCTTCCCCAAGGGTACGCCCGAAACCGTTGCTCACGGCTTGCCACCACAGTTTCCCTCGAGCATTTGGGGAAACTCACAACAGACCTCGTTCGCGGCCGACCTTCATGACAACGGCCTCGGCCAACGAAAGCGGGTGCGCGCCCGGATGCTGAGGAATGTTCCGCCGCTGGGCGATCGGCAGCCACACCTCGCGCATTAATCGCTCCTGTACGGTGGTGGGCAGCTGCGGGAATCGGTCGCACAGTTGGCGGAGCGCCTGATACTCCTCGGAGGTGACGTCCTTGAGATCGCCGACGAACGCCTCGTACGGGTGGATACCGTCCTGGTGAGGAGTTGCGACGAACCGAGGCATGCCCCGCTTCTCAATGACGACAATGGTGTTGGCCGCGAAGTCGCCGATACGCTGCGCGCGTGGATTGCTCAGGATGGCGAGCGCTCCCAGCAAGAACCCACCGGGAAGGAAGTCGGCGACCCGCAGGAAGTTGCGCCCGAGCGCCGAGATAAACACGACCGGAGTCCCGTCCGCCATCCGCACCCGGATCGAAAGCGCCATTTTGCCGATGGTCTGTCCATTGTTGAGACCTTCGAACAGGGCGAAGTAGGCCAGCCACCCGGTAGACGACACGATCCCGATGATCGCTGAAGCATAGGGCTCAGGAACGACGGAAGCCACGCCCTGGATCAGCGTCAACATCGCGACCAGAATGAGGATCCAGTCAAGCAGTTGGGCCATAAAGCGGCTGCCTAACCCGGCGACGCGGTACGTGACGATCGTCTTCTCGGGGCTCAGCACCGCCAACTGGTGGGCCATACTGGGATGCTACCGCATGATTCCAACCAAGCGACTCTGGGCCCTGTTCGCGGCCGGGATTCCTATCGCCGTCATCTCCGCGGTGGCCGGTCAGGGTTGGGTCATTTACGCGTACAACGGGATGTTGCTCGTGGCGGCTTGGATCACCAGCCGAATGAGCCCCGATATCACGCACCTTAGGGCGGTTCGAGAGTTCGATCCCGTCTTGTCGGTTCGGGCCGCGAATCGGATTCGCCTTCGTCTGGTGAATGATGGAGTGGAGCCCCTGCGCGGAAGACTTCGCGACGAACCCCCGGCTTCTTTTGAGACCGAGCACTGTGAGTTCCCACTCCATCTCGAAGCGGGAGCTGAACGCACCTACAGTTACGATACGATTCCGCCTAGCCGCGGTGCGGACTACTTTCGCGGCACGTTCTTGCGGCTCGCGTGTCCGCTGGGTTTGGTCGAGCGCCAGCTCAAGCTGCCGACCGAGCAGCCAGTCCGGGTCTATCCCAACGTGCTGGCCCTGCGCGAGTTTGACTTGCTGAAGCAGAAGGGCAAGCTCCGCGATTTGGGCATCCGGGTGTCGCGGATGCGCGGCCTCGGTTCCGAGTTCGAGTCGCTGCGCGAGTATGCCCTCGGCGACGACATCCGCAAGGTCGATTGGAAAGCCACCGCCCGCCGTGGCAAGCTGATCGTTCGGCAATACGAGCAAGAGCGGAACCAGCCGGTGCTGATCGCGATCGACATCGGCCGCCGCATGCTCTCGGAGGTCAACGGCGTCACCAAACTCGACCACGTCCTCGATGCGCTGCTCATGCTGACTCATGCGGCTTCGGCGGCCGGTGACCTCGTCGGGCTCCTGGTTTACTCGGATCGTGTCCATCGCTATATCCCGCCACGCAAGGGCCGCAACCAAATGGGCTTCATCATCGAGGCCATCCACGACCTGCTTGCTGACCCCGTAGAGTCGGACCCCATGGGTGCGTTCGCCTATCTGGCCGCGCGCTGGAAACGGCGTTCGCTCATCGTCAACTTCACCGACGTGGAGACCGGCGAAGAAGGGCAGCGATTGGCTTCGGCATTGGGGTCGCTCGTTCGGCGCCATATTGTGCTCACCGCCCGAATCGCCGACCCGCGGTTGCAGGAGTTAGTCGAAGCTTCCCCGTCCCGCCCCGAGACGTTTTTCCGTAAGGCTTCGGCCCTCCAGTTCGTCGACGAGCGTCGCGAAGCGGGGGCGGCCCTCTCCGCCGCGGGCATGCACCACCTGGAATCTGAGCCCCAGGAGTTGGCTTCCGCCTTGGTCAGCTTCTATTTCCACGTAAAGGAGAAGTCGCTGCTCTGACGAACACGTCAGAATGAGAGCAGGCGATCTTTGCGAGGGTTTTTACGGCTTGTAGCATGGCTTTGTACGGTCGTGCCGGTGGCCATTCTTCTAGGATGGGGTACGGCGTTCTTGACGTCGTGCGTTGTTGCGCTCTCCGCTGGCGGGGTTCCGATCATCTACCGCTACGACACTCCCGGCGGCCTCCTGACTGCGCGCGCCGACTCGTACCGGTGGAGCATTCCGCGGAACACCCTGCAGCTGCGCAAGCTCGAGATCACCGATCCAGATGGGCTGTCCGTTGCGCGAGTAGGTGAGCTGTTGCTCAGCGACTTCGTCCCCGGCCAGAAGCCGGTGCAGGTTCGCCTACGCGATGTTTTTGTTCGTCTCGAGCGCAAAGCCGACGGCCACTTTCGCCTCGAAGAGTGGATGCCCGCCGAAGTGGGTGAACCTTCGGAGGTGGCTTACACGGTCGACGCCGGTCGGGTGTCGGTGCTCTGGGATGATTTCGCAGGTAAGTCGCGGTGGCGCAAGTGGGTCTCCACGCCTCGGTTGCGGCTCGATGGTCGAGGCGCGGAGTGGATCGCTTCCGGCCGGCTGAAGATCGAGGACGCGGGCTACCTGAGCGCGCGCATTGCGTCCAACCCAGAATCGGGAATCACCGGCGATCTTCGGTTCCACAACCTCGATGTGGCGGGGCTTGTGCGGCGGTTTGCCGACATGCCCGAAAGCCGGGACCTGCCCGAGATTCGCGACGTCCGAGTTGCCTCGTCCCTAGTTCAGGGCCACCTGCGGTTCGGACTACCTCCTGAGAAGCCGGTGGTTCTCGCGGGGCGGCTTCGCGCATCGACCGACGGCTTCCGATTTGGGCCTGACATTGCCGCGGAGCAGAGCTCCATCGATGCGGTCCTCACCAATCAAGGGGTGCGCGGCCAAGTGGTGTTTGCCGATCGCAAGGTGGCGGGCTCCTTCTCGGGAGTCGCACGCTGGGAACCTGATCTGGTGGTTTCCGGCAGCCTGTTGGCCCGAGCCGATCGATCGGGCAGCCTCCCTAACCTCCTTCGCGCCAGTCTGCCGAAGGGCCTCGATCTCCGTCGCCCCAGCTATGATGGTTGGATCGACTACCGGCCCCGGGGCGGATGGGCAGCGCTCGGCGATGTCGCCGCGGAGAGCTTGAACTACGAGGGCGAGCAGGTTCGTCAAATTGTGGCTCGGCTCAGCTACCAATCGGATCAGCTGTTGCTCGCCGATCTGCGTGGTGCCTATGCCCAGAATCCCGTCACGGGCGACCTGCAGCTGAATCTGCGCACTCAGACGCTGCGGGGCCAAGTCTCCGCGGCTCGGGTGAATGTTGCGGACGTGGCGCGGCGCTTCGGCCTCCCGGCACTCGAGGGTCGAGGCGAGGCGCGGCTGGCGATGTCGGGCACGGTTGCCAAGCCTGTCCTCGAACTCCGAGCCACCGGTAACGCGACGTCGAGAGAACTGGGTTACGACGCCCGACTCGGGCGATTTGAGCTGGTGGCGGGCCTGGCTGCCAATCAGGTGACCGTAGATCGACTGACCGTCGTTGGCCCATCGGGAACCGCGTATGCGTTGGGCAAAGTGGACTTGCGAGATCGCAGTCTCGACTTCGATGTCCTGGCGACCAGCGTGCCGCTCGGCAACTTCTTCGAGGCCATCGAGGCATCAGCGGCATTCTCAGGCACGGTCAGAGGAACGTTTGAAAGTCCGATCGCGCTCGGACAGCTGGAGCTCTTCGGTGCTCAGGCCGCGGGCCAGACCATTCCTTATGCGCGAGGCGATGTCGAGATCGACCGTCGAGGGCTCTCGGCCGATCAGGTGCTCGCGTTCAAACGAGGAGCCACCGCGCGGGGCGAGTTTGGCCTGACCTTTGGCAATCAAGCGTTGACCGGCAACTTTACGACGACCGGCGTTAATCTGTCCGACTACCCACCCGAGGGTATTTCCGGGATCGCCCGCGTGACACGAGCAACTCTGGCGGGCACGCTGGAGTCTCCCGTGCTCAATGCGGATGTAACTGCCGATACGCTGGTGGTCGCGAATGTTCGGTTTGGCGATGTCACCGCCAAGGCACGCATCGAGGGCAGGACGCTGTACATCGAGGAAGCATCGGCGGCCAGCGACACGGGGAGTCTGAAGGGCTCCGGCAACTTTTCGCTGGATGACGTGAGCGGCACTTTCGATGTCGAGGCTGACCAGTTCGCGCTCGCCCCGCTGCTGCGAGAACTGCCACTCGATCTGGCGGTGGAAGGGAGTCTCGACGGGCGCGCCCAGGGTTCCTTCGCCGACGGGAAGCTGAAGACGTTGTCGAGCGATGGCCAAATCTCGGGGCTACGGGTCAATCAGGCCTTCTTGGGGAATGGACCGTTGGTGGTAAAGGGCGAGGATGGCATTTGGGAAGCATCGCTGTTCCTCGGCGACCTGAACTCGTATCTCGAACTGCCGAGCATGATCTTTGATCAGGCGACGAACCAGATCAAGGGCGAGGTCGTCGCAAACAACTTTGATATCCAACTGCTCTACCAGTCATTCGAGCGGTATCTCGTGGATGCCGATGGCGCGTCGCGCCTCCCTGAAGATCTACGTGAGAAACTCGCGACCACATCCGGCGAACTGGACCTCAGCGCGCAGCTCAGTGGCAACGTCGACAACATGAACGTCGAGGTGCCTACGCTTTCCCTCAACCAACTGAACTTCGAGGGGCAAGACGCGGGTGACCTGCAGGTCAAAGGACGGCGCGAGAATCGAGTGTGGACCCTTGATCAGTTTGAATGGCAAGGCGGACCGGCGCTGGTCAAGCTCAACCGGGCGCGGATCGACGAGCACGGCGAAATCGATATCGACGGTGAGGTGAACGACCTTCGGTGGGCTTGGTTTGCCCCGCTCTACCCGGGGCTGGCGAGCGTACGAGGGGAGACCGACTTTCCCTTCCTCGTCACCGGCATGACCCGCTCGCCGGAGATCCGCGCCTCGCTCAGCTACGAAGAACGTCCGCCCGAGACCGTGATCACCCCGTGGCCCAGCACGCGGTTAGCCCTTCGAGACGCCCGAGCACGCACCCGCCGCATCGATCTCGACACGATCTCGATCGAGGCGGGTGAGATCAATGCCTCGGGGGCGTACAACTTCGATGGCTTCACCGGGCCGATCGAGGCAAAAATCCCCTTCAACTATCCGTTCGAGATTCCCGCAGATCGCGAGATCTTCGCCCGAGTGAGTCTCCCCGAGCGACCCCTGAACTCGCTGACCGACTTCCTTCCGGGCCTCGACGTTAATCGGACTGAGGGATCAGTTCGGGGCGAGGTGGAAGTGCGCGGTCTCCGCGATGCGCTCAAGGTGACGGGATTGGCCGAGGCTCGGGCCAAGGAGGTCGCTTGGCAGGGCTTCGCAACCGCGCTCCGCGACTTCAAACTGGACACGTCCTTCAACGGCGAGTCCGTGGCGATCCGTGGCTCCGCAATCGGCTCCGACGGCGGATCACTGAGTATCGAAGACGCGGGGCTCAAGCTCGACAATCTGAGCGAGGCGTTCAGTTCCACTTTCGATACGCTCCTTGGCAACCAGCTCTATGGCTCTTTCAAGCTGAACGACTTCAAGATGGTCTACCAGGACCCAAAAGAGGGCGCCATGTCCGCCGCGCTTGGCGGCAACCTTAGCCTCAATGGCACGGTCCGCACTCCGGAGATCAGCGGCCAGCTGCTCATCAGTGAGGTCAACGCCGCCCCGCCATCCACCTTGGCCCAGGGAGGTCCGCCCCGCCATTTCCCGATCGACCCCCGCTTCAACGTCTCGTTACTTGCCACCGACTCCATGCGGATGCGGTTGAGTACCGGCACGTTCTTTTTGGGTGGCTCGGGTCAACTCTCTGGCCAGCTAAGTTCCCCCGACTTCACCTCGACGCTTGTGGTTGAACGCGGCTCAATCCGTCTGCCGAACGCTCGGATCAACATTGAGCCGGGGGGCGAGATTGCCATCACGTACCGTCCAGGCCCCAACGGAACCAACGCCGGCCGCGCGGAGCTGAACATGGTCGGCCGCACGCAAGTGTCCGCCGAAAGTTACACCGGCAATGTCGAGCGATACGACGTCATCCTCAACATCACCGGCGACTTACTCCAAGAGGGTGGCCTGCAGCTGACCGCCCAAAGCGACCCGCCTGACCTGAGCCAGGAGCGCATCCTGATGATTCTCGGCCAGGGCGATGTGCTCGGCAGCCGACGGGGCGAGGCCTTCCGGGCCGATCGTCAACTTCAGTCAGCGCTCATCGGCATCGCGCTCCCCTACGTCGCGGGCGGGCTCACCGAGCGACTGGCCGACCAGCTGGGCCTCGACTATCTCAACATCGAATACAACACGTTCGATCGCTTGTCGGTGACGGCGGCGATGTCGCTCGGGCGGGACATCGTACTGAGTGGGCGGCGGCAGCTCTCCGAACCGTACCCGGGCGAGAAGGCCAAGTACGAGGTGCGGCTTAGCTATCGGCCGCCGTTCCGAAACCGGGCCTTGCGTAGGTTCAGTATAAGCATCGGCACCGACCAGGACCGGCCCTGGAAGATCATGATCGAGTATGGGTTCCGCTTCTAGAGCCTAGCCGACCAGCTGCTTGAGCACGTCGGCGAACTTCTCTTTGACCACCTTGCGGCGCACCTTAAGGCTCGGCGTGAGTTCGCCCGTCTCAATGCTGAACGCCGCCGCGAGCACGGTGTGCTTCTTCACCTTCTCGAAGTCGGCGAGCGTCTTGTTCACGCCGTCGAGCTCGCTCTTGATGAGGGCCTTCACATCATCTCGCGCGGCGAGCGTCTGGTCGTCGGCGTCGGTCTCAAACTTCTCGCGGACGCGGTCGAAGTTGGGGATAATGAGCCCGTAAAGAAACTCGTGGCCATCGCCGAACAGCACCACTTCTTGGATGAACGCGCTCTCCTTGAGCGTGTTCTCGATCTTCTGCGGCGCGACATTCTTGCCGTTCGCAAGCACGATGATGTCCTTCTTGCGGTCGGTGATCTTGAGGCTCTTGCCCTCGAACTCGCCGATGTCGCCCGTGTGGAACCAGCCATCGGCATCGATCGCGTGGGCGGTCTCTTCCGGAAGGTTGTAGTAGCCCTCCATTAGCCCCGGACCCTTCACCAGGATCTCGCCATCCTCGGCGATCTTGATGTCCATGCCCATCGGCTCGCCCACCGTCCAATACTTGTTCCGGTCGGGGTGGTTCAGCGTCGTGCCGGCGGCGGTCTCGGTGAGTCCCCAGCCCTGTAGCACTGTGA
This sequence comes from Methanoregulaceae archaeon, assembly GCA_020850325.1. Lineage (GTDB taxonomy): Bacteria > Armatimonadota > Fimbriimonadia > Fimbriimonadales > Fimbriimonadaceae > JANJUB01. Next base: position 57,841 of record JADZEW010000015.1, read on the forward strand.
AGCGGAATGCGAGATAGAATCGAGCGACGTGCGGGGGTAGCGCCGCTCCACCGGAAACGAAGAAGCGCATGCGTCCGCCGACCCGAGCGCGGATCTTCTCACCGACGATCTTGTCGAGAATCCCGGACAGCGGAGCGAACTTGCCGTCGGCGCGCTTGGCGCCCTGGTCGAGCGCCATAAAGAACAGCTTCTGGCGCAGCGCGGGTTGCTTCTTGGCCCCGTCGACGATCTTGTCCATCGTAGCTTCGAGGAAGCGCGGAACGCAGAGCATGACCGTCGGCTGGACAGTCGTTAGGTCACTCGCTAGGGTGGCCAGGCTCTTCGAGAACGCGACCGTCGCGCCCATGTAGATGGGCAGCGCTTGCCCCGCCACACGCTCGAACACGTGAGACATCGGCAGGAACGTGAGGAACGTGTCTTCGTGGTTTAAGGGGTAGTTATCCTGCGCAAACTTGCACACATGTAGGATCGCGCGGGAGCTGAGCATCGCGCCTTTGGGGTTGCCGGTGGTACCGCTGGTGTAGATAAACGTGCTGACTTCATTCAGCTGCGCGGCGTCGACTTCGCGTTCCCAATCGCTCACCGGCATATCGGTGGTCTTGGCGGCATCCATGATCTCGGGGAGAAGCCGCTTGCGGCCGTCGAACTCGGCGACCTTCGCCTGCTGTTCGGGGGTGCTCGAGATGACCGCCGCGCATTCGGCGTCGCGCACGATGTAGATCGTCTGGTCGGCGGGCAGGGTCGGGTAAATCGGCACGAGCACCACGCCAAGGCAGCGGCTCGCCCAATCGACGATGCTCCACTCGTAGCAGTTCTCGCTCTGCAGGGCGAGGCGGTCGCCCCGCTGCAGGCCCCACTCCTTGAGCACGGCGGAGACTCTGCGGACGAGGTCCTCGAGTTCGCGATAGGTGATCGAGCGAAACTCTTTGCCTTCAGGGACCAACATGGCCGACTTGTCTGGCCACGTGCGGCAGCTATGGCGCAGCGTGTAGGCGAGCGACTTCAGTTCCATGATTCCGGGAAGTATAGCTTGCGCCCCCTCTCCGCGAGTGCATTTTTTCTCGCGGGGAGGGGGTTGGGGGTGGGGTCGTTGGTCACCCCGCGATGACGATCTTCGAGAAGTCGGCGACTTCCTTCAGCCGATCGCCCACCAGCCCGAGCAGTGCAAGCCGCGCGTCGCGCACCCGTGCATCATCCACCATCACCATCGTCGCATCGAAGAACGCGTTGATCGGCGCGACCAGCGCGAGCAAGTTGTCCTTCGACACCGATTCCAGCGCCGATAGCAAGGCGGAACCCTCGGGTGAATCCAGAGCCGCCGCATCCAAAGCCACCGGGGCGATGCCCTTCTTCTCGGCGGCGCTGATAATGTTCAACGGCCGGATCGCGGCCTGCAGGAACGGTACGTCCGCGGCGAGCGGGCGCAGCATCTCCAACCGAGACGCCACGCGATGAGGAGCGAACACCAGTCGCGCATCGGCGGCGAAGATCGCATCCAGCCAATCGGCGGGTACGTTCTCGAACAGCGTCGCGTACCGTTGGCGGAACACCTCTTCGGCGTTCGCCATTGCGGCGTCGCGGTCCAGTTCGATCGTGTACGCACCGATCGCCTTGCCCAGCCATTCATCGAGCCGAAGATCGGCCTCCGGCCAGCGGAGCGCGATTTCGAGCACGATGCCCGCCGCGCGGCGCAGGCCGTACGGATCGCTCGATCCGCTCGGGACCATGCCCAAGCCCAGATAACCGGCGAGCTTGTCGAGTTGGTCGGCAAGGGTCAGCCGCAGTCCGATCCGAGAGGCCGCGCTAGCGGTGGTTGGGTTCAGATCGGCTCTGTAGTGGGTCGCGATCGCGTGGCACACGTCGGCGTGGCGACCTTCGCGCGCGGCGTAGAGTCCGCCGACCATGCCCTGAAGCTCATCGAGCTCGCTGACCAAACCGCTGCTGAGGTCGGCCTTCGCGTACTTGCCCGCCTCTTCCGAATGAGCAAGTTCTTCGGCAGCGGACCCCTCCGCTAGAGACCGAGCCAAGAACGCAAGCCGGTCGGCGCGCTCGCGAACCGTGCCGAGCTTGGCTTGGAACACGATGCCTTCCGTGCGCTTGAGGAACACGTCGAGGTCGTACTTGCGGTCCTCTTCGAAGAAGAAGTCGGCGTCGGCGAATCGACAGTTCAGCACCCACGCGTTGCCCTTGGCGACGGTGTGGGTTTCGCCCCCATTTCGGATGGAGACGAACTGGTTCGTCAGTTCGGTGGAGCCTGCTGCTTGCACCGGGAAAAACCGCTCGTGCTTGGCCATTACGGTGACGAGCACCGGTTCGGGCAGGCGGAGGAACTTGGGATCGAACTCGCCGAGCACCGCGGTCGGCCATTCGGTGAGGAAGGCGTTTTCGATGATGAGGTCATCGGACAGGCGCGCCCGCCCGCCGCTCACCGCTTCCGCCTGCTCGCTGATGCGGCCGATGCGCACCGTCGGATCGGGCTCGACCTCGCGGCTCCGCAGCTCGTCAATGAGCTGATCGAACGAGGTCACCGTAAAGGGCTCGGGGTGGTTGAAGCGATGGCCGCGCGATTGGCTGCCGCTCTGCACGGCGTCGAGCGTGAAGGGTGCGACTGCACCGCCCACGAGCGCGACCACCCAGCGGATTGGCCGGGCGAACCGCGTGCGATGGTGCGCCCAGCGCATGGTCTTCGCGAAGCTGAGTCCGCGGATCGTCGCCGGTGCGACTTCGGCAACGACTTCGAGAGCGGATCGCCCGACCACTTCCTTCTTCACCCACACGTAGTCGCCTTCGGTGAACGCGGCGGAGGGGTCGACGCCTTGGCCCCGGCAGAAGCCTTCGAGGGCCTTGCTTGGCGCGCCATCGGGTCCGTAGGCGGCCTGGGCGGCAGGCCCGCGGACGGTCTTCGCCTCGTCGGGTTGTCGGTCGGTGATCTTGGCTCCGACGATGAGGCGTCGTGGCGTGGCGTAGGTTCGAAGTTCCGTGGGTTCGAGCTTGGCCTCGGTCAGCGCGGCGTGCAGGGCGGACGCCCAGTCATCCAGCGCCTTCCCAATGAACGAAGCGGGTAGCTCTTCGCAACCAAGTTCAAGAACGAGTTCAGGCATGAGCTTAGAGTCTACCGTTCGCCCCAAATGCACCATGATCCCACCCACATCTGTCGTAGACTCTCTTCCGTGGGTGCCTACTACATCACCTCCGACCTGGACTTGCGAGCCCGCTTTGAGCCGTCCGCACTGGACGAAGCTCTTAGACACGCCGGGCTGTTTGGTGGCATTCGTCAGCGGGATGGCTACTGGCAAGCAGGTTACTCCTGCGCGCCCTGCGTGGACGCCCCAGCTTCGGCGCTGAGGCATCTCCTCGATATCGTCGAGTCACTCGACCCTGAGGCTCGTGACCAGTGGGACCGATGCTATTCGCGGCGGTTCGACATGGGATTCCAGTCCTTTGATGAACGGTTCGCCTCGCGTTGGCAGATCAATGATCGGCTGATGCGCCGACTGGCGGCCGTGAACGCCGAGCTTGTGGTGACGATCTATCGGGCCGAGCAATCCCGTGAGGCCACCTAGCCCCCGTGGAACCCCATAATAAGCCATGCTGGAATGGATTGCGTTGGGCGTCATGAGCGAAGCACGGCTGGAGTCGAATCGCTGGGAAATCGAGCCAAAGGGCGGCATCGTAACCACGCTTGAGCGACTGACCCGTGGAGCAGCCCACAGCGACCATCTAGAGATGGGCGGGCGCACCGTGAATGCGATCGTAAAGTGGTCGGTGACGTCTAGCGGAGAAGTCACGTTAGAGCGCATCGTGCGGTGGCCGATGCTTCGCGAGAAAAAGGACGACACCCACGCCGCACTCTCGGTGCAGATCAAGTCTGAAGCCGACCCCAAGCTCCTCCTCGACGGCAAGCCCTATGCCCCCGGAAAGGCCAAGGAGTTCCGCATCCAGGGCATGCTCCAATGGACCGACGAGCACGCAAGTGTGCGCATCCGGCGAACGGTATTCCCGAGCACCAGCTTGCCGTGTTTGTTGGAAAGGTGGGAGGTTACGAACTGCTCGAAGCGGCCGATCACCCTCGATACCCCGGAGCCCGTCTCGGAGGAGCTTCTGCCGATCGAGCGCTTCGCTTGGGCCGCGCATCGGGTGCGCCGCGAGTGGCTCGGCGGACGGGCGAGGATTCTCGCCCCCGGCGAAACCGCGACGCTCGGGCTCGCATTCTCGGCCCGCGAGGAAGGTCAGCCGGCAATCCACCCCGACCTCGACGCCGAGTGGTCGGCACGCCAAGCCTACATTTCCAAGCTGACCAACGACCTCGTGTTACAGACCGGCGATCCCGTCGTCGATCGGCTGTTCGCGTTCTCGAAGCTGCGGGCGGCAGAGAACGTGCTCGCCACCCGCGGTGGATTGATGCACGCCCCGGGCGGTTTCAACCGTTACCTCGCCGCGCTGTGGTGCAACGACCAGAACGAATACGTGAGCCCGTTCTTTCCGTTCCTCGGCGACGAGGGCGGCAACGAATCCGCGCGCAACGCCTACGCCTGGTTCGCGAAGTACATGAACCCCGAGTTCAAGCACATCCCAAGCTCCATCGTCGCTGAGGGCCGGGGTGTGTGGCAAGGTGCCGGTGACCGAGGCGACGCGGCGATGACCGCGTACGGCGCCGCGCGGTGGGCGCTGGCGACCGGAGACGCTCGACTGGCTCGCGAGGTCTGGCCGTTCATCGAATGGTGCCTAGAGTATTGCGAGCGTCAGAAGACCACCGACGGGGTGATCGCCTCGAACAGCGATGAACTCGAGGGCCGATTCTCGTCGGGCAAAACCAACCTCGCGACGTCGTGCCTCACCTATGATGCACTCATCTCGGCCGCATACCTTGCCGAGGCGCTCGGTGAACCCGCCGCGAAGTCGCGCAGTTACCGCGCTCGGGCAACCGAACTCCGTGCGGCGATCGGACGCGTATTCGGTGCGCGGGTTGCCGGATTCGAGACGTACCGCTATCACGAGGGGCTGGACAAGCTTCGATCATGGATCTGCATCCCGCTCGTAATGGGCATCCACGAGCGAGCGAAGGGCACCATCGAGGCGCTATTCTCGCCCGACCTGTGGACCACTGACGGCCTGCTCACGGAGGTCGGCTCGAAGACCTACTGGGATCGCTCGACGCTGTACGCGCTTCGTGGGGTGTTCAATGCCGGGGAAGCCGACCGCGCGGCGGAACATCTGCGGCGATATGCCGAGCGGCGTCTGCTCGGCGACCATGTTCCCTATTGCCAAGAGGCGTATCCGGAGCAGAATCAGAGCCACCTTTCCGCGGAGTCGGGCTTGTTTTGCCGGATCATCACCGAGGGCGCGTGCGGCATCCGGCCGATCGACTTCGACCGCTTTGAAGCCACCCCGCAACTTCCGAAGCAGTGGCGTCAACTGAAGCTCGACCGGATTCATGCGTTCGGCCGGGTGTGGGATTACCTAGCCGTCCGCAAGGGTAAGGGGATCGAACTGACGATCAAGGATGCCTCTGGCCTCGTGGTGTATCGGGAGTCCAAGCCGGTCGGCGAACCGCATCGGGTTCAGTTTCGGTAGAACGCGCCCTCCCGGTCAGCTTCCTAGGGCGATTCGACGTCCAGCGCTCCGCGTTTCTCTAGGAACTCGGCGAACTCAACTTCAGTTAGCTCCGCACCGATCGCCGCCTCCGCCTCAAAGCTCTCACCAAGCGCCTCGCGGGCAATCATAAGGGCCTCATCGTAATCGTCGACGGCCCAGGGGATCATCCACATCGAGAATCGGCTTCGGAGCTTGCCCATAAGCCCGGAGACCGCCGCGGCCTGGCGATGCAATCCCTGGTGGACCAAAGCGGGAAGTAGCCGCATCAGACTGGCCTGGGTGGCTCGTGCGTTGTGCTCGCGGATAAAGGTGACGATGACCGTCTCAAGCATCGCCTGCGCGCGGGCATATTGCCGCTCGTGGCAAAGCAAGGAAGCCTCCGTAAGATCGAGGTTGTTACTCAGCAGTCCGGCCGGTTCAAAGCTCCGCGCACGCTCGAGGTATTCACGAACCCGTGGCAAATCGCGATTGGCCAAGTGGACATTCGCGCCGTTGATCAGGTTCGCAATGTGGGTGCTCCTGTCGTCCAAATCCGCAGACAGATCGCAGGCTCGCTCCACCGCGACGATGGCCTCAGCCAAGCGAGGGATTCGACACAGTGCGAGCGCGTAGTTGGACATCAGCTTTGCCTCGATGACCGGGGATCCCATGTCCTTGGACAGCTCGAGGGCGCGCTGGAGATCGCCAGCGGCGTCGCGATGGCGCCCTTGCTGCATTCGCAGAATGCCCGACACGTTGCAGAGCCGAAGCTGCTCCAGCGTGGGGCGTTGAGCCGACTTGGCCAGCAGACGGCGGGCAAGGGTCTCCCCTTCCGCGAATCGGCCCTGTGAGTACCAATAATCGTAGAGCCCGTAAACGATCCGGAAGGGGACATCGTCGCGCACCGGCCCTCGCAGGTGCCGGTCGAGCACCTCGAGCAGAAACGGCAGGAGCCGATCGCACACCCGTACCCACTCCGCGAAATCTCGCGACGCCGAGTACAGGCTCTCCACCTCGTCGATGGCGTAGCGAGTGGCCCGATCCAGCGTGGCCGCCTCGTCGGCACTTCGTGATAGCTCTGACCGGGCAAACTGGCGGATCGGCTCCAACCATCGGTAGCCTTGGTCGTCGCGTTGGATGAAGGAGCCCTCCTCAAGCCGAGCGAGGATCTTCTCCGGTTGCCGCGAGGTGCAGAGGACGGTAGCCATCTCGGGGGTGAAACGGTCTGGGTACACCGAGAGGCAACGAAGGAGGCGCTGATCGCCAGGGCGCAACGATTCGTATCCCCAGCTTACGACGGCGGCCAGCGTTCGCGCGGCTCCGTTTCGCAAGTTGGGTTTGAGTTCGAGCATCGACTGCCGCACTTGGCGCTCGATACTCGCCAGGGCTCGGTGCGGATACTGCGCGGCGGCGAGCTCCAGCGCGAGCGGGAATCCGTCGAGATGCCGACAGATCGCGAGGATTGAGCGAAGCTGGGCTGGGTTCGGCTCAAACTCGGGGTGGTGCAAGCTGATCCGGTCGAGCACCAACTTCACCGCTGGCGAGCGCGTGTCGGTCGCGGGCAGGGGGCCCAGCCGGAACACGGACTCGCCAGCCACTTTGAGCGGCCGACGGGACGTGACGAGAAACGCGACGTTAGGGCACGTTTGGCCAACCCGCTCGATGATTTCTGCCGCCGTATCGAGGACACTCTCGGCGTTGTCGAGCAGGATCAGGGTCTCGCGATGCCGAAGCGTGTTCAGCAGGCGCTCCATCGGCGCCGCCTCCCCAAGTCGCGAATCGGGCAGTGCGCGCAATAGCGCTTCGGCCAAGGCATCACTGGTTGCCGAGCTGCGGCAGTCCACCCACCACACGCCATCGGGTTGCCGATCCAGTAACTCATAGCCCACCTGGACGGCGGTTCGAGTCTTGCCGATGCCCCCAGGACCGACCACGGTGACGAGTCGTGAGAGATAGAAGCGCTCGATGATGCCTTCGATATCATCATTTCGCCCGACGAAGGCAGTGAACTGTCGGGGTAGGTTGTTCTTGAGGTGCGAAGCGGCCGGGGGATCGACCACGGGCGGCAACGAAGGATGGTCGAGCGCGGAAATCGGTTCTGGGGCGTCCGCCGCTGCCAAGCGCCGCCATCGGGCAGCATCGAGGGGCTCCTCTCCGCATAAGGTCACGGTCGCCAGGTCTGCGACAATCGCCCCTTCCGGCGCGGATCCCCGTAGCCGCTCGGCCCGGGAGAGCACACTCTGCGGCACGGTGTTTCGGTCCGGTTGCTCGTGGACGAGGATGACCAAACGCGCGGGGCATCCTTCCTCGGCCAGGCGAGTCTGGATTGCGATCGCGGCTTCGATCGTGGGGCAAACCGTCTCGAATAGCCCCAAAGCCGAGGATTCGATCTGCATATCTTGCGCGGCAACGCCCCCCGATTCCCTGACTAAAGCGGCGATCCATGCCCCAAGTTCGTTGACATGCCGAGCGGCAGACGGGCCATCAATCCTCGAACGCCGATCTAGGATCGGAATATCCAGGCTGAGCCAGCATACGATTCTCGACATTTATGTTGACCATTGTACGTAACCTTGCGGGGACGCGCGCAAGGGCCGCTATAATGCGGCATGAAGTTTCCTGAGCATTGGACTCGCCGCGACGTTTTGAGAACTGCCGGGGCGGTTTCGGCTTCGGCCTTGGTTCCCTCGGTGATGGCTTCCTCCGCACCCAAGCAGGCTGGCGCGAACGAGAAGATCGTCATCGGCCTCATCGGCTGCGGCGGTATGGGCGCCTCGAACATGCGGAGCCTGATGGGCCACCCCGAGGTCGAGATCGCTGCGCTCTGCGATGTCGATACCCGGCGCATCCCCGGCGACTACAAGGCGGTCGAAGACAAGTACGGCCGCAAGCCCGAGATCTACCGCGACTATCGCAAGATGCTCGAGCGCAAAGATATCGACGCCGTGATCATCGGCACGCCCGACCACTGGCATGCCCTCAACCTGATCGACGCGTGCGACGCCGGCAAAGACAGCTATTGCGAGAAGCCCCTTTCGCACAACCTCGTTGAGTCGGTGAAAATGGCGGAGGCCGCCCGGCGACACAAGAGCGTGGTGCAGTGCGGAACCTGGCAGCGCTCGACCCGCGAGTTCACGGACGCGATCGCCTATGTTCGATCCGGCAAGCTCGGCAAGATCGTCCATTGCCGCGCCTGGATCGCCGACGGCACCCGCATCGGCAAGAAGCAGCCGAGCGCCGTGCCCAGCAGCTTCGACTATGACATGTGGATCGGCCCGGCCAAGATGGTGCCGTACCAAGACAACAAGGTCCACTGGAACTGGCGCTGGGTGATGAACACCGGAGGCGGCCTGACCACCGACTGGGGCGTCCACATGATGGATATCGCGCTGCTCGGTATGAGCGCCGACCAGAACCTCGTGATGCCGACCCAGGTCAGCGCGTTCGGCGGCAACTGGGCGATCAGCGATGACGACCGCGATGCGCCCGACACCACCGAAGCGATTCTCCGCTTCGAGGATCCGGACTTCGTGATGACGTGGTCGGTTCTGCGTGACCACCCGGGCAAGCCGGGCCACTGCACCGAGTTCGTCAGCGCCGACGGCCGCACGGTCCGCGTGTGGCGTGGCGGCTGGATGATTCTCGACGCCGACGGCAAGGAGATTCCGAAAGAGCAGGCCGACCCGGTTCCGACCGATCACTGGCGCAACTGGCTCGACTGCGTGAAGACTCGCCAGAAACCGCGTGCCGATGTGTCCTCGGTCGCTCAGACGACGATCGTTTGCCACCTGGTCAACTGCGCGCTCTACAGCGGCGAGACCGTGCGCTGGGACAATCGGCGGCAAGATCTCATCGGCAACGCCGGACGCGACACCCTCGCGTACGAGCGCCCCTACCGTGGGTCGTGGCGTCTGCCCTGAGGCTGTTGGCTCCCCCTCTCCTCCTTTAGGGGGAGAGGGGGTTGGGGGGTGAGGGGCTTACCAGCCGCGGACTGCCAGCAGCTCGCGCTCGGGCAGCGAGCTCACGTTGATGCCCACCATCGGTTCGCCGAGGTTCTTGCTGATCTCCGCGAGCTTCTTCGCGTCGTTGTAGAACAGCACCGACTCGACGATCGCCTTGGCGCGCTTCGCCGGGTCGCCGGACTTGAAGATGCCCGAACCTACGAACACGGTCTCGGCGCCGAGCTTCATCATGAGCGCAGCGTCGGCCGGGGTGGCGATTCCACCCGCGCTAAAGTTCGGAACGGGGAGGCGGCCCAGTCGGTGGACTTCCTGGATCATCTCGAGCGGAGCCTGGTGCTCCTTCGCGAGGACATAAAGCTCATCTTCACGGGCGGAGTGGACCTGGCGGATCTCGGCCATGATCGTACGCATGTGGCGCACGGCCTCGACGACGTCGCCGGTACCTGCCTCACCCTTGGTGCGGATCATCGCCGCACCTTCGGCGCAGCGCCGAAGCGCCTCGCCCAGGTTTCGCGCACCGCAAACGAACGGCACCGTGAAGGCATGCTTGTCGACGTGGTTCGCGATGTCGGCGGGCGTCAACACCTCGCTCTCGTCTACGAAGTCGATTTCGAGGGCCTGAAGGATCTCAGCCTCGACAAAGTGGCCGATACGGCACTTCGCCATGACGGGAATGTCGACGACTTCCTTTATGCCGAGAATCATCTCGGGGTCGCTCATGCGAGCCACGCCGCCATCTCGGCGGATGTCCGCGGGGACGCGCTCGAGCGCCATGACGGCGACCGCGCCGGCATCCTCGGCGATCCGCGCCTGCTCAGGATTGACGACGTCCATGATGACGCCGCCCTTCAGCATCTCCGCGAGACCAACCTTCTCACGCCAAGTCTTCATTCCGGTTTCGGTTGCCATAAACTCCTCAAATTTGAACCTAAAGGATACCTCTTCGGGGCCCGAAGGGGTCCCGAAAAGTCCTAGGGCTCCGGAGAGTTCTACGCGTCGATCCGCGCTCTCGGCACCGCTAAGACTCCTCCGGGATCAAGCGATAGCCGACGCCGGTCTCGGTGCGAATGAAGCGCGGATAGGCGGCATCCGATTCGATCTTGCTTCGAATCGAACCCATGTGAACCCGGAGCGTATGGGTCGAGTCCTCGTAAGCCTGCCCCCATACGGTGCGCAGCAAGTGCCGGTGAGTGAGCACCTTGCCCGCATGGCGCGCGAGTTCGGACAGCAGTCGATACTCGATCGGGGTTAGCCGGACTTCCTCGCCATCGACGAAGACCTGTCGGGCGTCAAAGTCGATGCTGAGCCCGCCCGCTTCGTAGGCGGCTTCGGTCGCCGGCATCGCACGCGCGGCGTGGCGGAGCGCCACGCGAATCCTCGCCAGGAGCTCGGCAATCGAAAAGGGCTTCGTGACGTAGTCGTCGGCCCCGGCATCGAGGGCAAGCACCTTATCGCGCTCCTTGCCTCGCGCGGTCAAGACGATCACCGGCACCTGGCTCCACTCCCGAATCGACCGCAGCACTTCCAAGCCGTCTTGGTCAGGAAGGCCGAGGTCCAGCAAAACGAGGTGCGGGTTCTTGTGGGCAATGAGGCGGGTGCCCTCACCCCCCGACTCGGCCTCAAACCACTCGACTTCATCCGGCCCCATGCTTGCCCGAAGAAACCGGCGGATGGCCGCTTCATCTTCGATGATCACGATTCTCAGCGGCTCCGTCATGATTTCGCTTCACCCCCCACGGGCACGACGAGGGTGAAGACCGCGCCTCCTTCAGCGCGATTCGAGGCGGTTATCGAACCTCCGTGCGCCTCGAGGGCCGCGCGACTGATCGCGAGACCGAGACCAAATCCCCGGGTATCGGCCCCGACGAACCGTTCGAACACGCGGGCCCCGGACCCCGCCTCCAACCCCGGCCCGTTGTCAGACACGGTAATGGTTGCGCGGCCGTCTCCACCGCCGAGTGCGATTTCGACTTGACATGATCGCCCGGCGTGGCGAGAAGCGTTCTCCAGCAGATTGACAAAGACCTGTTCCAAGAGCACGCCATCCACCCGGGCGAGGGGAGTGTCGGGATTCACGCGCAACCGAACGGGATGGTCGAACATGGTTGCTGTCCTCAAGATCGCATTGGCGATCAACTCATCGAGCGCATACCAGTCGAGGTCGAGGTCGATCTTGCCTTGAACTCGGGTCATATCGAGCAGGTTCCTGATCAGATGGGCCATTCGGACGGACTCTTCTTGGATGGTTCCGGCCAACTGGCGGCTTTGCTCGGTCAGTTCCTTCTGTTGCAGCAGGGCCCCTGCCGAGCCTTCGATCGACGCCAGCGGCGTGCGTAAGTCGTGGGAGACCGCACTGAGGAGGTCCCCCCGCATCTGCTCGATCTCCGCTTGCATGGTGGCTTCAGCACGGGCTTTCGATTGCTGTCGGAACCGCATCGTCAACGTGCTGATGAGCAGGCTGACGACAAGCATCACGAGGAAGGTGAACACGTACTCGACGTCCGAAACTGCGAACGTGCCACTGGGATGCACGAAGACGAAGTCGAAGACCGCGACACTGAGGAACGAGGCCAAGATCGCCGCTCGAGGGGTACAGCGGCTCGCCACATAGGTCACTCCAAGTAGATACACCATGATGAGATTTGCCAGCGCCAGGTAGGGGTACAGCAATCCGTTCAGCGCCGTCGCCAGCACGATGACGAGCACCGCCAAGCCGTAGCTGGGTGCGCCATCAATCGAGTCGCCCGAGGCTCTCATCTCTTCGAAGCTTAGCCGACGTCAGCGTAGGAAGTAGCGCACGTTGGAGACAACCACATTCGGGCGGCGACCTAAGGCGCGCTTGAGCTGCTGAGCGATGTTCTCCTGAAGCAGTCGGTGGTGCCAGCGGGTAGCGACGGCCTCGGCAACGACCACGGTGATCGTACGATCCGGTTCCTCTTCTAGCATTTGGTCGATGTAGGTGAGGATGGGCTCGATCAGCGACCGGTACGGGGATTCGATAACGACCAGTGGGACATCGCCGGCGTAGGCTTCCCAATCTTCTCGCAGCTTGGGCACCGCCTTGCGATCGAGCGTGACGTGCAGACCGCGGACGTCGGTATGCAGCAACGATGCGTATTCGAGCGCCGACAGCACCGACCGGTGGACCCTTGGAACGAGCAGGATCGCGGTGTGAGCGTGTTCGGCCGCCGCGGCTCCTTGGGTTGGGGCCAACTGAGCGGAGACCGCGCGATAGCGGCGGTTGATCGCATAGAGCATCGCCGACGTCAGCGAGAGGAGCACCAGCACGATCCAGGCACCCTCGGCGAACTTGGTGACGAGCACGACGATCGCGACGACTCCCGTGCACACGCCGCCGATGCCATTGATGGTTGCCTTGAGCCCCCATCCCTTCTCCCGCAGAGTCCTCCAGTGGGCGACCATGCCCGTTTGGGACAAAGTGAACGCAGTGAACACGCCGACCGCGTACAAGGGGATGAGGAGGTCGAGTTCGCCCCCGAAGTACCAAACCAGCGCGATCGCCAAGACGCCGAGCAAAACGATTCCGTTTTGGAAGACGAGCCGGTCGCCTAACCGGGCCAGGGGTCGTGGCAGGTACCCATCTCGGGCCATGATGCTGCTGAGTCTGGGGAAGTCGGCAAACGCGGTGTTGGCGGCGAGCACGAGGATGGTTGCGGTTGCCATCTGGATGTAGTAGAAACCGACCGTAGCGGGGCCAAATACGAAAGCCGCGATCTGGGAAACGACCGTTCGATACTCGGGGTTCGCGGTCGCCAGTAGGGAAATGCTCGGAAGGTATTGGATCAGGAAGCCGGTGCCGATGAACATCGTGATCATCATCACCGCGAGCCAACGCAGGCTGAGAACCGCGTTGCGGGCCTCAGGCGCACGGAAGGCGGGAACGCCGTTGCTGATCGCTTCGACACCGGTCAGCGCCACGCACCCCGCCGAGAAGGCACGCAGGAGCACGAACAAGAAGGGGATGGTGGCTTCGCTGCCGATGACGCCTGGCTCAGCGACGATCGCGTGTGGGGGTGGCTCGGTCCCCATCACGCGAAACGCCCCCCAGACGATCATGGCGATCATGCCGAGAACAAACCCGTAACTCGGCAGAGCGAACAGCATCCCCGATTCGCGGACGCCGCGTAGATTCGCCCACATGATCAGCGAGACAAAGCCGATGTTGAGCGGAACGAGGGCCGGGTGCAACGTGGGAAAGGCGGACACCAGAGCCGCTACCCCCGCCGCGACGCTCACCGCGACGGTGAGGACGTAGTCGATCAGCAGTGCGGAGCCAGCCACGACGGCTGCTCGCTCGCCAAGGTTGTCCTTTGCCACGATGTACGCGCCGCCCCCGCTTGGGTAGGCGCGGACCGTTTGCTGGTAGGAGATGACGACGATCAGATAGAGGGCACAGACGCTAAGCGTGATACCGGGTTGGAAGCCCATCGCCTGAGTGCTCGCCAAGATGAGAATCCCGACAATGGCCTCGGTTGCGTACGCGGCCGACGACAAGGCATCGCTTGCGAAGACCGGAAGCCCCAAGAACAGCGACAGCCGTTCGTGGTGCTCGCGAGCGGTGGGAATGGGTTTGCCGAAGACCAGCCGGCGGAGCCTGGCGGTGGGAGGAACGGGTTTAGTGAGTGCCACTGTGTTTGGCTAAATGATCCCTGGGTGCCGCGTCAGGAGCGTATCAGGGTCGTTGCCGTGGGCATCAAGGTTTTGTCAAGATGGACCGGGGCTTGCCTTCCCACCACAGTTGTTGCCGAGCGCTCCGTGAGTTTCGTAGCCGGTGGATGATATGTTTGACGTTCTCTCCGAGGGCGAAAGGCCCGATCTCCTCAGATTCGGTGCTAGCATGAGAACATGCGTCGCCTGCTCGTTTTGGCGTTCTTGGTGCCCGTTTTCTCGGGCGCATCCACCACCATAGATCTGACTCTCGCGGGCAATGCCGTCGGCACGAACACGTTCGAGATAGCCGCCGATGGGACGTTCACCTCGATCACCACCGCCGCCATCGGTCCGCAGAAGATCAGCAGCACCTTAAAGGGTGTTCTGCGACAAGGCAAAATCCTCGAGTTCACCTTGGAGGAATCCGCCGGGCCGGCCAAGGGCAAGATCGTCTGGAAGGGCGGCAAGGCCAACATCTGGCAGGGCGACAAGCAGGTGCGCACGGACCTCCCGATCAAGCCCAAATCGAACGCGTTCTTTACGACCTTCCACCCTCAAGCCGTCCAGACGTTCTTCGCCTTGCCCGAGGGCACGACGAAGACCACGATGTTCGATCTGAACAGCCTCACCGACATTCCGATCGAGCTCAAGCGCGAGCAATCGACAGTCGTGTTGAAGAGCGGCGCGATTCCGGTTCGCAAGCTGTCGTTTACGGTGAGCGGCATCGAGATCCGCTACGCTGCCGGTCTTGACAAGCCGGACATAGTAGGCATGCACGTCCCCGCCCAGCAGTTCATGGGCGTCGCTCGAGGGTTCGAAGGCGTGTTCGTCGATCCGATGAGCCTCTATCCCGAGCTCAGCCAGCCCACGCATAAGACGATCGCCGAGACGCGCGTCCGGGCCGCCATGCGCGACGGCCAGCGGATGATGATGGACATCACGCGGCCAGCCGGAGATGGAAAGCATCCGGTCATCCTCGTTCGAACTCCCTATGGTCGAGCTTCACAAGTCGTGATGCTCGGCGAGTTCTATGCCAAGCGCGGCTACGCGGTGGTCGTTCAAGACGTGCGCGGAACCGGCGGCAGCGACGGCCAGTTTGATCCCTTCAACACCAACGTCGCCGACGGCAAAGACACGCTCGACTGGCTGGTTCAGCAACCCTGGTGCGATGGCAACGTCGGCATGATCGGCGGAAGCTACGTGGCTTCCGTCCAGTGGGCGGCCGCGGTCAACCACCACCCCGCGCTCAAGGCGATCATCCCCCAAGTGAGCCCGCCCGAACCCACGCGCAATGTTCCGTGGGACCACGGTGCGTTCATGCTCGCCGGCGGTGCTTGGTGGGCCCGTATCGTCAAAGACCGCAAGGCCGATATGGCGATGGCCTCGCGCGGCATCAGCGACCTCAAACCGCTCCTCACTTTGCCGCTCGCAAAGGTCGACGACGCGATGTTCGGCGAGAACGTGCCGTTCTACGACCTCTGGCTCAAGCGGCCGTTCGCCTCGGATTGGAAGGGAGCGTACACGACCGAACAGGTCGGCAAAGTCAAGATCCCAGTGCTCCACGTCAGCGGCGTGTGGGACGGCGACGCGATCGGCACCAAGCTCCACTGGGAAGCTCGCCGCCAGAACGGTCACACGAATCAGTGGCTGATCTACGGCCCCTGGGAACACGCGTTCAATGTTAAGACCAAGCTCGGAGACCAAGACTACGGCTCAGGGTCGGTGCTCGAGCTCGACTCGGTGTATCTGCGCTTCTTCGACACCTGGCTCAAGGGCAAGGACGTCAAGTGGAGAGAGCAGCCCCGCGTGCGGTTTTTCGAGACGGGCTCGAACCGCTGGCTGACGGGCGCGGATTGGCCGTTGCCCAGCGCCAAGCCGCTGACGCTGTACCTAGCGGGCGGCGACGCGAACGGCGTGAAGGGCTCCGGTGCGCTTGCGGCGAAGGCCGGCCAGGGCCGCCGCGATTCCTACAAGTACGATCCCAACAAGCCTGCGGCGAAAACCGCGGGGTTCGAAGTCGACTCGACCAAGGCGAACCTCACGCGCCCCAGTTCCGTGTTCACCCACGAACTGCTGGTCTACCGAACCGCCGTGTTCGATGCACCCACCAGCCTCTCAGGACCGTTCAAGGCCGACCTCTTCGTCTCGACCTCGGTGAAAGACGCCACCTTCCACATCGTGCTCTTCGATGAGGACACGAAGGGCAACTGGACGGTCGTCGGGCAGCCCGGCCAACGCCGAATCGGCTGGAAGGACGGACGCTTCGGTCCGGTCCAATCCAACCACATCAAGCGCATCGAAATCGAACCGTGGGAGTTCGCGCGGGAGTTCAAGAAGGGTCACCGATTAGTGGTCACCATCCAGAGCGACCTGTTCCCGAACTTTGCGCGTAACCCCGGTACCGGCGAGCCGGACATCAGTGCCACGAAGCTGCTGAAGGCGACCCAGACGGTCTACAAGGGGGCCAAGTACCCAAGCAAGATCACGCTCTATTTGAATCCGGGGGGCTAGTAGCTTTCTTCCCACCACAGTTGTTGCCGGCGGATTCGCAAACCTCATCTCGGCTTCTCGCAACACTGTGGTGGGACATTAGGTTGCCGTTGCGTTAAGCTTAGGCTTCCCACCATAGTTGTTGCCGCTCGAGGGGCAAACTGCAAGAGTCGGCAGCCTTGCAACACTATGGTGGGTGACTGGAAGTCATCCACGGCAGGACGCCGTCATCCTTTGTCCATTTGAACTCCTCGAAGAGCCTCGCAGACGACCAAAGATAGTCTTCAGCCCGTTCACACAATCCGGCTCTAACCGGATTGAGATGGACATACCGAACACACGCCCACATCACTCGCTCCGAACGAATGGGAATCCCTCGGAACGAACGCATCCAGAAAGCTCGATGGTCGTGGCTCGCCGCTTGCAGGCGCTGGCGATCTTGTGGGGACACCCGCTTGAGAAAACATGTCGCCGAGTGTCGCTTGAAACTTTGCATGAACTTGCTCATCGTCATATGCATCGGAGACCGAATGACGAGGTGCAGGTGATGATCCATCACGCAGAAGGCATGCAGCGCCGCGCCGTGGAGCAGACAAGTCTCCGTGAGGAGTGAGATGAGATGTTCCTTCTCCCTTGGATTTCGGAATACTGGGGTGTATCCTAAGATGGTGGTGGTCACGAACATGAGCGCACCGGGTTCCTTGGAGTTAACCCAACGCACGTACTCGCCGTCCGCCGCCATGGCGAGATTATGGAACGCGCCGGATACCCACCACAGTGTCGTGATGTTGCCACAGGCGGGCGCTATCATACTTCGCGCGACAACTGTGGTGGGAAGTGCGAACGTTGACAAGCAAGAGCTGCTAAAGGAGTGAGTGGCAAATTGCGATGGAAGGACTGTGGTAGGAAGTGAAAACCGCTTCACCCACACACCAAGGAAGACAAGTGAATTGAAGAAAGTCAAGACACTAATAGCCGTGGTCAGCGGTTTCTTGCTGATCGCACTTCTGTTGTGCGTCGATTCCCAACGCTGTTCCGGCGGTTGTTCTTCCCGATTCATCGAGTCTGGAACTTTGTTGATCGGCACCCGCATGATAGCGCACGACGTAAGAGTGGGCAATCTCTATGGAACGAGCAATCAGGTCAACTGGCACTCAACATGGCTGCTGTCGTCAGAAGAGCCCAAAAACCTCGTTCGTCGTTTGGATGAACGCGCGATAGAGTTCCGAAAGACACACCACACATTCGACTATCACGTAACAGTGGTTGACCACAACAACAAGCTGTTCCCAATAGAACCACCTAGGTCTTTCATCATCTTGGAGGTCGTATGCGGCAGGCCCACACGGTGGTACGAGATCTTTGATTGATCTAACAAACTACCTTGCCCTCCTATGAGGCTTGTGGCGGACGTGGAGACGACACTAGCCCAACAGCGCGTCCCATAGCCAGCGTGCACACCCGAGTTTGCTTCGGCGGCCGCTGGACGAGGGCTCCCCGTCCGCGCGGAGCAGGGTCAGTTCGTTCTCACCCGATTCGAAGCCGATCTCGGCCCTCGACACATCGTTGACGGCGATCGCGTGGACACCCTTCCGGCGCATCTTCTCACGGGCGGCCTGAAGGTCGTCGCTCGGCTCGGCGGCAAAGGCGATGACCCTCGCCTGCGGGTTCGCCGACGCCACCTCGGCGATGATGTCCGGGTTCGGAGTCAGTTCGATCTGGAGGTTGCCCTCGCCTCGCCGCATCTTTCCACGCACCGGATTCGCGGGGCGATAGTCGGCCACCGCGGCGACCCCAATCACCCAATCGGCATCCTTGGCGGCGGTAAGCGCGGCATCGCGCATTTCGAGCGCGCTCGTCACCCGCACGACATTCGCGAGGCGCGGCAACGGAACCGAGGTCGGGCCCGAGATCACGGTCACCTTCGCACCGAGGCTCAGCGCCACCTGGGCGACCGCCGCGCCCATCTTGCCGCTGCTCCGATTCGAGAGGAACCGAACATCGTCGATCGCCTCCTGGGTCGGGCCGGACGTGATGACGACGTGCTTGCCCTCCAGCCGAGTGCGATCGGCAAGCGCGGCGAGACTCTCTTCGACGATGCGGGCGTTCGAGGCGAGTTTGCCTTGGCCATTCTCTCCGCAAGCGACGTCGCCTTCGGCAGGCTCGACCATCCAGGCGCCACGCTCCTGTAGCGTCTTGAGATGCGCCTGGGTGGCGGGGTGGAGGTACATCGCCGGGTTCATCGCTGGCGCGATGAGCAGGGGGCCTTCGTACGCCAGCGCGAGGGTCGACAGCATGTCGTCCCCGCGTCCCTCCGCGATCTTCGCAAGTGTGTTCGCGCTCGCCGGGGCGACGAGCAACAAGTCGGCTTGGCGAGCCCAATCGATGTGCGCCATGCGGCCCCGCTCGGGCTCCTCGAAGGTGTCGATGAGGCACGGCTGACCGGTCAGGGCTTCAAAGAGGGCTGGACGGACGAACTCTTGGGCGGCATCGGTGAGGCAGACCCGGACTTCGCATCCGGCGCGCATCAAGTCGCGAGCCAAGTCGGCCGCGCGGTAGGCGGCGACGCTTCCGGAAACGCCGAGGACGACCCGTTTCACCGGACGATCTCCATGATCTCGGCCGCCGCCCGGTCGAGGTCGTCGTTGACGACGCGATGCTGATACCGGTCCGAGAGCGCAATCTCGTCGCGAGCGTTCTTCAACCGCTTTTGGATGGTCGCCTCGTCGTCGGTTCCGCGCTTGCGGATGCGCCGCTCCAGTTCCTCCGCCGACGGAGGCAACAGGAAAATCGAGATCGCATCGTCGCGCTTCTCCATGACCGCAAGCGCACCTTGAACATCGATCTTCAGCACCGCAATCCGACCGTCCGCGAGAAGCGCTTCCATATCCGTGAGCGGGGTTGCGTACAAGTTTTCGTGAACTTCTTTGTATTCAAGGAAGTCGCCCGCCTCGGCCTTCGCCATAAACTGCTCGCGCGTTACAAAGTGGTAGTCGACTCCATCCACCTCGCCCGTGCGTGGCGCACGGGTGCAGTAGGCGACCACCCGAACCACCCGCGGATCGGCCGCTTTCCAGCGATCCAGTACGGAGTCCTTGCCCACCCCGCTCGGGCCGCTCAGGATCACGAGGCGCCCGCTCATGCGCGCTCCACCAGGCTCATCAGCCGGGCCGCGAGCCGCATCGGATCGTGACGCACCATATCGGTTTCGTTCATGTAGTCACCGGGAAGTACACGATAGCCCATCGCTCGGATTCGGTCGAGGTCCGGCTCGACGAGCGACTGTCCGGCCCCGCGGTACTTGTCGAGGGTCGAACTGCTTGGGATTCCCGTGTTTACCATCACGTAATCGAAGAGCCGATGGTCGATGTTCGCCCGGACCGCCCCCACGTGCTCCGCCGCCGAAAACGAGTCGCTCTCGCCGCGTTGGGTCATGACGTTGCAGATGTACGCCTTCTTGGCATGCGAGGCATCGATCGCTTCGGCGATGCCCGGAACGAGGAGATTGGGGATCACGGACGTGAAAACGCTTCCGGGTCCGACACAGATGAGATCGGCCTCTCGGATCGCGGTGAGCGCGGTCTCGTTGGCGGCAACATCGCCCGGGTCCAGGTAGATCCGGCGGATGCGCTTGGCCGCCCCGACAATCGTCGTTTCGCCGACCAGCTCCTCGCCATCCTCCATGAGGGCCTTGAGGTGGACATGCTCCAGAGTCGACGGTACGACCCGTCCGCGGATGGCCAAAACGTCGCTCGCGATTTCGATCGCTTTTTCGAAGTCGCCATGCGCCTGCGCGGTCAGTGCGGCGATGAGCAGGTTGCCGAGCGAGTGGCCAGAGAGTGAGCCGCTGCCGCCGGCGAACCGATGTTGAAACAAGTCGGTCATCGACTTTTCTGCGTCGGCCAGCGCGACCAGGCAGTTGCGGATGTCTCCCGGCGGAATCAAGCCAAGTTCTTCGGTGAGTCGGCCGCTCGATCCTCCGTCGTCCGTCACGGTCACGACTGCAGTGATGTTTGATGTGTACGTCTTCAACCCACGGAGCAGGGTGCTCAGACCCGTTCCGCCGCCGAGGACGACGATGCGCGGCCCCTGCGCCAAGACCAGCCTGCGCCGAAATGTGTCGGCAAGGCCGTTCTTGGCATCTGGGTTCAAGATGTTGAAGAGACTCCGCAAGCTGGCCCGCACGGCCTGCACGACCAAGATCAAGCCGACGAGAAGTAAGACCCCGCCGAGAACGTGGCGTGCGCCCTCCAGATTCTCCGCGGCCACAAACTGGTTCAGCACCGCGTCGGTGCGCCGGGTGAGCACGTCGATCATGCTCGGAATTTGAACTCGGAAGCTGATAACGAATCCGAGGACGAAACAGGCGAGTCCGACGATCAAATAGACGGCGGCCTTCCGGAAACCCGCGGTCGGTGCGATGAACTTCCGAAAGCGGTAGCGCCGGATCAATCGTCCTCCTTGGCGGACTTCTTGTCTTCGTCTTTCATCAGGATGCTGCGAAGGATCGAGCTAACGATCGAGATGACCAAGCTTCCGATGAACGCGGTCTTGAAGCGATCCCAACCTTCTCCAGGAATGCGGAAGCCCCACTCGAGCGAGGCGGCCACCATGAGAATGACCGCATTGATCGCCAAAGCCGAAATGCCAAAGGTCAAGCACGTGAGCGGCAGCGTGATCAACTTGAGGATCGAGCCGAGCGTGGCGTTCAAGAACGACAGCACGGCGACGCCCAGCATGAACTCAAGCCAGGCGCCTTCTTCGATCTCAAAAGGCAACCCGAGTTTCTGGGCCACAAAGGCTCCGACCAACACCGAGAGTGCAAGAATCAGCCAGCGTAGGATCACGTGGCTTCATTATCCCACGGTGGTAACATCCCGGCGTGCCGCCTCTGGGTTCACCACTGATCTTGGACGGGGCTTACGGCGAAGGCGGAGGCACGCTGGTCCGGACCGCACTCGCGATGTCCGCGCTCACCCAGCAGCCGTTTCGACTCGAGAACGTTCGGGGCGCCCAAAGTCGCCAGGGCCTGTTAAGCGAAGACCTGACCGTGCTTCGGGCGCTTGCCCTTTCGTGCTCGGCCGAGACGGTCGGGGCGGAACTAGGCTCTTCGCAGCTCAGCTTTCTTCCCACCCGGGCCGCCCGGACCCTGCATGAGCGGCTTGAGCCCGTCGCCGATGGGGAGGGCAAAGGACACGCGAACGCCAATGTCGTCTTGAGTTCTCTGGCCCCGGTCATGGCCCGGAGCGGAGGGTACTCGACGCTCTTCGCGGTCGGCGAGACGTTTGGACGGCACGTGCTCGGTTACGATTCATTTGCCCAAACCACGCTTGCGGTTTGGCGACGGCAAGGGCTCTACGCCTATGCCGACATGCCGGTGGCAGGCTTTGGTCTGCAGTCGCGGGGTGAGGTCGCCTTGGAGATCGAGCCCAGCGTGTTGCAGGGCATGGACTGGAGCGACCGCGGGAGGTTGAAGTTAGCTCGCGCGATCGTGACCACCGCCGAACTGCCGGAGCCTGTCGGGGACCGAGGGGTGGAGCATATCGAGCGCCTTGGGCAGAGTGCTGGCGTTCCCATCGAAGCGGAGTCCATCCCCCTGCGGGCCAAGACCCCGGGTGCCCAGGTGACCGTTTGGGCGGAGTTCGAGCGCGGGCTGGCTGGCTTTGCCGCGTACGGACAGCGCGGTGTTCGAATCGAGACCATCGCCCAGCAAGCCGTTGACTCATTGCTACACTGGCAGACCTCCGACGCCACGGTCGATGATCATCTTGCCGACCAAATCCTGATCAATGCGACGCTCGCCGAAGATCCGACGACCTTCAAGGTCGAGCGGCTGACGCCGCGTCTCTTGACGATGATCTGGGTGATCAAGCAGTTCCTGCCGATTCATTTGACGGTGAAGGGCGCGGAGGGAAAACCAGGAATCGTCACAATTCGTCGATGAGTCGGGAACCTTGCCGGCGGAATCACATTCAAAACCTGGTAACAGGCACCCGATTCCGTGCCGATCAGCGGCGAACATGTCAGACGGTGCGTACGTCTGCAACAATAGAAAGCGTTCGTTGTTGGCACGATCATTGCCGTTTCGCAACAGCAGGGCAAAGGAGCTCTCGCGACGAACATGCTCGACCAGGCACCGATGATAGATCCGGATGACGGGATTCCCAGTTACCTGGGAAGGCTGACCCAAGCCCCGTTGCTGTCTGCGCAACAGGAGGAGGAGCTAACCCGCCGCGTCCAAAATGGAGACGCGGAGGCGCGTCAGCGGCTGATCGAATGTAACATGCGCCTCGTCATCAACATTGCCCGCTCCTACCGCTGCAAAGCGGTGCCGCTCGAGGACTTGATCCAGGAGGGAGCAATCGGTCTGATGCAGGCCGCAGAGCGATTCGATCCCAGCCGAGGCTTCCGATTCTCGACCTACGCAACGCACTGGATTCGCCAGGCGATTGGCCGAGCCATCGACAGCAAGTCGAAGGCGATTCGCGTTCCCGCCCACGTCAATCAAGCCCTGCGTCGCATCGAGCGCGAGCGTACTCGGCTTCTTCACGAGCTTGGCTACGAGCCGTCGATCGACACCTTGGCCGCGGCGATGGGCCTCACCACCCGCAAGCTCGTCTCGATCATGCACAGCTCGCAAGATCTGCTCAGCCTCGACATGAGTGTGGGCGATAGCGGTGGCGCGACTCTTGGGGGATTGATCCGGGACGAGCGGGTGACTTCCGATCCCGAGTCGAAGCTCCTCAGTGATGTGGTTTCGGAGGAACTTCGAGATGCCCTTTCCGAACTCAACGACCGTGAGCAGCGCGTGATGCGCATGCGATTGAGTCTGGATGACGGCCGCTCGCAACCCGTACTTCAAGAAGAAGTCGCCCGAGAGATGAAGCTATCGCGCGAACGGGTGCGGCAGATCGAGATTCAGGCGATCAAGAAACTTCGGCATATCGCCATGCAGCGCAAGCTCCGTGAAATCTTCAGCAACTAGGCAACGGGGCGCAGCGCGTCCGCCGTCGCCCAGCCCGCGATCGCGCCGAGATACACAAAGTTGCCTCCCCACAAGAGCATGCCCATGGGCGCGAGCATGGGCGACACCTGCACCGCAATGAACCCTGCCGCGACCACCGCCGTTGTGGCCCCGATGATCCGGTTGAGCGAAGGGGAGAATGAGCGTTGCGTCAATGCGATCAGCCCGTAAAGCGCGGCGGCAGCCCAAAAGCTCACCAGGGCGATCGCGGAAAATCCGAGCAGCGGCGACAGCCGTCCCGACGACGATGCGGTCACGCCGTTGAAGCGGTCGACGACGCCTCCCAGCGAATACGCCGCTCCCGTCACGACCCCCGACAGAAACAGCATGACCATCGCGCCGAGTGATAGCCCGATCGGGGCGATCGGACGCTCGCGGGCGAGTGCGATGTAGCACGCGGCGACCAAGCACAGAGCGGCTGAACCCCAGACGGCACTGAGCTGGCGAGACGCCCCCATGGAAGCCGTGACCCCCGGCGCCGCTCGGCTCAGCATCTCCTCGTAGCGCTGCTGGTAGAGCGGGTTGCGTGGTTCCATCTGGGCGGCATGCGCGTACATGTTGGCCGCGTGGTTCACCTCGCCGCGGGTGCGGGCGATGTCGCCGAGAACCGCATAGGCCATGGCTTCGCGAGGATGGGCGTCCAGAACCGCGTATGCAAGTTGCTCGGCTTCTTCGAATCGTCCTCGACTGAAGAGAACCGCGAGTCGCGGCAAATCGGCGTTGCCTCGAGTCGGTCGTTTGCTGGAAGGAGGGGTCGTCTCGGTTGCGACGGTAGCCCGTTGAGCAGCGCGGGCCTCTCGCTCGCGGGCCAGCACCAATGAGTTGTCGTACGAACGCCGCCTCTCGGGATCACTGAGTACCTGGTACGCCTCGCTGATCCGCGCGAACCTCGCCGACGCATCCGCTGCCTTCGAGCGGTCAGGGTGATGGATGAGCACGAGCTTACGATAGGCCGACCGAATCTCGGCCGCCGTGGCTTTCGGGCTAACCCCAAGCGTCTCGTAATGCGTCATCCGTCGGTTCTACGATGCATTTTGGGTGATCGGGCCATTCCCTGCAGGTTTAGGGCTGCGAATGAGCCTAGCCCCTGCCGCCGCGGCAAAGGACACGAATCCGGCGAGGACGTACGGAGCGGCGTGAATCCAGTGGAACAGCGCCCCGCCGATCGTAGGTCCGGCTAGGAATCCAACGTTGCGTGCGGACTGAAGCAAGCCGAACATCTCGCCCTGCCGATCCGAAGGTGTGGACTCCGAGGCCAACGTGTTCAAGCTGGGGTCGGTCAGTCCCTTGCCCAAGGCATACAGCGAGCTGGCCACAAGAAGCAGTCCGAGATCCGGCGCGAAGGGTGTGGTTCCAAGCCCAATCCCTTGCAACAGGTAGCCGAAGCGTAGCAGTTTCACATGGCCGTATCGCTTGGCTAATCGCCCAAAGAACAGTCCTTGCAGCAAGAAGCCCAGCAAGATCTCGTACATCAGAATCCAGCCGAATGCGGCTTGCCCGAGCGAGAAGCGGAAATTGATCAGCTGGGCGAACGTTCCTTCCAAGCACGCCAACGAGAACCAGCTGACGCTAGCTAGAATGAACAGGACCTTGAGCGACGGGAACTGCTGCAAGATGATCCAGGTCTTGCGACGTTCTTGAGGCCCTTCCTCTTTCGGCTTTGGCGGCGTCTTGGGTAGCGCGATGATCAAGTTGAGGGTTGCTAGGCCGGACAAGCCCGCGCCCACCCATCCGAGGACCTGAGACCCGAGATGTTCAGCCACCCAACCACCCCCCGCAAAGCCCATGATGAGACCTGCGTTGAGCGCGGCGCTAAATCGTCCCAGAGTTGCGGCCCGTTGATCATCGGTCGACTGGTCGATGAGCGATGCCTGGATGACCGAGACGTTTGCGGCGGCAAATCCCGCCAACACCCGGCTGACGATGATCCCGGTCAAGCTCGGCATGAGCGCATATACCACCATCGACAAGGACGACAACGCGGTGCAAGCAACGGCGACGGGGCGTCGTCCGATGCGATCGCTCAGCCGGCCCCAAGCTGGCGACGTGGCCACCTGGAACACGAAGTAGCTGGACAGGATGATCCCGACCAGCGTGGGGGAGGCATGATAGGACCGCGCCCGCAGGGCGATGTCAGTGAAGGCCATGCCGAAGGCGGCAAGGTCCATGGCGACCGCCGCCAACACGAGCACCGCTCTCAAGGTCCGCTCAAGTAGTCCAGCTCGATGTCGAAACGGCCCACACCCTCTCCTCCCTCCCGGGTTCGCTGAACTTGATTCAGAATGCCTACGCCCGGGGCGTACCAGGTCTGGATTTCAAGTTCTCGACTTGGAAGACGGATGAGCATCACCGTCTTGATCGCACGATACTTGCGACCTTCACGGGTGAGCGGTGTCGACTCTTGAGAGAGGGTTGCCTGAGCTTCAAAGGTCCGTCCCTGGCTATACATCCGACCCGACCACTTGGTCGTCTGCTTCTCTTCGATTGAGTTCAGCAGCGGAAGCGGAGGATGGAATCGAGCATTTCCCAAGACCGTCGCCACGAGCATCTCGCCCTTCCAGGCCATTCGGCTGACTCCCATCGGCCCGCTCAATTCATATCCGGTGATTCCGGCGACCGGGACCTCGCGGGTGATCTTTACTGACGCCACGCTCTCGGGGAGCCCCGTCTTAACGTCGTAGCTCCACTCGTTGCCCATCCGCAAGGGCATTAGGCGATCATCAGCGCCGCATCCGACCAGCCCGATCGCCGCGATGATGGCGAACCCGCTACGCTTCATTCGACGGCCTCCAGCTTGGCGAGCTTCTGCACGAGCTTTTTCACGCCGATGACACCGGGGAAGGCGACGGTGACTTCAGTGTCATCTTTAACCGGGTTGCAGGCAACCACCACGCCCATTCCAAACTTCGTGTGGCGCACCTTCTGCCCAACCTGGAAGGGGGGCTTCCACTCCGCAGTCCGCGGGCGCGCTGTTCCCGCCGCCGGATTGGAGGGGGGCGGGGCCGAGGGCCTGGAAACCGAATACTGGCCCGATCGATTGGCGATGACGGCGCGATCTGAGCCGTAACCCGCCGAACTGCCTCGCTCGACCAGGAGATGCGGAGGAACGTCGTCCAGGAATCGGGACCGGGCGTTGAAGTTGGGGCTGCCGTAGACCGCGCGCCGGTGAGCGTGGAACAGGTGCAACTCTTCGCGGGCGCGGGTCATGCCCACGTAAGCAAGCCGCCGCTCCTCTTCGAGTTCTCGATCCGAAGAGAGGGAGCGTGAATGGGGGAAGACCCCCTCCTCCATTCCGGCGAGGAACACCACCGGGAACTCCAACCCCTTGGCCGAGTGAAGCGTCATGAGGGTTACGCCATTTCCGCCGTTATCCATCGAGTCGACGTCCGCGACGAGTGCGGCTGACTCGAGAAATCCGCCGAGCGAGGGCTCGTCGGCGCTCGTGTCGTACTCGGTCGTGACCGTGATCAACTCCTGCAGGTTTTCCATTCGGGCAAAGGCATCGTCGCTGCGCTCCGCCTTGAGCATGTCTAAATAGCCCGAAGCCTGCATAAGGAACTTGAGAACCGGCGAGACCATGCCTTGCTCGGCAAGATCTCGTGCTTCATCGAGCATCGCCATGAATGCCCGCATCGCGCCCGCCGCTTTCTTGGGGACGCTGTTCTGCATCTCTTGGTCGGCGACGGCAAACGAAACGGGCAGCGAACGCTCGGCCGCCCATTGGTCGAGCACCTGCAGCGACGAAGCGCCGATGCCGCGGGGCGGAACATTCAGCACTCGGCGCAGGCTGACGTCGTCCTGCGGGTTGTAGACCAGCCGCAGGTAGGAGAGCATGTCTTTGATTTCCTTGCGCTCGTAGAACCGCTGACCGCCTACGAGGAGGTGGGGGACGCGCATGGTGAGGAACGCCTCTTCCATGACTCGGCTCTGGGCATTTGTTCGGTAAAGAATCGCGAAGTCTCGGTAGGCGCGACGCCCGGTGTGAACGTCGTCGAGTACGCGCTGGGCGATCATCATCGCTTCGTCCCGTTCGGTGCCCGCTTGAGTCAGCGTGACCGGGACGCCCGCGTCGTTGTCGGTCCACATCCGCTTGTCAGCGCGGCCGCGGTTGTGCTTGATGACCTCGTGGGCGACTTCGAGGATGGTCTTCGTCGAGCGGTAGTTCCGCTCCAGCTTGATGATCCTCGCGTCAGGGTGGTCGCTTCCAAACCGGAGCAGCAGGGAGACGTCGGCACCGCGCCACGCATAAATCGACTGATCGTCATCGCCGACGACAACGATGTTTCGGTGCTTCTTTGAGATCAGATCGACCCACTTGTATTGGGCGAAATTCACGTCCTGATACTCATCCACGAGCACGTGCATGAACCGCTCCTGATACTTCTCGAGCACGTCTGGGCGTTGTTCGAGAAGGCGAACGCCGAAGTAGAGCAGGTCATCAAAGTCGAGGGCGTTCGCCTTCTTCAGCAGCGACTGGTAGGTTGCATACGCTTCCGCAGAAACCTGCTCGACGTAGCCGGTGGCTTCCTCTTTCGCCCGCTCGGGCGACCACAGCTTCTCCTTGGCCGATGAGATCTCGTTGAGGATCACCCGGGGCTGCAAGGTTCGGTCCTCGTCCCAGTTCTTGGACTTGAGCACCTCCTTGATCAGCGACATCTGATCGCTGTCATCGTAAATGACGAAGTTGTTCTCGATGCCGATCGCCCGACCGTCGATGCGCAGCAGCTTGCTACAGATCGAGTGGAAGGTGCCCATCCAGAGCTGCCGGGCTGGCTCGCCGGCCATGTGCTCGATTCGCTCGCGCATTTCGCGGGCGGCCTTGTTGGTGAAAGTGACGGCCAGAATGCGAGCGGGCGACATTCCCTCCTCGAGCAACTTGGCAATGCGGGCCGTGATCACGCGGGTCTTGCCCGACCCGGCACCGGCAAAAACCAACAGGGGACCACCCCGGTGAAGTACCGCTTCCAGCTGTTCTGGGTTGAGATCATTGGCGGCGGAAACGGGGGACATCTGTCTAGCACTTTACCCAAGCGATGCCGAGTCGAACGAATGGCTGTAACGAATCACCTTCGAGACTGCGTCATAATCCTGTAGCAGCCGTGGCAATGCCATGGTTTGGAGGCTTTTGTCAATGAAGAGAGCCCTTGGGTCACTTCTAATCGGGATTGCGGCCGTGTCCGCACTGGCGCAATCGTCATTCACCATCGTGCGTCCGGCGGATGGCTCGAGGGTGCGGGAGAACATTCGTCTCCTGTTCCCAATGAACAGCATCCCCGACACGGGTTATGTCGGCATTTACATCGGCGGCAAGTTCGTCGAGGCTCTGGTTCCCCCGAAGGGTGCGAACTATCGCTACTACGATATCGACACGAAGGCCCGCGGAATCCAAGATGGCCCACTGACCATCGAGGCCGTCCTCTTTGTTGATTTCGCCGACAAGCCGCGGATCGTCGATCGCTCGGAGATTCAGGTCACCGTCGCGAACTCCGCGAACATTGACATCCCTGATGCCGGATTCAAGCTCGCTTACCGGTTCCGACCTGGAACTGAGTGGGTTTATAGCCTCACTCAGAAGGTTGCGATCAGCAATCTCAGCGAGACGATGGCGAATACGACCAGCCGCCAGTCGCTGCTGGCCGGTGCTGACGCCGAGCACATTCGACTGCTTTACGCCGTCGACAACACCTACGCGGGTGGCGACGGCTTGGTGCGAATCCAGGCGCTCCCCGAAAAAGGCAAGCGCACGCTTTCGCTGACCACCGAGGATTCGGATGTGTCGCGAACCTTCGAGGACTATCAGGTTCACCCGATCTACATGCGGCTGAACTCGATTGGCCAGCAGGTCTTTGGCAGTGTTCCTCGCTACTTCCCACTTGAGGGCACGGCCGGTGAGGGCTTCCGCACCGATCTCTTCGTTCCCTACCCGTTGCCGACGCTGCCGAGTGCACGGATTCGTGCCGGTGGTCTGTACCCAGCAAAATTTCAACTGGGCGACCTCGATTTGAGCCGGATCGATGATCTGAAGTCTCTCGTCACCGACATCGAGCCGGTGCGAGGCGAGTTCGTCGGCGTCGAGTGGCAGAACGGCCATCCCTGCGTAAGACTTCGCCATTCGCTTTCGGGTCGCGATCCTCGCGGTGCCACCGAGACCCAGCAGAGTCGGGTCCGCGGAGCGCAGAGCATTGAGGAAGACATTTGGTTCGCACTCGATCTCGGCACGGTTGTTAAGATGGTTCGTACCTATACGATCGATGCTCGGATTGCTGCCCAGAACACGGGAACCGCTGGTGGCGGCGGAACCGCCGCTGGTGGTGGTGCGGCCGGAGGCCGAGCCGGCAACGCGGGCGGCGGTGCTGGCGCAGTTGCCAACTGGAGGCTCCCCGACATCATTCGTCGTGAGCTGAGACAGTTCGGTGGCGACGCACCACGCGCTGGCGGTCAGGGCCGCGGTGGCGGCCGCCAAGAGGGCGGTGGCCCAGGTGTCGCTGGTAGCGGTGCTGGTGGCGCGGCTGTTGGCGGAGCTGGTGGAGGCCGATCGGGCGCTCCTGCTGGTACTCGCGTTGTGCGAATCACGGTCGAACAAGTGTTCGAGCTCGAGAAGTAAGAACGAATGCCCGTTGCTCGTAAGAGCCGGAGCCTAGCGCGGAAGCCCTCGGATCCCGAGGACTTCCGCGCTCCTTTGTCAGACCACCTCGATGAGCTCCGCACGCGCCTCTTGCGCAGCATCATGGCCCTGACCATCGGTTGGGTGGTGGGGTGGTTTGCCGCGGGCTGGATGAACAAGCTCATCCTCGGCTACATCCTCGGCGCGGTCAAGTCTGGCGCGCCGACGGGTACATCGCTGCAAGTCGCGTTCACGGACGCGACCCAGGCCTTCATGCTGCTGCTTAGGCAGTCATTCATGCTCGGCCTCGTGTTGGCCCTCCCCTTCATCGTGGTTCAGATTTGGGGGTTCATTGCCCCCGGCCTCAAGCAGTCGGAGCGTGAACCGATTCGCAAAGTGCTGCCTCTGTCGATCGTGCTGTTCTTCATGGGGGTCTACTTCTGCTGGCTGGTGTTGCCGGCGACTTTCAGCTGGTTCGCCGGCTTCCTCGGCAGCTTCCCGGAAGCGGAACTCAACCAGAATCCCGAGAATCTGGTGCTCTTTGCCCTCAAGATGATGGCGGCCTTCGGAATCTGCTTCCAACTGCCCCTGGTCGTCTTCGGATTGGGCAAGGCGGGTGTCCTCTCGCCCGACACGCTAATGCAGTATTGGCGTCAAGCCACCGTGTTTATCTTCTTCGTAGCCGCTGCGATCACGCCGAGCCAGGATCCGATCAGCATGCTCATGATGGCGTTGCCGCTGACGATCCTCTTCATCATCAGCGTGTACGCCGTGAAGCTCACCACCAAGGCTCTGCCCAAGCCG
The DNA here is from genome assembly GCA_020850325.1 of Methanoregulaceae archaeon. Lineage (GTDB taxonomy): Bacteria > Armatimonadota > Fimbriimonadia > Fimbriimonadales > Fimbriimonadaceae > JANJUB01. The sequence goes on from JADZEW010000015.1 coordinate 88,970, forward strand.
GAAGAAATCGTCGTGTTTGACGATCAGGAGTAGCGTGCACGAACCCTCGTATGCCGAGGCGCTGAGTTTCTTCGGGGAGCAAATCGTCCACCTCGAAGAAATCCCCGGGCGGAAGGCCCACTTCTTGGAGCCGGGGGCTGCGATGCATCCGCAACTCAGTGAGCGCCTGGAGTCGTCCGGCAAGTGGCCGCTCTACGTTCACCAAGCGCTTGCCTACGATGCCGCTCAGCAGGGCAAGGACGTGCTGTTGGTCACCGGCACCGCAAGCGGCAAGACACTCGGCTACCATCTGCCCACGCTCCAAGCCTGGCTGACTGAGCCATCGGTCCGAGCGATGTATCTGTTCCCGACCAAGGCGCTCGCCCAAGAACAAGCTGGCAAGTTCAATGACCTCGGCAAGCCTTGGGGATTGCGCGCTGCGACCTACGACGGCGACACCCCGCAGAGCCAGAGAAGCGCCATCCGCCGCGGAGCCGACGTGGTCCTCACCAACCCCGACATGCTTCATGTGGGCATCCTGCCCTCCCACGAGTTGTGGACGACGTTCCTCAAGCGATTGCGCTACATCGTGATCGATGAGATGCACGTGTACCGTGGAGTCTTCGGTTCTCACGTTGGTAACGTGATCCGCCGACTGCTGAGGCTGTGTGAGTGGCACCAGAACCGGCCGCAGATCATCGCGTGTACGGCAACGATCGGAAATCCCAGCCAGGTCTTTCGACAACTGACGGGCCGAACACCCGTGGTTATCGACGACGACGGCTCGCCGCAATCTTCGCGAACCTTCGTGTTCTGGAATCCGCCGATGATCGATGCGCAGACTCGGGCGAGCGCGAACCTCGCTACCTCCGAGATCATGGCGACCCTGCTCGAAACCGGCCAGCGGGCCATGGCGTTCTGCCGAGCACGGGTGAGCACCGAACTCGTGCTCCGCTCCACCCGAGCCAGGCTCGAGCGGGGTTCGATTCCGCCGGAATCGGTGGAGAGCTATCGGGCGGGATACACGCCCAAGGAGCGGCGGCAGATCGAGAAATCGCTCTTCAAGGGCGAATTGCGCGGGCTGATCGCGACCAACGCCATGGAACTCGGAGTCGATGTCGGCGGCTTAGATGCGGTCGTCATGAACGGGTACCCCGGCACGGTCTCCAGTTTCTGGCAACAATCCGGCCGAGCGGGCCGGGGCCCAACGCCCGGCCTCGCGATCCTGGTCGCACGAGATGATCCTTTAGAGCAGTTTCTAATAAGAAATCCTGAACAAATCCTGGACAAGACCGTCGAGAGCGTGGCGCTTGACCCGGAGAATCCGACGATTCTGGCCGATCAACTCATGTGCGCTGCTCACGAACGCCCGGTGGGAGTAAGCGAACTTGCCGCATTTGGCGACTCGGCGTTGAGTCTGGCCGAGGAAATGGATCGCGCGGGCGTGCTGGCTTTTCAAGGCGGGCGGTTCTACTACCCCGCTCACGAATCACCGTCGCGGATGATCAACATCCGAAGCGCGGGCGGAGCGGCGATCACCTTGATGGTCGGCAATGAGCCGCTCGGTTCCATGGAGCGCAGTCGCGCCTTGCAGAATGCCCATGCTGGTGCGGTCTACCTGCATCGCGGACAGAGCTTCCTCGTCGATGAGCTGGATCTGGAGGCCGCAGTTGCCCGGCTCCACGCCGAGGAAGTGCCGTACTACACCCAGCCCATCACCCAGTCGCTTACGGAGGGGGTGGCCGAGATCGAAGCGTTTGAGATGCCTCTCGGAACCGCGGCCCTCGCTCGAATCCGGGTCACCGATGCCGTCGTGGGCTACAAGCAAAAGGCCCTCGACGGCGAGCGGGTTCTCGGCATCTACGACCTTGATCTGCCCAGCGAGACCTTCGAGACCCATGCCGTTCGGTTCGATCTCTCCAATACTCCGCCGAGGGACATGGCCCGGGAAGATCCGATGGGGTACCTGGCCGCCATCCACGGTTGTGAGCACGCCTTGATGGCGGTAGCGCCGTTTCTCGCTGGCTGCGATCGAGGGGACTTGGGCTCGTCGTGGTACGGCGTCTTTCCTGAGACACTCGCTCCGGTGATCTTTGTGTTCGACCGGGTTCCGGGCGGTGTTGGGCTCGCCGAGCGCCTTGCTGATCAACGTGTGACCTGGATCCGATCCGCGTGGCGATTGCTGGACAGCTGCCCGTGTACCGAGGGGTGCCCAGCGTGCCTGCTCAGCACGCGGTGCGAAGCGAACAACGAAGTCCTCGACAAGTTCGGCGCACGACGACTCCTTGAACTCCTGGCCGACTAGAAAACCTACTTCGGTATTCTCTCTTGATGCACCAGACCCATCTGATAGCGATCATTAGTGCGGGCCTGGGGTTGGCGTTCATCTTCGGGCTGATCGCTAATCGACTCCGGCTCCCGCTGCTTGTCGGCTACCTTGCCGCGGGTCTGGTCGTGGGCCCATTTACGCCGGGGTTTGTTGCCGATCAAGGACTCGCGACCCAACTCTCCGAGATCGGCGTGAGCCTGCTCATGTTTGGGGTCGGACTTCACTTCTCCATCCGCGATCTGCTGTCGGTGAAAAACATTGCCATCCCTGGCGCCCTGGCGCAAATCGGAATGGCCACCCTGCTCGGCCTACTGGTGACCCGGCTGTGGGGTTGGTCGCTCACGGCCGGCATCGTGTTCGGTCTCTGTCTTTCGGTGGCGAGCACGGTTGTTCTTCTGCGGGCATTGGCGGACCGAGGAGAAATCGAGACGATCAACGGCCGAATTGCCGTTGGCTGGCTGATCGTCGAAGACCTCATCACTGTCATCGCGCTGGTGGCGATGCCCGTCGTTGCTCAGGCCCTGCAATCCGGCCCCGATTCGAATGGCCAGATCATCGCCACGCTCGCGATAACGTTCTTGAAGGTGGCCTGCTTTGTAGGTCTGATGCTGATTGTCGGCAAGCGACTGATTCCGCGGGTCCTCGGACGGGTCGCCCGCAGTGGCTCGAAAGAGCTATTCACGGTCGGAGTCCTGGCAATCGCCTTGGGCGTAGCGTTTGGTTCTGCCGCCCTGTTCGGGGTTTCTCCGGCGCTGGGGGCGTTCTTCGCGGGCGTCATTCTCAGCGAGTCAGACTTGGCTTACCAAGCGGGTGCCGAGACTCGACCCGTACAAGACGCGTTCACCGTGCTGTTCTTCGTGGCGATCGGAATGCTGTTCGACCCCTCTGTGCTCCTCAGCCATCCATGGCATTTGTTGGCTGCGCTTTCGATCGTCATGGTCGGCAAATCGTTGGCCGCGCTGGTGATCGTGATGTTGTTCAAGTTCCCAGTGGCGACGGCCTTGCTGATTTCGGCGAGCCTGGCGCAGATCGGCGAGTTCTCCTTCGTGCTCGTGGCGATGGGCATTCAGCTCAAGCTCATGCCGCCCGAGGCGCTGAGCATTGTGGTCGCGACGGCGGTCTTGTCGATCGGACTCAACCCGGCCGTGTTCCAAAGTCTTGAGCCAATCAAGCAGTTCGCTCAGAAGAACCCGCGCTTCGCGAAGATGATGCGGACGCGGAATCGACGGGCCGCGCGGCTGATCGATATCGACCCCGATGAGTTGCAGGATCATGTCGTTCTGGTCGGTTTTGGCGGGGTGGGGCAGACCATCGCCAAGGCTCTTGTGGCCGAACACATCAGCTTCTCCGTCGTCGAACAAAACCCGGACAGCTTCGAAATCGCCTCAAAGCGCGGTTGCCAATCGGTCTTTGGCGACGCCTCCCGCGAGGAGATTCTCAAGCACGCCGGGGTCAAGAACGCCAAAATGCTGGTGCTGGCCATACCTGCGAACTCGGCCACCCGCGAGATCATCCGGGCCGCGCGGGCGCTTAACCCGCGAATCCTCGTTAGCGTCCGCACTCACGACGCCGCCGAGGCGATCGACGTCAAGCGCATCGGTGTCGATCGGGTCGTGGCCGCCGAACTCGAACTCGCGCTCGAACTTGCGCACTACGTCATTGAGTCCTATGATCGAAGTCCGGAGCGAGTCGATGGAACGATCGACGAAGTGCGTAAACAGGAGCTGGAAGCTATCGCCCTCCAATCCGAGAACCCGCCTTTGGCGTAGCCAGAATCGCGGTATCCCGCATAATCGAAGACCGTGAAGCGAATCGGAGTCATCACCAGCGGAGGCGACGCCCCGGGCATGAACGCGGCCATCAGAGCCGTGGTTCGCGCGGCGATTGGCCGCGGAGCCAGCGTGGTCGGATTCACCCACGGCTACGAGGGCATTATCGACGATGAGGCGATGCCCCTCGACTCGATCAGTGTCGGAGGCATCATTAGTCGCGGCGGCACCATGCTCCGCAGCGCACGCAGCAAGACGTTCATGACGGAAGACGGCCGAGACCGCGCCGTCGGGGTTCTGCGCAAGCACGAGCTCGAGGGACTCGTGGTGATCGGGGGCGACGGTTCGCTCCGAGGTGCATTGGCCTTGCATGACGAGTTTGGATTTCCCGTCATGGGCGTGCCCGGGTCGATCGATAACGACATCTCGGGGACGGACTTTTCGATCGGCTTCGATACCGCGGTGAATGCGGCGCTGGAGGCGATCGACCGCGTCCGCGACACGGCCTACAGCCACGAGCGCATCTTTGTGATCGAGGTCATGGGCCGACAGAATGGGTTTATCGCGCTCGAGGCTGGGCTGGCCGGCGGTGCGGAAGCGATCCTCATTCCTGAAGTGCCCTACTCGCTGATGGAGATTTGCACCGACATGAAACGAGCGGCCGTGCGCGGCAAAAGAAGCTCGATCATCATCGTCGCCGAGGGCGCGGCCCGCGCCTCGGACATCAAGGACTTCATCGAGAAGAACACCGGCTTCGAGGCTCGGCAGCTGGTGCTGGGGCACATGCAACGCGGAGGCAGTCCGACCGCCTTCGACCGCGTGCTGGCCTTACGGCTGGGTGCCTTGGCGGCAAACCGCCTGATCAGTGGCTACACCGCCGAGATGGTGGGCGTCGACGGTGTGAAGCTCGTGAGCCACCCGCTGTCGTATGTGCTGAGCACCGAGCGGGCCATCGACCCCGAAAAGCTGCTGCTGGCTGGCGTCATGGCGCAATAAAGGCTTAAGTTATCCGATCTTTCCTTGACTGCTCGAGAGTTTAGGAGGAGAATGCGATTCATGAGCCGATCGCCACTCGTGTTGTTCACCGCGCTAGGGTTAATCCTGACCGTCACCTCTGGCGCTCAAACGACGGAACGAGAGCGGTTCGACCGTCACATGCGAGCCTTCGAGTCGGCCAAGCAGAAGGGTGACATGAAGGCCGCCGAAGTCGAACTAAAGCAGGCGTTGCAGTACGGCCAGACGGACTACGCTGCGCATAGCCTCGCCTGGGTGTACCAGCGGCAGCGACGGTTTGAAGAGGCCTATACGCTTTCGCACGAGGTTGTCAGGGCAACTCGGTCCGACACCGATCACTCTGATGGGGTTGGTTGGAGCTGCCGTCGACGTGATTGAACTCGGGGATGCCAAGGCGGCTTTGGCGGAAGCCGATCGACGAGGCTTCTTTCAAGGTCATGGTTGGGTCAGCGATACGCTTCGGCGTCAGGTCGAGCTAGTGCGGGAGATGTCGGAGCCTGCGGTCTATGAGCTGACCTGGTCGATCCCGAGATCGACGTGGGATAAGACTGGGAAGGCGAAGACCTTTGTTTTTCCGGTGAAACGACACGCTCTCCAGACCGTGGACTATCGAATCGACGGCACGGCCAACTTGATTGATGTATCACTGCCCGGCGAAACGGCCTACTCGATTTCACCAGCGGGCGATGGACCCGTCATCGTCAAGGCGAAGGCTACATTGCTACCAGACCTAGTGCCCCTTCGAGAACGGAAGCGCATGGCTTCATGGAAGATGCCCGCGTCAGATTCGATCTTGCCCGCACTTTTCTATGGTCGCGAGAAGATCGATCCGAGTTACGACCCATGCCGCGAACTTGCAGCAACCCTGAGAAAGGCAAATGCTTGGGATACGATGCAAGCCTTCCTCGACTGGCGAATGGCCAACATCACATACGCCCCGCCCCCCGCCGGCAATACTCTCAAGACCATTCTGAGTTCGAAGAAGGGAGTTTGCCACCACTCAGCTTATCTGGCGGCAAGTCTTGCCCGTGCCGTCGGCATCGAAGCGGTGGTCGTCGGCGGATTCGTACTTCCGGACAGAGGAGAGTTTAGGGAGGTCGAGGGCTCGCACGGTTGGACCGAGTTCAGAATCCCTGGCGGACGCTGGATCGAGTTCGAGTCGCAGGATGGCAACTCGCTGGGCAAGTTTATGGCTCGCAGGCACTACCTCCGATATCGCGCCCAAGATGCGACCTCGCCCGAGATCAGGGAAGCGATTTCCTGTCAGGGTTTCAAAGTTTCCGGAAAGCGCATTCGCTGACCGTATAGCTAGAGCTTTTGCCGGGATTTGAACCTATAACGACAAACCCGGCAATATTGCTTATTTCCCCGTATTTTTACTAGGTTAAATCCTGACAATCTTGCGGAACAAAACCTGTGGATGTTAGCAGGGCCGCCTAGGATGGCCGCCCTAAGCGATCACGGAGGAAACGCAACATGTCTTTTCGCGTAAACAGCAACGTTACGGCAATGAACGCACTGCGCAATGTGACCATGACTGGTCTCGAGCAGAGCAAGTCGATCAATCGCCTTTCCACAGGCCTTCGCATTAACTCGGCCGCGGATGATCCCGCTGGCCTCATCATCAGCGAGAACTTCCGCGCTCAGATTCAGAGCATGGGCCAGGCAATCCGCAACAACCAGGACGCCATCAACTTCGCCAAAACGGCCGAAGGCGCCCTCGACGAAGTCAACAAGCTGCTCCGCGACGCTCGGTCGCTGGCCATCGCTGCCGGCAACACGGCGACGCTCGATGCCGCCCAGATTCAGGCGAACCAGTCGCAGCTCAACTCGATCGTCTCCAGCATCACCCGCATCTCGCAAAACACGCAGTTCGGCCAGAAGAAGCTTCTCGACGGCAGTGCCGGCGTGAGCGGCGCGGTGACCAACGGAGCCAGCTTCAGCTCGATCTATATGACCGGCACGTTCGCCGGAGCCGCGCTCACCACCAATGCGGCGATCACCGTCGCGGTGACCTCGGCTGCCGATAAGGCCGTCGTTGCCTCGAAGGCGTTCGCCTTTGGCACGACCACGATGACCGCTGGCTCTTTCACGGTCAACGGAACGACGTTCACCACGACGGCGGCCGACACGGTCAACGACGTGGTCACCCGAATCAACAACAGTTCGACTCAGACCGGGGTACGCGCCGAGTTCACTGCCGGTGGAGCGATCACGCTCACTCAGGTCAACTACGGTGCCAGCAACCGCATCGACCTGTCGGATGCCAATGCGGTGCTCCTGGCCGCGGCGGGCAGCGTCAGCGACAACGGCGCCGATGCGACCGCGAATGTGGTTATCGACACCAACGGAGCGACCGCCGGCGGTCTGGTGACGGTGGCGTTCACCGGGGGACGGTTTGGCAACGGGGCGCTTACGCTGACCGACGCCGACGGCAATGCGATCACGTTGACCGAAAACGGCAACGCGGTTGCTTCGAACCTCGCCGGCCAGATCACCGTGGGCAGCTCCAGCTTCCAGATCGGGGCCAACTCGGGTCAGACCACGGCTCTGTCGCTCGGCAACTTCGCGGCGAGCCAGCTTGGCAACGGTTCCGTCTCTGGGCTGAATCTGAGCAACATCGACTTGACCAGTGCCAGCGGCGCATCGGATGCTCTCAAGGTCATCGACCAGGCGATCGCCGAGGTCGCTCGATCTCGAGGTGCGATCGGCAACTTCCAACGCAACGTGTTGGAGTCCAACGTTCGCTCGCTCGGCGTCGCCAAGGAGAACCTGGCCGCCACCGAGTCGACGATCCGCGACACCGACATCGCCGACGAAATGACCACCTTCACGCGGTGGCAGATCCTCAGCCAGTCCGGTATCTCGGTCTTGGCCCAGGCGAATGCCGCTCCGCAAGCCGTTCTTTCCCTACTGCGAGGCTAATCGCTTAGCAACATCCAACCAAGCCGCCGCCCGAAAGGGTAGGCGGCTCGCCCTCGTTTATGAGGGTTCCGTTTTCAGTTCTGCAAAGGCGAGAATGTGCCCATCGAGGTCCGCGCAGTACGCCACCTCGTCGCCCCAGTCTCGCCGGGCGAGCGGGCTCAAAGCCTCCGCACCATTCGCAAGCGCACGTTCGAAGAACGCTCCTGGATCGTCGACCGAAAGATAGAGTTCGGCACGGGGAATCCCGTGGGCTTCGTCCGGGTCGCGGAGCGTGGGACTGAGCAATCGACAGATTCCGGCCGAAGGCATCAGACCCAGCACCGTATCTGGAGTCAATGTGAACTCGGTCATCCCCGGCACGTGAAGCGACGGGGGCATCGCCAGCACTCGCCCATAGAACTCCGTACTGGCCTCCTGATCTCTCACGAACAGGATGATGTTGACCCTCATCGCGGCCCTAGTTGGGAGGGAAGATGATCGAAGCGAGGAAGTAGTTCGCCACGTAGATCAGCACCATCGCGGTTACCACGGTGTTCGTCGTCGAGTTGCCCACGCCGACTGCGCCACCCTTCGTGCGTAAGCCCTGTTGGCACGCGACAATCGCGGTGATGAGGCCAAAAACGGGGGTCTTGAGGACACCGCCGATGAAATCCCAGGGCTCCACAAACTGCTGGACGGACTGGATAAAGGTGCCGCTCGGAACGCCACTCCAAACCGCGACCATCCACCCGCCCAAGACGCCGGAATAGATTCCGATCAGTCCGAGGACGGGCAACATAAACGCCGCCGCAATGACGCGAGGGATAACCAAGTAGTTGGTTGGATGCACCGACAGCATTCGGAGCGCGTCGATTTGTTCCGTTACCGCCATGCTGCCGATCTGCGCCGACATTGCCGACCCGCACCGCGCGGCCACCATAATGCCCGCCAGAACAGGACCGACCTCACGCGTGACCGAGAGCGCGACCGTGGCCCCGACGAATCCGGTGGCTCCGTACTTCGTGAGGAACTGTGAGCTGTAGAGAGAAAGCACCGCTCCGGAGAAGAAGTTCGTGAGGGCGACGATGGGCACCGATGCGACGCCGATGAACGCCATTTGCTGGACGGTCTCGTTCATTTCGAACGGGCGGCGGAACAACCGGCGGAAGACATCGAGCAGCAACAGGGTGACCTCTCCGACGAATGTCAAGAAGAGGAGCACCGGATTCCAAGCTGCTGTTCGCCCCATCGAAACCCTACGATACCGCTTGCCGAACGATCCTGCGCATCCTTTCAGGTAACATCTTCGTCTCTGTCGCGCTGCGCGACGGTACAACAACGCCCATGATGACCGACGAAAACTTGACGCACCCAGAACCTGAGGAGGCGTCCCTGACCCCTACTCCGGACGAGCCCACGGCGATGCCTGAGCCCGAACCCATCGCCGACGCCGCGCCCGCGCCCGAACCTGCCCCAGAGCCTGCTCCCGAGCCCGAAGTGCCTGTGGCGGCAGCCCCCGAGCCCGAGCCCGTGCCCGAGCCAGCGCCTGAACCGGCCGCTCCTGCTCCAGCTCCCGTTGAGCCCGCCAAGCCTGTGTCTCAAGAAGACGACATGGCCTTGTTCGAGGCGGCAATGGATGCGCTCGAATCCGGCGAAGACCAGTCCGATGGCGGCTTTAAGAAGCTCGTTCGAGGGGACCGAGTTGAGGCTACGGTCATCCAGGTCGACAAGAACCAGGTGTTCGTCGATCTCGGCCAGAAGTCGGAAGGCGTCGTCCACATCTCTGAGCTCACCGATGAGAACATCGAGGACGCCAACGAGATGGTCAAGGTTGGCGACAAGATCCAAGTCGTCGTCATGGGGATGAAGGGCGATGCGGGGAACCTCATGGTTTCCAAGAAGCGCGCCGATTTCGAAGCCGCCTGGGACCAGATCGAAGAGACCTTCAAGGCGGGCACGATGCTCACCGCGCAGGTGGTCGATCGCGTCAAAGGTGGCCTTGTCGTTGACATTGGGGTTCGCGGCTTCGTGCCGGCGACCCACGTCGGCAATGGCAAGCTCCGCAATATCGAGAAGTACGTCGGCCAGCCGATGTCGCTGAAGATCATCGAGATCGACCGCGATCGCAAGAAGGTTGTGCTTTCGAACCGACAGGCGGACGAAGAGCGACGAGCCAATGCTCGTGAGGAACTCTTCCACAACGTTGCGCCGGGCGATATCCTCGACGGCTCCGTCCGACGGCTGACCGATTACGGCGCTTTTATCGACCTCGGCGGCGTCGATGGCCTCCTGCACATCTCCGAGATGAGCTGGATGCGCATCAACCATCCGAAGGAGATGTTCAAGGAAGGCCAGAAGATCAAGGTGATGGTGCTCAAGCTTGACGCCGAAGCCGGCAAGATCAGCCTGGGCCACCGACAAGTTCTGCCCGATCCGTGGAAGCTGATCAGCGACAACTACACGCTGAATCAGAGGCTGACGTGCACGATCTCGCGAATCGTCGCTGCGGGTGCTTTCGTGAAGCTCCCCGAAGGCGCCGAGGCGTTCGTCCCGGTCAGCGAGATGTCTAGCCGACGAATCCGCAAGCCGGAAGAGGTTATCGAGGAAGGCCAAGAAGTTGAAGTGCAGATCATCGATCTGCGCCCCGACCAGCGCCGCATGGTGCTCAGCATGCGCGCGATCAGCGGCGGCATGGATCCGGTCCGTACCGGCATGGGCGGCGGCGCGCCTTCCACGTCCTTCGACGACGAGGACCGCAAGCGCGGCCTGAAGAAGAAGGGCGGCAAGAAGGGTCGCGGCGGACGCGAAGACGAGTACGAGGACTTCGGCCCAGCCCGACGTGGCTTTGCCACTGGCGGCGCCACCATCGGCGAGCGCCTGGGTGCCCTGCGTGGCATCTTGGGTCGCGACATCGAGGACGACGATGTGGATGATGAAGTCGAAGCTGTAGAAGCCGAGGCCGTCGAAGTCGAAGCCCCCGAAGTGGAAAAGACGGACGAAGAATAGGCCGATCCTCAGCGGATCACCTTTAAGGGGTGCGCAAGTCTAGCTTGCGCACCCCTTCTCATATCACGGGGCAACGTACGGCTTGAACTTGCCCGCTTCCACCTGATCGAGCCAGTAGGAGATGCCGAAGTCTCCCTCGATACCCTGAATACGGGGTAGCCGCATTGGGTTGCGCTTGGGGTCGCCGGGTGCGGGTGCGGGGTTTGCGCCGACGAGGAGGGCCGCACGGTGGTGCTTCGTTAGCTGTCCCGGGTCTTTGGGGGATATGCCGTAGGGCAAGGCGATCGAAAACGGGTCGAATCCGTACTCGGTGATCTTCGCGACGGCTCCGCTCAGTTCCTTCTCAACTTCGGCACTCGAGAGCTTCGCCAGGCTGCGATGGGTCAGAGTATGGCTGCCGAGTTCGCAACCCCACTCCTTGAGTTGCGCCAGTTTGCGCGGCGCGTCGGCGGTCGGGCCGAAGGGCCCCGCACTCGGCAAAACGTAGAACGAAGCGCGCACGGGGAAGTCGGGGTGAGACTTGGCAAACTCGCTCCAGATGCCAACCGCGCAGTCGGGGTCGATGGAACCATCTTCTAAGTAACGGAACTGCGATGGGTGCGAGTCGTCGAACGTAAACACAATCGGCGAGGCCCCGGGAGCCAAGTCCATCGTGTCGTCCAAATACGCCTTGAGGGTCACTGGGCGGAAGCCCATGCGGTAGTAGCGTTCGAGATCTGATTTGAAGCGGGAAATGCTGCGGTCCCAGCGTGCTTCCTGCTTCGCGATCTTGTGATACTCCACAATAAGAACGCCTCCCTCGAGGTTGGCTGGTCGGTCCGAAACCCGGGCGGCAGGCGCTGGTTTGGGTTCCGCGGGCGGAACTTTGGACGTCACCGGAACCTGGCGAGTGCCCGCACATCCTACGAGAATAACCGTTAGCCCAACCAAGCCATGACGCAACTTCGAAAGCACGCCCTATTATGGATTGCCGCCTTGGCTGTGACCGGAGCCGGATGCCGTCCGGCGCCCGAGCCTGAGCCCGTCGCGACCACGCCTCCCCCCGCTCCTGCACCGGAGCCCGAGCCACCTAAGCCTGCCTATCCCAAGCCCGAGCACGTGCGGGGCATCTACCTTACGGCTTGGTCGGCGGGCTCGACCCGCAAGATGGATAAAGTGTTCGCGATGTTGGAGCGCACCGAGCTAAACTCCGTGGTGATCGACGTGCGCGATGCGGGTTTCAACTACTGGAAGATGGGGATCCCGCTTTCCGACGACTCGGGGGCGACCAAGGTCGCGATCGTGAAGCCCGAGCGTCTCATGACTTCTCTTAAGGAGAAGGGTGTCTATCCGATCGCCCGGATCGCCTGCTTCCGCGACAACTTCGTCCCCAAGAAGGTGCCGTCACTCGCGGTGAAGCACTCCGGTGGCGGCGTCTGGAAGGACCGCGCAGGCTACACCTGGCTCGACCCTTACAACAAGAAGAACTGGGACTACCTCGGGGAGATCGTCGACTTTGCCCTCGATCAGGGATTCCCCGAGATTCAGCTCGATTACGTGCGTTTTCCCAGCGAGGGCAAGGCCGCAACCCAGGTGTTTCCTGCCAAGTCGAGCTATCCCGACAAGGAGGCGAAGCCCGAAGATGTGGTGGCCGCGTTTGCAAACTACATCGGCGAGCGCGTACGCAAGCGCGGAGCCGCGTTCAGCGCCGATATCTTTGGCATTATCAGCATCGGCAAGGTCGATCAGGGCATCGGCCAAGAGCTTGAGAAGATCGCCGCACCATTTGACTTGATCTGCCCGATGGTCTACCCGTCGCACTATGCGAAGGGCGAGTATGGCGTGAAAGACCCCTCAAACTCACCGTACGCTATCGTCTCGAAGAGCCTCGCCGACTATAAGCGGCGGCTGCCCGGCAAGCAGATCCGACCGTGGCTCCAAGACTTTTTCGGTTACGGCGTTGCGCAGATCCAGGGCCAAATCAAGGCGGCCAAGGAACTTGGCTACGAGGAGTATTTGCTTTGGAACGCTCAGAACCGGTACGTCGAAGCGGCGGTAGTGGACAACAGCAAGCTGGTGAAGCCAGTGGCCACTGAACCTACAGACCCCAGTAAAGTTGCTGGTTCCACGAACTAGGCTGCATGCTCTGGGCTCGTTCCGCTTACACTTGAGGGGTCAGGTGGATTGATATGAAACTTCTTGCATGCGCCGCTACCGCTACCCTCGCCGGTTTCTCGTTCTCTTTCTTTGACAACTTCGACACGGAGAATGGCGGAGTTTCTGCATTGAACTACACCGGATTCGCGAACTGGACCGTTTCCGACGGTTCGGTCGATCTTGCTGCCAATGGGTTCAGCGGACTTTCGGGTTCGGGCATGTTTGTCGACCTCGACGGCTCGACCAGCAACGCCGGCAAGATGACGTCGATTTCGATTCTGGTCACGGAAGGCGTTCTTCACACCTTCTCGTTTGATCTTTCCGGAAATCAGCGGGGAGGGACAGACGACATGGTGAATGCCAGGGTGAGCGGCTACGTCGACATGAACGTTCAGAAGGCCCCGTTTAGCGGCTGGACCAATCACTTCCAGACGTTTACGCCGACTTCAACAGGCTTCGTAACGATCTCCTTTGAGAACGGCGGCGGGGACAACCTCGGTGCGCTCCTCGACAATGTGAGTCTTAATCCGGTCCCCGAACCCGCAACGCTCGCCGTTCTGGGCCTAGGACTCGCCGCGATGCGCCGACGCCGCACGTAGCGTCGCCGGACATAATCTGAGCGATGGTCACCCAAACCGAAGCTCAGCGCATTCTCGACGCCGTCCGAACGTATCCGGGAGATGGATTTGAACTCCGCATTTTCGCCATGAGGGAGCTCGACACGCTCGATGACTACAACTGGTCGGGCATCTACGTTCTCGATGGCGATGTCCTGCGGCTCGATGCCTACGTGGGAGCCGCGACCGACCATACCGAGATTCCCGTTGGCCGAGGCGTGTGCGGCACTGCGGTCGCGGAAAATGCCAACCAGGTCATCGAGGACGTGCGCGAACTGGAGAACTACCTCGCCTGCTCGCTGCAGACTCGCGCCGAGATCGTCGTTCTGATCCGAGACGGTGATACGATCCTCGGTCAAATCGACATCGACGGCCACCGAACCGGGGCATTCGACGGCTCCGACGAGGCTTTCCTGGAAGAACTCGCCACGTTGCTCGCCGAGCGGTGGTAGCCTCACGGCAATGATTGAAGTTAACTGGAAAGGCGGCATGGCGTTTCAGGCCGCCGGCCAAAGTGGCATTGCATTTACGTTTGACGCTTATCCCGAGTCCGGCGGGAGTGGACTCGGACCCACCCCGCTCGAGGGGTTCTTGGGTGCGCTCGCGGCTTGCACCGCGATGGATGTGATCAGCATTCTCGAAAAGAAGCGGCAAAGGGTCACCAGCTACCGGGTGGAAGTCGAAGGCGATCGCACGCCCCCGGGATCGCCGTTCCCGCGACCCTACACCGCGCTCAGATTGCGCCACATTCTCACGGGCGAGAACCTGGATCAAGACGCCGTAGCGCGGGCGATCGAGCTGAGCGATGAGAAGTACTGCTCGGTGTCGGCGACGCTGCGTTTCGGCCCGCCCGTCACCAGCGAGTGGGTTGTCGAAGAGGCCGGGTCGTAGTCCATCATGCTCTTTGCTTTCGTCGCTCTGGCCTCCGTCTCGTTCGCGCCCCCCACGCCGTGGGCGCTCAACTTTGCCGCTCCGCCGCGAATCCCCGCCGTCGGCGACGTCGATAACGACGGCTACGCCGACCTCATCGTCGTCTACCCGCACGGGGAAGGCATTCTCGATTTGAGTCTGAATGTCGATGGGATGAAGCCGGGCCGGCCCTTCCAAGGCATGGTGGGTTGGGGTAAGGACACCCTCGCCGCTTTGAGCGGCCCGTTCGACCACACGCCGGGAGATGATGTCTTGGCATTAGTGGGCCAAGAGTTGCATCTCGCCGGCGCTTATGCCAACGGGAAGATGGTGGCTCGAGGCGTCGTCGCGAAGCTGCCGAGCGCGGTCAAGGGGCCGCGGATGTGGCGCGACGGCGAGTTCGTCGTCATCGCGGATCTTCGAGGGCGCGGCTTCCGGGCGAGGCCGGGCGAATGGAAGCCTGCCGCTATTCGCGACGCAGCCCCGCCCGCGCATGAGCTGACCGTGCCCGAGACGTCGGTGATCGCCTTCGGCGACGTGGACAAGGATGGCGACGAGGACGCTTTCGAGTTCGCCTACGGCACCGAGAAGCACACGGCGTATCAGGTGCGACTCCACCGCCAGATCAGTGCCAACGAGACCGACTCCGACGCGGACGGCATTTCGAATGTCGACGAAGTTGCCCTGAAGACGGATCCGCTCAACCCGGACACCGATGGCGACGGACTGCTGGACGGCTTGGAAGTCGGCAGCTTTCGCGGGATGAACTTCAAGGAGATGGGTTGCGATCCGCGACGCATCGACGTCATCTGCCTCGTCCACCGGTTCGACGACGTGGACGAGGGCCACTTCCGCCGCGAGCTCACGCGGGTGCAAGACACCTACGCAAAGCTGCCGGTCAACAACCCCGATGGCTCGACCGGTTGGAAGCTGCACCTGCTCTATCGCGATCCGATTTCCGGTGACGACAAGGCAAAGCCGTGGTACGCCAATCGCGACAAGCACCTGCCGAGCGAATGGCGGGGCATTGCCCACTTCATGCAGGTGAGCAATGGCGGGGGCGGTCAAGCCGATCAGCTTGGCGACGGCGGCGGATGCGGTTCCAACGCGCTTTGGGCGGTCTTCCTGCACGAGTTCGGGCATCAGCTGGGCATGGACCACAACGGCCACTGGGGTCCCGGGCTGTGTCCGATTTATCGAAGTTTGATGAACTATGCCTATAGCTATTCGCTCGAGGACGACTATAACAAGATCGCCTACTCGAGCGGCGAGCTGAACGGCTACACCCTGAACGAGACCAACCTCGACGAGACGCTCCCCCTGCCTTACGACAAGGTGAAGTTCCTCGAGAAGGGGCCGTACCGCTTCCGACTGAAGCCCAACGGCGAGACCACGCTCATCGACTGGAACTGGAACGGCATCTTCGGCGAGAAGGGCATTCGCGCCGACATCAACTACTCGTACTCAACCAACGCCGGAAACCGCGACGAGATGGCCCGCACGATGACCTCGCCCTGGCTGTTCACCCACCGCAACCGCGCCTATGCGCTGTTCGGCGAGCGGCCCAAGGCCGAGAAAGGCGAGAATCCCGACATCACTCCCGACAAGCCCGGCGAACTGAAGTGGCGGCGGCTAGTTAAGCCGACGGTTTGGGAGAGGCCGGTGACGCTGGCCAACGACCTCGTCGGCGATCCGGCCGCAGTCGGCAGCGGCGCGCACATTGCCCTCGTGTACCCATCGATGGGGGGTGTTCGGTGGCAACTCGTGACGCCATCGGGCAAACCGTCAGGCAAGCCGATCATCCTCGATCCGAACCCGAAGGTGGTGCCTACCGTCGGTCAAATCGGGGATCGGTCGTTTGTCTTTCTTTGGAATCCGGACACGCTTGAAGTGGTGTATCGCGTGTGGCGACCAGGGCAGACCCCTGGTCCCGAGCGGCGGCTTTATGAGCGCAGCACCGTGCCCGTCGGCATGGCCGTCGACACCGTTCGAAAGCAGGTGGTCATCGCCTTGGCTCAGGATCAAGATGCCGCACGCCCGAGCCGGTGGCAGATCCGGCGATACACCGAATCAGACGGCCACCTCGATGAGCAGTCGATGGAGTGGATCGATGGCGAAGCCGGTCAGACCCGGGGCCGCGGCCGGCTACGAGCCTTGTTCCGGGTGGACAAAGACACCGGCCCTGACGGGCGACTTTGGGTGTACGGCCGGGGTTATCACGGGCTGGAATCGCCGTGGGCGTGTACCTACGTGGCGGAAACGATCGCCGACAAGTCGATCCGCGGCGGATGGTTGGTGAAGCGGTTCTATGACGAATGGACGCAAAGCCGGTCAGCACCCGCGGCGACGTGGTGGAACGGCGACATCCTGTGGGCGTACCGGTGGATCGACGGCGGCAACCCCGACCGAGACAACCTGCTGCACGTGGGCTACCGAGCGATGGGAATTGATGAGGAGCCGATGGGCGACCACGACGACCTGAGCTTCATGCGCGACTTCGGCATCCGCCACTCGATTCTGTACTTGAATCGGTAGAAGGGCTTGACTTTTCGAGCAGATTCGACTATAAATCGATTGTGTTCACTTTGCTTTGGTCACTCTTGGTCATAGGGTCACCCGCAGTGCCGGGAGGACAGGTCTCTGATGATGCTCGTCTTCTCCGTCGGGCATTCAGTCAAGCAAAGAGCATGCGGGCGACCGTCCTGGTGCGGCGTGCTGGCGAAGCTGCACTACCCGTCAAAGTGGTTCTGGCAAGACCGGATCGCATGTGGATTCAGGCAGGCGAAGCGGTAACACGAGGAAACGGTCAGGTCATTGAGCAAGTGAGCGGTGGTGGCTCCTCGCAGTCATCGATTCCATCCACCCAGGCGACACTTTTGGAGTCGCTGTCCGCAGACTACCTGCAAGTTTTCAGGCTGTTCTTCCTACCCGATGCGGACCTCGGGGTGCAACTGAAACAACAGGTCGATGACGTCCGGGGGACGATCAACTTCAAGGTCTTCGACCTCTCAGAGAAGTCCCGGCCAGGAAAGACGGCACGTCTCTTCGTAGACCCGCGAGATTGGCTTCCTCGCGAAGTCTCGCTGAGCTGGCAAGGTTCTGAACTCACGCGCGTGTTAATCAGCGAAATCGCAACCGACACGGATGTGTCCCAAGTGGACTTTGGATCAGGACAAACCGCGACGAAGGCGGGCGCGATCGACCAGGCGGAGAAGATTGTTCGTGTGGAGGACTTTCCGCAACCGCACACGGAAAGCTTCCCCCTTGGGACAATCTTGGCCTTCACCGGACCATTCCCTCCTTCGCTCTCAAAGCACCGGGCCGCGACCCTAAACGTTTTGATCGATGGTGTCACTTACTCTTCGCTGACAATCTCTGGAGATTGGGTCGCTAAGTGGAAACCTCAGAGTCCTGATGGGAAGAAATACCAGGTTCAAGTCGAGGTCGTTCAGGGTTCAGATCGAGTGCTACTCGGTCGACGCGAGATCGAAATCAAGAAGCATTGGACACTGGAGCCCCAGTCCATACAGATCAACGATGACGGATTGGCCGTGCTGCAGCCTAGTCATCCATTGCGGGAGGAATGGGATCAACTGAAGTTTCATTGGAATGGAAGTCCCGTCAAGACGTGGATGGACAAGGGTCGACTCGTGATGGAGGGCCCCAGACTACTTCCTGGGCTAGTCACGTTGTCGGGTCAGATGACTCGAAAGGACGGTTCCCAGTTCCAGGCGGAGACCATGCGCCTGACCGTCGCGCCCGCATTCACCATCACTGTGCCCATCGACACCTGTCGCGTGGATCTGAACAATGCCGATCAGCTAATCAAACTAGAGCTCACCCGGACTCTGCCAGGAGTCACCTTCTGGCGCGTTTGGCTCAACGGAATCGATGTGCTGGATGGTAAGGGTTCCCCTGGTTCACCGACGATGGACTTGCTTGTCCCCGGTAAGAACGAGCTCGTGCTTGAACTCGTCAGGGGCCGAACGTCCTTCTTCTCGCAGGCCCACTCAATAACCGCTGAAGTAGACGTTGCGGTTCAACGTCGACAAGTAGCAGAGGTTCTGTTACGGCTCTATCGTGTGCCATTGACGCATCGGCTTGCGGTTCTCTTGAAACTTCAAGATCAGTTGCCCGGTGAACTCACCGATCCACAAGCGGATCTACCATCGGTTCGCGGTTGGCAAGTCGGCATGAAGGTCATGAAGGAGATCGGCCCTCTATCCCCGCCAAAAACATTCCTTACAGTAGACCCTCGATTCAACGACGAAGCAAAGGCGGTAGAAACGGGTATCCGAGACCTCTTTGACTATTGCTTGAGAAACGCTGAGCTACTGAGCTTTGCTTATGGTGATGGCCAGCAGGTCAAGAACGGGGGGCGCCTCGAGGATACGCTGCGAGCAATGTTGCAGGCACTTGACAACTCGCGCGGGGCGACTGCGAGCGCCAAGACGCAGCTCAAGATGGCCAATGCCTTCTTCAAGACTCACGGGCGCCAGAATGCCGAGCCATTCTCCCGAGAGTCAGAGCGCTTGGACCTGACAGGTGAGGGATCAAAGGTCACCCATTATCACCGAGTATGCCTGCAAGCAGTGGGCATGATTGCCGCTGGAGTCGATAGTGAACCAGCTCTCGCAGCCGCGCTTGGATTCGTCCAAGGCAATAGCGACGCGCCGTACCGAGCAAAGCTCGTTTCTGCTATCGGACGACTGCGTGAGGTGATCAAGCTGAAGTACCAGCTCTCGGTGGTCATGAACGAGATCAGATTGATGGAACGAGCGCTGGACAAGGCAACGAGCAAGGAGGAGCGTAATGGTATTGCGGAGAAGATCGCTAATCTCAGGGTCCGCGCTGAACGACTTAGTGCCGCGATCGCTCTAGAGCAAGTCAAGGCATGGGAAGAGATCGAAGCTGGTGCCGCCATGATTCACGTGAACCTGTCCAGCGCTTTTGAGAAGGCCAGAAAGTGAGGACCTTGCGACGATTTGTTGACAGGAGTGTTAGATAGTGCCCAAAATGGAACTATGACATTGCTCGCGGTCCTTCTTCTCGCAACCTCGCAAGCGCCAGCTCAGGCCCTGGTTTGGGACGCGATGCCCGTCGTGACCGAACCATCAAGCGTTGGTGTTCCGATGCCTCGAAGGACCCAAGTTCGCAAGGGCCAGGTCGTGAGGATCACCGGGATTATCCCAGTCGAGGGTGTCACGGGCGGCGGAAGTGGCATCGTTTATGTCCGATTTGGACTCGAGACCAAGGCTTCGTTCAAAGCCAATGGAACTTGGACTTATGAGTGGAACACCGCATCAGAGCGGGGGCCTCTCATCAAGATGAATCTGGCTTATCGGACTTCGGATAGCGAACCTGAAAAACCGCTGCGCCAATGTGATGTGACCCTTGTGGACTACGATCCGGTGACGCTCACCGCTCAGCCTGGGGCGGAAGGTGCGGCAACCATCACGATGAAGCTCGCGCCAAGTATCCAGATGCCGAAACCAAGGGTATACGTCGAAGGGGTTGAGGTTCCTGCTGCCTTTGACGAGCAAGGTGCCATGACGCTGGACGCGGGCTGGCTAAATGCACCCACGGATAACGTCCACGTTCAGGTGCTGGGCACGATCAACGGCACCAACGGTAGCCCGCTGGGCATTGCGTCCTCAGTACCCGCTCGGGCACCCGCCAGTCAGGCGATCACGTTGAGCTCAGAAGAGGCGAAGATTCTAAGTCCTGAAGATCCGTTCGAGACCGAGGTCGCAATGGAGTTCACGAGCACCCTGCCGCTGAAGGAGGGGTCTGTGCGGGCCATCATGGGTGGCAAGCCAGTGCAAGGTCGTTCTGACGGAAGCCGGTTCTATTTCGCCGGCATTGGTCTTGACGCTACGGCTGGCGGTACATTTTGGCTGCTCGGTCAGGATTCCCGAGGCCGCACCGTCTACTCTAAGTCGGTGGATTCCGGAGCAGTCGGAATCCTCAAGGTGCGAGACCAGCTTGAATCACAGCGTCGAGCGGAGAGGAACGTCTTCAAAAAGTCTATCGGCTGCCAGAACAGAGCTTAGTGCCCCACACAATTTTCGGTAACTCACTTGGATTGGTTACCGTTACGAGGAAGCTCGTCAAGTACTATGCACCCCAGAATGCGGCGGGCTTTGCTGAAGTTTCGGCGTTTTTCGCTAAAGAGTGGTCCGATGAGAAACGCAAGGCAGAGGTCGAGCTTGACTACTTTGGCCAGGTCCTCGGGTTCGACAGTAGATTCCGTAACTCTCACTTCGGCAAGTGGCTCTCGGACATGATGGAGGGTCAAGAGTTGAAGTGGACGGTCCAGGATCGATCAAGTTACTCCTTTATGGGCCGATACCACAAGAAACTGCGTGACCAGATGGTTGATGCGCACAAGCAATGGCTTCGGTACCTTAGCGACGCGAATGCGGCTCGAAAACAAGCCATGGGCACACAGAACTATGAAGATCTTCAAAAGTTCACACGCGCTCTCGCGGACTTCGAGGTGGCCCAACTGGCTCTAAACCGCGCCGTTGCGAAGTTGGCCTTCGAACTAGGTGTACCAAGGGGCGCCGTACGTTATCGGAAGTGGGTGATCTCGTCGATATCACAGGCCGATACCGAAATCGAGAAGACGAGGAGCTTCGCGGGATACAACTGGCTCATGAATGCGCCAACCTCGGACATGTTTCCGTAGCCTAAGTTGCGCATGACGGCCGGTTCCCGACACCCCTCCGATGTCGAACGTTGCATGCTCGCATCAGTGCCTAGGCCCGAGTGCCACGCCGCACCTGGATGATCTCCGCCAGGATGCTCACCGCGATTTCTTCGGGAGTCCGGGCGCCGATATTCAGCCCCACCGGGCCGTGGATGCGGTCGATTTCGCCTTCGCTGAATCCTTGTTCAAGAAGGAAGGCGCGCCGCTTAGCCTGAGTTGCCCGGCTGCCGAGTGCGCCGATGTACGCCACGGGCGAGCGAAGCAAATGAACCAGCGCCACATCGTCGATCTTCGGATCGTGGGTCAGCACCACCGCATAGGTCGAGTCATCCAAACCCAACGAAGGCAGAGCATCGTCCGGCCAAGCGACGGCCATCTTATCGGGGGCATCGGGAAAGCGTTCGGCAGAAGCGAGCGCCGATCGCGGATCCACGACCACAACCTCGAAGTCCAGTGACTTCGCAAAGCGAACCAACGACACCGCGATATGCACCGCGCCGATGACGAGCAGCCGGTCGGGCGGGGAGACGACGTGATAAAACCACCCGTCGCCCTCCCCGCTGGTCCGAGCGGAAAGCGCTTCGGTGGCTTCGGGCCTCTGCGACTCCGGAAGGTCATCTCCGGGCCACGACCACCGCTCACCCGTGTCGAGATGGGTGGCCATGACCACCGTCGAGGACGGCAAAACGCCCCATCCCCGCCGAGTTGTCGGCTGAGGATCGACCCACACGCGGATTCGCCCCCCGCACGAGAGGCCGACCTCCCACACCTGCTCGTCGGTCAAGGCGCCAAAGTCGAGCACCTGGGGCAGCCCCGACGAGAGAGCCTCCAGCGCCGCCTGAATGACCGCCGATTCGACACACCCGCCGCTTACGGAACCCACCACGACGCCATCCTCGCGGATGCCCATCATCGCGCCAACCGGCCGCGGAGATGAGCCCCAGGTGTGGATTACGATTGCGGTCGCAAAGCGGTGGCCGTGGTGGTGCCAGTCGAGTAGGGTCGGTAGGACGTCACGCATTAGATTCGGCGGCCCCTCACCCCCCGACCCCCTCTCCCCGCAGGCGAGAAGAGGGGAGTTCGGAAGGATCATCCCTTCACGCAGACGGGGCAGGTGGGCTCGACGATCAGTTCATCAACCCCGAACGGAGAGGCCGTTGCGCCGGTGGGACCGGCGCCCATCTTGTCCGGGTTCGCCAAGCCGAACTCGATCGACGTGCGGAGCTCCATCAGGTGGCCCCGCGTAACCGTGTCCGTCGTCTTGGCGATGGCGCGGCGCAACATGCCGAGCTCCAGTTCAAGCTCGACCATGGCCAGCGCGCGAATGTCGGAGGTGTTGCCGAGCTTACGTGTCAGTCCGGCCACCCACTCGCGTTGCAGTCCGCGGCGGAAGAAGTCCACCTTGGGGTTTGCGTTGCCGAGCTCCGACCAGACCGAGTTTCGCAGCGTGGCGAGCATCTCGCTGACGCTATAGGGGGCGATCTGATGCGATTCCGCCTGCAGCATGCGGTTCAGCCGAGCTTCGCTGAGCAACGTGTTCACCGCCGAGCGCTGAAGCCCACGAAGGCGATTCGCGCCCATGTCCGCAGAGAACTTGTCGAGGACGTCCTTCGGGAACAGCCACGTCGGGGTGGTGAAGGCCTGATCGATGATGTAGCGCACCGCCGACCGCTGGTAATCGCGGCTCACCGGGTTGTACACCGCACCGCCGCGACCGCCGCGGTAGTCGATCTGCTCGATGCCGCCCACGACCGCCGCAACATGCCCCAGATACGTCTGGAACTGGCCCACGATCTGGCCATGCATGCGCTGAAGTTCGGTGTAGTCCTCACCAATGCGGACGGTGGCGGGAGCCACGTAGCCCATCACGCGCATCAGGTTCAAGATGCCGAGCCGCGAGGCTTCGACAGCGTTGTCGCCGAGGGCCTCGGCTTGCGCGGTGGGGTCGGCCGAGCTGAAGTTGTCGTAGAACCGAAGCTGAGGATCGGCGACCTGAGCTGCCGCCCAGGCGTCGAGAACCTGGCGCTCGCCCCACGGATCGCGAACCGAGTTGATCGGTGCATAACCCCACTTGATCGAGAACTTGTCGTATTTGCCGATCTTGGGAACCAGGTCCTCGGGCGCGACTTTGTCGCTCGGCTGAGCGACGTAGTTGAACCGCGCGTAGTCCATGATCGTCGTGGCCGTCCCGTTCTCCTTGCACCACTGCGGATTGCGCAGCGAAGCGATCGGCACCATCGCCGATGACTTGCCGTTATGGGGCAGGCCCAGCGTGTGGCCGACTTCGTGGGCAACTACGAACCGCAACAGTTCGCCCTGAAGTTCATCCGAGAACGGAAGCCGGCGCGCCCGCGGATCGTTGGGCGAGGCTTGGGTGAAGTACCAATCGGTCTGGAGCTTCAGAATGTCGTGCCACATGATGATGTGGGCATTGATGATTTCGCCGCTACGGGGATCCGCGGTGCT
The DNA here is from genome assembly GCA_020850325.1 of Methanoregulaceae archaeon. GTDB lineage: Bacteria > Armatimonadota > Fimbriimonadia > Fimbriimonadales > Fimbriimonadaceae > JANJUB01. The sequence goes on from JADZEW010000015.1 coordinate 112,811, forward strand.
CGGTCCCATTGCGTTGGCGATGGGCAGCGGGGCCCAGCGGATCACGTTGTAGCGGGCGTCCTCAGGACTCCAGTTGGGATCCTCCTTCTCGGTGGGGGCGTCCTTGGCGATGATCGCGTTCTTGAATCCGGCGGCCTCGTAGGCGACGTTCCAATCCTCGACGCCCTTCCGGCAGTACTCGCGCCACTTCTCCGGCACCTCGCGGCTGATGTAGTAGACGATCGGCTTGACCGGCTCGCTCAGCTCCGCGTTCGGGTCCTTTTTCTCTAGCCGGTGTCGGTTGATGAACGCATATTCCTTGACACCGTGGTAGTCGGTGCCGTAATCGGTGACCCGCGTGCTGAAGTAGCCGACGCGGGAATCCGCGAGCCGTCCCATCATCGGCTTTTCGGGAAGTACAACCATGCTGTGGCTCACCACCGCAGTTCGCGGGGCGTTGCCACTTGCGCCGCCGAAGAACGAAGCGAGCGGGTTCGAGGCACCCGGCGTGAAGGTCTGCGTCACTTCGATGTTGATGTTGGTCGGGAATACGGCCACCCGATCGAGGAACGTGCGGTTGCCGTCAAGCATCTGGCCAGCGACCGCCGACCGGATGCTGAACTCGGGAATGTCGCTCTTGTAGAACTGGCCGACGTCGATGACGGGGTCGCCGGACTTGGTGCGAGCCTTGATGTCGAACGCGCGGATAATGGGCGCGACGTTGGACTGCTCGACCGCGGCTTGAATCGCACCGCCTTCGGTGGCCCGGACGCGGTAGCTGATAATGCGCAGCAGAACCTTCTCGTCGCGGACTTCCCAGCGGACGACCTGCTCGGCCACGCTGGAGCCGTTGTACATCCCGGCGGGCGTCTTCTTCAGCTCCGTAACCCAAAGGAAATCTCGACCCAGCATTCCGGTCGGGATTTCGTAGAGGATTGATTCCTTGTTCCTCCAAACCTTGAACACGCCGTCCTGGGCGGTGTGGTCCTTGATGGCTTTGGCGTACGAATCATCGGCTTGAGCGGTCGTGGTTGAGGCCGCACCCCCCTGCGGCTGCTGCAAGGGCAGCTGGGCGGCCCCGGTAATTGACAATGCTGCGAGCATGGATAACGTCATATCAACTCCTGAATCGAATCGTAACTACGAGGACTGCCGATTACGGCGTTCCAGCCTTGGGCGGATCGTACGCGAAGGTCTTCACGACCTGGTCGATGATCTTCTTGTATTCGGGTTGCTTGGCGATCGGGCTACCAAAGCTCACGGTGATCTGTTCCTGTCCATGTACGAACAAGTGAACATGGGTGACGTATCGAACACTAACGCCGTACTCGGTGGGCTGTTCGATCTCCGCGACAATCACGGCACGTTTCGGGTTATCGACAATGCCCGATTCGATCACCTTGCCCGCTGTGCTCAGCTGACTTCGGTTCTCTTTGAGGACTTCGTTGAGATCTGTGGTTGGGATGGGCATCACACTGACGTTCACGTTGCCCTGAAACTCGCCTGGCTTCACGGGGGCAAAGGCCACGATGCGGAACAGCCCAGTGCTTGCGAACTTTCGGATCTGTTGCTTCAGAGCATCCCCTTCGGCACCTTTCAGCCCAAGGTGTTCAACCGATTGGGCAACGTCAGGTCGACTTACATCGACCGCGATCCAATCTTCTGGCAGCGCCATCGAGACGCCTCCGCCGCTGGCAAGCTTCCAGCCCTGGGGAATAGCCGACTCATTCACCGTTGTGGGCGGGGCAGTTGCTGCCTTGTCCTTTGCACAGCCGCATATTGCCAACGCCAGGACTGCTAACCCTAAACTCTGCTTCATCATCCTCGCTAGGATATCACCGATTCACATTTGCATCTTTCATGATGCTGCTCAGATCGATCATGAACTGGCTACCACCGGAAGCTACGCTAGGAAGTTTGCCATCCCACTTCTCGATCCACTCGCGGGCGATAACAAGCCCACCGCCGTTCACCTTCAGGGCCTCCGCGTTCAGCTTTGCCGCCTCTGCCGTACCCTTGGCGCGGGCAACCTCCGTTTGCTTCTGCAGTTCGGCCTGTTGAAGCACGTACTTCTGCTTCTCGGCTTCCTGCTGCGCGACCTGCTTGGCTTCGATCGCCTTATTGAACTCCGGCGAGAAGTCGAAGTTCACGATCGAGAGTCCCGAGGGATCGACAATGATGTTGTACGAGCCAAGTCGGCGGATGATTTCGGTTTCGACTTCGGTCTTGACCTGCGCTCGGCTTCGGATGAGCTCCTCCGCGGTGTACCGAGCGGTAACGACCTTGAGCGACTCTTGAACCGTGGGATCGATGACTCGTTGCTTGTAAAGCAAGCCAACCGAGCCATAGACCTCGTCGACCTTGCCCGGAGCAAGCCGGAAGTTCAGCGCCAGGGTCGTCGTCACAATCTGAAGGTCGCGGCTAGCCGCGGTCGCCTGCGACTCTTCCTTCTGCGTTCGCGTTTCCATCAACTCGACGCGATGGACGCCCGGAATGACGATATGAATCCCGGGGTTCATCGTGCCGTCCAAGGCACCGAAGCGCAAGCGAACTCCCTCGTATCCGGCGGGAACCTGAACGACCCCGCTCCACAGCACGCCGCCGATGATCATGAACACGCCAACCATCCGGGCGGTCCAAGCCATCGGCTTAAGATTCACGGTATCGCTCGTCTGCTTGTTCAACCCGGAGAGCATGAACGACAAGACAATGATGACAACCCCAAGAAAAACCGCTAACATCGTTTGACCTACCTCTGAAGAGAGTACGAATCAGGGTGGACTGGGGATGCGAACCCGGTATCCTTGTTGGGCTTATGAGCTTTGCCGTCCGCTTGGCTGCCGACATGATCGCCTCTGAGGCAGGCTCGACCACGCCTCTCGATCTGGAGGTCGCTAACCAAAGCGACCAAACGGATCAGTACGAGCTTTCCATCGAAGGGCTCGATCCGGAGTGGACGGCGGTCCCGGTTCCCGTCTTTGCCGTGTCGGCTCACGACCTGCAAGGGCAGAAGGTGTTCTTCAAGCCACCGCGCACCAGCGAGAGCCTAGCGGGCAACTATCCGTTCGTCATCCGGGTGCGCAGCTTGGAGTCGGGCGAAGTTCGGCTGACCCAGGGCGTGTTGGAGATTCGACCCTATCACAGCGTCAGCATGGAGATCCTGCCCAAGAAGGGGGTTTATGGACCGTGGCGTCGCACCAACATCTTCCGCGCGACGATCATCAACCTAGGCAACTGCGAGGAGACGCTGCAGCTGTTCGGCAGCGACCCCGAAGATGCGCTTGCCTATGATCTTCCCGCCGATCAAATCACGATTGCGCCCGGACAGCAGCGAGAGGTCGCGATTACCGTTAACCCGGTTCAGCGGCGTGCTCTCTCCAACCCTCGCCTTCACGGATTTCAGATCAGCGCGCGAAGCGTTGAAACACCGAGCGTTTACTGTGCCGCCCAGGCTCAGCTCGAGCACCGCCCGGTGGTATCTCCCGGCAACTTCATGCTGTTCCTGATCGCGGTTGGACTCATGGTGGGTTGGTGGGCGTTCCGCCCGATGCCGCCGGTGCTCGATGCGTTCCAGATCGACCCTGCGGTCGTGCCTCCGGGAGGAGCCGTACGCTTGACCTGGCAGAGCTCGCACGCAAAGAGCGTCAAGGTGCTCTTCAACGACAGCGTGATTGTCTCGCAGGGTGCCCCACGTGGCACCACAACCATCAACGTCGATCGCTCAGGCACGTTTACCGCTATTGCCGTCCGCGAGACGCGTACGTCGGCCCCCAGCATCGTGAGCGTGACCGTCAAAGTGCCCGAAGTATTGCCGCCGCCTGAGGTCACGGCGTTTGAAATCAAGACTCGGGAAGTTGCCCCAGGCGAGTCGTTCTTCGTCAGCTATCGAGTCAAGGATGCGATCAAGGCGACGTTGTCACCCTCCGGCCAGATTCTCGATCCCAAGCTGGAGAGCATCCAAGTCGAAGCTCCCAGCCAACCTGGAGTGGTGCGCTATTTCATCGTAGCGGAGAACGCGGCCGGCCAAACCGCAAAGAGCCGCACGATCAATGTGAATGTGGCGGCCAAACCGGAGGCCAACATCGTCGTCTTCCGGGCTGATCCCATGGAGGTCGACCCGCTGGTGGGCAAGTGCAAGATTTCGTGGCAGATAACCGGTGCGGTTCGAGCCGAACTCGTTGTCGATGGCCAAACGCTCGCGCTCGAGACAACCGAAGGTGAGATGACGCTCGATGTGACCAAGACGGTTCCGGTCGTTCTGATCGGCTACGACGCAAACGGCCTGACCGTCAAGAAGTCAGCGACAATCACGCTTAAGGCCCCCATCGTTCGCCCAGACGATTCTACGACGGGCAATCCCGGTACCGGAGGGCTTCGGTAATGCGAGCCCTGCTGAGCGTCACCGACAAGACGGGGATCGCTGACTTTGGCCGCGCGCTCGCAGATCGAGGATTTGAGCTCGTCAGCACGGGCGGCACGGCCAAGGCGCTTCGCGAGGCTGGGCTGGACGTGAGGGATGTCAGTGACGTAACCGGCTTCCCGGAGATGTTGGACGGTCGGGTCAAGACGTTGCACCCGATGGTCCACGGCGGGTTGCTTGGGGATGTTCGGCTTAGCGATCACACGCAGCAGATGGTCGCCGCCGGAATCGTGCCGATCCGTCTGCTCGTGGTCAATCTCTACGCATTCGAGAAGACGGTGACCGGCCCCCACACCTTTGACGAGGCCATCGAGTCCATCGATATTGGCGGCCCGGCGATGATTCGGGCGGCGGCGAAGAACCACGCGAATGTGGCGGTAGTCGTCGACCCCAATGACTACGAGCGGGTGCTGACGGCGCTGGACGAGGGTCATCTGGCCGAACTGCAGACTTCGCTTGCCGCGAAGGCGTTTCGGCACACGGCGTATTACGACTCAATGATTGCCCGTTGGCTGACTGGCCAGTCCGGCGAATCACCCCTGACGGACACCTACACGTTGGGGCTCCGTCGTCGCCAGGAGTTCCGCTACGGAGAGAATCCGCATCAAGCGGGAGCGCTGTATACGGATCCCCTGGACAGCGCGGGAATCGCGCAATCTATTCAACTTTGGGGCAAAGATCTTAGTTATAACAACATCAATGACGCCCAAGGTGCTTGGGAACTCGTGGCGGATCTGCCGTCCGGTAGCTGCGCGATTATCAAGCACGGTAACCCCTGCGGAGCCGCGAATACCGGAGACTTGGCTGAGAGCTACCGGCAAGCCCGCGCATCCGATCCGGTTTCGGCCTTCGGAGGCATCGCTGCGTTCAACGGGGCGGTCGATGAGTCGGCGGCGCTTGCGATGACCGAGAAGGGCAACTTCCTCGAGGTCGTCATCGCGGAGGAGTTCACCGAGGAAGCCCGTCGTATCTTTGCCGAACGCTCGGGTTGGGGCCAGGATGTTCGGCTCCTTTCGGCGCCCATGCCCGCGGCCGCCCATAGCATCCAAGTCAAGTCAGTACGGGGAGGGGCCATCGTCCAAACCTCCGATGAAGAGCCAACCACGAACTGGACGGTTGCGACGGACCGTGCGCCGACCGACGAGCAAATGGCCGCGCTTCAGTTTCTGTGGCGGATCGTGCCCCACGTGAAGTCCAATGCGATCGTAGTCGGGTCGAGTTCACGCCTCTTGGGCGTCGGCGCGGGCCAGATGAACCGGGTTCAGTCGGTCCGACTTGCACTCGAGCAGGCGGGCGACGGAGCGCGCGGTGCCGCGTTAGCGAGCGATGCGTTCTTTCCCTTCCCAGACAGCATTCACACTGCCGCTGACGCCGGGATAGTCGCGATCATCCAGCCTGGAGGCAGCAAGAAAGACCCGAATGTGATCGCCGCTGCGAACGAACGAGGCGTTGCGATGGTCCTAACCGGTGTCCGTCACTTCTTGCATTAACCGCTTGGGTAACGTTTGACGTTCAGGTATCGTCAAAAAACAGTTAGAGGTTCACTCGTGAAAAATCAGAACGATATGATCATCTCAATCGTCGCGATCGTGCTTGGCCTGATCGGCTTCGCGGTTGCCTTCTTCACGCAGCGTGACGTCAATCCCGTCCCTGCGCCGGAGCCCGTCGTAACGAGCGAGCCTCAGCTTCAAGGAGCTGATGTTCGTGTGGCGAATAGCCTGCCGGCAGCGGCCAACCAGAACGATCCCTACACCGGCGGTGGAACCGGAGGCGGCCGGGCGGGCGGCGGTGGGGGCCTGGCTGGCGGCGGTGGGGGCCTGGCCGGCGGCAATGCTCCGACGGTTGCCGGGGCCGGCGGCGGCGGAGGCGGTGGTGGCGTGAGCAACGACCGGCCGATGGTTGCGGGTTCAGGCGGCGGCTAGAACGCAGACCTGGCGTTCTCGATAAACGCTTTCAGGCGCTCGGGGTCTTTGATCCCGGGTGCCTTTTCAATTCCCGAGCTGACGTCGACTCCGGCGGGGCGTACACGCCGAATCGCCTCAGCCACGTTGTCCGCGTCGAGGCCGCCCGCGAGGATGACCGGCGTCTCCGACGCGGCAACGATGCGCGCCGCCTCGTCCCAGTCGATCCGTTGCCCCAAGCCGCCGTGATGCTGAGGATGATAGGCGTCCAGCACCCGGTACGCACCCTCCATCGCTGGCTCCCCGGCGGGATCGCCGAGTCGCCATACGCTAAGCCGGGGTCGAGGATCATTCCAATCCATGGGCCACGTGTGGGCCTGGACATGGGTGAACACAGGTGAAGCCTGGCGAGCCACGCCGTACACCGCGACCCGCGGAACGGGCAGCTTCATCAGCCAATCTCGCCCCCAACCCTCACCGACATAGCGGGGGCTGCTGGGCTCGCCCACAAAGCCGACCAGATCGGCCCCTAGGGCCACCGCAAGCTCAGCATCCTCTTGTCTTCGCAAGCCACAGATCTTGACAATCACCAGCCCATCACCTCGCGTACCTTCGCTTCGACGTCCCGAGCGCCGCAGAACGTCGTCCCGATCAGTACCGCGCGTGCTCCCGCTTGGGCAACCCGGCGCAGATCGTCAGACGTGGCCAGGGCGCTTTCGCTTACCGCCAAGCAATAGGGTGCGATCCGGGGGATCAGTCGCTCTGAGGTCGAGAGGTCGGTCTCAAAGGTGGCTAGATTCCGGTTGTTCACGCCGATGATCGTCCGGGCAGGATCAGATTGAGACAAGAGTCGAAGCGCCCGCTCGGTCTCATCATCGTCATGCACTTCGATCAGGACGTCGAGTCCTAGGGTGTGGGCTTCAGATTGGAAGTCTGAGATCTGCGCGTTGGACAGCGCAGCCATGATCAGCAAGACGGCATCGGCTCCCCAAGCCCTGGCCTCGGCGATCTGGTAGGAGTCGATGGTGAAGTCCTTGCGAAGGATGGGCAGCGAAAGAGCCCCGCGCACCCGGCGAAGGTTCTCCGGCGAGCCCTGGAAGAACCTCTCGTCGGTCAGGACACTGAGGCACGAAGCTCCCGCCCGATCATAAGCGGTGGCGATCGCGACCGGATCGAAGTCGGCTCGGATTAGACCTTGCGATGGACTCGCTTTCTTCACCTCGGCGATCAGAGACAGCGGCTCTGGTCCAGCCTGCAGAGCTCGGACGAAGCCTCGACAAGGGGGGAGGTCGCGAATCTGCGCATCGAGCTCGGCGCGGGGTACGCGGGCCTGGGCGCCCGCGACTTCGACCTGTTTATGCGCGAGAATCTCGGCGAGCCGATCAGCCATTCGTGGCCTCACGAAGGGCGGCGAGTTGGCGCACTGCGGCTCCCGAGGCAATCGTGGCACGTGCTTGCTTCAGCGCGTCGGTGATCGACTCGGCGTGGCCGCTGATGTAGAGCGCGGAGGCCGCGCTCGGTAGGATCGCGGCAGAACGAGCAGACTCGGGCTGCGAGATCGCTTCAAGTAAGATGGCGGCGTTGTCGTCAGCGGTGTCACCCGGCTGAAGAGCCTCGTCCGACACGGGGTGCATTCCGAACTCGGCGGGGTTGACTGTGAACTCCTTGACTCCGCGTGGGCCGACCTCGGCGACCTTGGTGGGTGCACAAGGGGACACCTCATCGAGGCCGTCCTGGCCCCGCACGATCCATGCCCGCTCGATGCCCAAGGCATGTGCGGCCTCGGCCATCGGCTGCAGCAGTGCGTCGTCGTAAACGCCGATGATCTGTCGGGATGCGCGAGCCGGATTGGCGAGTGGACCCAACTGGTTGAAGACCGTTCGGATGCCGAGAGCCTTGCGGACTGAGCCCACGTGGCGCATCGCGGGATGGTGCTGGGGCGCGAAAAGGAAAGCCAGGCCGAGGTCGTTCAGCGCGCGATTCCACACTTCGAGCGGAGCGGAGATGTTGACGCCCAACGCTTCGAGGACGTCGGCGGATCCGCACCGGCTCGTCATTGCGCGGTTGCCGTGCTTGGCGACCTTGGCCCCCGCCGCGGACGCTACGATCGCTGCTGCGGTCGAGAGATTGAACGATGGCGAGCCCCCACCGGTACCGCAGGTATCGAGCACATTGGGTAGCGGATGCTCGATGCGGACCGCGTGCTCCTGCATCACCCGCGCGAAGACCGCGAGTTCGGCTCCGCTAGCCCCCTTCGCGCGGAGCGCAATGAGGAACGCGGTGGTTTCGATGTCGGAAGCCGCCCCCTGCATCAGCGCGGTCATCGCGGTCTCGGCCTCGTCGGACGTCAAGTCTTGTCCTGCCACCAACCGTTCGAGCAACTCACGCCATTCCATGAACGGGGAGTGTACAAGATCGGACCCGTTGTCTCCGGTGTCGTAGAAACCCTGAGCCACGCGCTCAAGACCTCCGACAATTGCGTGAGAGAGGAATCTGAGGGTATGACTGGCTGGGCTCGAATAGCGATGGCGCTTGCGCCACAGGATCCCCGTGCGGGTTGGTACCGCGAGTGCCTCGCGCACGCCGGGGTTCGGGCCGAGATCCTGCATGAGTGGGTGCCCTACGAACTCTCCCGAACTCACGTTTGTCTGCTTGCTGGCGTTGGGAAGCTCACGCCAGCCCAGAAGGAGGGCCTCCGTTCATGGGTCGATCAAGGCGGTCATTTGGTGGTCGCCGGGTCCCCGATGGAACTCGAAGATATCCTCGGACTGGTCCAGGATGGATCCCAACGTCGTTCTGTCGGGTACGTGACGCCTGCGAAAGACGACCGACTTTGGCCCGCGGGTACTCCACGCATCAAAGCCCTAGGTATCACCACCGTAACGCCGCGTACGGCCGAAGTCATCGGTGAATGTTCCGGCCGCGCGGCGGTCACCCGTTTTCGCTACGGCCACGGCACCGCGACGTACGTCGGGATCGACCTCGGTCTCACTTCGCAACTTATGGCCATGGGTCGCAGCGTCGAGTGTGATGCGATCGGACCCGACGAGGACCGGGTCGGTTTTGACGATGACGTCCTGCGCGCCGAAGATGGCATCGCCCTCAGCTTCGAATCCGACCGAACGCCCACCAAGGGCGACGAGCCCGGCCACTTCGGCTATGCATGGGTCGATTTGGCCCGCGAAGTCTGGCTGAGGGCCGTTTTTGAAGCTGTTGAGCGCTCGGGCAAGGCGACGCCAGTCACTTGGTATTGGCCGAATGCGGCCACCGGCGCGGCGACGCTAACCCTCGATGTTCGCGACAACGAAGTGGATCGCATTGTTGCGATGCAGCGCATGCTGTCCATGTTTGGCTGCACAGCGACGTGGCTCGTGCCCATGCCCGGTTACTCCGCCGACGTTTACCGTGCGATGCGTGGGATGGAGCACGAAGTGGGTCTGCTGTTCTCGGTCGATGAGCCGAACGGCTGGCACGATGATCGCGTTCGCATTCAGCTGACCAATCTCATTCGCCTAGCATCTTGGCCCGCGATGGGCACGGTGCGGGTTCAGCACGGCCAGTGGAAGGGCTGGATCCAGTTCTATGATGCTTGCGAAGCGGCCGGCGCGCGAGTCTCGGTCAACAAGGGCGGTCGACAAGCCGCAACCGCAGGCTTTGCCTTTGGCACTTGCCACCCCTTCTTCCCGATCCGCAAGGACGGGAAGGACCGGCATGTGCTCGAACTTCCTTACCAGCTATGGGAGCCCGGCCGGGTGACATCGGAAGGCACAGCCGTCAGCATTATCGAAGCCGTCGCCGCCCGCAACGGCTGCCTCGGCTTCTCACTCCATCCCGATGACATGAGCGATCCTGCCATCTCGGCGGCGGTTCGACGCGTGTTGATAACATGCAAAGAGCGCAAAATGGTGTTCATGAAGGCGGACGACGTCGGCCGATTCGAGCGCGCCCGTCGCCACATCCGAGTGACGACCAAACTCCTCGGCGAAGCCGGATGGATTCAGGTCTCGTCGGAGAGTGAGATCAACGGGTTGACGCTGATGCTTCCGGGGACCGGGTACCAGATCTTCGAGCGGCGCAAACCACTTGAATCTCAGGTGATCGAGGCGTTCGGGACCAAGTTCACCGCCGTCACCCTCGACATCCCCGCGATGACGCTGGTGGACCTGGAGTGGACGCAGGGTTCGATGAGTCGTCAGGTCGCCTGAAGCGCCCTCAGCCAGCGTTGCCATCGCTCGCTTGCCGCAACTCGTGACGCCAAGGGCTCGGGCAGCGCGACCTTGTTGAAGTCGGTCGCCTTCTGTACTCGCATTCGCTCGGTCTTGACCAGCGAGCCTTCACCCATGAGCCGCGCCCGCAGCTCGGCGAAGAGCAGGTTCTTCCAGATCGCCTGACTTGGGTAACTCTTCGCGATCTCCAGCTTGATCGCTTGCTCCTCCAGGGGAACATCACGGACGGACTGTCCAGTCGGATCGGCGAAGCGATTGATGCGCGGGATGCGGGTCAGGTAGCTGTAGTACAGCGGGATCTCGAAGATCGGACGGTCGTAGGTTTGGTTGACGAGCCAGTTCGTCGAGTCGTGGTCCAGATGCCCTTGCTCGAAAGCGGTGGTGACGACACGGTCAGGCTTCACCGACTCCATCATCCGAGCGAAGGGATCCCTTAAGCGATTCAGTTCATCGCACACGTTGCCGTCGGCAGCGCCGTGAAAGAACAAACGCTCTTGCGGAATCCCAAGTCTTTCCGCGACCCGCCGGCCCTCAGCCTCACGGATCGGCGTATGGTGGGTCCAGCTGATCCAGACTTCGCTACCGTGTTGTACGAGGTGATACATCCATGCGACGATCGCAATCTCGTCGTCGGGATGGGTCATCGCGAACAGCCAGCGGCACGGCGTGGGATCGAAGAGCTCCATCAGCTTGGCTTCATTCGGCGGACGAGGTCGGTGGTCGAGCGCCCAGGAAGGAAGGGCAGGATGACCACCCGCCCTCCGTACGCCTCGACGATTTCGGCCTCCGGAAGCTGCTCCTTACGATAGTCGCCGCCCTTCACGTGAACCTCCGGCTTCAGAACGCGGATCAGCTCGATCGGCGTGTCCTCATCGAAGACCACCGCTCCATCCACGGCGCGAAGCGCCTCGAGAATCTCGACCCGATCCTCCGCTGGATTGAGCGGGCGTTCGGGGCCCTTGTTCAACCTTCGCACGGAGCTGTCGCTGTTGACCCCCACGATGAGGAGATCGCCGAGCTCGCGAGCTTCGGCGAGATACCGGACATGGCCAGCGTGGAGCAGGTCGAACACACCGTTGGTGAAAACCAGCCGCTTGCCAGTTCGGAGTTCAAGAGCCTGATCGAGCGTCAAGGATAGACCTCAGGGCATTCTTTCTTTCGAGCGGGCGGCCCGCTCCCACAGCGCGATCGTTTGCACGTTTTGGCGTCGCTGCTCCATCGCCGAGTTGACCTTTATCGCGAGCATGTCGTATACGTCGATGCCTGGGGCGTTTTTCTCAATGTAGTCGTGAGCTCCGCGGCGCATACACTCCACCGCGTTGGCGACATTGCCGTAGGCGGTCATCACCACCACCTCGGCAAACAGATCGCGGGCAAAGGCGGCTTGGAGGACATGGAGGCCGGAATCCGGATTCTCCATGCTCATGTCGGTCACGATAACGTCAAACGGATTCTCGGCTTCGCCGATCATCCGGATGCCCGCTTCCGAGTTCTCTGCGGTTGTCACCACATAGCCCTCGCGCTGCAATCGGCGCGCGACGGCGGCGGCCACGCTTTCTTCGTCATCGATGACTAATACTCGACTCATTTCTACTCGTAGTATGGCAGGGAGTGAAGCACAAGAAAAGAGAACCAGACGGAAGTCTGATTCTCTCTCAATGCGAACCTACGACCGGATTACTCCGCCGCTTCTTCGGACTTCTTCTTGGGTGCGCGCTTTGGCTTTTCGGCCGCGTCGGCCGGCTTCGCGGCCTTGGGAGCAGCCGCTTTCTTCGGAGCCGCGGCCTTCTTCTCCGGCTTGTCAGCCGCGACCTTCACCTTCGGCGTATCACCCTTCTGCTTCTTGGCCTCGGCGATCAATTCCTTGATCCGCTGATCTTTACGATGCCAACGCTGGCGCAACTCTTTGTTTCGAACTCGCATTCAGATTCCTCGACTGAACGCTTAGGATACCTGATGCCGTAGGCTCGCTAGATCGATTTCGGAAGGGGCGACAACCCCCACGTGTTGTACGACTCGAGCGGCGGCTGCCGCGGCCAACTCGAAAATCTCGGGCCCAAAGCCGATGGCACCGATCCCCATCGCGATCGTCGCGATCACCGTGTCCCCTGCTCCAGCGGGATCCGCGACTTCGACGCGGGGGGCCGCGATACGGAACGAGCTGGGCCCCGCGACCTCCATCCCTGCATCGCCGAGCGTGATCACCAGCGCATCGGCGCGGTGCCGCTCGCGCAACCTGCGGGCATGTTCTTCCGCGGTTTCTGAGGTGATCTCCACGCCCGCCGCGGCCGAAGCCTCGCTTCGATTCAAGCTGATCACGGTCGCGCCTCGGTAGCTGTCCAGGCTGGACGGTTTGGCGTTGACGACGACCGGCTTCCAAGCCGCCTTAGCCGCTTGTAGGAGCGAACGGACGACCTCCGCCGAGAGGCATCCTTTCGTGTAGTCACTGAGGAGCACCACGTCGCACTTGTCGATTTCGGGCCGCGCGGCTTCGATGAGCTGATCGTGAATCGGCCCAGCGGCTGGCACATCATCCTCATGGTCGATGCGAACGACTTGGTGCCGCCCGTCGGCGATGATCCTCGTTTTGCGAGAAGTCACTCGGCCCGCGTCGCGGATGAGGCTGCAGGTCAGCGACTCCGCGGCCAGGCCTTGCTCAAGCCGGTCCGACGTCGCGTCGTCACCAACCAGCCCCACCAGATGAGCCGAAGCACCAAACGCGGCGACGTTCCGCGCTACGTTGGCCGCGCCCCCGGGAACCGCGGAGGTGCGTTCTTGACGAAGCACCATCACAGGGGCCTCGGGCGATATCCGCGTCGCGCGTCCGAAGATGTACTCATCGAGCATCACGTCGCCGATGACGAGCACCCGAACCCCGCGGATCTTGTCGAGCAGCTCGGCGCTAGTCAAGCGCAACCTCGGCTTTCGGGCGTCGATTGCCAGTGACATACACCACAAGACCTGCAAGTGAGATCAGCGCAGCGGCAACCTGAGCTTCGGTAATCGGGAGGCCAGAGATGGTTGTGCTGGAAGTTCCTGCGCGCCACAGTTCATAAACTACGCGGGTGATCCCGTGAAGGAACAGCATCGCACCAAAGGTCTGGCCCGCCGCCAATCCGCGTCGCTCGAACCGCACCAGCACGAGCAGCATAAAGATGTTCATGAGGCTGTCGTAAGCTTGGGCAGGGTGATATCGCCCAGGTTGCCCCTGAATGGGAATCGCCCAAGGAAGGTCACACGCGAACCCGTGGCAGCAGCCGTTAAGAAGGCAGCCGATGCGTCCAATCGCGTGAGCCAGCAGGAACGAGGGCGCGACGGTGTCGAGCACCGGCCACAGCCGTTGCTTGGCCCGCTTCGCGTAGATCAGCACGCCAATAAAGCCGCCGAGCAGGCCGCCAAAGCTGGTGAGCCCACTGAACTGGGTGAAGATTTCGCGCGGGTTCTTCGTGTAGTGCGGAAGATCTTGAAGGATGAACAAGCCCCTCGCGCCGAGGATGCCCAGCAGGATCGCCCAAAACGCCAAGTCGTAGATCGAGTCAGGCTCGATCCCGAAGCGCTTCGCCCGCTTCCTCGCCAAGAAGATGCCGGCGATGAAGCCCAGGAACAGCAAGAAGCCATAACTGTAAACCGTGAACGGACCGATGCTGATCAGCTTGGGAATCATCGCGCCTCGTGAGTTTACTGGCCCGAGGGCGGATCGGGAAGGTACTTGATCGGAATCTGCCGCCCCGGTCCCTCGGCTTGCCAGTACACGGTGAGGATGTACCAGCGAGTCCCGTCGTTCCAGAGTTGGATGCTGTTGATTCCGCGGGCGAGCGGCTTCTCATCGCTCTCGGCCCGCTTTGTCTCGTAGGTGCTGAACACGTGGGCAATCTCGGTGAACTGCTCGGCGCGCCGGTTCAGCTCCTTCTCGAAGAAGCCATCGCGCTCGACTTGCGGCCCAATCCGGGTGACGTACTCCTCAGGCGTAAGGTTGATTCGGACCATTTTGCCTGTAGAGTTGAGGGCCGAGACCGTCATGCGCGACTCGGGAACGAACATCGCGCGGAATCGATCCCAGTCGCGCTTCTTGCCGGCTGGTCCCGAGATGACTTCGTAAAGGGCTTTGACCATCGAGTCAACGGTCTTGGAGTCGTTCACATAAGGGGCGGGCGTCGGTCCCTGGGCATAAAGCACCAACGTCAGCGCGACGAGAGGCAGGGTAGTCATGCCGCATTGTAGCCGAGAGGAACGCCCTTCGCCGCCGATCCGTCATCATTAGCATCGGAGACCCATTCATGAAACGACTGAGACTGATTCCGCTCGCCCTGCTTGCGCTGGGCACCCTTGCTCAAGCACAAACCCTGAAGGTGGGCGATACGCCCCCCGCCATGAAGGTGGCAAAGTGGGTCAAAGGCAAACCCGTTGAGAAGTTCGAAGCCAGCAAGACCTACGTGGTCGAGTTCTGGGCGACTTGGTGCGGTCCCTGCATCCAGACGATTCCGCACTTAACCGAACTGGCCAAGAAGCACAAGGACATTCCGTTCGCGGGAATCAGTGTGTGGGAGAACCGCCCAGGCGACACCTCGACCGAGTATCAGCAGAAGGTCGTGAAGTTCGTCGCCGACATGGGCGCGAAGATGGACTACAACATCGGTTACGACGATACGTCGGGCACCATGGCCAAAACGTGGATGGACGCCGCCGGCCAGGATGGGATTCCCTCGGCGTTTGTCGTTCACGAAGGCAAGCTGGCGTGGATCGGCCACCCGACGGAGCTCGATGCGGTCCTCGACAAGATCAAGGCCGGAAACTTCGACGCGAAGAAGGAAGCCGCCGAGCGAGAAACCCGCGAGGCTGAGAACAAGAAGCTTCAAGCCGCCGTTCAACCGGTCTTCAAATCGGCCGGCGAAGGTAACTACGCTGCCGCCGTTGCAGAGATCGACAAGATTCTGAAGGAGAATCCCAAGTGGGAGACGATGTTGGCTGCACTCAAGCTCGATCTACTCCGCAACAAGAGCGAGGAGGAGTTCTACGCTTACGGCAAGCAGCTTTCCGAAGGCCTCTACAAGGACGACGCCATGATGCTCAACCAGATTGCTTGGGGCATCGTCGATGACGAGGCGGGACTCAAGAAGCCGGACACCGAGCTGGCCATCAAGGTCGCGACCCGGGCATGCGAGTTGACGAAGAACGAGAATGCCCTCATCCTCGACACGCTTGCTTACGCGTACTTCAAGAGCGGAAAGATCGATGACGCGATCAAGACCCAGGAGAAAGCCATCGCGATGATGGACAAGACCGAGGGCATGACCGATGAGATCCGTGCTGAGCTGAAGGATCGGCTGGCGAAGTTCAAGAAAGCCAAAGGCGGCTAGACCGCTCTCGTGGTTCCCAGACATCCTCTTCGGGAGACTTTCCGAGGAGGATGTTGTTGTTTGGGCACCTAAAATACGCAAGATTCGCAATTTTCCGGTGACATTCAGTAAAATGGCGCTTGGCTCACGGATTGAGCAGGGCTCGGTCCGAATACGGAGGTCTAAACATAGTGAAGAAACTCGTTGCAATCGCCGCCGCTTCGGTCGGAATTTCGGCGATCTCCATGGCGCAGGCGGATCTGTCCGCTGGCTCCTTCTCTCTTCGGGCGGGCATTGCCTGGCCGACCACGTCCAACCTGAACGGAACGTTCATCGGTGCTGGCTTCGACTACGACTTCGGTAAGTCGTTGTTCGGCGGCGGCATGGGTTCGTCCACGTTCTTCTCTTTCGACTGGCTCTCGAAGAGCACGTCGGGCCGCCGTGGGAACCTCATCCCGATCATGCTGAACCAGCGGTTCTCGTTGGCGACGGGTGAGACCGAGGGTTCGCTCCCGCTCTACGGCTTCCTTGGCCTGGGCGCGGCGATCTTGGACTTCAGCCCGACGAGCACGCAGCTCGCCGGCCGCTTCGGCATCGGTGCCAACTTGAATACCAACGTGTTCTTCGAGAGCGCGTTCGTGTTGACGGGTCGGGCCAAGACCAGCGGCATCCAGGGCAACCACATCGCCGTTTACGTCGGCTACAAGTTCTAAGTCAACAGTATCGAGCCCACAAGCCGCCTCATCCCGTTTGGGTGAGGCGGCTTTCTTATTGCGGGTGGCAAGGAATAGAGCGTGCCGCGTACAATCCTGAGCATGGCGGCAGGGCATTCCTTTGATCAGCTTTCGGCGTTGTTAGGTGGACAGGCGGAGTCTCTGCTGGGGTTCTCAAACCCGAAGATTTCCAAGGACTCGCTTCACGTCCCAGGCCCCGACTTCGTTGATCGGGTTTTTTCGGCCAGCGATCGCAATATCCAGACGCTCCGCTCGCTCCAGGCCCTGTACGGCACGGGCCGCCTTGCGAATACGGGTTACCTCAGCATCCTGCCGGTGGATCAAGGCATCGAGCACGCCGCCGGAGCGAGCTTTGCGAAGAATCCGATCTACTTCGATCCTGAGAACATCGTCAAGCTTGCGATCGAGGGTGGCTGCAACGCGGTCGCTTCGACGTTCGGCGTGCTAGGCTCGGTGGCGCGCAAGTACGCCCATAAGATTCCGTTCATCGTCAAGATCAACCACAACGAGCTGCTGACCTATCCGAACAAGTTCGACCAGATCATGTTCGGGTCGATCGAGCAGGCTTGGGATATGGGCGCGGCGGCCGTCGGCGCAACCATCTACTTCGGCAGCGACGAGGCCAGCCGGCAGATCGTGGAAGTGTCGCAGGCGTTCGCCATGGCCCACGACCTCGGAATGGCGACCGTGCTGTGGTGCTACCTCCGCAACCCCGCCTTTAAGCAGGACAAGGACTACCACGTGAGTGCCGACCTCAGCGGCCAGGCCAACCACCTGGGCGTGACCATCCAGGCCGACATCATCAAGCAAAAACTCCCTGAGAATAACGGGGGTTACCTCGCGCTCAACATGGAAGGTTCGAGCTATGGAAAAACCGATCAGCGGATCTACCGCGATCTTAACTCTGACCACCCCATCGACCTCTGTCGATACCAGGTCGCAAACTGCTACATGGGACGAGCGGGCCTCATCAACAGCGGCGGTGCTTCGGGCTCGTCAGACTTGGCTGAAGCGGTTGGAACAGCTGTCATCAACAAGCGAGCAGGCGGAAGCGGCTTAATCTCGGGGCGAAAGGCGTTTCAACGACCGATGGCCGAGGGTGTGGAGATCCTCAACGCGATTCAAGACGTGTACCTCTGCGACCAGATTACGATCGCGTAGGTGTCGCTTTTTGTTGCGTGAATCACCTGCCTGTGCGCACTAGCGTGCGCTGGAATTGAATGGAGAAGTCTATTCACCTTCCCCTTGCAGGGGAAGGCCTGTGAGCGATCGCGAACTGGGATGGTCGCGATCCAGAAACGGTTGCTTCCACCAAACGTTTTCAAGCTGGAGTTGAATGGAGAAGTCTATTCACCTTCCCCTAGTAAAACACTGCGAGTCGGGAACGACGCGGGAAGGCACGATTCCCCTTGGGCTAATCGAGGCCCATAGCGAGAGTGTGCACGCGTCGTCCGCGGCGGGAGTCGAACGCTATC
>JADZEW010000016.1 GCA_020850325.1 Methanoregulaceae archaeon
TACTTCAAACTCTACAACTCAAAGCGTCTTCACTCGTCTCTTGGGATGAAGACCCCAGACCAGTTCTCGAAGGAACATGCAATCCTTCAATGACCAAGAGGTGTCTACGAAAAAGGGCTCACTCCAGCTCACAGGCCTTCCCCTGCCCGGGGAAGGTGTTTCTCTGCCCAGGTTTGGCGCGGTTGGGCTAAACTGCGCATCGGGTAGGAGGAAGGATTCGTGTCCAAAGGATTATCTCGACGTGAAGTTTTGCGCACGGCGGCGGTAGCGGCCGTCGGTGTGCCTCTTGTGGGTTCGGCAATGGCCGAGCAGCAACGAAAGTGGCTCCACAGCGAGCCCATCCGGTTCGGCATCATCGGAGTCGGTGGCAAGGGTTGGAGCGGCATGGAACAAGCCGCCCAGTTCGGCGACATCGTGGCGCTCTGCGACGTGGATGTAGCTCCGCGGGCGAAGGGCATGGCTGAGCATCCGAAGGCCGCGGCGTTTACCGACTTTCGCCATATGATCGATGCCATGCGGGGCCGGGTGGATGCGGTGGTCATCAGCACCCCCGACCACGTTCACGCTCCCGCCGCGGCTTACGCGATGCGCGCGGGTCTACACGTGTATTGCGAGAAGCCGTTGTCGCGCACCATTTGGGAAGCGCGCCGGCTGCAGGAACTCGCCCGCCAGTTCAAGGTGCAGACGCAGATGGGCAACCAGTTCACGTCGCACAACCCGCTGCGCAAGACCGCGGCCGCAATCCAGAAGGGACTGCTGGGCAAGGTCATCGAAATTCACTTGTGGACCGATCGCCCCGGCGGCTGGTGGAAGCAGGGGGTGCCGCGACCCGAGGCGAAGATCGCGCCGAAGACCGTGGACTTCGATCTCTGGCTCGGCCCATCGCCGGATCGTCCCTTTGCCGAGGGGTATCACCCGTTCTCCTGGCGCGGCTGGTGGGATTTTGGCACCGGTTCGCTCGGCGACATCGGCTGCCACAACTTCAACCTCGCCTTCCAAGCGCTCGACCTGCGCGACCCGCTCGCGGTGCAGGCGCAGACGTCCGGCCACAACCGCGACAGCTTCCCCGCGTGGTCGATCGTGACCTACGAGTTCGGCGCCCGCGGTGATCGCGCTCCGATGAAGCTGTATTGGTACGACGGCGGCAAGAAGCCTCCGGCGGAACTCGGCCCTGGGGTGGAGTTCGGCGGCAACGGCAGCCTGATCGTGTGCGAGAAGGGCACGCTGTACGCTCCGAACGAGTACGGCGGCGATCCGCGCCTGCTGAGCGGCGACCCGATTCCGGAGACCGACTTCGTCGAATCTCCCGGCCACATGGCCGAGTTCGCTCGCGCGATCAAGGAAGGCAAGCCGGCCAACTCGAACTTCCCCGACTACTCGGGACCGTTGACCGAGACCGTGCTTCTGGGCAATCTTGCGGTGTGGGCGGATGGCCCGCGCCTCGAGTGGGACTCGAAGCGGATGCAGGTCAAGGGCGGCGGCAAGGAGTACGACTCGCTGATCCGACCGACGTACCGCCCCGGCTGGGCGTTGTAGCCTGAACTCCCCCTCTCCGCATCTTCTGCGGGGAGGGGGAGTTCGATTCGATGCATGGTAGGGGTCAGAGTCACGCCTTCCGCCTTCACTCCTCGTGGGCCCAGATGTTGCGGTGCTCGAAGGCCCGAAGGGCCGAGAATCCCATAGCGAAGGGCGCAGCCCTGGTGCGTGCGCAGGAACCGCCGAGCGGCCCGTAGGGACGCGATTCAATCCCAGAGGTAACGTTCGTCGAACTGCGTCCCTGACTCCTGCAATAGCCCTCGCAGTTCCTCCTGAAAGGTGACTTTGCGGTGGTGCTCCTCTTGTCCCTTGATGTAGGCGATGATCCGATCCGCCTCGGAAGGCCCTACCGAGAAGGCACCGTATCCCGCTTGCCAAGCGAAGTCGGTCGGCCCCTTGGTCTTGATCCACTTCGATGTGCTCGTCTTCGTTTTCTCGACCACCTGGGAGAGAGACACCGTACGTGATAGGCGGAAGAGAATGTGGATGTGATCTTCCACGCCGCCTGTCTGAATCGAAGGGCAACCGAATTCGCCAAGACGCCGACCACATAGGGGTGCAACTCTTGACGGACCTCCGGTGTCAACCAAGGGGTCCGGTCTTTCGTGCTGAAGACGACATGGACCAGAACCGTGGCGAGGGACTGCGGCATTCCGAGATTGTATCGCGACCCTTCAGGCCGCGGTCAATGGGGTTGATCGCGTCCAGGGCTGCGCCCTTCGCTGTTGGATTGTCGGCCCTTTGGGCCTGCGAAGCTCCACCGAGCAAACCCGAACCAACCCGAACCAACCCAAGCCTACTTCGTCCGTTCGAGATACGCGTAGGCGTTGTGTGCGTGGATCGACTCGAAGTTCTCCACTTCGATCTCGTACCACGTGATCCGCTCGTCGGCGTTGAACTTCAGCGCGACTTCGCGAACCATGTCCTCCACGAATCGCGGGTTCTCGTAAGCGTGCTCGGTGACCCACTTCTCGTCTGGGCGCTTCAGCACCGGGAACAGCGCGCACGACGCGCTCGACTCGATCATCTCGATCACCTCTTCCAACCACACCATGTCGCGGAAGCGGATCTTGGCGGTTACCAGGCCGCGCTGGTTGTGCGCGCCGTACTTGCTGATCTCCTTCGAGCACGGGCAGAGTGTGGCGACTGGCACCTTGACCGCGAGGATGAAATCGTCGGTTCCGTTCGATTCGGCGATGAAGCCGCACTCGAACTCCATCATGCCTTCCTTGCCGGTGACGGGAGCCTTCTTCACCATGAAGAACGGGAACGACACTTCGATGTGCGCGCGCTCGGCGGTCAGCCGCTCCTTCAGCGCCTTCAGCATGTTGGGCAGGGCGTGGATGCTCATCTCGCCCTTGTTCTCGTTCAGCACTTCAAGGAAGCGCGACATGTGCGTGCCCTTAAAGTGGTGCGGCAGATCGACGGTAAGCGTGAAGTTGCCAATCGTATGCTGGCGCTCGTTGGTTCGGTCGAGCACCACAATCGGGAACTTGACCCCGCGAACGCCCACCTTGTCGATCGCAATGTTGCGCGCATCGATGGAGTTCTGGATGTCGACGAGGGGAGTTTGGTTCGGCGTGCTCATGACGGTATCGGGTGCTTCACCCGCCCCTCAACATACGCGATTTTTGTGAGGATCGTTTGTCTTAGGTTCACTCGGACGCGTCTTATCCTCTGTGGGCCACATCCTCTTTACCGCCATTGTCGGCGCGCTCAGCGGCTTTTGCGCTTGGCTGATCAGCGAGCCGATGATGCCGCCGATCTATGGCGATCCTCGCGGGCAGACCGCATCGCTTGTGTTTGTGGTCTTACTCGGCGCGTTCATCGCCGGGTCGGTGGGGGCGCTGACCGGCTATCGTCAGGGCAGCCGACGCCACCTGATCACCGGGTTGCTCATCGGCCTGGTCGCCGGGGCCATGGCGGGTTCCATCGGCGGCGCCGTGGGAGGCGGGCTAGCGTTCGCGCTGTTTCCGGGCTTCGACCGCGGGCTCGGGGTCTCGACCCTCCCCGGGCGTATCGTGCAGATCACTCCGCTAGGAGCATTGATCGGTCTGGCGATTGGGCTGCCGCTACGCTCGCCCAAGCAAGCGACGCTTGGGCTCATCGGCGGCGCGATCGGCGGGGCCATCGCGGGGGCCGCGTTCGATCCGCTAAGCGTCGCTTTGCAGAGCTTCACTCAACTGGCCCAAGGCGGCAACGAGATCGGCAAGCCCGGTCGGGCGGCGATGGCCGTGGTGCTCGGTGGCTCGATCGGGCTCTTCGTTTCGCTTGCTCGAGAAGTCGCAAAGACGGCATGGCTTCGTTTGCGGCTGGGCCGGAACGAGGGGCGGGAGTGGGTGGTCGATGCGCCCCAGACGTTCATTGGCCGAGACGAGCGCGCCCACGTGCCGCTGTTCGGCGATGGGAACATCGCCCCGATGCACGCCTGCATTGTACGCCACGGACGCGACTACGTGATCCACGACGGCGGCACCCCGCTGGGCATCATGGTCGATGGGCAGCGCGTGCCTCAGGCGGTTCTGAACCATGGTTCGGTGATCGAGATTGGGGGCCACACATTGGAGTTTTCTTTGAAAGGGGGAAGAGCCCCGGTGCGTCCGCCCGATCAAGTGAGCGCAGTTTCGGCTCCCGCGTCAGTCGTCATGCCGTCCGCCCCTGCCGCTCCGGCGGGCGCGAGCCTCACGATTCTGAATGGGCCGAATCCGGGGCAGCAGGTGCGGGTGGTCGATGCGGTTGAGATTGGCCGGGAGGCGAGTGGCCTTCGCTTAGACCATGACCGCAATGCGTCTCGCCGCCACGCTCGGATCGAGCTCAGCCCGTCCGGCCTCATGATCACCGATCTCGGCAGCACAAACGGCACCTTCGTCAACGATCAACGGATCACTCAGTCCCCGATCCGATCTGGGGATCGGATTCGGATTGGTGGAACCGAGTTGCGGGTTGACTAATGCAGCCGTGCTACTGGGCCTAGGTCCTTATTGAAGGAGCGGGATGGATTCGTGCCCGCTTCATCAGACTCAGCGAGGGCACGAGTTCATCCCTCGCCCACAAATCAAGGGCGGGTTCGATTACGCGCGCGATTCCAGCCGAACATCCGGCGATGCGAACGTCTCGTCGGTCTGGCCGCCGTCGTCGCTCAAGTCCGGACCGACGCTGTACACGCGATAGTCAGTTCCGTCGGCACGATACGGGAACGGCTCACCGGAGTACGGATCAGTCGCCAAGTCGGCACCGAACTGCTTCAAATCCCGCGGGAACGGTTCGCCGGCTCGGGCGCGCTTCTGGAGCTCGGCTTCCAGGACCAGCAAGCGGGTGCGTGCGAGCGTGCTGTCGTACTGGTCGAGGAGCGGCCGCAGCGTCCCCACGCAATGTCGTGCAAATCTTCGCCAGGGGCGGCCGGGATCGTGGTCGGGCTTATTCAGGTCGTTGCGCTGGCCGCGGGGTAGCGCGGCAAGGGTGGCGTAGTAGCGAGCCTCTTGCTCAGCCTCATCGGCGAGTCCTTTGAAGAACGTGATCGCGCTCGCCGGTTCCTTGAGTTTCATCTCCTTGAGGCGGTCGACCGCGGCGCGGACGTCGGGGCCGAAACCCTTGACCAACTGCCCCCACGCTTCGTCGCGATAGGCGTCTTGAATCTGTTGGACCCCCGCGAGCAGGTTCAGCCGCTCGTGCTCGATGGTGTCCGAGAGGTCGGGCCGCTTCACGAGGACGTTGCCGATCCCGTTCGCAAGCTTGCTCAGATCCTCGGGCGACAACTTCGATAGGGCAGGTGAGATGGCTCGGCGGGCTTCGTCGCAGATTGCGAGCCCGAGCGAACCCTCCATGGCGCTGCCGCCCACGAGGTCCATCCCAAAGCGAGTGGCTAGGACCGCGCAGCGAACGGCGGCCTCATGATCGGATTCCCGAACCGCGGTCTCGATCTTCCAGACCAATCCTCGCCCGAGCAGGCGCCATGCGGCGACGTTGTCCGGTGATTCGAGAGGCGAGGTCGGCTTGAAACCCCAGCTCAGTTCGGCCCGCGAAGAACCTTGCGAAAGGGTCTTCAGTGCCGGCCCAATGAGCTTAAGACAGGCATCGCGCTTGCCGGGGGTGAAGTAGACCGTGGCGAGGTACTTGTTCGCCGCCGATTCGACCTGGTCGGCCGCCCGGGCATAGGCGACGTAGCGTCCTTCGGGGGAAGGCGTGGAGCCTGAACTGCGGAGCCAGTCCGGAAAGGCAAGCTCCGATCGAGCGCTGCAACCCGACAGCAGCGCGGTAAACGCTATTCCAATAAGTCCCAATCGCCGATCCATGGCGTATCACTCTCCGGCAACTCCTTGTTGCCGCTTGTATCTTAGCAGACTCCCCAAACCGCAGTTTGGATTCAAGACACCGCCTGACCGCAAAAACTTGCATCTCCTAGCAATTCTCCGTGTAGATGTCGGAGCGCAGATTCCGACAATCCCTTACAGGGCTCCAAGGGGGCCAGAGGAGAAGCACGCAGATGCCGGTGTTTGCCTATACGGCGATCGACTCGTCGGGAAGAACCGTTAAGAGCACAATGGAAGCAGACAGCGAAACGCTGGTTCTGTCGAAACTGCGCGATCAGGCGATGCACTGCACCGATATCAAGGTCGCCAAGAAGGGCGGCTCGATTTCGGTGGGTCGCAAGAAGCTGAAGCCGAAGACGATCGTCGTTTTCTCGCGACAGTTCGCCACCATGATCGACTCGGGCATCCCGATCCTGCGTTGCTTGGACATTCTAAGCGGCCAGGCGAAGGATCACCTCATGAAGGAGACGCTCGAGGCCGTCACGAACGACGTGAAGAGTGGTATGGCGCTGAACGAGGCGCTGCAAAAGCACCCGGCGGTCTTCAGCAAGCTCTATGTGAACATGATTCGCGCCGCCGAAGTCGGCGGCATCCTCGATCTGATCCTCGACCGTTTGGCTGGGTTCCTCGAGTACGAATCGGAGATCAGGGGCAAGATCAAGAGCGCGATGATGTACCCCGTGTTGGTCCTCGCTTTCTCGATCCTGATGCTCTTCATCCTGTTCTCATTTGTTCTGCCAAAGTTCAAAGAGATCTTCACCGGAATGGATGTCGAACTGCCTCCCGTTACGGCGGCAATGTTCAAGTTCGGCGACTTCATGCAATCCAGTTGGTGGGTGATCATCCTTGCTGTTGGCGGCGTTTGGTTCGGCATCAAGCAGTGGGGCAAGACGCCCAACGGCCGATACAAGCTGGACTACATGAAGCTCAAAATGCCGATCATCGGCGAGCTTGCGCTCAAGATGTCGATTGCCCGCTTCACGCGGACCTTCGGCACCCTGATCAACAGCGGTGTTCCGATGCTTCGCAGTTTGGAGATCGTCGGCGAGACGATGGACAACGCCGTCCTTACGGCAGCCATCGATCAGACGCGCAGCAGCATCCGTGAGGGACAGAAGCTGAGCGATCCGCTGACCAAATCCAACTTGTTTCCGACCATGGTGACCTGTATGATCGACGTCGGCGAAGAGTCAGGACGACTCTCCGAGATGTTGGTCAAGGTTGGCGACTTCTACGATGCGGAAGTCGAAGCGACCGTAAAGGGTTTGACGAGCATGATCGAGCCCGCGCTGATCATGTTCATGGGCGGGATCGTGGGATTCATCGCGATCTCCGTTATGACGCCCATCTTCAAGCTGGTCAACAGCGTGAAGTAAGGCATGAAGATTCGGGCCCCTTGGCCGGGGCCCATGTGTTACGGCTGGGAGGCACGCGACCCAAGGACTGGGTCGCGAAAGAAATCGAGGGATTGATGTCAATGGGAAAGGAATTTGATGCGGCCAATGATGGCGAATCGATTGTTCTGCGCTACCTGGAAACTCGGCGCGAAGACCTGAAGGATCTGGTCCTCGTGCAGTACTCAGGGATGGTCGAGCGGATTGCTCGGCGCTTCGCGGGGATCGAGCCCTTCGAGGATCTCGTCCAGGTTGGGTTTATCGGACTGCTTAACGCGTTAACTAAGTTCGACCCGACGGCTGGAGTGCGCTTCAACACCTATGCGACCTACCTGGTAGCTGGGGAAATGAAGCACTACCTACGGGATCGGGCGCAGACCATTCGGCAACCGGCCTGGCTACAAGAACTGCGTCACAAGGTGACCAAGGCCGCTGGTTTGCTGCAGGCGAACCTCTGTCGTCAGCCGACCGAACGCGAAATTGCGGAACACCTCGGCGTGACGGAGGCTTCGGTTCGCGAAGTGTTCTTGACCCAAGAGATGCTCAAGCTCTCCTCGCTTGACACGACGCCGACAGACGACGACGGCGAATCGGAAGTCGAGCGATTGGATTCCAGCGACTACTGCGTCGAGCAGCTGAGCGTCGAGGATAGGTTGGTTCTCGAGCAGGCGATGAGCCAGCTGCGTGATCTCGAGCGCCAAGTCCTCGTGATGTTCCACTTCGACTCGCTCAGCCAGACCGAAATCGCGGCCCGCCTCGACATCTCGGGCAACTACGTCTCCCATATCCTCCGCCAGTCGCTCGCCAAGCTCCGAAAGATCTTGCAGAAGGAGCAGGAGCAGGATCGGCTGCTCCGCCGACAAGCGTCGGAGATCGATTACGACGTCATTGACGCCCTCACCGGCGCGTACACCGATGGGTTCTTCCGATCAAGGCTCGAAGAAGAAGTCCACCGAGCATCCTGCAACAATGCGGCGGTCGGCGTGGTCGTTATTCGGTTCTCAGGCCTGGAGACTCTGCGCAAGTTCTACGGTGCCACCAGCGTCGATGACTTCCTGTCGGATGCGGCTGACTTCATCCGAGACTCGGTGCGACGTCTGGACCTTGTGTGCCGCCATGAAGAAACCGCGTTCGGGGTCATTCTTCCATCGTCGGGTCACAATGTGCCTTTGATTCAGCGCCGCCTTGTGGGCAAAATCGTGAACTGGGTCAACCAACGCTACGCCCGCAACTCGCCGGTTCGTGTCGAGATTGGGCATGCGTCATTCCCCGAGTCGGGCCGGACGGGCAAGGAACTTCTCACCTCCGTGGTGATGGAGCCGATCATCATCAGCGAAGCCGCGTAAGTTCGTGCGCAGTACAATCTGCGCATGAACGCACGGTTTCAGGATTGGCTCGGCGACCAGCTGCAGACGTTGAAGGATCAGCACCTCTACAAGGTGCCCAAGATCCTCGAGTCGCCGGCCGGCGGACGGGTTCGCATGGACGGGCGCGAGGTCGTCAACCTGTCGAGCAACAACTACCTTGGGCTCGCCAACCATCCCAAGGTGCGCCAAGCGGCCCTTGACTCGATCGAGCGCTGGGGCGTCGGTGCAGGCGCAGTGCGCTGGATCGGCGGCACGATGAGTGTGCATGAAGAGCTGGAAGAGCGGCTCGCCAAGTTCAAGAAGACCGAAGCGGTGCTCGTCTTCACCGGTGGCTTCACTGCCAACTCCGGCTGCATCCCCGCCGTGCTGACCGACAAGGACGTTGTGATCTCCGACGAACTCAACCATGCGTCGATCATCGATGGCGTCCGGCTGTCCCCCGCCGCTTACCGAAAGTCCGAAGGGTGGGTGTACGCCCACAAGGACATGAACGACCTTGAGCGCGCCCTGAAGCTCGCAAATGAGAAAGGATTCGCCAAAAAGTTGATCATTACCGATGGTGTGTTCAGCATGGATGGCGATATCGCCCCCATGCCGGACATCGTCAACCTGGCCGAGCAGCACAATGCGATTGTCATGATCGACGACGCTCACGGGAGCGGAGTGCTGGGTGAACACGGCGCGGGAACGACGTCGCACTTCGGGCTCTATGGCCGCGTGGATATCCAGCTCGGCACGCTGAGCAAGGCGCTTGGCGTCATCGGCGGCTACATCGCGGGCTCGGCAAAGCTCAAGGATTGGCTGATCAACCGCGGCCGACCCTACCTATTCTCGACCGCCCATCCGCCCATGGTTGCTGCGGCGCTGATCGCCGCGCTCGATGTGATGGAGAACGACCCCGAGCCGATGCGCAAGTTGTGGGACAACACCCGCAAGTGGAAGCAGATGCTCGCGGACAACGGCTTCGACACGATGGGCAGCGAGACTCCGATCACCCCGGTCTACGTGGGTGACGAGGCGATGGCCCAAGAGATGGAGCGGCAGCTGTTCGAGGAAGGCGTCTACGCGCTGGCGATCGTGTTCCCGACCGTCGCGCGGGGCAAGGCAAGACTGCGCACGATGCCCAATGCCACCCACACGGAAGGAGACTTGGAGTTCGCGATCAAGGCGTTCTGCCGCGTGCGTGATCGGTTGATGGTCAAGGGATAACACCCGAGCGCCAAGCTCAAAGCTGCTTTGTGGGCGAGGGATGAGTCGTGCCCTCGCACCTCCAAGGCCTAATGCCGATAGAACTTCTTCAGCAGCTCATGCCGCGATAGCGTGATTGTGATCGGGCGTCCGTGCGGGCACAGGTACGGATTCTCGGTCGTCGCCAGATCGAGGATCAGCTTTTCCATCTCGGCATGCGACAGCGGGTCGCCGGCCTTCACCGCCATCTTGCACGCGCTCATGATCCAGATCTGCTCGCGGGTGGGGGTGAGCTTGCGCGAAACCGCACTGTCGACCAGTTCGTCCACCACATCGCGCAGCACCCGCATCGGGTCCTTCCCCCGCAGCGCCGCCGGGACCGCGCGCACCACAAAGCTCTCGCCTCCGAATGGCTCGATGTCGAAACCCACGTCCACCACTTCTTGAAGCCGCTCGCGGAGCATCATCGCCGCCGGGCGGTCGAGGTGGAGCGTCTCGGGAGCGAGGAGCGTTTGCTTCTCGATGGCGTGCAGGCCCTTCAGGCCGCACAGATATTCGTAGAGGATGCGCTCGTGGGCGACGTGCTGGTCGATGATCACGATGCCGCGTGCGGTCTCCGCGATGATCAACGTGTCCATCGCCTGGCCGATCACCCGCAGCCCCTCAAGCAACTCAATGAACGGGAATCGCTCGCGATCGCCGGTCACCCCGGGCGGCAGCGAGATCGAGCTCTCCGGCATCGGCACGGGCATCTCTAAAGGAGCCTGAGCCGCCATGGCCGCTTCAAAGATCCCCGCCCCGAACGTGCTCATCGGCGAGGGCATCGCCGCTTCGGCGAGCGCTTGGTTCGCGGCGGCGATCCCGGCCGCGTCGGGCATCATTCCGCTCTCCATCAGCGCCGCTCGGATGGCGGTGCGCACCGCGTCAAACGCCTGCCCTTCCTGCTGAAATCGAACCTCGCTCTTCGTGGGAGAGACGTTCACATCCACCCGCGCCGGATCGACCTCGATCATGAGCACCACGCCGGGGTATCGCTTCTCGGGAGTCAGGTCGCGGTATGCCTGATCCACCGCCGCGGTCAGCATCCGCGAGCGCACCGGCCGCCCATTCACATACACGTATTGGTAGGCGCGCGTCGGGCGGGTCATGTAGGGCGGGCTGACCCATCCGTGGACGCGCAGATTCGGGTGAACCAGCTCTGCCGGCACCATGCCTCTCGCCTGATCGCGCCCCCACAGTTCGGCAATCGCCTGCTGCAGATCGCCCGAGCCGGTGGTCGTCAGCGCCTGCTGGCCGTTGTGGATCACGGTGAACGCCACGTGCGGATACGCCATCGCGTAGCGGGTGACATGCTCGAGCGCGGCCGAGAGCTCGGTCGTATCGCTCTTGAGGAACTTGAGCCGCGCAGGGGTGTTGAAGAACAGGTCCTCGACCGTGATCTCCGTCCCTCGCGGCCCGGCGACGCGGGCAACGCCTTGGATGGTCCCGCCCTCCACGCTGATTCGCGTGCGCCCGCTGTCGTCGGTTCCGGTCGAGAGCGTGAACCGCGACACCGACGCAATCGAGGGCACGGCCTCCCCGCGGAATCCCAGCGTCGAAACTAGGAGGAGATCATCGGCCGAGGTGATCTTCGACGTCGCGTGGCGCTGGAGCGCCATCTGCGCCTCGTCGGGAGCCATACCGATGCCGTCGTCACTGACTCGGATGAGTGTCCGACCCGCATCGGAAAGCTCGACGGTCACCCGCGTCGCTCCCGCATCGAGCGCATTTTCGACGAGTTCCTTGACCACCGAGGCCGGGCGCTCGACGACCTCACCGGCCGCGATTTGGTTGACGGTGTGCGGATCGAGCAAACGAATCTTCACTCTGAACAGTTTGAAACTTCACACAACAACCATGCACAGCTACTCAGTTGAGAAAAACTTTGACAAATTCGTTGTAAGCAGGACAAAAGTGTTATATAGTATAGAAAACCGTTGGATGCAAGCGCTATGGTAGGCGGCAACAACCCCCGGCAACGAATAGATCAGGTTCTTCGCGCGACGAGTTCAACTGTGATCGCGCTCATCGCGTTGTCTGCATATCTAACCGTCATGACTGTTGAACGACTTCAACTCGAGACGTCTGGCTTCGCTGGCGGTGCACTCCTCCTCAGTTCGAGTCAATCCAATCTGGAACAGCAGTACAGCGACCTGTCCAAACATCTGCCAATCGTGGTGGCCGTCGAAGGCACTCCGCGCGGACAGATGCTGGAGGGCCAGGTGAAGATGCTCACGAAGGGGTCAGCGAGCGGGGGGGGGGGGGGCACCGCTTATCATTATGGACCAGGTGCGTCAACGCGGCGCCAGCGTATATTTTGGGCAAACGGGTGTTAATCTGGGGCTGGCACAACTCCATCAGAGTGAGACTGCTCGAGGCCGAAGTGTTGCGCCCCTTCTAGTCGGCTTCTCCGCTTTCCTCGTTGGGATAATGTGGCGGCCACAGCGTTTGGCAACGGCTTTGTTAGTTGGTTTAGCCGCCGTTGTCGCATCTGTTCGTTACTTCTACAAATGCGTGACTTGTCCTGATGTCGTGCTTCCCGTCCTGCAGGTTGATCTAACACTGGCAGGGGTAGTGTTGTTCACTGCCGCTTCGTTCCTGATCCTCCATTCACGGGCAACACTCGTGCCACACCTACTGTCTTTCGCTGTAGCCTATCAGTTGTATCTACTCTTTGAGTTGGGGGCTGACTGCAGCCTATGCTTAGCGATCCTTGCGCTAATCACTCTGGCCACTACTGCGGAATCCATGAAACCCCTTGATTCAGATCCAGTTCGTATGAGGAAGTGGGCCCATCGTTCGCTCTGCGGCGCTGCAACTGCAACGGTAGCCCTGCTGTTTCTTGCCGGTCAGCATACAGGTCAGCAATTGGCAGCGACCCCGCAGGTAGCACCCAAGATTAATGCCGAAGCTCTTGTTGGTCAACACTGGGATCTGCTGCAGGTCGAAGGCCTTGTTCCAGAACAGGGCCCCTTCTTGCTCGTCATTGGCTCCTCTGAGTGCGCGCCTTGTCGTCTTGCATACCGATGGGCTGCAACCGACCTTAATCTGCCAACACATGCTGTAGAACCATTTGCTGATCGAAGCGGTGAGTCTGTTGCTCGTTCACGCGCATGGCTATCCGAGACCTCTCCAATTACTGCATCACCGACCCTAGCATTGATCGGATCTAGCGGACGGATTCTAGCCATTGAACAGGGCTGGGCAGAGAATGCGGCCGTAAAGGAGAGCTTGAAAAAAACAATGTTCTCGCTCGTTTCTACTGACGTGGAAACGGCGAAGCAACAAGGAGAAGATCGATGAAATGGAAACTGGCCTTGCCGGCCCTAATCGGATTGGCCTGCGCAACCGCAATGGGGTCAAACCCTTGCCCCGCTAACGGTAAATCCATGGGCACCGCGATTCAACGTAAGTGCGAAAGCGGTGTCCCGAATTGCTCATTCTTGCTTCCGAATTATACTTCGGATCGGGTATGCAACGTCTGGTGCTGCTATGATTACTCTGGCGCGCCGATGGGTTACTTGTTGGAGGGTTGTAGTGCTTGGGCACCCAATGGTTGTTGTAGCGACCTGAACCCAGGTTGGTTACCCAATGGGGCACCGATCTGCGACGACCCACTGTGAGAAGGGCACGGATTCTGGTCGCATGACCAGAATCCGACTAGGAGATGAAATGAGAAAGAACAAAGCCTTTACGCTCGTCGAGATGATCGTGGTCATTGCGATCATCGCCGTGCTGGCAGCACTCCTCGTACCCGTGGCCGCGCGAGCTCGAGCGTCTGGTCAAGAGACCGAGTGCCTAATGCGAATGCGTCAGGTGTACATCGCTCTAAAGCTGTACTCGGAGGATCATGGCTCGATGGCTCCACCTGCGCCAGGCTTGGTGCCCTTGGCCCCCTATGCCAAGAGCGAGGCGGTTTTCCAGTGCCAGGTGGAGAACTCGATCAAGCCAAGAGCCGACGGACAATATCGGGCGCAGTTGCTGGACCTGACCGAGAACGGCCCAGCCTCCCCATTTCGGATCAGCTACGGATATCTTGGCGACTACACGAACGAGACGATACTGGGTGTCTGGTCCAAGGTTGGCGCGCTTTCTAAAGTCGGCGTGATCGCCTGCCCCTGGCACGCGCCACTCAAGGGCGAGCAGAGTCCCTTGTTGAAGCATCTTCAACCCCGCGAAGGAGTTACCTTGCGAATTTGCAACGAGGGTAGCGTGTATAAGTGGCCAAAAGCTCTCTGGCGCCACATTAACACTGGCGATCTCTTCTTCCATCCGTATAGCGGGCGGGAGCTCTTCGGGCCATGAGGGCAGCCGTGTTTGCGTTAGTGTTAGTTGGATGCGCGAAGCCACCGCCCGTCGTGGTGGGTCATTCTCTTGTCCTGTCGGAAGCGAGGCTCCAAGTGGGCGCGGATGGGCAACTTGAAGTTTCTGGCAGCGTACAAAACCAAGGCACCGCCACGCAGGGCAGCATCGAGTTCGAAGTGTTTGATGCTACGGGCTCCCCTTCGGGATCGGTCATCGCGCGTTTCCCATCGGTGGACTCAGGCGCCACGAGAGAGTTCAGCGTGCCCGTGGGGCCGACCGTGAAAGGTTTTCGCCTCAAGCAGATCAAGACCGCACCCTAGACCTGACACTTCTCCGTAAAGAACATGGGCTCATGATGCCGATGATTCTATTGTATCGCCCACCGCGCAACATTGCCGGGGGCGGTTATGGCTGCGGACAGGGTCTATGTTCACGTTTATCGGCATCATCATCGCGCTGGTCGCCACCATGCTGGGTTACGTCATGCACGGTGGCAAAGTCGCCGTCTTGATGCAGGTCACCGAGTTCATCATCATCGGCGGTTGCGGCCTCGGCTCGTTTCTTGCCGCCCACGGGATGAAGAATTTCCAGGGGGCGATCAAGGCCGTGATGGGGCTCCTCAAGCCCGACCCCTACACCAAGGGCGCCTACCTCGACGTGCTGAAGATGATGTTCCAGCTGTTCAACGTCGCGCGAAAGGAAGGACTCCTCGGCCTCGAACAGCACATCGAGGACCCTGAGAAGAGCGAGATCATCAAGAAGTTTCCGTCGTTCCTCAACAACCACCACGCCAAAGATTTCTTCTGCGACACGATGAAGGTCATCTTGACCGGCGCGGTCGGGCCGCATGACCTCTCGGAGATGATGGAGATCGACCTGGAGACCGCCCACCAAGAGCAGATGGTGCCCGCGACGGCGATCCAGACGGTGGGCGATGCGATGCCGGGCTTCGGCATCGTCGCGGCGGTTTTGGGCGTTATCATCACGATGGGCAAGATCGCCGAGGGTGACCCGTCCGCGATTGGCCAGTCGGTTGCCGCGGCGCTGGTTGGTACGTTCCTGGGGATTCTGCTCGCCTACGGTATGTTCGCGCCGATTGCGAAGGCGATCGAGCTTCGCTTAGCGGCCGAGAGCAGCTACATGAACTGCATTCGGTTCGCGCTGTTCAGCTTCGCCCGTGGCGAGTCGCCGATCACGTGCGTCGAGTTCGCTCGCCGCAATATCGAGCCGTCCGTCCGCCCTGGATTTGCCGAAATGGAATCGGCGGTGAAGGAGAAACCGGCCGCGTAGGCTGCGGGAGCGTGGGTGTCGGATGTTGGATATCGAATGTCGCGGGAGAGAACTGACAAAACTCGACGACTGGATTCCAGCGACATCCCACATCCGACATTCCACTTCCAAACAGACTAGCACGCCAAAAACCAACACACCAACAGGCTAAACGATGGAAGGCACCCCGATCATCATCAAGAAGAAGAAGGCGCACGGCCATGGCCACCACGGCGGCTCGTGGAAGGTTGCCTACGCCGACTTCGTGACCGCCATGATGGCGTTCTTCATGGTGATGTGGATTCTCGGCCTCTCCGATGAATCCAAGGCGCAGATTTCCGGCTATTTCAACGATCCGTTGGGCTACTCGAAGACCGCGCCGATGAGCCGCAACATCGTTCGATTTCCCGGAACGCCGATCACCCAGTCCGGCACGGTCAAGCACCAAGGGGTCGAGATCATCCAAGACAACAAGCGGCAGGTGATCATGGTCATGGGCAAGGTGATGCAAGCGCTGGAAACGGCGGCCAAGAAGGGCGATGAATCGGGCATCGGCAAGGCCGATCTCAAGGCCATGCTCGACAGCGTGAGCATCGAGATGACTCCGGAAGGACTTCGCATCGAGTTTCGCGAGGACAAGGGAGCCGTCTTCTTCGAGAGCGGCTCGTCCACCTTGCGGAAGGAGGCTCGCATTTTGGTCGGTCAGATCGCCCCCATCCTTGCGGAAGCCAGTCGGCCGATGAAGATCGAGGGCCACACCGATGCCGTGCCGTACGCGCGCACCGACTATGACAACTGGGACCTTAGCCAAGACCGGGCCAACTCCTTGCGCCGCGAACTCATGACGGGCGGGGTCGGCCAGAGTCAGTTTCTGAGCGTGTCGGGCTACGCGGACACGCAGCTTCGCGACCCGGACAAGCCTTCGAGTTCGGTCAACCGTCGCGTTTCAATTCTGCTGCCGATTCCTCAGGGGGCGACCCCGGGTGCCATGACCGAGATCGCCCAGCCGAACATCCGGGAGAAGGCGATCGAACTAAGGCCGACGATCGACATCACCAAGGATAAACCCGTTCAGGACAACAAGCCCAAAAAGAAGGGTTTCTGGGACGGGCGCTAATCCCAGAGGATCGCGTCCATCACGTCGCCCTCGCGAACTACGGTTCCGCCGAGGATCGCATGGCGGATCGTCCCGGTGACCTGAACGTTTGCGTCGGGCAGGACGACGCAATCGACGAGTCGGGTCGCTGAAACCTTCGCGCCATCTCCGATCACCACGCTCTCGGTAACTTCACCCTGGACTTCCGCGGCGCCGACGAGCGACTTACCGCCCGTTAGAAATGCGCTGGTCTCGAGGAAAGAATCGAGCGTCCCCGTATCAAACCACGTGCCCTCGTAGACTCCGGCAAGCACGAGGTGGCCCCCATCGATCAGCCTCTGGATCGCGTCGGTGATCTCGTACTCGCCGCGGGCGCTGGGCGGCAATCCCGGCAGCACACCCCAGATTTCCGGGCCAAAGAAGTACAGCCCCGCCATCGCCAGATTGCTCTCCGGCTCCTTCGGCTTTTCGACCAGTTTCGTGATCCGCTCGCCATCCACATTCGCCACGCCGAAGCGGCTTGGATCCTCGACCGGCTTCACAATGTTTAGGTTTGCCGCGCCACTCTCAATAAATCGCTTTGCGTGCTGAATAAAGCCCTCGCTGTAGATGGCGTCACCCAGGTACATCACGAACGGCTCTCGATCGATAAAGGATTCGGCGAACGTCAGCGCATGGGCGAGCCCCTTGGGCTCGGTCTGACGGACGTAAGAGAGTTCGAGGCCGAACGCTGAACCATCGCCCAGCGCGGCTCGCATTTCCCCTTCGTTGTCGCCGACCACGATCGCGATTTCGCGCACTCCGATCTCCTTGAGCCGATCGAAGGCGTACTCAAGGGTCGGGCGGTTCGCGATGGGTAGCAGGGGCTTCGGAATGTGGTGAGTAACGGGAAACAATCGCGAGCCTTTGCCCGCCGCGAGAATAACGCCCTTCATTGTTGAAGAGGATACACCCGCGCCCGAAGCAACGGCTGTGGCTCGGCGTGGCTAAAATGGAGCGTGCGGTACTTCGTGTACGCCCCGAACGGCCAGCGCTTCGGCCCGGCTGACTTGATGACCCTCCAGCAGTGGGTGTCGGAGGGCCGCGTGTTGCCTAACTCGATGCTCGAAGAGGAGCTGGGCGGAAACCGCATGGCGGCATCGACCGTAAGCGGACTTCAGTTCCCGGCCAACGCCCCGTACGCGAACCAACACATCCCGCCGAACATGTCCGGCGTCGGCACGCCAGGGCCCTTCAGCGATCCTTCGCCTCCGCAGCCGAGTTCGTACGCCCCCTATCACCGGCCGGGACAGGAAGCGGGGCCACCCCGCACGCCCCCCGAACTCACCACGGCCTGGGTCTGCAGCTCGATCTCTGCGTTTCTCGTCTTCAGTTGCGGGTGCTTTCCACTGCTGGGCTTTGTGGCGACCGCGCTGGCCGTCGCCGGAGTGATGAGCGGGAAGAAGGCCCGCGACAACGGCCATCCGCAGGGGAATGCGGCGTACATCTTCTCGATCGTGATGCTCGTGCTCTCGATCTTGTCCGCAATCGGGGGGACCATCTTTATGCTCGTCGGTTTTGGCGGGTTCTTCTAGCGTTCTCGGGCCGCTTCCGCGATGGCGAGGGCGTATCGTCGGCTGGCTCCGGCGTTCTCCTCGACAAAGCGCCGACCGGCTTCGCCCATCTGGGACGCACGGGCTCGGTCTTGGAGTAGCTCCCGAATCGTGCTTGTGAGATCCGAGGGGGTAATGACCTCTCGCGAAGCCCCAAGCGCCAGAGAGGCACTGGCCACGTCGCGGAAGTTGGCCATATGCGGGCCGTGCAGCACCGGCTTGCCGTGGGCGAGCGCTTGGAGCAGGTTCTGCCCGCCGTAGTCGCCGAATCCACCGCCGATGATCACCACGTCGGCGAGTGCATACACCTTCGCGAGTTCGCCGTAGGTGTCCAGCACGATGTAGCGACCCCGCTCGGCCCGGCTGCGGCGGGCGGTTACTCCGAACGCCTGGGCCATCGTTGCCGCCACCGCGTCGGCTCGCTCCAAGTGGCGCGGGGCCCACACGACCGCGACCTCCTTCGCCAGGGGTTCGAGTGCACTAACGACAAACTTCTCTTCATCTTCGCCCCGGGTCGAGCCGATGACCACGATCGGCACGCCCTCCGGCAGTCCGAGCAACGCGCGCCACTCGGCGGGGTCGGCGTCGAGCCCGTCGACCGCCTGATCGAACTTGCAGTTGCCGAACACCTCGGGCTGCTTCGCCCCGAGATTCGCGATCCGGTCCGAGTCTCCCGCGGTTTGCATGAGCGTGCGGTCGAGGTAGCCGAGCATCGATCGGTAGAAGAACTTGATCGGCCGCGATCGCCGGAACGAGCGGTCGCTGATTCGCCCATTCAGCAGCAGCGTCTTCGCGCCCATTGCTTTGGCCGCCCAAAGGAAGTTCAGCCAGAGTTCGGTCTCCATGATCGCAACCACGCTCGGACGAACGCGGCTCATCGCCGCCAGTTGGAACCTCGCCAGGTCGATAGGGAAGTAGACAAGTTCGTCGTAGAGATCGACCGCATGCTCGCGCGCCGTATGGTGGCCGCTGCTCGTGGTCACCGAGAGCAGCAAGAAGTGATCCGGGAGCAGCGCCCGCACCTGACGCAGGATCGGCAGCACCGCCATGACCTCGCCGACTGAAACCGCGTGGATCCAAATCGCCGGCTTATCCCGCGGGATCTGGACGTGCATATAGTTGCCGGTGCGCTCCTTCCAGTTCGGAGCCTCCGCGCGTCGGCTCGAGCGGATCAGCATCCAGGTGAGCCAGATCGGGCTCAGCAGGAGCGCCAGCAGGTTGTAGATCAGGAACATGGCAGGGGCTGCCCGACGATTCGGGCATAGGCCTCCAGATACTTCTCGCGTGTTTTGGCGACGATGTCGTCGGGCAACGCTGGGCCGGGCGGCTGCTTGTCAAAGCCGATGCTCTCCAAGTAGTCGCGCACGAATTGCTTGTCGTAGCTGGGCTGGGGGCCACCGGGTGCGTATGTCTCGGTGTTCCAGTAGCGTGAACTGTCGGGGGTCAGTGCCTCATCGATCCAGATGATCCCATCGGCGGTCTCGCCGAACTCGAACTTGGTGTCGGCGAGGATAAGGCCGTGGCGCGCGACCTCCTCGGCGGCTCGTTCGTAGATCGTGAGCGTGGTGTCCCGCAACCACACCGCAGCTTCGTAACCGACGAGGTCCACCGCTTGGGTCCAGCTCAGGTTCTCGTCATGTCCGGATTCCGCCTTGGTCGCCGGGGTGAAGATCGGCTCCGGAAGCCGGTCGCCGTCGCGGAGCCCCTCGGGCAAGGCAAGGCCGTGAACGGAGCCGCCGGACTGGCGATACTCCTTGTAGAGCGACCCCGCCAGGTAGCCGCGGGCCACGCACTCCATCTTGACCGGGGTGGCCTTGCGGGCCAGCGTGCAGCGTCCCGCCAGGCTCGGATGCCAGTCGCCTACGCGCTCGGCGATCGCGTCGTCTTCGGTCGTGATGACGTGGTTGGGGCACTCATCAGAGAACTTCTCGAACCAGTAGGCGCTCATCAGGTTGAGCACCCGACCCTTGTCGGGAATGCCGTTCGCCATGATCACATCGAATGCTGAGATGCGGTCGGTGGTGACGATCAGCAACTCTTCGCCGAGGTCGTACAGTTCACGCACCTTGCCCACTCCCTTCGGAGCAGGGAGTTGAGTCAAGGTCGAAGTCAGCAATGCTTCGGTCATGGGGCTTCGAAGGTATCGATGGGTTGGCCGATATGCTCAGCGAGGCGATCCGAGATCGGGTCGAGCGACGGCTCATCGTGGCTGACGGCGATGCCCATCGCGAGCTTGCCGTCGGCGTCGGCGTACAGTTCGATGAACTCCCCGGCGGCTCGATCACCGATCATCTTGGCGGGTTGGGCATTTTCGGGGTGGCCGCGCAAGATCATGTGCAGATCGAGGAAGTCGGTCCAGAAGTAGGGCACCTTGGCAAAGGCTTCATCGCCTCCGGCCATGTTGCCTCCGGCGGTCGTGCCCTGCCACTTCGCATTCAGGTGATGCTCGCCGCTGAGTCCCATGGGGTGGCCCGGGCGGAAGGCCGCGTCGCCGCAGGCGTAGATCGCCGGGTCCGCCGTGCGCAGATGATCATCCACCACGATGCCGTGCTTGGCATCGGTCTCAAGACCGGCCGCATCCGCAAGATCGACGTTAGGCAGGATTCCCGTGCCCAACACCACCAAGTCAGCGGCGAACGTGCGACCATCGACGAGGTGCACAACCGGTCCGGCTTCGATGCGATCGAAGGCCACCCCGAGTTGAACGTCGGCACCGGCGTCGCGGAATGCCTGGGCGATTCGGTCACCGGTTTCCCGGCTTGCGAAGCTGGTCCAGAAACTGGCGTCGCGCGAGAGGATCGTGACCGCTTTGCCGAGCCCCAACGCGACCGAAGCAACTTCGCCGGCGATGTAGCCCGAGCCGATGATGACGATCGAACTAGCCGGGTGGAGCGCCTGGCGGATGGCTTCGGCATCGTCCATCGTCCGCAGGCAGTGCGCCAGTTCAACTCCGGGAAACTCGGGCCTTGCCGCGCGGCAGCCAGTGGCCAGCAGGAGCTTCTCGTAAGTGACCTTCCGGCCGTCGTCGGTGGTTACGGTCTTGGCGCCTCGGTCGATGGCGGTCGCCCGGGTTCCGAGCCAGCGATCGATCTTGTTCTCTTCGTAGAAGCTCTCGTATTTGCTGGAGATGTCGTCAAGGTCGACGGCGAGGTTTCGGATGTAGCCCTTCGAAAGCGGCGGACGGTCGTAGGGCACGTGGGGTTCGTCGCGAATCATCAAGATGCGGCCTTCGGCATCGTGCTCGCGGATGGCTTGGGCGGCGGTGACGCTGGCCACGCCTCCAC
This sequence comes from Methanoregulaceae archaeon, assembly GCA_020850325.1. GTDB lineage: Bacteria > Armatimonadota > Fimbriimonadia > Fimbriimonadales > Fimbriimonadaceae > JANJUB01. Next base: position 21,381 of record JADZEW010000016.1, read on the forward strand.
CGATTAAGACGTAACGGGCTTGCTCGCTCACGATAGGGGAGTATACGGCCCGTCGGTATACTCCCGCCGCTGGCCCCGGGTGGCGGAATGGTAGACGCAGCGGACTTAAAATCCGTTGACTGTAAGGTCGTGTGGGTTCAAGTCCCACCCTGGGGACCCGCCTCATTCTCTGCAACGTCGATGGATCGCTTCGCGTCCTCAAGGTGTGAGTTCGCGCCGGTTTACCGAGAAGCAGATGGCGGACATCATCCGTCGTGCGGTCGAGATTCAGTCCGGCCATTCCGGCTCGTCGGCGCGCGAGGGCATTTCCGAGGAAGAACTGCGTCTTGCCGCGGCCGAACTCGGCATCGAGTCGGGCGCGATCTCGGCAGCGCTTTCCTTGGCCGACGCGGAGGGGGACTCCGAGAGGGCAAACTTCTGGGGTGGCCCCACGCGTTACGAGTCCGAGCGAGTCCTCAACGGGACCATCACCGAGGATCAGTGGGAAGAGACGGTAGCCGACCTCCGACGAGCGTTCGAGGAGCCGGGAACGATCGAGCGGCGCGGGGACACCTTCGAGTGGTCGGGAACGGGGGGCGGTCTCGACTACAACACGATCACCCTTCGCCAGTCCGGAGATACCGTTCGTCTCTCGTCCGCTTCTACCGGAGCCGGTCTCGGCACCCTGGCTTACCTTTTAGGAATCATCCCGGTCTTCATCACCGTTGCCGTGCTTTCCAAGCTCGGGCTGGCCGCTCCGTTCGCGGCAATGGCAATCTTCGCGGCGATTAGTTTGATGTTCCTCGCGGCCAGGCAGGCTACACTTGCCGCCACCCGGCGGCGTCGACGTTTGATCGCTGGGGTCTTTGATCGCATCCAATCCCGGCTGGATTCAGACAACTCAGATCTTCGCACGAATCTCGCCGAATCGACGCCCTTCCTCGCGCCGATTGCCGAGGGCACCGGACAGTCCACCAGTCCCGGCGACTCTGGTCGCGGTATGCCATAGTCAATCGTGGAGTTCGACCTCACGCGTGATCCTGTCCCGAAAGATTCCCACCGGCCCGGTGTCGGCTGGTTCGCGCTGTTCATCCTGATCGGACTCCTGATCCTCGTCCAGCTCGAGGGCTACCTGAACCGAGATGTCGGGAAGGGCGATGCACGTGCCGCGAGCAACGTCGAGCGATCCCTGCGAATGTCGATGGAGTACTCGGCGGCGATGCGAGGCATGCTTGGCCAGCGGGCTCCCAAAGAGGACTACTCGAGGCTGCGGTCGGAGATCGCGCCTCTGGAAGTGAAGGGCGCGGGGGAGAAGGCCGCGATTGTGGCGGTCGCAATACGTCGGCTCAATGGAGATGATCCCCGACCTGAGTCGCTGGCGACCTTGGAAAACTCGAAGGACGCCAAGGTTCGGCAGTTGGCGACGCTGCTCAAGAACCCCGATCTTCAAGAGCCGGAGATTCGCGCCCTCAAGGAAAAGATTCCCGAAGAGTTCTCGGCTCAGCTGGTTTGGGCGTTGAGGCTAGAGGAGCTTGGAGTCGACGATGCCCGGCTCGAGGTGGTCTCCCCGGATCGGGGCAAGCGGCTGTTCTTCTTCGCGATTGTGCTCATTCTTGCCGGTGGGCTGGGTGTAGTCGCGTGGATCGCTTATGCCGTGGCTCGCCTGTCCGGCAAGTTGCGGCCGATTGGGCACTCAGCCGATCCCCTCTCGTCCCAGAACGCAGACCGTATGGCGGGTCGCGCAACTCAGCTTCTGGCCCTGTTCTTCCTCGTCCCCTTCGTGATCGTGATGATCGTGGGGTCCAAGTCGCCGAAGGGAACCAGCATCGTGCTTGCGTTGCTGGTGATTGGGCTCAGCCTTGCCCTGCTGACGCTGCCGATTTTCGGCAAGCGGCTGACCTTCGAGCAAGTCGGTTTGCGACACCCGAAGCGCAAGAGCGACTACCTGTGGGTCATCGGCGCACTCCTTGCCGAGATTCCTCTGTTGGTGGTGCTTGCGGCAATCTCGTTTCCGCTTCAGCAGTTCTTCCCGGCTCCCGAGCACCCCATCACCGTTCGGCTGGCCCAGGAAACCGACCTGTGGACGCTCATCGGCACCTTTGTTTCGGCCTCGTTGATGGCCCCGATCGTCGAGGAGATCATCTTCCGTGGCTTAGTCACCCCCGCGATGGCCAAGCTGTTCCGGTCGACGGCGATCGGCGTGGTGGTTGCCGCGCTGTGCTTTGCCGCCATCCATCCGACGGGTATTCCCGCTTGGCTGCCCTTGGCCGGGGTTGGCTTCATGAGCTCGCTGCTCGCCTACCAAACGGGTTCATTGATGCCCTCGATTTTCTTCCACGGCGTCCACAATGCGGCGATTCTGACGCTCACCCTCGCGGTCCTTTCTTGACTTCGGTAAACTTCGCGCGTGGAATCGTACATCGGGATTCTCGTCTTGGTGGCGGTCGCGGCGATTGTCTGCGTCGCGATGGTCTCGCTCAGCTGGGTGCTGGGGCCAAAGAAGGTCACGCCCTACAAGAGTTCGCCTTACGAGTGCGGCGTGACGCCGGAGGGCTCGGCCCGCGAGCGCTTCCCGATCAAGTTCTATTTGGTCGCGATTCTCTTCATCTTGTTTGACATCGAAGTCATCTTCCTGTGGAGCTGGATGACCATCTATCGAGACTCCGAGGTCTCGTTCCAGCTGTTCAGCTTCATCGAGATGCTGGTCTACATGTCCACGTGGATTCTTGGCTACATTTATGCGGTTCGGGTCGGCGCAATCGACTGGGATGAGACCACATCCCTCGACCCCGCCAAGCTTGAGGACACGGTCCTGCCAAAGCTCGAAGCCAAGCCGGTACTGCAGCCCGCAACGGAGGGATCGTAACCCATGGGCGCACCGATGGTGGGTGAAGAGCGGCTGGAGGCCGTGCGGGTTCGCGAGAAGCTGCCGAACGCGCTGATCAAGGTCAAGACGTTCCGCGATGAGACGTTTCTGTGCGTGCGGCGCGAGTCCATCCGCGACGTCATCTCGTTGCTCAAGGACGATCCCGATCTCGACTACAGCTACTTCTCGGAGTGCGTCGGGGCCGACTACAGCACATGGACGCACGAGCGCGACCTCGAGGGCCGATTCGAAGTTATCTACAACCTCATGTCGCTCAAACACTACTCGCGCATCTTCGTGAAGGTGGCGGTGGACGACGGGCAGACGATTCCTACGCTGAGAGACATCTTCCTGGGCGCCGAGTATCCCGAGCGCGAGATTGCCGACCTTTACGGCGTGGTGTTCGAGGGCAATACCGACCACCCCGGCCGGTTCCTTTTGCCTGACGACTGGATCGGCTTTCCGCTTCGCAAGGAGTATCCGCTCGGTGGCGAGGACGTGAACTTCGCCCGAGGCGACCGCGGCCCCGCGGTCGAGGACGTCTCTATGCCCCACGCGGGTGAGAGCTTCGAGGGCAAGACCGGCTCCGAAGACGTTTCGGGTCGGTAAACACGTATTTGCTCCTCTTCTCCACTCGCGAGGAGCGGTTGGGTGCTATCCAAGAACTTCTAGAATGTCTTTCGAAATGAAGACTTTGGGGGTGCGTTGCGATGGGAACTCGGCGAGAATTCCTAGCTCAACCAACTTGACAACGGCCATTTTTGCACCTGCGTAAGTTCGGGTTGTCGTCCTCGCTGCATCACTGACGGTCGTAGCTGGTGAGGAGAAGAGCATGTCCGTAAGTTCAAAGCACTGTGCGGATGCCTTTGCATCCTGCAACCTCTTCCTAAACTCCTCGCGCAGACTCATGAGTCGCTCTGATCGGCTGATTGCGTCCAACGCTTGAACCCTGACGGCCTCGAGAAAGAACGCAAACCACCCTTCCCAATCTCCTTTCCGACTCACTTGGCTTAGTCGCTCGTAGTACTCCGACCTCCTGGCTTCGAAGAAGGCGCTTAGATAGAGCAAGGGTTCGGGCAAGAGCGGTCGCGATTCCACTGGGTCGGCGCACATCAACAGCGTGATGAGAAGCCTTCCGATACGCCCGTTGCCATCAAGAAACGGGTGGATAGCCTCGAACTGGTAGTGGACGATCGCGTATCTGATTAGGGCTGGCAGCGTGGGAGGCGAGTGCAAGTATGCCTCGAGGCGACCGAGATGGTCCATCAGGGCGGCGGGGGGCGGCGGAATGTAACTTGCTTCGTCCAGCGTACAGCCTGGGGCACCGATCCAGTTCTGCGACCTGCGGAACTCGCCAGGTGTCTTAGTCGGGTCGACCAGCATCAAACGGTGCAGATCCCGTAGCAATCTCAAGCTGAGCGGAAAGTCCCTTAGAGATCTCAGGCCGTGCTCCAACGCCCGAACATAGTTCATTACCTCGTTTACATCTGAAGTGTTTGCTTGACTCTGGTTGGACGCTTCAAAAATCAGTAGGTCTGAGAGGGATGCCTGAGTACCCTCAATCTTGCTCGAAAGCACAGCCTCCTTTCGCATGAATGGGCTGATCAGCAGGTGAGGATTAGGTAGGGTTTTTGCTACGCCTGCCAACTCGCTCAAGGCACGATCGGCTGCAGATAGCGCGCTGTAGAGCTCCCAAGTTGGTCGAACTTCTGGGGGAACTTCACCAGGATGGGCGGCCAAGTAGCCGCTAGGCTCCTGGATGAGCTTCACGAAGGCGTTTGCGTCAAAATCCTCACGCTTCATCGCAACGCGATTGTACCGCGAGATTCAGTGGGCCATTATACTTTGATCGTTAAAAATATAAGGTGGACGTATGGATTGAAGCAAAGTATAACGTCGGCAGATTCACGAGCGATCCGAAACGGGCCGATACGTCGCCTGAACCAAACCGCTCGGGAAACTGCGTGACCTCGTCAGCGTCCATCGCTGACGAAACTCGGGCAGGCCGTCGAACAGCCGCACTCCCTCACCCAGGATCATCGGCACCCAGGAGAGCGTTAGCTCATCGACGAGACCTTCGGCGAGACCCTGCCGCACGATAGAGCCGCCGTCGAGATACACCCCGTGTACGCCTTCATCTCCGAGCTGGCTCAGGAGATCCGGGAGCGTTCCGTTGGCACATTCGACCCGATCGTCATCAATCTCCCCATGAGTCATGACGAGGCAGCGCTTACCCTCGAAAGGCCACGGGTCGAAGTTGGCGATCGCGTCGTAGGTGTTCCGGCCCATAAGCAGCGCGTCGGTCTTGGCCATGAGATCCGCGTAGCCGGTGTCCTCCGGCGGATCGGTACTCACGCATTCCAGCCACGAGAGATCATGGTCTCTCCCCGCGATGCAGCCATCGAGGCTGACTCCCAGAAACACGCGGACGATGGGCCGATGCATGAGTGAAGAACTTTGGTGGAGGCGGCGGGAATTGAACCCGCTTCCAAAACCGTCGCCCCTTCCGTTACCACGAGCGTCTCCCCTGTTCTTTTCTCGGCGGCGATCTCTCCCGGGGCCGGCTGATCACTCGCTCAGTTCGATTTATTTAACCAGGCTTGCTACGAACAGAAGCTCACCCAGCGGTCCGGATTTGATTAGACCCGAACTCTCCCCTACCGGCTCGAGGAGGGCGGATCCGCAGTCCTAGTAACTAGGCCGCGAAGGCGTAATTGTTATTCGCAACTACTTGTTTTGCCGCTTTTAACGAGGCCAACGGCGCCTCGGCTCGCAACTGAAAGTCGAACCGGCCCTGTCGAACCCGTTCGCCCCCAACTGTCTGATCATTATGACGCTAGGCACGCCTAACCCGTTCCCGACAGCAGGGCTTTCGCTCGGGCGATGGAGCGGGGAACCGCGGTCAGGCAGTCTTCGGTGCCTTCGTATTCCACGCTGAGCCAGCCGTCGAATCCAGCATCTCGCAGCGCGTCAAGACAACCCGCGAGGTCGACAACGCCTTCGCCGAGACACGAGCCCAAGTAGCGCTTCCCCGCCAATGAGGTGAACGCCCAGCCCTCGTGGCTCGCGGGAGCTTCCGAGAAATCCTTGAAATGCGCCATGTAGGCGAAGGCGGCTTCAGCCCGAACGGCATCGGCGGGCGAATCGTCGACCAGCACGAAGTTGCCGAAGTCGGGGTTTGCGCCCAGCGCGGCGTGGCCCGTTCGGTCGCGCACTTCTTCGATCAGTGCGCGCACCTGCTCGCCCCGTCCCGCCAGTTTTCCGTGATTCTCTAGCGCCAGCTTCATGCCACGCTCGTGCGCATAATCCGCTCCCGAACAGAGTCCTTCGACGATCCACGCCCGGGCATCCTCGAAGGTGATGCCCTCGCGCACATCGCCGGCAAACACGCGAACGACGCCCGCGCCGTAGTGAAGCGCTTCGTCAACGCCGAACCGGATACGATCAACCTGAGCTTCGCGATCTGCAGGATCGGACTGGGCGAGATTGTTTCCCACCGAGAAGATCGGAACCGGCAACCCGGTCTCGGCCAGCGCTAGTGCCGCCAAGCCTCGGTCGTGATCGCGGGCTTCTTCATCGCGGCCGTTGTCCTTGTAGAAGAAGTCGAGCAGTTCCACCCCTTCCGCCCCATCCGCCTTGGCGCGATGGATGAAGCTGGGAAGGTCGATACGGCCATCCTTGACCGCCCCAAAGTAGGAATACATCGAAACCGCGAGACGCATCAGGCCTCGTTTGTTTCGGCTTCGACTTCGGCTTCGACTTCAACCTCGGCTTCAGGCTCATCGAGCTTGGCTGAGGGGTGGAGGGCTTCGTCGAAGTTAATGAAGGCGATGTTCTTCGTCTGCCGATTCGGGCAGTTGTTGCACACGAACTCCACCTTGATCCCCTGCATCCAATCCGGAATCTTCTCGATCGCTTTCCCGCACGAACATCGAACCATGATTACTTTCCTTGCCGGTCGTTTCGCCCACCACCTCTCGGTAATGTTGGACGGTTTGGCGGTGGCTCAGCAAGCCGTTGACCAGCATCAAAACGGCTCCCGAAAAGTAGATCAGCACCACCAGATGATCTTCACGCTTCTGGCCGGGATCGCGAATGGCGTCGGGACCTTTGATCAGCCCGACAACCCCGACCACAAACAGGATCGCCGCAATCCAGAAATACGTGTTCTTCCACCAGGTGGGAACGGGAGGGGTGCGGCTCACAAGCGAAGAGTATACCGCTTGGGGGTTTCAGACTCAAACCCGAAGGTCGATTTGCTGCCCTTTGCCCGAGAGCATCTTCAGCATCTCGGCAGCTTGCGCTTCCTGAGATTGAAGCGACTTCTTGAGCAGAGCCACCTGGAGTTGGGCTCTCATGCCGTCGGTCGCGTCCGCACTCTGCACAGCTTGCAGGGCGGCTTGGGTTGCGCCATTGATGTTCATCGCCAGACGTAGTGTCGGCAGATTGGGGCGATTCCTGCAGGGGGTAGGTGTTCCCACCCGTCAACCTCATGCGTTGTAGGCGAGGGATGCGTTGTGCCCTCGCATCGCATATGATTCGACCGCGAACACCTAGGTCGGCACCCAACTACGATCTTGCTCCAAATGAGAGATGGCTGGGTCAGGGCACAACACATACCTCACCCACAAACCAAGTTGGGGTCGAGCGTTCCGGCTAGTTCCGGAACACCCATTCCTCAAGGTCGCTGGGAGACACGCGGTGGGCGGCAGGCTCGGTGTCCTCGACGAGTTGCTCGTCGATGAGGGGGATCAGCCCGGCGAGCCGGTCCAAGGTGTCGGTCATCTCCAGCATCCGCTGCTTGTCCAGGTTCGATATCGGCAGCGTGTTTGCGATTGCGAACGAGAGATGCAACGGCTCGTCGGGCAGACGGACCCGCACCTCCATGTCGCGGCGCGCCAACTTCATCTTCACCCAGGACTGAAAATCCTCACGGGCTCGCATAACGAGTGCATCCCGGCGCGGCGAGTCCTCAAGCTCGATCTCCTCGACTTGCTCGACGAATCCGACCAGATAGGGCTTGGACTCCTCCAGGCGCCGGATTCGGAATCGCTCGGAGCCATGAACCTGGATGTCCATCGTGCCGTCGTCGTAGCTGTCGACCTTGAGGATACGCACCAGTGTGCCAACCAAATGGGGGTCGGCCGGACCGCCGACTTCGGTGCCGCTGCGGATCAAAACAATGCCCAGCGGACGGTCTTCGCGCAAGCAGTCGTGAACTAATTGGCGGTAGCGTTCTTCAAACACATGGAGCCGCATCGGCACGAAGGGGAACAGCACCGTGCTGATCGGAAAGAGGGGCAGTTCTTCAAGTGGCGGTTGGGCCATGCCTGTATTGCATTATAACGCCCGTTCCGCTAAATCCCCTTTGGGATGCGGAAGGTAATCTATGGGGGATTTGTCGGATATGATTGGAGCAACGGAGAGTATGTCGGAACCCAACGAGCTGCCCGAATCGGATGAGTTGCTGAAGCAGCTCGAGGATGCGAAGAACCGCATCCAAGAACTGGAGACCAGACTCTCATCGGAGAGTAGGCAACACGCGAGAGCGGAAGGACAGCTTGAAGTCACTCCGATTAATGAAGCGGACGTCACCCTGCGCCGGCTTGTCCAGCGCATCGCGATGATCCTCCAGGCCGAGAAAATCGCGATCATGTTCTACGACCGCGAGCGCGGCGAACTGATCGGCATCCCACCCGCTTACGGCATCGAAGAGGATCGCTTGTCCTTGTTCCGGGTCCGAGCCACGCAAGGTGTCTCGGGTCAGGTGTTCCGCGACAGCGAGCCGCTGATCTTCCACGACGCGACCAACGATCCGCGCACCCAGAAGGACCCGTTCTCGTTGCTGCACGTCTCGAACGGAATCACGGTCCCGCTCGTCATCGAGAAGCGAGACGAAGAGAACCGAGTCATCGAGCGCACGACGATCGGCGTCTTGCACGCGTTCAATAAGCGCCACGGTGAGGATTTCAATGACGAGGACGTTCGCCTCCTCGAGCGGATGGCGCGAAACGTCGGCTCGATTATCGCCAATCTCCAGCTCTACCGAGAGGTTGTTGAAGAGCGCGAAGAACTCCTCCAGACGTTCGAGTCTCTCGCTGCAGGTCTTATGCTGGTCTCGCCCGAAGGGCGCATCAGCCAGATCAACGCTTCTGCCCGTGCGATCTTCGGCATCGACGCTGAGGCGCTGGGTAAGAACTACCTGGACGTCATCCGCGACGATAATCGCGACCAGCTCCGCGAAGTGCTTCAGTCCGCGATGCGCGGCGACGAGAACATCAGCCAGGACATCATCGTCAATATCGCCAACGTCGAGCGGCACTACCAAGTGCAGGCCGCGCAGGTGCGAAGCGACGAAGGCAAGGACCTCGGCGTGGTCGCCATCTTCATCGACGTCACCGATATTCGGATGATCGACAAGATGAAGTCCAGCTTCGTCGCGATGGCATCGCACGAGTTGCGCACTCCGCTCACCGCGATCAAGGGCTTTGTCAGCACGTTGCTCATGGACGACGGCTTCTCTAACGAAGAGCGCCGGGAGTTCTACATGATCATTGATCAGGAGTGCGACCGGTTGACGCGCCTCATCAACGACTTGCTGAACACTTCGCGCATCGAAGCCGGTGAGTCGCTGAAACCGAACTACACTCGGGTCGATGCCAAAGCGTTGCTGGAAAAAGTCGTTCTCATTCAGCGACAGTCGACGCACAAGCACCAGATCAAGCTGGACATTCGAAGCGAAATCCCGAAAATCATCGGCGACGAGGACAAGCTCGACCAGATTCTCACCAACCTGCTCAACAACGCGATCAAGTACTCACCCAACGGGGGCGACATTACGGTTCATGCCGTGGTAGAGGACGATCATCTTTTGGTCGGCGTCGAGGACCAGGGACTCGGCATTCCCAAGGACCACCAGGCCAAGGTTTTCGACAAGTTCCACCGAGTCAACAATGAAGACAATCGGCGGATCTACGGCACCGGTCTCGGGCTGTACTTGGTCAAGCACCTGGTCGAGTCCGTCCACATGGGCAAGATCTGGGTGGAGTCGGAAGTCGGAAAGGGTTCGACGTTCCTCTTCCGCATCCCGATCGAGATCGACATCGAGAACGCGAAGGCGATCAACCACTAGCCCGTGCGTACGGTCACGCTAGAGTCCATTCGGGTTCGCTACGGCGAGACCGACCAGATGGGCCACGCCTATTACGCCAACTACTTGTATTGGTTCGAGCAAGCGCGCGGAGCGTGGTGTCGCGATCGGGGTTTCACCTACAACCAGTTGGAGGGCATGGGCTACTTGCTGCCCGTGGTCGAGGTTCATGCCCGTTACAAGGGGGAGATCCGGTACGACGACCTCATCACCGTCAAGGTTTCGATGCCCGAGATCAAGCGGGCAGCGATGCGGTTTGAGTACCAGATCGTCGATGGCGATGGCCGCCTGCTAACCGAAGGGTACACGTGGCACGTGCTGATGGGCTCGGAGCGCAAAGCGATCTCGATTCCTCCCGAGGTGCGCGAAATGCTCGATCGCGATCCCGATGCCTTCGAAACGGTGACCGACTAGTCTTCGCCGTGGCGGAGCGAGCGATCGAACAGGAAGGGGCCAAAGGGCATGACGGAGGCGACCCCGCCCATCACCACCCGGCCAAACGTCCAGCGATAATGCCTCCACGCGATAGCGAGGACGGCCAGATAGAGAATCCACAGGAAACCGTGGGCGGTGCCGATGATGGTGACGGCCAGCGGCTGCCCGGCCAGGTACTTCAGCGGCATCGCGATACCCAAAAGCAGCAGAAAAGACGTCCCTTCCAAAAAGCCAACCGAACGGAGCCGCGCGAGCGGCGAATCCCACTTCATTCAGTAGATGATTATGATGGAGTCCTGGGGTTCGATACTGGTCGAATCCCCCAGTTCATCGCGTGCAATCTTGACCATTCACGACTTTGGCGGCAGACGGATGCTGGAGTTCGTCGTATTCTAGGGTGGGCCGAACGACGATCGAATGGGAACGCCGATAACTGCAACGACGCCGTGGGCAACTGCGGAGGATTGGGAAGCGTGCCGCGCCCTGCATCGCAGGTTTGGCACCACGTACTACTTCTCAACTCGGTTGTTTCCGCGTGCTGTTCGGCCGCGGGTGCATGCGCTGTATGGCTTCGTACGGGTTCCCGACGAGTGGGTTGACCACGCCTCGCCGCTGCGGGCAAACGCCGCCGAGAAGCTGGCGGCTTATCGCCGTGAGACGATCGAGGGCTTCCGGGGCCAACGCCCCAATGAACCCGTGTTGCGCGCCTTTCTCGATGTAGCTCGCGAGTGCGGGATGACCCCATCCGAGCCGTTACTCTTTCTCGATGCGATGGAGAGCGACCTGACGGTCACGCGGTATCGCACTTATGCCGACTTGGAGAGATACATGCGGGGCAGCGCGAGCGCGGTGGGTTTGATGCTGTGCGACATCATGGGCGTCCAGCGGACCGCAGCCATCACGGAGGGCGCCATGGCGTTAGGCGAGGCCATGCAACTGACCAACTTCCTTCGCGACGTCGGCGAGGATTTGGGTCGAGGGCGTATCTATCTGCCTCTCGAGGACATGGATCGGTTTGGCGTCACGGTGGAGGATCTCATCAACCGCCGTAAGTCTCCCGAGTTCATCGAGCTGATGGACTTTGAGATCCGTCGGGCCAGGAAGCTCTACGAGGTCGCTGACCGTTCGATTCCTGAGTTGCCGCGAGCCATGCAACGCCCAGTTCGGTTATCGAGAGTGCTCTACAGCCGCATACTCAACCGCATCGAGTCGTCGGGCTACGATGTCTTCCATCACCGTGCGCGTACGTCCTCGACTGAGAAGCTCACCGCCGCAGTTGGCGTGCTGATTTCCCGAAAGTAGGCACAAAAAAAGGGAAGTCCAAGGCAAGCCTTGGACTTCCCGTTGTCTCAAGCGAACTTACTCGCCTTCGGTCTTGGGAGCTTCCGTGGTAGCAGCGCCCTCTTCGGCCTTCTCACCACCACCGCAACCGGACATAACGACGCTAACTGCCGTCAAAGCGAGCAGAATCGCGAAAACCTTCTTCATATGTTCACACCTCCTAACTGTTGAACGCGGTTAAATCCGCATCCGCCTTTTATACCCGGTCGCAGTGCGTATTGCAACCCCGCCGGCTTACCCTTGAGACGCAAGACCGGGCCAATGGGTTGCAGGGGCGCGGCAAAATTGTGTGCAGGTCACTCACAATCTAACTCGTGGATGCCGCTCTCATCCGAAATTTAGACGCCAACTACGTGCTGGGCACCTACCGACGACAGGCACCGCTCTTCGTTCGCGGCGAGGGCGTGTGGATGTTCGACAGCGACGGAAATCGTTATCTTGACCTGCTGGCTGGCATTGCCGTGGATCAACTCGGACATGCCCACCCGGCGATGATCGAGACCATCGAGCGCCAGGCGCGAACTCTGCTGCACACCTCGAACATCTTGCTAACCGCTCCGCAAGCCCAACTCGCGGGCAAGCTCCATGAAGTGATGGGCTGCGACCGGTCGTTCTTTGCCAACTGCGGGGCTACCGCCATCGAAGCAGCGCTCAAGATCGCAAAGAAGCGCGGACAGCCGGACCGCACGGAGATCGTCTGCCTAGAGCGGAGCTTCCACGGACGAACCCTCGGCGCCCTCAGCGCGACCATGCAGCCGAAGTATCAGGATCAGTTTCGTCCGCTCGTACCGGGATTCATCAAGGTGCCAGCGAATGACGAGGCCGCGCTGGATGCCGCCGTGTCCGAGCGTACGGCCGCGGTGATCGTGGAGCCTATCCAAGGTGAAGGCGGGCTTACGGTCATCACTGAGACCTTCCTGCGTGCCGTTCGCGCCAAAACGCAGGACGTGGGGGCGCTCATGATCGTTGACGAAGTCCAAACGGGCGTGGGCCGAACCGGCCATTGGCTGGCTATCCAGCGGTTCGGCATCCAGCCGGACATTGTTGCTCTTGCGAAGGGTCTGGGTTCGGGGGTGCCGATCGGGGCGTGCCTGACTTACGGTGATGCGAGCCATGTCCTTGAGCCCGGCGATCATGGCAGCACGTACGGAGGAAACCCATTCGTGTGCTCGGTGGCGCTGACCGTGCTTAAGACCATCGAGCGGGAGGGGCTCATGGAGAATGCCCGCGAGCGCGGGCGGCAACTCGCCGACGGCCTTCGCCGTATCGGCGGGCCGATCGTTGAGGTCCGGGGCGAGGGCCTCATGCGGGGTGCTGTTCTGGATCGTCCGATCGCTCGTGACCTCGTGCGATGGGGAATGGGTAAGGGCATCATCCTGAACGCGACCGACGATAATACGCTGCGCTTCGTTCCGCCGCTCATCATCGAAGCTAAGCACATCGATCTCGCTCTCGATCTTATCGACACGGGTTTGAGGGAACTCGCACAGGCGGCTTGAGGTTCTTTCGAACGTGACCGGAAGCAAAGCACCTCGGCCCCGCGCCAAAATCAATCCTATGCGACTTGCATCCCTTGCCCTTACCGGACTCGCCGTGCTGAGTCTCATGGTGGGTTGCGCCAAGCCCGATTCGGGCGTTGGCGGTCAGCCCGCGCCCAAGGTGTACAAGAGCGTCGTTAGCTTGTCGCCTAGTTCGTCAGAGATTGCGGGGATCGTCTTCTTGCGTGAGTTCCGTGGACGCTCTGAGAGCTGCGATCAGCCGGGCCACGTGAAGGAAGCTCCGGTCGTGATGAAGGGCCTGAAGCCTGATTACGAGAAAATCGTCGCTATCAAGCCGGACTGCGTGGTCTATGATCCTGACCTCTTCCAGCAGTCGGACATTGACAAGTTCAAGGAACTGGGGATCGACACCTTCCCGCTGGGGAAAGGCGATACCGTGGACGAGTTCATCGACATGATCTACGAGTTCTCGAAGTTCACTCAAGCCGAGACGCTCGGCTCGGAATATGTCGACAAGATCGTACGCGAGCGGTCCACCGCCTTGGCGTCTGCGCCGACTCCCCCGGTCTCGGTCGCGATGCTGATGTCGAGCAACGGGGCCGAGCACATGATCAGCGGCACCGAGAGCTTCATTGCCGACGTTATTCGCTCTGGTGGCGGCAAGCCGGTGGGCCCCTCTGGGCGTCTCTTCATGACCATGAATGCTGAGTCATTCATGGCGATGGACCCGGACATCGTCATTGTTGCGGGTGCGCCCGACGGTTTCTTGAACGACCCTCGCTTTAAGAATATGTCGGCAGTCAAGCGGAAGACGGTTTACGGAACCAACCCCTCGGTGGCGTTGCGCAAGGGTGCGTTCGTGGAGCGGTTTATCAAGCGAGTCAGCGAACTCGTACAAAACTTCAAGCGTTAGAAACGAGGAAATCTGGATGAGTAAAGCGGAAATTGGCGTGTTCGGTGGTTCGGGCTTTTACAGCCTCTTGAATGATGTTCGTGAGGTCAAGGTGGATACGCCCTATGGCCCCCCCAGCGACAGTTTAATGCTGGCGACGGTCAATGGACGCAAGGTCGCCTTCTTGCCCCGCCACGGACGGAACCACACGCTTCCGCCGCACAAGATTAACTTCCGGGCCAACGTGTGGGCCATGCGCTCGCTCGGAGTTCAGGCGATCATCAGCCCTTGTGCTGCGGGGTCGCTTCAGCCGCACGTCAAGCCGGGCGATTTCGTCGTGTGCGACCAGTTCGTCGATCGCACGAATGGCCGCGCCGACACGTTCTTCGATGGCCCCATCGTCACCCACATCTCGCCTGCGGATACCTACAGCAAGGAACTCCGTCAACTGGCCGTCGATTCAATCCGACAGCACGGCATCAAGTGCCACGACGGCGGCACCGTCGTCGTCATCCAGGGCCCCAGATTTAGCACCAAGAGCGAAAGCAAGTGGTTCCACGACGCCGGCTGGGAAGTTATCAACATGACCCAGTATCCCGAGGCGTACCTCTGCCGTGAGCTCGGGATGGCGGTGGTCAACATCTCGCTGATCACCGATTACGACAGCGGCGTGTTCACAGGAACCGAAGCGGTCAATGCCCACGACGTGCTTGAAGTGTTCACCAAGAACGCGGAACGGATCAAGTCTGTGGTCCTCGACCTCATCGGGAAGATGCCCGCTGACCTATCGACCCTCGGCGCCCGCCAGGGCCTCGAGTTCAGCCGTGGCGACGGCCATGCCCAGAGCCCGGATGACATCCGGCTCTTTGAGGTCCTCGATTAGATGAGCGCGCTGATCACGACGCTCTTTGCCCTCGCGATCAGCGCCCAAGCTCCCGCGCTTCGCCCGGTGACTCTGGGTGAGCGCATTATCACACCGAAGCTTCCCACGTGGACGGCCCTAGAGACTCCCGCCACGAGTGGCGATGCTTACATTTTTCCGAGTGCGAGAGGCAATCACGTCGCCCCCATGAAGGGCACCACGTGGGCAGAACTGGCCACCGACGCCGGGGTTGCGGACGAAGGGGCCACGATTTGGCCGACGCAGATCTTCATCATCGACCGCACCGATCACTTCGGGCTTCGCGGTCTTTGGCGGCAACGCCGAGGTGACTTCTTCACCGACGACTTGCGCGCGATCGAGCAAGAGACCGCCCTCTTCGTAAACATGGTCCGCATTGCGACCAAGGGCAAAGTTCGAATCGCGCCGACTTGGACACTCGATGAGGATGTCCAGTTCGGTGGCGACGATGACCTCGTCGGGCCGGAGATGCTACGGTCGCTGTTGACCCCGTTGTTGCCGAACGGCCACCGATCCGTCCTCGTGTTGCACCCCGCTTTCCTCGATCGCGAGGTTCTCGGCGAGGTCGACGGCACGCCGTTCGCTTCGATCGCCTTCTATCGCCACGCCGATGCGGCCCGACCGGGACAAGTTGCTCGGGCGATGTTCAATGCCTGGGCCGCGACCCTGCCCTACCACCTGCGCGAAGCGGGTTGGATGGTGCCCGACAGCCTGTACTGGCCCCTTCCTGCGCCCGCTTGGGGGGCTCCCGCGCCGATCGCCGATCTCTCGTTGGTGCCTGGAGAACTCTTCGCTCCTTCAGCGGCCAAGGGATTCGCGGATCGGCTTCCGCCCTTGCGGACCGAGGCGCAGCCTTGGGAGACCGTCCGCGACGATCCGTGGTCGCAACTTCCTCGTTGGAAGGCGGACCCGATGCCGAACTTGCCCCCAGGTGCGGTTCCGGGCATTATCCAACTCGTCAATACGTCGTTGGTTCCGCCTACGCTGGCGGATTGGATGGCCAAGCACTCGCCCGGTCGAGCCACCGGAACCGTCGAACTCGCCGGACGCACTTACATTGTTTTTCAGGAACGGCACCGAGACCTTGAGGTCACCCCGGGACGTTCGAATCTTGATCCTGAGGTTCGCGACGCGCAGAGTCTGACGTTCAGTCCTGGACAGGGTGAGAGACTCCCGGTCAGTGGATGGTTCGAGGTGAAGACGGTGGGCGATCCGGATCGTGGGTCGGTCGCCGAAGTCCGAGAACTCTCCGTCCGCCGGTCGGGCTGGATTCGCATGCTGGGCGCAGTGGATGCCGCGAAGACGCCGTTCCTAGAGTTCTGGCTCAAACCGCGCGCTACGGTGTGGCCGCTCGATGTCTGGCTCGATACGGGCGATTCGCAGGGTGTCACCTTCCGAATGTTTGGCGGTACGCCCGCTGAACTTGATTTGGGCACGGTCCCAAACTCGCTCAAACTCCGTGAGGAGCCAGCATGGCAGCGAGTTGTGATCGAGATCGGCAAAGCCACCACCCGGCCGATCCGGGCGATTTACCTGCGCGTGCCACCGAGTGCGCTCCTCGACCAGATGCCGCGCACGGCGCCTCCCGCGCTGCTCATGGACGACTTCGAAGTCCGCGAGACAGCCACCGCATCGGTGACCGAGATCGCCGCGCCCGCGAAACCGATCACACCAGCGGCAGATTCAACTCTGCCGGAGGATCGAGCGCGGTTCATCGCCATGGCCTCTCGCGACCAAGCCGCAGTGATAGCCAAGCTGCTTGAAGATCCGAACGACCTCGTGAGGCAGAACGCGCTCGCATTCTTCATTCAAACCAAGCAGATCCCTCCCGCCATCGAGCCGCTGGTTCCGCTGGCGAGCCACTTCAACTCTCGCACCGCCAAAATGGCGAGCGAACTTCTCGCTCAGAGCGGTTCGCGGGTTGCGACAGACGGATTGCGCCGTGCGATCCAGTTTGGGATTGGTGACTTCACGAAGGGCATGGCGGCCAACGCGATGCCGCGGATCGATGACCGAAAGATCTTGGGCGAGATGACGCTGCTGCTCAACGTAAAGAGCCCAGCGGGTCGTGCCGCCGCAGTGCGGGGTCTCTCTCGCCAGAGCTTCCCAGAGGCTGACCTGATCCTCATGAGTTTCCTCAATGACACCGATCCCCGGGTGCGTTACGAGGTCGTGCGGACCCTACGGCTGGAACAAGATTCGGTGTTGAGTCGGTTGCAGACGGTCGCCCAAATGGATCTTAGCGAGAGCGTGCGCGCGCTTGCCAACGCCCGGCTCCTGGGGACGAAGATCGGAACCAGGGTTTGGCCCGTAGCGGCCAAGGACCTGAGTCGATGGGTTCGCATTTTGACGTTGCGCCAGGCTCCGCCCTCTCCGGCGCAGCGCAGTCTGGCTCTCGCCGCCGTGGCAGATGAAGATCCGCTCGTCGCTGTCGCCGGACTTGAGGCGATGATGGCGACGGCGAAAGCCGATCCGCCTACGGGATTAGACGTCAAGAGTCGGGACCCGAGGGTCTGGACCGCATGGTTTAGGCTTGCGATCGAGGCTAATCTGGCGGTTCCCGCCGATGCGGTGTCGCAGGCGGAGTCGAGCCGTTTTGAAGAACTTGCCGCCCTGGCCAGAAAGTTGAAGGGGCGTTCGTGACACCTCCGGATTTTCGCGGCGTAAGATAGAGACATAGCATGAAGACCAAGAATCACTGGATTGCCACCTCGATCGTGGTGGGCGGGGCGCTTTCAGCAACCCTCGGAATGGTCGTACGCGATCGGATGGACTTGCCGATCGTCGAAAGGGTCGCCTTCGGCGACGCAGGCCCACTGGTTGCATCGCGGGACAACAGCCAGGATTTGACCGAGATTCCCGAGCGCGAGTACTTCGAGCAAATGTCGGAGTTGCTCAAGCGCGAGTATGTGGACCCGATCACCGATGACCAGAAACTGATTGCGGGGTCGGTTCGCGGCATGGTGAGCAGCCTCGAAGATCCGCGGTCGCTTTTCATGGATGCCGAGTCGTTCACGGTCTTTCAGAATGCCCGGCAAGGGAAGTACGAGGGAATCGGTGCCGACTTCAAGCTGATCATGCCGGCCAAGGCTGCCAATGCGACCGAGAACGTCTTCTCTCGTGTACCCAGACTCGCCATCGCCGCCATCGCCCCCGGCGGGCCTGCTGCCCAATCGGGCCTCAAACCCGGCGATGTCGTCGACTCCGTCGATGGGCATTGGGTCGTGAACAACGACTTGCTCGACGAGTTTCGTGCGCTGCAAAAAAAGGTGCTCGCGAAAGAAGCCCCGGCCGACGAACTCACCAAGATGCGCGAAGAACTTCGTAAGCGCATGGAGCGCAGCATGATGCCCATGCGGGCGCGCGAGCGGCTTGTGACAGGTGATAGTGGCAACGTCGACATCGTGGTTACGCGCCAAGGCAAGCCAGTCGAGGTCAAGCTCGCTAAGTCCACGACGAGCGTCGAAGCGGTCCGTGTGGAAGACGGCACGTTTATCGTCCACCTTCAAGCGGGCGTTGGACCCGCACTGGCCGAGCGGTTGCCCAAGAGTGGCCAAGTCAAGCTCGACTTGCGCAACAACGCCTTTGCTGACAGCGCAACGCTGAACGAAGCGCTGAAGGCGCTCGCGCCCAGCGGGACCTATGGAGTGCTCGCCAATGAGCGAGGCAAAACAACGCCGATCTCGGTGACCGAGGGGCGAGCCGACAAGCTCACCTACACGATCATCGTCGATCGATCGACGTCCGGTGCTGCGGAGATTTTGGCGCTGGCGCTCGCCGAGAAGGGTCTGGCTAAGTTGGAAGGCGGATCGGTCGCCGGAGATCCGTCGCTCACCGAGGTGGTCAAACTACCGGATGGCAGCGGGTTCACCCTGCACCGGGGCTCCTACCGATCGGAGGTGAAGAAGTGAAGCAGTTGAGGCTCGCTCTTGGTGCGGTTGTTGTGTTTGGTTTGATGTTCACGTTGGGTTACGCTTGGCGTGACCTGCAGACCGGTCGGTTGCCCAAGATGCAGGCGGTAACGACGCTGCTCGGCGTGACCCCCGACGGGCGCAGCATGGCCCCGGCCGATCAGTTTCAGCAGATCTTCCGCAAGATCTCTAACGATTACGCCCGCCCAGTTGAATCCAAGAAGCTGAAGTATGCGGCGATGGGCGGCATGATGGCCTCGCTCGGCGACCCACACACCGTGTTCCTCGAGCCGAAGCAAGCCCAAGAGTTCTCGCTTGAGACCCGGGCCAACTTCGTGGGGGTTGGGGCGCGCCTTGCTCCCGATTCGCTCGGAGCGAAGGTCGTGGTCGTTTTTGAGGACGGCCCCGCGTCCAAAGCTGGACTCAAGCCTGGAGATACGATCAGCGCCGTCGATGACGAAGCCTGTGCGGGCAAGGACATCGACGTGATCGTCGGAAGCATCCGCGGCAAAGAAGGCACGACGGTAAAGATTACAGTTTTGCGCCCAAATGTAGACAAACCGATCGACATTACGTGCCGACGTGCACGGATCGTGACGCCCACCGTCGAGGGACGAATCCTCGAAGGTGAGAAGATCGGCTACCTGAGCGTGGCTCAGTTTGCGGAACCGACAACCGAGCAGTTCGATAGGATGCTCGACCGGCTCGAAGCGCAGGGCATGAAGGGTCTGATCATCGATGTCCGCGGCAACCCGGGTGGGTTGCTCGAAGTTGCCAAGGATATGCTCTCGCGGTTCGTCGAGCGGAAGGTCGTCGTCAAGATGAAGGGCCGCCGCGGTGCCGAAGAGGTGGTGTCTACGGATTCAGGCCAAGTTCGCTTCGCTACCCTGCCGATCGTGGTTCTCCAGAACGAAGAATCGGCGAGCGCCTCCGAGATCTTTGCCGGCGTGTTGCAGGATTATCGAAGGGCGACGCTCGTAGGCGATCATTCTTACGGAAAGGCGTCGGTCCAGAATGTGATTCCGCTCATCGACTCGGCGAGTGTCAAGCTAACCATTGCGCGCTACTTCCTTCCGAGCGGCCGCGACATCAGCCGCAAGGTGGATGAAGATGGCACTTACGTGAGTGGTGGACTTCAGCCTGACGTGAAGGCGGAACTCGGTGCGAATGCCGAGGGAGTCTTTGGCGATCCGAAGACCGATACCCAGTTGCAGAAGGCAATGGAGATCATTCGCGGCAAAATGTAAAACGCGCTCCAAGGAGGGGCGTCCAACTATCGTGAGCAAAGTCAGATGGATGAGCGCCCTCGTGGCGGCCGTGGTGATCCTCGCTTGTGGCGGCGGCGACGACAGTCGGGGCCGCGGCACGGTTGCGGGCAACGTTTCGGATCTAGACGGCAACCCGGTGCGCGGAGGACTGATCTTCGCCAATGGCGATCGCGCCAAGTCGACCCGGACGAACTCGACCGGTGCCTACTTGTTGCTGAACGTCCGCGAGGGCAACTCGCGCGTCTCAGCGGAGATCACGAAGAACGGCGTTACCTACTACGGCGAGAATGTCATCGCTGTGTTCGCGAACGAGGCCTCGAAGAGTCTCAACATCACGGTTGGCCGAGCCGACCAGTTAGCCAAACTCACGGGCACCGTTCGAAATCGGTTCAGCGATCCGGTGGAAGGGGCGCGGGTGTTCGCCAACTCGGGTGATCTCAGCAGTTCGATGGCGGTGACCGACAAGAACGGTCGTTACACGATCAACGCGTTGCACCCCAACCGACCCTACACGATCCAGGCCAGCGCTCTGGGCTTTGACTCCGACACGGATTCGTTTACCTTGGGCATCCGGCAGGAGCGGCGTCAGGACTTCGTACTCTCCAATCCGCGCGACGTCGGATTCAACCCTCCGAACGATCTCTCGGCCGTGGCGTGGACATCCCCGAAGGAAGTGACCCGCTCGCCGCAGGCCGCCCGAACTCATGAGGCCATCAAGCAGATGCTCGATCCTCGGCGAGCGGAACGCGCCAAAACCCGCCGTCCGATGGTCACCGCGCTGGGTAACTGGATCGAAGTCGATCTCTACTGGACTCCGATCGTCAACGACTCCTTGCTTGGGTACGGCATCTACCGTGGCGTCGAGGCGCAAGGGCAGACGCGAGGCATCGAGTTCCTGCGCGATCCACTCGCTGGTTTCTTCGCCGACCAAGATCAAGATCTTCGCGAAGGTCGAGCTTACTTCTATGAGATCACCGCGCTGAACGTGCTTTACCCCGACACCTTCAACAGCGAGAGCGATTTCTCGAATCGGTTCGGCGTTCGGCCGATTGGAGACATGACCGTCCGAAGCGTCAGCAAGAACCCGTTGCGCTTCAACTGGAATGTCGCCAGCGGTGCCGAACGATATGTCGTCTATGTGTACGATCGCTTGCCCGACTTCGGCGTGTCGCCGCTCTGGCCAGTGACTCAAGCCGAGTTCGATGCAGCGACGACGACTGGGACCTCGCTAACCTACACCGGACCGACGCTGGGAGCGGGAACCCACTACTACTTCGTCGTTGCTCTGGACTCCCGCGATGGCAACGACGCGGTTTCGGTCAGCCCCGTCATCAGCTTCACAGCAAACTAACGAGGTTGAATAGAACTTACGTCGCGGACGCGAACGTCCAGAGATTGGTGGGGGCTGACGAGAAGTCGGTCCCCATCACGTTGTTTGAGATAGCCTCATGAACACTTTGCGAACCCTTGCCGCCGCCGCGCTGACTCTAGCGTCGACGCTGATCGTCGCCCAAAGCGGCCTGTGGGTGGAGATCGATCCAACCCGGTCCCCTTCGGGACGCGCCACGCAGGTCGATGAGGCCGTGCGTCAGTTCGGCCGGAACGTCGCCGCCGTCACCCGCAAGCCGAGGCTTCGACAGCAACGGGCGGGGCGGTGGGATTCTCGGGTTCCGTTCTCTCTTCCAACGACCGTGCATCTTTCCTCGCGCGGCCGGGCCCTGGCCCCCGCGCGTCGCGCGCCGGGTGATATCAGCCTCGTGTTCGACGCCGCGGGCGATCGCGCATTTCCGCAGGCCTATCGCGACTTGCTCCAAAACGCCTTCGACGTCGCCAAGCCGACCCTCGATGTGGTGTTCGGGCAAGCGTCTTCAGCCGGTCCCGTGTTGGTGAAGAACTTCGATGCCGACATTGGAGACCGCGACGCGGTCGTCGGCGGTTACTTCATGCCGAACAACGGCTCCGGCCAGCCCGAGATCCGGTTCCCGGTGTACGCCAGCAGCGAAGCCGCGACCGTCAACTTCATCCATTGTCTGCTCCTCGCCTACATCGGCCCGAACGCATACGGATTCGATGCCTTCCAGGAGGGCCTCGTCCGTGCCGCGACGATGAAAGTGTGCCGAACACCGGGCGCGCTTCCGGCGACGTTGGATGGCAATCTCGTCGAGAGCGTGCTGGACAACACCTACGATGTCGGCGCGTTTTACGACTGGTTCAACCAGCGCGCACTGGCGGGTCCCCAGTTCATCGCCAACAACCTGCGGCCCGACCCCCTGCCCGCGGGCGGCAGTTTGGGCGGCGTTTACTTGCTCCGCTATCAGATGGCCGGATCGGCTTGGCAGAAACTGGTGTCCGAGAACGCAGGATTCCTCGCCGAGTTCAATCGCCGTTACTACTTGAGTCCCGGTGCGGGGTCGGATCCTGCTCAGCTGGTGGCGATCGCCCAAGCCGCTCTCGACACCGTCAAGGGTCTCGCCAACTCGCGGGTGGAAGGCCTGCTCTTCGCCGATTGGTTCCGTCGTCAGTACATCCTCGACACGCTACCGATCCGTGGACGACGATTGCTCGTTCAGCCCATTCCGATCACCGGCGGACTCGGCGGTTCGGACTTCGGCGTGTTTGATGTCAGCGCGACCTACTTCCTGTCCCAGGCTGGCAACAATGAATCGCTTCTGAGTGCCACCGCGTATCCGATTTTCTGGGACCACGAGTTTAACCGCGTCTTCCCGGGTCCCCAAGAGGATGTGATGCCGATTGCTGGCGCTTATGGCTCGGTGACCCCCAACCTGCCGAATCTCTACGGCGGCTCGCCTTATCGGGCGACGGTGGACATTCCCGTTGCCGACCAGGTTGCCCGGGCGTACCTGCCGGCGGGCAGCATCGCCACCGCCACCAATCCCGTCCCGAACAACCTCTACGGAACGGTCTCGGGCTTGGCGCTTCCTCAAGGAAGCACGGCGCGCTTCCGCGCGTTCATTAATACCACCCAGATCGCCGATGTACCGGTTGCGCGCGGCGCCTTCGGGGCACGCGTGACGCTGGCCTCGTATCTGAACTACGTTCGGCTGCGAGTCGAAGTGGTCGAAGTCGCCGGAGCAACCGAGACGATCCGTCTCACCCGGTACGTGAACAAGGGCCCCGGTGAACTGGCTCTCGACCTGCGCGTTAACGGCGAGGTCACCTATACGCCGTCCGGTGGGCTGCTGCGCGGAATCCAGACCATCGGACTCCCGTTTGAGCCCTACGCTAGCGACGCCGCCCAGATCCTCGGTCTCCCTGCGAATCAGGTTCAGCTCGCCCGGTACGATTCAACCACCGTCACCTACGATCTGTATCCGAACACCGGCGCGGTCAGCCAAGGCGCGGGGTACTTCCTACGATTGAATACAGCGCAACCTGGCTTCATCGTTCGGGGGCTCGGCCATCCGCGGACGCCGGTCGTCGTCAAGCTACGGCCGGGCTGGAACCTCATCTCGAACCCGCTGAACGAGAACGTGCCCTTCACCCGCGTATTCGTGGTCAAGACCACCCTCTCCCCCGAGCGATACACCGATGTCCGAGGGAGTGACGTGGGCACCGAAATGTTCGGATTCGTTCGCGGATCGAACGACCCCGCTTCGGGGGTCCCGGAGACCGGAACCATGGTCGCCGCGACCGCGTTCGAAGCAGCCAAGGCGTACTACGTCCGAGTCCTGGCTCCCGAAGGGGTCAGCTTGGTGTTCTTCCCGGCGGGCATGTCGTCGATGCCGGTTCCGCCCCGGGCCGCTCTTCCGCCGCCCGTCAGCTGGCAGATGCGCTTGAACTTGCTGGGCACTCGGGCACTGGCGTTCGTGGGCCAATCCTCAACCGCGACGCCGCTGATCGACCCTCGTGAGGATGCGCCGATGGCTCCGCGCACTGGCGGCCTTCAGATCACGGTTGACGGAGCCGCTCCGCTGTATCGCGACATGCGCCGGCTGAATGCGCCGAGCACCTACCGGGTGCGGCTGGAGGGTCTGACGCGTGGCAACTACTATCAATTGGCGTTCGCTTCCGCCCAAGGTCAAGCGCCGCCGTTCTTGCTGGTGGATCGGACCACCGGACGGGTGCTGTTTATGAGAGCCGGACAAGTGCACGCCTTCAGCGCAGTGTCACCGACGATGACCTTCGAAGTTCACGTCCACGGAGGCACGGGGTGGTAATGCGCTGGATCGCCTTGATGATTGCCATCGTCGTCATCGCCGCCTGTGGAGGCGGGGGTGGCGGTGGGGGTGCGGCTACGGTAACGCTGGTTGGTCGCGTGCTCAGCATCGAGACCGCGGGCGGCACCGTTCCCTCGTCGAGCGTCCAGGTTGGTGCGGTGAGCGCGCTGACCAGCGCCGATGGCACCTTCCAGATGACCGTCCCGACCGGAACCGCTGCCGTACTCATCGACACCCGATCCGCTTGGGGAACCTTCACCTACACCTTCCCAGCGGCCATTTCGGGCACGGTCGATGTTGGCGATCTCTGGGTCGGCCCGGGCAAGGTCCAGGTGCGCGGCCGCGTCGTGAGCTCGGCCACCGGCCAACCGATCGAGGCCGCGATCGTGAACTTCGCCGGGCGACGCGCCACGACGAACGTGAACGGGCAGTTCGCGCTGAGCGATGTCGCCTACTCGCAAGCCACGTTAACCGCGTTTTGGGGCATTGTCGGCAATACCAACCGCACTGGCTTCTTCCGGACGGACTGGACCGCGGCACCGAATCAGGCCATCGCCGGGGTTGTCACCGTCGGCGATATCCTGATGACGCCAAGTGATGATATCAATCCGCCTCCTCTGCCGTATAACCTATGGGGGCGCGTGAGTCCGACCGCACAAGCGCCGGGCACCATTGTGACCCTCAAGGAAGCCGGGGTGGCGATCCGCATTACAACCGTCAACGACGATTCGAGTTACTTCTTCTGGGCTGGCCCAGGAACGTACACGATCGAGTTCCAGAAGGGCACCCTGACTGCGAACGCTAACGCTACGATCAACACGCCCGACGAGGTGGTCCGCCGAGATGTCACGCTCCAATAATGACCCTGCTGGTTATCGCTCGGGACGCAAAGCCCGCGTGATCGGGTGGGTCGGCGGCATCGCCATCGGATTGGTGGCGATGACCGCTGTGGTTCCAATCCTGGGCAAAGACGCGTTCGCCGGCTATCGCGAGCCCCAAGGGGTGCTTGGGGGCGAAACCGGGGTACGGATGGAGGACGTCGGCTTCCGCTCGTACCAAAAGGGCGAGTTGGTTGCGCAGGCCGATCTCGACCGAGTCGACGTTCGCCGCGATCGCCAGTTCTTTGATATCCAGGGTGTTCACAACGGCTTTGTAATCTCCAAAGAGGGCCGAATCGACTTCGACGCGCCGTCGGCCACCTACGATCAGATCGTGCAGTCGCTTCGGTTTGGTGCGGGGGTCAAGGTGAAGAGCGATGATTTCGACCTGTTCGCGCCGAAGCTGAACCTGAGCCAACTCCATAAGAACCTTCAGGCTCCCGGTCCGGTGACCGGCCAGCTCAAGGGCGGCACGGTGTCGGCGATGAATCTGAAGTACACGATGGACAAGCGCGAGTTCGTCGGCGGGCCCATCAAGTGGCAGGGCGTCCTACCGAAGGAGATTCAAGACACGCCGATCGCCCAGGATAAGAAGCCCTGGAACATCGAGGGCGGCGGCGTCAAGACGAATCAGACCACGCTGACTTGGACGAACGGCCGCGCGACCGACGGGGAGATCATCGTTAAGGCGCCGCGCATCGAGCAGGATCGCAGGACGGAAGTGCTCACCTGCACCGGTCCGGTGTACTACTTCTCGAAGAAGGTCAACTTGGTTGCTGACAAAGCCGTGATCTACCGCAAGGAGAAGCGCGCGGTGCTCAGCGGCAATGTTCGCATGTTGGTGAAGCCGAAGTCGGCGGCCGATCTGACCGAGCAGGAGATTCCGCCCTTCCGCCCGGATGTCCCGGCGGCGATCGCGCAGAACCGACCGGCCGCACCGCAATCGGCCGAGGACCAGCAGCAGAAAGACCTCGATGAAGCGTTGCGCAGTTCGAAATCGGTGCGCGACTACCCCTCGATGATCAAGGCGGTCGAGATCGACTATGTGTACGCTGAGGGCCGCCGCCGCGGCGTGATCACCGGCTCTCCTGAGGCGTACCAGGAGTTTGCTGACGGCAAGCGCTGGCGCCGAATCCAGGCCTTCCGTGGGATCTACGACGGCGAAGTGGAGACGCTGCGTCTGGAGAGCACCCCGCAAAAGGTGGACGTGCTGCTGAAGAACTCGATCGGCGACGATTTGATTGGCGACTGGTTCCTCGTGTCGACCAAAGAAGACGACGAAGAGTGGGAAGGCGAGAAGGTCAAGGGCGTCGTGATGGCGGACGAAGACGAGTTGCCGAAGGACAAGAAAACCCCACCCCCGACCGGATCCGGCGGCGGGTAGCTGCTTCTGGGATGTTGAGTGTCGGATCTGGGGTGTCGCTCCGGCTACGACGCCTCTGTGGGCGAGGGGCGGCGCCTCGTCGCCGCCAGAACCGAGGCTCCGACAAGCGGAGCCCTCCCGCGTTCGGGACGAACCAACGGCGCCGTACGATGGCTCCCGCGCGCCTCGTGGGCTTTCTGCAATCTGAACCCTTGCCTCCGCGATTGCCCCACATGCCACATCCCACATCCGGACCCACGCAACGTTAAGCCAACGACAAGGCCTGCGCAGATCGCCTAAACTGCCAGACATGCGTAGGTGCGCCCTCATCGTCGTCCTCGGCTCGCTCGTCATCAGCGCTTGCGACAAGCCCCGTCGGGTGGGAGACTCCGGCCCGGAGGGGATCCGCGTCGCGACCGGCCAAGACCTCCGCCCCGCTGGCAAGAGCATCACCTTCCCCGGGCGCCCGGTGGACATCGCGCTGAGCAAGGACGGCCGCTACCTCTTCGCCAAGGACGACGATGGCCTCGTCGTGATCCATGCGCGAACGCACGAGGTGCTTCAAGAACTCGTGCTCCCCGGCGGCACCTCGGGCGCGGGCATCGTGGTCGATGCCGACGGCGGGGTGTGGCTCAGCAGCGCTCAGTCGGAAATCCAGCGTGCGGTAGCCAAAGATGGTAAGTACGACTGGGACCGCAAGATCACGCTGCCTAAGCCGAAAGTCGGCGGTCACGCGTATCCCTGCGGCATGCAGATCGTCGGCGATCGGCTCATCGTCGCGCTCTCTCGTAGCAACTCGGTGGGTGTCGCCAACTGGAAGACCGGCACCTTCGAGAAAGAACTCCCGGTCCACATCGCACCGTTCTCGGTGGCGGTCGAGGCGGACGGCAAGACGGCCTGGGCGTCGTGTTGGGGCGGCCCCCAGCCCAAGGAAGGCCTGATGCAAGCCTCGTCGGGATCGATGGTCAGCGTCGACGCGCGTGGCGTGGTCAAGGCAGCCAGCGTGGTGCGGCTCGATCTGGCTACGGGCGCGATCCAGCCGGTCGAAGTCGCGCTGCAACCGATGCAGATGGTGTTCCACCCCGATGGCAAGCGGATGTTCGTCGCCCATGGCAACGCCGACGAAGTCTCGGTGATCGACCGCAAGGCGAACAAGCGGATCGGACGCATCACCGTCAAGCCCGACGCGAAGTTGCCGTGGGGCTCGATGCCTAACGCGGTTGCGCTCAGCGAAGATGGCGAGACGCTGTTCACAGCCAACGGTGGCGACAACGCGGTCGGCGTCGTCGATGTCGAGAGCGGCAAGGTGAAGGGGTTTATCCCGGCGGGTTGGTATCCGGGGGCGCTTCTCGTTCGCGGTGACTCGCTCTGGATCGCGAACATCAAGGGTCTCGGCACTCGCGAGCAGCGCAAAGACGGCAACTACTCGGTGTACGACACGACCGGCCTCATCAGCCTGGTGACGATTCCGGGCGAAGACGAACTCGCGAAGATGACGGTGATCGCCAAGGAAGCCTCCGGCGTTCATGACTCGCTGGTCGCGATGGCCCGGGGCACCTCAGTGTCGAAGCATCCGATCCCCGAGAAGCTGGGTGAGCGGAGCCCGATCGAACACGTTGTGTACATCCTCAAGGAGAACCGAACCTACGATCAGATCTTCGGCGACGTCAAGGAAGCTGACGGCGATCCCAAGCTGTGTATCTTTGGCGAAGACGTGACGCCCAACCACCACGCACTCGCCCGTGAGTTTGGGTTGCTCGACAACTTCTACTGCAACGGCGTATTGAGCGCAGATGGCCACTCGTGGGCGATGGAAGGCGCGGTTACCGGCTATCTCGAGAAGTCGTTCGGCGGGTTCACGCGAAGCTACCCCTACGGCGGCGACGACTCGATCAACGCTGCCACAACGGGTTATCTCTGGGACCACGTCCTCGGCGCGGGCTTGACCTTCCAGAACTTCGGCGAGTTCGACGACGCGAAGCCGAACCCCAAGCGCACATGGCTCGAGCTTTACCGTGAGCACCAGAGCGGGAAGCTGACCACGAAGTACCCGAAACGGATGTTCGTCGACCGGTTGATCACGTACACCGACCCTGATTTTCCCGGCTGGAACATGGAGATCCCCGAGCAGATTCGGGCCGACATCTTCCTCGAGAAGTTTGCCAAGCAGGATCGGATGGCGAACATGACGATCATCTACTTGCCGCAGGATCACACCTCGGGGACGAGCGAGAACCAGCCGACGCCGCGAGCTTGCGTGGCGGACAACGATCTCGCGTTGGGCCGTATCGTCGAGGCGCTCTCGAAGTCGAAGTATTGGCCGACGATGGCGATCTTCGTGATCGAGGATGATCCTCAGAATGGCTTCGATCACATCGACGGCCACCGCTCGATCTGCCTCGTGGTCAGCCCCTACTCGAAGCGCGGCTCGGTGAACTCCGACTTCTTCAACCAGACCTCGGCCCTGCACACGATGTTGCGAATCCTCGGCATCAAGCCCATGACCTCGTTCACATCGGCCTCGCCGGTGATGACGAGTTGCTTCACCGAGACGCCCGACTTTACGCCCTACACGCTGCGTCCGGCCAAGATCGCCCTTGACGAACTGAACAAGCCGAAGTCGGCGATGAACGCGTTCGAGCGCAAATGGGCCGATCTCAGCGAGGCTCAAGACCTGAGCAAGATGGATGCGATCGAGGACGACACGATGAACCGCATTCTGTGGCACTCGGTCCGAGGGACCGAGCCCTACCCCGCGGCGTGGGCGGGGGCCCACGGCCGGGGCTTAGACAAGAAGGGCCTCAAGCGCGACCCGCGGAAGTCGGACGAAGAGGAAGAGGACGAGGAAGAGTAATCACCTTCCCCTTTTCAGGGGAAGGCCTGTGAGCGAAAGCGAACAGGGATGGGGTGAAGAAGCCGGCTTGCCACCCCACCTCTTCGCGCGAGGCGCGAAGGTCCTCCCCTGCAAGGAGAGGAATGGACGCTTCCCTTGCAGGCTCAGGCCTTGTCAGCGAACTGCCTCCCGCGAGAGAAAAGCAACTTTGGCGTTCGCTTTGGAGCAGCGCGCTATCATCCCTCCATGATCCTTGCGGCCTCCCTGATGCTCACATGGGTGGCCGCGCCTCCGAACGTGGTTCTCATCCTCGTCGACGACCTCGGTTGGCAAGACACGTCGCTCTCCTTCGGCGTAAATCCGAAGGTCGTCGGCCGTCATTTCCGAACGCCGAATCTGGAAGCGCTCGCCAAACGTGGCGTTCAGGTGAACCAGGCGTACTCGGCAAGTCCCGTGTGCACGCCGTCCCGCGTCGCGATTCTAACGGGTCAAAATCCGGCGCGAAACAAGATCACCACCTGGGTACACAGTGGCCAAGAGACCGAGTCGCCTTATCCAGGTTTGGACTTGTCGCGCTGGAACACGAAGGGGTTTCAGCCGGGCGATGCGGCCACTCTTCCTGACGCATTCCGCAGTGCGGGCTACCGCACCATTCAGATCGGCAAGGCGCACTTTGGCGCAGCGGGAACACCCGGCGCGAACCCGCTCAACCTCGGCTTCGACCGCAGCATCGCGGGAAACGCGGCGGGCCATCCAAGCAGCTACTACGGTCTGGAGAACTTCGCCGCCCCACGCAAACCCGGCGAGACCACGGCAAAGCACAACGATGTCCCTGGCCTTGAGGCGTACCACGGCAAGGATGTGTTCCTCGAAGAAGCACTCGCGAGCGAGGCATCCCGCGAGATCGAACAGGCGGCCAAAGATCGGAAGCTGTTTTTCCTCTGGTATTCGCCGTATGCGGTGCACACGCCCATTCAGCCGAACAAGAAGCTGCTGAAGAACTATCGCGGTATCAATGATCACGAGGCCGCCTATGCTACGCTCGTCGAGTCGGTCGATCGTGGTCTGGGAACCCTGGTTCAGGCCCTGAAGAAGTCGGGCCAGCTTGAGAATACGATCATCGTGTTTACGAGCGACAACGGAGGCCTGTCCGCTAGCGCGCGGGGTGGATATCCGAACCTGCACAACCTGCCCCCCCGTAGCGGCAAGGGCTCGGCTTACGAAGGCGGAACCCGGGTGCCTCTCGTGTTTGCTGGCCCCGGCGTCGCGTCTGGGAGAAGCTTCAACCGGCTCTGGATGACTTCGACCGACTTACCGGCGACGCTCGCCGGATTGGCGGGATTGAAGTTCAGTGCCGTCGACGGCCGGTCATTCTCTGCTAACTTGCAGTCAGGCGAAGACCGCGATCGGACCGGGGCGTTCGTCTGGCACTTTCCGCACTATCGTGGCGGAGGTGGTCCCGGCTTGGAACCGTTCTCCTCGGTGCGGTTGGGAGATTTCAAGGCAATCTTCTTTTACGGAGCCCGCCGATGGGAGCTCTACAATTTGAAGAACGACCTCGGCGAAACGAACGATGTCGGGTGGCGTCAGTCGGCCAAGCTCCGGGACCTCGCCGGCTGGATGGATGTGTCGTTGAGGGAAATGAGCGCCCAGATTCCGCTGGGGGCGACGACAGGCAAGCCAGTCAGTCTTGAACCTCCCTCGACCGGAGATACAAACAAGTGAGAGCGGGCTAACCCATCGATCGCGCATTGACGCGGTGATTCTCCGCTGGGTTACTGCAGGCGCGGTACGATGGCCCCCGCACGCCTCGTGGATTTTCCGAACGCAACGTCGTCTGCCCAAACAAGCTTACGAGCTAACCTGCCAAACAGGCCAAAAGAGAAAAGCGTTCTGGTGGGCCCAGCTAGATTCGAACTAGCGACCTCACCCTTATCAGGGGTGCGCTCTAACCAACTGAGCTATGAGCCCGAACGGTTGGGCATTGTACCCCAACCCACCGATATACTCAACCTATGCCCCCTCGAATCCTCGCGAGCGCCGACATCGGCAGCAACACGGTGCACCTGCTCGTAGCTGAGGTGGATGGCGACCAAGTCAGCCGCTTGGGCGACACCAACGAGTGGATCTCGCTCGGGGAAATCGTGGGACGGGAGGGCAAGATTCCCGATGCGCTCGCGGACCGTCTTATCAAGACCCTCGACACCTTTCGCCGGCAGGCGGCGAGCCAAGGCGCGGAGGCGATCTATGTTTTCGGCACCGAGGCGTTGCGCCGGGCCAGCAACCAAGAGCGTGTGCTTAAAGCGGTGCGGGTGGCGACCGGAATCAAGGTCGAAATCATCTCGGGGCCGCAGGAAGCGGAACTTGGCTTGCGTGGCGCTTGGCTCGACTGCGAAGGGTCGGGGCCCTTTGTGATGGTCGAGGTTGGCGGAGGTAGCGCCCAGGTCGCGTTATGCACGGTCGACAAAAAGGGCAAGCCCCAGATCGAGCATGAGGTTTCCCTCCCCATCGGAACCGGGACGTTGCTTGCCCACCACAACTTGACCGCCCCGGTAAGCGACGAAGCATACGTCGCCCTACAGTCCGAAATCGAGGCGAGGTTCGCCGAGCTCCCGTCGATCGATGCCGTGCGCATGATCGCATGCGGCGGCGTGGCCCGCGGGTTGTGGCGGGCGTTGCACCCGGACGGCGAGCGTGAGATGGCGGCGGCCGAACTGGATTACTTGATTTGGTCCACCCGACGGCTTCCGCAAGACATCATCGGTGATCGGTTCTCCGTCAAGCCGAAGCGCGCGGCTACCCTGCTGCCCGGGGCGACCGTTTACCGAACCCTCATGCGGCGCTACGGATTCAACGAGTTCACGATCAGCCGATTCGGAGTTCGCGAGGGCGCGATCCTCGGCATGGCGAAGGGAACCATCCCCGGCCGGGCGCTCTGAACGTCTTAACTTTCACATCGAGCTTTGCCAGACATACTCCTGATCCAACGGCCGGGAGTGGAACATGACAGAAGGGGCAACTGGAATGACCAAGAACGCGAAGCGAAAGCGGCCAGCGATCAACGAGAAGTACTTCAATCGCGAATCGAGCTGGCTCCAGTTCAACCGTCGCGTGCTCGAAGAGGCCAAGAACCCCGACAACCCTCTGCTCGAGCGCCTCAAGTTCCTCGCGATCTTCGAGTCGAACCTCGACGAGTTCTACATGGTCCGCGTCTCGGGCCTTATCGAGCAGTACGAGAGCGGAGTCGTTGAGCCGTCCGCCGACGGGCTCAGCCCGAACGAGCAGCTCGAACTCATCTCGAACGAGGCTTATCCGCTGCGACAAGCCGCGGCCGCGCTTTGGGAAGATGAGCTTCGTCCGCTGCTGAAGGAGCAAGGGGTCAGCATCATCGCTTATCGGGACCTACCCGAAGCGAAGCGGACCGATTTGGACCTCTTGTTCCGACAAGAGATCTTCCCGGTGTGTACGCCGCTGATTCTCGATCCGGCACCATCCGTCCCGTTCATCTCAAATCGATCGCTGAACCTCGTGGTTGTGCTCGGCGACGAGACGGGCGGTAGCCGTCTTGCCCGGGTGAAGATCCCTGACGTCACCCCTCGCGCGATCCGTGTTTCCAAGCGTCGCCACGAATACGTGCTCCTCGAAGACGTGATCCGCCACAACCTTGCGCAACTTTTCCCGGGAGTGAGCATCGTTTCCGCTCATATGTTCCGGGTCATCCGCGATGCGGACATCGAAATCAGAGAGTTGGAAGCCGGAGACTTGATTGAATCGATCGAGCAGACGATACGGCTGCGGCGATTCGGCGACCCCGTGCTGCTCGAAGTCGATGAAGGGATGCCCGAGGAAGTCCGCCGGAAACTGATGCACTTGCTCAACCTGGAGGAGAGCGATACGTTCCAGGTGCAGGGCATTCTAGGTTTCGATGTGTTCTGGCAGATTGCCGCGATCGACAAGCCCTCGCTGCGCTACCGTCCTCACCATCCATTCCTCGCCGAGAACCTATCCAGCCACCGCACGCTATTCGGCACGATCAAGGAAGCGGATGTGATCGTCCACCATCCCTTTGACAGCTTCCGCACCGTGGAGGAGTTTGTCAACTCCGCCGCCCAGGATCCTCGCGTGATTGGCATCAAGCAGACGCTGTACCGAGTAGGTCGCGAGTCGCCGATTGTCGAGTCGCTCCTGAAGGCGGCCGAGTCAGGCAAGCAAGTTGCGGTCTTGGTCGAACTCAAAGCCCGGTTCGACGAGAGCAACAACCTCGTGTGGGCTCGCGCCCTGGAGCGCGCCGGTGTCCACGTCACCTATGGCTTCCCCGAGCTGAAGACCCACTGCAAGCTGTGCTTGGTGGTACGGCGCGAGGAAGAGGGCATCGCCACCTACGCCCACATTGGCACCGGCAACTATAACCCAACGACGGCGCGGCTGTACACCGACCTCGGCCTCTTTACCGCCGATCCGGAGATCACGCAAGACGTTGCCGAGCTGTTCAACTACCTCACCGGGTTCTCAAAGCAGCGGGTGTATAGACGGCTCATGGTCGCTCCGATCAACCTGCGTACGGGGGTGTTGGAACGCATCCGGCGGGAAACCACGATCGCCCGGCGCGGAGCGCCGGCGCGGATCATGTTCAAGCTCAACTCGCTCGTCGATCCCGAGTTGGTCGATGCGCTGAACGAAGCCGCCGAGGCGGGCGTCAAAGTTGATCTGATCGTGCGCGGGATCTGCTGCCTGCGCCCTCGCGCGGGAGTCCACGTGGTGTCGGTCGTGGGTCGGTTCCTTGAGCACAGCCGGTTGCTCTACTTCGAGAACGGAGGTAGTCCGGAGGTGTGGCTCGGTAGCGCGGATCTGATGCGGCGCAATCTCGACCGTCGGATCGAAGTCCTCGCGCCGGTAAGGAGACCCGAGCAGATCGCCTATCTCCGCGACGAACTTCTCGCGAAGTACCTCGAGGACAACACGAACGCGTGGGTGCTGCATGCGGATGGGCACTACGAGCGGCGGACGCCCGGCAAGCGGACGTTCTCGGTGCAGAGTTACCTCATGGCGCATCCGACGACGAGATCGCTCTTCCCAACCCAAGAAGGCTAGTTTGAGGTGGGGAGCACAGGCTGGAGCTCCGACAATCCTCTCTAGATGGAGCGTGCGACCAAAGCTGAGATTCTCGCCGCACTGAGCCATGCGCTCGATCTGGTCGAAGGTCAGCCCGAGGGGCATGCGGTTCGCACGTGTCTGCTGGCCTCGCGGATTGCCGAAGAAATGGCGTTGTCGGATCAAGACCGCGATAGCCTCTACTTTGCGGCATTGCTCAAAGACTCGGGCTGTTCGAGCAACTCCGCCCGAATCCACAAGATCTTCGGTGGAGACGAGATGCTGGTCAAGCAGGGCGTCAAGACCGTCGATTGGTCGAGCCCCCTGGAGTCCATCAAGTACGCGATCGGCGCGACCGAAAGAGGCAACGGAGTTGTCTCGAAGCTTCGACGGATGCTTGGCAACTTAGGGCCACCCGCCAAAGTGATGGATGAGGTGACCCTTGCGAGGTGTACTCAGGGCGCGGCCATCGCGAGGAAGCTCCGGTTCGAGGAGGCCGTAGCCCAGGCGGTGGAACACCTCGACGAGCACTGGGATGGTCGAGGCTCTCCTCGCCACTTGCGCGGCAGTGAGATTCCGCTTCTTGCTCGAATCCTCGGCCTAGCGCAGACCCTCGAAGTGTTCTTCACCACCTTCGGGCTGACCGCGGCCATGGACATGCTCGACCGGCGCGAGGGCACCTGGTTTGACCCGGAAACCGCGAATGCGGCTCGGTCTTTGGCTGGCGATCGAGGGTTCTGGGAGCTTCTCCGCGCTCATGCGGAGGAGTCGCTTCAGCACCTGCCGATCGGGGCCGCATCGGCCGTGGCCGATGAGACGGACATTGATCAGATCTGCGTCGCCTTCGCCATGATCGTCGATGCCAAGTCGAGTTTCACTGCCGCCCATTCATCGCGCGTGACCGATGTTGCGGTCGAGCTTGGCATGCTGTTCGAGTTCGATCACGAGCGCCTGCGGACCCTCCGGCGGGCGGCACTGCTACATGATATCGGCAAACTGGGGGTTCCGAACTCGATCCTGGAGAAGCCGGGCCGACTCGACGCTGGGGAGTTCGATCGCGTTCAGCAGCACCCTCGCCATAGCTTTGAGATTCTCAAGCCGATTCGGGCATTCGACCGCGTCGCCGACATCGCCGCCGCCCACCACGAGCGACTCGATGGCAGCGGCTATTGGCGCGGATTGACGGCCAGTGAACTCGACCTGGACATGCGGATCCTCGCGGTGGCCGACGTGTTCGACGCGCTCAGCGCGGAACGGCCCTACCGCGAAGCCCTCCCGCTCCCGGAGGTGTTCGCCATCATGGATCGTGAGGCCGGGACCGGATTGGATGCGGCGTGCGTGGATGCGCTTCGCGCCCGGAAGATGAAGGGCATAGCGATGCCGCAAGCCGCTTGATTGCTGAACTGCGGTCGAGTTCGCGCGTCTACACAGGTGTGATGGGGTTTCAGACCGATCGAGACAAGGTAGCGCATCTCTTGCGGCGCTTCGGATTCGGAGCCAGCGAGGCGGAGCTCGACTTCTACGCGAAGGACGGCGTCAAGGGAGCGATCGATATCCTGCTGAATCCCGACAAGATCGACGAGGCACCGATCCCTCCGATTACCGACTTCAAGAACAACAACAACACCGTACAGATGCCCGCCGTTCAGGGCCACTGGGTGTTGCGGATGGTCATGACCCGTCGACCGTTGGTCGAGAAGATGACCTTGTTCTGGCACGATCACTTCGCCACCAGCGCGGCCAAAGTGAATCAGCCGCCCAACATGTATCACCACGTCGACACGTTGCGCCAGGGCGCACTGGGCAACTTTCTCGAGCTTCTCACCAATGCCAGCAAGGATCCGGCGATGCTCTTCTGGCTGGACAACCAGGAAAACGTGCGCGGCAAGCCCAACGAGAACTTCGCCCGCGAGGTGATGGAGCTGTTCACCTTGGGCATCGGCCACTACACCGAGAAAGATGTCCAGGAAGCGGCACGCGCTTTCACCGGTTGGACCTTCCGCCGACGGCCCCGCCGACCCGACGCCGAGGGCGAGATCGACTTCCGCGGCGCGGATTACGTCTTCAATCGCCGCAACTTCGACGACACCGAGAAGACGATCCTGGGCAAGACGGGCAGCTTCACAGGCGAGCAGGTGCTGGAGATGCTCGCCAGCCATCCCCAGACCGCTCGGCACTTGGCGAAGAAGCTGTGGGAGTTCTTCGTGTATCCGAACCCCGAGCCCGCGGTCGTCGAGCGGATCGCGACCGCCTTCGTTCGCAATGGGATGATGATTGGCCCGACGTTGCGGGCGATCATGGAGTCGCCCGAGTTCTTTTCACCCAAGGCATATCGCAAGGTTGTCAAAACGCCGATCGATATCACCGTGGTGACGATGCGTCAACTCGGTGTCGGCGGCTTCATTGAAGCGACCCTGGAGCGGCAAGAGGCCCGCGCCGTTCAGATCATGCGAGTTACGCTCGGCGCGGCCCAGCAGGCGTCGAAGGCCATGGGGATGGACCTCATGTTCCCGCCGGACGTCGCGGGCTGGGAGTGGGGGCCGGCGTGGATCACCTCGGCGACCATGGTCGAGCGCATCGCGTGGTCAGACCGCCTCTTTGGCCAGGTTCAAGCAGGGACGCGGCGCGCCCAGATCAACATCCCGCTGGGCCAACTAATGACGGTGGAGGCCTCGCCTAGCGCGTTCGTCGGTCAGCTGCTGTCGATCTTCGATGCCGATCTGCCCGCCGCAAAGCGCGCCACGCTCGATAAGGCGGCCACCGAGGCCGCGGAGGGCTCGATCACCCCGCGCAACGCGAATGTCGTCGCAAGCCGAGTCTGTCGACTCATTTTCGGCGCACCCGAGTTTCAGTTCGCGTAGAATAAATCCTTATGCTGTCCGCTCTCGTACTGCTGCTACTGAATGAGCCTCGCGTCGAGGCGGATGTCACCTATGCCACGGTGGCGGGGACCGAGCTGAAGCTCGACCTCTACCACCCGCCGTCTGACGCGCCAAAGACTAACGCCGCGGTGGTGGTCATTCACGGTGGCGCCTGGATGTCAGGCGACCGCAAGCAAATGAAAGACCTTTCGATTCAGCTTGCAAAGCGGGGCATGCTGGCGGCTTCCGTGCAATATCGGCTGGCCCCCAAGTCGGTATGGCCGGCGATGCTCGACGACGTCCAGACCGCAACTCGCTACCTGCGCGCGAACGCAGGAAAGCTCGGCTTTGACCCCAACCGCCTGGGTGCGGCCGGAGCAAGTGCGGGCGGACACCTGGCGATCTTCCTCGGATCGCGCGAGACTCGAGACAAGAAGCCGACTCACTTTGCCGATCAATCGAGCCGGGTCCATGCGGTTCTCAACCTCTTCGGCCCCACCGACATGTCGCGCGACTTTCCGGCGAATCTCGATATGATGTTCCAACTGGTCTTGGGCAAGCCGAAAGCCCAGGCTGCCGAGGAGATTCGCGACGCGAGTCCGATCAACTTCATCGACAAGAACTCGGCTCCGATGTTCATCTATCAAGGGCTCGCCGATCCGCTGGTGAATCCAAACCAGAGCCGATACCTCGAGGCGAAGCTGAAGGAGGTCGCCGTCCCGGTTCAGGCGGTGTATCTCAAGGATGTCCAGCACAACGTGCCCATGACCAACCCCAAGGTTCGGGAGACGATGGAGCAGGGCATCGAGTGGCTGGCCACGCATCTGACTAAGCGGTAACAACGACCCATGACGGCACTCATTGCACTCCTCTTGCTTTCGGCTACCGACGACTCCCGTGCGCACCGGATCGATCCTGCGTCGGTGGGGGTCGGCAGCGTAGTCCCCAGCTTGTCGCTCCGCGATCTCGATGGCAAGTCGCATCAGTTGGGAGGCGCCAAGACGACGGTTGTCATTCTCACGAGTACGACGTGCCCGCTCACGAAGAAATACGGCCCGACCTTGGCAATGCTCGAGTCCGCCTACCGGCCCAAAGGCGTGCAGTTCGTGTTCGTCAACCCTACGACCTCAGAGTCTGTCGCTGATCAGAAGGCTGACCGAGCGCGCCTGAAGCTGGTCGGCCCCTATGTGAATGACCCCGAAGTCGCCAGGACGTTGGGCGCAAAGACGACGACCGAAGCGTTCGTCCTCGATAGCGCGCGTCGCCTCGTTTACCGCGGCGCGGTCGATGATCAGTACGGGATTGGCTACGCCCTCGCCCAGCCTCGCGAGCAGTATCTGTCCAAAGCAATCGACGCGGTGCTCAAGGGTGAAGGGCCCAACCCCGCAGCGACGTGGTCTCCCGGCTGTATGCTGGAGCTTCCGGCTCCAAAGAAGGCCGCGGCCACCTACTTCAACCGAATCGCCACAATCATGCAGGACAACTGTGGCGAGTGCCACCGCCCGGGCGGGGTGGCCCCGTTCTCGCTGCTGACCTACCAAGATGTCAAGGACCGGGCGCCGATGATCAAGTACGTCGTCGACCGAGGCATCATGCCGCCTTGGTTTGCTGAAGACGATCCCAAGCAAGGGCCATGGAAGAACAACCGCGCGCTTTCCGCCCAGGATAAGACTGACCTTTACGCCTGGATCGATAGCGGCGCACCCAAGGGCGACGAGCGCGACGCTCCCAAGCCGCGAACCTATACGACCGGCGAGTGGACGATCGGCAAGCCCGACGCGACCTTCCAGCTACCGAAGCCGATCGATATCAAGGCGACCGGCATCATGCCGTATCAGGAAGTCTTTATCGAGACTCAGTTCACCGAAGAGAAGTGGATCGAGGCGATGGAGGTCATCCCGACCGCCCGCCAGGTGGTCCACCACGTCTTGATATTCGTCTATCCTCCCGGTGGCCGCCGCAGCCTGTTCAGCGGCGGAGTCGGCGAGGAAATCGAGGGCTTCTTTGCCGCGTACGTGCCGGGCACGAACGCGATTCGATATCCGGACGGCATGGCGAAGCGGGTTCCCGCCGGTTCGAGGCTGAAGTTCCAGTTGCACTACACGCCGAACGGTACCGCTACCAATGACCAAACCAAGCTCGGACTGGTGTTCGCGAAAAAGCCGGTCGAGCATGAGGTGCGCACGGTCGGTATCGCCAACCTCGGCTTGAACATCCCTCCAGGTGCGCCGAATCACCCCCACACCGGCAAGGTGAACGTGCCGTATGACGTTCGGGTGCTGTCGATGATCCCCCACATGCACGTGCGCGGAAAGGCGGCTCGCTATGAACTTATCAATCCCGACGGCTCGCGGAGACGCCTGCTCGAAGTCCCCCGATACGATTTCAACTGGCAGCTGCCCTACGAGTATCGCGAGCCGCTCCTCGTGAAGAAGGGAAGCCAGCTCGAATACACCGCCTGGTACGACAACAGCAAGGATAATCCCGCCAACCCCGACCCGACCAAGCGGGTGCGTTGGGGGCTGCAGACCTACGACGAGATGCATCTGGGCTACGTGGAGTACTACATTCCCGGGCTTAAGCCAGGGTCGAGCGACCCCGGTCTCCGCCCTCAAATCTTCGGCGGAAGCAACTTGATCGAAGCCATGTTCCGCGCGATGGACCGCAATGGCGACGGCTTTTTGACCGCCGAGGAAGCCGGCAACTCGTGGGCGCGATTGCGAAGTGGCGACGCGAACGGTGATGGCAAGATCAGCCTCGAAGAGGCCAAAGCCGCACTTGGCGGATAGAATCCCGACTCTTAATACACCCATCGGGGGCCCTCGGACGTCAAACTGACTAGGGGAGCGTCCCCGCTAGAACCTTGAGCGAAACCAACCTGAACCACGACGGCTTGAAGCAGTTTTTCGACGTGCTGCCCGCGGTTGTCCGCGAGCGAATCGAGCGAGACGCTGGCTACGAGGGCCTGATTGAAGTTGTTCTCGACTACGGCCGTCCCGCGGAAGCCCGCTATCGCGATCGGACGGAGCGGATGGACGATGTCATCGTGACCGAACACGACATTGAGTTCGTGATTAGGCAAATCGGCGACTTCGGTTCCGATAACCGCGCTGGTATCGAGCGAACCCTGCACCGCATCTCGTGCATGCGCAACCGGCACAACAAGGTCATCGGTCTCACGTGCCGCGTGGGCCGCGCCGTCGAAGGCACCATCGATATCATCGACGACATCGTGCGGGCGGGACAGTCGATCCTATTGCTCGGACGTCCAGGCGTGGGCAAGACCACCAAGCTCCGCGAGGTGGCGCGGGTGCTCGCCGACGAAGTCGGCAAGCGCGTGGTAATCGTCGATACGTCGAACGAAATCGCGGGCGATGGCGACATTCCGCATCCCGGGATCGGATCGGCCCGGCGGATGCAGGTGCCGTCTGCTCCGCTCCAGCACCAGGTGATGATCGAGGCGGTGGAGAACCACATGCCGGAAGTCATCGTGATCGACGAGATCGGCAACGAATCCGAGGCGATGGCGGCGCGGACAATCGCTGAGCGCGGCGTTCAGTTGGTGGGCACCGCTCACGGCCAGACCCTTGAGAACCTCATGCTCAACCCCTCGCTGGCCGACCTGATCGGCGGCATCCAGGCGGTGACCCTGTCCGACGACGAGGCCCGCCGCCGTGGAACGCAGAAGACCGTTCTCGAGCGCAAAGCTCCGCCGACCTTCGACGTCGTTATAGAACTGCTGGACTACGAGCGCCTCGCGGTGCACGCGAACGTACAGAAGACGGTCGATCTGATTTTGCGGGGCATTCCGCCCAAGCCGGAGATTCGCGTGCGAACGATCCATGGCGAGTACGAGGTCGTTCAGCAAGCCGAGAGCAAGGACGTCAAGGAACCGAGTTTCAACGAGCGCTTCCCGGCGCTGGCCCGCCGCCCTGAGCCCGAGCCTGAGGCACCACCCGTCGAATCCGCGGCCAAGCAAGGTGGGCTGGTCCGCATCTATCCGTTCGGCATCGCCCGAACACGCCTCGAGCGGGCGATCCGCGAGAAGCGCGCACCGGCGTTTGTCTGCACAGACATCACCCAGGCCGACGCGATCATGGCGATCCGCTCGACCTACCAGAATCGCCCCAAGAAGCTGCAGGAAGCGGCCGGTAAGCCCATCCCTGCGGTGGTCGTGAAGTCGAACACGTTCTCGCAGATTTCGGGAGCGCTGGACGAGATCCTCCGCCGAGCGGGCGAAGGTCCGGACTCCGAGTCGGAGGCGATGGAAGAAGTGCTGAAAGCGGTGGAGACGGTACTACAAACCGGGAAGCCGTTTGAGCTGACGCCCCAGCCAGCGCCGATTCGAAAGCTGCAGCATCAGGTGACGGAAGCCCGGAGACTCGCAAGCGAAGCGGTGGGCGAGGAGCCCAACCGACGGATTCGCGTATTGCCGACCCGGCTATCGTAACGCGGTCCGCGAGCGGAAAGCGTGGCAAATCGCGATCGCCAGCGCATCGGAGACATCATCCGGCTTGGGAGCCTGCGCCAAGCTAAGCAGCTTGGTGACCATGAACTGAACCTGCTTCTTGTCGGCGTTGCCTTGACCGACCACCGCCTGCTTGATCTCCGGTGGCGCGTACTCAGTCCAGGGCTTGCCAAGAGAAGCCCCGGCGAGCAGGATCACCCCGATGGCCTTGGCGACATCGAACGCGGTGGTCCGGTTCGCGGCGAACACGAGC
This sequence comes from Methanoregulaceae archaeon, assembly GCA_020850325.1. Classification (GTDB taxonomy): domain Bacteria; phylum Armatimonadota; class Fimbriimonadia; order Fimbriimonadales; family Fimbriimonadaceae; genus JANJUB01. Next base: position 63,548 of record JADZEW010000016.1, read on the forward strand.
CGCTCGATGGCGAGCGAGTCAGGCTGAGTTCGCTCGATCAACTCCCGCATCTGGTCGTGCAAAAGCGTCAGCCGGTCGGCGATCTCGATGCGCGGCGTCTCGATGAGGCCGTACTCGACCGCCTGTAGCTTTGAGCCCTCGCGGCGCACGAGTCCAAATCCCACGCGCTCCAGTCCGGGATCGACGCCGAGGATCAGCATTTCACTAGCCCGCGCCTCGCTTCTTGCGAGTGCGAATCTCGAAGCAGTTGCGGCACCGAGCTTCGTACGCCTCGGTCGCGCCGATCAGAATGATCGGGTCGTCACGGTGTGCCGGGCGCCCGTCGATCGTGCGGTAGGTGTGGGAGGCGGGTGCGCCGCACTTCATGCAGATCGCGCGAAGCTTGACCACCTCGTCGGCGATCGCGAGGAGCGTCGCCATCGGCCCGAACGGCTCGCGGCGAAAGTCTTGATCCAATCCGGCCACGATGACCTCGCGCCCGGTGTCGGCGAGTTCGACGACGAGCGGGACAATCGACGGATCGAAGAACTGGACTTCCTCGATCAGAACGACCTGTGTGTCAGGTTCGATCTTGCGGCGAAGTTCATCGACCGTCGAGACCGGCACGGCCTCGTGCTTGACCCCCATGTGGGTGACGACCATCGCCTCGTCGTAGCGGTCGTCGATGGACGGCTTGAATACCTGAACCCGCTTCTTCGCGTAAAGCGCGCGCCGCGCTCGACGGATGAGCTCTTCGGACTTTCCGGCAAACATGGAGCCGCAGATCACGACGATCTGCCCCAAGGTTTTGGGCTTCAACGGGGTTTCTCCATGGCTTGCTGCTTTCCGTTGTGGGCGAGGGATGGGTTGTGCCCTCGCGAAGGGTTTTCGCAACCGAACCGGGGCGCGTATCGAAAGAAGCGTACCTACAACTCGTCGTCTAACTCGCCCGCGATGTCCGCCTCGAACATCTCCTCCATATCGTCGGACATGTCTTCATCCACCGCCTTGCCCATCTCCCGCATCATTTCCCGCATCTTCGTCGGGCTCTCCGGCTCGCCGTACTGCTCCAAGCGGTCGGCGAGGTCATCCAAGCGGTCTTCCTCCGTACGACCTTGACGGAAACGGCTGATCAGCTTGGTCGCCTCTTGCGCTCCGCAGTGGGGGCACACAATGTCGCTGCCGTCGGCGGTCATGCCCACGAGCGTGGCGAACTTCCGAGAGCAGCCATTGCAGCGAAACTCAAAGATCGGCATACGATGCTAGGGGATACGCTCCAGAATAACCGCTCCGGTCAAAGGTGTCGGCGCACCGGGGATCGGCGCGGAGGTCCAGTTGGTTTCCAACTTCACGACGCTCCCGTCCCGCTTGTTCAGCCAGACCTTGCCTTGGCCGCGGGCGGGGTCGCCGGCAACTTCGGCGTATTCAAACTCGGCGCGAATGGTGTCGAACTCGCCGATCTTCTCGTCGTCGTCGTAGGTGTAGGTTGCCTTCGCCTCGAAGACCCCGGTGTCCACGTTCTTCGGAACGACGCACTCCCACTTGTCGCCCTTGCTGACCGCGACCTTGGGCAGGCGAACCGCCATCAGATTGGCGAGCCGGTAGACCGACTCATTGACGAGGCCCCCCTGGACCGCCACGACATCGCCCGAAGGGGTGTAGGTGATCGACTGCTTGGGGAGATCCTCATCCCGAACGACGCCCTCGTCTCCAAACAACTCGACCTTGTAGTCGCTCTGGGTGGCCTCGACCGCATAGTTGCCGTCGGGCTTGACCTCGGTCACCTTCTGGGTAAGCACCGATGTGTACACAGCGGTATCGCCAAAAATGCCGAACTCCATGCGAAGCTTGAACTTCTGCACCTCGTCGACTTTCGGCGTGCGCTTGAGCGTCACGCCTTGCGCCAGTGCCAGCATCGCCACGGACACCAGCCCCACCATCAACCAACTTCGGGTGCGCATGCGCTGAGTTTACTGGGTTCGCCACGTCGTTACCGATGTGGAACCGGCATTCATCGCTCAGATCTTGGCCTCAGGCTTCTTCGCCGTGCTGTTCTTGCAGTCGGGCTTCGATAAGGTCAGCGACCGCAAGGGCAATCTCGAGTGGCTGACCGGCCACTTCGCGAACTCGCCGCTCGCGAAAATGGTTCCGTTCATGCTGACGTTCATCACCATGGTCGAACTCGCCGCCGGGGCGGTGTGCGCGGTCGGGGCGGTTATGCTGGTGCTACGGCGCGGGCCCGAGACGGCGGTCGTCGGGCTTGGCCTCAGCGGCCTCGCCCTGCTCATGTTGTTCTTCGGGCAGCGGATGGCGAAGGACTACCCCGGTGCCGCCACGCTGGCGACCTACTTCGGGGTCATGCTGCTGGGATTGCTGATGATGCAGTATTGACCAGCCTCTCACCACGCACGGCCGTACTGGCGAGGCGGCGTGATCTCCGCCCCCAACTCTTTCGCCGCTCGTAGCGGCCAGTGCGGATCGCGCAGATACTCGCGAGCCAGCAACACCATGTCGGCGCGCCCTTCGGCGATGATCGCCTCGGCCTGCGCGGGTTCGGTGATCAGGCCCACCGCCGCCGACGGCATGCCCGCCTCTTGGCGCACCCGCTCGGCGAACTGAACCTGGAAACCGGGCTCGGCGGGAATCTGCGCATCGGGAGTCGCTCCGCCCGACGAGCAGTCGACCATGTCCACCCCGTGGTTATGAAGGATTCGCGCAAGCTCGACCGTCTCGTCAGCCGTCCATCCGCCATCGACCCAGTCGGTAGCGGAAATGCGTAGAAGAAGCGGCAGCCGCTCGGGCCAGACGGTGCGGATCGCATCCGCAATCTCCACGCAGAATCGGATGCGGTTCTCGAACGAGCCGCCGTACTCGTCAGTCCGCTGGTTCGAAATCGGCGATAGAAACTGGTGGACGAGGTAGCCATGCGCGCCGTGAATCTCCACCACTCGGAACCCGGCGGCGAGGGCGCGACCGGCCGCATCGCGGAAGGCCCGCACCATCGCTCCCACGTCGTAGGCGTTCATCTCGCGGGGCATCGGCGAAGTCTCGGAGAACTTCACTGCCGAGGGTGCAATGCGATCCCAAGGCTGATCGTCGGGCAAAGGACCGGTGCCCTCGAACGGGATGCAATAGCCCGATTTACGCCCGGCATGAGCGAGTTGGATGGCAGGCACCGCGCCTTGCGCCTCGATGAAGTTGGCGATCGGACGCCAAGCCTCGATTTGTGAGTCCTTCCACAAGCCGCAGCAGCCCGGGGTGATCCGGGCTTCAGGGACCACGCCAGTCATCTCCGCCATCACCATCCCCGCGCCGCCTACGGCCCGGCTGCCGAGGTGGACCATATGCCAAGCATTGGGAATCCCGTCGGTGGCCGAGTACATGCACATCGGCGAGACACCGATGCGGTTGCGGAAGGTCACGCCACGAAGCGTTAGCGGAGAGAAGAGGGAACTCACGGATTGGGTGTACCTGAGCCAGCGGTTTGGGTGTAGGATAGAGACACGGGCTCCTCTCATGAAACCGCCCACCACCGGTCCCGAAGTTGATTCGTTCTATCATCTAGCCGACGTCGAGATGACCCACCGCCGGTGTCGAGGTTTGGCTTGCTTTGCCGCCCAGGCCCAGGATCGCGCGGGATGGTCGGCCGCTCTGGCCCAATGGCCCCCGGTCTACTGTCTGGGTAAGTGCTACGCGGCCCCGGCGAGCACCGAAACGCCTCAAGAGCCGATCGTCGAGGCGCATTGTTCCGATCCCATCATCCTCGATGGGGTAGCGGACAACTCGATGCGTTCGTTGGCGGACTACCGCTCGCGGGGCGGCTATTCCGGGCTCGACCGAGCGCTCGCCGGGCCACCCGATGCTGTCGTCCGTGAAGTCGAAGTCTCCCAGTTGCGCGGTCGTGGGGGTGCAGGATTCCCCGCCGGGAAGAAGTGGCGTGCCGTCTACGATGCGCCCGGCGAGACGAAGTATGTCGTCGCCAATGCCGACGAAGGCGACCACGGCTCCTACATCGACCGCTTCATCATGGAGCGAACGCCGCACCGGCTCATCGAGGCGATGGCGATTTCTGCCCACGCGATTGGAGCTCTGCACGGCTACATCTATCTCCGCAAGGAGTACCCGGCGGCGTACGACTCGTTGCTGGTTGCGCTCGACGAGGCCCGCGCGGCGGGCATCCTGGGTACCCACTTCGATCTTGAGATCGTCATCGGCCAAGGCAGCTACGTGTGCGGCGAGGAGACTTCGCTACTGAACTCGATCGAGCACCGCCGCCCCGAGGTCCGAGCCAGACCGCCCTTCCCGACGGCGGAGGGTCTTTTCGGCAAGCCGACCCTGGTGAACAACGTCGAGACGCTGGCGAGCGTGCCGTGGATCATCCGGTATGGCGGCGCAGCGTATGCCGCCCGAGGATTCTCGAAGAGCCGCGGCACGAAGGCGATCTCGATGAGTTCGCTCTTCAATCGACCAGGACTCTACGAAGTCGAGTTCGGCGTGCCTTTGCGCACGATCATCGAAGACATCGGCGGAGGGTTGCGGACGACCGCGCCGAAGGCGATCATCATCGGCGGTCCGCTCGCCGGACTGATCCATCCCCGCGAGTTCGACACCCCGCTCGGGTTTGAAGAGCTGCAGGCGGTGGGCGGGAGCGTGGGCCACGGCGGCATGGTCGCGTTTGACCAAAACACCAACATGGCTGAGCTCCTCGCCCACGTGTTTACGTTTGGTGCGATCGAGTCGTGCGGGAAGTGCACGCCGTGCCGGTTGGGGAGTCGACGCTTGGAGAGTCTGTTCAGAAAGGCGGCAAACGGCGAGCGGCTGGACGCGGCAGAGACCGCCGAAGTCCGCGCATTGCTGGACACCCTGATCCAAACAAGCCTCTGCGGCCACGGCTCCGGGCTTGCGGTGTTCGCCAACAGTATGTTCGCCAAGTACGGCGAGGAGTTGAGTTCATGCTTCGCGTAACCATCAACGGCACCGAGCACGAGTTTGAGCCGGGAATCAGCGTGCTGCAGGCTCTGCGGCAAGTCGGGATCGAAGTGCCGACCTTGTGCCATGACGACCGCATCAAGCCGATTGGCGGTTGCCGTCTGTGCGTGGTCGAGCTCGAGGAACGGGGTCGGATGGTCGCCTCCTGCACGACGCCGCTCGAAGCGGGCATGCGCGTCGTCACTCACTCTGAGGCCGTCGAAGCCTCTCGCCGGACGAACCTGCAGCTTCTCGCCCAATCGGTTCCTCCGAGGCAAGAAGGAACGCCGGTGACGCAGTTCGACCGGTATCTCGAGCAGTACGGCCTCGTCGCTTCCGGCTCGCTACGCGACCGATTCAAAGATACGAACCACCCCTATCTGCGGGTGGATATGGATCGATGCGTCGAGTGTTTCCGGTGCGTTCGCATCTGCGACGAGCTGCAGGGCCAGTTCGTGTGGCGCGTGTGGAATCGCGGGGACCAAACAGAGATCCGCCCGGATCGGGGCACCGCCTTGCTCGACAGTTCTTGCGTGAGCTGCGGCGCTTGCGCGGACACGTGCCCTTCGGGGGCGATCTCGGATCGGCTGATTCGTGATCTCGGCCAGCCTGTCTCGTGGACCCGCACCACGTGCCCCTACTGCGGAACCGGATGTGAGATGGAAGTTGGCAGCCGCGACGGACAGGTGATCGTCGCCCGCCCGGTCACGGATTCGCCTGTCGCGAAGGGACACTTGTGCGTCAAGGGGCGCTACGCACATCGCTTTGCCCATGCGACCGACCGCATCACCGAACCGATGATCCGCGAGAATGGCGAGTGGCGTGAGGTGACTTGGGACGAGGCCTACGAGTTCACCTCGACTCGTATGAAACAGATCTTGGAGGAGTCGGGCCCGCAAGCAGTGGGTGTTCTCGGTTCTGCGCGGGCGACCAACGAGGAGAACTACGTCGCTCAGAAGTTTGCACGCGTGGTCCTTGGCTCGAACAACGTCGACTGCTGTGCCCGCGTATGCCATGCGCCCTCGGCGGCGGCTCTTAAGGCGACGCTCGGCACCGGCGCTGCCACCAACTCATTCAACGATATCGAAGTCGCGAAGGGCTTCCTCGTCTGCGGGGCCAACCCCACCGAGAACCACCCGATCGTGGGTGCGCGTATCAAGCAGGCGGTCATGAAGGGCGCGAAGCTCATCGTGATCGACCCGCGGCGCATCGAACTGGCTAGGTACGCGGACGTTTACTTGCAGGTCCGTGCGGGCACGAACATCCCGCTCCTTCACGCGATGGCCCACGTGATCATCGAGGAAGGGCTGATTGATCGCGAGTTCGTCGAAAGCCGCACCGCGGACTTCGAGCGCTTCCGTGAACTGGTGGCCGAGTGGACGCCCGAGTTCGCTTCCACAGTCTGTGGAGTTGACGCTGACGACATCCGCGCGGCGGCCCGCCTGTACGCGACGACCCGCCCGGCGATGATCTTCCACGGCCTCGGCATGACCGAGCACACGCAAGGCACCGAGGGCGTGCGCTGCTTGGTGAACTTGGCGCTCCTCACCGGCAACCTCGGCAAGCCAGGCAGCGGCGAGAATCCGCTTCGCGGACAGAACAACGTTCAGGGCTCGGCCCACATGGGCTGCGAACCGAGCAACCTCGCGGGTTACACCCCGATCTCTCAGATCGGCGACGAGGTCGAAGCGATCTGGGGTGCCCCGGTTCCCCGCCAGCAGGGTCTCACGTGGATGCAGATGTTGGACGCCGCGGGCCGCGGCGAACTCCGCGCGTTATGGGCCATCGGCTACGACGTGTACTTTTCGAACGCCAACGCGAACGTGACCGAGAAGGCGCTGAAGACTGTCGAACTGCTCATCGTTCAAGACCTGTTCCTGACCGAGACCGCTCGGGAGTTCGCCACCGTGTTCTTCCCCGCATGCAGTGCGTACGAGAAGGACGGCACGTTCATGAACTCCGAGCGACGTGTTCAGCGCGTCCGACAGGCGATCCCGGTGATGGGCAACTCGAAACCCGACTGGCAGATCGTCGACGAACTCGCCGCGGTCATGGGGAAAGGCGAGTTCTTCGCCTTCGAAAGCCCGGAAGCGATCTGGGATGAAGTCCGCAAGGTGTGGAAGGCAGGCGCGGGCATCAGCTACGCCCGCATCGAGGAGGCGGGTTTGCAGTGGCCCTGCAAGAGCGAGGACGACCCCGGCACAACGATCCTGCACCAGAACAGCTTCCCGATCGGAGATCGGGCCGCGTTCTCGCTCATGGAGTACCGGCCGACTTTGGAGCGGGTTTCCGAGGAGTTTCCTCTGCTGCTGACGACGGGGCGAGCCCTCGAGCACTTTAATGCGGGCACGATGTCGCGCCGCACGGGCAACGTGGTGCTGATGCCCACGGACTACCTCACCCTCTCCCATGAGGATGCCCGTCGGCTCGAGGTCAGCGACGGCGATCAGGTTCAGCTGGTGAGTCGCTACGGTCGTGCGCGGCTTCCGGTTCGGCTAAGCGACAAGATGAGGCCCGGCGAGCTGTTCGCGACGTTCCATGACCCGAACGTGTTCACGAACCGGGTGACGAGCAACGAACGCGACACCGTCGTCGGGGCACCGGAGTACAAGGTGACGGCGGTTCGGATCGAGGTGTAGCTAACTCCCCCTCTCCGCAAGCGGGGAGGGGGTCGGGGGGTGGGGTCAACGATCGACCCTGCGCCCAGAACGCTCTTCACATCTCTTAACAACCAACTCGATCCAGTCTATAACCGGCGCAGCATCCAACATGAAGAAGTCGCGGTTGGGAATGCGGAGAGTCTCGATGCCGAACATGGCGAGGTCCTCATCGCGGGCTCGATCGCCTTCGGCATCGTGCTGCTCGCCGTCGAACTCTACCGCCAGCATTGCCTCCTTGCAGTAGAAGTCCAGCACATAGCCGCTGATGGGATACTGACGCCGGAACTCGAAACCCAGTCTGTGCTTGCGGCACTTCTCCCAGAAGATGCTCTCGGCAACCGACATCTCCTTCCTCAGCCTGCGAGCACGTTCTTTCTCGGGCATGGTTTTCGGGTTTACCCCACCCCCCAGCCCCCTCCCCGCCCGCGGAGAGGGGGAGTTGGATCACGCCCGAATCAGAGCCAACAGTTCTTCAGTCTTGGCGAGCATCAGTGCGCGGTCGCCACGGGTTTCGACGTTCAGCCGAATCACAGGCTCCGTGTTCGAACCTCGCAGGTTGAATCGCCACTCCGGGAACTCCAAGGTGATCCCATCCAGCCGGTTCACCGGAACGCCTGGGTAGGCGGCTTCTACGCGAGCCAGCGTCGAGGGCACATCCTCGACCACCGAGTTGACCTCACCCGAGCACGGATACGCCTCGATCATCGCGCCAACCAAGTCGCCCAGCGAACGACCCGTTTGCGAGACCAGCCGCGCGATCAGCAGGAACGGGATCATGCCGCTGTCGCAGTACCAGTGGTCCTTGAAGTAGTGGTGGGCGCTCATCTCGCCGCCATAGACGGCGTCCTCAGCCCGCATCTTTTCCTTGATGAACGCGTGACCGCTCTTACACACCACCGCTCGCCCTCCAAGACGTTCGACGATATCCAGCGTGTTCCACATCAGGCGAGGGTCGTAGATGATGGTCTGGCTGGGGTCCTTGCTGAGGATCGCCTGCGCCAACAATCCGACGATGTAGTAGCCCTCGATGAACTGGCCGGTCTCATCGAGGAAGAAGCAACGGTCGTAATCGCCGTCCCAAGCAACCCCGAAGTCGTACGAGCCAGTCGCCAGGGCCTCTACCGTCATCGCACGGGCCTCTTCGAGGATAGGATTGGGAACGCCGTGGGGGAAGTGGCCATCGGGCTCCCAACGGAGCTTCTCGACCTGGACGGGCAAGTGAGGGAGCAGCGCATCCATGGCTACGCCCGCCGCGCCGTTGCCGGGATCCGCGAGAATGCGCAGGGGCTTCAAATCACTCGGCGGCACGATCGCGAGGAGGTGCTGGACGAAGTCGCCATAGACGTCCTTGTCTTCGCGGGTGCCTGCTCCGGTTCGAGTGAACTCGCCCTTGGCCGCGAGCTCTTCGATGGCCAGCAGACCCGTGTCACCCGAGATCGGCCGGCTTTCGTGCCGCACCATCTTCATGCCGTTGTACTGGGGCGGGTTGTGGCTGGCGGTGATCATGATCCCACCGTCGTAGCCATAGAAGGCGGTGGCGAAGTACACCATCTCGGTGCCGATCAGCCCGAGGTGGACCACATCTACGCCGGCATCGTTCAATCCGCGGGCAAGGGCGTCGTAGAGTTCGGGGCCAGAGAGGCGAATGTCGTAGCCGATGCAAACCTTGTGGGCACCCGTTTCGTCCGCGTAGGCGCGCCCGATCCGGTAGGCGATATCGCTATTGAGCTCGTCAGGAACGATGCCGCGGACGTCGTAGGCCTTGAAGCAGGCCAGGTGTTTCCCCATAGGGTTCGTTCTACCCCGGTAGGGCCAAACCCTGTGTCAAAAGCCGCGCAGCACGTAGCCCTCGTGGAGGGCGGTCAGCTGCTTCACCAACGCGGCCACGGCGGCGTCGAAGATCGCCTTGCCCTTGGCGGGCATACCGAGCGTAGCGTAGCCCAACGAACCCTCCTCGGTCATCTCGTCGAACAGGTGGATCATGCCGTAAACCGCGGGTTCCGGCGCGAGGCCGTCGTCGCGAAGCTTGTCCTTGCGAACCAGATCGGGGCGGATGTGCATCATGAGGCTCGCCTCGGCTTCGCAGGCGTGCCGGATCTCCTTGAACGGGCCCTCGAGCACGTCAGCGGTCTCTTCGGCGACCGGGCCGTAGTAGCCCGAATGGCCAATCATCAGTGCGGGAAGCTGTTCCTTGATCTGGCGCAGCGCGACGCCATTCGGCTCGTTGTTGCCGCCGTGACCGTTGATGATAAAGAACTTCCGGAAGCCATGCCGCTGGAGCGAGGAAATCACGCTGGTGAGCGCCCCCATGTAGGTGTCCATCGATGCGCTCAGCGTGCCCGCAAACGCTAGGTGGTGGCCGCTCGCGCCCAGCCACAGCGTCGGGGTCATAAGGACTCGATCCGGAATCCGCGCCTCGGCCCCCTCGGCGACCGCCGTGGCGAGAATCGAGTCGGTAAACACCGGGAGGTGGGGACCGTGCTGCTCACACGACCCGGTCGGAATCAAGACTACGATCTCACGCGAGAGCGCCTCAACTTCGGGCCACGTCAGTTCGGCAAGCTTCATGGGCGAAGCTTACTCTGGCTGGAGGGAGCGCAAGAGCGACTTTACGTCGCCGCGAACCTCGCGATCCCGCAACATCAACTCGTGGATCTTCTGGTAGCCGTGGATCATCGAGGTGTGGTCGCGGTCGCCGAAGAGCGTGCCGATGTGCTTCCAGCTGTCCCCCGTGATCTCCCGGGTGAGGAACACCGCGATGTGCCGCGCGTGGACGATCGGGGCCTGCCGCCGCACTCCGCGAATCTCTTCGACGGGAATTTTGAAGTGTTTGCTGACCGCGCTCACGATCTGCGTGAAGCTGGGCTTCAGTCCGGTCCCGTTGCGAAAGTGGTCCTCCACGAGCTTTGAGGCGAGCTCGATGCCGACCGGAATTCCCTGGATGCTGGCTTCGGCCATCAGCCGGGTCAGTGCACCTTCGAGCACCCGGATATTCCCCGGCACGTTGTCGGCGAGATACATCGCGACCTCGTGGTCGAGCGGCAGCAACTCCTGCTCCGCCTTGCTCTTGATGATCGCGCAGCGCGTCTCGGTGTCGGGCGGCTGGACGTCGGCCACCAAACCCGCCTCGAACCGCGACCGCAGCCGCTCATCCATCTGGTAGATGTCGCGCGGAGGTCGATCTGAGGTCAGCACGATCTGCTTGCCTAGCGCATGAAGGTAGTTGAACGTGTGGAAGATCTCTTCCTGCGTCTTGTCCTTGCCAGCGATGAACTGTATGTCGTCCACGAGCCACACGCCCACGTTGCGCTGGGCTCGGCGGAACTGCTCGATTCGGTTCGCCTGTAGGGCGTTGATGAACTCCTCGGCGAACTGCTGAGCGCTCACGTAGACGAGCGGGAAGTGGGGGTCGCGGGCAAGGATCTCACGGGCGATGCTGTGGAGCAGGTGAGTCTTTCCAAGCCCGGAACCGCCGTAGATGAACAACGGGTTGTACTTCGCGCCTGGCTCGGAGGCTACGGCGCGTGCTCCGGCGAAGGCGAGTCGGTTGCTCTGCCCGACGACGAAGGTCTCAAAGGCGAACTTGGGGAACGGTCGGAACTGGCAGGACGGCAGCGGTGCCGAGGGCGCGATTGCGGCGGACAGGACGGGGTCGGCCGTCTTCGCCTTTGGCCGTGGTGTACTGACGAGTTCGAGTTGGACTTTCTGGCCGAGCTCGTCCGAGAGCATGCGCTCGATCGTGTCCTGATATCGCTCACGGATCCACTCGAGCACGAACTTGCCGGGCGTAGAGAAGGTGGCGACGCCGCCCTCCAGTGAGCGAGGCTCAAGGGGGCGGAAGAAGCGCTCGATCCATGCCGGCGGCAGGTCCGAGGAGAGGCGTCGAAACACGGTCTCCCAGGCGTTGACTAAGGCAATCCATTCGGGTCGGTCGTCCAGCGTGTACTGTTCCATGTGGCCGGTAAATCACCCAGTTTCAGGGCGGGGGAACAGCATTATACGCAACCCTACGACGGCAAGCAAGGGCCTAGGAATGCCGCTGATCGACGCATTCTGGAGAATATCGGTCACATCCTTCATGCAGCCTCTATAATCATGATTTTTCGCGATTTTGCGTGGGTTTTCTGACTTCGAGCCTAGATGACAGAAAGCCGTATCCGTTACGTAGAAGTGTGTCTGAACGCAGGTTCGAAACGTCTAATTTCACTGTGGAAAAGCGGATTCTCGGCGTGCTCGGCGGACAGGACGTCGATGACCGTTTGTTCAAGTTTTGGGCTAGTTCAAGTCACATATTGGTGGCGGCTGATGCGGGCGCCGATTTGGCGATGCGACACGGCGTCCATCCTCATGCAATCGTGGGTGATCTCGACAGCGTGTCCTCCCAGGCCCTCGCTTGCGGAGCGGATATCTATAAGTTTGAGAATGAAAGCACGACTGATTGTGACAAGCTGCTGAGTTGGGTGTGGGGTCAGGGACACCGGGCAATCACCCTGATCGGGGTCGAGGGCGACCGCCTCGACCACGTTCTGTCCACATTAAGTTCCTGCGCACGGAGCCCCTTGAGAATTCAGCTTGTTCTTAGAGACGGCGCCGGTCTCGTTCTCAAACCGGGTGAACACCGGCTCCCCGGGGTGCCGGGCCAGCGCATCTCTCTCCTGCCGATCGGCGTGGCGAAGGCGTTCTCGGTCGAAGGCGTGAGGTGGCCCGTGCAAGAAGTCGACTTCAGCTTGGACCGGTCACTCAGCATCTCCAATGAGTTCGCCTCGTCCCAGGTGTCGCTACGGTTTTCCTCGGGGGCCCTGCTGGCGGTCATCGAGTCGCCGAACCGAGAGCCGCTGGATATACTCAACGTATGATGGATGAGCCCCAAATCGAAGAAGTCGCTGACGCAGCATCCGAGCCTGCCGAGGCTTCAGTTGCCCGCTTGGTCTATAAGGAAGCAGGGGTTGAGACCTTGACCGAGTTTCCCATCGTGCACGGCTCCATCGTTGGGCGCTTTGATGCCCAGTTGGGCCCAGTCGATGTGAACTGTGCGGATTTGGCCGAGGGGATGACCGTTTCTCGCCGACATGCCCGGCTTGACCGAGGCGATGCCGGGTGGAGCGTCGAAGACCTGGGCTCTTCGAACGGAACTTATGTGTTGCGCGATGGCCAGTTTGAGCGAGTGATGGAGGCGGACCTCGCCGACGGCGATGAACTCGCGTTCGGCGAGGCCCGATTCGTGCTTCGACTCAGCTAGCGTTTCGGCTTAAGCTCGACCTTCAGCGCCGAATAGCCGTTGATCTCGTAGTGCTCAACGCGGATGCGATGACGTCCGCCCAACTTCAGCGTGGCAGTGTAGAGCGTCGGCCCCTGGTACTTCCAAGCATCCTTGATCACCAACTCGTCATCGACGAAAACCCGGCACCCGTCGTCGGTGGTCACGTTGAGCGTGTATTCACCCTCCGTGATTTCGAACGTGCCCTCGGCCAGGGTCAAGAAGTGGTCGGCGGGGACGCCCTGGGCCGGCGATCCACCCCAGCCGTAGTTCAGCTCGGAGACCTTCGCGGTCGCCAGGGGCTCACCCTTCACCACGTCCTTGAAGGCAGGCATCGCTCCCTGAGGATTGGCGACTGAGGCAGGATCCCAGGCGTACCACTTGACATCCCATTCAATCGGCGCGAGGAACTGCGACCATCCGAATTGGAACGGCTGGCCAGCTGGCGTCACCACGCCACGAACGTCGGTCACCGCGCTGCCGCGATACTCGAGGTCGAGCGCACGATCCATCGTCGATCCCGACGGCATGTTCACTCGAATGTAGCCGGGAACCGGAACTTGCGCGGCCGCTCCGCCGCCGACCGTCCAGTTCACCCCGTCGGTGGACACCGCCTCGATGGTCACGCCCTTCGACTCGCGGACTGCTGCAATGCCCTTCGGGCCGAGCAACTCGAAGGTCATCTTGCCGTCGACGAGTTCGCTGCGCGGCCAGAGCACAGGGCGCTTGAAGTCGTAGGGCCCCCACTCATCGACGAGGATGAACCGGCGTCCGCGTAGCTGTCCCTTCTTGATGAAGGGGCGCTTTCCGCCGGCGAGCGGCTTGGGGGCGCGGGTCAGGCGCTCCTTTGCGTATTTGTCGAGCCAAGGATCGTGGTCCATCCCGCGGGTCATCATCGGGTCGCTCGGATAAGGCATCCAGATGAGGTTGAACCGATCGAGGTACGCCTTGACGTTGGTCTCGGTCGCCACGATCGTGTTGCCATCCCCGCGCATGACCGGCACTTCCGGCTTATGCTCGGGCTTGAACTCGTACGTGTTGTCCGCACCCGGGTACTTCTCCTCCTTTAGGGCCCAAACGAGGTTGCCGCGGAACTCGAGGTCGGGGTTGCTGCCCGCCTGCTGGAGAATCCTGCCGATCGAGCTGAACGTGTTGCGGGCGAGGATGACGTTCTTGGTGTCCCGCAAGTTGATCGAGTTGGTGGTCGTGCTGCTGAACTCGTTGTCGCGAATGATCCAGTTACGGCTGCTGGTATCTCGGAACTTGGGATATCCCCAGTTCGGGTCGAGCCTCTGGTTCATCCAAAGCGCTATCCCCTCGTTGTCACGATAGAACATGTTTGCGGTGACTTCGTTGTCCTGCCCGTGCTCCCACGCGATGGCCTGGCCGTTGTAAGCGAAGATGTTGGCGATCGTCTTCGAGTTGTACGAGAAGCCGCCCCAGATGCCGTGCCAGTTCTCCAACAACAAGTTGTTGATGAAGTCGTTGCGGCTGAACGTGGCTTCGATGCCGTTGGTCGGGGCATGGCTGAAGTCGTTGCCGTAGAGCAGGTTGTCGTTGCATCCACCCTGGCCGTTGTCCATCGTTGTCTGGCCGGCCCACAGGAAGAAGCCGTCGCCGCCGTGGGTCACCGAGTTGTAGGCGAACACGTTGCGGTGCGACTGCTCATAGATGAGGATGCCGGCGGAGTCCTGGCCGCGGTTCCACTTGCCGTGGCTGTAACCGCGCACGCACCAGTCGATGTTGTTGTGCATGATGCGGTTGTCGCTGGAGCGGTACATCCCGAGCCCGAGGGACGAGAGGAACGAAAAGTTGTTGTTCCAGATGAGGCCGCGGTTGCTTCGGTGAATCAGCAGCCCGTTTTGGCCGCCGATGATACGCACGTTCTTCACCTCAAAGTTGTCACAACCCGAGAGGTATAGCCCCGCGCCATAGCGCAGCCACTCGTCCTTCTCGTTCTGGTGGTAGCTCATCCAATCGCTCGAATCTTCGCGATCGAGCGTCGAGTTCAGCTGTTGCTTCCAGTTGTAGGAGAAATCGCTGTCGAGCACCTTCAGGCCCGATGCGTTGCGTGCGGCGGCCCCAATCTTGTAGCCGTGGGTCCGCAGGTTCTTGATCGTCACGTTGCGGCCTTGGATCAGGACGCCAGTGCCGTTGCGCTTGTCCGGATCGGCGTCGGCGGGAGTGCCTCGCAACACCGAGCCGTTGAAGTCGACCGTGATGTTGTCGCCCTTGATGACGATCGCCGCCGTTTGGGCGGTGTTATCACCGTTCGCGAGGAGCACCTCAGCGGATTTCAGCTTCACCGATGAGGTGATCGTCATGCCTTCGTGCAGGGTCACGTCTTGCATCGTCGCCAAAGTTATCCAAACGGGAAGCATGAAGGGAGTTTATCCCGAATCATCGGGGACGACACCCCGGACCACAACGATCGCCGCGATCAAGATCAGCATGCCACCCACGATCTGCAGCCCGGTGAGCTTCTGGTGAAGAAGAACGAAGCCGAGCGATGCCGTCACGATCGGTTCGATTGCGGAGAGCGTCGAGGCGCTCACCGGACCGATGACCTCCATGCCCGCAAACAGGGTCGCGAGGGCGATGGCCGAGCTGATCGCCAGACCGACGGAGCCGATCCAGCCCTCGGGATTTTGGGGCCACTGCCAGCCTTGCACCGTCGCCAGGATGCCGTACGCGAGCGTCGCCGCACCCATGATGACGACCGAGGAGGCCACTCCGTCGGAGTTCTCCAGGAGCTTGGCGCCGGCCACCAGATAGATCGAGTAGAAGAACGCCGCCGACAATCCCCACGCGACGCCCTTGGGGGTGGCTGATGCGACCGGGCCGACGGCGAGCGCGGCTCCGAAGATGGCCAAAGCGAGGGCGATGAGCTTGATCCGCGTCATTTTCTCGTGAAGCAGCCACACGGCGAGGCCAGCGACAATGACCGGATACAGGTAGAGCAACAAGGAGACCAACGCGCCTGGAGCATGCAGCAGAGCGGTAAAGAAGCTGTAGGACTGGGCGGTGTACAGCACCAGTCCGAGCAGCATCCAGTGGCCGAAGCTCCGCCCTTTAGGGAAAGGACGCCTCTGGATCAAGGCCAAAAGCCCTACGATGAGGCCCGAGAGCCCGAAGCGCACGAAGAGCAGCGTCTCCGTCCCCACGTCGCCCCTGCGCGACAGATCGGCCAGGTACGGCATGGTGCCGAACGAGGTCGCGGACACGATCATGAGGATCGTTCCGAGGTGGGCGGAGCGGGATAGGGTGGCCATGGATGAGCGCAGCGGGCACGAGCATTTTAGCGGGAACTTATCTGGGTTCGCGTCAATCTATTGACAGGGGGTATCGCCCAAGGTACACTTCCCCATTGCGTCACGGCTTGCCGTGAGGCGGCTGAGGCTCCATCGGGTGCCTCAGGAGAGACCTGCTGTCGTAGCAAAATGAAGCAAACGAGAACACTGGAGGAATGGCTCACAGCTGAGGCATCGTGCCTTGGCCGTTCCCTGGCTTCCGCTCATCTTGCAGCAGACTCATCGTTTGGGTTTCTCGCGCAAGAGCAATCTTGTGTCTGCGCACGGATCAACTGTGAGGTTAACTTGATTGGCAAACACTCTGATTTTGGTTAGCGGTCTGGCATTTGGGGCACTCGCCCTTTCCAAGGCTGGCACGACAACGTCCTGGTTCACTCGCGTCCTTCGTCGGTTCAAAAAGAACGACGTCGCCGCGCCTCCCGTGATCACTCACGACAACGGCTGGACCCTCATCCACTGCGACGATGCCGCATCGTTCAACCTGTGGCTGGGTCGCGACGAGGAAGGTCTTCCCATTAAGGACGGCGAAGAGCCGTCATTGGGCTCGCACCTTCTGGTCGAACTCTACGGCTGTGACGAGGACTCGCTTCGCCTCGAATCCACGGTGGGTGGCGCGATGCGCGAAGCCGCGGTCGAGAGCGAGGCCACCGTCGTCGCTCAGTCGTTCCACGAGTTCAAGCCGTGGGGCGTCAGCGGAGCGGTCATCATCCAGGAATCGCACTACACGATTCACACGTGGCCCGAGCACGGCTACGCGGCGGTGGACCTGTTCTACTGCGGGGGTACCGTGAAGGTCCACAAGGCCATCGAAGTCCTGCAGCAGCAGTTCAAACCGACTCGGATCAAGTTCTTGGTTGTGCGCCGAGGACTCGACAGCGAAGTCCACCGCTAGCCACGGAGGACTCGATACGCTAATGTGAGGGCCGCTTGAGCGGCCCTCGTTCTGTTTCCGTCCCTCGTTCCGCGGAACTTGAACTCCTCGACGTGGGTTCCGTGCGGCGTGGATACGGACACGTAGGTGAGGCCAACCGGCTTGCCATCGACGTCGGCGGTCGGTCCGGCGTTGCCGGTGGTTGCAATGGCCATTTCGACGCCGAGCTTCTCGCGGCATCCGTGAGCCATCGCTTCGGCGCTGGCGGAGGAAACGAGGCCCTCGGCTCTCAAGAGCTCTACCGGAATGCCGAGAAGGCTGGATTTTTGAGATGGTGTATAGGCGATGATCCCGCCCGCGAAGGTGTCGCTTGCTCCAGGCACACTCGTGAGTCGTGCCCCCACCAGTCCGCCGGTCAAGCTCTCGGCGACACCCAGTTTCCAGCCACGCTCTCTGGTCAGAGCGAGCACGACCAACTCCAAAGTTTCGTCGCCCTCGCCGAAGACGGAGTCGCCGAGCCGACGCCGAACCTCAGCCACCAGCGGGTCGAGGAGGGAAGCATCGCCGCGCGCGGTCAGACGCAGGTGAACCTCGCCTGGCTTCGCATAAGGGGCAATTGTCGGGTTCGTCGAGGAAAGCAGGTCGCGAAGGCGGTCTTCGACGACGCTCTCGCCGAGGCCGCACACTCTGAGAATGCGCGAGTGGAGCGTCTCCGCGCCGCCGAACTCGCGTATCAGCCGCTCGCGGACGGGACCACTCAGCATCGGCATAAACTCCCCGGGCGGTCCGGGCATCGCGACGATGACCTGACTCCCGCGGCGGCACCACAACCCCGGCGCAGAGCCGTTCGGATTGTCGAGGAACTTCGCCCCGGCGGGCCGCTGAGCCTGCCGAAACTGCGAATCGACCCACGGCAAGTTGCGCGTGGCGAACATCCGACGCAGAACCTGGGCGAACTGCTCGTCCGTCTCCAGCGAGACACCGAGGGCGGCGGCGATCGCCTCGCGGGTGAGGTCATCTTCTGTCGGCCCGAGGCCCCCGATCGTGATCACTACATCCGAACGGCTGAGCGCAAGCTGCAACGCCCCAACCAAGCGGTCGAGGTTGTCGCCCACCGTCTGGCGATGATAGTGGGCGATGCCGAGTTCGGGCAGGAGCCGCCCGATCGCTTGGGCGTCGGTGTCGGCGATCTGCCCCATGAGCAGCTCGGTGCCGACGCTGATCACCTCGCACACCTTCATGCCGTTTCCAGCGCATCGACCCGGACGACGACGACGGTGCAGTTGTCAGATCCGCCATCGCGCAAGGCCGCATTCACCAACTCCCACGCCGCGTCGGCAGGAGCTCGATCGCACAAGATGGTCTCGATGCCCACCTTGTCGAGGTGGTTGGTGAGGCCGTCGGAGCAGAGCAGGTAGGTGTCACCGGCAAGCAAGTCGTAGTCGAAGAGCTCGGCGACCACGACTTGCTCGGTGCCGATGGCGCGAGTCAGCATATGGCGGTAGGGATGGACCTCGGCATCCTCGCGGCTCATCATGCCCGACGTCACGACTTCATCGACCCAAGTGTGGTCGCGGGTGAGGCAGGCAAGGACTCCATCGCGCAGGCGATACACCCGCGAGTCTCCGACTTGGGCGATGTGGGCGCGGTCCTGAATCAGGCAGAGCGCGCTAAGCGTAGTCCCCATCCCCCGCCGCCCCGGCACGGTCGTCGAAACGTCGTACACAGTTCGGTTGGCGGCTTTGACCGCGTCGCGCAGCGCGGGATCCGGCAGGCTGGAAGGATGTCCGAGATACACGTCGAGAAAAGTCTTGCAGGCGAGTTCGCTGGCGATTTGGCCGGCATCGTGTCCGCCCATACCGTCGCACACCACGAACACCAGCCCGCGTCGCGCCAGCCGGTCGCGATCCTCGGTGATGAAGAACTCGTACTTGTCCTCGTTGTTCTCACGCACGCGGCCGAGATCGGTCTTCGCGGCGACGGTCACGCGGGGAATCACCCGGAGTTCGATCTCCGCCTCAAGTTCGGGCGCAAGGTATTCGGCGGTGATCTCGTCCATCACGGGGTGAGTGTAACCGAGGATGGACGGTTCCCGTAGTCGCCGGTTGGCTCGTACCGGCGTAGGCGCTTGAATGCCGTTCAGATACCCAGGGCCAACTCCTCCGTTGCCAACCGCGAAACAAACTCCGCGTCGTGAGACACGAAGATGACCACCCCCTCAAAAGCGGCGAGCGCGGCTTCCAGCGCCTCGAGCGACGGGATATCCAGGTGATTCGTCGGCTCGTCGAGGATCAGCACATTCGCGCCGCGGAGGATCATCGAGGCGATCTCCACCTTTGTTCGCTCTCCCACGGACAGGTTGCCTACCGGACGGCTGCCAATCTCCCCGCGCATGCCGAGACAGGCCAAGACCGTCCGGGCCATTTGGGGTTCTCCACCGGCGGCTTCGCTAGCGGATAGCCGCATGTCGAGGGCGGTGCGGGCTTGGCTCAGCGTCGCGAGCTTGGCATCAGGCGACCAGACGATCTCACCTCGATCAGGTTCCAACTCGTGCGTGAGCAGCTTGAGCAGGGTGGTCTTCCCCGATCCGTTCGGCCCGGTGATCGCCAGCCGCGAGCGACTCTCGAGCGTGAGGTCGAGCCCATCGAACAGAATGCGGTCGCCGAGAGCCTTGGCTAGGCCGCGAACAACCAGCGGTTGCGCTGAGCGCAACGGCAGGGTTGGGAACTCGACCTTCAGCGCATCATGCTCGAACGGTTTCTCCGGCGCATCCGAGAGCTCGCGCTGAACCCGTTTGAGGACGGCCTTGGCTTGTTTCTCGACGCGGGCCTTCTTGGCCTCATAGAAGGGCTTGGCATTGGCGCTGTACTCATTGCCAGGCGGTTTCTTACCCGTCTTGATCGCGCGCTGCTTTACCGTTTCCGCGACATTCTTCAGCCGCCTCGTCTCGGCGCGGTGCTCCTCCCATTCTCGGGCTTGACGGGTCTTGGTCGTCCGCTTCTCGTCGAGCATCGCCGCATAGTTGCCGGTGTAGGAAGCCAGCCCCTTCGCCGTGAGCTCGAGGATGCGATCCGGGACTTGCGTCAGGACCGCGCGATCATGGCACACGAGCAAAACCGACTCCCGGCAGGCCTGCAGGAACTCGACCAGCCACGCTTTCGCCTCGATATCGAGATGGTTCGTGGGTTCGTCGAGCAAGAGGAGCGTAGGCTCCGCGGCAAGCAGCCCGGCGATGGTGCAGCGCATCTTTTCGCCGAGGCTCAGCTGGAGATACGGGGCGTGAAGCAACTCGGTGTCAAGTCCAACTCGACTGGCCGCTCGAGCGAGAGCGTAGGTCGGCACGTCGAACCGTTCGATCAGCGTGCCGGCAAACCCGTGATCGAAGTCCTGCGGCAGGTAGGCGACCTTGGCGCCCTTGTCGAGGACGACCCGACCGGTGGTCGGCGCCTCTATGCCAGCGAGAATGCGCAGCAGGCTGGACTTGCCGACTCCGTTGCGCCCGACAAGGGCGACCTTTTCGCCCTCGGCGAGAGCCATGTTGATGTGATCGAAGAGGGAACCCAAGCGCGGGTCCTTGATGCAGGATAGGTTGAAGGCTTGAAGCATGAGGATCGAAAGTAGGAACGCGAACAGGCGCCGCGTGGCGGCGTGGGTGGGCGAGACTAGCTGTTCGGCTCAGACGATCATAAGCGTCGATAACTCGACGAACTCAATGATGGCACAGGGGTGCAGGGTAATCGCTACCCCCACCGACGCTCCGTACAAACCGTGCCCAACCCGAGCCAGCCGAGCTAGCCCGAGCCAATCCGAGCAGCCCGAGAGGAGTCGGTCGGGGGACGAGCCCACCCCGACGCTCCGTGCCAAGGGGAGTCAACCCGTGCCCACCCGGGCCAATCCAAGGTATCCTCTCTCATTGGCATCCATGCCTCTCTGCTTGCGCGTGTCGCGCAAGCCAGACAGCCCACAGGGAGGAATCTGAACCTAATCATGCGAAAATACGAAGCGATGGCGATTGTGAGGCCCGACCTCAGCGACGCCGATGTCCAGAAGTTGGCCGACCGATACAAGGCCGTGATCGAAGAGCAAGGCGGCACCGTCGAGAGTGCGGCCAAGTGGGAGAAGCGAAAGCTCGCCTACGAGATCAATGACTTTAAGGAAGGCAACTACGTCCAGTTCCTCTTTGAAGCCGAGGCCAAGGTCCCGCAAGAACTCCGCCGACAACTTCTCATCAACGACGATGTAATTCGTCACCGAATTTTCCGTCTGGACGACTAAACTAGGATATGGTTAATCGCGTTGTCCTGATCGGTCGCCTCACCCGCGACCCCGAGATCCGCACCACGACCACTGGGGCCAAGGTCGCCGAGTTCTCGCTCGCCGTCGACAAGCGCAACAAGGACGAGGGCGCCAACTTCTTCCGCATCAAGGCATGGGGCAACCAGGCCGAGTATGTGTCGAACTACCTGACCAAGGGCCGGCTCGTCGCGATTGACGGCCGCCTCGACTGGCGCAAGTGGCAGGATAAAGAAGGCCAGAACCGCGAGACCATTGAGGTCGTCGCTGAGTCGGTTCAGGGTCTCGATCGTCCGCGCGACGATGCGGGCGGCGGTGGCGGCGGTAACTACGCTCCGGCAACGGCCGCGGTAAGCACTGGTGGCGCAGCTCCGGCGGTCGACGAATACGACCCCTTCGCGGACGAGTGAGCCACCTCCTCGACGACGCTTCCTACGTGACGCGCAACGACCCCAAGGGGATGTTGCGCCTCACCTCGGAGTTCCCGGCGCAATGCCGACAAGCGCTTGAGATCGCCCAAGCGACGCCGCTGAATCCCCTTGGTCCGGTCAAAAATGCGCTTCTAACCGGTCTCGGCGGTTCCGCCGCGGGTGGCGACTTCGTCAAGGCGCTATTTGACGATCAGGCGACCGTGCCGTTCATCGTCAATCGTGACTACCATCTGCCTAAGTGGGTCGATGAGGGTTCGCTCGTGTTCGTCTCCAGCTACTCCGGCAATACGGAGGAGACGATCAGCGCGTATCACGACGCGGTGCGCGTGGGAGCCCGCCGTATCGTCCTCACGAGCGGTGGCAAACTCGCCGAACTCGCCCGCGAGAACGGTGACGACCTTATCTTAATCCCCGCCGGGCAGCCGCCGCGTACGGCGCTGGGCTTCATGCTCGTGCCGTTGGTGGTGGCTTCGGCGAGGCTCGGGTTGATTCCCGCGCAGGATTTTGATGGCGTGCTGGCTTCCCTCGATGAGGCGGTTCGCCGCTGGGGTGTGGACCGACTGTTTCCCGAGAACGACGCAAAGCAGTTGGGTGAAGCGATGCACGGGACGGTGAGCGTACTCTACGGCCTCGGTGGTTGGCAGGCGATCGTCGCGAACCGGTGGAAAGGGCAGATCAACGAGAACGCGAAGAACATGACCTTCGCGAACGCGTTCCCCGAGCTGAATCACAACGAGATCCTCGGCTGGGTTAGGGCGAACGAGCAGCGCGTCGGCCAGTGGCTTGCCGTGGTTCTCGAAGACGGCTCTGAGTCGGCGAAAATGCAGGCGAGGCGCGACGTCACCGCTCGGCTGATCCACAATGTTGCGCCCACGATGCGCGTGCATGCGTTCGGGGCTACACTGCTCGCGCGGATGCTCACGCTGGTCCTCATGGGTGACTTCGTGTCGCTGTACTTGGCGGCGCTGAATGATGTCGATCCGGAAAACATCGATTCGATCAACGTGCTGAAGTCCGAGCTATCGCGCATCCCCGAGTGATGAAGGCGGTCGTCCTCCTCAGCGGCGGTCTCGACTCCACGACGGTCCTAGCAATCGCTCGTTCCGAAGGGTATGAGTGCCACACTCTTACCTTCGACTACGGCCAACGTCACCGAATCGAGCTCGAACGCGCGCGGGTCGTTTCGTCGCGGCTGGGGGCAGTGCGGCATGTGGCCGTTCGGCTTGACCTCTCCGCGTTCGGGGGATCCGCGCTCACCGACGATATTGCCGTGCCCAAGGATGGCGTTGGCGTGGGCATTCCTGTCACCTACGTACCTGCGCGAAACACGGTGTTTCTGAGTGTCGCCTTGGGTTGGGCCGAGGTGCTCGGGGCGCAGGATATCTTCATCGGCGTGAATGCGCTCGATTACTCGGGGTATCCCGACTGCCGCCCGGAGTTCATCGCCGCATTTGAGCAGATGGCGAATCTTGCGACGAAGGCTGGGGTCGAAGGGAAACGGTTCCGAGTGCGCACTCCGCTGATCGAGATGACCAAAGCGCAAATCATCCGTACCGGACAGGAGTTGGGCGTGGATTACGCTCTGACCAGCAGCTGCTATGATCCCGCGTCTGACGGTACGCCCTGCGGAGTGTGTGATTCATGCCGGCTACGGGCCAAAGGCTTCGCTGAAGCGGGATTGGTGGATCCACTAGGGCGTTGAGAATCGCGAGGCGCGTTCGTTCATGCGCAAGGCCTCGTCGCTCGCAGCGCCCGCGACCCGAAACCTGTGCCCACAAGGGTCTGCGCTCAGCCAGCTAGTGCTTGCCACTGTCGCTGAAACACACCGTGGACGTACTCGGCCACCGCGACGCGTTCCTCATGCGACTCCGGCGCGAACTTGAATCCGCTGACGTACATGCCGTCTTCCGCTCCTGGGTGGCAGTAGCGGATAATGCCGCGAATGGTGAGCGGTGCTTTGCCATCCTGACCGATCCTCAACGAAAGAGGACGGTCAACGGGCAGTGACTCTTTGCTGCGCAGTTGGACCCCGCCCAATCCGATATCGACCAACATGGCCCGATATGGCTCGGAATCCTCCGCGACATAGACCATCGCACACTCGACAAAGTCGAACCGTGCGAACAAACGCCCATCTACCTTGAACTGACTCATCGGCCTCAATCCGCCCTTCGGCGGCTCCCCGTATGTGTTTTCGGCTTTTTGGGACCAAATCTTTCGGTGTTTTTGCGGGAGTTTGCTCGTACATGAGCGAGTTGAGCTCGGTGGGCCCTCTGAAATCCCCGGCAATGTACCGAAGACAAGGATGTGATGTTGGGGAACGCGCGACGCGGAACTACCTTGGTCGAACTGCTCGTCTGTGCAGTCTTCCTAGGGCTGTGTTCGGCGGCGATGCTTGGTGCGATCGGGACAGCCTCCCGAGCTTCGTCGATCGCTGAAGAAAAGCTGCTCGCGACGGTCCTGGCAAAGAACGAACTCGACCAGGCACGGGCCGCCGCTGCGAAGGGAACGCTCACGGTCTCCAACACGACGACGAATCCTACGAACACGGGAATCAAGTACCCGGTCCAGGTGCAAACCGTGGTTGTCGCCGTGAGCGGCGTCCCCGATCTCTACTTGGTTCGGACTCGAGTGAGTTGGACCAGCGACACGAGCAACGAACACTCGGGCCATGTGGACCTCGAGACCTATGTGGTGACCAATGACCTCTAGATGTCACGGCTTTACGCTCGTCGAACTGCTGCTGGCAACGTCCATCACAGCGGTGATCGTCGGTGCGCTCGGGGGCATGTTTGTGTTTGTCGGCAGCCGAGCCGCACAATCCGTCGCCCAAAACGGTGTTCTTCTGCAGGCGCAAGCTTTGAGCGAGGAGCTGGAGCGCACGGTGGTCAATGCCCAGTCCTGTCGGGTCATCCCGGCTCCGGGTGGACTGGCGCTCAAGTGCATCCTGCCCGCGACGGGAGATGACACGGACGGTGATGGCCTCATCGATCGAGCCAAACCCATGTGGATCACGCCGACCGGCCACGAGGGCTACGGAACGGGCCGCCGAGTGTGGCTCTACTTAGGGGACAGTTCGGGAGACCTGAACACGGCAGCAACGGGCAGCAAGCGATTCTGGCGAGCCTATCGCAACGATGACGGCATTCCCACATCGGCGGACATCGACCAGTCGTTCTCAACCTACTACGACTCGGGCAACTCTCGCTGGAACCTCATCGACGAAGCTACGTTCAGCGTGAGCGGTGATGGCCTGATTACGTTTACGATCAAGGCGAGCAAGCTCCGCCGCAACGAATCGCGGATCGGCGGCGGCGACTCGTCCGCAGAAGGTGCCCAGCTCTCTCTCGTCCGAACCGTGTTCTGCCGCAACTGGAGACGATAATGACGCAACGACCGCATAACCGACGACTAAGAGCTGGAAGCGCGCTCGTGTTTACCAGCATGCTCATGGTGGCGATCGCGACGGTGGTTGTGTCGACATCCCAGCTGAACGCAGCGGCCTCCAGCAAGGCGGAGCGACGAATTGAGGCGGTCAAGGCCGAGGAGTCCGAGAGCGGTGTTCTGGCTGCGGTGCAGGCCAAGTGCAATGTCAACTCGATCGCTTTGCCGCAGATTTGGAACTTCAGCCTCAATGGGCAGACTCAGTCCGTGGAGATTGTCGACAACAACGCCTCACAGTCGCGCACCTACGCGGTGACCACCACTGTGAACGGAAAAGAGACCCGTGTCTTCAAGCGCATTATTGGTGGTCGACAAACATCGAACCCGCTCTACTTCGCGGTTTGGCTGAATGGAAGCACCGACCTCAGCTCCAATTGTCTCACGACCACCAACGGGGGACACGTCTACTGCCGTGGCAACCTGACCCTCGGCCCAACGAGCAGCATCGATGGCGAAGTCTATGCTGTGGGCAGCCTGACGGACAATGGGGCAACGGTAACCAAGAACGTGCTCCAGAGCGTTCGAAATCGGGTTGCACCGACGATGACGCGAGCCGACTATGAGACCGCGGCGAGTGGCCTAATCAATCTCGTGAGCTCGATTACCAACATCGTCTTCGCTCCGGTGTCGGTCGGACTCCCGTATAGCCTGAGGTACTACCGCGACCCCGAGGTAAGAATCCAAGGGACCGTGTCGGGCAAGGGTACGGTCTACATCGAGGGTTCGGCGCGCGTTGAAGCAGACATCAGCTACACCACTGCTGCGGCTCGAGCCATTTTCATCGTCGAGGGCGATCTTCGTGTGAACAACAATGTGAATCGACTCGACGGAACCTGGTTCGTCAAGGGCACCTTGAGGATCGACAATGCGGGAACCGCGCTAGCGATGACCCGTGGGGCGCTGATCGCCCTTGGGCCAGTTGAGATCAACCGAGACGTAACGATCAACGCCGACAATACGTTCTGGACAAGCCGAAACGAGGGCACCAAGCATCGTGCGCCGGGCTTCTGGCCGGTTGCGGTAGATGGGCTGCTTCGCTGAGCGCTACTTGACTTCTTCGTACTCGCCCACCCAAGGGGCGTCGGCTTCACCGGGAAACGACTCGAGCAACATCTCCTTCGTATAGATGAAGCTCTCCCGCTTGTAGTCGGCGAGTTCAAAGTTCTTGCGAAGCACGACGGCTCCGGTGGGGCAGGCGTCCTGGCAATAGCCGCAGAAGATGCAGCGGATCATGTTGATCTCGTACCGCTCGGCGTAGCGCTCACCCGGCGAGAACCGCTTCTCGTCCGTGTTCTCGGCGGCAACGACGTTGATGCACCGCGCCGGGCAAGCCCCGGCGCAAAGCGAACAGCCAATGCACCGCTCGAGTCCGCTCTCATAGCGCGTGAGGAAGTGACGCCAACGGGTGCGCGGATACTGCTCACGCCGCTGCTCGGGATAGAAAACGGTCTCCTTCTTGTGGCTCAGCCGCTTCAGCGTGATGCCAAATCCGGTTGCGATCGGTTTAACGACGTCTTTAAAAAGGCTAACGCTCACGCGTGCACCTCCTCAGGCATGTCCGTTTCGAGAGTCCTTGCATTGATCTCGATGATCTTATTGAACTTGCGCCTCTTGATCTTCTCTTGGAGCTTGATCACCGCGTAGATCAGCGCATCGGGCGAGGGCGGGCACCCGGGCACATAGACGTCCACGGGGACCACCTGATCAGCACCTTGGACGATCGCGTAGTTGTTATAGACGCCGCCGCTGCTGGCGCACGCGCCCATGCTGATCACCCACTTGGGCTCGGGCATCTGATCGTAGATCTGTCGAAGCACCGGAGCCATCTTCTTGCTCAGCCGGCCAGCGATGATCATCACATCGGCCTGGCGAGGCGTGGCGCGGAACGCTTCCGAACCGAAGCGGGCAAGGTCAAAGCGGGAAGCCGCCGTGGACATCATCTCGATGGCGCAACATGCAAGTCCGAATGTGAGGGGCCAGAGAGAGTTAGCGCGGGCTTGGTTCAGGAGGGTGTCGAGCGAAGTGACGACGATGTTGCCACCCTTTTGGATGTCTCCAAGCACCGGCGTAGAGCTGTCGTGCAAGACAATGGTTTCGACCTTCTTCGGCATGGCGTTCTACCTTCTACGGAGTGTACCGGAGGATGGTGCGAATGGCCCGCTGGCCCAGATGGGCGGGGGTTGGCTCGGCGGGCGTCGTACCGCGCCAAGTTTCACCTGAGGCCGCCGGTTGCCATTGTCCCGGTGGAGCGCAGGGCCTCGTCACGGTGTGACTCGAAACCTGCGCCCACCCGATGAGCCTTAGATCACACCCGAGGACCGGAGCGTCGGATAGTGACAAGACTTGAACTTCTTGCCGCTACCGCACGGGCACGGGTCGTTGCGACCCACGCGAGTCCAGTCGACGTCGGCCAGGTAGCCGTCCGATTGGCCCGGCATCACGATCGGCGAGACCGCCGACGTCGCGTCCGCCGTCATTCCCAAGGCCGCCGAACCCGCCGGTTCGTCTTCCATGCGCGTCATTGCCGGCTCCGCTTCCAGCGGCTGATTCACCTGTAGTTCAGCGCGGAAGATCATCCGCACCGCCTGGTCGCGAATCTGGCGCAGCGTGGTCTGGAACAAGTCGAAGGTCTCCCGCTTGTACGCGACCAGCGGGTCGGTCTGGCCGTAGCCTCGCAGACCAATGCCCTCGCGGATGTACTCGACGACCTGCAAGTGATCCATCCACTTGTCGTTGACCGCGCGCAGCATGACCTGCTGTTCGAGGTAGTTCATCATCTCAGGCGGGTAGCTCGCCACCTTGGCGTCGTAGGCGCGGTGAGCGATGTCCTGCACGAAAGCGATGACCGGCTCGCCTGGCTGGTGTTGCTCCAGTTCGCTGATCGTAGCGAAGTCGATGATCGGGAAAATCTCCGAGATGTCCTCGTAGAGCACCTCGTAGTCGAACACGCGGCCCTGAACCTCGTCGATCATCCACGCGTTCTCGCAGATTTCGGCGATCAGCTCGTCGATCTGCCCCTTGAGGTCACCACGCACGTCGCGCTCTCCGATCAGAATCTCGCGCCGCCATCCGTAGATGTGCTCGCGCTGGGCGTTCAAGACGTCGTCATATTCGAGAACGTGCTTTCGCGCTTCGAAGAAGTGGTTCTCGATGCGCTCCTGGGTTTTCTGGATCATCCCCGAGAGGAACTTGGTGTCGACCTGCTCCATCGGCGGCCACGCCTTCAGCAACGGGTTCTCCAGCATCTTCGCATTGAAGATCTTCCAAAGTTGGTCCTCGAGAGCAACGAAGAACCGGCTTTCGCCCGGGTCGCCCTGGCGGCCGGCACGACCACGAAGCTGGTTGTCGATACGGCGGCTCTCGTGACGCTCCGTACCCAAGATGTAAAGACCACCCAGGGCGCGCACCTCTTCGGCAAGCGTGAGGCGCTCCGTATCGTCAAGCGGCAGCGGGGGAGCAGCGCGCTCTTGGCCACCGCGACGGTAGCTAATGAACGTGCCGGTGTACTCGTCGTAATCGCCCTCTTCCATGTTGCGAGCGCGTTCGACGAGTTCATCCTGGATACGGCCACCTAGTAGGATGTCGACACCACGACCGGCCATGTTGGTAGCGATCGTCACCTGACCCTTACGGCCTGCTTCGGCAATGATCAACGCTTCGCGCTCGTGGAACTTTGCGTTGAGCACGTTGTGCGGGATGCCGTGCTTGAGCGCCTCTTCGAGGTTCTCGCGATTCTCGGTGGGCAGCTTCCATTGCTTCAAGAGCCAGTCAATCATCTCGTCGCTCAGCGAGTCGCTGGGCAAGTTCGCCTTACTCATGAAGGGCGCGAGAACCTGGCGGGACTGCTCCTTCAGGTCGGCATTGATCAGTTCCTGAGCGTCGTTGCGAAGGTCCTTGGGCAGGTCCTTCTTGACCTCGAGCGATTCGCGCAGGCGGTTGATCGCCACCAACTTCTGCAGCATGTCGGCGTCGAGGCGCTGCGAGACCTTCTCAGACATCTCGATCGATCGGGTTCCCACGAGGACGGGCTGCTGTTTGGTGTACAGCCGGAGGATCTCCCAAGCGATTGCGCGGAACTTCGCCTCTTCGGTCTTGAAGATAATGTCGGCTTGGTCCGCCCGGCACATGGGCCGGTGGGTCGGGACGCTGACCACGTCGAGGCCGTAAATCTTGCGGAACTCGTCCTCTTCCGTCTTGGCCGTACCCGTCATGCCGGCGAGCTTCTCGTAAAGGCGGAACAGGTTCTGGAACGTGATGACGGCGACGGTCTGGCTTTCGCGCTGGACGGTCACGCCTTCTTTGGCTTCGAGCGCCTGGTGCAGGCCATCCGAGAAGCGGCGGCCGAACATCATACGTCCCGTGTTCTCGTCGACGATGACGACCTCGCCGCTCCGCACGACGTACTCGACGTCGCGGTCAAACAGCGCATAGGCCTTCACCGAGGCGTTCACGTGGTGGAACAGCTTCGGATCAGCGGCGATGTTGGGGATGCCCATCATCCGCTCGACTTCGTCCATGCCTTCTTCAGTCAGGCTGGCGCTGTGGTTCTTCTTATCGGCGGTGTAGTGGACTTCCGGCTGGAGCTGCTTGACGATTTGGTCGACGACCTTGTAGACCGACACATCCTCCTGGCTCGCACCGCTGATGATGTGGGGCGTTCGCGCTTCGTCGATGAGGATGGAGTCGACTTCGTCGATGATCGCAAAGTGAAGCTCGCGCATCGACAACTGCTCGAGACTGAAGGCCATGTTGTCGCGCAGATAGTCGAACCCGAACTCGTGGTTCGTACCGTACGTGATGTCGCACAGGTAGGCCTCACGGCGGCTGATCGGCTCCAGGTTGGCGTAGCGAGGGTCTTCGTTCTGGACGCCCGGCGCGTAGAGCCACGATCCGCCCAGTTCATCGGAATCCTGACTCTGACCCTGGATGATGCCAACGGTCATTCCAAGGAAGTGGTAGATCGGCCCCATCCACACCGCGTCGCGGCGGGCGAGGTAGTCGTTGACCGTAACCAGGTGGACGCCCCGACCGGTAAGCGCGTTCAGATACATAGGTGCGACCGCGACGAGGGTCTTACCTTCACCAGTTTTCATCTCCGCAATGCGGCCTTGATGAAGCACCAACCCGCCGACGATCTGAACGTCGAAGTGGCGCATGTGCAGCAGGCGCTTACTGACTTCGCGGACAACCGCGAAGACTTCAGGCGTGATTTGGTCGATCGACTCGCCGTTGGCAAGCCGTTGCTTGAACTCGGGGGTTTTCGCCTTAAGTTCATCGTCCGACATTGCGGAGATGGTCGGCTCGAGCGCATTCACGCGCTCGATGATCGGCATCAAGTTCTCGACATCCTTCTTGCTGGTGTCGAACAGCTTTCTCAGAAATTGCATGGGTTCGGTTCTCGTTCAAATCGTGGCGGCCACTCCAAGGGAGCGGTCGCAGATGGCGATCTTAGGCGAGAACGAACGGGCCATCTCGGGTGCGATCCGACTTCGCATAACCACGGTCGAGGCGGGTTATGGGGAGTTCGGGCAAATGCGGCTCGGCTTCGGGGTCCGCTGAAACGGCTGGAGCCGCAGTGCCAGCTGGCTGGGCGATGAGCCACAGCAACGCGCGGGCTTCCGCACTGAGCGGTCGACCGAGCTTCTGATCGGCCTCGATCTGGCGAACCATGGCCCCCCACGGAAGCGCATCGAGAGCCGCGGGCAACTGCGCGCGATCCAGAGGCGCGTGGCCTTGGAGGAGCAATAGGATCAGGGCGGGAATCAGCGGAAACATGCGGACAGAAGCCAATTATAGAACGTTGGTGGGTGGAAAGATGTTCTTCAGTAGGTCTCTATCGGGGATAGACCCACCTCATGCTTGGCCTCGGAGCCATGCCTTGTACCGCTCTTCACGGAGTGCCGTCCGCTCAAGTCGGTAGAATCCCACCGCCCATGATCCCGCTGCCCAGTCAGGTTCGACGGCATCAACCGGTGGTCACATGGACCCTGGTGGCGCTGAACGTGCTGATCTACTTGTGGGATCGGCGTCTGGCGCTGGGCGGACCTCCCGTCATTTTCAGCGACCTCATGATGCGTCCGAATGAGGTCGTAGAGGCCCTGACTGGCCAAGGTGAGCGGTTCTCGCTGGTGACTGTTTTTACCGCGATGTTCCTGCACGGCAACCTGTACCACTTGGTGGGCAACATGCTGTACCTGCTCACGTTTGGCGAAAGCGTCGAGGAGGCTCTGGGAGCGTGGCGCTACACCGTTTACTACCTGTTCTGGGGGTTCGTTGCAACTGCGGCGCACATCTTCGTAGACCCAAGCTCGACCACGCCGACGCTGGGTGCTTCCGGGGCAATCGGTGGGGTTCTGGGGTCGTTTTTCCTGCTGTTCCCGGCCAAACGGATCGAACTGTTCCTGTTCGTGACGACGGTCGTGGTCGACGCTTGGAAGTTGCTCGGGCTGTGGTTCCTCTTCCAGATTCTGCTTCCGCAGGACGGGGTAGCGAACTGGGCGCACGCGGGAGGCTTTATGGCGGGCATGCTGACCGTGTTGATTGTTGGTGGCCGGGCGAAGATCCTGAAGGGCCGTGAGCACGAGTTCGCAGATGACTTTGACGAGGAGTGACCAGGGTAAGAAGTGCCGACTGGTCGACCAGGCGTTTCGGGCCTCGCGACGGCGCGTCGCGAGGGAAGCAGGATGAACTCGACGTTGACCGAGGAATCGGCCCTACCTACTCGGCGCCGCTTCGCAGCACGATCCGGTTCTCTTCCGTCTTCTTGCGGATCAGGATCGTGAGCCGATCGGTGAGCACGTACTCCAGCTTGGTCGCCTCGCAAATCTGGGTCAGCGCTGACTTCAGCGAGAGCTTCGTGAGGAGTGCGTCCAGCTTATAGGCAGGTACGGCGGAATCGACCTCGAACGTGATCTCGGTCTGCTTGCCCAACTCGGTGAACAGCGCACGCAAATCGGTCTTCTCGAGCTTGGTCGTGACGGGTTTGGCGAGAACGGTTTCCGGCAACTTGCCCTTCGGCTTTTCTTCCGGCTTGGGTTCGGGCTTCGGCTGCGGAGCCGGTGCCCTCTTAACGAAGTAGATGCCGTTCTGGATTTCATACGCGAGGCTGGCGTTCTTGCAGATCAGGTGCAGCGCCTCCTCGAACTCGATGTCGTTGAGTGAAAGATAGAGTGCGAATCGCACGCCCGGATCGAGCACGTAGTTCTTCTTCGCCTGGCCAAACAGGTCATGAAGGACCGAGCGCACATCGTCGCCCTTGGCGTCGACCGAGACGGTGGGCAGTGCCTGTTGGCTACCGGTCTCTTGGGCCACGGCGGCAAGCGGCGTGGCGATGATGGTGAGAGCAGCGAGCATCGTCAGCAGGTTTTTCATGGTTTAGGACTCCGGAGGATAAACACGGATGGACGGGCGGGGGGTCGTCGGTTCAGCGGGGGTGTGCGCGGCTTGGCGCGGGGCAGTTCGGCGGGGGCTGGTCGTGCGTCGGGGTGAGGGGGCCGGCTTGGGCGTAGATACGGGCTCGGCCAGCATCTCGGTCACGCCGAGCATCTCCCAAGCTTCGATCGCGTCCATTTCGGGCTCTGATTCGAAAGCGAGGGTCGGGTCTTCGTCAATCACTTCGTCGGCGAGAGTCTCTTCGCTCCAGATGTCGAGCGACAGCCATCGCCAGGCCGGCATCACATCGGTAAGGTCGGCGTCAAACTCGATCAGATCGGCCACCGCGAAGGACTCCCACTCGGCGCGGAAGAGGCGGTCCGAGATTTCGGGAGCTGCGGCTAGCGCCGGCGTGATGACGGTGGTCTTGGATTGGGCGGTGGCGCCCTGGTTTGCCCGCGGACCGAGCAGGTCGGTCGGGCTCTTGACAAAAGCGTTCATGGCGAGCAGCACTACGGCGAGTGCGCCCGAGAGGATCAGCGGTTTGGAGAAGGTTCGCCGAGGGGTCGGATCGGCGTCGGGTGTCTCGTCCGACGCGGTGGACGGGGCCGAGTCTGCCAGATGCGGCGTAACCGCATGGGTGGGCGCCGTCGCCGCTGACGGAGTCCGCTGGCGGATCAGATCGAGCAACGGATTGGCTTCGGCCGGGTCCGGCGTCGGCGAAGTGCCGAGCAGGGTTTGCAGGGTGGCTCGCCGCTGCGCCACTTCGACGCGGCAGATCGGGCAACGGGCAATGTGCCCTTCCATCTCGCGGACCGCCTCGCTGGGCAATGCATCCCCGGCAAGGTATCGGCCCAACTGGCCTTGGACAATCTGACACTCGATCGTTTCAACTGGCATCGTTCACAACCTACTTGAGGTTTTGACCCCTCGTGCGAAGGAGGTCTACATAGGTTGTCGGTGCGCAATCCCGGCAACTTTAGGGGGATTTGCTTGAAGCCCCTGGAAAGCGAGGTACGAACCCCCCTCGCGCCTCGTGGTCTTCTTTCCGAGCCATCCCCCGCCAGCGTTCATAATCATGAGGATGGCCGCCTCTCCGAACGTTCGCTGGGACCTTTCCGCTCTGTTCTCGGGAATGGACGACCCGCGCATCGCCGCGACGTGGGACACGTCGCTCGCCCGCGCTGACCGCTTTGCCGAGCGGTTCCGCGACACGCTAGATACCCCTGACGTCACCGCCGCCCACCTCGCCGAGGGCATCCGGGAGATGGAGGGCATCTACCAGGAAGCGGCTAAGCCCGCCAACTATGCACAACTGCTGATGGCCGCCGACAGCGCTGACCCCAAAATCGGCGCGTTCCTCGCCGCGCAGATGGAGCGGTTCAGCGAACTCCAGGTGAAGATCATGTTCTTCGAGCTGGAGATTCAGGAGATGGCGGATGAGGTGTTCGCACGGTTACTTGACGACCCCGCGCTGGACAACTACCGCCACTATCTGCAGGTTGCCCGCCAATATCGGCCGCACAAGCTTTCCGAGCCCGAGGAGATCATTCTCGAAGAGACCGCCAATACCGGTTGCCGAGCGTGGGTGCGGCTTTATGAAGAGGTGATGGCGAACCACGTGTTCCGCCTGACCCCGCCTGATGGAGGCGAGGTCCAGGAACTCACGGAAGAGGAGACGACGAAGCTCCTCCGCGACCCGAATCGCGAGATGCGGCAAGCGGCCGGTGATGCGCTCACCCAAGGGCTCGAGGATCTCGAGCGGGTGGTGGTGTTCACCTACAACAACCTGGTTCAGGACAAGCGCGTTGGGGACCGGCTGCGCAGCCACCCGTACCCCGAGCACTCCCGCCACCTCGCCAACGAACTCGACAAGTCGACGGTCGATCTGGTGATCGATGTGTGCCGGGCCAACTACGGTCTGGTCGAGCGGTATTACCGGGTCAAGCGAGAGATTCTCGGCTTACCGGAACTCACCCATATCGACCGATATGCCCCGCTGTTCCCCGCCAAGGCCGAGGTGCCCTGGGAGCAGGGTCGCGACATCGTGCTCGATGCCTTCGGCTCGTTCTCGCTCACCCTAGCCGATCGGGCTCGCGAGTTCTTCGATCAAAACTGGATCGACGCTGAGTCGCGTAAGGGCAAGCAGGGTGGCGCGTTCTGCAGCTACAACACCCCCGACACTCACCCGGTGGTGTTTCAGACCTACCAGAGCCACTACGACGACGTGATGACCCTTGCCCACGAGCTTGGCCACGGTGCCCACGCCTCGCTGAGCCGCGCACAGACCTACTTGAACTACCACGGCACGCTTCCGCTTGCGGAACTCGCCTCCACCTTCGGGGAAATGCTGGTGTTCGAGAAGATCGTCGCGGGGGCAACGCCAGAGGATCGGCTCGCCCTTTACGGTGAGAAGATCGAGACCATCTTCGCAACTGTGTTCCGGCAGTCGTCGCTGTTCGCATTCGAGCAGAAGGCTCACGAGGCTCGACGGGAAGAGGGTGAACTGAGCCCCGAGCGGTTCGGCGAGCTTTGGCAAGAGTCGGTGCAGGAGATGTTCGGCGATTCGATCACGCTGGGCGACCAGCATCGGGGCTGGTGGGCGATGGTCGGCCACTTCTTCTTTGCCCCGTTCTATGTATATGCCTACTCGTTTGGCGAACTTCTCGCGCTCAGCTTGTACGAAATGGCGAAGCAAGGCGGGAGCGAGTTCGAGCAGAAGTACATCGAGTTGCTGCGCCTCGGCGGGTCTCGGTCGCCTCAAGAGTTGATGGCAACGGTCGGGGTGAACCTCGACGATCGCGCGTTCTGGGAAGGTGGTGTCGCGGCGATCGAGCGGCTCGTAGAAGCGTTTGAGCGGCAATGGGCAGAACTCGGCCCGCGCCCGGCCCAAGTCTGATGACTGATTCCGCCCACGCCCCGATCCGCGGCTGGCAAGCCTTCCGCACCGTGCTCGAAATGATCAAGTTCGAGCACTCGATCTTCGCATTGCCATTCGCGATGATCGGGATGATGTGGGGGAGCGTTCACAAACTCGGCACGAGTTGGCCAGGGTTCGCAACGTTCTTCTGGATCGTCGTGGCCATGGTTTCGTGCCGGAGCGCGGCGATGGCGTTCAACCGCATCGCCGATCGGGACATCGACGCGCTCAATCCCCGCACGCGGATGCGGGCCCTGCCCGCCGGTCTGCTCAAGTTGCGCCAAGTGAACCTGTTCTTGTTGGGCAGCATCGCCGTGTTCGTGCTTGCGGCGGCGATGCTGAATCCGCTCGCGCTCGCGCTGTCGCCGATCGCGCTTGCGATCACGCTCGGCTATAGCCTGTCGAAGCGATATACCCCGCTTTGCCACCTGATCCTTGGATTCAGCCTGGGCATCGCCCCGGCGGCCGCCTGGATCGGCGTCACGGGTTCGATTGATCCGGGCGTTCTTTGGTTGACGGCGGCGGTCACGGGGTGGACGGCCGGATTCGACATCACTTACGCACTGCAAGATGCGGAGTTCGACCATGAGCACGGGCTGCATTCCTTGCCCCAACGCCTTGGGAAGGCCCGAGCACTGGTGGTCAGCCGCGCGCTCCACCTCGCGGCGATCGCCTGCCTGATCGGGGCGGGATGGGCGGTCGGGGCTGGAGTCGTGTACTACCTTGGCGTCATCGGAGCGGCGGCGCTCCTCGGCTACGAGCAGTCGCTCGTTCGACCCAATGATCTCAGCCGGGTCGATCTCGCCTTCTTCACCCTTAATGGCTTCATCTCGATGGGCCTCTTCATCTTCGTTCTAATCGACGGGGTGTTGCGATGAAGCAGGTCTTCGGACGGACCAATATCGAAGTTCCCGAACGCTGGCTCCGGCTGATAGCGGGGGCGGACACCTCCGGTTTGGCGGCGGCGGCACTCGCAACCGGTCTACCGCTCGATGTCTCGTCACAGCCCGCGCTGTGGGGCGGACATCTGCGGCGGGAGCCCGCCTTCGAATCCACGCTGGTCATGGCGCGAAGCAGCACCGACTTTGAGCGCGCCTCCGACGAAAGCAACGTCGTCCACCTTGTCCACGCGCACCTCATCGAAGTGCTATCGTCGCTCGGGCGCCAGCAACTGGACTTCTACTTTGTCCGTGTCCGCCAGCGGCTGCAGGAGTACCAGATCAACGGCGTTCTGCAGGCGTTGGAGATGGCGCGCGAAGATGGGCTTGTCCGCTTCCAAGGGCTCGCCGCGGAGGCTTCGGCCCTCGTAGTCCGCAGCGTTTGGCAGGGTCACGACGGATTCGAGGCGATTCTCGTGGGCGATGAGTCCGCGCCCGAATTGCAGCCGATCGCGAACGAGCGTCGGGTGGGGGTCCTTCACGAGGGAACAAGCGGCGAACCTCGACTCATCTCTGTGCGCACCGTCGCCGATGTGGAGGCCGTCGTTGGACCTGCAAGGGTTTGAAGGGTTTCTGACCTACGGCATCGGACTCTGCGGGGTGTTCGCAATCCTGTCGCCCCTCATCGGCTGGCGAAAACGCGGACGGCAGACGCTGGTGCTCGCCCTCGCTTTTCTGGCCATGGCTGCCGTGCTCTGGGGGCTCCGCGAGAACTGGCCGACCCCGGGTGTTGCTCTTGCCGCGGTGGTTCTCGTCGTGTTGCTCGGGCTGGATGCCCTCACCCGTAAGCCGGCGGGCTCGGGCTGAGCCATACTTAGGCTAGATGATCGGGTGTGAGCAGCTGGGGAAGCGGTACGGAACCCGCTGGCTGTTCCGACACCTTGATCTCGACCTCCAGCCCGGAGACTGCCTGCTCGTCCTCGGCAGCAACGGGGCTGGCAAGAGCACCTTGCTCAAGCTGTTCGCGGGGATCATTCCCGCTTCCGAGGGGACGGTCCAACGGCCCGCGGACCCGCGAACCGGGATTGGGTACGCCGCGCTCGATCAGTCGGTCTATCCCGTCCTCACCGTCCGTGAACACCTCGAACTCGCCGCTGAACTGCGCGGCTGCGCGCCGCGGGCCGATGAACTGCTCGAAGAAGTAGGCCTTTCCTACGCGGCCGAGTTCCCGGGGCGGCACCTTTCGACGGGCATGCGCGCCCGGCTGAAGTTTGCGCTCGCGATTCAGGCAGAACCCCCGGTCATCCTATTCGATGAGCCCGGGGCAGGTCTCGACGCCGCCGGCCGCGCGATGATCGGCAAGGTCATCGAGAAGCGCCGCGCGAAGACCGCCTTCATTCTTGCCACCAACGACCCCGAAGAAAGGAGGTTTGCCACCCATGAGCTCGAACTGGGGGAATGAGATACGCGCGGTCATCCGCAAAGAGCTCTGCACCGAAATGCGGAACAAGAGCGCGACCTTTACCGCGGTGATGCTGAGCGTAACGACCGTGTTCACGCTCGCGTTCGCGTTCTACGGCCGGCAGTTGACGGGCGACGGCGCCGCCGGCATGTTGTGGGCGGCGTTGCTCTTTGCCGGGGTGGGCACCCTCACCCGAGCCTTCATCGCCGAGGAGGAGCAAGGCACCGGCGATCTTCTGCGAATGTGGGCCCGGCCGCACGCGGTGTATTGGGGCAAGGCGATCTTCGCTTTCGGCCAGATGGCCCTTACGGGGTTTCTGGTCGCCGCCCTGTTCCTGCTGCTTACCGGAGTGGGCGTGGCGACTCCGCTCATGCTCTTCGTTAGTTTATTAGGGGGAGCAGCCGCTCTTTCGGGCACGGTGACCCTGGTATCCGCGATGATCGCACGGGGGTCAAATCGCGGCACGTTGGCCGGCGTCGTCGCCTTGCCTCTGCTGCTGCCCCTGATCGCCCTCGGCGTCACCGCCGGCCGCAGCGCCTTCGAAGGATTGGCAACCTCGAGCGGCTGGGCGGGCACGGCGGGCGTCTGGCTGTATACTTTGCTCGTGTTTGCTACCGCGCCCTACCAGTTCGCAGCAATCTGGAGGGAACCATGAAGTGGCTGCTGCTCCTTGGGATGATCGTGGCGACGGTCTTCTCGTACCAAGTTGCCCCGGCGAAGGACTTCCCGCAGCCTGAGCTGGCCCGCATCATCTTCTTCCACCTGCCCTGTGCCTACGCGACCGCCGGGTTCTCGATCTTTGCCGCGATCGCCTCGTGGAGGTATCTCGCTAAGCGAGACTGGATCTGGGAGTTCCGCGCCCACGCTGCGACCGAGATGGCGCTGACGCTCGGATGCGCGACGATGATCACGGGCATTCTCTTCAGCAAGGTCCAATGGGGATCATGGTGGCACTGGGACGCCCGGCAGACGTCATTTCTGATCGTGCTCCTGTTGCTCGGCGCGTATTTCGCGATCCGCATGGCCTTCGAGGAAGAGGTGTCGCGAGCACGGGTGAGTGCAGCGTATTCGTCGCTGACCCTGCTGCCGATTCTGTTCCTGATTTTCGTTTTCCCCAAGCTGCCGCAGGTCGCGAAGAACTCTCTGCACCCGCAGGGCGTCGTCGCCAAGGGCCGCTTCTCACCCGACTACTGGTCAGTGATTCTGACCGTGTTCGTTCTCGTCCTCATCACGGCGATCTGGCTCTACAAGATGCACGTTCGCACGTCCGTTCTTACGCAATCGTTGAGAGATCAAGATGGAAACCTGGAAGATTCTGGCCGCAGTACCACCGCTCGTCGTGTGGATCAGTCTGTTTCTGTACATGAATAAGGTCGAGGCGCGCCTGAAGGGCCTGGAAAAGGAGCATCGAGGATAGGATGCGTGCGATTGTGGGATGTCGCTTGAGTCCTGCTTAAGCCAGCCACATTCGACATTCGGCATCCTACATCCCACATCCGCCCCCCACGTGGTAAAACGCCCACATCAGCCATGAGCACTAACCCATCCCGCCGACAGTTTCTTCAAGCCACCGGCAGCCTTGCCGCGGCAACCGTCCTCCCGACCTTCGGGTTCGCTGGAGTTCACAACGGCGTCGATGAGACGATCCAGGTCGCGCTCGTCGGCTGCGGCGGGCGCGGCGGCGGCGCGGCGATGAACGCCCTGAACACGAAGCTGGGCCCCGTGAAGCTCGTCGCGATGGCGGATGCGTTCGAGGATCGCCTCAAAGGCACCTTCGACAACCTCACCAAGGCGGCCAAGGACAAGGTCGATGTTCCGGAGGAGCGCAAGTTCGTCGGCTTCGATGCCTATAAGCATGCGATGGATGCGTTGCGACCGGGGGATGTCGTCATCCTCACCACCCCGCCCGCGTTCCGCTGGGTGCACTACCAATACGCGATCTCCAAGAAGCTGAATGTGTTCATGGAGAAGCCGGTCACCGTGGACGGTCCGACGAGCCGGCGGATGCTCGAACTGAACACCCAGGCCGAAGCGCTGGGCCTCAAGGTCGGCGTCGGCCTGATGTCGCGCCACCAGAAGCCGCTGCAGGAACTTCACGACCGGGTGATGAATGGCGAAGTCGGCGAGATCATCCTGATGCGCGGCTACCGCATGCACGGTCCGGCCGGATTCTCGGAGTCGCTGCCCAAGCCCGCCGACGTAAGCGATCTCGATTATCAGATCCGACGCTTCCACAGCTTCCTGTGGGCGAGCGGCGGCTTGTTCAGCGACTTCTATATCCACATCATCGACCAAGGCAACTGGATGAAGAACGCCTTGCCGATCCATGCGCAGGCCATCGGCGGCCGCCACTTCAAGGCTAATAACGAAGGCGCCATGTTTGTGGACCAGAACCTGGACACCTATGGCGTCGAGTACACCTACGCGGACGGCACGAAGTTCTTCTTCGATGGGCGGTGCATGCACAACACCCACGGCATCTACAGCAGCTATGCGCACGGCACGAAGGGAGTCGCCATCGCCTCGCGGTCGGGCGACTGCGGCGGACCGTCGGCCATTTACTCCGGCCACAACATTGTCGAGGAGAAGCTTCAGTGGCAGTCCACCGACACCACGAACCCGTACCAAAACGAGTGGGAAGCGTTGATGGACGCCATCCGCAACAACAAGAAGTTCAACGAGGTGCGCACGGGCGTCGAGGCCAGCCTGGTGAGCAGCATGGGCCGCATGGCCGCTCACACCGGGCAGCTGATCACTTACGAGGCGATGCTGAACTGCGAGCACGAGTTTGCCCCGGGACTGGATACGCTGACGAAGGACTCGCCGGCTCCGGTTCAGCCCGATGCGAATGGTCGGTATCCGATTCCGATTCCCGGTGTCAAGCGCGACCGGGAGTATTGATCTCGGCTCGGTCGGTGTGGGGCTAACTCAGATTACGAATGACGCGGATGTCAGCGTGCCAGGCACGCCTCATTGACCCGCGCCAATCCGAACCACGCTCGCTCATTGCGCCTGCCGCACACAGGTTACCAGCTGAATCATGTAACTGATCCGGACACGGGCCGTCTCTGAAGTATGTGCGTTCAGAATCCCAGGTGCGTGCCCGTGGGAGTGCTTCCGCAAACTCGACACGACCCGACAAGCCATACGCCAACTGGAGGCCCTTTCCTCTGGAGTAATAGTCCTGAGACCTTCGCAGGCGGAGACAATACGCGATCCGTCCTTGCTCGCCTGACGATTACCGAAGCAACTACCCTACGTGTAGGTTGTCACCATGCTAACAAGAGTGGTCAGAATCGTCGCCTCTGCGTTGTCGTAGTGAATACATCAACAACGGAACAGTTGACCGTTACAGTTCCACGCAACGTCCAGCATCACCAGTACATCCAAGTTGGAAGCGGGTTAGGATACACGGTCGCAATCCCCGGCAGAGAAGTGTCAACAGCTTGGTTCGCGGGCACGAACATCGCCGGGCACGAAGTCAATCTTCCGAACCTGGAGCCTGGCGGCTCTGTCTGGCTTGAGCTAGGAGACGATGTTGGACAGGGTGTTCGGCGTGTCCGCTCTCACGTAGATCAGCAAGAGGCTCTATGGTTCGGGGTGCTTAGCGCATTGCTCGAACTATCTGTCGGTGGGCCTGCCGTCGTTTACGTCGCGGCGACGGAACAAGATGTCGCCCCTTCATACTTAGACGATCTCAGCAACGCAGCAGCGAGAGATTTGCATAAACGAGGCTCTGCTGAAGGTTACGGTGCGCTCACCACGTATGAATCCATCGTGGCAAGAGTTCCGCGTGTGCCAACTCAAGATGATCGCTACTACCACTTTTGCCAGGCTGGATGACCATAGCCGATGAACTGCCTGAAAACTATCCAACTCTTCCCACACCACTGGAACCTGAACCATTTATTGGCGAGTATTTCATCGAACAGCACATCCATTTTGGAGTGAACAACTTCTATCATGAAGGCGGTAAGGCCCACTTGATTGTTAACGCGCGTGGTGGAACAGGTTGTGGTGCAGTCAGACAACTACATATTGCGCCAGCGCAGATTGTTAGCATCGCCGGAGTGTGGCACGAAACTCGAAGCTCGTGAGAACTCCAGTTGAGTTTCCTGCATCGAATGAGAATTGCGTCAGCTCAACCCCATGACTGTTGCTCATCAGTAGCCCTGGGTTTGGATCGGTATTCGACTTCATGTTGGGATCCGGGGGGACGGCTCCATTTGTTTTTATTGGTCAGGCTTGCTTCCCAGAGATTGCGCCCCCAAATGACCCGCAGTAATCACGAGGAGAAACTAATGACTTTGCTTCTTGCCTGTCTTGCTTTTTCGCAAAGCACAACACCGCTCAGTTTCGAGTATATGATCCGTGGCGGTGTGACGGATATCGTCAATGGTCAGTTTTACATTTCAGCTGGGCTCTTAGAGCCATTAGGCTATCGCGTGCAGTTTGCTGACGGAAAGACAGTCCGTGCCGCTGGATATGGCGGTCATATCAATCTACCT
Source organism: Methanoregulaceae archaeon (assembly GCA_020850325.1). GTDB lineage: Bacteria > Armatimonadota > Fimbriimonadia > Fimbriimonadales > Fimbriimonadaceae > JANJUB01. The sequence continues at coordinate 105,901 of JADZEW010000016.1, forward strand.
GTTCGATCTGTGACAGCGTCTCCGCACAGCGCGAACCGGTCGAGCCTAGTCCCTCTTGGCCTTCTGAGTCCATTCGTGAAGAAAGGAATGCGCTTATCGCAAGGTCACGAGTATGCGACACATGCTTCTGGAAAGAGGCCCGATCTTCCGCCCTCTTTTCTTTGGGAGCAATCACTCACCTATAACTCTGAATCTCTCAGGCATCGGCGTTGGTTTAAAGTCGCAAACAAGACAATCCCCGGCATGAAGGTCCCTATTCAAATTATCGGGCTAACCGTTGGATTAGATGGATCGTTGAAATCGAGTGGCACCCTCTATGGCTATCCAAGAAACTTCGTTTCTGCCCAACTTATCGTGAGGTATAACCGACAACGTCTCCCTAAGACCTATTCTGAGCAGACCTTACCCTTGGAGGCATTTACACTTCGAACTGGCGATGGCGGCACATTTCAAAGTCGTTCTCTAGTCGTGACGAGAGAGGTCAAGTTGGGGCAGGGGATGCCTCTAGGTTTCAGCGTGCCCCTCACCGTGGAAGTGAATGCGGATAAGGAGCTGGGCACGGCAGTCCCCTTTTGGATTCCGCCGGACCGCTCACCGACCGAACTGGTCTACTGTGATGGACGGACTCTGCTTCGTGCAAAGCTAGTCGAATTTGACGGCCCTAGCAAGTCCCTTGATCCTGTAGGATTGGGTCAGGATACACTTACGGTCGACAACAAGACGTTCCGGTATGAACAGGTGTTCAAATGACCGTCGGTGGAATCCAACAAGCCGAAACTCAGCACCCGTAGGAGTCTGGAGCTTCTGCAGAATCAATCTCTCGCCACCCGCACGTAGCTCTCGGTCACCCAGTAGTGCCGCAGCACCCGCCGCGCGGTCCTGGTACCCGTTAACGCGAAAATCTTCGACACCGGGTCGCTGGTCAGGCCGTCCTTCGCGACGACGGTCGCTTGGACGCGGTTCGTGACCGCCCACCCGGTGCGCGGATCAACCACATGCGAGTACCGCTTACCGCCGATGATCACGAACTGCTCGGTGTCGCCGGACGTCGAGACGGCGCAGTTGGAGAAGGTGCGGATTTCCCCACCCCCCAGCCCCCTCCCCGCGAGACGATCACTCGCAGAGAGGGGGAGACCGGAGAAGGGGAGCCCGGAAACCATGATCTTCCAGCCCAGCGCCCCGGGCGGGGCGTCCGACACCACGATGTCGCCCCCCATTTCGACGAGCGCGCTCTTGACTCCATGAGCCCGAAGCACCTTCTGCGCCTCATCGCACGCGTAGCCCTTGGCAATGCCGCCGAGGTCGAGCTTCATTCCCGGTAGCCGAAGCCGGACGAACCGGGACGGCTTATCAAGAGTGAGATTGCGATAGCCAACCAGCCGGCGAGCCGCCTCGATCTCGGCTTTGGTGGGCAGCTGCGCCGTCCGCCGAGCCGTGCGCCACAGTTGGATCACCGGTGCGGCCGTGATATCGAAAGCGCCGCCGGTCAGTCTCGAAACATCCTGAGCCCGAATGAAAACGATAAGCAAGTCGGGTGAAACCTGCACGGGTGGACCGCCGGCTCGCGCGCACAGGCGATTCAACTCGCTGTCCTTCCGATAGTCGCTCATGATGGTGTCGAGTTCCGCGATCCTCGCAAAGGCCGCCGCGCACGCCTTTTCCGCCGTAACTTCATCAGGCGCGTAGGCGATGATGCGGGCGTCGACCCCCATGTGATATTGCGTAAAGGTAAAACGTTCAAGCGGCTGTGGCGTCGAAACCATAGCTGCGGCCACCAGACCCAATAGAACTCCCATGCTTGCCACTTTGATTGTTTTGACGTCTCTGCAGGACGGCGCCGTACTGCGACCTTTCACCGAAACGCTGCCCAAGTCTACGGCTAAGGTCGAGATGATCGCCGTGCCCGCGGGCAAAGTCAAGATCGGGAACAAGGAAGTCGAGGTCAAGCCGTTCTACATTGCGAAGACGGAGACCACCTGGGAGGCCTTCGATGCGTTCCTCGCGAGCGGAGAGCCGTCGAAACCCTATGATCAGACCGAGTTCGCCGCCGATGCGGTCGCTCGCCCCAGCCGCGGATACACCTTGCCCGATCTGGGGTGGGGCCACAACGGCTATCCCGCGATCAACCTGAACTACACCTCGGTGGAGATGTATACGCGGTGGCTGTCCTCGGTCACGAAGAAGAAGTATCGGCTGGCCACGGAAGCGGAATGGGAGCTGGCCTGTCGCGCGGGCAAAGTCGGCAACGCGATGATGGATCTCGCCACCGCGAACAAGGTGGCCTGGCACGCGGGAAACAGCAAGGGCCAAACTCAGCCCGTCGGCAAGAAGGAAGCAAACGCGTGGGGCATCCACGATATGTACGGCAACGTTGGGGAATGGGTCCTCGATATGAAGGGCGAACCCGTCCTTGCCGGAGGCACCTTCCGCGACAAGTTGGACCTACAGATTCCGACCGCTCGACGGCCTTATGACCCGGATTGGCAGATGTCCGATCCGCAGCTTCCGAAGAGTCGGTGGTGGCTTTCTGACGGCCCCATCGTGGGTTTTCGAGTCGTCTGCGAGCCGTAGACGGACCTGGCCAACGCCCCTCAGGCTCCCAAACGCCCGTTTTGGGCTCTATTCGTGTCGCAATTTTTATGTACACGGGCTGAAATTTAGTCATTTTTGGCAACTCTTCGTCATATTTGGGCCATGATTGGAATGGGACACCGTCCCAAGGGCGACATGAAGTCGAAGACGAGGGGAAAACGAGGATGAAGTATCAAGCCATCTTTCTTGCGATTGGCGTCTTGTTGTTGCTCTTCGGCTTTGCGCATTCAGAGCAGCAAGGCAAGGGGAAATCCCAAGCCGAGCGGATCTTCGCCCGCGCAACCGAAGACGACTACATGGGCAGCGAGGCATGTGCCAGCTGCCACGAAGATGTTTCAAAGGGGTTTGCGGCATCGCCTCACGCCCCGCTAATGGCCCATGCTGGCCTACCGCTGGATAAGCAAGGTTGCGAAGGATGCCACGGACCGGGCCGCATCCACCAAGCCGAAGAAAACGCCGAAGTTATCGCGTTCCGCAAGATGACGCCGGAAGAATCCAGCGCCGCCTGTATGCGATGCCACGGCCAAACCCTGAGCGAAGTGCATTGGAAGGTCAACGAGCACAAGAAAGCTGGCCTGTCCTGCGTTTCGTGCCATCAGATTCACCCGACCTCCGACCCCGCACTTACGGGCGTGAAGAAAGGTAACGCCAAGGATGCTCGCTCACCGATCTTTGTGGCCAATGTCGATCCCAAGGCCATGCTGAAAGCCGATGAGGCCACGCTGTGCGGTTCCTGCCACGGGCCTACCTTGGGCGACTTCAAGCACGCTTCTCACCACCCGGTTCCTGAGGGTTCCATGGTGTGCAGCGACTGCCATACTCCGCACCCCACCAAGGATGCGAAGGTTCGCAAAGACGCGTTGAAGAACAACTGTGTCACGTGCCATACCGAAATGGCGGGACCCTTCGTATTCGAGCATGATCCGGTTTCCGGCCACACGGGCGACGGCTGTCTGGAATGCCACCAGCCGCACGGCTCGAACAACCCGAAGATGTTGAACTCGGTATCCCGCGGCCTATGCTCTCAGTGTCACACCGACAAACTGGGCCGCCACTACCCGGGTCAAACCTGTTGGACGGCTGGTTGCCATGTCGCATCGCACGGAAGCAACACGGATCCGCGATTCTTGAAGCATTGAGGCCTATCATGAGTCAAACCACACTGCGCAATCTAGCATCGCTCGCGGGAGTTCTCGTGCTGGCGATGGGGGCGTGGGCTCAGGAAACGACGCCCGCGGAGGAACCCGAAGAGCAGGAAGAAGTCGAAATCCCCGTCCGGTACAACTCGCTGACCTTTGGCTATTCCACTTGGAAAGCTAGCGGCAACCGGTTTCGGATGGGCCAGTTCGCCCGTGTCCCCGAGGGGCTCACGCTGGCCGAGCTGAAGTACATGAGCCCGGGCGGCGAGGGCCATCCGTATTACTCCTTGGTCTGGCGAGGTACGCCGGGTCAGGACTCGTACGGCTCTGGGTTGGTGTATCTCAACTCCGGCCTGACCGCAATCCGCGGCAGCGTCCAAGAGCGGCAATACTACGCCGAACCCAGCTGGGTTCCTACGGCACGAAGCCGCGACAAGGTCGGCACGATTTCAGTCGAGCATGCGATCGCTCCAAACATTGGAGCTTTTGTCAGCTACCGCAGCGATGATCGCTCGCAGAGCTACGTTCCTCCTAAGGCTACGGGACGGGTGCGCTCGCGAACAGTCGCCGGCGGGCTGGAGGGTCGATTTGGCCCGATCCAAGCCGGAGTGAACATTACGGACCGCCGCACCTTCGACGACACCGGCCGTCAGCCAGCAACGCTGCAACGCCGCATCGAGGCTCACATCGCCGGCACGCTCGGTGACCGATTGAGTCTGCAAGGCGCCGCGGGATACACGCGGATCGAGCAGGCGGGTCGGCCTTCCGGCAACGTCCGAACCCTGGCCATGGCGGGCTACGTCGACCTAGGCCCGGCAACCTCGTTGCAGTTCAACGCGGGACGAGACGAGTTCGACATCCGCAACATGGTTCAGAACGCCTACACCCGGAAACGGTTCAACTCAGGCCTGAAACTGAACCACCAACTCGGCAGCTGGAACCTCCAGCTTGGATTCCGTCACCGAGAGGCGGAGCGCGTTCGCACCGATCGCACGTTCGTCGATGTTCCCAAGTGGAACACGTACGATGCGCGCCTCAGCGGACGGCTCAATAACGGTATCCGCGTGACCCTACGTGGAAACTGGGAAGACATGACCGCCTCGGCCCGAATCGCTGGCCCCGACCCGCGGCAAATGCTGTGGGACGACAAGGCGATGGGCCAAATCAAGTTGGACGGCGGAAACGAGCTGTTCACCGGCTATGCGAGCTACACCTACCGATTCCGCCAGAACAAGCAACGCGGCGTGGACGTAGGCTGGCAAAACATCGCACTCGGTGGAAGCTATCAGTTCGCACCGAGCCTGCTCGGCTATGCCGAGTGGAGCTACGACGCGATTCGCGCGAAGGGTGCTTCGGAAGGCACCAGCGATACGCTGGATACGTTCTTCCCGAACAGCACGGCATTCTCGATGGGTCTCGACTGGGTTCGCAATGAACGCGAGACTCTGTCGGCCAGCTTGAACACCTTTGGCACCAACAACTGGAGCGGCACTCAGCTGACGCTGCAGTATCGCCGCCAAATCTCGGCCGACCACTCACTCGATCTGGTCGTCGCGCCTTGGCGGTTTTCTGATCGACTCTACGGACTTACGGGGTATGAAACGACATTCCTCGGGGTTCGCTACACGGTGAAGTTTTGAATCTTTCGCTACGGAGAGAAGGAACAGTTACGAACGGAGGACTACTATGAGATCTCGATGGCTCATGACCCTGTTTGCGTCGATTCCCATCATCGCGGCGGCGCTGGCCCTCCAGAGCTGCGGCGGCGTGGGTGGACCGCAAACGGATACGGGTGGATTGCCGTCAGTGACCCAGCAGTTTCTCGCCTTGCTAGGGGTTGACCAAAAGTCAGCCACCTACATCGGGGCGGATGCCTGCGCTGGATGTCACGGCGGTAAGAATCCCGACGACCCAATCTACGCTCACTGGAAGGACACAGTTCACGCCGAAAAAGGTGTGACCTGCGAACGATGCCACGGCCCGGGAAGCGCCCACCAGGCGGCCCCGTCCAAGGAAAACATCTTGACCTTCCCCAAATCCCACTCGCCGGTCGTGTGCGCACAGTGCCACGGTCCGACGCATGACCAGTACAATTTCTCGCAGCACTCGAAGCTGATCGTAGACCCGGTCGAGGAAGCAATCCTCAACCCCAATCAATACGGTCGCAACTCGCGATGTATCTCTTGTCACAGCGGCTTGTTCGCAACCGAAATCGTGGCAAAGGGTGTTGATGTTGCTGCGATGACCGACGACGAGATCAAGCACATCGCGGAAGCAACGCTTACCACGGTGCCGCATTCGGCATCCTGCGTGACTTGCCACAATCCTCATAAGAAGACGGGCAACCTTACCGACAGCGGCAAGGAAGTGATGCTCCGCAATAAGACGTTTAACTCGGACACGACGGATGTCGGCCCGGGAACGACGGCCCAGCAGTTCACCAACTTCGACCACGGTTGCGCCAAGTGCCACAACGGCCGCGGCACCAACCCGGCCGACGCCCGGTTGCAAGCATCGACGGCTCGTCCCAGCATGCACGACAGCAATCAGTACAACATGCTGATGGGCTTCGGCGGTGTGGAAGGTACCGGCCCGGTCCAGCGCAATACGGCTCACGCCAACGCGCCTGGACAGTGCAGCAAGTGCCACATGCCCGATTCGCGGCACACCTTCACGGTGAGCTTCGACAAGGGATGCGCGCCGTGCCACTCGGCAGCCGATGCCGCCGCCCGGACGGGGCAAGTGAAGTCGGAAGTTCTCGGTTTGCTGACCTCCCTGCGCGGCCGAATGGAAGCGTGGGCAGCGGCGAACCTCGGCGATGCCGACTTCTGGGACTACACGTCGGTCATCCAGGGCGAAGGCAAGACGCCTCCGAACCAGGCCAACGTGCCGATCGAGATCAAGCGAGCTCGACACAACTACTACTTCATCATCCGCTCGGGCGATTACGGCGTGCACAACGCCCCGTATGCCAAGCACTTGGTGACCGTAGCCAACACGAACCTGGACGCGCTGAATGCGCCAAGACCGGCCGCTCCGAACATGAGCGCTGAGCAGCAGCTCAGAGTCATCGAAGAGCACCGAAAGAGGGCTAACCAGGCAGAGATGAATCTGCCGGAAGACAACTAGCCGATCCGCTCCGTGCCAATCTCCGGGTTGGCACGGAGCAACCCTTGATTTGGATTCGAAACCATGACCGAACTAGACCCGAACAACCTCGTCTCACCGCCCAGTTGGTCCCTCGCTCTGGGTACAGGTTGTCGAGCCCTCGTCATCGCCGCCGCTCTGTTCTTTGCGATCTCGGCCCTCGCCTGGTACATCAGTCCGCGCAAGCAGTCTCTCGAACGCGTGGGCGCTTGGTCTTTCACCCTCGGGTGCCTTTCGCTCTTCGGCACCTTCCTTGGGCTCGCGACGCTCTTTGTCGCCAATCGATTTGAATACGAATACGTGTGGGGACACGCCGACACCAAGAACGCGGTTCCTTATCGCATCGCAGGCATCTGGTCGGGTCAAGAGGGAAGCTTCCTGCTTTGGGCCGTCTGTGCGGCCGTCTTCGGCGTTCTCGCCGTTCGGCACGCCCAGAACTTACGACGATGGTTCAGCATTGTCTATGCGCTGTTCCTGGGCGCGCTCTCGAACATCCTGGCCTTCGAGTCGCCGTTTGACTTGAACAAGTTCGAGGGTACGCCCTTTGTCCCCGTCGAGGGCATGGGACTTGCCCCATCGTTGCAGAACTACTGGGTGACGATCCACCCCCCGACGATCTTCCTCGGATTTGGATCGCTCACGGTTCTTTTCGCCCTCGCGATCGCCGCGTTGGTTCGGCGCGACTACGACGAGTGGTTGCCGATCGTGCGGCCCTGGGCCATTATCTCGGCGACGCTGGTCGGCGTCGGTCTCTGCATGGGTGGATTCTGGGCCTACGAGACCCTTGGCTGGGGCGGCTTCTGGATGTGGGATCCGGTCGAAAACGTCAGCTTTGTCCCCTGGTGCTTTGTTGTCGCGCTCATCCACGGCATCATCGTCCAGTCGACGCGAAAGACCTGGAAGATCACGAACACGCTTCTCGCTTCACTCCCCTTCCTCGCTTTTGTTTACGGCACCTTCCTAACGCGTTCGGGCCTGCTTTCCGAGGCCAGCGTCCACAGCTTTGCCGAGATGGATCGCTCGGCCCTCAAACTGCTTGTGGCCGTCATGGGCGGCTCGGTGCTCGGTTTCTTGGGCCTGTGGACGGTTCGAGCCTTCCAGGCGCGCCGAAGTACGATGCACGCCGATGAGCCGGGCGGCGTGTTCCGTCGGGAAGTCTTCTACATGATGGGCGCGCTGCTGCTGGTCCTCATGGGTCTCGCGACCGCGATCGGCATGAGCGTCCCCTTGGTCATGGCGCTCATGGGCCAGAAGCCCAAGGTCGTCGAGGAAGCGCTGTACCACCAGGTACTCCCCTACATCTTCATTCCGCTGATGCTGCTCATGGCGATAACGCCCTTCGTGAGTTGGCGATCCATGAAGCCGAAGGAGTTCTGGGGACGCTTCTACTCGATCGCCTGCATCGCGATCGGTCTAACCGGCATCACCCTCTTCTTGACGGTCGTTACACCGGCCCGAACCCTCATCAACTTGAACCCGACCATCACCATGACCGGCGGTTACAAGGTCAAGGGGCTGATGTTCCTGTTGCTGCTGGTGGGCATCTGCTACATGGTGCTCGTCGCCAACACGTGGCGTGTCATCGAACTCGTCAAGCGCACAAAGATGGGCGTGATGTCGTTCATGTCGCACATCGGCATCGCGATCCTCATGGCGGGACTCATTGTCTCTCGCGGATTCGAGCAACATGATGAAACGGTGGTCATGCGAGATCACCCGGGGCGGCTACTCGGCTACGAAGTGCATTACAAGGGCATGACGTCCGATCTTGCGGATCGGAACAACCAAGTGCTCTTCGAACTCCGCGACCCGCACAAGAATGGTGAAGTTCTCTTCACGGCCAGTCCCGGCCTCTATAACGTGCGCCAGGGCGATCAAATGAACTCGATGGTCTGGCCGCACATTGAGCGCGGCATCCTCCACGATGTCTACGTTTCGCTGGGTCCGCCTCAAGATCGTGCTAGCCAAGATGTGAACGTTCCCCTTGGTAAGTCAGTCAAACTCGGTGAGCTGACCCTAACTTACGAAGAGATGGTGCGCGAAGGGGAGATGGGCTCGAAGGGCACCCTTTTCGGAGCCAAGATCAAGGTTACTGGGCAAGGCCGTGACGACACGATCATTCCGAAGCTGGAAATCGGTACGGGAGGCGACACCGTGGAACACGCGGTCGAACTCGACCAGAACATGCAGCTCGTCATGACCGGCATGAATGCCGCAGACCGCTCGATAACCATTCGTGTGCAGCTCAACACTCCGATTTATCCCGTCGAGATCTTCCATAAGCCGCTCGTCGGGCTAGTTTGGCTGGGGACGGCGATCATGACGATCGCCGGTTTCCTCGCCGCCGCTTATCGCCGATACCGCGGGCCGCGCCCAACCGATGTCTCAGATTCAAATGAGGCGAAATCGGAGGCCCCCCCGCTCGTCAAATCAATGTAAGGAGAAAATGATGAAACGACTACTCACCGTCAGCATGATCGCCGGCCTCGGAGCTCTCGCGATGGCGTTTGCCCCGATTGGTAAGGCCTTTGACGACCACTACAAGGTCGCGAAGGACTCGGGCCTGAAGAAGGCGGCATGCGCTGTCTGCCACGTGTCACCCAAGGGGGGCAAACTCAATCCCTACGGGCTCGATATGCAGGCCGAGATGAAGAAGGCTAAGTCCAAGAAGCTGACGCCGGCTATTCTCAAGGAGCTCGAGAACCTCGACTCCGACAAGGACGGCAAGAAGAACATCGACGAAATCAAGGCTGACAGCAACCCTGGTCTCAAGTAAATGAACTTCAGGAGGGGTGGAATGCGTAACTCAGAGCAATCTTCGCTGATCAAGCGGCTCATGCTCCCTATTGGGCGTCGCGTTCTGCCCCTCCTTCTCGCTACTGTGCCGTTTGTCTTGGTCGGTGTGTTTGCCCAAGACCTGTTAGCGCAACCCGATAAGAACCTCGTCCAAGAGCGGTCAGAGACGAACCAGGCCTGCATGGGCTGTCACGATCCGGAAACCGAATCGGCTCCCGCCGTACACATGGCGGCTCTGGACAAGTCCCCCCACAAAGACCTGGACTGCACCAGCTGCCACTCCAGCTTTACGCCTGAGTATCCGCACACGGATGAGATGAAGGCGGAGAAGCCGGATTGTGCCTCTTGCCACCCCGACGCCGCCGATGCCTTGATGCTGAGCGTCCACGGCAAGATCGAGAACTTCCCCGAAGATGCCCCGACCTGCATCTCCTGCCACACGACCGGCACCGACCCGCACGCGGTGGTTCGCCCCAGCGAAGGCACTCGCAAAGAGCGAGTCAAGCTGTGCTCCTCGTGCCACAACGATATCGCCAAGATGGAGCGACACGAGGTCGATACCGACGCCGTGCCCTCCTACGAGGCCAGTTTCCACGGTAAGGCCCTCCTGCGATTTGGTCGCGAAGACACCGCGATCTGTACCGATTGTCATACCGGCCACAGCGTATTGGCATCCTCCGAACCGGAGTCGACCACCCATCGCGAAAACCTGACGAAGACGTGCGGCCAAGCTGGTTGCCACGTTGGCGCGACGATGAACTTCGCGAACTCGGGCTTCAGCCACCTGCACATCACGGTGAAGAATGACCCGCTTCTGACCGCGACCGAGTGGTTCTTCAAGATTCTCACCTTTGGCGTCCTCGGACTCCTGCTGCTCGGCATCTTGTTCGACATGCGGGTGGCACTCTTTGGCAAGAAGCCCCCCGGGGTCTCTCCGCCGGTGGTGGTCTTTGTCGCGCTCGGCTTTGCGACGCTGATCGCCTCGATCATGCTTGCCGTCTTCGCGAATCCCTTCGGCTACTACACGACGATCGCCTCAGTTGGGTTCGGCATGCTAGCCGCAGGCACCCACATCGTCACCAAGAAGAAGAAGGCAAAGGTCGAGGGCGTCAAGAGATACCAGCGGTTTACGGTTTCCCAACGAATCCAGCACCTGCTGACGATCATCACCTTCACGCTGCTCGTGGTGACGGGCATGCCGATCCGCTACCCGAACAACGATTTCCTTCATGCCTTCTACATGTCGATGGGTGGCATGGAAGTGATGCAGGTCGTGCACCGCGGGGCCGCCATCGGCCTGATCGCGGTGTGGATCTACCACACGCTCGAGCTCTTGGTGCGGTGGAAGAAGGCTAACTTCAGTTTTGACTCGTGGACGATGTGGCCGCGAAAACGCGACATCAGCGACTTGGTGGGGACAGTCAAGTATCACTTGGGCAAGAGCCCGCACCCGCCGTCCTACGATCGCTTCCAGTTCCGCGAGAAGTTCGACTACTTCGCCGTCTACTGGGGCATGCCGATCATGGTCTTCTCCGGCCTCATCCTGTGGTTCCCGGTGTTCTTCGGCGGATTCTTGCCGGACACCGGCATTCCGCTGGCCTACATTGCTCACTCGGATGAATCAGTGCTCGCGTTCTTGACCATCGTTACGTGGCACTTCTACAACACGCACTTCAAACCGTCGAGTTTCCCGATGAACCCGGTCTTCATCACGGGCACGCTCACTGAGGAAGAAATGCGCGAAGAGCATGGCGATGAGTTGAAGCGCATCCAGGCGATGGAAGGCATAGCGTCGGATACCGCCGAGGCTGCCGCCGACGAAGTCGCCGAGGAGCCCACCGAGGAAGCCACGGACGTCGAGCAGGTAGAGGAGTCGGATGAATCTCCTGCCGCCACGGCCGATGAGCCGGTAGCCGACGGGGCGCAAGAGCCCACGGACGAAGAACGGAAGGATTAAGACAGAGAGACATTATGAGACAAGGTGCATTGATTTCTGGAGTCGTCGCCCTCGTGGCGACCGTGGGGCTGACGACGGTGTTCGTCCAGAACGCCAGCCCTTACGTCACTATCAAAGAGGCCGCTGCGCAAAGCCGCGACGTCCACGTCGTGGGGCAGCTTGTTCCCGGGTCGCTGTCGTTGAACACCCTCGGCCGCGAGACCCGCTTCGTGCTGAAGGATGAGACCGGGGAGATTCCGGTGGTGTACACCGGCCCTCCGCAGTCCAACCTCGCGTCGGCGACGCAAGTGGTGGTCATCGGCTACCACGAGAACGGATCGTTCCATTCGAAGCAGATGCTCGTGAAGTGTCCTTCGAAGTACGAGAGCGAGAAGGACGCCGCCTCGAAAGTAAAGACTCCGGCGTAGGGGATTGCGCGGGTTGGCTCGGCTTGCTCGGGATGAAGCAAACCCAAGCCTTCGAGCCAACCCAGTGAAGTCCCTACTTCCCTTTGAGCGTGAAACTTGTGCCGCAACCGCAGCTGCGGGCGGCGTTGGGGTTGTCAAAGCGGAAGCCGCCGCCAATCAAGTTACCGGTGTACTCGATCTCAGTCCCCTGCAGGATCTCCGCCGAGCGCGGATCGCACACCAGGGTCACCCCTTCCTCGACCTCGCAGACCAGATCGTTTTCGCGCGGCAGGTCCTCGGGCCGCATCATGTACTCGAATCCCGAGCAACCGCCCCCCTTCACCCCGATACGGAGGATCGACTTGTCTTGCCGCTTGAGAAGGTGCCGCACCCGAACGAGCGCTGTTTCGGTCAGTCGATAGGGAAAATCGCTCACTCGGTCCGCCCTCGGATGCCCGCCGGCACGGCGCCCATCACGGTCACTGGCACTTCCGGCTCGTCGCGAATGATGTCGGCGAGTGAAATCTCGTCCAACACCGAATCCACCGCGTCTTGCACTCGCGACCACAACGAGCGGATCGTACACGCGAACGAGTGCGCGCACACATCGCCCTTGCCACTGTGTTTCCCGCAGAACTCCTCGTCGTAAAGTCGGCCACCCAGGTGGGCGAGCGCTTCGTTGACGCTGATCTGCTCGGCCGGGCGAGCGAGTGCGTAGCCGCCGGTTTGTCCGCGCGTACTGGTCACGAACTCTCCCTTGCGCAAGATCATGAGCAGCTTCGCGACGTGGGCTTCGGTCAGCCCTTCGCGCCGGCTAATCTCGGGAATCGTGATCCCTTCCTTGCGGCCGACTGCCACCAGACACCGCAACCCGTACTCTTCTTGCGCAGAAAACTTCATCTACATCAGCCCCAGCATCAGTTTGACGTCTTCCGACATCCGATCAAGGGTGAACGGCGGATCCCAAGTGAGTTCGACCGTCACCTTTCCTACGCCAGGAGTCTGGCTTGCCGCCATCTCGACTTCGCCAGGAAGCGACCCGGCTACCGGGCACGCGGGCGACGTCAGGGTCATGACGATGTGCGCCGATGCATCGTCGGCGATGATGATGTCGTAGATCAGGCCCAGATCGTACACGTTCACCGGAATCTCCGGGTCGTAGACCTGGCGAATCTGCTCCACGATTTCGCTCTCGAGCACGCGTTTCTGAATCGGGTTCAGCGGCGCCGCTGCGGTTGGGGTCGGTTCGATGGGTTTGGGCATGGGTTACTCCGTCGAGACGCGGCCGTCTCCCGCAAGCGCGGCGTGAAGGGTGTGCCAGGCAAGGGTCGCACACTTAACCCGCATCGGATACTCGCGGACCCCAGCGAAGGCCTGGAGCTTGTCCAGCCCGTCTTCGGGAAAGCCCTCGATCGCCGCGTCGTCGGTAAGCATCGCGTGGAAGCGCTGGAAGATCGCCTCCGCCTCCTCGACCGTCCGCCCACGAAGGGCTTCCGTCATGAGCGAGGCGCTCGCGGTCGAGATCGCGCACCCTTGCCCGACAAAGCTCACATCCTCGACGATGCCGTCTCGCACCACCGCGTACACGTGGATCTGATCGCCGCACAGCGGGTTGTGACCGTCAGCTTCGTGGCTCGGATGCTCGATCACCCGGCGGTTGCGGGGGGCTCGGTTGTGGTCGAGAATCAAGTCCTGATAAAGCTCGCTCATCATAGGCCGAACACCTCCCGGACCCGGCGCAGAGCCGAGGCAAGCACATCGATGTCTTCCCGGGTGTTGTAGAGCGCGAGCGAGGCCCGCGCAGTTGCCGCCACCCCCAGACGCGCCATCAGTGGCTGGCAACAATGGTGCCCGGCGCGCACCGCTACGCCCTCGCTGTCGAGAATCGTGCCGATGTCGTGCGGGTGAACGTCGGCCATTGTGAAGCTGATCGTGCCCGCCTTGCCGGGGGCGGTGCCGTGGATCTTGAGTCCGGGAATCTCGCTGAGCCGTTCGTGTGTGTACAGCGTCAGTTCCGACTCCAAGTGGTGGGCATCTTCGAGCCGAGGCGAGAGGAACTCGATCGCCGCACCGAGGCCGATCGCATCGGCAATGTTCGGGGTGCCGGGCTCGAACTTGTCGGGAAGAGCCGCGTAGGTGGTCTTCTCGAAAGTCACCGAGCGGATCATGCCTCCGCCGAGTTGATAGGGCGGCATGGCGTCGAGCAGTTCGCGGCGCCCGTACAGCGCTCCGATTCCGGTAGGGCCATACATCTTGTGGCTGGCCATGGTGTAGAAGTCGACTCCGGCGGCCTGAACATCCATCCTCAGGTGGCCAAGCGCCTGGGCTCCATCGACGAGCACCTTGGCTCCGACCGCGTGCGCCATCTGGGTGATCTCCAGGATCGGGTTAACCGTACCCAGCACGTTGCTGACGTGGGTGACGCCCACCATCTTCACGCGCTCGTCGAGCAACTTCGCCATCGCTTCCATATCCAGCGAGCCGTCGTCAAGAATCGGCACAACAATGATCTCGGCACCCGTTTGTTGCGCGACCACCTGCCATGGAACGATGTTCGCGTGATGCTCCATCTCGGTAAGCATGATGCGATCGCCGGGTTGCAGGAACGTGCGTCCCCAACTCGCGGCGACGAGGTTGATCGCCTCGGTGCTGCCTTTCGTGAAGACGACTTCGGCATCCTCCCGAGCGTTGATGAACCCTTGGAGCAGTCTTCGGGCGTGCTCAAACTGATCGGTGGCGCGCTGGCTGAGGGCATGGACGCCCCGGTGGACGTTCGCGTGGGAGTGGCGGTAGTAGTCGCTGATCGTGTCGATGACGACATCCGGCTTCTGGGTCGACGCCGCGTTGTCGAGATAAACCAGCCGTTTCCCGCGGATGGTTTCCTTAAGGATGGGGAATTGTTCTCGAGTCGATTCAAGCGCGGCAAGAGCCATCACCCTAATTGTACGCTTTTGTCAAGATTCATGTCCCGAGATTGATTTGAGGATTGCGATTGGCCAATGGTGCTCCAATATCGATGGCGCGGTACGACACCCCCGCGCACCTCGTGATTTAGACTCTATCCAGGCAACCTGAGCTACCCGAGCAAATCCAGGCCAGTTCCGGGCAAACCTAAGGCACCCTCACCGGCTCTTTGCGAACTCGGCGTCGATTCGCTCGGAAGTGCTGCGCAAAGTTGTCGCCACATCGGACCCGTTGAGGATGCTCTGCATCGCGCTTGCCCCGTGCTTTTCCACGATCTCGTACCCTTCGATGCGCGAGCCATACGGCGGGCGACCGGTCGGAATGATCGGCAGAAACGAGCGCTCGATCACCTGTTCGACCGTGGCTGGCTTGGTTTGCTCGAGTCCGGCCCGCTCCTGGCTGATGTCGATCCGGGCGCACACTGCGATCCCGGTCGACTGGTACTCGCGCTGGATCTCCTGTGAGGTCCACATTTTGATGTACTTCCAGGCAAGTTCCGCGTTCTTGGCTCCCCGCGGAATGCCGTACGCCGACATGTACAGCACCGTGTGCGACTCGGGGGTGTTGTGGGGGAACTCAATGACGCCGAGCCGCTCCCAGTTGATCTGCTTCGCACTCTTGTAGCCGACCAGCGCCCAGTGGCCCGACACGGTCATCGCCGCTTGCCCGTTGGCGAATAGGTCGACGCCCATCGAGGCGGCCTCGCTGAGGGTTGGCGCGACACCGTGCTCGGTTGCGAGATCGCGCAGGAAGCCAAAGGTCTGGATGTTCTCGGCGGAGTCCAGGGTGCCTTTCGCCAATCCATCGGCAGAGAGCACGTCGCCGCCGTTGTTCCACAACCACATCACCCAACCCGGCATCCAGTTTGTGAACACGAAGCCGTACTGCTGGGTCCGGTTGTTCTGGCGGACGGTGAGTTGTTGAGCCGTGCGGAGAAAGTCGTCGAAGTTCCAGCCGGGCTTGGGGTAAGGCACGCCCAAGTCATCGAACAGATCCTTGTTGTAGTACATCACCATCGGGGTGAAATCGTTCGGGATCGCGTAGATCGCCTCGTCGCGCTGGTAGGTGGCGAGCACGTTGGCGTAGTAGTCGCTGACTTTGAACTCGGGATCGCGCTCGATGAACGGACGGAGGTCTTGAAGTAAGCCGTTGTTCACGAAAACCGCGGCACTGCTCGCGTCGACGACCATGACGTCGGGCTGCGACCCGGCGACGAAGTTGAGGAGCATCTTGGGCACGTACTCGCCTGGAATGCCTTCGACGCGCACCTTTGCCCCATTGCGCTCGCCGAACTGGCGATTCTTCGCCTGAACCATCTGCTCGAAGGGGCCATCATCTCCCGCTCCGCCCCAGTTGGAGACGCGCAAGACGTTCTCTTCGCCCGCCGGACGCAGGCATCCACCCACGGCGAGCAACAAAAGGAGTCCAAGTAGCGCGATGCGCCTCATGGGGGAGAGCTTACCGGGTTGGTAAAGTCATGCTCGGCTTGACCTGGATTGGCTTGGGTTGGCGCAGGCCCCTGAAGACCACGAGGAGCGCGGGGGCGTCGTACCGCGCCTCTCTGCGGGGCCGGGCACCGTCAGTATATGACTCGGGCGACTCCTCATGAGTTGCTGGACGATCGCCCAAGAAGCCGTGGGATTTGGGGAGATGGATAACTCACTCGACCAGCCACAACTCGTAGTTCTCGCGTTCGGACACGGCAATGCGAGACAACCCAGGGGGTGCTTCGCTAGGAAGAATCCGACCCGCCCGGGTGATGACATAGAGTGGCTTCGGAGCGGCTTCGAGGTGCTCGAAGGTCTCCGCCTCGACGAACACGCGGTCGAGCATGAACGCGATGGATGGATGGCTGGTCTCCTGGAGCTTGGGCTTGCCCGTGCCTTGGTCGGCTTGGCGGCGCGGCATCTGATACGCCGCCACATGCCCGCCTTTCTTCTCCAGGACGAGACGCGCCATCGCGTGAACTTCGGCGTGGCCGCTCAGCCGGTACCACGTGTGGAAGCCGACGTTGGCCAACACCAGCATGAACGCGACTCCAGCACCCAACTTGATCCACCTCGACTTCGGCAGCGTTCGCCCATCGGTCGACCAGCGCCATGCCAAGTGATCCGCGAAGAGCAAGCTCAACGGAATGAGACACGGCTGGACATAGTGGATGAGCTTCGTGCCGCTGATTGTGAAGAAGATGAACGGAATCGCCGCGCATGCCGCCAAGTAGCGGGAGAGCGGATCGCTTGTCGCACGGCGCGGCCAGGCACCGAACACGCGGAATGACCAGGGCGCCATTCCGAGCAGCAGCACCGGCAGGAAGAACAGGAGGTTTGCGATCCCGCCGATCGAGTGGGCGGTATCACCGCCCGTGAACCGGTTGAGGTTCTGCTCGATGAGGAACTTCTGCACAAACATCTGCCCGTCCTTCAAATACGCAGGCAGATACCAACTGGCGATGACGGCGAAGAGCAGAACAAATCCACCAAGCCACGCTCCCCGCAATCCCTTCTTCAGTTCAGGTTCGCGGAACCAAACCCATACGAGTAGCGGCCCAAACAGAAGCAACGAGACCGGCCCCTTGGCGAGCACGCCAATACCCAGAAGTGCGCCGGTCGCCCATCGCCAACGCTTGTCGCCCACCATCGATTCGTAGAAGGTCAGGCACGCGAGATTAAACGAGACGGCCAGCAGCGTGTCCGTCATCATCATGCGTCCGAGAGCCACCCAAAGGAGCGAAGTGGCCAGAATCGTCGGAGCGAGCACGGCAACGACCGGCGACATCCTGCGCTTGGCGAAGGCGTAAACACCCAGAGCGCCAAGAACCGACGCGATCACGCTCGGCAAACGCGCGCCGAAGTCCGGTCCAAACCATGCCACGAGCGGCTTGGCGACCCAGTAGAGCAAGATCGGCTTCTCGAACCACGGCTTCCCGTTGTAGTACGGCGTGATCCACTCGCTGCGGCGGTTCATCTCCATGACGACCGCTCCGTAGAACCCCTCGTCGAGGTCGAACAGTCCGTACGTCCACCACCCGAGCAGGGGGATCAGCGAGACCGCAAGCACCCAGAGGATCGGCTTACGCACCATCGGCCAGCCGCGCCTCCACCGCTTCGATCAGCGCATGGAGCGCGAGCATATGGAGTTCTTGGATTCGGTCTGAGGTTACGCCAGGGGCGAGCACAACGCGATCGCAAAGCGGCTGGAGCTCGCCCCCGCCCTTGCCGAGAAAGCCATAGACTTGGACTCCGCGCCGCTTGGCGGCTTCGGCGGCCCTCAAGAGATTCGGGGAGCGGCCGCTGGTGGTGAGGAGCACCAAAATGTCGCCTTCGTGACCGAAGGCGTCGACCATCCGCGAGAACACGTGCTCGTAGCCATAGTCGTTCGCGACGCAGGTCAGGTGAGCGGGGTCCGTGAACGCCATCGCGGGCAGTGGGTCGCGGTCGTTGCGGAACCGGCCGCTAAACTCCTCGGCGAAGTGGGCGGCGTCGGTGAGGCTCCCTCCGTTGCCGCACGAGAAAACGCGACCGCGGCGCCGGAAGCAATCGGCAAGTTCGTCGGCCATCTGATCGAGAGTCGCGAGCACCATGGGGTCGCGACGGAACTCATCGAGCACTCCGGCAGCATCGGCGAACGCGCGTTCGAAGATCACAGGTGAAGTGTGGCACAGAGCTTCTTAGTAGGCGAGGGATGTCTTGTGCCCTCGCATCCGAGAGTGAGGGCACAACGCATCCCTCACCCACAAATGGCCTGGGCTAGCAGGAGGTCACAGACTGCCTGGGGTTCGATTCTCGCCAGTCCGGACGGATCGTACAGCGTGTTCGACATTTGGCCGTACGGACAGGAGCGGTGCGGCTTTGTGATCGAATACAGGCCGATCGCTGGCTTGCCGAGAGCGGCGGCGAGGTGGGTGCTGCCCGTGTCGCCGCCGACGTGCGCCTCCGCGAGCGAAAGCAGTGCGACCAACTCCCTGACCGACGTCCCCCCGACCAAAGAGATGGGCGCGTGCTTCGCCGCCGCGGCGACTTCATTGAAGGCGTCGTGATCGGCCTGAGCCCTGCCGCCCAAGAACACGCTCGCGATGCCTTGTTCGGCGAGCGCATCGGCTACCGCTGCGAACGATGCGGCGGGCCAGCGCTTTGTGGCCCAACCTGCGCCGGCGTTCATGGCGATGAATCGGCCGGTGACGCCTCGATCCGTTAGGATGGCCCTGACGGTCTTGAGGTCTTCGGGCTTGGGTTCGAGGGCGAAATCCGTTGACGTGTCGTTGTGGGCGAGGGATGGGTCGTGCCCTCGCAGCGCCTCGATCGTAGCCCGGGCGACATCGACGTACTGGTCGACGATGTGAATGCTCGACGGATCCGGCAGCACAGGACCGGCGAAGAAGCGTGAGAGTTCACGCTGCCAATGA
Organism: Methanoregulaceae archaeon; assembly: GCA_020850325.1. Classification (GTDB taxonomy): domain Bacteria; phylum Armatimonadota; class Fimbriimonadia; order Fimbriimonadales; family Fimbriimonadaceae; genus JANJUB01. The sequence continues at coordinate 125,284 of JADZEW010000016.1, forward strand.
TAGGCGAGTTTGATCGGCGACTTCGCTCGACCGACCACGATCCCGCTCTTGGTCAACCCCTGCATGTCCAGCGCGGCATCGAAAGGAGCCCCGAACGTCGGCCATGTCGATGACTTGAACCCCGGCTTCGCCCTGATGACTTCGTCCACCGCGGCGCAGCACTCGACGATCCCCGCGAACCGCGGGTCGACCACCCAGGTGATGTGAGACTCTGGAAAAGCCTGCCGAAGGCAAGAAGCCACCGGCAACGTACAGACGACGTCCCCGAGCGCGGACAGCCGACTGATGAGGAAACGCATTACTCAGCCACTTTGAGGACGCTGAGGAACGCTTCCTGCGGAACCTCGATGGTGCCGATCTGCTTCATGCGCTTCTTGCCTTCCTTTTGCTTCTCGAGGAGCTTTCGCTTTCGTGTAACGTCGCCGCCGTAACACTTGGCGATAACGTTCTTGCGGAAGGGCTTGATGGTGTCGGCCGCAATGACCTTCGCCCCGATCGCTGCTTGCACGCGCACCTCGTATTGCTGGCGCGGGACAACCTTGCGGAGCTGCTCCACCATCGCCCGGCCGCGCTGATACGCGAACTGGCGGTGCACGATGAAACACAGCGCGTCGACCGGGTCCCCGTTGAGCATGATGTCCACCTTGACCAGATCGGACCCTTGGTAATCCGCGACGTCGTAATCGAGCGATGCATAGCCTCTCGTCGAAGATTTGAGCTTGTCAAAGAAGTCGAGCAAAATTTCGGCAAGCGGAAGCGCGTAGTGCAAGATCACTCGCTTGGTGGTCGGATACTCGGTGCGCTGATAGGTGCCGCGGCGCTCCTGGCAGAGCGTCATCACCGCGCCGATGTACTCCGTCGGCACCATGATCGTCGCGTTCACGGTCGGTTCCTCGATCCGGCTGATCTCGTGTGCGGGCGGGAACTGCGAGGGGTTCGCGATGTGGAGTTCTTCTCCGTTCGTGCGCGTGACCTTGTAGTCGACACTGGGAGCCGTGAGAATCAGGTCGAGATCGAACTCGCGTTCGAGACGCTCGCGGGCGATCTCCATATGGAGCAGACCCAGAAAGCCGCACCGGAAACCAAACCCAAGGGCGGCCGACGTCTCCGCTTCGAACTGGAGCGAAGCGTCGTTCAACTTCAGCTTTTCAATCGCATCTCGCAGGTCTTCGTATTGATCGCCATCGGTCGGATAGAGACCACAGAACACCATGCTGAGGGCTTGACGGTAGCCGGGAAGCGCCTCGGTAGCGATCCGATCGGCAGCGGTGATCGTGTCGCCGACCCGCGCATCGCCGATCGACTTCATTGCCGCGGTGATGAATCCGACTTCACCGCAATCGAGTCCGTCGTCGACCGTGAGTCCCGGTCCAAAATGGCCCGTCGAATCGAGATCGAACATCGAGCCTGTGCTCATCATCCGAATCCGATCGCCCTTCTTCATGTGCCCGTCTTTGACACGGACATAAGCAACGGCACCCTGATAGGGGTCGAAGTGGCTATCGTAGATCAGCGCTCGTAGTGGGGCGTCGTGGCTGCCACCGGGGGGCGGGATTCGTTCAACGATTGCCTCAAGAATCTCATCGATACCGATCCCGGACTTCGCCGAGCACGGGATCGCGTCGGAAGCGTCGATTGCGACCGCACTCTCAATCTCCTCCCTGGCGCGTTCCACGTCTGCGTGGGGCAGATCGATCTTGTTGATGACCGGGACGATCTCCAGGTTCTGGTTCATCGCCATGCTGGCATTGGCGATGGTTTGGGCTTCTACCCCCTGGCTCGCGTCGACCACGAGTAACGCGCCCTCACAAGCAGCGAGCGCGCGCGAGACTTCGTAGGTGAAGTCCACGTGGCCGGGGGTGTCGATCAGGTTCAGCTGGTAGCTCTTGCCGTCCTTGGCGGTGTACAGGAGTCGAACCGCCGCCATCTTGATCGTGATGCCTCGCTCGCGTTCGATGTCCATGGAATCGAGCATCTGCTCTTGTGCAGTGCCACGAATCGCGCCACATCGTTCGATCAGGCGGTCCGCGAGGGTGGACTTGCCGTGATCGATGTGGGCGATGATGCAGAAATTACGGATGCGAGACTGGTCCATGAGGGGTAGGGACGAACTCAGATTGTACCGCCAGGGGGTATCGTGGGCTCCGTGCTGCCCCGCGGGACTCTACTCAACACAGCGACGGTTGCCCTTGGCGGGCTGATCGGCTGGGCGGCGGGCGCGCGCATCCCCGAGAGCTACCAGGAACTGGTCTTTTCCGGACTCGGAATTGTCACCGTCGGCCTGGGTTTGAAGATGCTGCTGGGCAGCAAGAACATCCTCATCGTGGCCGCCGCCATCGCCCTCGGCGGAATGATCGGGATGGCCCTGGGCTTTCAGGGCGCGGTCGCGAACATGGCGACTTGGATGAAGACCACCATGGGCGTCCATGACGATGCCGGTTTCGTCGACGTCCTGATCACGACCAGCGTCCTCTTCTGCGTCGGACCGATGACCCTCCTCGGCTGCATGCAAGACCGTTTGGAAGGCAAGATCGAACTGCTCGCGCTCAAGTCGACGATGGACGGGGTCGGAGCGATCTTCTTTGCGGTGAAGTCGGGGCCCGCGGTTTTGGCCACGGCACTGGTCGTGTTGGTGGTTCAGTCGGCCATCACCTTCGCCGCCAAGCCCCTGCGGCCGCTGAGCGAAGACGACGACCTCCTCGCTGAACTTAGCGCGGCGGGTGGCGTCATGCTGGTCGGCACCGGCTTAGGCTTGCTCGCCATCAAGAGTCTGCCCGTCGCGAACTACTTGCCCGCGCTTGTTCTTGCGCCTCTGTTCGTGGTCATCGGGCGGCGGTTCACCGCGAAGCGGGCTACAATCGGCAAGGCATGAGTCTGCGAACCGCACTGTTAGTTGCGCTGTTGGGTTGGGTTGCGGTGGCGTTTGGGCAACTGCCCACTGGGCTGCCGCAGGTCAAGCCCGGACCCACCTCGCCGTCCGGATTTGTCTCAGCCCGCGCGGTGCTCGATAACCTCATTGAGTCCGTCAAGGACGGAGACTACGATGCCGCGAGGCAGTCGCTCGATCTCTCCCGCCTCAACTTCGCGCTCCGCGAGAACGAGGGCCGCCGACGCGTCCAGATGTTGGTTGCGATCTTGAACCGCATCGATGGCTTCCTACTGGAAGAAATGAGTGATCACGCAGATCGCGATCGCGTTAGGATTCCCGTTCGCACGTCGAAGGAGTCGTTCGCGGCTGGTCAGATCGAGCTGGTTCCCGACGCGAATGGGGGATGGTTGGTGTCGTCGGAGACCGTCGATGCCCTCCCCGACGTTTGGCATGCCGTCCGAGATCAGCCCCCGATCAACAACCTCCCCAGCCGTTTCGAAGGCGAAATCGACTTGTCGCAACGACTTCGGGCACGGTTTGGGTCGGCGTGGTGGAAGGAGGTGCTGGGTCTTGAGCTTTGGCAGTGGCTGGGCTTGGCTGTGCTCGCCGTGACCGGGCTTGTCCTTCCACGTCTCGCCGCTTCAGCAGTTCGTTCGAAACCGGTGCTGCGTAAGAGGTTCGTGGTGGGCACCACTTGGATCGCGGTCTCGCTCATCTGGCAAGTTGCGCTGCTCGTGTTCGATCTGCCCACGGCACTTCACATTACCGCGTTGCTCTTAGCCCGCATTGTGGCGGCGGTCGCCGCGATCATCGTGGGGATCTCGGTCATCGACTCGGTGTTGCGTGCGGCCTCCCAGCGGACCACTGGGTTGGGACGGCGCGCCGACTCGATCTTCTTCCCGATCCTTCGCAACTTCGTGCGCTTTCTTTGGATCGTCGTCATCCTCGTCGGCTTCCTGTCCTCGCTGGACATCAACGTCACGGGTATCGTCGCGGGCCTGGGTATCGGCGGCTTGGTCTTGGCGCTTGCGGCCAAGGACAGTGTTGAGAATGTGTTTGGATCGGTCACGATCCTCTTCGATATGCCCTTTGGCATCGGCGACTGGGTGAAGATTGGCGACGTGAACGGAATTGTCGAGGAGATCAACTTGCGATCTACGCGGATTCGCACGTTCTCCGACTCGGTGATCACGCTGCCCAACAGCAACCTGACCAAAGCCGCGGTCGAGAACTACGGGGCGCGTCGCCGCCGCCGCGTCGATATGCCGTTTGAAGTCGGCCACGCCAATGACCTTGCCGCAGTGATCGCGATGTGCGATGACGTGCGCACTTATATGGAATCTGCGGACCGAGTTGCCCCCGACTCGGCTTACGTCTATGTCACTGCGGTGAGCGACACCGCGGTTAAGGTGACCGTGCAGGGCTACATCCTTACCGATGACTACCGCGAGGAGTTAGAGACCCGCCAGGCGTTGGTCACGAAGATTCTCGAAGTTGCGCGTGAGCGCGGGGTCCACCTGGGGCCCCACGCCGTTCCGATGCCTGCCGGATAGCTTGCGCAGAAGCGAACTCGGTTTGGGCCGAAGGTCTGTCATCGCATCTTCGCCACTACCTAGCCCGTATCGACCGATATGGAACAGACCGGAATGCGCACGTTCGTGACGGTCTGGGTCGGTCAACTGTTCTCGCTGGTCGGCTCGGGCCTCACTCAGTTTGCCTTGGGCATCTGGGTTTATCAGAAGACGGGGTCGGCCACCTTGTTCGCGATGATCGGGATGGCAGCCATCCTCCCCGCCGTACTGGTCGCGCCCTTCGCGGGCGTCATGGTCGATCGCTGGGATCGACGCCGCACGATGATCGCCGCCGACACCGCTGCCGCCCTCGGCACCCTCTCGGTCGCTGCCGTCCTATGGTTTGGCGAACTGCAGACGTGGCACATCATCGCGTACGTTACGCTGGCCGCTATCGCGGGCTCGTTCCAGCAGCCGGCCTATCAAGCCTCGATCACGATGCTCGTGCCGAAGGAGATGCTGAGCCGGGCCGCCGGTATGGTCCAGTTGGGCGAGCCCATGAGTTCGATCCTCGCTCCTGTATTGGCGGGAGCGCTGTTCGGCACCATCGGACTGGCAGGCATTCTCAGCGTTGACGTGATTACGTTCCTGATTGCCATGGCGGCGCTGGCCATCGTGCGGTTTCCGGCTCCTCCACCGAAGCCAAAAGCCGAGGGCCAACATCCTTCCATGCGAAGAGAAATGCGCGAGGGGTGGCAATTCATCGCGCAACGGCCGGGACTCGTTATCCTGCTCGTCTTCTTTTGCGTGCTCAACTTCGTGTTCGCGTTCTCTAACGCTCTGTTTGTGCCGTACGTGCTGTCGATGGCGAACGAGGCGACGCTCGGCCTCATCATGTCTGCTGCGGGAATCGGCGGTCTGGCGGGCGGGGTGCTCGCAAGCACTTGGGCGGGACCCGCGCGCAAGACCGTCGGCGTGTTTGGATTCGGAGCGGCGATCAGCCTCGCGATGATGGTGGTCGGCCTGGCCGGGTCTGCATGGGTCGTTGGAGTTGCGCTGTGTATCGGCATGTTCTTTCTGCCGCTGGTAAACGCCTCGAGCCAAGCGCTGTGGCAGCAGAAGACCGATCCGGGAGTGCAGGGCCGCGTGTTCGCCTTGCGGCGGATGGTGGCCCTGGCGGCGATCCCGATCGCCTATATGACCGCAGGGCCTCTCGCCGATTACGTGTTCGCGCCGGAGATGAACGCGGGCGGAGCCCTGGCCGATTGGCTGGGACCGATCTTTGGCGTGGGCCCGGGCCGCGGCTATGGAGTGATGTTCGCGATCACGGGAGTGTTGGCGACGGTAACGTCGCTCGTGCCGCTGCTGATCCCCGCCTGGCGCAACCTCGAGGATCGCCTACCCGATGCCATTCCCGATGCCCCGGTCGCCGCAGTGGGGTAGGAGCACTTCAGAAGAGCTTTGCGCCGTTCGGCACCTTCTGGTCGGGGCTCAGCAGCACCACTCTGCCCAAGTCATCGGGAACGCCCGTGGTTAGACACTCAGAGCGGAAGTTCGCAATCTGCTTCGGTGGAAAGTTCAGCAACGCGAGGACCTGCATGCCGACCAACTGATTCTTCGTGTAGAGGTCGGTGATCTGGGCGCTCGAGCGGCGCACGCCGTACTCGCCGAAGTCGATGGTCAGCTTGTAGGCCGGCTTCCGCGCTTCCGGGAAGTCTTCAACTTCAAGGATAGTGCCGACGCGCAGTTCGACGCGCTCAAAGTCCGCCCAAGTGATCAAGTCCATGCGGCAGAGTGTGGCATGGCGAATCACGAATAAGTTCGGCCCTTCCACTCGATCCGGCCCGATCGCTTGAGCCAAACCGATCGCAAGATCGTGGCCGCGGCAGAAAGGCAGGTGATCGGGATGAATGGTGCCGTATAGACCGGGTACCTCACGATTCGATCGGTGACGAGCTTCGATGCGACCAACACGCCGTAGAGGGGCAGACTCAGCGAGCCTCCAAGCATCCAGCCAACACCGATGAACACAAATAGGCCAGCGAGCAGCAAGGAGCCGAACGTAGAGCCAGCGATTTGTCCCGAGTTCTTAGACATGCCATGGAGCGCTTGCTGCAGAGTGTCGTACATCCGCACCGAAAGAGACGGGGATAGCTGAAGCACCGACACGGGCTGGCCTAACTTAGCGAGTAACCGGCCGATCTTTACATCTTCGAGGACTTCGCCTCGGAGGGTCTCGTAAGGCTTCAGTTCGTGGAGATAGGTCGTCCGCCAAGCCGCGAACTGGCCGTTCGTAAAGCGGTTGTGCCCCCGGCCGGTCCGTTGAACGAGTCCAAAGGGGTTGGTGGCGAGGAGGATCCAGGGGACCCACCCGAGGTAGAGGGGTTCGAGGCCACGCCCGGGCAGCATTCGGGGAAATCCGGTGACACAGCTCACGTTGGACGGGGTTATCTCCAACGAACCGGCGAGAACGCTCGCGAACTCATCGGTGGGCTTGGTATCGGCATCGAGAAAGACGGTCCACTCGCTCGTGGCCCGAAGTGACAGCTGATGACACGCGCGGTTCTTGCCCGTCCAACCCGGCGGCAGCGGTTCGCTAGCCGTGATCACATGAGCGCCGTGCTTGGCGGCAAGCTCCCCGGTTCCGTCCGTCGATTCGTCATCGAACACGGTCACCCGAACACCTTGCCCGACCAAGGGGGGCAGAAGATCCGCCAAGTTATGGGCTTCATTTCTCGCCGGGATCATGACCTCGAACTGAGGGGCCGCCCGATCGCGGGGTCGGCGCATCCAGATGAGGTTCGTCAGCGCAACCCCAAGAAGCGTCAGGTACAGGAAGCCGAGAACCGCACTCACGGTGATGTTCCGGTAAAGTGTCGCCCATTGACACTCTCGAGCTTGTTGTTCCGCATCTACTGTTTCCTCATCGGCTTCTCGACGCTTGGCACGCTCGCCTCTCGCATCCTTAAGCTCGATCCCGGGCCGATAGCTCCTGCTGCTTCCATCCTCATCATCGCGTGTGCGGTCTCGATTATCGCAGTTGAGCTCGCTTGTTGGCGCGCCCTCGTCGCGACCGCGCTGACGGCGTCGGCCCTCGAAATCTGCAGCCTCTACACGGGATTTCCTTTCGGCGTCTACGAGTATTCCGACGCGTGGATTCCCACCGTTCCTTTGGGAGACCACCGATTTCCACTGCTCTTGCCGGGAGCGTGGATTCTCATCGTATGGGGAGGTTATCTCTGGGTGAGGGGATTTTTGTCGGGCTGGACCGCGGTCGTGGCAGTTGCCGCCCTGGCGATGGTGATCGACCTTCCGATGGAGCGCGCGATGACCGAGGTGTTCGGCTACTGGACTTGGGCCCCACCGGGACCCCTGTTTGGGGCGCCAGTGATGAACTCGATGGGCTGGTTCCTGACCGCCTTCCTCTGTGCGGCACCCTTCCGCAAGGTCGAAGGGGCTTCGGACCGCTACTCCCCTCGGGTGTTGGCGTTGTTTTGCTTCTTCGTGGCGGCGTCAGGGCTGATCGCGTTCTGGGATTGGGCTTGGGTGCTGCTCACCTTGATCGGCATCGCCTTGCTGCTGATGCGGAATCGGAGGCTCCCCTCGTAGAAACCATCTCATGGGTCAGAAGCACGTAGTGATTGTTGGCGCGGGGGCTGGTGGACTGAGCACCGCCGCGCGCTTGGCGCATCGTGGCGTGCGCGTCACCGTGCTCGAGCAGAACGACTCGGTCGGCGGCCGCAATCGAAGACAGAGCGTCAATGATTGTCAGTTTGATGGCGGCCCGACGCTGCTCATGATGCTCGACCCGTTCCGAAAGCTGTTCTCCGACCTCGGCGAGCGGTTCGAGGAGCGCGTGCCCATCACGCTGTGCAATCCCTCGTATCGGGTGTTCTATGGGGACGGGTCTCGGATCGATGCCACCGTCGACCAGGACGTGATGACCGAGCGTATCCGCGCGCTATGCGGCGATCGCGATGCCGAACAGTTCAAGCCGTTTCTAGAGGAACTCAAAGCGCTCTATGAGGCTTCGATCCCGACCTTTGTTCGCAAGAACTACGGCTCCCTCAAGGACTTCGCTGGCCCCCGTCAGCTTGGGCTCGTGACCAAGCATCACATGCTCTCGAACCTGGCCAAGCGCGTCGAGAAGCGATTCTCCGATCCGCGGTTGCGCATGTTGTTCTCGTTCCAAACCATGTATCTGGGGCTTTCGCCGTACGACGCTCCATGGGTGTACGCGACCTTGGCCTACATGGAGTTTGGCGAGGGAATCTGGTACCCCTCCGGCGGTTTGCCGCGCATCACCGAAGAGATCGCGAAACTGGCCCAAGAGCGAGGCGCGGAAATCCGACTGGGAGCGCGGGTCGCCGCAATCCACCCGGGCCGAGTAACGCTCGACACCGGCGAGGAAATCACCGCCGATGCCGTGGTCAGCAATGCCGACTTGACCTACACCAATCGGGAGTTGGTGGGCAAGCCGGATCGTCGCAAGCTGCGCTTCTCCTGTTCAGCCCACGTGATGTACATCGACTATGAGGGCGAACTTGAGAACCTTCAGCACCACAACGTGATCTTCGGTTCGGACTTTCGGGGCAATCTCGACTCGCTCTTCCACGCGTTGAAAACGCCGGAAGATCCCGCCTTCTACGTGTGTCTTGCTAAACGGACCGATCCGACGGTTGCCCCAGAGGGGCACCACAGCCTCTTCATTCTGGTTCCCGTCCCCAATCTCGACTGCGCGATGAGCGATGCCGATCAAGCTCGGCTGGAAGACACGGTCTTCGCCCGCCTGACCAAGGAAAGCGGCTTCGATCCGTCGAAGATCAGGGGCGTCGCGCGGTGCGGTCCAAAGGAGTGGCATGAGCAGCTGAACCTCGACCGCGGTGCGGCCTTCGGGCTCAGCCATGACCTGTTCCAGAGCGCCTTCATGCGCCCGCAGAACGTTCGGTCGGATGTTCCGGGGCTCTACTATGTCGGGGCGAGCACCGTCCCCGGGAATGGCTTACCGATGGTGCTCATCTCGGCAGAGCTTGTGGAGCAGCGCATGATCGGCGATGGAGTGATCTAGCCATGAACCAAGAGCAGGGAGCGGTGGGGCGGGCGGTCGGCGCCATGATCCGCAGGTCCGTCCGGCGAAGGTACCGCAACGTCTATTGGAGAACGGCTCAGCCCTCGATCCCGTCCCCGGCCGTGCTGTACGCCAATCACCACGGCTGGATGGACGGGTATCTGATGTTCCACCTAGCTCTCAAGCTCGACTTGGTTTGCATCGACTGGATCGAGGAGTTTGATACCTTTCCGCTTTTCCGCTTTGTCGGGGGGATCCGGTATCCCAAGGGCGATGTGGCGGGTCGCGTCGCGGCGGTCCGTCAAACCATCCAAGAACTTCAATCCGGGAAGTCGTTGGTCATCTTTCCCGAGGGCGTTATGCACCGTCCGCCCGCGGTCCTTCCCCTCGGCAAGGCCCTCACCACCATCGCCCGGCACGTCCCGAACGCCACGCTGGCTCCGGTGGCGATCTTCCATGAAATGTCGCTCCACGAGCGACCCGAGGCTTGGCTCGCCGTCGGCCCGCCCCACCGCTTCGAGTCGTTAGATGCGTGCCGAGATCGGCTAATCGACGAGCTCGATCGTCTCAAGAACGATGTACACGCTGGGGTGCACTTCGATCTGTTGGCCGCTGGTACGCCGAGCGTTAACGAGCGCATGAGCCTCAAGCGGTTCCGCCCTAAGGGCTGAACCTTATCGAACGGTGTAGCGCCCGCCCTTGACGGTAGGGAATTCCACCACGCCGTCCCCGGCATCCCTGGTCGGGACCGTCTTCCCCTGATGACTCACAACCGCAGATGAGCCGACTCGGATGCGGCACGTTTCGCCCGCCTTCGAGAGAATCTCGAGTCCCGTGATCTTGCCCTCTGCCCACGCGAAGTCCAGCTCGAAGCCGCCGCGGGTGACCACGCCCTTGAACTCGCCGCTCTTCCACTCATCGGGCAAGGCGGGCAGCAAGCGGATGAACCCTTCGTGCGATTGCACAAGCATCTCGGAGATCGCGGCGGTGGCCCCGAGCGTTCCATCTACCTGCATGGCTCGGCCGCACAAAGCGAAGAGCTGAGCGCAGCTCTGTTCTTTCAGATACCCCTTAAAGATCTTGTTCGCGCGATTCCCATCGCCCAGCCTCGCCCAGAGCGCCATCTTCCACGACCGGGACCAGCCCACGCCGCCGTCGCCCCGCTCCTCGAGCACCTTCTTGATGGACTCGATGAGGTCGGGGGTTTGCTGATCCCACAGCGCACGTCCGGGGTACAGGCCGTACAGGTGGGAGAAGTGCCGATGGTTCTTCTCCAGCGACGTCCAGTCGTCCGCCCACTCCTGCAAGGCTCCACTCGATCCGATCTGGGGCGGCACGAGTTGAGCCCTTGCTTCTGCGACCTTGGGGACCATCGGCGAACTCACGCCAAGTTCCTTCGCCGCTTGAAGGTAGTAGCCAAACAGGTCGTAGAGAATCTGCATGTCGATCGACGACCCCGCGCAGATCTGCGTGCCCTGCAAGATTGCTCCGGTCACCTGATCGAAGAACGGCTTGTTGCCGCCGCCATTGGGGAAGTTCTCGGGCGAGGTGGACGGGTTGGTGACCAGCCACTTGCCATTGGGGTGCTTCACGAGAAAGTCGAGGAAGAACTGAATCGAGCCTTCCATCAGCGGCAGGTTCTTTCTTAAGAACTCCTTGTCCCGGGTGTGCTGGTAGTGCTCCCACAGGTGCGTACAAAGCCACGCTCCGCCCACGGTGAACGTGCCCCAGCTGGGGCCGTCCATCGGCGCGGCGACCCGCCACAGGTCGGTGTTCTGGTGGAAGACCCACCCCCGGGCGCCGTAGTGCTCCTTCGCAACCTGCGCCCCTTGGTCCGAGACTTCCCGAATCAGCTGAAAGAGGGGCTCCGTCAGCTCGCTCAGGTTCGCCGAATCCGCCGCCCAGTAGTTCATCTCGGTGTTGATGTTGGTGGTGTACTTGGAATCCCACCAGGGGTTCATGTCGTCGTTCCAGATGCCCTGGAGGTTCGCCGGCTGTGTGCCGGGACGGGACGACGAGATCAGCACGTAGCGGCCAAAGTTGTACACAAGCGCCCCGAGACTCGGGTCGGGTTCGGTCTGGGTCTTCTCTTTGCGCTCGGTGGTGGAGAGATACGAATTCTCGGTAGCGGGAAGCTCCAGGATGGCCCGGTCAAAGAGGCGCTTGTAGTCACTCACCGCGGCGGTTCGCAGGGCCTCATAGGATTTGCCGGCCAGCTTGCGCAGTGCATCCTCGACCCGCTGGTGCGGGTCGGCACTCACGTCTTTGTAGTTGACGAAGTTCGTCGCGGCGACAAACACCAGCGTAACCGCGTCCGCGTTTTCGATCGCCATCTCGACGCCCCGCGTCTTGACCGTGCCGCCTTCGACCGAGGCGCGAATGCGGCCCTCGTACCTCAGCTTCCCCGCGATGCCGAGGTAGTCCGCCGACTTGCCGGTGACCGCCAATCCGTCGGAGCCCACAGGGTCCATCTGGAAGTAGTCGGTGCCGTAGTTCGAGTGGGTTTGGTTTCGCACGCCGCGCAGGTTGGCGGTCAGGTTGAGTGCTCCCGGTCGGCTCGCCGTGAGCCGAACCACGATGGCTTGGTCGGGAGCGGAGGCGAAGACTTCGCGCGTGTACTGCACTCCGTCCACCGTGTAGGTGACGCTCGAGATGCCCGTTTCTAAGTCGAGCGCCCGGCGATAGTCGGCGGCCTGTCCGCCATGCGCCATGAACAGATGGAGGTTCGCAAAGCTCTGATACTTCTGCTGTTCGACCGGGTAGCCCATCAGCTGGCGCCCAAACAGATCGTGAGCTTCGAAGTTCTTGTCGGCGAACACGAGGCGCTGGATCTCGGCGAGGAACTTGTGCCCTCCGGGCACGACGGTGGAGTACGGCCCGCCCGACCAATAGGTGTCCTCGTTGAGTTGGATGCGTTCTTCGACGACCGTGCCGAACACCATCGCCCCGAGCCGGCCATTGCCCACGGGCAGGGCCTCATCCCACTTGGTGGCGGGAGATGCGTACCAGAGGTAGGTCGACGGATTGATGGTCTTATTCCTCGCCGGTGCGCCGGCCTGGGTCGAGGGTTGGCCAGAGGCAGCAGCAGCCAGCAACCCGATGCATACTAGCAGACTCAACTTCACTTGCTGTGGAGTATAGCCCTGTGCTGTTTGGTTGGCGGATGGTCAGTTCGGAGCCACGCTGAACACGTATCGTCCGGACCCGACGGTGAAGCCGTTGTCCTCGATCTTGCGGGCGAGTGGCTTACCGTTCTCGAGAACCGCCCCTTTGGGAAGCATGATGCGCGCCCGCGTGTTGGCTGGGATCGTGATCTCGAACTCGATCTTCTTGCCTTGACGCTTCCAGTTGCTGACGATCTTTCCTCGAACACTCTGGTAGCTCGACTTCACCCAATCCAGCCCTTCCGGCGTCTGAGGCTGAATCACAATCCGGTCGTAGCCAACCGCATCGGCATCGGGGCGGATGCCTCCGAGCTGCTGCATCATCCATTGACTCACCGAGCCGAACATCGGGTGGTTGTGCGAGAACGTGTTGTCGCTGAACTCCCAGTGCTCCCACAGGGTCGTCGCGCCGTTCTTCAGCATCCAGCCCCAACCGGGGAACTCGGGCTGGGTCACGATCTTGTAGGCGAGGTCGGCACGCCCCTCTCTGGACAGCACCTCCAACATGAACTTGGTGCCGAGGATGCCCGTCGTGAGATGTCCCTTGTGGCTCTCGATGTTCTTGACAAGAAAATCAAAGATCTTTGACCCTGCAGCTTCTGGAGCAATGCCCGTGTAGAGGGCGATGGATTGGCTCGCCTGGGTGCCGGGGCCGACTTTGCCGGTCACAACGTCGATGAACCGTTTCCCATACTCGGCGCGGATCTTCGCTGCCAAGTCGTCAAAATGCTGGGCGTCCGCTGAATGCCCAAGCCGCCGGGCAAGCTTGGCGAGCATCTGCGCGCACTGGAAGTACAGCGGGGTGACCATCTCAGGAGCGGGCGCGGGCGCGAGGCCCTCGTGGTCGCTGAGACCCTCCTTGACGATGCCGTCGGGATACTGCTTCTCGACGAGCGTGAGCCAGCGCTTCGCGGCTTCGTATTGCTCGGCCCCGATCTGGCGGTTTCCGTAGTATTGGTGCAGCTGCTCGATCAGAAGGGGATGGGCCATCGCCCAAATCACGCCGCAGTAGTGGATGCCCATGAACGGTGCGGTGTCCGTAAACATCCCATTGGGCAGCGCGCTGTCCGACCAATCCCGGACCGCCTTCTCATAGAATCCAGCCATGTCGAAGTTGCTCATCAGCGCTTCGCTGGTCGCCACAATGTCTCCGCCATACGCGAGCCGCTCGCGGTGCGGGCAGTCGCTCTGGACGCTGAAGATGTTCGACTTGAACGTGCGGAGGCACATCGCTTGGATGTCGTTGAGAAGCGGGTTGGAGCACTCGAAGGTGCCCACGGCTTCGACGTCGGAGTTCAGCCGCATCGCGGTGACCGACTTTAGCGGCAGAGCCTTCGGGAGTCCCGAGACTTCGACATACCGAAAACCGTGGAAGGTGAACCTCGGAGTATAGGTTTCCTTCCCACCCTTGGCGATGAACGTGTCGCTTTGCCACGCAATGTCGGGCGCACCCGGACCACCGACGCCTTGGCGCTTGATCTGCCCAGCCACGCTCGTCATCGGATTGAGGTTGCCATCGGAGTGCACGAGCTCGCCATAGCGCATGGTGACCTGGGTCCCACGTGGCAAGTCGAACTTGAAGCTCGCCCAGCCGGCAAAGTTGACGCCCATGTCGTAGATGAATAAGCCGGGCTCGGGTTCCGTCACCTTGACTGCGGTCCACTGTTCGGTGACTCGGATGGGAGGCTGAGGCTGGGCGATGAGGTCACCCACTTCGCCGTTTGCGACCACTGCTTTGCGCCAGGTCGAGTCATCGAAACCTGCACGTTTCCAGCCTTCGACTTCACGACGGGCGTCGTACACCTCGCCGAGGTAGATGTTGTTTCGCACGATGGGTCCATCGGCAACGCGCCAGGATGGGTCGGAGCCCACGAACCCGACCGAGCCGTCGCGGTACACGATCCGCAGCAGTGCGATCAGGCGCGGTCGTCCGATGGTGAGGTGCTCGCGCAGGTTGAAATTACCAAACAGCTTGAGCGGGAGCGGGTTGTACCAGCCGTTTCCGACCATCACGCCGAGGCAGTTCGTGCCCGAACTTAGGAGCTTGGTGACGTCGTAGACCGAGTACGAGACGCGCTTGTCGACGTCGGTCCAGCCGGGATCGAGGACGTGGTCGCCGACCCGCTTCCCGTTGAGGGAGGCCTCGTAGTAGCCGAGACCGGTGATGTAGAGTCTCGCTCGATCGACCTGAGACTTCGCAGAGAACTCTTTACGGAACAGGGGTGCGGGATCGTCCTGGTAGGGTTGGGCTTCGGGCCGGCTGTCCTCGATCCATCGTGCAGCCCATGCCTGCACGCCGATCAGCCCGAGTTCCCAAGTCGCGGGTCGGCTCCAGACCGGCTTGCCGTTACGGGATGCGACCGAGACCTTCCAGTGGCAAACTTGGCCCGGCACGAGTAGTTTCCCGGAATACGCGATGTTGTTCTGCTGGTCGCTGCTGACCGTTCCGCCGTCCCAAAGGTCGCCTCGGTTGCGGTCGAGTAACGCCCGCGAACTCGCCACCAGTACACGGTACGACGCCTGTATCTCGTCCTTGCCGTCGGATTTCAGCGTCCAACTGAGCCGAGGCCGGGGGTTGTCAACCCCAAGCGGATCAGATCGATATTCACACCTGAGGTTCTCTGGAGTCATAGCCGCCGCTGCGGAACCGCTTAAGGAGGCGAAGGTCGACAACAACATCAACGCTAGGCAGGGTCCGCGCCACATGTGTTGACTCTAGCCGATTTCTCAGCGAGAATCCACTTCAACGCACTTTCGAGGCTGAGCTCTCGGTCATCCGGATGTATTGCGGTTCTTCATTCAGCTGCCGCTGACGGGCAACCAGCTTCCGCACTAGCTCCGATCGGATCGTACGCGACACACCGCTTGGCCAGAGGTTCTTGGTCTCGTTCGAGTCCGATTCGAGGTCGAAGATCTCCCACTCATCGAGTTGATAGTAGAAGATGATCTTGAACCGGTCGGTCACCAGCGACACGTATTGGGGTGCCTTGTGGTCCCCATCCTCACTCTCGTAGAAGTGGCCGTAAGCGGGTTGAGTGGTCATCTGCTCGCCTCGGGTCAGGGGCAGCAACGAGGATCCCTGCATCTCCTTGGGCGGCTTCACCCCGGCCATCTCCAGCACCGTCGGGGCTAGGTCGACGTTGGCCGTTATCTGCGAGATCGACTGTTGCTTCACACCCGGTCCGCGGATGATGAGCGGGGTCCCCGCCGAGGGTTCGTAGAACCAGCGTTTGTCGTACCAGCCGTTCTCTCCCAGGAAGAAGCCTTGGTCCGAGGCATAGATCACGATGGTGTTCTTCGCGAGACCGTTCTTGTCGAGATAATCGAGCACGGTCGAGACGCCGTCGTCGACCCCTTGGGCAGCCTGCAAGTAGTGCCTCAGGTAGCGTTGATAGTTCGTGCCTAGGGGATCTCCGCCAGTTCGCAACTCGTCCTCGTACGCCCGGTCCGCGGGTTCGCTGAGCTGGAGCCATTGCTGCTGTTCGGCCTGCGGCAGCCGCGGTGGCGCGTATCGGATCATCAAGTCTTCCTTGGTGCGAAGGTTGCGCGCAATCGACATCGTAACTGTCTTGGCGGCCGAGCAGAGCGTATCGAGCGTCGATCGGAGCGTGGGCGGCTCCGCATATCGGATGATTGGTTCCTTCAACTGGTCCATTCGCGGGACCCAGGTCCGATGCGGTGCCTTGTGGCCGAGGAGCAAGAACCAGGGGCGCTCGCGACGAGCCCCCATCCACGCGAGGGCCTTCTCGGTGATCACGTTGGAGACGTATCCCGACTCGTTCCGGTCGCCACCCTGAGTCAGGAATCGAGGGTTGTAGTAGTCGCCTTGGCCGGGCAAAATCTCCCAATGGTCGAATCCGACCGGCTGCGACTCGAGATGCCACTTGCCGATCACCGCCGACTCGTATCCCGCCTGCTTCAGCAGTTTTGGAAGGGTCTCTTGGGTGCCATCAAACGTGGAGGCGTTGTCTTTATGCCCGTTCGCATGGCTGTACTTTCCCGTCAGCAGCGTGGCTCGGCTGGGCGCACAGATGGGGTTCGACGTGTAGTGGCGGCGGAAGATCGTGCCCTCCTTCGCCAGGCGGTCGATCCCTGGTGTCTTGGCAAGCTTCGAGCCATACGCGGAGATCGCTTGGCGCGCGTGATCATCGCTGAAGATCACGATGATGTTCGGCGGTTGGACACTCGCCTGGGCCAAAGAGAGGGCAAGGAGGGCGGGGGAGACCACGAGGCAGACCTTACCCGAGCTTCGCTCGCTTGGCGGATGAAGCTCGACTCATCGGCGGCGAAGACAAGTCAGAAGCCTGGTGGAGATGATGAGATTCGAACTCACGACCTCTGCAGTGCGATTGCAGCGCTCTCCCAGCTGAGCTACATCCCCACCTAACCCAACCATTTTACCCAGCCGCTGCTTGAGACCCGCTACAATGAGCTATGGTAGTCCTCACCGCATACTCTCGAGTTCTCCCCGATCGCATCGCGGAGGCGATTGCGGCTTGTCGAGCGGTGCGCAGCCAGTCGGTCCATGAGCCCGGTTGCGAGCGATACGACTTTTTCCAGAGCCCCGACGATCCTCAATTGATCGTGTTTGTCGAAGAGTGGACATCGATCCACGACTTGCATGTCCACTTCGAGCAACCCGCATTCAATACGTTCATGGAGGCCATGAACGGCATGCTCGAATCGCCGGCCGAGATCCGCATCTTCGATGCGCAGAAGGTCGGCTAGCGCGCGGTCGTCGCCCGGAAGCAGCTGATTGTCGCGAGGTTGGCGATCTCGCGCGGGGTTGAGTTGAATGAGGCGACGTTCACGGGGTGGCGTAAGCCCTCCAAGAGCGGGCCGATCGTTTCGTGGCCCTGACCCAGGTACGTCGCGAGCTTGAACGCAATGTTCGCGGCATCAAGGCTCGGGAAGATCAGCACCGTGGCGTCTCCCTTCACATGGCTGTGCGGGAAGTTGCGCTTCGCGAACTCGGGCAGGAGGGCGACGTCGCCGTGCATCTCGCCATCCACCACCAGGTCGGGTAGTTCGTGGCGCAGCATCGCGACCGCATCGCGGACCTTTCGGGCGCGCGGATGTCGGCTGTCTCCAAAGTTCGAGAACGACAGCATCGCGACCCTTGGCTCGATGCCGATATCGCGAGCCAGCGCCGCCCCCATCTTGGCGATTCCGGCGAGGGCGCGCGCATCGGGATCGACTTGCAGCGTAGTGTCGCCAAAGATCAGCACCTGGCCCTCGATAATCAAGAGGTGGAACCCCGCCGCGCGGAGCACGCCTTCGCGCACCTCGATCAGGGGAAGAAGAGCGCGGATCGTGTCGGAGTAGGCGTCCTCGGCGCCGGCGACCATCGCATCGGCGCGCCCAAGCCGCACCATCATCGCGCCGAACCGCATCGAACTGCCGACCAGGTGCCATGCCTTCTGCGGAGTAAATCCGTCGCGGGCGCCCAGCCGGTAGAGCTCCTCGGCGAACACGTTACGGTCCGGCGAGGTCTCGGGATCGATGACGTCATAGCTGCCGGCGTCGATCGAGAGGCCGCTGGCTCGCTCGTGGATCACATCCGGGCGTCCGAGAAGCACCGGATGTCCCGTTTCTTCCTGAAGCATGATGCGGCAGGCTTCGAGAACCCGTGTGCACTCACCGTCCGCGAAGACGATTCGCTTGCGGTTCGTACGCGCCACCGACCGGATGCGCTGCATCACGATCTCGCTGTGGCTGGTCATGCTGCTCAGCCGGGCTGAGTAGGCATCCCAATCGGTGATCGGCTCTCTCGCGCAGCCGGTCTCGCACGCGGCTCTCGCCACGGCTGAGGAGACGACCTCCAATAGGCGCGGATCGAACGGCTTGGGGATGATGTAGTCGGGGCCGAAATCGAAGTGCTGACCGGAGTAGGCCATGCTGACCTCTTGCGGGACCGGTTCGCGGGCTAGTGCGGCGAGCGCCTTGGCCGCGGCGACCTTCATCGCCTCGTTGATGCCGGTGGCGCGGACGTCGAGCGCCCCTCGGAAGATGTACGGGAAGCCCAGCACGTTGTTGACTTGGTTTGGGTAGTCGCTGCGGCCGGTGGCGACGATCGCATCCGGGCGAGCGGCTTTCGCCTCGTCGTAGTCGATCTCGGGGTCGGGATTCGCGAGGGCGAATACGATGGGATCCTTGGCCATCGATCGAAGCATCTCACCCGTGACCAGCCCCTTCGCCGAACAGCCGAGAAACACGTCGGCCCCGACGAGCGCTTCGGCGAGCGTTCGTCGGTCGGTCTCCTGGGCAAAGTGCTCTTTATAGCGGTTCATGCCGTCCGTTCGACCCTTGAAGATCACGCCCTTCGAATCCACCATCAGGATGTGGTCGGTTCGCACGCCCAGCGCCTCGTAGAACTTGGCGCAGGCAATCGCCGATGCGCCAGCCCCGCTGACCACGACCTGGAGGTCGCCGATCGCCTTGCCGTTGATCTCGAGCGCGTTCAGCAGCGCAGCTCCAGAGATAATCGCGGTTCCGTGCTGGTCATCGTGGAACACGGGAATCTGCATCGTGCTCCGCAGGGTCCCTTCGATCTCAAAGCATTCGGGGGCTTTGATGTCTTCCAAGTTGATGCCGCCAAAGGTGGGCTCAAGGACTTGACACGCCCGGATGATCTCGGCCGGGTCGGTCGTGTCCAACTCGATGTCGAACACGTCGACTTGGGCAAATCGCTTGAAGAGCACGGCTTTGCCCTCCATGACCGGTTTGCCCGCCAGGGCACCGATGGCGCCGAGGCCCAGCACGGCGGTGCCGTTCGAGAGAACAGCGACGAGATTGCCCTTGTTGGTATAGCGGTAGGCCAGGTGCGGATCTTCGGCGATGGCAAGGCAAGGCTCGGCGACGCCGGGCGAGTAGGCGAGGGAGAGATCGCGGGCGGTCACGCAGGGTTTGGTCGGGATCACCTCAAGCTTGCCGGGCCGTCCCTGTTCGTGATAACGGAGTGCGTCGGAATTGCGGTGAACCATGCCCCTAGTATGTCGAACCGAGGCTGACTGTAAACTAAAACGACGATGCTGATTGCCGCTCTCTCGCTCCTGCCTATCGTGCTGGTCGCAAAGCCCACCACGAATCCGCTGGGCTTCCTCTACGACTTGCCCGAGGGGTGGTCGGTTGCGGCGACTCAAGGCACCTATCAAGTCCTCAAACGTGCTGGCCAAACCGAGAACGAGATCTACATCATCGGCGGTGCCCTCGAGTTTGAAGCCAAGACCTCCTGGGATAAGAAGCTTCAAGACGAAGACATCGCAATGCTGAAGCAGATGGGTCCCTGGTCTCAGAGCGGGGAAGCGCAGAGCTTCGATGCGAAGGGCGGCAAGGGGATGCTGATGCTCTTTCGGGGGGCGAACCAAGGGGTCGAGTTCGCGGCCCAGGCTTGGTCGTTGCTCGCCGATAAGAAGCGCTTCGGGATTCTCGCGATCATGCCGATCGAGCAGTATGAGGCCCGCTATGCCGAGTTCTTCAAGATCGCGGCCACGCTGCGGCCAGACCCCGCGCGCAAGCTTTCCACCAACAATGCCCACGCTAAGGCGTGGAGCCAGCGGATTGCCGGGTTCAAGCTGGTCGCCAGCACGGCCGGGAACAGCAACAGCGGCTCCGGATCGGCGGGCGACGCGGGGGAGTATGCGTTCACGTTTCTCCCCGACGGCACGTTTCAGTTCGCGTCGCGTCGGATGACGTTCATCAGCGCGGGCGACTTCAGCGCCAACAGCCAGAGCAGCGACGAGGCGATCGGCACATGGTCGGTGCAGTCCGACGGCAAGAAGGCACTTCTGGTGCTCCAGCCCGCAGGTAAGCCAACCGAGCAACTGCAGCTCTCGCAGAGCGGAGAATACGTGTTGCTGAGCGGTCGGGCGTTCCGTAAGGTGCGACTCTAGACTCGGGCGATTGTCCGGGCGTGCTCGAAGAATTTCACAAGGTTCTCCGCCCGAAACTCGGCGGGATATCCAACCACCACCCACCCATTGTCGATGTACCAGCGTTCGCCCTTGGGAGAGCTCATGAGCGTCGGGCGCACCTCCAGGCTGAGGAAGCGATGCGCGGTATCCGCCGAGCCGTACACGAGCCACTTGTCGTCGAACTCGTCATCGCCGAGAATCACGTCCTCGCCAAACTGGCGATTCGACATGCGAGTTTCCCCCAGCCGGGGCCGAATGGCGACCATCCAGTTCGTCACTTGGTCGGGCTTAGCCCAAGCGATGACCGTGTAAGTATGGGTGACGGTGTGCTTGCCGCTGCCCGTAACGTGCTGGTGCTCGAACAGGAGCATCTGAGGGTTGTAGGCCATCCATTGGATGCCCGCGACGCCATTCCGAAGATCGAAGACCCGCTGCATCCCTTCGATGTGAGGCACGACATAGTTGCGGATGGAATCCGGCGGGTCAGGCACTGTCTCAAGCCCGAAGGGCACAAGCGCCGCCGCAATGTCTTTGAGACGCCGCTTCCGGATGCGCCCCGACACGACGATCGCGATGATCACCGCGATGAAGAACGGCAAGCAAGCGAAAAGCAGAATCCACGCCTGAAGCTGATCTTGGTAGGGATGGAGCAGATACATCGTCAGGATCTGGCCAGCGAGGCCGAGGACGATCATGAAGAACCAGAACAGGCTTTCGCGGGTGCTCCCGCCTTTGTAGGGTTTGCTCATCGCGCGAGCCTCCGGGCCGTAATCTCGGCCGCACGATGGAGCTCATCCATCGAGTTCAACAAGTCCGGGCCGAATCGCACGTTGCCGCTGCGGGTGTCCGTGTTGACGCCCGAATGATAAAGCTCTTGCCGAAGCCCCTTGGCATCGACGTGGGGCATCAGGGCAAAGCCACCGAACTGGGTCGGATCAGCAGGATCGAAGAACGGTACTGCGTTCCTGCGAAATGCCTCTCGCAACTCGGCGAGCTGAACGAGCGAATACTCGCGCAGTCGATCGACGCCTATATCGAGCGTGAACTCCAACCCTGAGCGGGCCTGATAGAACGGCAGGATGGCGGGCGTGGATTCGAGCCAACCGTCGCCCCCTTCCGCGCGTACAGGCTCTTCGGGCCGTGCGTAGCTCCAGACGTCCTTCTTCGCGAACCAGCCGGTATCCAACGTGCGAAGGTCCATCGACCGCGGATGGATCGCGAGCCAGCATGCGCCGGTGCCACCGCGCACGTACTTGTACGACCCACCGACCATGAAGTCGCAGCCGAGATCATCCATCGAGAGCGGAATCACCCCCGCCGCATGATACGCGTCGACCACCACGCGCGCGCCGACCGCACGTGCCTTTGCGACGATCTCAGCAAGGCCGTCGATGATCTGGCCGGTCGTGAACACGACTGCCGAAACCATGACCACGTCGACGCCATGCTCGATCGCGGCGAGAATGTCGGAGGTATCGAAGAGCGCGGGACTACCCGGCTGCGGCTCGACCCATCGCACTTCGGCGCGGCCACGCTCGCGGTACGTCTTGAGGATAAAGTCGATGCTGTCGAACTCGCCGCGCGTGGCGACCACGGTCACCTTGTCTTTGGGAATCGCATTCAGCACCGCGCGCAAACCCTGTCCCGCCGCCGTCTTTGGGACCACGTCTCCCGGCTTCGAGAGCCCGATCAGGCGGGCAATGTTGTCCCGAAAGCGGCGGGCCTCATCCATCCAGCCGCCGTCGTCCCAAACCCCATCGAGCCGGTCGTACCAAAGGTCTAGCGCTTCTTCGATATCGAGGGCGAGCCGATCCAGCGGACGCCCGAGCGAGTGGTTGGCGAGGTAGATCTCGTCGCGCTGCAGCACCCTGGAGAACAGCGGCCACACGTGCTGGCGCAATCCGGCTTCGGTTAGGGGCCCCGCCGGTAAGTTCATCGACCGATCTCCGTCCGCACATCCCAGAGTTCGGGGAACAGGCGGATGCTGAGCCCTTTGGCGAGGAACGGAATGCCCGACGAGCCTCCGGTGCCCATCTTGAAGCCGATGATCCGCTCGACGGTCTTCATGTGGCGGTAGCGCCAGAGCGAAAACTGCTCTTCCACGTCGACCAGCTTCTCACACATCTCATAGGCGTCCCAATACTGCGCCGGGTCTTCGTAGATGCGCTTGAAAACGGCGATGACGTCCGCGCTCTCCTCGTAAGGTTGCGACCAATCGCGCTCCACCCGGTCGGCAGGGATCGCAAAGCGCCGCCGAGCGAGGTGGCGCAAGAACTCGTCGTACAGGCTCGGCGTGTGGAGGAGCGCCGTCAGCTCGGCATGGATCTCCGGCGCGTGCTGAAACACCTTGATCGCCTTGGCGTCTTTGTTGCCGAACAGAAACTCGATCATGCGGTTCTGGTAGCTCTGCAGGCCGCTCGCCTGCCCCAGCACGCCCCGGAACTGCGCGTACTCGCTCGGGGTCAGCGTTTCGAGGACCGCCCACTGCTCGAAGAGCATACGTTGGATCTGCTTCACCCGGGCGAGGATCTTGAAGCAGGGCTCGAGTTTGTCGTGCTTCACATGCTCCACCGCCGACTTCAGCTCGTGGATCGCGAGCTTCATCCAGAGCTCTGAGGTCTGGTGCTGGATGATGAAGAGCAGCTCGTCGTGGTGATCCGAGATCGGTTTCTGGGAGACCAAGATCTGATCCAGTCCCAGATAGCTGCCGTAGTCAAGCTTCTCCCGAAAGTCGGTTTGGATACTGTCTTCGAAGGCGCGTTCGGCCATGCGTGGACGTTACCCGGGGGAGGCTTGGTTGGTTCGGATTGCGCGGGACTCCCCTCCGAGCCAGGCGAACCAACCCGATCTCACCCGATCTAACCCAATAGCCCCAGCGGCCGGTGCCTCAACCCGGGAAACACCGTGTCGATCTGATCAAGCCCCATGCGCCGCGTCAAGACTTCGCCCAGTACATCGCGGTAGTCGGTGGTGACCCGCAAGTCGCCCGTGCCTTCCAGCTTGTCGTCGGCCAGTGTGGGCCAATCGCCGTAAACCTTGCCGCCGCGGGTCGAGCCGCCCATCACGAACATGCAACTGGCCCGCCCGTGGTCGGTTCCCAGGCCGCTGTTCTCATAGACGCGACGCCCAAACTCGGTCATGACCACCACCGTCGTTTTCCCCAGCCGTGGCCCGATATCCGCTGTAAATGCGGCCAGCGAGTTACCGACGTCCTCGAGCAGGCCCGCGAGCCAACCCGTTGTCGAGCCTTGCGCGACATGGGTATCCCAGCCGCCCTTGTCGAGAAACGCAACTTCGAGCCCTACCTCGGCCTTCAACAGAAAGGCGACCTGCTTCAGCGCGTTGCCGAGGTCGCTCGATGGGTACGCCGCGGGAGCCGTCGCGCGATATCCGGCGTAGTCCAAGCGGTTCAGCGTATCGAGCACGCGCAGGGTCTCTCGCCCCGCGGTTGCAATCGCGTCGTTGCTCGAGCCGTACGCTTCGGTGAGTCGTTCTCGAAACGCGCGATCTCCGCGGAGTCGAAACGCCCCAAGATCGGGCAACGCCATCGCGGACAAACCGCCGCGCAACGAGTCGGGCATGAGGTCGCCGATCGCCACGGCACGCAGCGGGGAGTCGCCCTCCTGGGCGGTGTGGTTGAGGTAGCGGGCCAGCCAGCCGTTGGAAGTATCCGAACCGGGGCCGAGCCGGGCCAGGCCACGCTCCATCGCCGACATCGCTTCGAAGTGCGACCGGGTCTGGTCGGCTGAGCCGACGGCTTGAATGACTGCCATCTTGCCCTCGCGGTAGAGCGGATAAAGCCCGGCAAGCGATGGGTGCAGCCCGAAGAACCCGTCCAGATCCAGCGTCTTGGTCCCCGCCGCGCTCTCCTTCGGCGAGCGAATCCGCAATGACGGCCGTCGTCGGTGGTAGTCGTCGTCCAAGTAGGGAGGGACGACGTTCAGGCCATCGGCGCCGCCTCGTAGGAACACGACGACTAAGGTGTCGCGCCCATCGGGTTGGGCACGGAAACCCAGATTGGCGAGCGCGCTGGGGATGCCAGCCATCCACGCCACGCCGCCCAGGGCGGCGCCGCGCAGGATCGCGCGTCGCGACCACGATTGATAGGAATCACAACCTTCTTGCATGGCTTATCTCCACTGAAAGTCCGGCGAGGCGAGCAGGGCCGCGGCATCGCCAAGGCTCGCCCCGTCGGCACCCTCGCCGAGAACCAACGGGCCGTAAGGCGCGAGCCCGTCGGGGTTGATCGACGTGCCGCCGATCTCGTTGTTGACGAGTTGGTGGGCGAAGTTCCACCGCGCAAGCAACGTTCCGGTCCAAGCGGTGGTCCGATCGGGATAACCATCGGGCATGGGCCATCCGTAGAGGGGCTGCCCCATGGCGTCCAGATGCGCCTGTATCGGCTCGCCGCCGTCGGTCTGTGCATCCAGCGCGCGGAGCGACGACACGAGGTAGTCGTAGGGCCGCTTGAGCACCGGCGGGCCGTCCAACATCGCGTCACTGGTCAGGATCGGCATGAGCATGGCGACGATGTCTCCTCCCGTATCGAGGTAGACCTGCTCGACGCGAGGTTGAATTGCTTCGCCAGCCTCGCCGAGGAAGAAGCGGGTGAGCTTGGTCGAGATGAACTTTGCGCAGGATGGGTGTCGGGTGACGATGTCGATCACGCGATTGCCATCCTCGATCCCACCCTTGGCGGGAATCCGCTGGCCCAGCACGAGCTTTTCGCCGTCGTCGTGGGTGTTGGGGTCGAAACGGAACCGGTCACGCGGGCGCATGAAGCGATTCTCGATCGTCCACCCCGTGAAGCAGCGCGCGACCTCGCTGACGTCCTTCTGCGTGTAGCCCCCGTACACCCCGAGGGTGTGAAGCTCCAGCAACTCACGAGCATAGTTCTCGTTGGCGACACCCTTCCGATTGACTTGGTTGTCCAAGTAGCCGAGCATCGCCGACGATTGAGCTGACGCGCGAACCATGTCCGGAAACTTGCCCAGCGCGTGCTGTCGGACGACCATGAGATCGTCGATGTTCTTCCGGTAAGCGCCATCGCCCTTGTGGGCGAAGATGTTGAAGTGGTTTGTCCAGAAGTCGATGACCCGCTCGCGAACTTGCCACTGGCTGTAAACCGCGCGCAGGATTGCCGCTTGGCGTAGCTGGCGCATGACGTGGCCCTCGGGTAGGTCGCGCAGTTCCGCCGAACCCATGCGCATCACGTCGAGCCGGCTGAGCAAGAACTTCATCGCGGGATCGTCATCATCCGTCGGATGCAGTTGCGACTTCAGGTAAGCATCGCGGCCCATCTCGGCGAAGCGGCGGGGCTCCCCCGGAATCGGGCCGAACGCGGCGCGATGAAGGAAGCGGTGAGCTTCAGATCCGCCACGCTTGGGCATCGAGATGTCCTCCGCGCGCCGCCGTCCGGCCACGCGCTGGGTGAGCGGAGCACACCCGACGGCGAGCGTCGAGACGGCCGCTGCCCCCAAAAGGAACTGTCGGCGGTCGATCCCGGAGTCGCGTTTCACGGCTTTAACCCACCTCGAAAGTGGCTTGGGTTCGCCGCACGAGGACCGAGACCCCCACGCCGAGGAACGTCACAAACAAGACAGGGGCAATCAGGAACCAGCCGACGAACGGGAAGAAGCCGGCCACAACGATGAGCATGGCGGCGCGGGTGAGACCGCTGTAGACCGACAGGCCCGGTTCCATGGCGCGGATGCGGTCGCTAAGGTGAAGCGAAAGTCCGGCCCCGCCCAAGGCGGAGATCGCGATCAGCGTAAACAGCCCGGTCATGCCGAGCAACTTGATGGGCGGGACCGGGTTCGCGGCCATGGCGACCGAGATGAAACCCAGAGTCCCCGCGACGAGCAAGCCCAGCAGGAAGCTCTGGCCGGGCCGAGAGGCAACCCGCGATTGGGCCATCTCGGCCCGCGTTCTAAAGGTGAGCGCGGCGGCAAGGAACAGAGCCCAGGTGGTGAATCCGACTCCGATCAAGATCGCGACGATGGCAAAGCTGTCTCCAATAGTGGTCATGGAAATCCTCCGATAAGTTGACTATAGGTCAGGTTGCTCGCAACTTGGGTCAGAAGCCCCACACCAATCGGGCGTCCCGAGTCGTAGATAGTGCTGTATGTCCGAATCCTCCTCGCTTCGCGACCTCCTTGTCCGGCTGCGTGAATCCGCGCCGAAGGATGACGTCCGCCTCCAAACCTATCTCGACGCCCTTGAAGAATCGCTCGATGCCCAGGACATCGAGCAGGAGCGAGTCGATCAGATGCTCACCGAGTATCGCGAGGCATACGAGAAGCTTACGGCTCCCGCGAACCGCATTGGCGTCTTCCTAAAGTGGCTCGACGGCGAGATTGCCTCGGTCGCATTAGGCGACGGCGAGTATGTCGCGGAAGTCGACCCGGCGCTTGAGCGAGAACAGCTCGTTCCCGGAGTCCGGGTGCGCTTGAACGACGCGTATGCGGTTGTTGGCCTTATGGAAGCCGCGATGGGCGGGCCGCTCTTTCGGGTGGCGGAAGTCACCGACGACGCTCGTTTGCGCCTCGGGGGAGATGAACCGGGCCGCGAATCGCGACTCGTTGGCCGCGCCGCATCGCTCGATAACGCCACGATCAAGCCGGGCGACGAAGTCCGACTCGATCCCACCGGCCGGTTTGCGATCGAGCATTTCCCGCGTCGCGAAGCCAAGGAGTATTTCTTCGAGGAGGTGCCCGATCTTCCGTGGAGTGCAGTTGGCGGACAGGAAGAGGCGATCAGTCTCATCCGGGAGACGATCGAACTCCCGCTCCTCCACCCTGAGATTTTCGCCCAGTACGAGAAGAAGCCGGTCAAGGGCATCTTGCTCTACGGCCCGCCGGGCTGCGGCAAGACCCTGATCGGCAAGGCGGCAGCATCTAACCTTACCAAGGCTTATGCAGACCGAGTCGGCCACCCGGTGAAGGAAGTTTTCCTCTCGATCAGCGGCCCGAAGATCTTGAACATGTGGCTCGGCGAGACCGAGCGCATGGTCCGCGAGATCTTCTCCGTTGCGCGGGAAAAGGCGAAGGAGGGCAACTTGGTGTTCATCTTTATGGATGAGGCCGAATCGGTCCTGCGGACGCGGTCGTCGGGTCGATTTCTCAACATCAGCAACACCGTGGTTCCTCAGTTCTGCGCCGAGTTGGATGGCCTGGTGACCCTCGAGAACGTGGTGCTCATCCTCACGTCGAATCGACCTGACTACATCGATCCGGCTGTGCTGCGACCAGAGCGAATCGACCGGAAAGTCAAAGTCACCCGCCCGAATCGTGAGGCATCTCAGACGATACTCGGCATCTACTTGAAGTCCTCGCTGCCGCTCGATCCTGAGTTGCTGGCGAAGTATGACGGGGAGTCGGATTGCGCGCGGAAGGAACTGGTCGAGGGCGCGATCGACTATCTCTGGCGCTCTGAGCGGGCGACCGAGTTCCTCAAGGTGCAGTACCGTACCGGACGATCAGAGACGCTGCACTGGCGCGACTTGGTGAGTGGGGCGTTGCTGAAGTCGGTGGTCGACCGGGCGAAGGATACGGCGATCCGGCGGGCGATCGAGGTGCCCGACTCCCCGAACGGGATTACGCTCGCCGACCTTACCGCAGGGATCGAGGCCGAGTACCGGGAGAACGAGATTTTCCCCAAGTCGGATGTCCAGGAAGACTGGCTGAAACTGCTTGACGTCGAGCCCGACAACGTGGCCCAGGTGCGGCCGGTCGGGCCCTCCCGCGGCGAAGAGTGGGTCCGGCGAACTGTTATATGAATGTGAAGATCAGGCTCGCGGGTCCTGCCTTGCCGCAAAAGTCTTTAACATTTCACGATAAGCGTGATACACTAGAACCTGCCGTAGTGTTTCCTCCAGGTGTTATTACTGGGGCAGCGTACGGTTCCGGGAGAACCTAGCAGGTATGAGTTCGATTCAAGTCCTCGTCCAAGCGTTGCGGCGGCCGATTTACGGCTGGCGAAGGCTGGGCCGAGACATGGGGATTGACGTCGCCCTGCTGGTGCTCGCATTACTCGCCGCGCATTGGCTCACTTACCCTCGCAGCCAGCCGGTCGAGTTTGGTGTCCCGGTGGTTTTCGAGGCCGTAGTTCTGTCGCTAGCCTGCCTCGTGTTGTTGCTATGGAGAGGCGCCTACAGCGTCAATCCGCGCTATTTTGGCCTCGGTGATTTCTTGGGAATCGGCCTCTCGGTTTCCATCGTCACGGTCTTCCAGTTCTGTCTCCCGGTCACTCCAGACGGTGATCTGAAAAGGTCACTTGCCCGAGGTCTCCTGTTTGCCGGAATGCTTGCGGTAGGTCTCAGCTCGGTTCGCATCGTCAAGCGTATCCGCTCCTGGCAAGATAGCCGCCAGTCTGAAGTCAAGGTCCGTAGGACGCTCATCATTGGCGCGGGCGACGCCGCCGAGATGATCATGCGCGAGATCAAGCGGAGTTCTCACCCGGTCCACCGCATCGTTGGCTTCGTCGACGACGACCCTGAAAAGCAGTCATCGCTCATCCACCAAGTTCCCGTCCTCGGTCGCACGCCCCAGATCCCAGAACTGGTCAAGGACCACGATATCGAGGAGTTGCTGATCGCGCTGCCGTCCGCCACGGGCGAAGATATGCGGCGGATCACTCAACTTTGCCAGAGTTCTGATGCCCGGGTGCGCACGCTGCCTCCGGTCAAGACGCTTCTCACCGGTGGCCCGCAGATCTTCTCTCACTTGCGCGAAGTCGATATTGAGGACCTGCTGCGGCGAGAACCGGTTCAGACAGATTTGGAGTCCATCGCCAAGTACATTTCTGGCGAGCGCGTGCTCATCACCGGCGGTGGAGGATCGATCGGGTCCGAGTTGGCGCGCCAGATCGCGAGCCTATCCCCGGCGAACCTTGTGCTTCTGGGCAAGGGCGAGAACAGTATCTACGAAATCGAACAAGAGCTTCTCCAGACCAACCGATTCCAGCCCAGCTGCATCATCGCCGACGTCCGGGATAAGGCCTCGATGGAGGCCGCCTTCGAGAAGTTCCGCCCGACGGTGGTGTTCCACGCCGCGGCGCACAAGCACGTGCCGCTGATGCAGGGCAACCCGATCGAGGCGATCCGCAACAATATCCTCGGTACCTGGCAGACCTCGGACCTCGCGATCAAGTACGGGGCCAAGCGGTTCATCAATGTCTCCACCGACAAGGCGGTCAAGCCATCCAGCGTGATGGGCGCGACCAAGCGCGTCGGCGAAATGATCGTCACTTCGATGGGGCGTCGCTCCGAAACCGAGTTTGCGATTGTCCGCTTCGGCAACGTCATGGGTAGCCGTGGATCTCTGATCCCTTTGCTCAAGGCTCAGATCAAGCGTGGCGGCCCCGTGCGGGTGACTCACCCCGAGATGACGCGCTATTTCATGACGATCCCCGAAGCCGTCCAGCTCATTCTGCAGGCCGGCGCTATCGGCGAGCGAGGCGAGATTTTCATCCTCGACATGGGCGATCCGATTAAGATTCTCGATCTCGCGATGGACCTCATCCGCCTCCACGGCTTGGTGCCAGGCGAGGACATCGAGGTCCAGTTCACCGGCGTACGTCCTGGCGAAAAGCTCTACGAAGAGTTGCTCTATGACACGGAGAAGCTCTCGGATACTTCGCATCCGAAGATCCGCATGGTCGAGGAGCCGTTCACCATGCAGTGGGATTTGCTGCGGACGGAGATTCAGAACTTGCTGGAGTTGTGCGCGGAAGGCCGGGCCGAAGACGCCCGCCACTCGCTGATGGAACTGGCCTGGGGCAAGAGCGTGCTCGGTGAGTTCCCGCTGAATCAGCCTACGCGCGGCGTTGTCGAAGGCTAAGCCTTATGGGCTTGAATCTAGGCCACCGCATGGTTCGTCCCTTGCAGTCTTAAGGCGCGCCGCACGATCGCATCCGCGCCCCTGCGCGATCGTATGGCGCGGTACGACGCCCCCGCACGCCTTGTGGCCACACACCAGAGCTAACCAGAGCCCTTAAATCTCCATCAACTCGGCGTCTTTCTTCTTCTGCAGCACGTGGGCTTCGTCCACATACTTGTCCGTCATTTTCTGAATCTTCGCCTCGAAGCCCTTAAGATCGTCCTCGCTGATTTCCTTCTTCTTCTCGAGCGCCTTCAGGTGCTCATTGGCGTCGCGGCGGACATTGCGCACCGCGACTGCGGCGTTCTCCGCGCGGCTGTTCACCTGCTTGACCATCTCCTTTCTGCGCTCTTCGGTCATCTGAGGGAAGATGAGCCGGATACCGCTGCCATCCGTCACCGGGTTGATGCCGAGGTCGCTCTTCTGAATGGCTCGCTCGATGAGCGGGATCGACGACTTGTCGTAAGGCTGAATCAGCAACTGGCGCGGCTCAGGGATGCTCACGTTCGCCATCTGCGAAATCGGAGTCTCGACACCGTAATACTCAACATGAACCCGCTCCAGAACCGACGGGCTCGCACGGCCGGTCCGGTAGGTTCCAAAGTCGTGCACCATCGCGTCGATGGCGTGCTTCATTCTTCGTTCGGCATCCTGCAGAATCTCTTCAGCGTTCATAGCGGTGTTCTCCTTAGCGGGTAGCTGATTTTGGCTTAATCGCCGGTCGTGTGGGCAGTGCCCGGAGGTGCGGAAACGCGCATCTGCCAGCTCTTCCAATAGTCCGGATCTTCGAGCCCAAGGGCAGCCTTGGTCATCATGAGCGGACGGTAGGTGTCGAGCATGACCGCGAGTTCTTCGGTCTTCGTCGCACCGATCGAAGCTTCGACCGCGCCGGGCTGGGGGCCGTGGGGCAGACCGAGCGGGTGCATCGTGATCGAACCCTCTTCGATGCCCTTTCGCGAACCGAACTTGTCGTTGCAGTAGTACAGCACCTCGTCGGAATCGACGTTCGAGTGGTTGTACGGCACCACGATCGCGTCGGGGTGGTAGTCCAACATGCGCGGGCAGAACGAGCAGATCACGAACCCGCCCGAAGCGAAGGTCTGGTGGATGGGCGGCGGCATGTGGAGTTTGCCGGTGATCGGCGAGAAATCGTGGATGCTGAACGCATAGGGGAACTCATAGCCATCCCACCCGACGATGTCGAACGGATGGTACGGATACGTGTACATCGTGTATCGCTCGCGGGCCTTGATCAGGACCAGCGTGTCTTCGCGCTTGTCGATCGTGACCAACTCGCTCGGCGGACGAATGTCTCGCTCTTGGTACGGTGCATGCTCCAGAAGCTGCCCGACTTCGTTCCGATAGCGGCGCGGTATCTCGATCGGCGTGAAGCTCTCGATCACGATCATCCGTACGGGCAGGGTGTTGAACTGAAGGCGGTAGATGATGCCCTTCGGGATGACGAGGTAGTCCCCGGGACGGAAGTGAACGGTGCCGAACATCGACTGCAGTTCGCCCTCGCCATCGTGGACGAACAGGCACTCATCGGCATCCGCGTTCTTGTAGTAGTAGTTCATCTGCTCGGCGACGAGCACCTGATGCCAGTACACGTCGCTGTTGCCGAGCAGGCAAATGCGTCCGGTGACAGCGTCGCCACTGGGGGTCATCCTGGCGGTGCGCAGGTGGCGGTGGCGCAAAGCTTCGTCCGCCAAGAACTCCGGTTTGCACGATCCTCGGTCCTCCCACGACTTAACTTCGGTGGGCAGGTTGATGTGATACATCAACGACATCGGGCCGCTGAATCCGCGGGTACCAAAAAGCTGTTCCGCGTACAAGCCGCCATCCGGCTTCCGGAACTGGATGTGGCGTTGCTTAGGAATTTGGCCGAGGCTTACGTATCGGGGCATAACTCTATTCTACTGTCCGCGCCGAGATACGTTCGCTAGGGACTGCGGAACTCGATCCAGGACATCCCCATGGGCGGAACCGTAACCTTGATCCTCGCCGTCGATCCATCCAAAGATAGAGTTCGTCGTCGCATCTTCCCGCCGTCCGAGTCGCCTCCTTCGATCGAGGCTCGGCCCGCCAACCCCGCGTAGTAGAGCGGCAGTTCGATCTCCTCGGTGAGTAGCCCGCTGGTCGGATTGTAAAGGACTGCCATCGCCTTGGTCGGCAGATTCGGATTGACGTGGACGACCCCGTCAATGCGGCGTCCATCAGCGCGCCGGACGTGGATCACATCGGACTCAAGGATGTCGCGACGGGCTTTGAACCACTGCACCCACTGCTGCACCATCGCTTTCGTTTCCGGAGCGTCATACAGCCGAGGTCCTCGGTAGCACGACTGGGCGCCATAGCCGAGGTTGTTGAGCAGATGGAGCCGGTAATCGACGAGATGCTCCTTCAGCGGTTCGATCGTGGCGGCGGGACCGCCGCCTTGATACTCGACGAGCGGGGTCATCATCCAGCCCATGCTCGGGGTCTTGTCCCATGTGCCGTCAAAGAGGTTCTGCCGGGCGTGGATATGCTGCTGGGCGCGCGGCAGCGACCAGTTGACCTCGCGGTAGCCCATACCCGTCTTGTTGGACCCAGCGAGGAAGTAGTTGTCCGGCACATTCAAGAAGACATCGCGCGCTCGGCACCACTCGTACCACTTCCGAATGCGCTCGTATTGCCGCCACTGCGAGTCTTCGAGGCCCCGGTGCCCTGGGTGCTTGTCGGAGGCGCAGGTGTCGCCAGGATAGTTGCCGTCATGCTCCAAGAGGTCGAAACCCGTCTCGGTGAAGAACTTCTCAAGCTTTTGGAAGTACGCCTGGCCCCACCGGCTTTCGAGGCAAGGGCTGCTGCCGAAGATCGGCTTGGGATTGACGACGTTGTTCTCGGCGTCAATGCTACGGCTGGCGAGCAAGGAATAGCCGCCAAGTTCGACGCCTTGCTTGTTCGCGTATTCGCGGAAACTGCGGAACTTCGCGAGATTGGCCTCCGTCACGTCCTCCATGTCGAGGCCGCTCCAGAACGAGATGACGATCATTTCGAAGCCGCACTCGGCGGCTTGGTCGATCGCCGTCATAACCACCTTGGGATCGGTACTCGTGAGGTGGAGCATCAGCGGATTCTGAGTGGACCACGGAGCCACCACACGATAGAGCCGCCTAATGCCGAGGCTTTGGCGCTCCCGCTCGGTGGAGTCATGGAGCATAACAAAGCTGGTGAACGACCGAAA
Source organism: Methanoregulaceae archaeon (assembly GCA_020850325.1). Classification (GTDB taxonomy): domain Bacteria; phylum Armatimonadota; class Fimbriimonadia; order Fimbriimonadales; family Fimbriimonadaceae; genus JANJUB01. The sequence goes on from JADZEW010000016.1 coordinate 158,910, forward strand.
CGGCTCGTCCTTCGTGAGCGGCACATCGGGACCGAGCGGGGGGCGCATCTCGAGGTCGCACGGCGTCTGGAGTTCGTAGTTGACTTGCGTCTTGTAGTTGGGGTCAGGCACCCAATGCGCGGTGCGGTTTGAGTTGTTCGTCGCCATTCCGCCGAAGCTGTAGTCGCTAATCGCCGTGACATTCGGCAGTCTCCAGTTCGGGTTGCGATCCACCGTGCTCTCGGCCTCGACTAACCCCAGGACCTCGGACGTGAACGACTTGACTTGCACGGGCTCACCGTCGTTCCAAAGGGTCACCCACTTCGAGAAGAGCGGGATGCCGTCGTACATCTCGTAATGCACGCCGACGCTGAGCCCCGGCCACGCATCCGACCGGTAAGTGAAGTGCAGAGCGACGCCTTTCGGTGGCCATTGGGTGTTCGGGGTGCGCCGCTTCGGCTTCCAAGTCATCCGCGGATCGACCGGACCCTGCTTCCATTCGACCAAGCGGAAAGCATCCGGCGTCGCGGTCATTTGATCGAGCCAATCGGGGGTCAGGTAGGCGAGATTCGGTTGGCCCGCCAGCCCCCCAATCTCGACCGTGACCGGTGCGGCATCGCCACGTTGCAGGGTGAGCCGGGCCTCGGGCTTCACCGCGCGGATCATCTCGTCACCGGTCACCAAGTTGAGTAGTCCGACGGTGGCACCGTTAGGGGCGATGCGAAACCGACGGGCGACGAGGCCGTTGCTGAGGACTAACTCCTCCGGGTGGTCGGTTCGATAAAGGCGGGAGGCTTCGGCCCCGGACGCGAGTAGCCAGTCTTGTCGGGGCCGGCGCGCCTCGAACAGGGGCAGGGAAGAAGTGGGTCCAAGAACAGCCATAGCACACACCGCAGCGAGCATAGGCCCATGCTAGCACTTGGCGGCTGCCTTGATGGGTGGCACAACCGTTTGGGTAGTCCATCTTGTGGGAGAGGGATGCGTTGTGCCCTCGCTGAACCAGTTGCGGCCACAACTCTGATCGCCGGGACGAGCCCACCGGCGCAAGAGCTCGATGCAACTTCTGCGGCCTCGGGGTATCAGCGGATACGGCCCGCTCCCGGACTCCAAGAGCAACCTTTCCCGGCTTCGCGCGTCCAAATCAGTGGTGAAGACGATGTTGCAGAGAGTTCTCTTGGTACTGGTCGTTGTTTTGTCGGCCGTCGGAGCGTGGGGCCAAGAGTACGCGCCGAAGGCAGGCGAGACCATCATGAAGGTGGCGATCGAGGGCCGGGGCAACCTGTACATCAAGCTGTTCACCGCCGAGGCCCCCAAAACGACCAACCACATCATGGGCCTCGTCCGACGCAACTTCTATGACGGCCAGCGCATCTTCCGCGTGGACCGCTCCCCTAAGCCCTTCCTGCTTCAAATGGGGGCGCCGGGCTCGCGCACGAAGAGCATGGACGACCCCACCTTGCTTACCGAGGGCACCGGCGCGAAGATCCCCTTCGAAGACTCGGGTTTCTTGCACGACCAAGCAGGCCGGGTTGGCCTCTCCGCCCAACCAGGCGACCGTAACTCGGGCGACGCCCAGTTCCATATCCTCCTCGGACCGTCGCGGTTTCTGGACGGCAACTACACCGTCTTTGGCCAAGTCGTCGGCGGTTTGGCTCTTCTCTCCAAGATCGAAAAGGGTGACCGAATCGTGTCGGTTACGTTGATGGGCGGTTAAGAAACCGCCAAAGGGCCCGACTCTGGGCCCGCCGCCTGCACAATAAGATCATGAAACGCATCCTCGTCTTCACTGTTGCCGCGGTTGCGGCCCTCGTCGTCGCCCAAGATAAGGTCAAGATTCAACCCAAGTACACGGCGGAATCTTCATCCAGCTACAAAATCACGATGAAGATGGCGGTTGGTGGAATCGAGGCCGAACTGAGCGGCAACATGGTGATGGCCGTGAAGTCAGCGGGGGAGGCGGAAGCCAAGGTCGAGTACGACTGGCAAAATGGCAAGGCAGTCGTCAATGGTGAAGAGACGCCCGTTCCGTTCGCCCCAACCCACGTGATTTACGACCTCAAGGGCGACTTGATGAAGGTTGAGGGTGGAATCGAGGGCACGGATCCGATCCGCACCTACCTGACCGTCTTCGCCCACCTCCCCGCGGATGAACTCGTGAAGGATGGCACCTGGAAGAAGACCTATCCGAAGAGTGCGCCCCTAGGCATCGACGAGCGGACGGTCGAGGGCACCTATCTGGGCGACGAAGAAGTCGCGGGCAAGAAGAGCCACAAGTTCAAGATCAAGATGGTCGAGGGCGCATCGTTCACAACCGTGATCATGGCATGGGTGGAGGCCGACGGCAAGATCGTCAAGTTAGAAGGCGAATTCACTGCGCTACCCCTTCCGATCGCTGGCGAGAGCGCGAACGGAACCGTACGCCTAGAACTCGCTACAAAGTAACAGAAGCGGCTCGGGTGCCCCGCTCTCCCCGGGGCTCCCGAGCCGAATGAGTTGCCTCGTCATGGACGAGGCAACAACCTACTTCCCGCCGTCCTCGCCGCTTCCCGGCGCGCCATTGTTCGGGTTCGCTGCAGCCCATTCGCCAATGGTCTTAGCGTTTTTGCCCGACTCCAAGTCAGCCGGCGGCTGAGCCTCGACCTTGCTGAGGTCGGGCCCCGCCTTCTCACCGCATCCGGCGAGCATCCCAATCGCCAATGCGAAGGCAAGTGCGAGTCTCATCTTAGTTCGGCGACCACTCGGTCGGAACCGTGAACGGATAGTTGACGAAGTTGTCGCAGCGGATGCTGCCCAGGCTGAATCGGCTACCGTCGAGCAACTCGCTCGGATTGGCACAGTAGGCAAGTCGATCCTTTTCAGCTGCCGGAACATAAACGTAGCCGACACCAGGAGTCAAACCGCCGCGATACTGCACGTTCTTGGCGTGGCCGTCAGCGTAGGACATGTTGAACCTGCCGCCCCAACGGAACTGGCCCTGTCGAGTCGCCGCCGTCACCGGGAACGTGTCGAGGATCCATGCCTTTCCGCCCGCGGTGTTCGGATACATACCGATCGTGGGTCGAGGCGTGTCGTAGGTATCGCCGAACACGAACACATTAGCCGGCTCATCGAACGAGGTCAGCGATCGGCCCGGTTGGACGGTGCCGCCACCAGGGATGGCCTGCTCGCCCAGAAGTACTCCGCCGCCCGCGTAGATTTGCGGGCCCCAGTTGTAGCCGTAGCCGAGGCAGCGGCCCGTCGGATTCAGGTCGCGGATGTGGCGACCCCACGGCGTATTGTCGCGGTCGTTCTGATTGTGATAGTAGCAACCGGTTTCGGTTCGCTCGCTGCTGAAGAACAGTTGGACGTTCTTCACATAGGGTTGCATGACCACCCAGAAGTCGGTGCGGTGGACGCCTTGCGGACCACCGGTGCTAACGTTGACCGCACTGTCGTCATGGTCGGTGGCATACATCTGCCACGCAGTGCCGATCTGCTTGACCTGCGAAAGGGCGTTGGTCTTCTTGGCGGCGGTCTTTGCCTGAGCAAACACCGGGAAAAGAATGGCGGCGAGGATCGCGATGATCGCGATCACAACTAGAAGTTCGATAAGCGTAAAGGCTCGTTTCATAAGATGGACTGACTCCTCCAATGAGCACGATACGGGGGCGATGTTAACGGACCAACATCCCCAAGTTATCGTTAGGTCAATGTCCGGTTAAGGATGATGGTGGCTTTAAGGAACGATGAAATCGAGGCGGTTTTCGGTCACCGCTGGGCACGTTCTGAGCCCACAATGGGGGATGGACTTCAAGCCTGCTCTCTCGCGCCGCGACCTGCTTGCCGCTTCGGCGGCGGGGATTCTGATGCCGTCGCTTGCCAAAGGGGCCTTCCGGGCCGATCGAAAGCGCGTCCTGCGTATCGCCCACCTTACGGACATTCACGTCCAACCCGAGAAGGGTGCGCCAGAGGGAATGGAGGCCGCCCTTCAGCACGCCCTCGCACAGCAGGACAAGCCAGACCTGATCTTTACTGGCGGCGATCTCATCATGGACGCCCTGGGTCAAACCCGTGAGCGAACCAAGACGCAATGGGACCTCTTCACCAAAGTCATGGGTGGGGTCAAGATCCCGGTCGAGCATACGATCGGCAACCACGATGTGTGGGGTTGGGGCAAGCGAGACGTGTACAGCAAGGAGCCGGAATACGGCAAGAAGTGGGCATGCGATGTGCTGAGCCTGGCCAAGCCCTACCGCAGCTTTGACCGGGCGGGCTGGCACTTTATCGTGCTAGACAGCACGTTCATGAAAGAGGGAAGCGGCTACACCGCCAAGCTCGACGACGAGCAGTTCGAGTGGCTCACCGGCGACCTCAAGTCGGTTCCGAAGGAGACCCCGATCATGGTGGTCAGCCATATCCCGATCGTCGCCGCGTGTCCGATGTTCGACGGGGATAACGAGAAGTCGGGCGACTGGGTGATTCCCGGCGCGTGGATGCACCTCGACGCGCGCAAGATCAAGAACGAGTTCCGCAAGTATTCGAACGTCAAGCTTTGCGTCAGCGGACACATCCACCTGATCGACCAGGTGGTGTACAACGACGTGACCTACTTCTGCAACGGCGCGGTGAGCGGCGGCTGGTGGGGCGGCGACTACCAGGAGTGCACGTATGGCTACGCGCTGGTCGACCTTTACGACGACGGCAGCTTCGAGAATCGGTATGTGCCGTTCGGATGGAAGACGCGGTAAGGCGTAGCCGAGCTCATCAAGACTGTAGGCGCAGGTTTCGAGTCACGAAGTGACGAGGCCCTGCGCACCCTGCCGTGAAGATGGCAAACAGCGGCCCCAGGGGAGGTTTGGCGCGGTACGACGCCCCCGCGCGCCTCGTGGTTTGGATCTATGTGATGATCCTCCGCTTACACGGGCCAACCCGAACTAATCCGAGCCAATCCGTGCGAACCCGAACAAAAACGCCCTAGTGGCTGTCGCAGGAGGCGCACACCAGCTTACCGCCGTGGTTGTGGAGTTCGGCCTTCGGATATTCCTTGCCGCAGGTCTCGCACTTCGCGACTTCGGCGGTACTCGACATGGCGGCGCCGGCTCCCGTCGTCTCCTGCTCCGCCGGGGCGCAACCCCCGCCAACAAAGCTCAAGCACGCAACGCAAATCATTCCAATAAGAAGCTTCTTCATTCAGGTTCACCCGATCGAGGATCGGTCGATTTTACCGGGCATTAGGAGCCGGGGGTCGTGCGCTGACGGAAGGCATCGAGGGAGCTTGGAGCCATCTTCTTTCGCCGCTTGTGGACGTTTAGGTAGACGAGCCGTCCGGAAGTCCCTTCTACCCGCCGTTCAGTGCCCTTGGGAATCAGCAAGAACCCGCCCGGGGCAAGGCTATGCGCGACTTCCCCCACCGTAACTGAAGCCGACCCTTCGAGGACCACCATCAGGACGTCGACTTCATCGTTGGTGTGCCCAGCCACGCCTTGACCCTCCGGCCACGCCACGAGCGTAGCGTCCAGATCTTCGGATTCGGTGCCCCAAAGGGCTCCGCTGCTCGGATCACCCTGGGCGACCCGAAGCAAGTCGGCAAGTACGGTTGAATCTGCCATGGCTAGGATCGAATCATCGTCAAGATCATCTTGAACCGGGTCGTGGCGTCTAGGGCGTGGGGCACGTTGGCGGGCAGGAGGATCATCTCGCCCGCGACTACGCGGTGGGCTTCACCAGCGATCGTAATCTGCGCCTCGCCGTCGATCACTTGAACAAGCGCGTTGAAGGGGGCGGTGTGCTCGCTGAGCGCCTGGCCCTCGTCGAAGGCAAAGAAGGTGATGTTGCCTGAAGGCTCCTTGGAAACGATCCGGCTGACGATCGAGCCGTCCTGATACTCCCCCAAGGCGCATCCATGGATGACGGTGCCGGGTGTGATGCCTTTCGACTTAGAGGTTGACTCGCTCATGTCTCGTTCTACCATGGACAGACGGCCCGAACCATGAGGCAGATCATAAAGGTCGCTCTTGGGCCCCCAAGTCTCCTGGCCCATCCGGCCACCAGTGGCGCTGGTATCATCATCGCCGATATGCACATCCGTATCTGAACTTCCGGGAAGGCACGCGGTCCCTTCTCGGCTTTGTGAGAGAACCGCCTTCGGCCTAATGGCGCTCCGCGCCGCGACCCCCAAACACGGAAGATTCAATGCAACTGTTACGGATTCCTGCCTTCAGAAACCTCTGGCTCGGCCAAGCCATCTCGCAGATGGGCGACGCGCTGTATTACGTCGCCTTCATGTTCATGGTCAAGAAGATCACCGGCCAGAACAACATGGTCGGCTTCATCGGCGCGGTCGAGGTTCTGCCGTTCTTCATCTTCGGTCCCTACACCGGCGTCCTCGCGGACCGGCTCGATCGGCGCGTCATCCTGCTTTGGTCGGACCTGCTCTGCGGCTTCATCCTCGTCGGACTTGCCCTGATGGGTCTGCGCGGTGGCTTTCCACCCGTGTGGACCCTGTTTGTGGCTGCGTTCCTGCTCTCGTCGGTGCGCGCCTTCTTCATGCCGACCAAGAACGCAACCATCCCGGCGATCGTTCCCCAAGACCTGTTGGGCCGGGCCCTCGCGTTCAGCATGGGAACGCAGAACTTCATGCAGTTGGGCGGCTTGGCGTTATCCGCGGCGGTTCTCGCCCCGCTCTACCAGCAGTCGCCGCAAGTGTTCTTCGTGTCGGTCGTCTCGCTGAACGCGCTGTCCTACTTCCTGTCCGCGTACTTCATCTACCGGCTGCCGTCGGTAAAGCCCGAGCGGACGGATGGCGATTCGCGGGTGTCGGTTCGGCGCGAGTTCATGGAGGGGTTGCGGTACATCATCGAGCGCAAGGCGTTGCTCGCGATGCGGATCGTCGGCATTCTGTTCAGCCTGATGGTGGCCCCGTTCTTCGTGGTGTACATCGCGGCCAACGATCAGTGGTTTGGCGGCAAGCCGCAGACGCTGTCGTGGTTCGAGTTCGCGTTCTTCCTCGGCATGATCATTGGTAGCGTCCTCGTCGGGCGTCGCATGCCGCAGAGGCCGGGAATCGCCAACTCGGTGGCGCTCGGGGTGGTGGCGGTGGGCATCGGACTCATGGCGTTTAGCCCGCACTTCTGGCCCTTCGCCTTCTGGAACTTGGTGTGCGGCGTGGCGGTGCCTTTTGCGGACATCACCCGCGAGACGTACACGCAGCTGGTCGTCCCGGATGCCATGCGCGGCCGGGTGAACAGCCTGCAAATGATGACGTCGACCGCGATGATGCCGATCGGGATGGCGGCTGCGGGAGCTCTGCTCGACGTCGCGGGGCTGATCACCATGTTCCTCGTCATGGGCGGCGGAATGCTGCTGGCGGCGATGATCGGGCTTGCGTTCCGAGACTATCGGCAGGCGGTGATCCCGAAGTTCGAAGACGCTCAATCAGGCGGACAACCGGTCAGCGCGACCGCTTAGCCACGAACAGCCACTCGTGATTGTGAAGATGGGACACCTGTCCCACCTTCTCGCCTTCGCGGTTGTGGATGCCGATCGAGGCGCCCACGTATCGCCGATACGGGATCGCGGTCGCCTGAAACTCGCCCCAAGCACCGAGCATCGCCTCGATCTCGGGCAGCGAGACATAACCCTCGTCGTTGAAGGAGAGCAGCAGGTAGCGACACCGCAACGAACCGATGAGTTCGGCGAGCGCCTCGCGGGCGGTGCGCTTTTGGTTGAACACCGACGGGCGGGTGCGCACGTCGATCCGCTTGTTGGCTTTGCCGTACGTCTCGGGCTCGTCGTTCAGCACGAGCGTCTCCCACACGTGGTAGTTGCCGACGTATCGGTGCTGGTTGTAGGGTGGATCGAGGTACACCAAGTCGGCGTCGATGTTCGGCGCCAGTTCCAAGGCATCCACCTGGGTCGCCACTCCGGGGCCGGGAAGCAACTCGGGCGTTTGAAGCACCATCGGCTCGAAAGATCTCGGCGCCCATTGCTTCAGGTAGGCCATCTGGACACCGGTGGTCGAATCCACGCGGTCGGCGGCGAGCATGAGCGAGGTCAGCAAAATGGGCCGCAGCTCCTCCGGCTCTTTCTCGATCGCCTGCCGGATCGTATCCATCCGCGCCGCGTTCTCGGCCTGGAAGAACTGAGCTTCTTCGCTGAACTTCTGGGCAAAGTAGCCGGGTTGACCCGGCAGTCGATTGAGGCGCGCGATGGCATCGGTGAGCGCCGCGTAGTCCACCGTGTGCGAGTCCGTCGCCACGAACGTCTCGGCCAGCACCCGGGCGAACGCCAGGTGGTCGTTGGCATGAACGTACCGCCCCGTGCGCTTCAGAGCTTGTCCCACGCGGGAGGTGCCGGAGAACAAGTCGCACACCGAGTTGACGCCCTCGAGCGCCTCGACCCGCGTCAGGATGTCCGGGATCAGCCGTCGCTTAGAACCCAGGTACTTGATCATGCGGGCGACCAAGCCACGCCCAGGTGCTCCGCGACGGCCAACCCAACGTGCAAAAACCCCGCCCGGTCGCCCAGGTCCGTCCGCCGTCCCGAGCCTCGCCGAAGGGCGACAAACGGCACGTACTCGCGGGTGTGGTCGGTGGAGATGTCGGTCGGGTCGTTGCCGTGGTCGCTGGTGAGAATGAGCAGATCGTCATCGGTAAGGCGCTCGAGAATCTTGGCGAGCGTCACATCGAACGTCTCGAGGCACTTCGCGAACCCAGTCGGATCGCTCCGGTGACCGTAGAGCATGTCGAAGTCCTCGAAGTTCGCAAAGATGAACCGAGCGTCGCTCGCGAGGGCGGTCTCGAGGAGCATGGCTTCGTGTTCGGGGTTGCTTTGGGTGCGCCGCACCGGGCGGAAGCCACGTCCGCCGAAGAGCTCCGGCACGACGCCGATTCCGAACACATCGCCGACCTTGTCGACCAAGTTCGCGGCCGGCTCCATCGGGAAGTCCTTTCGTCGTTCGGTTCTCCGGAAGGCTCCCGGTTTGCCTTCGAACGGTCTCGCGATGACGCGTTGATAGTGATTCGGCCGGACGCCGAGTTCGCGGGCGACACGGCAGAACTCATAGAGCTGGCCGATCGGAATGATGTCTTCATGGACGGCGATTTGGAACACGCTGTCCGCGCTGGTGTAGACGATCGGCGATCCGGTTCGGAGGTGCTCCTCGCCCAGTTCGGCGATGATGGTCGTGCCGCTGGCGGGCCGGTTGCCGAGGGTCTTGCGCCCGATACAGCGTTCGAACTCCGCCATGAGGTCGGCGGGGAATCCGTCTGGGTAGGTCGGGAACCGATCCTCGACGAGGATGCCCATCATCTCCCAGTGCCCGGTGACGGAGTCCTTGCCCCCTTGGCTGAGCGGTTGAAGGCGTCCGAACTCGACGTTGAGGTTGGATGGGGCGTCGCCGAGATGGTTCGGACCGAAGTAGCCGAGGCTGCCGAGAAGCGGCGCGTCGATGCCGGCGTTGTGTTGCCAGACGTTTTCGAGGGTGTTGGGGTGATGTGGGTCGCCGAATGCCGCCGCGTCGGGTGCAGCCCCCGCCCCGCAACCATCGAGAACCAACACAATCGCCCGCTTCATCCGTAGATGGGTTTACCCGGATTGAGGTTGGCGAGGAAGCGTCGAGAGATGTCGACGTGGGGCAGGGATGTCTTGTACCCTGCCAGCCGGAGAGGATGCGGCGCTGGTACGAACCAACCTGCGCCCTCCGGTGGAGTTTCTATCGCAGTGCCGAGCAAATCCGAGCTAACCCGAACCAACCCGGGCAAAAAGAAAAGAGGCGAGGCACAAACCATCCTCGCGCCTCGTGGTTTAATGACCCGAACCAACCCGCGCGATAAGAAAGCCTAGCTTTCCGCCAGCATCTTCTCGGCGCGCTCGACGCAATCCGCGTCGTCCACACCTTCACATGGATTCGGTGCCTTCATCCACGTCTTGCCCCAGTCCGCCAGCGCTTCGAAGATCGCGTTGAGCGCCATCCCCTTCTCGGTGAGTTCGTACTCCACCTTGGGCGGCATCACCGAGATCACCGTGCGTTTGATGATCTCCTCTTCTTCCAGCGCGATCAGTCGCTCTCGGAGCGTGCGGGGGTTGATGCCATTCTGGCGGCCGATCTCGTTGAACCGCATCTTGCCGTCGAGCAAGCTCCGAACAATCCGCAGATTCCAACGCTGATTGAGGAGGTCCAGCGTTGCCAACACCGGGCAAAACATCTCGGATTGGGGGTCTTGCTCCATGTTCATGCGGTTGTTCCTACGTCGAGTTTACTTGGCTCGTCCCGAACGGTCACAATTGACCGATGCGATTCGACGTCATTGTGGTGGGCGCGGGTCATGCGGGGATCGAGGCGGCACTGGCTTCGGCGCGTATGGGTCGGGCAACCGCCTGCATCACGCTCGATGTCAAGCGCATCGGCCACCTGCCCTGCAACTGCAGCATTGGCGGCCCCGCGAAAGGGCATCTCGCCCGCGAAGTCGACGCCCTCGGTGGGCAGATGGGCGTGACCACCGACCACACGATGACCCACATCCGCCGCGTGGGCACCAGTCGGGGACCTGCGGTGCAAACGGTGCGCGCTCATGTCTGCAAAGACGCTTACCCCGTGTTTATGCAGCAGGTTCTGACCGAAGAGCCGAACCTGAGCGTGCTCGAGGGAGAGGTCGAAGTCATCCTCGCTGAAGGTGGCCGTGTGACCGGGGTGCGCTGGCGCCCGGCGGGTTCGTCGGAACCCCAAGAAATCGAGACCCGCGCCGTCGTGCTCACGACCGGCACCTTCTTGAACGGGCTCTGCCATGAGGGTCGTAAGAAGACCGTCGCGGCACGCCACGGCGACCGTGCGGTGGCCACGCTGAGCGAGTTCCTGGGCGACCTTGGAGTGCGACGGCGGCGGTTCAAGACGGGAACGACTCCGCGAATCTCGGCGGCGAGCGTTCATTGGGATCGTACGCTGGAAATGGGCAGCGAGCCTGAAGCCGGCGCGATCAGCTTCCTGCATGACCGACCGCTGACGGATCGCGAGCTCTATCCGTGCTGGCAGACTTCGACTTCTACCGCCACCCACGAGTTGCTCAAGGAGCGGCTTCACGAGAGTGCGATGTACTCCGGCGAGATCGAGGGCGTGGGACCGCGCTACTGCCCGAGTATCGAGGACAAGATCGTTCGGTTCGCCGACAAGGACACCCATCCGGTATTCCTCGAGCGCGAGACGTGGGACGGAGATTCGGTCTACGTCCAGGGCTTTTCGACATCGCTCCCCGCGGAGACGCAACTCGATGCGTTGCGAACGGTGCCGGGACTCGAGGAGGTCGTCATGCTGCGGCCAGGTTATGCCGTGGAGTACGACATGGCCGATCCGACCCAGCTCGACGCCACCCTGATGTCCAAGCTCCTGCCCGGGCTGTTCCTAGCCGGACAGATCAACGGCACGAGCGGCTACGAGGAAGCGGCAGCGCAGGGCTTGGTCGCGGGGATCGGGGCGGCCATGCTCGCCTCCGATCAGGCACCGATTGCCTTCCCGAGGAGCGAGAGCTTTATCGGCGTGATGATCGATGACCTGATCACGAAAGGCGTCGATGACCCCTACCGCATGCTCACCGCTCGCGCGGAACATCGGTTGCTCTTGCGGCACGACAATGCAGACCGGCGGTTGACTCCGGTGGGCCGCGCGGTCGGGGTCGTCGATGATCGTCGCTGGGCTCAGTTCGAGGCGAAGCGAGAGGCGATCGAGTCCACGCGCGCGACGCTGGACGCGCACCACGTATCACCGGCGGACGATGCTTTGCTCACGGGCCTCGAGTTCGGCACCGTCAAGAACAAGACCTCGTTCTTCGATCTCCTTCGCCGCCCCGACGTGAGCTGGCAGAACCTCCTCACGCTGGTGGCGGCTCGCCAGCTCGACATCGAAGTTCATCCGGCTATTGGCCAGCAGATCGAGCTTGCCGCGAAGTACGACGGGTACATCAAGGTTCAGCAGCGGCATGTGGACCAGCACGAGCGGTTGGAGTCGCTGCGGATTCCCGTCGGGCTCGACTACGCGGGGCTGAAGGGTCTGAGCTACGAGTCGATCGAAAAGCTGACGCGCGTTCGCCCGGAAACCATCGGGCAAGCATCCCGCGTGCCGGGGGTGCGTCCGAGCGACATCGCGCTGCTGATCGGGCATTTGCGGTAGCGGGGCTTGTTGGCTCGTTGGTTGTTGGATTGTTGGTGTGTTGGCCTGTTGGTGTGTTGGCCTGTTGGTGTTGTAGCCACGAAGCGCGAGGATGGTTGGTGCCTCGCTTGTTTCTAGCCTTTTCCCTTCAAGGTGAGATACCAGAATATTCGCTGACCATTAATCAGGCCGGTGACGGTAACGCCATCCCCTGTCCGATTCCACCTTGTGCCTTGATAGGTATCAAACCCCTTTGACACTCTTGACTCATACATTAACAGATATCCGTCTGCCGATCGACCGTAGATCCCGCAGTGAATAGCGATAGCGCCAGAGCCCGTGTCCGCGGCAATCAGAATGTACTCTCTTCCAGAGACATCACGAAAACGCAGCTGGTCCAAGATATAGTCCGGCCCTGAGCCATTCTCATCAAGTCGAGGCGAGAGCCATTTGCTTGTCCTGTATGGACGATTTCGGAACTCCCAGCCCTCGAGGAAGCCTCCTAGCGAAGTCTTCAGACTCGCGATCGGTTCGGTTGGGCTTGCTATGCTCTCTTTGGAGACTTCGGGGTCCTTGGACGAACGGCATGAACACAGCAAGGCCCCAACGACCAGATTAGCGCTTTAATCAAAGGGGACACCGCCTCCTGGATTCCAGATCGTGGTTGCGGCCATGCGCGCAGGCTCGACGTTTCCTGAAATGCACTCCTCTTTCATCTCCCACCGCTGTTTACTTGCGCCTGCTGCGCTTCATGGTTCCGTCGCATTCCCCCCCCATGTACTGATCATACTGCCATCGAGTCTCGCGCGGAGAACGTACCACCGCCAAACACTTCGAATGTCGAGTGTCGAGTGTCGAATGTCGAATGTGGAACGTGGCACCCTCCGGGCGACATCCGACATCTGACATTCCACCTCCACGGGTAACTTACGCCCATGCCCTGCCGCCCGCTGGTCACCGGAACGTTCCTCGACGAGATCACCCACGACATCCCGAGCCAGAATTGGGGCGCGAGCGAATGGCGGCGCGAGTTCGAGCTGTACCGGCAGATCGGTATCGACACCGTCATCATCATCCGCGCGGGCTACAAACGGCGCTGCATCTTCCCCTCGAAGACCCTGCCCGACCAGCTGCCCGTCTATGACGACCTCGCCGAACTCTTCTTCTCCCTTGCGGACGAGATCGGGCTCAAGGTGTTCTTCGGCACCTACGACTCTGGCCACTATTGGCAGAAGCGAACCTGGTGGAAGGAAGTCGAGATCAACCAGGCGTTCCTCGACGAGGTTGTCGAGCGCTACGGCCACCACCCCAGCTTCGCGGGTTGGTATCTCACCCACGAGACCGGAAAGAACCACGCCCACATCATCGACCTGTTCAATGGCATCGGCGGCCACTGCCGCCAGATCAAAGACCTGCCGATCCTGATCTCGCCCTACCCGCAAGGCTCAAAGCAGCTTGGCGAGGACGCGCTCACGCTCAACGAATCGTTCGATCATTGGAATCGCATCTTCGAGGCGACCCGCGGTGCATTCGATATCTGCGCGTTTCAAGACGGCCAGGTTCACTATGAGGAGTTGCCGAGGTTTCAAGAAGGCATCCGCGAGCTTGGAGACAAGTACAACCTGACGATCTGGGCGAACGTCGAGTCCTTCGACCGCGACATGCCGATCAAGTTTCCTCCCGCCGACTGGCGAAACCTACGCTACAAGTTGGAGACCGCCGCCCAGAGCGCGGAGAAGATCATCACCTTCGAGTTCGCGCACTTCATGTCGCCGCACAGCAGCTACGTCTCCGCGCACCGGCTCTTCGACCGCTACCGGGAGTATTCAGAGTCGCTCGCGGAGTAGTATTCCTCTGTGATCAAGTCTCCTTATATGTTCCTCGTGTTCGCGAGTGCCGGACTCGGATTGGCGTGCGTAGGCGCCTCCGGCTCGTCGGCAAATGCCCAACCTGCTGAAGCCAATCCTCAGCGCGCCCAAGCCATCAATTTGACCCGTGCCTACGCCGAAAACTGCGCCAGCTGCCACGGCCAAGACGGCTCGGGCGGGGGCGCCGGCACCCAGACGCTGAACACCGAAGAGCTGTTCGACCAGAAGCACGACCGCCGGTTCTTCGACGCGATCAAGAATGGTTTGCCAGACAACGGCATGCCCGCCTTCGGCGAGACGATGTCCGACGAAGCCGTCTGGGGTCTCGTGGTCAAAGTCCGCGAAATGCAAGCCCGCGCGCTGCGCACGAAGAACGGCTCACCCACGCCCGTCAATGGCGTGTACAAGTCGAAGCGCCACGACTTCAAAGTCGAGACCGTCATCACCGAAGGCCTGAACACGCCCTGGGGCATCGATTGGCTCCCCGACGGCCGCATGCTGGTCACGAACCGCAACGGGGTCCTCAAGCTCTACGACGCGAACCATAAGCTGATCGGGGACATCAACGGCATCCCGACCAGCCTGGAGATGGGCCAAGGCGGCCTGATGGAGGTCACCGTCCACCCCGAGTACGACAAGAACGGCTGGATCTACCTCGCCTATACCGAGCCGGCGAAGGAAGGGCGCGGCGGCTTGACGAAGATCGTCCGGGGCAAGCTTGTTTCGCGTTCGCAACCGCCGGTGTGGTCGGGTCAGGAGACGATTTACGAGGGCAAGCAGGAGTATTACACCGGTGCAGGAGTTCACTTCGGAAGCCGCATCGTGTTCGACAAGGACGGCTACCTGTTCTTCGCCATCGGCGAGCGCGGCTCGAACATGGGTGCGCAAAGCCTCGCGACCCCGTTCGGCAAGATCATGCGGCTGAACGCGGACGGCACGGTTCCCAAGGACAACCCGTTTGTCGGTACGGCTGACGCTGATCCTGCCGTCTGGACCTACGGCCACCGCAACCAGCAGGGCCTCGTCTTTGACCTCGAAGGCAAGCTCTGGACGACCGAGCACGGCCCCCGTGGCGGCGACGAGCTGAACCAAGTCAAGAAGGGCTCGAACTACGGCTGGCCGGTCGTGGCATGGTCCATCAACTACAACGACGCTCCGTTCCGCACGCCGTGGCCGAAGGACGATATGAAGGTCGAGCAGCCCGTGTTCCGCTGGCTTCCCTCGATTGGCGCTTGCGGCCTTGATCTCGCACGGGGAACGGCATTCCCGAACTGGAGTGGCGACCTGCTCGCCGGTGGCCTTGCCGGCCAGAATCTCGATCGCATCCGCGTAAAGGATGGCAAGCTGGTCGAGCGAGAGGAGCTTCTCCACAATCTCGGTCGAATCCGCGAGGTCGCGGTCCACAAGGACGGCACGATCTACGTCGCGCTGAACAGCCCGAATCACATCATCCGGCTCGTGCCGGCGAAGTAGCCTAAGACGTTGCCATCGCGAGCTGGATCAGCTCGCGGTGGGGCTTGAAGTGAACGTCCTCGCGAATCGTCTCGAGGACGTTCACGGGCACTTCGGGGTGGTCTTCGAGCAGCCGACCAATGACGCCCTGAACCAGATGCTCCGGCGTCGACGCGCCGCTCGATACGCCGATGACCTTTCGCTCGCGCCAAGCGATGTCGACATTGGCGGCGCTGTCCACGAGGTGGGCTTCCGTGCCACACGACTCAGCCACTTCGCGGAGCCGATTGCTGTTCGACGACATGTGCGAGCCGACGATGATGACGAGATCGCACTGCTCGGCAAGCTCACGGATCGCCACCTGGCGGTTTGTGGTCGCGTAGCAGATGTCTTCTTTCTTCGGGCGCTCGATGTGCGGGTACTTGGTGAGAAGAGCGTCCATGGTGCGTTGGACCTCGTCGACACTCAAGGTAGTTTGGGTGAGAACCGCAAGTTTGTCGTAGTGCGGGATCTCGAGGGCGGCGACGTCCTCGGGCGACTCGACCAGCACCATGCGGTCGGGGGCTTCGCCCATCGTTCCCTCAGCTTCGACGTGCCCGTCGTGGCCGATGTAGATCATGAAATAGCCCTTGTTCGCGTAGTGTTTGGCCTCGTTGTGCACCTTGGTGACGAGGGGGCAAGTGGCGTCGATGATCTTCAGGTTGCGCTCCGCGGACTGGCGGCGAACCGCGGGGGAGACGCCGTGGGCGGAGTACACGACGACCGAGCCTTCCGGGATGTCGTCGATGTCTTCGACAAAGATGACGCCGCGCTGCTCAAACGACCGCACCACCCACTGGTTGTGCACGATCGCGTGTCGCACGTAAAGAGGCGCACCGTAGATTCGCAACGCGAGGTCCACGACCTCGATCGCATAGGCGACGCCCGCACAAAACCCTCTAGGGGCGGCCAGAAGAATGCGCTCCACGCTGTAATTGTACGCGGGTTGGAGTGGGGATGGCTCGGATGGGCAAGGCAGGCTCGGACAGGCTCCCATCGACACCGAGCCAGGTGAGGGTGTGGGCTCAGGGCGAACTCATTCCAAACTAAGCCGGGCTCCGAACCTGGACCCACACCGGTAGAATGTCTTATGCCCCGACGCTCCACACGCCGCCGGTTGCTGCAACCCATCGTCCAGTTCATTCAGACGGAAGCCTCTTCGGGCATTCTGCTGATGGCGATGGCGCTCATCGCGCTGATCTGGGCGAACTCACCGTGGGCTTCGTACTACAAAGAGCTTTGGGACACCAAGATCACCGTTGCGGTCGGCACGTTCGAGATTAGCAAGAAGGCGATTCTGTGGATCAACGACGGCCTCATGGCCGTGTTCTTCTTGCTGGTGGGCCTTGAGATCAAGCGGGAGTTGCTCCTTGGGCAGCTATCCTCCTTCCGCCGAGCCGCACTACCTGTCGCGGCCGCGATCGGCGGCATGGTGTTCCCGGCCCTGCTGTATTTCGCGTTCAACCCGTCCGGGCCAGCAACGCGAGGCTGGGGCATTCCCATGGCGACCGACATCGCCTTCGCGTTGGGCATCCTGGCCCTACTCGGCCCGCGCGTTCCGATTGGACTGAAGGTTTTCCTGGCGGCCCTGGCGATCGTGGACGACCTCGGCGCCGTGCTGGTCATCGCGCTCTTCTACACCGCCGAGATCAATATGTCCGCTCTCCTTGGCGGCTTCGGCGTCTTCGCTCTCTTGCTGGCCCTCAACCGGGCCGGAGTCCGCAAGCCGACCCCTTACGCGCTAGCGGGCGTTGTGCTGTGGGTGCTGTTCCTTAAGTCGGGCGTTCACGCCACGATCGCGGGAGTTCTGCTCGCGCTCACGATTCCAACCCGCGTTCACCTGAATGCCCGGGAGTACCTCGATCAGATTCGCGCGGTGACCGACGAGTTCGAGGGCTCCGGAGACGTCGGCGAGCACGTGCTCATGAGTGAAGCGCGTACAACTGCCATCGAGGAGATCGAGCGCGCCTCCGAAGAAGCGCAGATGCCCTTGGAGCGGCTCGAGCATAGCTTGCACCCGTGGGTTTCCTACTTCATCATGCCGATCTTCGCGCTGGCCAACGCCGGCATTCCGCTCGGTGAGGGTGTTCAGCAAGCGGCCGGAAGCCCGATCGCTTGGGGCGTCTTCGCGGGCCTCGTGCTCGGAAAGCCGATCGGCATCTTCGTGATGTCGTGGCTTGCCGTGAAGCTGAACCTCGGCGCGCTACCCGACGGTGTCGGCTGGCGCCACATCTTCGGCGTGGGCATGCTGGGTGGCGTTGGCTTTACGATGGCGCTCTTTATCGCGGAACTTGCCCTAGGCACCCCAGAAAAACTCGTCGTCGCCAAGATGGGCATCATGGCCGCATCGCTGGTGGCTGGCCTTCTCGGATTCTTAGTGTTGAGAAAACAGGGCCGGGTCCGTCGCCCTAGTCCCCCTCCGGCAACGCCCCCAAGCTAGACCCTGACGCCTTGTTTGCCGCATCCTTGGCGCGGTCCTTAGCGATCGTGCCGACCGCCGACCCGCCGCCCTGCAGCGACTCGGTTCCCGTGACCGGGGCATTGGGAACAGCAGAAGGCGTCACCAGGGTCACGCCGCCATCGCCCCCCGCGGGTTGTTGGCTTGCGGTGCCCCTCGTGGGTTCAGTGGGTGCCGGAGTCTCGGGTGCGGGGGACTGGCATCCGATGAGAACGAGCACAACGAGCATCGAGAGTGGAAGGTAGCGCATGGGTTTTATCCGGATGTAGCAAAACGCCTCCCTTGCCTTGGCAGGCAAGGGAGGCGTTAAGGTCACTTACCGCGGGATGCGGCCATTGAGTCGAAGGTGGTCCACCTTCATGGTGAACTGCTTTGCGGAGGAACTCATCGTTTGCGGCCATACGCACCGGACGAGAACCTGCAGTTCGCGGTTCGCGTTCCAATACTTGGTGTACGGGGCCGTGAACGAGAAGGACTTCTTGACGTCCGTGCCGTTCATCGGGAACGCACCGACATACTGCCACTTCGATGTCGAGTTATCCCAGATGAAGAAGTTGGCCGTCACCCGAGAGGGGGCGTTGACTTCAAGATCGAGGGACAACTGGCTAATGGTCCGAGGGTCACGGTTCGTCTTGAACGTGCCGCGCATCGAGCCGACGTGGCCAACGCGATTAACGGCCTTGCTGACGACGGTGAAGTAGCTGTTGTCAGAGGCCGCGATTTGCGCCACGCCCCCCGCGGTAACCGTGCCTTCAAACATCGAAGCCGCGTTTGGCGCAAGCGCATACGGATCCGTCGTCACCAGCGTGGGCACCGAGCGGAGCACGTTGATGCGCCCGTACTTGACGAACGTACCAACGAAGTCCGAGTTGTTCTGGATCTGGTTTCGGATCTGGACCGGAGTGGCGGCGCGCCACGTGGACTTGATCAAGCCCGCGAGACCGGCCACGTACGGGCAGGCCATGCTGGTACCGGTGTTGTTGCCATAGCTGTTGCCCGGCAGCGTGCTCATGATGCTCGTGCCCGGAGCGGCCACATCGACCCAGTCACCGTAAGCCGAAGACGGGTTGCGATTGTCGTTCTGGTCGGTGTTCGCGACGGCGAGAACCTCGGGGTGGCCCGCCGGATAGACCATCTGGGTCGTTCCGTGGTTGCCCGCCGCAGCGATCGGAATCGCACCACGGGTGATCGAATACTTGCAGGCGTCGTGAATCGCGGTCGAGGGGCTGCCACCGGCCAGGCTCATGCTGATGACATGGGCTCCGTTATCCGCGGAGTAGGTGATTCCTGCCGCGACTCCCGCCGCCGTACCACCACCCGGGCCGAGAACTCGGACCGGCATGATCGAACAGTTCGGGGCCATGCCCGCTATACCGATGCCGTTATTCGTGGCGGCCGCGGCAATGCCAGCGCAGTGGGTGCCATGCCCTTCCTCGTCCATCGGGTCAGCATCGTCGTCGACAAAGTCATAACCCGGCAACATCTTGGCGGCAAGATCCTCGTGGTTGTAATCGACGCCGGTGTCGACGATCGCGATCACGATGTCCTGGGCACCGCGCATCTGGTCCCAGCCTTCGATGGCCTTGGTGCGCGGCATCGCATACTGCTGGCTCAGCCGAGGATCGTTCGGCGTCCACGCCGCGCGGTAAATGTAGTTCGGCTCGGCGTAAACCACTTCCAGCTTGGAGCTGTAGTAAGCGACCGCCTGACTCACCGACATGTTCTTCGGCAAGATCACGCGCGTCGCGCCGATCGATGCAATGTAGCCAGCTTCCTGGGCTCCGATCGCCTGGTTGACGCTCGCGCTCTTGCCCGGAATAAACTTCACCATCAGTTCACCAGGCACGTGCTCGGTGTACTGACCCATTGAAAATGCAGCGGCGCAGACAAACGCCGCCACAGAAAGATTTCTATACATCACCATGGCTGTCCCTCAGAACACCCCCATTATAGTGGAAATGCCAGGAGATTGAGTGATTTTCCACAGATCAAGGTAGAATTTCGCCCATGTTGAACCTAGAGCAACATGAAGCGCTGTCGAAGGCGAGAGGTCGCCTCGACGCTATCCGGGGGCATCTTTGACCTGGATCGGCGCCTTGCTCAAATCCGAACCTTAGAAGCTAAGTCCGAACTCCCCAACTTCTGGGATGACCCGGCTTCTGCCAACCAAGATCTCCGCCGTCTAAGCCAGCTGCGCGATCTCATCAATCCGTTTCTCCGCCTCGATAAGACTGAGCGGGATATCGCGGAGCTGTATGAGATGCTCAAGCTGGAGCCCAGCGAGAGCATGGCGGCGGAGATGGATCAGATGTCCATCACGTTCCTGCGAGACCTCGACGACTACGAACTCGAGACCCTGCTCAGCGGCGAATACGACGACCGCAATGCTCTGCTCGAAATCAATGCCGGAGCCGGAGGATCAGAAGCGTGTGACTGGGCCTCGATGCTGTGCCGCATGTACATCCGCTGGGCGGAGCGCAAGGGGTTCAAGGTCGAGATCCTCAGCGAGACTCCCGGCGACGTGACCGGCTATCGCGCCGTGCAACTCGATGTTCGCGGACGCAACGCCTACGGCTATCTGAAGGCGGATAACGGCGTCCACCGTTTGGTGCGCATTTCGCCCTTCGATGCCGCCGCACGGAGGCACACCTCGTTCTGCAAGGTCGAAGTGCTGCCCGAGATCGAGAGCAGCGAAGTGCAGATCAACCCGGATGACCTCAAGGTCGAGACGCTTCGCGCAGGCGGGGCGGGCGGTCAGCACGTCAACAAGACGGAGAGCGCGGTCCGCATCACCCACCTGCCGTCGGGCATCGTTGTTCAATGCCAAAACGAGCGCAGCCAGCACAAGAACCGCGATGCGGCGATGACCGTTCTCGCGGCGCGGCTCGCCGAACTGCAGCGAAAGCAAGCTGAGCAGCACATGAACACGATGAAAGTCACCGGCCCCGCGGAGTGGGGCCGCCAGATACGCAGCTACGTGATGCAGCCGTACACGATGGTGAAGGACCACCGCACCGCTCACGAGACCGGAAACGTGTCGGGAGTCATGGACGGTGAGATCGACGGCTTCATCGAAGCGTATCTCAAGCAGCGTCCCTCCGAAGATGCGTACGTGGAGTGAGGATGTAGGATGTCGAATGTCGGAATGTGGCTGGTAGCAGCTCCTCGGTCAGCAACATTCGACATTCCCCATCCTAAGAGTCCAACAAGCTAACACGCCAACACGCCAAATGCTGACCGCCAACCAAGCCTCCCTGATCTATGCCGACCAAGAGGGCGATGTGTTCGCCTGCGCCGAGGTGTCGCTGGAGATCGGCCCCGGCGAGTTCGTGGGCATCCTCGGCCCGTCGGGTTCGGGCAAGTCCTCGTTGCTCTACTTGCTGAGCGGGCTCAAGTTGCCCACCCGCGGCGAAGTCCGTTATCGCGGAGACAGCCTTGCCGCACTGTCGGATGAAGCGCGCGCCAAGCTGCGCCTCGCGGAGTTTGGCTTCGTCTTTCAGCAGCCGTACCTTCTGGGCTACTTGTCCGCGCTCGAAAACGTGTCGGTAGCAGCGGGAGGGATCGACGCCCGCGAGGAGGCTTCGCGCTGGCTGACCGAGCTCGGACTGGGCGAAAAGTTGCACCGTCTCCCCCACGAGCTTAGCGGCGGCGAACGGCAGCGGGTGTGCGTGGCTCGGGCATTGCTCGGCAAGCCGAAGGTGATCTTCGCCGACGAGCCGACCGCAGCGCTCGATCACGTCCACGGAGTTCAGGTGGTTGAACTCATCGACCAACACCGGGGCGAGGGCTCGCTCGTAATGGTCACCCACGACCCGTCGATGCTCGAACGCGCCGACCGCATCTTGCACATGGCCGACGGACGGCTGGAATCTGAGTAACATCCCACCCGTCATGCGAGACCAGTTAGACGAGCGTCAAATTGCGCAGTATCGTGAGCAGGGATTTCTCATTATCGAGGGGTTTCTCGATGCCGAAGAACTCGCCGATTGGCGCAAGCAGGTGGACGAAGCCGTCTACGAGCGGCTGGAATCTCGCGACCAAGGACTCCACAATCAGGGCGACCCGGACAGCTATTACGCCCGCGTGTTCACCCAGTGCCTGAAACTCGCCGACACCCACGAGGGGATGCATCGGCTGATGCACGATGAGCGGCTTGGGCGACTAGCGGGGACGCTCGCCGGGGTCGAGGGCATCCGAATCTGGCACGACCAGGCGCTCATCAAGCCGCCGTTCGGCAATCCCACCGCGTGGCACCTCGATAATCCCTACTGGTCGTTTAGTTCTCGCGATGCGATCTCGCTGTGGGTTGCCCTCGACGATGCCACCCAGGCCAACGGCTGCATGTGGTACCTGCCCGGAACCCACCTCACCGCCCGTCCCGACAACGCAGGAATCGCGGAAGATATCGCCGGACTGTTCCGCATCTATCCCGAGTGGCGGAGCATCGAGCCGGTGTGCGCGGCCTGCCCGGCGGGATCCGCAGTGCTGCATAACGGACTCACTGCGCATGGCGCTGGGGCGAACATGACAAACCGCCCGCGCCGGGCGATGACGTGCGCCTACATGCCCGACGGATCAACCTTCAACGGCATCCAGAACGTCCTCCCCGCCGACTACTTCGCCACTCTGAGCGTCGGCGATCCGCTCGATGACCAGGCGGTGAATCCCCTGATTTGGAGCAAGGCTTGAAGAAGGTTCGGTCCTTTTTGGGGCGGAGCCGGCGAGCGATGCGCCGCCCGATCATCGCGTGGGTGAGCCGCCAGTTCCACCGCATTTACTACCACTGGGCGGGGCCACAGACGTGGGAGGTCAACCAGTTCCTCAGCGTCAAGGTGCTCAAGTGCCCGTTCGATCTCTGGATCTATCAAGAGATTCTCTTCGAGACCAAACCCGAACTCATCATCGAGTGCGGCACGTTCAACGGGGGCAGCACGCTGTACTTCGCGACGATGCTGGACATCCTCGGCCAGGGCGAGATCGTGAGCATCGACATCTCTCCGCAGGAGGGCCTGCCGACCCACCCCCGCGCGCGGTTCATCAAAGCCTCGTCGGTCGCACCGGAGATCGTGGCCGAGATGACGGCGCTGTCTCAAGGCAAGCGCACGATGGTGATCTTGGACTCGGATCACTCCTGTGACCACGTGATCAAGGAGCTTCGCGCCTATGCGGGATTGGTCACGCCGGGGTGCTACCTGGTGGTCGAGGATGGGAACATCAACGGGCACCCGGTATTCCGAAAGCATGGACCGGGGCCGACGGAGGCGCTGGAAATCTTCCATCGCGAGAACCGCGACTTCGAAGTCGACCAGAGCCGCGAGCGGCACTTGGTGAGCTTCAACCCCGGCGGATACTTGCGCAGGAAGTAGAACATTGCGTCGGGCTCGGATTAGGTTCCAAATCACGAGATGCGCAGGGCCTCGTCCTTCGCTAGGCTCGGACTCGAAACCTGCGCCTACAGTTGGGAACCGCCTCGTGCCCCGCGGCAGATTGCTCGGATTTGCTTGGATGGCGTCTAACCACGAGGCGCGCGAGGGGCTAAAATGCGCCCATGGGTTTGGTGGGACGAGTGGGCCGAAAGCGGTGGCGGGCACGCATCGCGATGGCCGTCGTCTACTTCATCCTCTCCCTCGGCGCGTTGACTACGCTCTACCCCTTCGCGATCATGGTCTCGACCGGCTTCAAGGGCCCGACCGACCAGAATGACCCGAGCCTGATCCCACCCTACTGGTCAAACCTGGCGAACGACGAGGAGCCGGGCAGGCTCGACCCGAAGTCGCTCCTCGGCAAGTACCTCGCCGACAAGTACGCTGGGGATCAGAGCCAGATCGCCAGCACGCGCGGCGGCCCCACCGAGACGAAGGATTACGAGCAGTTCCTCATGGAACTGCCCCTCGACCACTGGGCGGCCGGGTTCCGCACCGCGCCGAACCAGGTCACCGGCCGCCTCTCGCTGCGCTATCAATCCTGGCTGCGAGCCAAGTACCGCACCATCGACGACCTGAACCGCGCTTACATCGAAGAGCACACCGCCTTTCAAACCGTACAGCCGCCCGCCGAACTGCTCGAACGCGCCAACTGGCAGGCGGCGGACACCCCCAAGTACCGGGAGTGGCTGGAGTTCAAAGCCACCCTCCCCGCCGAGTTCCGCTTGCCGGTGCGCGGACAGCGCATGTGGCAGGAGTATCTGCGCGCGAAGTTCGAGAACCAGTTCGACCGCGTTCCCGCCGAGTTCGTCGGCCAAGCCACCAGGTTCGAGGCGGTCCCCCTGCCGAACGACTTCAGCACCGGCCTTCCACTTGCCTTCCGCCAGACGGTCCCCAAGCGTTATCAGGGCAAGTTCGTCGAGGACCACTGGGGCGGACCGATGCCGATTGAAGCCTATGAGGGCGACTTCGTCGCGCGTCAAGCCGAGACGCTGCGTCGGGAGTTCACCACCCGCAACTACCGCTACGTGCTGGATTACATCGCGCTGAACGGGCGCGCCCTGTGGAACACCGCGCTCTTCTGCATCCTCGCGATCCTCACCCAACTGACCGTGAACCCGCTCGCGGCGTACGCGCTATCACGGTATCCGATTCGGGCGTCGGGCAAGATCCTGCTATTCCTGCTGGCGACCATGGCGTTCCCCGCCGAGGTAGCGATGATTCCCTCGTTCCTGCTGCTGAAGGACCTCGGCCTGCTGAACACGTTCGCCGCGCTGGTGCTGCCGACGGCGGCCAGCGGCTACATGATCTATCTGCTCAAAGGCTTCTTCGACTCGCTGCCCCCCGAACTCTTCGAGAGCGGGCAGATCGACGGAGCGAAGGAGTCCACGATGATGTTCCGCATTGCGATGCCGCTCAGTAAGCCGGTGCTCGGCTACCTTGCGCTGATGGCGTTCATGGGCGCGTACGGTGCTTTCCTGTACGCGTTCTTGGTCGCCCAAGATCAGCGCGTGTGGACCCTGATGGTGTTCATCTACCAGCTGCAGAACACGGCTCCCAAAGCGGTGATGATGGCGGCGCTGACGCTAGCCGCGATCCCGACACTCTTCGTGTTCCTCATCGCCCAGCGTGCGATCCTCCGCGGCATCATCTTGCCCGGCGAAAAGTAGATCGATCGTTCCCTCACCCAACAAGCAGTAGTGGTCTCTGGTCAATCAATGCGATAATGGCGCATGGCGAAGAAGCGGAGATTTGCGCCGTGGAAGCTGGCGATCGGCCTCGTTGTCGTGATCGTTGGCGGGGGTTGGGGCACGCTCAAAATCGCCGAAGTACGAGCTACCGCCGAGGCCGAACGCGCAGCCTCTAGGCTGCGCAAGTTGGGCTACCCCACCACGATCGCCGAGTTCCGGGCGCGCCTGCCCAAGGACGGCCCCGACAACGCCGCACCGCTGTACAAAGAAGCCATCGCGCTTATGGAGCAGATCGGCACGCCCAAGTTCGACTTCTCCACGCCCGACGGCAAGATCGACGAGCAGAAGCGCATCGCGGTCGTTACGGCCATGGAGCCCGTCTACCAGCTGCTGACCCGAGCGGCCGAACTGCCACGATGCACCTTCGACCGCAAGTGGGAAGATGCGTTCAACGTGCCGTTTCCCGAGTTCGCGCACATGCGGAACTTCGGCCGCATTTGCACGGCTCGCGCCGAGGACGCCAGCTCAAAGGGCAACTGGGAAATCGCCCTCGACAGCTTGGCGATCGGGGCCAAGATCGCCAACCACGCGCGGGAGCCGAGCCTGATTGCTCACCTTGTGGCGACCGCCGGGGAGTCGGTGACCATGAAGTCGTTCTACAACGTCCTCATCCGACACCGTAGGGATCCGCGGTTCCTGAGCGCGGCCCGGAAGTGGCTCGCCGCCTTGCCTCCCCCCACCGACCGCCAGCGGGCGCATGACTTCGAAATCGTGGGCTTCCGCGCGGGACTGGACGAGATCGCGAAGGACCCGAAGGCGTTCCCCGTCGAGCAGGATTCGTGGGAGGGCTACCTGGTCACCGGCTATTTGCGAATGCCGCTGGGCCGCCGGTCGGTCGAGGCGCTCTATCTCAACCGCATGGCCAACGCGCTCGAAGACCCGTACGAGGATCCGTGGCAGGATCTCCAGCGGTGGAGAGATCTCGATGCGGTGTTCGAGTCAGACAAGTCTCTGCTCGGACGCGTCACCTCGATCTTCGGACCGGTGTACGCGCAGGCCCAAGTTGCCTTCGCCCGCGGCGCAACCCACCGACGTATGGCGGACGTCGCGCTCTGGGTGTGCGAGCAGCGGGTGCAGCTCGGCACGTTCCCGTATCAGCTCCCTGACCAAGAGCGATTCCACGACCCGTGGACCGGCAAGCGGTTCATCTACTCGACCAGTGGCGACCAGTTCAGGATTCGCTCGGTGGGACCCAACAAGGTCGATGACGGCGGGCAGACTTCGGGCGGAGGCACGCGCACCGATGACGATGAAGTGATCATCGATCCGGCTAAGGTACGTTAAGCGTCTCGACGTGGCCATCGACGAACGCGACATTGTTGGCGCGCTGGTTGCGGTGCCGCCCTGGCCGAGGCACTTCTGCCGGATCAGCGACGACCCCAAACGCGGTCGCCTTAGAATCAAACAGCAGCGGAGTGCGCGTCGGATTGTCGATCTTGTCCAGCACCGCCCCATCGACTTCCTTCGATAGGGCATAACCGCTCGATCGAGGATCGACTCGCCGCTGCGCGGGGCATGAGTAGGTCAGTTCGTCCGGCTCGTAGGGCTCGAGGAGTGTGTCCCAGCCCTCGGCGGGCAACAAACCTCCGTTCTCCTCGGCGTAAAGGAAGGACGCTCGCGACAATCGCCGAAGGTGGTCCATGCAGGTGTTCGTCTGCATCGACTGGCCCGCGCTGGAGAGGATCGGCGCGATGATCGCGGCCCCGGCGCACAGCAGGGCGGCGAGGCACCCGACGATACCGAGGGTCCAACTGACCTTGATTCCCTTTTCCGGAACGTGGATCGGGCTGGGCTCGCTCATCAGTCGCGATCCACAAGCCGCGCCTTCACGGCCTTCATCGCGGCCTCGGTCCGGCTGTTGACCTGCAGCGCCTTGAGGATGTTGGACACGTGGTTCTTCACCGTCTTTTCGGCGATGCCGAGGCGGCTCGCGATTTCTTTGTTACGCAGACCCTGCGCCACCAAGTCGAGGATCTCGGCCTCGCGGTCGCTGAGTACGAACAGTTCGGTGTCGTCGGTGTCCTCGTCTTCCTTCACGCGGCGGAAGTCTTCGAGCACTTTGGCCGCGATCTTCGGCGTGATCTTCGCCTCGCCGCGGTAGGCGAGCCGCACTGCGTCGACGACGTCGTTGGGCATGGAGGTCTTCAGCAAGTAGCCGAGCGCCCCCGCGCGGAACGCCTGAAAGACCGTGTCATCGTCTTCGTGGCTGGTCAGAATCACGACGGCGACGTCCTTTTCCTGGCGAAGAAGACGCTTGATCAGCTCGAGGCCGTCCATGCGCGGCATGCTGATGTCGGTGAGAAGCACGTCGGGCGGATCGGCAAGGCACTCGTCGAGGGCTTCGCGACCGTCCTGGCAGACGGCGACCAACTCGCACTCGGTCATGAGCTTGAGGGTCTTTTGCAGAACAGAACGCCAAGCTGGCTCGTCTTCGGCCACCACTACGCGGATCGTGGACATGTCCGAGAGTATAGCGCGGGTAACCTACCGGTAGGTAGCGAACACTTATGAGCGCGTTTCTTCAATGTGCGGGATGCAAGAAGATCCTGTTCGCGGCCGAGTTTGAGCAGAACTTGCGCGTGTGCCAGTATTGCGGGCACCATCATCGGCTCCCCGCGCGAGATCGCATTCTGCTTACCTTCGACCCCGACTCCTTTGTGGAGATGGACGCGGAACTGCGTTCGGGGAACCCCCTTCAGTTTCCGGATTATCAAGAGAAGCGCGAAGCCGCGGAGGCCAAAACGGGCTCGTTCGACTCGATCGTCAGCGGATACGCCGCGCTGGGCGGCGTCCGGGTGGTGACCGCCGTTTCCGACTTCGCGTTCATGGGCGGCTCGATGGGCTCGGTGGCGGGTGAGAAGATCACGCGCACCTTGGAGCGCGCCGCCGAAGAGCGGATTCCTGCCGTGATCTTTACGACTTCGGGTGGAGCGCGCATGCAGGAAGGGTTGCTGTCGCTGATGCAAATGGCGAAGACCACCGCCGCCGTCCAGCGGTGCAACGAAGCCGGCGCGCCGTACATCTGCGTGTTCACCGACCCCACCATGGCAGGTGTACTCGCCTCGTACGCTTCGGTCGCGGACGTGATTCTCGCCGAGCCGAAGGCGCTGATTGGTCTGGCCGGGGCGCGGGTTTCGAAGCAGGCGGGCGTGTCGAAGATTCCCGACGACTTCCAGACGACTGAGTTCGTGTTCAACCACGGCCTCATCGACCGAATCGTGCCCCGCAAGGAACTGCGCAATACGCTGGTGTCGCTGGTTCGGATGTTGGGCAACGCGGCGTAGTCTTGGCTAGGGTTTAAGTAGTTGCGAGGGCACGACGCATCCCTCGCCCACAAGAGACGTAACTAACCACGGAGGGCCCAGGCTGGGTCGTACCAGGGGCTATCAGGGCTACTGCGGAGCGCGGGGGCCGGCCATGCGGAGCGGCATCATCTTCCGAGGCGCAGGCGCGTCGTTGCCCTCGACCGCGCCATACAGGTCGTACGGCTCGGCGTCTTCCACCTCAACCTCGATGATGCTCCCAAGCGGAGCCGAACCGCGAGCGAACACCAAACCGTCGATTTCGGGCGCGTCCCGGAACGAGCGTCCGACCACCCAGCCGTCGCGCTCTTCTTCGACCAGCATCGGCAGCGACTTGCCGATCCAGCCGCGATTAACCGCGAGCGAGATTGACTGTTGGCGGCGCATCAGCCGGTCGTATCGCTCGTTTTTGAGTTTAAGCGGCACCTGATCGGGCATATCGTGGCTCGGCGTACCCGGCTCTCGGCTGAACTTGAACGCGCCCACGCGGTCGAGCTGCGCGGCATCGAGAAAGTCGAGCACGCTCTGGAACTCTTCCTCGGTCTCGCCGGGGAAGCCCACGATGAACGTCGTGCGGATGGCCACCTCGGGGATCGACGCTCGGACCTTCTCGAACAGCCGCAGGTAGCGCTCGCCGTCCCAGGGTCGCTTCATGCGCCGAAGGGTGTCGGGGTGGACGTGCTGAAGCGGGATGTCGATGTACGGCAGCACCTTAGGCAGGGTCGCCATCGCCTCGATGACTTCATCGGTGAGGCGGTTGGGATAGAAATAAAGGATGCGGATCCAGTCGATGCCGTCGACCGCGTTCAACTCGCGCAGAAGCTTGGGCAGGGTGAACTCGCGGTAGAGGTCGTAGCCGTATTGAGTGACGTCTTGGGCGATGAGGTTGATCTCGCGGCACCCGGTCTTGGCGAGCTGTTTGGCCTCGGCCACAACACGCTCGATCGGCTTGCTGTCGTGCTTTCCTCGGAAGCTGGGGATCGTGCAGAACGTGCACTGGTGGTCGCACCCTTCACTGACCTTCAGGTAGGCGCTCCACGGCTTGCCCGCGCGAGCCCGGGTGGCGACGTCGGCCCACAGGTGTTGCGGCGGAGTGACGTCGAGGGTGGGCTGGCGGCGCTCGATGGTCGCTTGGACGATGTCGTTGAACCGGCTCATCTGCCCGACGCCGACGTACGCATCGGCGCCGGGGGCGAGCCTTTCGAGCTCGGCACCGAGGCGTTGGGCGAGGCATCCGGCGACGATGACGCGCCCGGTGCGCCCCGCTTTCCGCTCGCGGAGGGCCTCCTTGATCGCGCGGAGGCTCTCTTCTTTGGCGGATTCGAGGAATCCGCAGGTGTTGATGATGGTGACGTCCGTCTTCTTGGCGGCCCCGTCGACGGCGTAGCCGCCTTGGTCGAGCACGCCCGCGATCTCCTCGCTATCGACCTCATTCTTGGCGCAGCCGAGGGTCACGATGCGGATTTTGGGAGCGTCGGCCATGGGTTCTATTGTGGCGCATGGGGGCCGGATGGCTCGGGAAGGCTCGGGAAGGGCTCGGTTGGCTCGGATGGGTTCGGGTTTGCTCGGGTTGGCACGGAGGGTCGGGGTGGGTTCGTCCCCCGACTCAGGAGCGGTGACTGGCGGGACGATGCAACCGCCAGCCTCAGGGATGTAGCCCGCCACTCGTCACGGAGGGCTCAGGTTGGTACGTGCCAGAGCCAAGGTCCCGGTTGAATCGGGAGTGGCGGGACGATGCAACCGCCAGCCTCAGGGATGTAGCCCGCCACTCGTCACGGAGGGCTCAGGTTGGTTCGTACCAGAGCCAACTCCGGCTAACGGAACCGGAACTCGATCTCGAGAGGACCGCCGGCGCGGGTTTGAGACTTGGCCAACGCCTGAAGCCGGACCACGCGCTGCAGATTCTGCACGGTCGACACCATTGCGTACACCTCGGCGGGATCGATGCGCCCCAGGCCATCACCGCCGGCGGCGATGATCATCTTGCGCTCCTCAGCCTTCCTGCGCACAGTCGTGCTCAGCAGATTCGTGACTTGCTCGATGATCTTCCCGACCGAGGCATTTGCGTCGATCCGTTCTTCACCCAGCAACTCACCTTCCTCGAACACGATCGGGTTGTTGAAGATCTGCACGTCGAGCGGGACGAACTGATTACGGAATGCGTTGAAACGTACGCTGATGACCAGTAGCGACTCCTGCCCACGGCCGGTGAGGGCTCGAACAATGGCCTCTCGTTGCTGAGCAACCGTCACCCGCTGGTCGTCTCGCGTGAACAGGTCGATAAGGTCTGCTTCATAGCCTTCCGCGTTGGGCCTGGCACCTCGCTCGCTGGCGATGCCGCGCGCGCTACGTAGCGCAGATTCAAGCGCGCGCTGAGCTTCCATGGCACTCAGCTGCCGATCGAGGGGTGAACGAACCACCTCCTCGCCGATCTGGAAGATCATCGGCTGGTTCAGCCACTCCTGAGCGAGGTCTTGTATTCGTTGAGTCGCGAAGCTGACCTGCTGCCGAGCACGCTCGAGTTCCGTATTCAGCTGGGTCAGCTCGGCATTCAGGCTGTCGACGGCCACTCGGCGAGCTTCTTCGGCGTCGGCCAACTCTTTCTGCCGTTTGGCCAGATCACTCTTGAGTCGATTCAGGTCGCCTTCGCCGGTCTGAATCTGCGACTCGAGCGAGCCAATCTGTTGCGCGAGCCGCAGGACTTCGGCATCGGCCTCGACCCGCTGCTTCTGGAGCGTGTCGTAGCTTTGGGTGAGCGACCCGAGCCGATCGCGCGATGCGGTTAAGTCCGATTGCAGCTTTCCAAGGAGCTCTTGTCGCTGCTTGACCTGGCCGCCAAGTTCGAAGACCTTGCGGTCGAGGCCGCTCGCTTTTTGGACCGCTTCCTTCGCACGTTGCTCAGACTGCTTGGCCTGCACAGAGTACGTGTCGGATTGCTTTCGCATCGACTCCAGTCGAGCTTCGAGGTCACGGATCTGAGAGTCCAGCTGCCGCGACTTCGTGAGAATCAGGTCGTATTGGGCAATGGCTCGCTTTCGGGCATCCTCGGCGTTGCGGGCTTCTTGCACCGCGCGATAGCCCTTGGCGATCCAAAGCCGGGCCTCGGCGCTTGCCGCCATCAGAACCAAGATCGCGAGGAGCGGGGCAAGCACGCCCGCCGAAAACACGATGATCTCGGCGGTGCGCCGTGGCCGCAACCCAGCCAGACGCAACCGCTTTTTGCCGAGTTCGCGGCCAAAACGGTCGGCGTAGAGGGCGATGAACCCTCCAAGCACAATCACCAAGATAAGGAAGAGCAGGCTTGTTCGATCCATCTACATGTTCTTCCGGTGGATGGTGTACCCGGCAACCAGCATTCCGATCACGATGGGCGTGAAACTCGCCGCCCACGGCGGAATCTTCCCACCCAATGCAAACTGCGCCATGAAGTTCGCCGTCATCATGTACGCAAAAATGATGATGACCGACATCCAAAACCCCGAGGCGGCGCCGGTGCGGTGGTTGCGGATGCCGAGCGGAGCGCCGACAAGGCCGAACACCATCGCCGACATCGGCAGCGCAAGCTTGTTCCAGTAGCCGTACTCGAGGTTGCGAAGCTGGTTCTGCGGGAAGGTCGGGCTGAGCTTCGCGAGCCGGATGCGCTCCTGCATTTGCCCCATGCTGAAACTGTCGAGGTCCTTGAGTCGGCTGGCCGCGATGTCGTCGATCTTCGGCGGCTGCGCCACTTCCGACGGCCAAATGTCCTTGACCACGATGGGGAACTTCAAGTCGTAATCAAACAGCTTGGCCTCGCCCACGACGCTCCAGTTCTCGGCGTCGGTGAAGCGCAACCGCTCGGCATGGAGATTCCAGCTCGGCTCGCCGTTCTTCTGATACGTGTGAACCCACACCTCCTTCAGGGACCGCTCTTGCAAGTTGAAGTCGAGGGCGGAGATCATCGCCACGACCTTGCCGTCCTTGGGGTCGTTGACCACGTGAAAAATCGGCTCGCCCCGCATTTGGATGCGTTTCTCGATATCGCCTCGCAGCGCGAACCCCTGGTACGCCGCCCACGGCACCACAGTCTCGTTCACAAAGAATGCGAACATCGCCACAACGATGCCGAACGCCCCGACGGGCACCATGATCCGCCCAATGCTCGAACCCGCGGCGCGAAGCGCGACGATTTCACTGTCGCTGCTCAGTCGGCCGAATGCGAGCAACGCGGCGAGGAGCACGGCCATCGAGAACGTCTTGACCATCACCCCCGGCAGCAGCAGCACGGTGAGCTTGAGAATGGTAGACACCGGAATACCTGACACGACGTAGTCGGTGAGCTTGAACAGATAGGTCCCCGCCATGATGAGGACGGTAAAGATCGCCACTCCAAAGCCCCAAGGTCCGAAGAGTTCGCTGAGGATCAGCCGGTCGAGCCGCTTCAAGCCGGGTCCTCCGGCGACGCGCTGCCTTGCTGTTTCCAAGCATCGGTTCCGAACTGTTCGCCCAAGTAGTGCTTCCGCACTAGGGGGTTCTCCGCGATGTCGGTGCCCTTTCCTTCAGCGATGATCTCGCCGTCGATGAGGATGTAGTTGCGATCGGTGATGCGCAAGGTCGCGGCAACGTTGTGGTCGGTGATGAGGATGC
This sequence comes from Methanoregulaceae archaeon, assembly GCA_020850325.1. Classification (GTDB taxonomy): domain Bacteria; phylum Armatimonadota; class Fimbriimonadia; order Fimbriimonadales; family Fimbriimonadaceae; genus JANJUB01. The sequence goes on from JADZEW010000016.1 coordinate 191,923, forward strand.
CGATGTTCTGCCGCTTGAGCCGAAAAATGATCTCCTGGATCTCCTCGATGGTCACCGGGTCGATACCGGTGAAGGGCTCGTCGAGGAGGATGAACTTGGGCTCGGTCGCAAGCGCGCGGGCGATCTCGACGCGGCGGCGCTCGCCGCCGGAGAGGACATTGCCCAGGCGATCGAGCAGCGGCTTGATGTGGAGTTCCTCAGCGAGTTGCTCAATCTTCGCGTCTTGTTCTTCCTTGTTGCGCCCGGCAAGTTCCAGCACGAGCCGCATGTTGTCCCGAACGGTGAGCTTGCGGAAGACGCTGGGTTCCTGGGGCAGGTAGCCGATACCCGACCGGGCGCGCCGATACATCGGCCACCGGGTGACCTCTTGGTCATCGAGTAGAACACTGCCCTTCGTGGGCCGAACCAACCCCGTCACCATATAGAACGTGGTCGTCTTTCCGGCCCCGTTGGGGCCGAGCAGGCCGACAATCTCACCTTGCTCCATCGAGAACGTCACGCCGCGCACGACGGTTCGCCCTCGGTATTGCTTGATGAGATCGCGCCCAGTGATCCTCAACGCCCGCCGTCTCCCTTGCGCTTGTCCTGCACGACGGTCCGGCCCGGATCGCCCTCGAGGTCGATCGACTCGATCTCGCCGTCCTTGGTTAGCTTCACGGTCGCGGAGTTCACGCCCGAGATGTCGCCACCGAGCGTCGGATCGTCGCCCGATATACGCACATTGCCGGTAAACACGATGGTGCGGGCGGCGTCGTTAAACACCATGCGATCAGCCAAGCCGGTCAGGTTGTACTTCAGCGGCTTACCATCATCCCCGGGGCGCACTCCGGTCATGGTGAGCTTGACCGGGCCGTTCAGCGTCGCGGCCTTGACGGCGTTGGCGGACGAGCCTTGTTCGCTAAGTTGGATCGTCCCCGAAGCGCCGGTTGCGCTCATCGATTGACCGGCCCCGGGATCGGTCCGGGTGAGGGTGACATTGCCCCTCACCGTCACCGTGTCGTTGCCGCCGTTGTACTCGGCGGAGGCGGCACGGATATTGGCGGTCTGGTTCTCTTTCGACTGGGCGTTAGCCGAGGCGCGCACGAAGTTGGCGACGATTCCGCCGGACATAGTCGCGGTTTGCAGCCGGTACGCCTTGGTCTTATCAAGCACCACTAAGCATTCCAAACCGCCGGATTCGATGTCGATGTTCTCCTTTGCCCAGGTCGCCTTGAGTTTCTTGCCGTCACTCGTCGACACCGTGAACTTGTACTTCCCGCTCCCGAGGTTCTCGATGCGCATCCGCGAGTAGCCACGGACCCACATGTTGCCCGCCTTATCCTTGATCTCGGGAATCTTGGTCTGACCTGACTGGCTGACGGCAAGCGTCGCGGTAAGCCCGGCCAGGGAGATGAGCAGAGTAGTGTGGTGCAGTTTCATGGCTGTGGTTCGAATGATTCCGGGGTCGCGACGAGGGTGAGTTTGGCATTCGCCCGAAGGGCCTCGATACCTCTTACCCGATACGATTCGTAGTCGACTTCGATTCCTTTCTGGGCGTCGATGATCCCTTTGACCCCGTCGTACACGAGCTCTCCGCAGTAGAGAGCACCTTTGGGATTCTCGTTGGTCACCCGCACGCCTCCGATCAGCCGAAGCGAGTTCGTGCCCTTGTCGGCGACGGCTTCGGTGGCGACAAACGAGCTGGCGGGTTGACCCTGCGTGTAGAACACACCCTTCACGTTTTTCATCCGGCCGCCGAATCGCTGGTCGGTGGTGTATTCGAGCGTGGCCGACTCCCATTCGATGCTCCAGAGGATCGTTCCCTTTCCGTCGTCGCTCTTGCGGTCGAGCTGTCCCCCCGCCGAGTTCACGGTACGCGTAACGGGAGGTTCATCCTTGGGGTCACCTTTGGGCAGGTTCGCCTCCGGAAGCGGCACGGAAGGGGTGCGGCAACCGGCAAGGAGAGCGAGCATTAGGAGAGGACCGGCAACGCGGATGACGTTGGCCTCCTCGCGAACCGGCCTGCATGCTGGCCGGCAAGTTGTCCGCAAGCGGCGGCGATGTCGTGCCCGCGCTCGACGCGTTCCGTAACGTTCACTCCCCGGCGCTTCAGTTCGGCCTTGAAGGCACGCACCCGTTCGCGCGAGGGGCGCTTGAACGACTCCTCGGTGGCGACAAAGTTGAACGGGATCACGTTCACAACACTGGGCATTCCTTGGATGAGACGTGCCAGTTCCGCCGCCTGAGTCGGTGTATCGGTGAGTTCGGCGAGCAGCAGATACTCGATCGTGATTTTGCGTCCGGTCGCTCGGCCGTAGGCGCGCATCGCTTCGATAACCTCGGCAATCGGCCACCGCTTGTTAACCGGCATCAGCTGCGATCGGATCTCGTCGTTGGTCGAATGGAGACTCAGCGCAAGGTGGATCGGAAGCTTGAGATCGGCGAGTTCGTAGATCTGCGGAACGAGACCGACCGTCGACACGGTCAAGTGGCGGTAGCTCAGTCCGACCTCGTCGTGAAGCAGCCTCAGCGTCTTCACCAAGTTCTCCAGGTTCAGCAGAGGCTCCCCCATGCCCATGAAGACGACATGCGAGATGCGCCGTTCGGTGAGACGCTGGAGCATCAGGTACTGGCCGATCATTTCCCCCACGGAGAGGTTGCGGTCGAAACCACCCAGCCCCGTCGCGCAGAATCGGCACCCCATCGGGCAGCCGACCTGTGAACTGAGGCAGCACGAAACCCGGTCGGCATAGGGCAGCAACACGCACTCGTAGACTTGCTCGTCGCCCCCGTGGACCAGGAGCTTGTCGACGCCGTCCGTCGAGGTCACGTGACGGGCAACCTCCAAGGGTTGAAGCGACCATTTCTCGGCCATCCGAGCACGGAAGTCCGCCGGGAGGTCGGTCATCTGCGCCCAATCGGCGACCGCTCGGCGGTAGATCCAGTCGGCAATCTGACGCCCGCGCATCTTCGCGCGGGGCTCATCACCCAGGGCTTGGGCGATCTCCTCCCGCGTCATCCCGACCAGGGTATCCACAGTGCGAGTGTACCGGTTGAGCTCCACCAGGTCGGCGGTGAGTGGATTGGGCCAGTTCTTGCATGTTTCGTCGAGAACTGTTATGATGTCTCATGCACTTTGAGGGGAGAGAGACGTTTAGCCTTTGGCGACTTGCCGGATTGGTCCTGCTTGCCATGGCGGCACCGGGTTCCATCGCCCAGACGATCCAACTGATCGGGGGGAATAGGCTCACTGAAGCCGAAGCAGTAGATGCCGTAGGGAACCGGGGAGTCGTGCTCAGAAAGACCATTGACGGGTTCTTCGAGGTCAGACTCCGGCCCGGTCTAGACCGCATCAGGTTCGCTGAGCAGATGAAGCAGGCGAACATTGAGTTTGTTTTCGAACTTTCCGCCACCCGCGTTGATCGCCAGAACTTGGCCTCGCTCCGTAGGCACATCGACTATGTGAAGGCGAGGAACAAGGTCCAGGCTACAGGCCCAGATTACAGGAAGACGCCCGGAATCTATGCGGCGCTCGAGTACTACCTTTCGACCCGGGTGGGCCTGGATGGAACCGTCGATCAGGATCTCATCAAGCGAGCGGTGGAACACCGAGAGCAGCTGCCGCCCGCTTCGCTGGGCGGTGGTGGCCACGCCCCGAGCGCGTCGTTCTCGTACATTGGACCCAAGAATCTGGACATTCCGTATCAACAGTTCTTTGGTCGAGCACCGCTCGCCGGGCGGGTGAATGGCATCGCTTGGTCGCCATCGAATGCCAACGTCATCTATCTCGCAACCGCAGGCGGCGGGGTCTGGAGAAGTTCTGACCAGGGAAAGAACTGGTCGTTCCGCAGCGCGGGTTGGCAGTTCCTACACACGACCGGCATCGCCGTCCATCCAACCAACGAGAACTTCGTTCTTGCGGGCACGGGCGACGCTTACGGCTTCTTCGGAGCGCAGACCATGGGGATAATGCGGTCAACGAACAGTGGATCCACATGGACCCAGGTTGGCGCGGCGCAGTTCGGAAACAACATTGTTAGCCGTATCATCTACGATCCGGACAATCCAAACACGGTACTAGCCCTCACCATGGGCGCGAACGGCGATATCTGGCGCTCGACCGATGGCGGTTTGACGTGGACCGCGACCGATGCACCAGCTCGATCATGGCAGGACATCGACTTTGGGACATTGTCCAATGGAACTCGTGAGTTGTGGGCGGTCTCGGGCGATGGCGGAACTGGCGGCACGATCATGCGTTCGACAAATGGAGGTCGTAACTGGACAGCCATGACCTCTCCGATGGGCGGAGCGCAGGAGCGCCTCGACGTGGCCTGCTCCAAGGTCACTTTTGGCAAGGTCTACCTCCTGAGTTCGGAACAAGACACCATGTGGCGCACGCAAAACAGCGGAACTACGTGGACCAACCTAGACTTGCCGGCTTCGACGAGCTTTCCCAAGGAGCAGGGAAACAACCCGAACTACAACTGGGCCCAAGACGAGTACGACATGCATGTGACCACGGCGGCCTATGGCAACGAAGAGAACGTCTGGGTTGGATTGATCACCCTCGCCGTATCAACGGACAGCGGCGCGACATGGGTGAACTTCAGCCGGAGTTACGACGAAGACCTTGGCTCAAGAATGCACTGCGACCAGCACACCTTTACACCGCACCCTACCTACGGCTACATCGGCCTCGCGGGATGTGACGGTGGGGTGTTCCGGACTCAGTACTACCCAGGGTTTCTCGATTCGATCGCTTCGCTGAACGGCACCCTCTACAACCATCAGTTCTATCATATGTCGCTTCACCCCACCAGTTACGCCGACCGGATGATGGGGGGGACCCAGGACAATGCCTCACCGGCTTCCCGTGGCAACCTGGCTTCTTGGAAGAACCTCTACGCGGGTGACGGATCGTGGAGTGACTTCGACCCTAACGATCCGAACATCCACGTGACTAGCTCTCAGCGTGCTTCGGTCTACCGCTACACGACCGCATCGGATACCGAACCCGATCGATTGGAGCCGGAGGGGGGATTCGCCTCTGCAGAGTTCATAGCCCCCCTCATCTATGCCTGGGACGGCACGTTGCTTGTTGGGGCATCCAATCGGGTGCAGCGGTGGATCGGTGATCGAGACTGGACTTTCTCCGGGACCTCGATGGTGGGCCAGCCGCGGGTTATTGCCAAGCAGGGCATCAGTTCTGCGCGGATGTATGCGGGCACATCAGCTGGACGCGTCTATCGTAGCGACGATCACGGCCACAACTGGACTCGAATCGATGCCGCACCCCTATCGGTGGATGCGATCGGTGGCATCGCGGTTTCGTGGGCGAGTTCAACCGACGTATTGGTTGGGATCAATCGACCGACCGGTGGATTGTTCAGATGCAGCAACACCTTGGCGGCCAGCCCGGTTTGGACGGACGTGAGCAGTACGGGCTCACTCGCCTTGCCGCAAACGCCAGTCAACGCCGTGGTGCGCGATCCCTATCAGAATCCGATATGGTACGTTGGCACCGACGTCGGTCTCTTTATGACGACCGACTCGGGCGCGACCTGGAAGAACATGAATGCGCTTGGACTGCCCAATGTTCACGTGAACGCCCTCACCGTTTCCAAGGACAAGGCATACCTCTACGTTGCCACGTTCGGGCGAGGTATCTGGCGCATCCCGCTCGTGAACAACACCTTCAACTCGTTTACGCTTTCATCCAGCGAGGTATACGGCGACCGGTCGCTGATCGGCACTCTGCAGTTGGCGACGCTCGCGCCTGCGGGCGGAGTTCGGGCCGTCTTGTCGACCGCGAGCAGCTACGTGACGATTCCCAGCGAAGTTTGGATTCCCGGCAATGCAAGTTCGGTTTCGTTCACGATCACCACGTCGCAGGTGTTCTCGTCCAACAAGACGGCCGTCATCTTTGCGAACTGTATGGGGCAAACGAGATCGGCGACCTTGACCATCAAGCCGTATCCGACGGTGGCTTCCTTCGTCCTCACTAAGACCTATCTCTATGGCGGATCTAGCACACAGGGAACGGCAACCCTCTCGGCGGCTGCTCCGTTCGTCGGCTCTATGACCTTCACCGAGGACTCACCGCTGGTGAGCGTAGTTTCTCCGATCACAATCGCGGCCGGAGAGACTTCGAAGGTGACCGTAATCACAACGACCTCTACCGCAAGCACCCGTGCCGTTCCGATTACGGCAGCATATAAGGGAACGACCAGAGTGGCCACCTTATCGGTGTTTCCTGTGCCCGTTGTCACCGACTTGTCGTTCAGTCCTAACCCGCTCTTGGCCGGTTTCAGCACCACGTGTACGATAACGCTGAGCGTTCCCGCACCTATCACCACGACGGTCGTCATGACGGACGACTCGCCGTACATTGCCACCTCAAACCGCACGATTCAGGCCGGTAATCAAACGCTTAGCTTCCTGATCTATGGGAGCAACCCTGACTCTGATGTGGATGTGAAGGTCAACGCAAAAGTGCTCGAAGATCCGGGAAACCACGTGAGCGCGACACTGACTCTTTGGCGGTCGGTCTTGCAGAGCATCGCAGTGTCTCCTAACCCGATCAAGGGTGGTGAACCTGGCATCGGCACCATCTCGCTCAACCGTCCGGTCACCCTGAATCGGGTCGTTCAGCTTGGTTCAGAGAACACGAGCCTGGTGAGCGTGCCCGCGGGGGTGACTGTTGTTGCGGGCAATAATGCGGCAACTTTCACCGTGCGGACCGTCCGGGTGACGAGCACGCAGAACGTCGTGGTAGGGGCACAGTATCTCGGTCAAATCGTCCACACGACGGTGCAACTGAAGCCATAGTCATCGGATGCCTCCTCATCGTTGCCGATTGCGAGGAGGCATCGAATGGAGGTGCTCATTACCGCTTGACTTCGCAAACCGCGCGAAGCGTCAGCGGAGCCATCTGCGGGCTCTCCGAGAAGAACGCCCAGAACACCTCGCCCGAAATCTCGTCGATTTCCCCGTTGGCCTCGATGATCCGGCCGGGCAGCTTGACGATCGTCGACATCGAGATCAGACCGCTGTCCCCTTCGCCGCTGCTTTCGCTCTGAGCCTTTTCCTTGGTCGGGCCCATGATCTTCTCCGAGTCCATCTTGGCCATTAAGGTTCGGATGGCCTTGAGGCGGGCATCCTTGTCCATCTTGTCGCCAAAGAACTTCTCGAACTGGACATCCATCGTGCGCCCAAAGCTGCGGCGGAGTTCGCGCTCGCCCAGGTCCGGGTGCAGGATTAGCGAAGGCAGCATGGGCCGCGTCGGGCCGAAGATGATGCGCCAGAGGTCGATCATCGCGGCTTGCGACATCTCTTTGATCTGAGCGTCGGTGACCTCGATGCCGGCCAGGCTCTCGCGCAACATGGTCAGCATCTCCCCTTCGGGCGAGGGCATGTCGGGCTTCTTCTCACCCGTGTAGGTGATCGTCTCGAGATACTCGTAGCGGCCGTTGCCCAGGTCCTTCACCGTCACCGTGTTTGAAAGGATGGCCTTGCCCTTCTGCTTGACCCGGAGGTCGTCGGTGATCGTCTCGCCGAGCTTTGCCTGTCGCACCCCGGTGAACACCAGATACTCCTTTTCGGTGGTTTGGCTGGTCTTCCAGTCGGCGCCCGAGGGCAGGAAGAGGAACTGATCGAACGTGTTTGGCTTGCCCATCATGTCCTCCTTTTGGATGGAGAACTTGACGGTGCGCGTCCATGCCCCGTCCTCGGCGACCACGGTATCAGTGTTGGTACGAACGCACCCCGCAACCACCGCAAGGGCAGCGAGAGGAAGGAGTCGGAGCAAAATCTTCATGACAAGATTATGAAATGTAAACAAACTACGCATTTCTGCTTGCAATCAAGGGGCAAACCGGCTATCCTAGGGTAACCCGAGAAATCGGAGGGAGATATGAAAACACAATTGCGTTCAGCCTGGCTCTTGGTAGCCGCGCTGTCTGCCTCGGTCTCCGTGGCGCAATCCAACCTCTTGGTGGGTTCGCAGGGAGCGACGGAGTCATCCGTTCAGGCAGCAGTCGGAGATCAAGGGAAGGTCCTTGGCAAGAATGATGACGGCTTCTTCATCGTTCGCCTTACGCGAGACACGGATCGTGGTCTTGCCATTCAGAAGCTTAAGAAAGCGAACCTCGAGTTCGTTTTCAACGAGTCGGCCACTCAGGTCAACCGTCACAACCTCTATTCGTTGCGTCAGCACATTGACTATGTGACGGCACGTCACAAAGTTCAAGCAACTGGCCCCGGCTACCGGACGACTCCAGGCTACTATGCGGCGTTGGAGTACTACCTCTCAACCCGTGTCGGGCCCGACGGGACCGTGGATCAGGACCTGATTCGGCGGGCGGTTGCGCAGCGCGACCAACTGCCGCCGGCATACATGGGTGACCCCCAGGGGAACGCTCCGAGCTCTTCCTTCAGCTACGTCGGCCCGAAGGGCCTCGACATTCCTTACCAGCAGTACTACGGCATCGCTCCCTTGGCGGGCCGCGTTGCCGGTATCGGCTGGTCCAAAACGAATCCGAACGTGATCTACCTCGCAACGGCGGGCGGCGGCGTTTGGAAGTCGACGGATCAGGGCTCGAACTGGAGCTTCCGCAGCAGCGGATGGCAGTACCTGCACACCAGCAGCGTGGCGGTGGATCCTCTCAACGAGAACAACGTTCTCGTGGGAACTGGTGACTACCGTGGCTTTTTCGGAGCCCAGACGATGGGAATCAAGCGGTCCACCAACGGCGGCTCGACTTGGACGACCGTCGGTGCCGCACAGTTTGGCAACAACATCGTTACCAAGATTGTCTACCACCCGACGAGCACCAACATCGTTATTGCTCTGACGGCCGGCGCCGATGGCGACATTTGGCGATCGACGGACGGCGGTGTGACATGGGCGGCAACCGATGCTCCTGCCGGCAACTGGGACGACTGCGACTTCGGACCAGTTTCGAACGGCGTTCGTCAGTTCTGGGCAGTTGGCGGTAACAGCACCGCAGGCGGCCGGATTGCACGTTCGGTGAACCAGGGTGGCAACTGGACCATCGTGGCCGACGCGACCTCGACGAGTCAATCGATCATGGACGTCGCCTGTTCGAAGAATACGTTTGGAAAGGTCTATGTCTTGCATCCCGGAAACAACACGATCTTCCGGACGACGAACAGTGGTTCGTCGTGGACCAACCTGAACTTGTCGACGAGCGGGACGTTCCCGAATGCGCTGGGTACCAACTCCCTGTACAACTGGAGCCAGGACACCTACGATCTCCACGTGGAGACGGCGCTTTCAGGCAATACGGAGTTCGTCTACTGCGGATTGATCACGCTCGCCGTTTCGACGGATAGCGGAGCCACATGGTCGGACTTTGGCCGCAGCTACCAGAACAACTCTCGGTTGCACAATGACCAGCACTGCTTTACGCCGCACCCAACGAACGGCAATATCGGCATGGCTGGCAACGATGGCGGCGTGTACCGCATCCTAAACTTTCCTGGAGTGCTCACAAGCGTGACCTCCATGAACAACAACCTGTACAACACGCAGTTCTATCACATGTCGGTTCACCCGACGAACTACGCGAACTATATCATGGGCGGCACCCAGGATAACGCTTCGCCCGCCTCGAAGGCGAACATGAACGCCTGGAAGAACCTCTACGCCGGTGACGGCGCATGGAGCGACTACCAGCCGAGCAACCCGGCCGTTCACATCACGTCCTCGCAGAGAGCCTCCGTCTATCGGTATACGACGGATGGCGACTTGACTCCGGACGGAATCAGCCCCAATGGCGGCTTCGGGTCGGCCAACTTCATCGCACCGTTGACCTTCGCCGGTTCCAGCACGCTGCTGGTCGGTGCAAACAACACGGCGATGCGTTGGACGGGAGGCACCTCGTGGGCCTCTTCGACCGGATTCGGCAGCAATGCCCGAACTTTCGCCGTGGGCACCTCCAACACGGCTCGCGTTTACGCGGGTACGAACAATGGCGGCGTTTGGCGCAGCGACAACACGGGTTCGACGTGGACCCAGATCGATACGACGTTGCCGAACAGCGCGATCGGCGGCATTGCCACCTCGTGGACAAACTCCGCGGACGTCATTGTCGGTATCAACCGGCCGACGGGTGGACTCTTCCGTTGCTCGAACACCACGGCGGCCACGCCGGTGTGGACGAGCGTCAGTGGGACGGGAGTCTTGGCTCTGCCCGAGACCCCGATCAATGCCGTGATGCGTGATCCTTACCAGAGTTCCATCTGGTACGTCGGCACCGACATCGGTGCCTTTATGACCACGGACAGCGGTGCGACATGGCGCAATATGAGCAACCTCGGGTTGAGCAATGTCCATGTCAACGCGTTCGCGATTCCGGCTAACAAGAGCTACCTCTACGTGGCGACGTTCGGGCGCGGCATCTGGCGCATCCCGCTCACCAACAACACGTTCAACTCGTTCACGACGTCCCTCAGCCAGGTCTACGGTGGATCTTCGGTCAGCGGAACGCTCACGCTCGCTTCGCCTGCTCCGGCAGGAACTCGGGCAATCCTTAGCGAGACGAGTCCCTACGCGTCGATGCCTACAGGCGTCACATTCTCAACGAATGCGACATCGGCCTCGTTCGTGATCAGCACTAGCCAGGTCTTCTCGTCCAACAAGATCGCGTACCTGTACGCGAACCTGATGGGCACGACCCGCTCGGTAGCTCTGACGATCAAGCCGTATCCGTACGTGTCTTCGTTCGTGCTGGCGAAGTCCTACCTTTACGGTGGGGCAAGCACGACGGGAACGGCGACGATCTCGGCACCGGCTCCGTTCACCGGATCGTTCACGTTCTCCGAGAACTCGGCGTTCGTGAGCGTGGTGTCGCCGATCACGATTGGCGCTGGCCAATCGAGCAAGGTCACGACGATCAGCACGACGAAGCCGGCGACGGTTCAGTCGGTGCCGATCACCGCGGCCTACAAGGGAACGACCCGAGTCGCAACCTTGGTCGTCTATCCGCATCCGGTGGTTGCGAGCCTTACGTTCACGCCCAATCCGTTGCTCGGTGGTAACTACTCCGTGTGCAGGATCACGCTGAACGTTCCCGCTCCGATCACCACACAGATCGCGATGCAGGACGACTCGCCGTACATCGCGACCTCGACCAAGACCATGCAGGCTGGGCAACAAGTCCTGAGCTTCTCGGTCTATGGCAGCAACCCGCCGCAGGACGTCAACATCGCCGTCCAAGCACGGGTATGGGAGGACACGGGTCAAGCTACAAACGCGACCCTGGAACTGCTACGATCCGAGCTCACCTCGATCGTGGTTAATCCCAACCCCATCCCAGGTGGCAAGTTGGGTGTTGCAACGATCAGGATCAATCGGGCACAGCCGTTGAAGAAGGGCATTATGCTCTTCTCGGACAACCCGAATGTCTTGACCGTTCCTCGAAGCGTCACGCTCCCGGCTGGCGCTACGGCGGTAAATGCTACGGTGAGAACGTTCAAGCCAGCAGTAAGCACCAACGTGGTGGTTTCTGCGACCTACTTGAGCACGACGGTTCGAACGACCGTTGTGGTCACTCCGTAACCGTCTAACCAAGCCCCCGTCCGCTCATCCGCGGACGGGGGCTTTTTGTTGCGTCGCTTCGAGCGAATCCCAACCTATAATGTTACTTATGCGTTTCTGGTTGCGATCGATGGTGCTAGGCGCGATGATGGGAGGGCTATCCCTCGCGGTCGCCGATACACTGCTGGTCGGATCGCCCAACCTCGACGAGCGCACGGCGCTTGCGAACGTCGGCGATCTTGGAAAGGTGGCCGGCAAGAACCCGGATGGCTTCTACGAGGTCGTCGTTTCCGCTACCAGCCGACAACAGGCATTGAAGGGGCTGAAGTCGAAGTTCAGGTTTGCCTTTGATTCGCGAGCATCACAAGTCGACCCACGCTCACTGCCCTCCTTGCGCAACCACATCGAATACCTGAGGGCTCGCTCCGAGCTTCTGGCACATGGCCCCGAGGCCAGGCCAACGGCGGGATTCTACGAGGCCCTCGCTTACTATCTCGAGCCTCGGGTTGGCCCCGATGGCACCATTGACCAAGATGCGGTCAAGCGTGCCGCAGAACATCGGGATCAAATGCCGCATGCCTGGGTTGGTACGAACACCAATGCGCCCTCCTCAACCTTTACGTTTATGGGGCCCAAGAACTTGGGGGTCGCGTACCAACTCTACATGGGCGTCGGACCCGTCTCAGGCCGCGTGAACGGGATCGCCTACGCGAAGAGCAATCCGAACATCGTCTACCTGGCCACCGCGGGGGCGGGTGTTTGGAAGTCGGTCGATCAAGGCACGAACTGGTCCTTTCGAAGCCACGACTGGCCCTTTCTTCACACCAACAGCGTTGCCGTTCATCCCACCAATCCGAATCTCGTCCTCGTAGGGACGGGGGACTACAAGGGCTTTTTCGGGGCCCAGACTCAGGGCATCATGCGCTCGACCGATGGTGGATCGACGTGGACCGCGGTGGGCAAGACGTTTGACAGTCAGGTCGTTACGAGGGTGCTTTTTCATCCCGACAATCCAAACATCGCCCTTGCCCTAACGGGCGGCGCAACCGGCAAAATCTGGCGCTCGACCGACGCGGGTGTAACGTGGTCGGCCACCAACGCAGTCGAGGGCCGCTGGGACGATATCGACTATGGCCCCGTGAACTCGAAGGGCACTCGCCAGATCTGGGCCGTCGGTGGTAACAACGAGGCAGGCGGAAGGATCGCGATGTCCACGAACCAGGGTCTGACGTGGGCGACGATTAACGAGCCCACGGTAGGTGTTCAATCCGTGCTCGATATCGCGTGCTCGAAGAAGACGATTGGAAAAGTCTGGGTGATGTACCCCAATAGCAGCGCCGTGTTCCGCACGACGAATAGCGGAACGAACTGGACGAATCTGTCGCTCACCAGCAACGCCACGTTCCCCAACCACCGCGATCCTGGCGACTCCTTCAACTGGCGCCAAAGGAACTACGATTCCTACGTAGAGACGGCTCTCTACGGCGACACGGAGATTCTCTATGTCGGACTCATCACACTAGCGTCCTCGGCGGATGATGGGACCACTTGGACGGATGTTGCAAGAGGCTTTCGCGAAGATGCTCGGATGCACGTGGACCAACACTGCTTCACACCCCATCCCACAAACGGATCGATCGGGCTGGCGGGGAATGACGGCGGCGTGTTCCGAGTCGTTAATGTCCCTGGCGACACACCGACGACCACCTCACTCAACGCCAAGTTGTTCGCAACCCAGCACTACCACGTCTCGGTGCACCCTGAGAGCCACGGAACCTACATGATGGCGGGAGCCCAAGACAATGCAACGCCCGCCTCTCGAGGACTGCTGGACGCCTGGTCAAACCTCTACGGTGGGGACGGGGGGTGGAGCGCCTTTCTGCCCAGTAACCCGAATGTGCATTTCACAACGGGCCAGAGAGGAGCCGTCTATCGCTACGCTACTAGCTTGGCGAACGTACCCACAGAGATTCGGCCGCCCACTACGGCTGGAACAGCATTCATTGCCCCGATGGTGATTGCCGATTCCGGCCGCGTGCTCATTGGAGCGCAACAGCGGGTTCAGCGATGGTCGTTCTCGGGCACCCTCTGGTACAGCTCTGCTGACTTCTCAACGGAGATGCGAACCCTTGCGGTTGCACCCAGTAATCTGCGACACGTCTATGCGGGCGGGTTTGATGGGAGTATCCGAAAGAGCACAGACAATGGCGAGAACTTCTCCCCGTTCCGGAGAGCCGCATTTGCTCCGGTGAGTGCCTTGGCCGTATCTTGGACCAACGATGACGACCTTCTCGTAGGGCATCAGGGCCCAGAGGGTGGCCTCTTTCGGACGACCGGCTTTGACCTGGGCCGGGCGTGGACCAATGTCTCCGGCGTCGGTGCTACCGGCCTGCCCGCATCACCCATCAATGCCGTTGCCCGCGATCCCCATCAGAGCGACGTTTGGTACGTTGGCACGGACGTCGGAGCCTTCATGACCACGAATGGAGGCCAAACCTGGACCAATATGAACCCGCTGGGGCTCGGCAATATCCATGTCAACGCCTTCGCGATCCCGCCCGACAAGACCTTCCTCTACGTTGCGACGTTCGGCCGCGGTGTTTGGCGGATTCCGCTGGTCAACAATCAGCTCACTGCCTTCGAGGTGAATCAGGACATCGTACTCGGCGATCAGCCGATCATGGCAACCCTACGACTCACGCATCCGGCACCGCAAGGCACGACGGTCAAACTGGCAAGCGCAAGTCCCCACGTGACTATCCCTACCAGCCTGGACTTTCCAGCCGGGACCACGGAGCGGACGTTCACGATCCAAACCAACCAGGTGTTCTCCTCGCCCCGCACGGCCATCGTGTTTGCGACCTGCATGGGTGCAACCCTCAGTCGAGAACTCACCATTCTGCCTTACCCGACGGTGGCTTCTTTGACCATCCCGCGCAACTACATGTACGGCGGAAGCTGGCAGTACGCGACCGCCACCCTCTCCGCCCCGGCTCCCTTGGCGGGTTCGCTCACGTTTACAGATGATTCGCCTTTCTTGAGCGTGCAGTCTCCGATCACGGTCGGGTTTGGACAGTCTCAGAAGCTGACGACCGTTTCGACAACGAATCCCAGTTCGATGCAGACGGTGACGATCACGGCTTCCTACAAGGGGACAACCCGCACGTTGACGGTGTACGTGTATCCGATGCCGGTCATCAAGTCGGTCTCCATGCATCCGATTCCGCTGATCGGGGGCTTTGTCGGTACGGCGACGGTCACTTTGCAACAGCCAGCACCGATCACGACCGAGATCGCGATTGCGGAGAACTCGCCCTATGTGACCATCCCGTCGCCGCGAACCCTGCAAGCGGGACAGACCCTGGTGAACATCCCGGTCTACTCGATCAACCCGCTGCAAGACGAGACGATCGGCTTCAATGCGCGGATCGTCGGGGATCCGGCCGCGCCCAAACCGGGCACCATCGACTTGAGACGGTCTCAGTTGACGTCGCTGTCGGTCAGCTTGAACCCCATCTCTGGCGGGAAGAAGGCCGTTCTCACGGTGACCCACAACTTGGCGCTACCGGTCTCGCGGGTCGTTTCGTTGAGTTCATCGAACCCGGCGGTCGCATCGGTGCCGGCGGGAGTGACGATGATCGCCGGCAGTGCATCGGCCACCGCGACGGTCACCACCTACGCGGTAACGCAGTCCACGACGGTGACTCTGACCGCGAGCTTCAATGGAACGACGCGGCAGTCGACACTCACAATTCTTCCCTGACTTAGCCAAACAGCCTTGGCTCTCTGCTGATAATCCGGCTATTCTGAAAGGGTGCTTGGCTTTCGAAACGTCCGGACAGCTTTCAGAGTTGGGTTGGTTCTTGCGATCTTCACGGTTGCGGGATACTGCGGCGCGCAAACCACGCTGCTTGTGGGTTCGCCCGGTGCTACCCAATCCATGGTAGAGACAGCCCTGAGGGGCCGCGCCCGCGTCCTCGGACAGTCCGACGGTTTCTACCGAGTCCGAGTCGATCGCTCCGCAGACGTTAGAGGCGTAAAGTCGCGCCTGCATGAGGCGGGCATTACCTACATCTTCCCGCAATCCGCGGCCCTCATCGATCGCAACTCGCTACCTTCGGTGAAGCAGCACATCGCCTACTTCAAAGCCCGGGCTAAGATCTTGGGCGACGACGGCGAGGCCGTCCGGAAGTCCGCGGGATTCTACGAGGCGCTTGCGTACTACCTCGAGCCCCGCGTCGGCCTCGATGGGCAGCTGGACCAAGACGCCATACTGCGCGCTGTTGCCCAGCGTGAGCGGCTGCCACTGGCGTGGATGGGCCGCGACCCCAAGGCGCCCAGCGCGTCGTTCAACTACGTCGGGCCCAAGAACCTCGACATCCCCAAGCAGATTTACTACGGGACTCCGCCGCTGAGCGGGCGGGTCAACGATGCCGAGTATGCCCCCAGCAACCCCAATGTCATCTATGTCGCAACCGTGGGAGCAGGCATTTGGAAGTCCACCGACCAAGGTACGAACTGGAGCTTCAAGAGCAGCGGTTGGGAGTTTCTCCACACGACTGCAGTCGCCGTGCATCCCACCAACGAGAACATCGTTCTTGTCGGGACTGGTGACTACTACGGGATGTTCGGGGAGCAGACCATGGGGATCATGAGGTCTACCAACGGGGGCACCACATGGACTCAGGTCGGCACGGGGACGATGAGGCTGGATGTGGTCACGCGAGTTGTCTTTAACCCCGATGATCCCAACATTGTGCTCGCACTCACCGACAGCTCGGACGGCGACATCTGGCGATCGACCGACGGAGGGGTGACGTGGGCAGCAACCAATGCTCCCGCAGGGAACTGGGATGATATCGACTACGGCATCCGGTCGGGTGGAACCCGGGAGTTCTATGCGGTAGGTGGCAATAGTGAAGCGGGAGGCCGCATCTACCGATCCACGAATGCCGGATCGACTTGGTCGGTCGTCAATGATGCCACCTCGACGGTGCAAGGGATGCTCGATGTCGCATGCTCAAAGAAGACCTTTGGCAAGCTGTGGGTGCTTCACCCGGGGGGAAACACCATCTTCCGTTCTTCAAACAGTGGGGCCTCTTGGACGAACCTCAATCTCACGTCAGAGCCCACGTTCCCGAACGAGCTTAACGAAGACGAGCCTCTCTTCAACTGGGGACAGGATCTGTACGATCTCCACGTAGAAACCGCCCTCTACGAAGGGACCGAGATGCTCTACTGCGGGCTGATCACCCTGGCCGTTTCCACGAATGACGGCAACACCTGGACGGACGTGGGGAAGAGCTACAAATCGAACTCGCTTATCCACAACGACCAGCATAGCTTCTCTCCTCACCCCCTCAATGGCTCCGTTGGGCTAGTTGGGTGCGACGGTGGGTTGTTCCGAATCCAGCACGTCCCCGGCAATTTCACCTCAATCGTGTCCCTGAACGAGGAGCTCTACACGACCCAGTTCTATCACATGTCGGTCCATCCGACCAACGCCAATCACGTGATGGGTGGTACTCAAGACAACGCGTCGCCAGCCTCTCGGGGGAGTCTTTCGAACTGGAAGAACCTGCGCGATGGCGACGGATCCTGGAGTGCATTCCTGCCCAGCGACCCGGCCATCCACTTCACGAGTGCCCAGCGTGGCTCCATCTACCGCTACACGTCGAGCACCGATTACAACCCAGCTTCAATTACGCCTGAGTGGACCCTGGTGAACTTCATCGCGCCCATGGTGATCTCGGGATCGGGCCGAGTGCTGGTCGGTGCGAACCTTGCGGTTCAACGATGGGCCGGGACCGGAATCGTCTGGACCCCAGCCTCGCCTTCGTTCAGCACGAACGTCCGGACGCTCGCCGTGGGGATTTCGAACCGAAATCGCGTGTACGCCGGCCTCGACAATGGCGACCTCTATCGCAGCGACAACAACGCTGACACCTTCACCAAGATTGATACGGCGGCGCTACCCGACTCGGCGATCGGTGCCATCGCATGCAAAGCGACGAGTTCGACCGACGTGCTGGTCGGGTTCCAAAGATCGACCGGTGGTCTTTTTCTCTGCCGTGATACTTCGGCGGCCAGCCCAGTATGGACCGAGGTGAGCGGCACGGGCGATACTGCCCTACCCGCATCTCCGATCAACGCGATCATCTGGGATCCGCACGACCCCAGCGTTTGGTACGTAGGCACCGACGTTGGCGCGTTCATGACCACCGACTCGGGGGCCACTTGGGCAAACATGAATGGACTCGGGATCGGCAATGTCCACGTCAACTCGTTCGCGATTCCCGAGGGGCAGGATTACTTGTACGTCGCGACCTTTGGCCGCGGCATCTGGCGGATTCCCCTGGTCAACAATGACCTCCTAACGCTTACGCCATCGGTCTCCGAGGTCTTCGGCGGGCGTTCACTCGCCGCGACAGTCACCATTCAGCATCCAGCCCCCCCGGGGACGCGGGTGACCCTGAGCGACAACAGTTCGTACGTGTCGATGCCCTCGTCGGTCCAAGTCACCCAAGGCTTGACGGCGGCGGCCTTTACGATCGATACAACTCAGGTGTTCTCATCGAATCGAACCGTGACGTTGACGGCCTCGGCCTTCGGCAACAGTATCACCGCGACCCTTGTGGTGAAGCCCTATCCGACGGTCGCGTCGTTCGTCTTGGCGAAGACCTATCTCTATGGAGGTGCGGCAACGACGGGCACGGCTACCTTGTCCGCCCCCGCCCCCTTCACGGACTCGTTCACGTTCACCGACAACTCGGCGTTTGTCAGCGTTGTGTCACCCATTACTGTGGCTCAAGGGGTCTCGAGCAAGACGACCAACATCTCGACGACCAACCCGTCCTCGGTGCAGACCGCGACAATCACCGCGAACTTCAAGGGAACGACCCGAACCGCCACTTTGAGCGTGTACCCGATGGCGGTCATCCAGTCCTTCAAACTCACCCCGAATCCCCTTCTTGCGGGCTACTTCACGCTGGCACGTGTCACTTTAACGAGCCCGGCTGCCATCACCACCGAACTTCGATTCACCGAAGCCTCAGGCTACGTCGTCTTCCCCCCCACCCGGACGATTCAGGCGGGCCAAACGACCAACGCGTTCGTGGTCTACGGCTTCCAACCTCCCTCCGACCAGAGCATCCCGGTGAGCGTAGCCATCGTGGGAGACGAGAACAATCCAACCAACGCGACCCTCGATTTACTGCGCGTTGAACTCACGGGACTGACCTGCTCGCCCAACCCGGTCCGTGGCGGGGCCTTGGGCGTGTTGACCGCGACGGTAAACCGGGCACTTCCGACCAACCGGCCGGTCTCCTTGACTTCAAGCAACATCACGATCGCCACGGTGCCGCGAACGGTCACGCTGGTCGCGGGCAATACGACGGTCAGCGCTACGATCAGCACCTTCCCACAAGTGACCTCGAAGAACGTCGTCCTGACGGCCAGCTATCTCGGCACGACCAAGCAGGTGACGTTGACCGTAAACCCGTAACTAGTGCTCGCGCAGGATCTTCAAGGAAATCAGGAACCCGAGGGTGACGCAGATCGCGGTGCCCATGAAGGGCGAGTAATGGCCAAAGCTCGCGCCGAGGCCCATGCGCTCGCCTACTGGAACCAGGCCCTGGTAGGATAGCCCCCCCAACGGAGCTCCGACGATCGCCCCGAGGCCCTGCGCCGTCATCACCGCGCCTACGTTAGCGGCACGTTTGTTCGGGTCGAGGTCGCTGACCGATGCGAGCCATGCGGGGATCGTCAGCAGGAATCCCATGCCCACCGGCAACCCACCCAGGACCAACACCCACGTCGATCGAAAGGCCGGGAAAAAAGCCCCCATGCAGATCACGATCAGACCAACCGAACATAGCCCCAGCCCAAAATGCACGGCGCGTGCACGCCCGATCCGCTCGCCAAACTTGGCCATCGGCACGCTAAAGACCGCCATCGCGATCGCGCACGGGAACACGAGCGCGCCGAACTGCGCACCGCTGAGCTTGAACTCCTCGAGCGCGAACAGCTTCACATTCGTCATCGGGAAGCCGATTCCGCAGAAGGTGACCGCACTCAGCAGGAGGTATGCAGGAATCTGGCGGGCGGTCTTGATGAAGTCGCGTACATGGAACCCCTCGTCAGGTGGAGCCTCCCGGTGGGCGACGCCATCGGGAACGCGAAGCCGGAAGACCGCAATGGCAACGATGAAGAAGAGGGCCGCCGAGAGATACAAACCTCCTGAGAAGCCACCGCTGATCGGCAGTAGAGTCGTGTGGGTGAGGTCCTCGACGATACCGCCGATGGGCAACGCAAGCGCGATCCCGATGAGGTAGCACATGTTCAGCAGCGACATCGCCTGCTGCCGCTCGCGGTCCTTGACCACATCGCCCATCAGCGCAAAGGCCGCGGGCCAGAGCATCGCCGCACCCACGCCGTCTCCAAGGCGCAGGATTGCGAACAGCGCAATCTCCATCGGCTCCCCCACCCCCGGATCGAATCGCGGGACAACCAACGAGAGCAATGACGTGGTCAACGTGATGAGCGGGCCGATCAACATCAGCCGGCGGGCTCCGATTCGGTCGGCCAGGTGCCCCATGGGGCCCTTCATAACCGCTTCGCTGAGCAAGAATGCCACCACGACCAGCGATACGCCGAACGCGCCGAAGCCTCGGTCGTTGCGCAGGTACACGGGCATCGTTGAGATGTTGAGGACTGCGTAGCCGATCTCGGCGAGCAGGGCAACGAGCAACATTCGACGCACGAAAGGCTGCGCGATCAGGGGTGTGGGCTTTCCGCTTGCCTCCGCCATAAGTCTGGGCCTGATACCAAGTGCGTCCGTAAGGACGCATGCGTTGCAGTTTACAAGCCAGAGCCTGAAGGATTCCGTGCCTACTCAGGTTCGAGGACGTCGGTTCGAATGTAGAACTTCTGGAACTTCCATCCGCCACCCCGCTTCACCAGTTTCAAGCTGATGTCTGCGCTACCTACGTCAAATCGGGCGCGGGTGGAGTAGAACCCGATCGTTTCGTTAATGCCGCCCGTGTTGTCAACAACCACGCGGCCAGTCGGCTTGTCCATGCCCTTGAACTCACCCAGGTACTTGTCGTTCGCGGCGAACTGCTTCTGAAGCTTGGCAACCTTGGTCGCGGTGATAAGTTCGACGCTCGATCGCGACCGCCACTGTTCGAAGTCCCACGTCGTGAGAATCGGCGGCAGCGCCCGTTGCAGATAGCTCGTACATTCGGACTCGAGCCGGGCCAAGTCCTTGACCTGCGGCCCAATGAGCACGAGGCAAATGTAGTAGGACGCCACGCCCATGATCGGCACCCCTGCAACCAGCTTTAAACTCAAATCGCCCTTCCTCAGCCGTTGGCGAAGGGCTCTCCCGCGAGTCGCGCCGGGCGCTCGACCCAACTCTCCAGGGTCACTCGCTCGCCGCGCTCACCGGAGCGCACCACCGCTTCCATCGCGTCGAGCACGTGGTAGGCGAGCTCGCCGCCCGCACGTACCGCGCGCCCAACGCATAGGGCGTATGCCATGTCGCGCACCCCCAACCCCCGGCTGTTTTGCGAGTAAGCCTGACCGATCTGAACCGGATTCCACTCCGCATCCCCCGCCCGGCGAACCCAGACTTCGCCTCCAAAGCCGTTCGGGTCGGGAACGCGGAGGCTGCCCTCGGTCCCGTAAATCTCGAGATGAGGCATCGTGTGATGCCAGATGTCGAAGCTGGTCGTAATCTGCCCGATCGCCCCGTTCTCGAACTCAAGCAGCGCGGCGAGGTGGGTCGGAGTTTCGACCGGCACCTTCTGGCCCTGCTTCGGTTCGCTAGTGATGGTGCGCTCGGGGAACGTGATGCGGGTCATCGCCTGCACGCTACGTATGGGACCGATCAGGGCGACCAATGCGGTCAGATAGTAGGGCCCCATGTCAAACATCGGCCCGCCTCCGACCTCGTAGTAGAACTCCGGCGAGGGGTGCCAGCTTTCGTGGCCGTGGCACATCATGAACGCGTTCGCGGCGACGACGTCTCCGATCAGCCCTTGATCGATGGCGTCCACGCACGCCTGAATGCCTGCTCCCAGAAACGTGTCGGGAGCGCCGCCCACGAACCTGCCATTGCGGCGGGCGGCCTCGAGCACCATCCTCCCTTCGCGGGTCGTGAGTGCGAACGGCTTCTCGGTGTACACGTGCTTGCCAGCTTCGACGGCGGCGAGGTTGATCTCGGCGTGAGCCTTAGGAACCGTCAGGTTGAGCACCAAGTCGACTGCTTCATCGTTGAGAAGTTGCTCGGGAGTCAGCACCCGGCCGATCCCTCGGGCGGTCGCGACGATGGCCGCGCGATCAAGATCAAGGTCAGCCAGCGCGACGACTTCGGTCTCGGGATACGCAGCCAAGTTGTCGAGGTAAATGCCGGAGATGTTGCCGCAGCCGATGACGCCAACGCGAAGGGGATCCATGCTCGGATGTTACCGCCGCCCTTAGCGCGGAGAGAAGCGTACGGTCGTGAAGCTGGCTCCAACCGCCCGCAGGAGATCATCCCATCCTGAGAACGCCCCCTGAGCGTGGAATTGCATCGCCAAGTTGCCGAGCAAGGTGGACTCGGCGGGGCCAGCGATGACGTCCCGGCCGGAGCCGTCCGCCAGCGCCTGGGCGAAGGCCCGGCTCTGCGAGCCGCCGCCGGATAATCGGACTTCGGTGAACTGCCTACCCGTCTGCACTTCGAGCCGGCGCAACTGAGCCACCGTCGTTTGCACCAGGCTGTTGAGCGCAAGTGATGCCCACTCGGCGGCATCCGAGGAAGCAACGGGCACTTGAGCGGCCAGCACGTCGGTCATCCGCGGTGGGTTGAAGAACTCTGGCCGCATCAAGTCGGCGGCATCCTTGGTGGGCTTGGCCATGGCCAGCCACTCTGGCACGCCGTACGTCAGTCCCAACTCTTCGTGCACCCGGTTGATCACGTAGAAGCCGGGGATGTTCGCGAGGTAGCGGATGCAGGCATCGACGGTTCGCTCGTTGGTGAACCCCGGGTCAGTAAGAATCGGCTGGTCGACCACAGTTCCCAGCAGCGACCACGTGCCCACATTCAGGAATGCCTGATTATCGCGCAACGGACCCAGCCCGAGCACCGCGGAGGCCGTGTCGTGCGATCCGACCGAAACCCAGCGCACCCCGTCCGCGTCGCCCAAGACCCTCCCCGGACGCTGGGGGGCGCGATCGGGAACTGGCCATCCGATGAGCTCGAACACTCGGGGCCACCACTGGTCGTCGAGCCCCATCAGCTGGGTCGTCGAGGCCATCGTGAGTTCCGTGTGGCGGACGCCGGTGAGCAGGAATCCGATGAGGTCCGGCGTGAGCATCCAATCGGTCCCGATCAGGTTTGGCTGATCCTCCGCCCGGGCAGCCAGTTGGTAGAGCGTGTTGAAGGGTTGGTGCTGGATGCCGGTGCCAGCGTAAATCTCCTGCTGGTGCGGAGCCAGACGCTCGAACATCGCCTGGTGCGATGGATCTCGGTAGGCAACCGGGGATTGGACAATCGCTCCGTTTCGATCGACGAATCCGTGATCGACGCCCCACGCATCAATGCCGAACGTGGGCTCCCGAAAGTGATCTGCGGCGTAGGCAACGGCTTCTGTTGCGATCCCGAGAAGCAGATTGAAGTCCCACTCTAGGCGCCCGTTCCGCTCAATCGGGGCATGAGCGCGTTGGGCGATGACCTCGCTGAGTATTCGACCCTCGTGGAGACGCCCAGCAGCGAAGCGCACGGAGGTTGCGCCAAGATCGACGGCTACCGCTCCGGCGGGCTTCATGGCTATGAGTCTACTCGCGCTTGAGTGAGCGACTCCCACAAGCGATCAGTGCCGGCGACTCGGCCGGTCAGAGAGACAAGAACCACGTGTGCATCCGAGGATCATCCGTGAGTTCCGGGTGGAACGACGTACCAATCCGATTGCCTTCTCGCACCGCGACAATCTGTTCGCCGTAAGTTGCCAAGACCTCAACTGCCGATCCGTGCTGCGTGACGATCGGGGCCCGGATGAACACCCCGAGCGTCTCCCCGAATCCCGCCACTGATACCGTGTCCTCAAAGGAGTGAACCTGGGCGCCAAATGCATTCCGACGGACGGTGATGTCGAGCAATCCGAGCCGGTACTGATCCCGGCCCTCCACCTCGCGCGCCATCAAGATCATGCCCATGCAGGTGCCCCAGATGGGCATGCCTTCGGAGGCGCGAGCGACAATGGCTTCGCCGAGCCCGAACCGCTGCATCAGCAAGCCGACCGTCGAGCTCTCCCCACCGGGAATGATGAGTTGATCGACGGTGGCGAGTTCTTCCGGGGTACGGACTTCGAGGGCATCGACCCCCGAGTCGGCGCCACGCAACGCCGCGATGTGCATGGCGTAATCCCCCTGAACGGCGACAACGCCGACCTTGCGCTGCATGCCCTCAGTGTACTTGCGGTCGGGGCCGGACGGGCGTGAGTACAATCCCCCCGATGGAGATCATCGGAGTCCCGTTTGACTTGTGCGGCTTCCGTTTGGGTTCGCGACTTGGCCCAGCGGCGGTTCGATTGGCGGGGCTCGCCGAGGCGATGCTGGCCCTGGAGTACGAGGTGCTCGACGACGGCGATGTGGTCATTCCTCCTGCTCATCCCGGAGCTGACGGTATCAAGCAGCACGGCCCGGCGGCGTACGTGTTCACGCAAGTGTTCGAGCGCGTGCAGGAGACGCTGTCTGAGGGCCACATGCCCCTGGTTATCGGTGGCGACCATTCGATTTCGATCGGCTCGATCGGGGCCGCGTTGGGGGCTTACGATGGCGATTTGGCCGTGCTGTGGGTCGACGCCCACGCCGACCTGAACACTCCTGCCACTTCGCCGAGCGGCAACCTGCATGGAATGCCGCTGGCGTGTCTTATGCACGAGCCCGCGGGCATCGAAGGCAAGACCGACGAACAATGGCAGTTGCTGCAGAGAAGGTTTGTGCCGAACCCGCTACGAAGCGATCGGACCGCCTTCCTTGGCCTGCGCGATGTGGATGCTGGGGAGAGCGATCGGCTTCAGCGGCTTCCTCGGGGCTACGTCTCGACGATGGCCGACATCGACCGACGCGGGCTCGTGACCGAGGTCGATCGGCTCTCGGCCTGGATCAAGGGGCTCGGGGTCAAGAACCTCTGGATCAGCTTTGACGTGGACGTCCTCGACCCGATCCTTGCCCCCGGCACCGGCACCGCGGTTCGTGGAGGCTTGACCTATCGCGAGATGCACCTGCTGGGCGAGATGCTCTATGAAATCCTGGAATCGGATGACTGCCCGGTCCAGCTTGTGGGGCTCGATATGGTCGAGATCAACCCGCTGTTCGACACCCATAACGAAACGGGCAAGACGGGCGTGGAATTCATTTCCTCGCTGTTTGGCAAGACGATCTTGGGGAGGCTATGAGCCGGGAGTTCGGCCGCCGAGTCTTGATCGAGGAGGCCGAGGCTCTCCAACAGCTGGCCGGTAACCTCGGTGACAGCTTCGACCAGGCGGTCGAGTGGATGCTTGGCGTCAAGGGCCGGGTGATCACGTGCGGGATCGGCAAGAGCGGCCACATCGCCCGCAAGACGGCAGGCACGCTCAGCAGCACCGGCACCCCGAGCTTGTTCTTGCAGGCGGCGGAGGCGGTTCACGGCGACCTGGGCATGGTCACCGCCGACGATATCGTGCTGCTCTACACCCACAGCGGCGAGACCGACGAACTTGTCCGGCTTTTCCCTTCGATCCGAGAAATCGGCGCGCGCACGATCCTAATGACCGGCCGGCCAGAGAGTTCGGCGGGGCGCCTCGCCGATCTGGTGCTCGACACCGGAGTTACTCGGGAGGCGTGCCCGCACAATCTCGCCCCCACGACGAGCACGACGGCGATGCTGGCCCTCAGCGATGCGCTTTCGGTCGCGGTGATGGAGCGTCGAGGATTCAGCCGTGAGGAGTTCGCTCGCTTCCACCCGAGCGGGGCGCTGGGCAAGCGGTTGCTGCTGCGGGTCAGCGATGTGATGCGCCCAACTGCCGAAATCGCGCGGGTCTCTGAGGACACGCCGGTGCTCGACGTGATGCGCGCGATCACCAACGCAGGGGTCGGTGCGGCGGTGGTCTTAGATGCCGAGAATCGTCTGGTGGGGTTTGTCAGCGATGGCGACTTGCGCCGGCACTTTGTGAGCAGCGCCGAACCGCTTGATGCCCGCGCGGAAGACCTCATGGCCCGGTCGGTCACGACGATCAGCGAAGACCTACTCGCCGTCGAAGCGCTCGAAGTGTTTCAGAACCTTCCGCGGAAGATCGGCGAGATGCCGGTGGTAGGGAAGGATAACCGCATCGTCGGCCTGCTCATGCTGAAAGACTTGCTGCGCTCGGGCATTGTGTAGCCCCGCCAATCCTGCCACGCCGGTACAAGCCAACCGGCGACTACTGTATCGCGGAGAACGTTTTCGAGTGATGCCCTACGCTGCGCCTTCCACAATCGCGATCGTCAGTTCCCGCTCCAGTCGCGTCCCGCTAACCTCGGTCAGGTGCGCATGCCCGAGTTCACGGTGCTTGATGAGCTGGTGCAGATACCCCGCCAACTCGGCCGCCTCATCCTGGGTGAGCGTGATGGCGACGTCGCTTAAAGACCTTCCTCGTTCGTAATCGGTGATTCTCATTCCTGCACCTTTTTTTGCACCTGATATCCATATCGCATGAGCGAGGTAGAAGGTTCCAACTTGGGTAGCAAGGCCTAGGCGGCGAGGGGGATGGGTCGGAATCGATCGACAATCGCGTCCAGATCCGCTGGTTTAACCGGCTTCGTCAGGTAGTCATCCATTCCTACCGCGAGACACTTCTCACGGTCGCCTTGCATCGCGTGCGCCGTAAGCGCGACGATCGGGGTGCGCCGGCCCCGCTCTCGATCTTGCTTGCGGATCGCGAGCGTAGCCTCGAACCCGTCGAGCACCGGCATCTGCAGGTCCATCAACACCAAGTCGTATTGCCTGGCGGTCGTGAGTTCTAGCGCCTCGGCCCCGTTCTCCGCGAACTCAACATGGCATTGATGCCTTCCGAGGATCTTCTCGCAGACCTTGCGGTTAACGAAGTTGTCCTCGACCACCAAGATGCTCATTCCGGCGACCGAAGTCTTGATGATTTTGGCTTGCTCTGCGGCAACTCGAACATTCAGCCCGCGGTGAACATCAGACATGACTTGAAGCAGTTCACTCTGGCGAACGGGTTTGGTCAGCGATCGAATCACTCCGATCTCAGCCAGGGCCGAAGCGCTGAGCAGGTGGTTGACCGACGACAGCATAACCATCGCCGGGGCCTGGACTCCATAACGGGCCGAAATCTCCTGAGCAAGCTCGACGCCATCCATGTCGGGCATCTGGAAGTCAAGAAGCACGATGTCCGCCGAGGCCTCTTCGAGCCGCGCGAGAGCCGCCTCGCCGTGAGCCGCGAGCGTTACGTGACATCCCTGTGCGGTCATGAGCCGAGACAAGACCTTGCGATTCGTCATGTTGTCGTCGACCACCAAGATGTCGAGACCATCCAGCGTCCGTGGCGCGTCGATCATCCCTGGCTGCAGGACTTGGGGTTCGAGCGGTAAATCAACCCAGAACGTCGATCCCTCGCCTTCGCGGCTCTTCATGCCGACGCGACCACCCATGAGCGTGGCCAACTGCCGAACAATGGCCAATCCGAGGCCGGTCCCCCCGTAGCGGCGCGTTGTCGATCCGTCGGCCTGGGTGAAGCTCTCAAAAATCGCGGCGTGGCGGGACTCGGGGATGCCGATTCCGGTGTCGGTCACGCCGAGGCGCAACCACGTCGGTCCGTCGTCGATCGGCTCGATGCGCAACGCGACCTCGCCGCTTTCCGTGAACTTCAGCGCATTTGAGACAAGATTCGCGAGGACTTGCTTGATGCGAACCGGGTCGCCGAACCGCCGGTAGGAGAGTTCTTCATCGAGGTCGACCACCATCTCGATGCCCTTGTCTTGAGCTTGCGACGCGAACATCTCTGCGACTTCCTGGGCGATCCGCTCAAGGTCCAGTTCCACGTGCTCGATCGTCATCTTTCCGGCTTCGATCTTCGAGAAGTCGAGAATATCGTTGATGATGTGGAGCAGGGTATCGGCGCTCTGCAGCACGGTCTCCGCAAAGTCGCGCTGGTCTTCGTCCAGGCGAGTCGAGAGCAACAGCTCAGTCATGCCGATGACGCCATTGAGTGGCGTTCGGATCTCATGGCTCATGTTCGCGAGGAACTCGCTTTTGAGTTGCGAGGCTTCCATGGCGGCCTCTCGCGCCTCGATCAGTTCTTCCACCATCCGGCGACGGTCGGTCACATCGTAGATGGCGCCGTCAAGCACCAGACCACCGTCTTCCTCTGACCACGCGACTTTGCCGCGCTCGGAGACCCAAAGCAGGTTGCCCTGACGGTTCCGAATGCGATACTCGACGACGTAGCTGCCGCGCTCTTCGACCGCGTGCTCGGCGGCGTGGACCAGTTGGGGATAGTCGGCAGGTTCCACGAGATCGACAAACTTGATCTGCCGAGACATGAACTCCTCAGGGGTGTAGCCGAGCAGCGCGGTCACGCTGTCGCTCATGAAGTCGATCTTCCATTGGTCGTTGATGATCGCCCGGAAGACGGCGCCGGGAATGTTCGCGACGAGCGCGCGCAGCTTCCGCTCCTGGGCCCGAAGTTGCGCCTTGACATCGGTGAGGTCATCGACGATGAAGCAGAAGCGGTTCGGAGTGCCGTCGATTGGGGACAACGTAGCAAGGCGCCATCGGTCACCGGTGGCCGTCTCGCGGTAATACTCAAATCGGATGGGTTGGCCGCTCGCGGCACATTCTTGGCTTCGCGTGACCCACTCTTCGCGCAGCGGATCGGGGAGGCCCATCTCTTGGCTCGTACGGCCAATGAACTCTGAGGGTTTGCGTCCGTGGATGCGGGCGCCATAAGCGTTCATCGCGATGTACACGAAGTCGTCGTCTTGAACCTCTATGACCCCCATCGACAGCGTAACGCTATCGATGAGCCGGCCTAGGCTCGTGGCTGTTCCGTCGTTTGCACTGACCACCGGTATAAACCCCAGTAGAGGTATCGGCAGGTTAGTTTGGACTGATTAGGGGAGGGGAGCGGGTATACTGCGGGATCGTTCGGGGTCGGGCTGACGCTTCCTATATTTGCCGCAGACCACCAACTTCTTGAGGTTTTCGAAACACCATGGCAAAACAGGTTACGAGCGTCATTAAGCTCAATATTCCCGCCGGCAAGGGTACGCCGGCTCCTCCCGTTGGTCCCGCGCTGGGTCAGGCCGGCATCAACATGATGGAGTTCTTGAAGAAGTTCAACGAGCAGACGGCTCCGCAAATGGGCTTCATGCTGCCCGTCGAGATCAACGTCTACTCGGATCGCTCCTACTCGTTCATCGTCAAGCAGCCGCTGACGACCGATCTGATCAAGCGCGCCGCTGGCATCACAACCGGTGCCGCGAATCCGAAGCTCGACAAGGCCGGCGTTCTCACCAGCGACAAGCTCCGCGAAGTCGCCAAGCTGAAGATGGCCGACCTAAACACCGACGACGAAGAGATGGCGATGCGCATTGTCGCCGGGGCTGCCCGCTCGATGGGCGTCCGCGTCGAAGACTAGTCTTCGACGGGCTAACAAGATCGGCCGCTCCCTAGACCGGAGTGGCCGATTTGCGTTTAGGACCGGCGCTGCGCCGAGATAACCTCGGTGTTCATGCCCGCCCAGTGCAGCATGCCGCCGTAACGGCCGTGCTCCATCTTGATGCACTTGTCCATCACGACCTGGAGTCCCGCCTCGATCCCGCGGTCGGCAGCAGGGAAGTTGATGATCCGAAGCTGCATCCATACGGCTCGGGCGCCGTTCTGGATCGCCTGTTCGACAATCGCGTCGGCTTCCTCCGCGGGGCGAAAAATATCCACGATATCCACTGCGAACGGGACGTCGGCCAGACTGGCGTACGCCTTCCGTCCGAGAATCTCCGGAGCCTTGGGGTGGACCGGGATCACGTCGTAGCCCTTGTCGATGAGATAGCTCGCGACCATGTTGCTCGCCTTGGTCTTCTCGGTCGAGAGACCGATGATCGCGACCGTCTTCGCTTCGCGAAGCAGCGCTTGAATCGCCTTCGTGTTCTGATAGCGCTCGCGCTGATCGGCATCGAGCGCGGTGTTCAGCTTGATGTCGCTCACGCGGTCACCGCCGCGAGCGCTTGGTCGAGGTCCGCCAGCAGGTCATCGAGCGTCTCAATCCCCACCGACAGGCGGATGAGGCTCGCGCTGATCCCACCCGCCGCCAGCTCGGTGTCGGTGAGCTGCTGGTGAGTGGTAGTCGCGGGCTGAATGACCAGCGACTTGGCATCGCCGACGTTGGCGAGATGCGAGAACAGCTGGAGCGACTCGATGAATTGCTTGCCCGCCGCGCGGCCATCGTTGCCCTTCAACTCAAACGAGAGGATCGCGCCCGCTCCCTTGGGCAGATACTTCTGGGCCCGTGCATAGTGGGGGTGGCTCGGCAACCCCGCGTAGTGCACTTTGGTGACTTTTGGGTGCTGCTCGAGGAACTCGGCCACCCCAACAGCGTTAGTGACGTGCCGCTCCATCCTCAGCGAGAGCGTCTCGATGCCCTGCAGCAGGAGGAACGAGTTCATCGGCGCGATGCATGCCCCGGTGTCGCGCACCGTCTCCGCACGCAGCTTGACGAGGAAGCCGTAGTGCCCGAAGGTGTCGAAAAACCGCAGTCCGTGGTACGAAGGCGACGGATCGGCAATCGTGGGGAAGTGGCCAAAGTCGAACTCGCCGGAGTCGACGACGATACCGCCGATGCTCGTGCCGTGCCCACCGAGATACTTCGTTGCCGAGTGGATGATGAGGGTAGCTCCCCATTCGATCGGTCGGCAGAGATACGGCGAGGCGAAGGTGTTGTCGACCACGAGGGGAATCTTTGCGTCGTTGGCGATTTGGGCCAAGGCCTCGAGGTCGGCGATCGCGTTCGTGGGGTTGCCGATGATCTCGACGAAGAGCATCCGGGTGGTCGGTCGGATTGCTGCCGCCCACGCATCGTTGTCATCAGGCGAAACAAAGGTGACCTCGATCGCAAGCTTCTTGAGCGTGTGCGTGAGCATGGTCAGCGTTCCGCCGTAGAGCTGGGTCGAGGCGACGATGTGATCACCCGGGGAGCATAGGGTGAGGATCACGCCAAACTCGGCGGCCATGCCGCTGGCCACCGCAACCGCCCCCGTGCCACCTTCCAGGGAAGCGACCCGCTCTTCGAGGACGGCGGTCGTCGGGTTGCTGATTCGGGAGTAGATGTTGCCGTACTCCTTGAGTTCGAAGAGGCTTGCGGCTTCTTCGGCGGAACCGAACACGTAGCTCGTGGTCTGGAAGATGGGTACCGCGCGGGAGCCGACGTAGGGGTCGGGAATCTGCCCCGCGTGGAGCATTCGGGTCTCGAAACCGTAATCGCGATTGCTCGACATCGTATCTCCATTGTGACGCGTGAGCGCCTCATACTGAGCTATGCCCACCGCTTCGATGCACTACCGCGAGATTCCCCCCAGCCCGGCGGCGGCGACCGCTGTCGCGAGCTTCTGGGAGTTCGTCGTGTCGGATTCTGTTGAGGCTTCGCCTTTGCACCGAATCCCCGTTGATGGGTGCGTGTCCTTGGCTGTCTGCAGACCGACTCATGGCCCCTCGCGGGTGGTTTACGTTGGACCTCGATGCGAGGCCCTTGAAGTTCCGGTATCCGCGGGTGATCACTTCTTCGGAGTTCGGTTCTTGCCCGGATGCAGCCACGCCGCAATTGGCATCTCAGGTCTCGAGTGGCGCGACCAGGCGGGCCTGTTCGTTCACCCCCTCGCGACGCAGTTCCTTGAGTCGTTGCAGGGTGTCGATTCCCTCGAGCAAGCCGTACCCGCGATCGAGAAGCATCTGCAATCCGGAGAACCGTGTCGCTTCGTCCAAAGGGCGGTCTCCACCATCGTTTCCGCCCGCGGATCGGTGCTCATCTCTGATATTGCGACCTCATTGAACATCAGCGAGCGGCACCTCTTGCGCCGCTTTCGTGAAGACGTCGGGTTGAGCCCCAAGCAGTTCGCTCGAATCTGTCGGGCACGGGCTGCGGCGGTCGATGCGTTGCATGGCGAGCAGACCTGGGGCGAGATCGCGGCCGAGCGTGGCTATGCCGATCAGGCTCATCTCTCCAATGAGTTCACTCAGCTCTTTGGGCTTTCCCCGAGCGAGTTCGAGGTGCGCGTGCTGTCCGACATCGAGCACGGCACTCTTCAGCATTAGATGTCGGAAATCTCCAAGATATAACGAAAATTGTGCGTTATGATGGAGACATGACCTCTTTGCTCCTGTTCGTCGCCCTCGCCCAGCAACCCGCCCCGCCCGATAAGCCCGCGATCCTCGCTGCGATGAAGGAAGTCAGCTTCCTGGTCGGTGAATGGGAAGGCGAAGGATGGAAGATGATCGCCGGGAAGCGCGAGCCCAGCACCGTCTCCGAGCGTGTTCAGTGGCAGGCGGGCGGCACCGTCCTTTCGATCAACGGACACGGCAAGAACTCGCAGGGAGCGACGGTGCACGAGGCCTACGGGGTGATGTTCTTCGACCTTAAGTCCAAGGAGTATCGCTTGCGCACGTTCCTATCCGACGGCAACACGGGCGACTTCAAGGCCGAGGCCAAAGATGGGGTCATCACCTGGCACTTGCCGTCCACGCGACCGATCCGCTACACGATCCGCCTCGACGATAAGGGGCGATGGTTCGAGGTCGGCGAGGTCAACACCAGCGGTGAGACGTGGCTCAAGTTCATGGAGATGACGCTGACGAAGAAGGGCTAAGATGAGATCGGAACGCTGATTGGATCACCGGCGTTAGCTTCGAGTAGGCGTTCTCTTGCGCCAAGGTCTCCGCTCATGAAGCGATTGCTCGTCCTGTTTGCCCTCGTTCCGGCCGTCGCTTGCGCGGAGCTTCGCATGGGGGAGGAGGTTCCGGTCGAGAGGCTGATCAAGAATGTCGAGGCTTCCCTCAAGTCGAAGCCGACAGACACGGATCAGCTCTTTTTACTCGCCCGACTTCACTCGATGGCTTACGCCTTGAAGGAGCCCGCCCCATCCGTCTATTTCAAGAAGTGGCAAGATTCGGCGAGCGAGTTCAGATTTGCACCATGGGTCGGCATCCAACTCAAGGTCGAGGTTGCCGAGACAATCCTCAGTCCGACGCGGCTACAGCACCTTAGGACTTCCTATCTCAACTATCAGAAAGTCGTGGCGTTGAATCCCGAGTCGAGTTTGCCGAAGTTGGGATGGGGTTGGGTGAGCGAGGAAGCGGCCAAGTATCCCGCGCAGACTGCGAGCTTTGGCGCCCCCAAGAAGCTGACTTCGGCTAACTTCACGGACCAAGCGATCAGGCTCTACCGCGAGATCGTTGCGAAGTATAGGCCGAATGCTGGTCGCCGTTGGGACTGGCCGGCTGAGGAGCCCGCATACGAAGCTGCAAGGAACCTGCAACGGCTTGTGAAGGGCGAAACGGTGTACGCGAGAATTGCTCTCATGGTTGAACGTGCGCTACTCGCCACGATCATTGCCGAGTACGAGGCCAGACCGATCGTGATCTCACCGGTCATCTTTCCCCGGATACCGACTCCGGTCACCCGGCTCGTCGATCCCGCGTGCACCTCCACCTTCGACATCGCTGCGGACGGCATTCCACGTCAGTGGCCGTGGGTCACCCCTCAAACCGCGTTTTTGGCATGGGATCCGGCCGGGACTGGCGTCATCAAGGACGGCACGCAGCTCTTTGGAAACCGCACGTTCAACATGTTCTTCCGGGACGGCTACGCTGCCCTCGCTTCACTCGACAACAACCACGACGGGTGGCTGACTGGGATCGAAATCAGGGGGATCGTCGTGTGGAATGACCGAAACCAGAACGGCGTCTCGGATCGGGGCGAGGTTCTACCCGCCGAGCGCTTGGGAGTCACTGCGATTCGAACCAAGAGCAATGGCTCTGCCGGCGGCATGCTCGCCGCTTCGACCGGGATTCGGTTCCTATCCGGGCAAACCGTCCCCACATACGACTGGCTTCCGACCTCGAAGACCGGCGCCTTGCAGCGCTAGCGCCGCACGAACTCGGCGGCCGCCTGTACGAACTCGGCGACCTGCGCATCATCGGGTCGCTGGGGACGATCTCGCTCGGCGGAAACCACGCACAGGAACCCGAGCGGCACTTCGCCCGTTGCCCGAAACTGGTGCCACGTCATCGGCGGAATGTGCACCATGTCGAACATGCCGATCGGCGAAACGGTGTCCCCGACGAGCACTTCGCCGCCCCCGCGGATGACCATCACCGCATGCTGGTGATCGTGGCGCTCCAATGTTGAATGTCCGCCCGCGCCAACCTCGAAGTAGCGAAACTCGACGGGCAGATTTCCCTCGCCCTTCCACAGCGTCTGGCGGGTCACGTTGCGGAAGTGGGTGCCCTCTTCCTTGTAAGGGTGCACGTCCACGCCCTCCCATCGGTAATCCGTCTGATGATGTCGAACCATGCCCTTCATCTCTACGATGGATAGTACACTCCCGTCGTGTTTCGGCTCTGCAAGCGGTTCACCGTCGAAAGCGGACATATGCTCAGCAAGCACCCCGAGCGGTGCCGTTTTCCGCATGGCCACACCCGCACCATTGAGGTCGTCATCGCAGGTGAAGAACTCGACGATAACGGCATGCTGGTCGATTTTAAGGCCCTCAAACTGGCCATCGAGGACTTGATCGATCGGTACGACCACGCGATGGCGGTGAACAGTTCCGACCCGTTCCTACCCGCATTGCAGCAGCAATATGGTGATGAGGCGATTGTCGTCTTCGAAGCTCAAGAACCGACCACGGAAGCCATGGCCGAGCGGCTCTTCGTTGAGATTTCGGGCATTCTCGCCTCGGGATTCGAGGGAGCATCGAAGAGCGGCGCGGTGTATCGCATCCCAACAGGTTCTATTCGGCTGGAGAGGATTCGGGTTTGGGAGACGCCGGATTCATGGGCGGAATACGGTAGATGACGATTGCCGATCTACTCGTCAAGCTACGACGGACCCCACTCGTCGTATCCGTTCAGGCCTCACCCGAGTCGCCGCTCGCCTCGACCGGAGCGATCGTCGGCTTGGCTCGCGCCAGTCAAACTGCGCTTGGGTTGCCCAATCCCCTCTTCCGGCTTGAAGGCATCGACCAGATCGAAGCGGTGCGAGCAGCGACGGATTGTGAATCGATCGGTTTGATCAAGCGCGAATACGACGACTCTGAGGTTTACATCACGCCGACGCTCGCCGAAGTCCGAGCGCTGATCGAGACGGAATGCGAAGTCATTGCTCTCGACGCGACCAAGCGCCCGCGTCCAGCTGGCTGTTCGCTGCGCGAGTTGGTCGCGGAGATTCATGGTGCAGGCGGGCTCGCGATGGGCGATCTTGACGATATCGCGTCTCTGCCAGGCGCGATCGAGGCAGGGTGCGATCTTATCGGAACGACACTCGCCGGTTATACAAAGGCGCGCGTGAAGACGTGCGGTCCCGACCTGGAGCTTCTTCGCGAGTTCATCAAGCTTTCGCCCGTTCCCGTCATTGCCGAAGGACGATATTCGACTCCAGCTCAGGCGCAACTCGCCCTGCGCATCGGCGCCGCCGCAGTCGTCATCGGAGGCGCCATCAACGACCCCGTGAAGCAAACCCTTGCTTTCGCCAACGAGATGGGTTCGACGGTCGCACGGGTCGGCGCGGTGGACATTGGCGGTACCTGGCTCCGCTTCGGGCTTTTTGAGGACGGGCGGCTTATCGAAAGCGAACGGATTGCTCTGCCCGGCCGACGCGATGCGCGTGAGGATTGGATCCGGGAGCGCGTCGAGTTCCACCGCGTGGAGCGGCTCGGCATCTCGACCGGCGGAACCGTCGATCCTGCGACCGGCGTGGTGTGGGAAGCTAAGCCGATCATTCCCGAACACGAGGGGTGCCGGCTCTCTTCGAGCGAGTTTGGCGTGCCGACGCTGGCGTTGAACGACGGACTCGCGACGGCCTGGGGACACGCCTGCCATCCCGACTTTGCCGGTAGGCGGGTCGCCACGCTCGCGCTTGGCACGGGCGTCGGTGTGGGATTCGTGGCGGGGCATCGTCTCGAAATGGGCGCGGGTGGGGCCTATCCGCGATTGAATGATCTCAGCCCGGTGGCGGGCAGTTCGTTCGAGGACTTGCTCGGCGGGGCCGCACTCAGCCCAGAGCCGTCAGATGATCAGATGGATCGAGCGCGGCTGGCCGCCGCCCGAGCGGTCAGGGTGCTGCACGCCCTATGGATGCCTGATGTGATCGTTCTCTCGGGCGGGGTGGGACTGCAGCCCTGGTTGGGGCTGGATGAGTTGCCCTCAGTTGTGCGCTCGCCCTATGGTGCCGACGCAGGGCTCTGGGGCGCAGCTTGGTTGGCGTGGTCGGGGCCGAGCGTATAGAATAAGGCTGGATGCGCAACCGAGGCCAACGACGCACGGATATCCTGGACACCAGCGATTGGGCTCACCGTGAGTTGGTCAAGCTCTTGCGCGAGGCCACGCCCGAGCGTCGGTTGCGGCTCACGCTGGAGGCCATCGAGTTTGGTTGGGCGCTCGAACGTGCCAGCTTGAGTGAGCGGGAGAAGCAGGCATCTTAGCGTCCGACGTGCCGAGCAGGCGGCGGTTTTTCGCCGTAGAATAGAACCGCGCCATGCCCATCGTCACCTACGAAACCCCGTTCGCGATCAGCCGCGACTTTGAACCGAAAGGTGACCAAGCGCAAGCCATCGAGCAACTTCTCGAAGGGCTCGACGCGGGCTACCGATTCCAAACGCTTCTCGGTGCCACCGGCACCGGCAAGACGTACACGATGGCCAGCGTGATTGCGCGCTCACAGCGGCCCGCGATGATCATCGCCCACAACAAGACCCTAGCTGCGCAGCTGTGCCAGGAGTTCCGCGCGTTCTTCCCCGACAACGCGGTCCAGTATTTCATCAGCTATTACGATTACTACCAACCCGAAGCCTACGTCCCGCAGAACGACCTATACATCGAGAAGGATTCCAGCGTCAACGAGGAGATCGAGCGGCTTCGGCACGCCGCGACCCAAACGCTTCTAGAACGGCGCGATGTGGTTGTCGTCGCCAGCGTCTCGTGCATCTACGGCTTGGGTTCGCCCACCGAGTACGCGGAAGCGGTCATCACGTTCGAGACCGGCCAGGAGTTTGACCTTGATGAGGCGCTGAAGAAGCTGACCCAGATGCAGTTCACGAGGAACGAGATCCAACTCGACCGGGGCACGTTCCGGGTTCGCGGCGACACCCTCGAAGTCCAGCCAAAGGACGAAGAGATCGTCACCCGGGTCGAGTTCTTCGGCGATACGGTAGAGCGCATCCGCCTCGTCGACCCGCTGACCGGCGAGGTCCTCGACGAGCCCACCAAGATCTCGATCTTTCCGGCGACCCACTACGTCACGCCCTGGGAGAAACTCGACAGCGTGATCGAGCAGATCGTCGAGGAGCGTGATCGTCAGGTAGCGACTTTCGAATCGCAAGGCAAGCTGTTGGAGGCGCAACGCCTCAAGCAGCGCACCGACTTCGACATCGAGATGATGCGGGAGGTCGGCTACTGCAACGGCATCGAGAACTACTCGCGGTACTTCGATGGCCGCGAGCCGGGCGAGCCGCCGTTTACGCTCCTCGACTTCTTACCCAGCGATGCGATCGTGTTCGTGGACGAGTCGCACCAGACCCTGCCGCAGATCCGCGCCATGTTCAACGGCGACCAGCAACGCAAATCGGTGCTGGTGGACTACGGATTCCGACTACCTTCCGCGCTCGATAACCGCCCGCTCAAGTTCGAGGAGTTTCTGAATCGAGTTCCGCAAGTGGTGTTCGTGTCGGCGACGCCCGGCCCGTTCGAGCGAGAGAATCAGAACCAGGTCGTCCAGCAGATCATCCGCCCGACCTACATCGTTGACCCCGAGGTCGATATCCGCCCGACAACGGGGCAGATCGACGACCTCATCGGCGAGATCCAGAAGCGCGTCGCGCTCGGCGAGCGAACTCTGGTCACCACGCTGACCAAGCGGATGGCCGAGGATCTCACCGGTTACCTCCAGGACCTCAACGTCAAGGTCAACTACATCCACTCCAATGTCCACTCGCTGGAACGGCCTGAGATTCTGCGAGACCTACGGTTGGGCGTCTATGACGTGGTCGTCGGCGTCAACCTGCTACGTGAAGGTCTCGACCTTCCCGAAGTGACCCTCGTCGCCATCCTCGATGCCGACAAGGAAGGCTTCCTGCGGTCGGATACGTCGCTTATCCAGACCATCGGCCGCGCGGCTCGAAATGTCCAAGGCAAGGTGATCCTCTACGCCGATACGATCACCGGATCGATGCAGCGCGCGATCGAAGAGACGAATCGCCGCCGGGATGTGCAGCTTGCATACAACCGCGAACACGGCGTCGAACCTACGACCATCGCCAAGGCCGTCCGCGAAACCGTTCGATCCTATGATGCGGTCGCTGAGGTGGTGTCGCAGTACAACGCCGAACTTGCAGATAAGGGAGAACTGCGTCTTGAGGACATCCCGATGCTGATTGGTGCTCTTGAGCAGGAGATGAAGGACCTCGCCAAGGCGATGGAGTTCGAGAAGGCTGCCCAGAAGCGAGATGAGATCATCGACCTGCGCAAGTTGATGGGAGTTACCGACGGGAAGATTGGGGTGTCCTCACGCCGCCGCGTGCGGCGGCATCGGGTGTGAGTCGCACGGGGTTGGTACGTGTTGGTTCGGTTGGCCCGGACAGGAAAAATCACGAGGGCGCGCGGGGGCCGTCGTACCGCGCAGTTTGCAGATCGCGCCGGGCCTCGTCCTTCTCTCCGTTCCGGACGCGAAACTTGCGCCTACTTCTTTGGGTTGCGGTTAGGAATGAGGCGATCATCCCGTCCAGACTCGCATGATGACTTCGCGCCGGATCATCAGCAATCCAAGAATCGCGAACAGGGTGTTTTCCTCGCTGAGCGGATCCTCCAACTCGACCCCGAAGAGCATCCCACGTTCGCGTTCGGAGTCGCGCCAGGCATCGTGCAACTTTAGGATGAGCCGTCCGTTGAGGTCAAGGGCACGGTTCTGGAACCCATCGCAAGGCAGCAGGCGGAATCGGTGGGGTGCGGGGTTGGTATCTTCAGGCAGCCGATGTTCGTGAAACCAAAAGGCGGCTACGGGTTTCGAAGTCCCTGCCGCAAAGAGCTCCAGCATTGGACTCGTGCGGAAGATGAAGTTGGCGGTCGGCGACTGATACATCGGCGTGAGGCGGGTGTGGAACTTGGTGGTGCCCTCGGGTCCATGAACCTCCGCCGTAGGATTGCCGATTCCTCGGATGACGCGAGCCAACTCAACACCTTCTCGCATCACCCCGGCGGAAGGGAAGAAAGAGACTGTTGTCGATCCGATCACCTCATAGGCAAACTCCGGATCGTCGGGTTCTGGGTCCGAGAATGACTTGATTACCGGCATCGCTCTAACAAGGTGGCCACGAGCCCCAATCCAGGCAGATGAAGCTTCGGGTCGAGCTCGGCGAGCGGCTCCAAGACAAAGCGCCGCTCCGGAGTGCGCGGATGTGGAACCTCGAGCCTTCCCGACGAGCGAAACGCAACGCGCCCGTAAGCGAGCAGGTCGAGGTCGATCTCCCGCGGACCGTAGCGAACTGACGGCGTACGCCCAACTTCGGATTCGATCGACTTAAGGCGCGCCAGCAACGCAAGCGGGCCAAGATCTGTGTATCCAATCGCCGCTCCGTTCAGGTACGCAGGCTGGTCGGTGACGTACATCGGCGCGGTTTCGATGAGTCGGCTCACGCGCAGATCCGCCACCACTTCACGCAAAAGCGCGATCGCCGCTTCGATGTGGGCTTGTCGGTCGCCCATGTTGCTACCCAATCCGATTGCGACCTGCGCCATGCGGCCTAGGTTTACCGCATCGAAGGGGTACAACCTGTATCCTATGCGCCACCCCGTTGAAGAACTCACGCCCCGCCAGATCGTAGCCGAACTCGACAAGTACATCGTCGGTCAGGCTGCCGCCAAGCGGGCCGTCGCCGTGGCGCTCCGAAATCGTTACCGCCGCCAGCAAGTTGCGCCCGCCGAGCGCGACGACATCTTGCCCAAGAACATCCTGATGATCGGCCCGACCGGCGTGGGCAAGACCGAGATCGCCCGCCGTCTCGCCCAGCTGGCCCGCGCCCCGTTCGTCAAGGTCGAGGCTACGAAGTTCACCGAGGTCGGCTACGTGGGCCGAGATGTCGAGTCGATCATCCGTGAGTTGGTCGCGAATGCGGTGCGCCTAGTTGAGCGCGAGCGGGCGGAGACGGTCCAGCACGAGGCTGAAGTGCGCGCCGAGGAGCGGTTGCTCGACCTGCTCGAGTCCGGACACATCGAGCGTGAGCCCGCGCCGAGCTTCACCGATAATCTCTTCCGACAAGCGCTTGAGGCTTTCGGCGGAAACGTACCCACCCCCACCCCGACCGAGCCACAACCCGAAGCCGAAGAGGAAGTTGAGGCCTACGACCCCGAGAAGTTCGAGCGGGAGCGGCAAGAGAAGCGCGAGGCCCTGCGGGCGCAGTTGCGAGCCGGAGAACTCGACAAAGAGTACGTCGAGGTCGATACCGAGGAGCCAAATCAGCCGTTCGTGCAGGTGTTCTCGGCCCAAGGCATGGAGGAGATGGGTCTGGACAGCGTCGGCGGATTTGGCACCCGCACGGTCACCCGGAGGATTACCGTCGCCGATGCGCGGCCGCTGTTGATCGAGCTCGAAGCGCAGACAATGATCGACAAGGGCAGCATCCATCGCGAGGCCATCGAGCGCGCCGAGCAGACCGGCATCGTGTTTTTGGACGAGATCGACAAGGTCGCCATCAAGAGCCAAGGGTCAGGGCCTGACGTTTCACGGGAAGGTGTGCAGCGCGACCTGTTGCCGATCATTGAGGGGTCGACGGTCCCCACCAAGTTCGGCCCCGCGCGGACCGACCACATCCTCTTCATCGCCGCCGGAGCATTCCACATGGCGAGCCCGAGCGACCTCATTCCCGAACTCCAGGGACGTCTACCGATCCGGGTGACGCTCGACGATCTCGGTGAGTCGGACTTCCGCCGGATTCTTCGGGAGCCGCGCAACGCCCTCACCAAGCAGTACGAGAAGCTGCTCGCAACCGAAGGCGTGAAGCTGAACTTCAGCGAGGGGGCTCTCGACGTGATCGCTTATTGCGCCGCTGAGGTGAACAAGAAGACCGAGAACATCGGAGCCCGGCGGCTGCACACGATCATGGAGCGGCTGCTCGAAGATCTGCTGTTCGATGCCCCCGAATGCGGCGAGATGACCGTGAACATCGACGACGAGACCGTCCGTTCGAAGATTCTTGTGCTAGTGAAGAATCTGGAAGAGAACCGATATATACTGTAAGGATAGCCAGGGGCCCCGCTTAGGGTTGCTATGGAAAGCAACAACAGGCCATGGAAATTGGGTGGATTAATCGTGGTTTCGCAGCCGGTGTGATGCTGAGTCTGGGTGGACTCAGCATCGCTGGCTTCAATCCTTCTGAGAAGGAGCGGATTCTTGCGTATTGGAATGAGCCGGGCCGCTACGAGGCTCGCCAGCCCGAGAGCCTCAAGCAACCTTGGGCCGTGCGCTACACGCCGGAAGGCAGTCTGTGGCTGTGGGCTTACAACAACAAGCGCGGCTACGGCAAAATCTTCGTCGTCCCTGCTCCTCGCAACGAGCGGGAAAAGCAGTGGGAAGATTGGATCGAGGCGAAGATCGCCTACGACAAATGGCTGGCGACTCGTGCCGCAAACGCGGCTAACGCTGAACTGGGTCTGAAGCCCGAAGCGATTGGCCCGGAACCGAATCTGCCGGGGCCGATTCCCGAGACGTTGCGCATGATGGTCGGCGACGCGCCGGAGTTTGTGCTTGCCGTTCAACCCAAGCAGCACGACGTCGTGTTCCACGATGGGATCAAGATCTCGCTGGTCGACAATCCGGCGATGAAGCATCGCTACCCGTACTACCGGGCCGCCGAGGGCGTCATGCATGGCGGAACTCCGCTCAGCCGGATGCCCGAGAAGGACATCGACGAGTTGTTCAAAGCTGCAGGCATCTCGCCCAGCGCACGGAAGGTAATGAACGCCGTTTCGCGCCTGGAAGG
Organism: Methanoregulaceae archaeon; assembly: GCA_020850325.1. GTDB lineage: Bacteria > Armatimonadota > Fimbriimonadia > Fimbriimonadales > Fimbriimonadaceae > JANJUB01. The sequence goes on from JADZEW010000016.1 coordinate 233,723, forward strand.
TGGTTTCGACTCGGTGAACACGTACGACACGGGTTATGTGTCGGTTGGCTTCATCCAGTTCGCCTGCTTGTCCCGGGGAGCGGGCTCGCTCGGCGCGGTCTTGCTTCGGCAGAAGCAAGCAAACGTCGAGGCGTTTGAATCCGATTTCCGAAGTTACGGTCTCGATGTAAAGGAAGACGGCACGCTCGTCGTGCTTAATCTCGAGGATGGCCAGGAGACCGAGGGCTTCTTCGCCGCCAAGCAGATCATCAAAGACAAGCGGCTGATCGCCGTGTTCCAACGGGCCGGCCGCCTCAGCAAGCCGTTCAAGATCGCCCAGCTACAGGAAGCGAAGGCCCAGTATTTCCCCGACGAGGAGCAGTTCCCGATCAAACTCGGTGGCCAGACCCTGAATGTTCGGGTGGCAGACCTTGTCCGTTCTGAGGCCGGACTCGCCACGATCATGGATCGCAAGGTGAACCTCGGCAAAATTCACCCGCTTCCGAGCGTCGCCCAGCAAGTCGCGGACACGTACGGCTTGAAGTCGCTCGACCAGCTGGCGAAGTACGAGCGCGAGATTGTCGAGGGTGTTCGATTCCGCAAGGACTACCTGCAGGATGGCTCGTTGAGCCAACCCGCCGCGGTCCCCGCGGCTCCTCGCAACAAGCCCTCCCCAAGTCGCAAAACGACCCGTAGGGGTCGGGGCTCCTAGCCCGGTAAAACTACGGGTTTCGTCCGGGTTCGAAGCAAGTTTCACGCCTCCGCGCTATCATGTTAGTAGAGGTAGAACCGTGAAACTGCGAATATACTCCCTTGCCCTGATGGCGTCGATTGCGGGCTTAGCTGCCGCTCAGACGATTGATCCCTACTACGCGTCCAACTACTCCTATGTGGACTTGGGCTCGGTTACAGGAGTGCCGACCAACTACGGCGGACTCACCCTTCTCGCGGGCAATCCCAACCGACTACTTATTGGTGGAGCTGCAAATGGCGCTGGGGGTGGTCTGTACGCCATCGACGTCGTTCGCGATGGAAATGGCCATATCACCGGCTTCTCCGGAACGGCCTCGCTGTACGCCAATGCTCCTTACAATGACGGAGGTGTCGGTTACGGCCCGAACGGCGTACTGTATGCATCGCGCTGGCCTGTGAATGGTCTTGCCCAGTATCTGCCCGGCAGCACCGACCCCGACAAAGTCATCGACCTTGCGCCCTACGGGGTTGCTTCATCAAACGCCGCCTTCGTGTGGGGCCCATCCGATCGAAGCTATGCGGGTAGGTTTAAGCTCAGCAGCTATGGCGGCGGACAGTTCTACGACGTTGCGTACTCGTTCGACTCCTTCGGGATGATTGACATCACATCCGTGACTCAAACCGTGACCCTGGGTGGCGGACCCGAGGGACTGGCCTATGTCCCGTTGGGTTCCGCGCTGTTCGGCGATTCCCTGCTGGTGGCCGAGTACGCCGCGGGCATGATCTCGACCTACGACGTCGATGCGAACGGCGATCCGATTCTGGCTAGCCGCCGCACCTTCATGACGGGCTTGTCGGGTGCCGAAGGTGCGTTCATCGATCCGGTCACGGGTGACTTCCTGTTCTCCACCTTTGGCGGTGGGAATCGGGTGATCAGGGTGACCGGCTTTGCCGTGCCGGAGCCGGGAACGATGGCTGCAATCGGCCTCGGTCTCGCCGCTCTGCTGCGACGTCGTCGCAACCGTTAACATCTTGTGACGGCGGCCCTTCGTTTTAGGGGCTGCCGTCAGCTGGGTTGTTCTGCCCCTTGATCGACTCGCCAAGTACGAGCATCAGCCCGAGCATCTGCAACGCGATCCCCACGTAGTTCGCCAGGTCAGACCGGCCATCGATATCCGCGATCTGCCTCTCCAATCGGGCGACCTCGGCCTTCTGCGACCGGATCGTGGCGACCGTCTTCTCGCGGAGGTCCTTCAGTGTGGGCAGGAACGCCAACTCCCAATCCAGCCAGGTGTCGGTGGTGGTCTCGATTTCCGAGACCTCCCTGATCTTGCGGAGCCGCTTCCCAAGCTCCGTCTTGCCTTCGAAATCGGAGTCGATCGCATCGACTTCCTTGATGATCGCATCCACTTTGTCGGGGTCCTTCTCGGCCTGGGCTCGCTGGATAATCTCCCGGATCTTCATCAGGGCATCGATCTCGTCGCCCATCTCATTGGTTTCGGTCTCCAGCACGTCGATCGCGGGTACGTTGCTGGCCGCGCCGTACGCCTTCGACAGATAGGCTTCCAGCATGTACATCGCGTCGTCGCGCGCGTCGCTGGCTCGCTCGGCGGGCATGTTCACGTACGCGAGGTGGTGCAGCACCTTGTAGGTGTCGAACTTTGCTTCGGCCTGATACAGCATCGCTGACACTTCGAGGAGTCGGTCCTTGGCGTACGTGTGTTTGCGCTGGAGTTCGATCTTGTCGTCGTTGAAGTTCGCGATGATCAGCGTGTTGACAACGACCGAGATGACGGATACCGCAAACCCGGAAATCAACCAGAAACGATGAGGTAGATGCACGTTGCGCATCTTACCAATGAGTGCTTTGGTTACGGCGCGGGCTTCTTCAAGGAAACTCTGGTAATGCGCCTGCGCGCCATGTTGTCCACCCGCAGAATACCGAGCGGCGTCTCGACTTGGTCACCCACTTGGGGAACCCGCCCCAACGAATCGACGATGAGTTCCGCGAGGGTGTCGGTGGTCGGTTCATCATCCATCTCGATGCCCAGCTTCGAAACCAGCTCGTCGAAACGCACGCTACCCCGAGCGACAATCCGTCCACTTTCGTGGACCTCGATCGGCGGGCGCTCGCTCTCCAGCGAGTCCTCAAGCTCCCCGAACAGTTCTTCGACCACGTCTTCCAGCGTGATCAGGCCGCTGGTGCCGCCGTACTCGTCCATCACCATGACGATCTGGGTTCGATCGTCGCGCATGCGGGTGATGATCCGGTCGAGACCTAAGTTTTCGGGAACGATGATCGCGGGGCGGATGACGGTCTCCAATCCACTGTCGTCGTCGCGGCCGAGTAGCTTCAGCAGATCGTGAAGGTAGGCAACCCCGGCGATGTCGTCGATGTCGCCTCGGCAAACGGGAATCCGGCTGTGGGGGAGACTCGCCAGCCGTTCCATCAGCGCCTCCTTCGGGATGCCGATGTCCAGCCAGCCGATGTCCAGTCGGTGGATCATGATGTCCTTGGCGGTAAGGCCGTCGAGCTTCAGGGCGCGCGTGACCACATCGGCGTGGCCCTTCTCGAGGGTGCCGAGGCTGCCTCCCGCGCGCACCATCATCATCAACTCGTCCTTCTCGTACACCTTCTCCGTGCTCTCGACATCGATGCCGAACGGGCGCAGCAGCAACGCAGCCGACGTGCGCACGAGCCATACCAGCGGATTGACGAGCCGCGAGAAGATCGAGAGCGGGACGACGGTGAAGTGCGCAATGCTCTCCGGCGCGCGCAGCGCCACGTACTTGGGCACCAGCTCGCCGACCACCACGATAACGTAGGTGATCAGCAAGTAGCTGATGACAATCGCGATCGCGGGCGGCACCTTCGCCCCAAGGAGGTAGAGAATCTGGGCACTGAGGAAGGGCTCCGTGACCGAGCCGAGGCCGATACCGATCATGGTGATCGCGATCTGGCTGCCCGCCACCATGCGGCTAACGTCCTGGATCGCGGCAAGTGCTTTCTGGGCGCGCTTATTGCCCTTCTTAGCTTCTGCCGCGAGCTTGCTCTGGCGTGCTCCCACCAAGGCGTATTCCGAGGCGACGAAGAACACGCTCCCGAGAACCAGCAGAAAACTCACGAGCAAGACGACGGCGGGTTGATCCAAGTGACACTGATTGTAGCCGAACTTGGCCTAGAACCTGAACCCAAGCACGAACATCAACTGGTTCTGGCCCTGGTTGGAGCCCACGAGTCCCGCGTTCGAGATATGGAGCAGCCGGGTGCCGAACAGCATCTCACCGCCCTTGGTGCGGAACGATACGCCAAGCCCGATGACCGGGGTCGAAGACAGCCGCGAGGGGATGTCCTCGGTGCGTAGGTCCGTGTAGTGCAGGCCGCCGCCGATCTCGAAGTACGCCTGAACGTCTTTGCTGACGGGTGCCCAATAGCGCACGGTAGTCAGCAGTCCGATCGCGTCGGCTCCATTAGGCTTTCGCCCTCGAAACCCTGGTGACGTGCTGCGGTGATAATAAATCTGAGTCCAGAGGTCGGACGGAGACTTGCCGTGATGCAGCCAAAACGGGGTGTGGCGGATGTGGCCGACGCCGATTCCGCGCACGGATCGTGGATCCTCGCTGCCGAGGAAGGGGATGAGCGATTTCCCCGAAAAGCCCTCGATGAACCACTTGCCGCGAGGGGCCTCCTGTGCGCCCGACATCGCCGCCGCCAATAGCACGACGCCCCATCCTCCCTTGCTCCAGCGCAACATTTTCGGGGTGAGGATACCGGAACCGGGTACCCTGGAGCGGTTCCCATGAGCGCCAAACTCCCCGTTGTGGTCATCGTCGGTAGGCCCAACGTGGGCAAATCGACCCTTTTCAACCGTCTTATCCGGCGGCGCGTTGCCGTTGTCGAGGACTCTCCCGGCATCACCCGTGATCGGCTCTATGCCGAAACAGAGTGGCGCGGGAAGCACTTTGTGGTTGTCGACACGGGAGGCATCCTGTTTATGGATGAAGATCCGCTGGTTGAACAAATCCGCGTCCAGGCCGAGGTTGCGCTCGCGGAAGCCGACGTCATCCTGTTCCTCGCCGATGCCACGGCAGGTCTGACCGATGACGACCGAGACCTGGCCAACCGCCTTCGCAGCGTCTCCAAGCCAATCTTCATTGTGGTCAACAAGGCCGACAACGCCAACCGTGATCTGTACGCCTCGGAGTTCTATGGACTCGGCTTGGGCGATGTATGGCCGGTATCCGGTCTCCATGGACGCGGGGTGGCCGACCTCCTTGACGAGGTTTATGCGCTGCTGCCGAGCGCCGAAGAACTTGAAGAGCCGAAAGAAGAGCTCCGCCTGGCGATCGTGGGCCGGCCGAACGTGGGGAAGAGCTCGTTGCTCAACGCCTTCACCGGCGAACAGCGCTCAATCGTCTCCGACATCCCCGGCACCACGCGCGACGCGATCGACACGCAGATTGAGTTTCAGGACGAGACGTTTCGACTCATCGACACCGCTGGTATGCGCCGCCGTGGCAAGATCCAGGGCACGGTCGAATACTACATGGTCAACCGGGCCGTGCGGGCCCTGGAGCGCGCCGACTGTGCACTCGTCGTGATCGACGGCGTCGAGGGTCTGACCGACGGCGACAAGCGCATCGCCAAGCTTGCCCACGACTCCGGCCGCGCTTGCGTGTTCGCGGTGAACAAGTGGGACCAAGTCGAACCGGGTGACCCACTGGTGAACACGAAGTCCGCTCCCAAGCGTGACCTCATGCGCGACCTGCGCGACCACCTTCCCGAACTCTCCTACGCGCCCGTGGTGTTCACGAGCGCCATCGAAAGCCTCGGCCTCCAGCCGGTGCTAAAGACGGTTCTGCGGGTCATGGAGAACTACAGCTTCCGGCTCTCGACCGGCGTGCTAAACCGACTGATCGAGGAGGCCATTTACCGGCGTCCCTACAGCAGCAAGGGCAAGGCGTTCAAGGTCTACTATTCGACTCAGGTGGGCACCCGTCCGCCCCATTTCGTGCTGTTCTGCAACGATCCGGAGTTGATGCACTTCTCGTACAAGCGGTATCTGGAGAACCAAATCCGGAAGCAATATCCGCTGGAAGGTACGCCGGTGCGCCTGACCGCTCGTTCAAGCCACGTGCGCAAGAGCCCTTAAACGGCCTTGCTCAACGCGACGCGCTCCGTCCATTTCGGCTTGGCCGGGATGATCCCGCGGTATGCCGTGGATGCATCGCGGATCGCGTTGATGACGTTCCACAGATTGAACAGGGCGAGAAGCAACCAAACGATCAAGCTCTTGATGATCACCTGAACCCAGTCGATCTTGGAAAGATCGAAGCCGTTTTGCGTGAACTGGTAGATCGTGAGGCCGATGGAAATCGCGAAAATCGTGATCGTCACCGCGATGGCAACCAGCTGTTCGATGAGCGCCTTGTAGGCTTGGTATCGAACGAACGGTCTACGGCCGAAGAGGATCAGCGCGACCGCCGGCCCCCAGAACGGAGCAGGAATGGCCGCGAGGTGTACGAGTCCCCCAAGTTTGCGATCCGACTCCCCGATGATCATCTCAGGAGTTTACGCGTCGCGACCCTAGCGGGTTTCGGGCATGCCGGGGTCTGGATTGGCTCGGATTCGCTCGGCTTGGCTCGGATTTGCTCCTACAGGAAGACTACGAGGCGCGCGGGGGCGTCGTACCGCGCAATCGATGTACGCGACTCCAAATCCCAAATCTGAACTACAATCGCGATATGGGCTTCGATACCACGCTCGTCTCGCGAAAGTCGTTCCTTGCTTCGGTCCTGGCCGGGGCCGGTGCGCTCGTTCTTCCCGCTGAAAGTCGGGCCAAGCTGATCGAACTGCAGAGTAAGCCGGAACTCACCGTCGCCGACATCGCCACCGCCGAGCGGATCTTCGGCCTCGAGTTCAGCGAAAACGAGCGGAAGGCGATTCTCGCCAGCGTGAAGCAGCAGAGCGGCGGCTATGAGGCGATCCGCAAGCTTGAGATGCCGAACAGCGTCGCGCCCGCATTTGTGTTTGTTCCCGAAGGCAAGCAGCCGGCCCCGGGCACCCGCAACGACATGCGATACCGCGCGGCCGGGCTGAAAACCTCGACCGACGAAGACATCGCGTTCCTCCCCGTCATCGATCTCCAGGAGCGCCTGAAGAAGAAAGAAATCTCTAGCGTCGAGCTGACTAAGATCTACCTTGCCCGGCTGGAGCGCCACGGAGGGCCGTTGCTCAACGTGGTCACCCTGCTGAGCGACGTTGCCCTGAAGCAAGCCAAGCGCGCCGACGAGGAGCGCGCACGGGGGCGTGTTCGAGGCACATTGCATGGGATTCCCTACGGTGTCAAGGATCTGCTTGCCTATCCTGGCTATCCCACGACGTTTGGCGCGGAACCCTTCGAGAAGCAGATTCTCGACGAAACCGCCACCGTCATCAGCAAACTTGAAGCCGCTGGAGCGGTGTTGTGCGCCAAGCTAAGCCTCGGTGCGCTCGCCATGGACGACCACTGGTTCAAAGGCAAGACCAAGAACCCGTTCAACCTTGAGCAGGGTTCGAGCGGCTCGTCCGCCGGATCGTCGAGTGCGATGGCCGCCGGTTTGGTCGCCTTCACGATCGGCACCGAGACCTTGGGCAGCATCATGTCGCCCTCGCATCGTTGCCGCGTGACCGGCTTGCGCCCGACGTTCGGGCGGGTCAGCCGCCACGGCGCGATGGCGCTGAGCTGGACCATGGACAAGATCGGCCCGATTTGCCGGACTGCCCAAGACTGCGCGGCCGTCCTGGCGGCGATCCACGGCCGGGATGCCCATGACCCGACCACCGTCGATCGCCCGCTGCGTTTCCGTCCCGACCTCGACTTGTCGAAGCTCAAGATCGGCTACCTGGAAAACGACGCCGCCCTTGACGAGGACGATGCTGGCGGGCTGGTGGGCTCGCATCTCGACCTGCTGAAGTCGCTTGGTGCCAACCCGATTCCGATCAAGTTCACCATGCCCACCAACGGCATCGACACGCTGCTCTCCGTCGAAGCCTCGGCGGCTTTCGAGGCCCTGACCCGCACCGGCGAAGTCAACACGATCAAGAACAGCCTTTGGCCGAACATCTTCCGCTCGCACCGGTTTGTGCCGGGGGTGGAGTACCTACAGGCGATGCGCGCCCGCACCCTGCTCATGCGGAAGTTCGAGGAGGAGTTGGGCGACTTCGATGCGATCATCGCCAGCGACCGGGGCAGCTACCTGCTGTTCATCACCAACTTGACGGGCCACCCGCAGCTCTACGTTCCGCAGGGCCTGACCGCACGCGGCGCGCAACGGGGGCTCAGCATCATCGGCCGCTTGTACGACGAGGGCACGATCCTCGGGATCGGGGCACGCATCCAGCAGAAGACCGACTACTGGCAGCTACGGCCGAAAATCTGATCGTCAGCCCGCGCGCTTCTGAGAACGTGATCGCAGATAGATCGCGATCGAGTTCATGAAGAGCAGGGCTACCATCAGGACCACGATGGCTCCGGCCGCCGCGACTTTGAACTCCTCTTTCGCCTCGGACGACCAGTTGTAGATCTGGATCGGAAGCACCGTGAAGGGGTCACTGATGCTCTTCGGCGCCATTCGCGCGTAGGTGACGGCGCCCACGATGATGAGGGGGGCGGTTTCGCCGATGGCGCGTGAAAGGGAAAGGATGATGCCAGTGAAGATGCCGGGTCCGGCCGCGGGAAGAACCTGTCGCCGGATCGTCTGCCATTCCGTTGCGCCGAGCGCCAACGATCCCTCGCGGAACGACCGGGGCACCGCTCTCAGGGCCTCCTGGGACACGATGATGACCATCGGCAGAATCAGTAGGGCCATCGTCAAGGAAGCGGCGAGAATGCTTCGCCCCATGCCAAACGTGCGAACAAAAACCGCCAAGCCGAGCAAGCCGTAAACGATCGACGGGACACCGGCGAGGTTCGAAATGTTGAGCTGGATGAACTCGGTGAACCGGTTCTTCTTACGCGTGTATTCCTCGAGGTAGATGGCGGCGGCGATGCCCACCGGCACCGCGATGATCCCGGTCAGCACGATCACCCAGATTGAACCGATGAGGGCAACCTTGATGCCTGCATTCTCGGGCTTGTACGAGGCTGGCTTCGTCAGAAAGTCCGCGTTGATCCGCGGGACCCCCTGAGAGAAGATGCTCCACAACAAGACGACCAGCATCAGAACGCCGATGCCCGTGGCGATCAAGCACAACACCTGGAACAGGCGGTCCTTGCGCTTTCGCCCGGCCAGCGAGATCATGTGTACACCTGCCGGTAGCGCTTCACCAGCTTGTTGGCGAGCACATTCATCAGGTAGGTCATCGCAAACAGCGTCAACCCGACGGCGAAGAGGGTGTAGTAGGCGTTTGACCCGGCTGGGATGTCACCCTTGGCGATCTGGACGATATAGGCAGTCATCGTCATGATGCTCTCTCGTGGGTCGAGCGTGAGTGCGGGTTGGGCACCGGCGGCAAGCGTGACCGCCATGGTCTCACCGATGGCGCGGGAGAGGGCCAGGATGAAGCTCGCCATAATGCCCGACAGGGCGGCCGGGACGACGATCTTCAGAGTCACCTCGGTCTTCGTAGCACCCAGCCCATAGGCCGCTTCACGCAGACCGCGGGGGACGGCGCGGATCGCATCTTCGCAGAGGGATGCGACCAGCGGGAGGATCATGATGCCAACGACGATTCCGCCCGAGAGCCCGTTGTAGGTGTCGATTCCCGGGATGAATTTCATGAGAAAAGGAGTCACCACGAACAGGCCGAAGAAGCCGTAAACGACGGTCGGAACGCCGGCGAGGAGTTCGAGGCCCGGCTTGAGCATGGCCCGGGTCCGAGATGACGCGTACTCGCTGAGGTAGATGCCGATAAGCAACCCGAGAGGAATCGCGATGAGCCCAGAGCTGATCGCGATCATCAGGGTGCCCGTGATCAGCGGGATGACGCCGTACGTCGGTGGCTCGTAGGTGGGAGCCCACTTCGTCGTTCCGAAGAACTCGGTGATGGACACCCGCGAGAAGAAGACGAGCGAATCGCTGAACAGGGTGAAGAGGATGCCGAACGTCGTCAGCACCGAGACGAGCGCACACAGCAGGCAGAAGAACTTGATCGCCCCTTCGACGAACGCCGAGAATCCTCCGCGGTGGCGGAGGATGCTGCGGGTTCCCGAAGAGGCGACCTTGGCCATTGATGCTTACTTGGCGTCGCGGGCGAGGACGTCTTCGATCTTGAGTCCGACCTCGGTACCTTGGAAGCGCGTGCCGGTCTTCATCTCATCGATGTGCTGAGTTGCCAACGTGTAGGCCGTTTCGGGCAGCTCGATGTAGCCGGTCTCCTTGATGAAGGGACGTCCCTCGGCGGACAAAAGGAACTTGGCGAACGCCTTGACTTCGGGCCGATCCATCGACTTGCGGTTGATGTAGATGAAGAGAGGCCGCGAGAGCGGAGCGTAAGTGCCGTCGTTGATCGTTTCAGCGGTCGGTTCGATCGGGCCCTTGCCGCCGTCGATCTTCACGATCTTGAGTTTGTCCTTGTTCTCGACGAAGTAGGCGTAGCCGAAGTAGCCGAGTCCGCCTTTGTCACCGGCGACGCCCTGGACGAGCGTGTTGTCGTTTTCGCTGGCTTGGTAGTCCGAGCGGCTGGACTTCTTCTTCTGGACGATGGCTTCGGTGAAGTATTCAAAGGTGCCCGACGCGGTGCCGGCACCGAAGAGCTTGATCGGCATATCCGGGAATCCCGCGCGCACGTCCTTCCAGTTGTTGATCTTGCTGTCCGGCGACCAGATCGCCTTCAGCTCCTCAACGGTCAGGCTGTCGGCCCAGTCATTGCTCGGGTGCACGACGACGCTGAGACCGTCAAAGGCAACAGGCAGTTCGATGAACTCGATCCCATTCGCCTTGGCCGCTTCGACTTCTTCCGGCTCGATGGGACGCGAGGCACCCGCAATGTCGAGTTCGCCGTTGACGAACTTCTTGAATCCGCCGCCGGTGCCGCTTTCGCTGACCGTGATGTTGACTCCTCCGTTGGCATCCATGAAGCCTTCGGCCACCGCTTGGGAAATGGGATAGACGGTGCTCGATCCATCGATGCTGATTTTCCCGGCGAGTTCTGCGCCAGGGGTCGAACTGCCCGAGCCGGAGGTTTGGGCACCGCCACCGCCGCTGCCGCAACCGGCAAGAACCAGGGCACCAAGCCCCGCAAGAATCCAAGAGTGTGAGATATTCATGAGCATCCTCTTAACAATTCAAAGCTACCGGTTGAATGTTAAGAGGATGTTAATATTGTTAAGATCAGCGTCCAGGTTGGCGCTGTGTGACCTCCGTAGGCGGATTCAAGGGCGTAGCATCTCCCCATGTCAGCGTTGCGCTGACTCCTTCCGAGTTTTGGATCGGCAACGTAGGCGCAACGGAGCCGCTCGGGATAACGTACGTCGTCGTGTTAAACGGTACGTTGAACGTGAAGTAGCCGTCCAGAGAAGCGGGCACCTGAGTCACGATCGGCGCGCTTCCGGTGGTGGAATAGGTCCGGGTGTAGGTGCCCGACGTCTGGATGATCATGTTCTCAATTCGACCAGACGTGATGTTCATGTCACCGCTGAAGATGATGCCGTTGGCGATCAACTCGATGTCCTTCGACGTCAAAGGCGTTCCGCCCGACCACGTGATTGTCGTGTCTTGACTGGGTTTGTATTGCCCAGTGGCCGACACTTGACCGGTGGTGTCGTCGAGTTGGAAGATCATGACCGGGTGGCGAACGATGTTGCCTTCCGGACTCCAGCGCGCGCCCCGGGCATCGACGCGGAACCGGAGGTTCATCGTCACCGTGTAGCGAAGGGTTCCCCGCCCGTACAGCGTGTACGTCACGGGAAGGGTCCAGAAGGTGATCGGGACGCGGTTGCTGAACAAGCTGCCCTTGATCACTTGGAGGTCACCCGTGGGATACGGCTTGGGCGGTCGAATCTTGATCCCCTCCACTTCATCCCACGAGACGATCTGGCACTCGGTGTTGCCCCACATCACCCTTCCAACCTTGCCGGAGGTGCGAGGGTCGGGCCCAAACGTGCCCTCGATGAGGTACTTCGTGAAGTTGCTTTGGTTGTCCCGTGCTTCGAAAATGGCCCGCGCGATCGTTGGGCGGAGGATGAGCGACTTGAATCCCGCTTTGTAGGACCATTGCAGTTGAGCGATGCTGCCCGGACTAGGGTCCATATCGTAGCCCTTATCCTGCATCCAGAACTGAACGGCGTCGATATCAAAGGGGCGCTCCGGTGGGTTCGACATCGGCGGCTCGAGGTTCACTCCAAGCAGCCGATCGAACATCAGTTGGTGTCGCTGGCCGCTCGAAAAGCCCGCCAGCGCGTTCCATCCCACATAGGTGCCCGCATTGGCCGTCTGAAACGCGGTTCGAAGCGGTGCGGCATTGGACGTACATGAGTCCATCGCAACAAACGCGTTGGGCGCCATGCTCAGGTGGCGGGTGATGAAGAGATCGGAGATCGCATAGACGGGAATCGCCTCCTTCTCGCCATTGGGAAGAATGATCTCGCGAGCCACCAAGAGTAACTCGCCAGCTTCACGGTAGGGCTTGTACGCACCTTGCCCCAACGCGACGGTCGCGTCCATCCCAATGTTGATCGCATACCGTGTGCGAATCTGGTCCCCGAACTTGTCACGACAAATCCCGGAGTGGGCTTGCCAGAAGAGGACTCCCGAACCGTTGATGGCGCTGAGAAGTTGCTCGATCGTCGGCTTGACCAAACGCGTCGCCGTGTAGCCGTAGTTGTTCAGGTCGAGACGAATACCCTCGGTGCTGTCCTCGAACAGGCCATCCTCGAGGGACCAGATCACCGTTGCCTTGACTGCACCAGGGACATCGTTCTTTCGAATCTGTGACTGTGCCTGGGAGGCGATCGGTGCTGGACTCGGTGTGCGGTTGTCGATATACATCGTGCCATCGCCATCCTTGTACAGGATCCACACGTTGTCGGTCGATGGCTCAACGCCTGCATCTTGGACCAGCGGACTGGCCTTAGCCCAAGCCACCAGGTTGGCATGTCGCTGGGCGCGCGGAAGCGCACGCCAGGTGTTCATCTGGGTGCCCATCGATCTCACGAAGGTGAGCTTCGCCCCTTCGTTGGCGGTCCGGCCGGTGCCGCCTCCGCCCCCGCCTCCACCGGTGAGACCATCTCCTCCGCTGCCGCCGCAGGCGGCAATCACGGCAATCGAAACCACAACGAGCAAGCGACGTGCAAGGCTCATACTTGCATCTTAGCCGAAGTTGAGCCTAATCGCGATGCTGGCGGACGAAAAATTGGTTGCGAATTTCGCCCAGTCGCAGCGAGCGAACCGATCCGTCCGCGAACTGCAGCAGCGCGAGTCCCTCGGATTCGAGCGATTGCGCTTCGATGTTTACCCGGCGCTTGCCCTGGTGGCGGCAGTCGATGGTGGGTGCTCCGTGCCAAATGAAAGGCGGGTCGATGTAGCCATAGTCGTATGCTTGGCCATCGCCGCCGAACCATGAGGCGAAGTAGTAGGCACTGGTCGCGAACGCGACCATCTGGCTTGGGTCGCTCAATTCCGAGGAGGACGCAGGTTCATCCAAGTGGCTGGTTCCGTCGTTGTAGACGTGGGCGGCCGAGCCCAGTGTGCCCCAGTTGTAGCCGAAGCCGGAACCATCGCCCATCCAAGCCCTCGCTTGGTGGGTCGGATCCTTCGCGATCTTGTCACCGGTGTAGGGCGCGAGGATGCCACCCTCGGGCAGCCACTTCGAATCCGTGCTGAGCCGGCTTCCGAACCAAGCGACCGTGCCGTCCATCTGGCCGTGGAAGGGAATCATGTACCGCTCGTCGTGATCGGAGACGTACATGTTGAGCGCCGGACCCAGCTGACGGATGGTCTGCAGCGCGTGGTACTGATTGGCCGAGCCCCGAGCGGCGATAATCGCGGGCACGAAGGTCGCGTAGAGGATCGCCAAGATCCCCATCACGGTCAACAACTCCATCAGCGTGAAACCACGTCTTCGCATTTACACCCTCGCCAAGAGCCAAAATCCACAATCAGCGGCCGGGCAGTTCCGCACTATTGCTGGCTTACTTGCAGAAGATCAGCGTTAGGGCAAGGGCCAGCGCGGCTAAGAACACCCACTGTCCCACGCCGACCAAAATCGGCTTGACTCCCGCGCGGACGATCTGCCGGAAGTCGCTGAACAACCCCACCCCGGCCATGCCAACGCATAAGACGAACAGGTCGAGGTCTTCCACGAGCTTGGCCGTGGACTTCGGCACCTCGACGAGAGTCCGGAACGCAGCTAGCAGCACGAACACAACCAAGAACCACGGCACCAACGGCACCTTCGCCTCGCCGACATTCTGCTCCTTCTTGCGGAGCATCCAGCCGAGATAGAACACCACCGGGGCCAAGAGGCAGATTCGGGCGAGTTTGGTGACGGTCGATGGGCTGATCGCATCGGGAATCGCATTGCCGGCGGCGATCACCTGGGCCATTTCGTGCAGGCTTGCCCCGTTCCACACTCCGTAGACGAAGGGGCTCAGATTGAGCGCATTGCCCAGCAGTGGATACACCACAATGCCCACGGTCCCTACGAGGGTGATGATTCCCAATGGCAGCGCCGAGTCGCTCTGCTCGCCTTGGACCACGGTGTCCGCCGCGACAATCGCCGAAGCGCCGCAGATGCCTCCACCGACGCCCAGCAGCAGGTTCATCTTGTCGGGAAGCCCAACCCGTCGTCCCAGCCACCAGCCGAACGCCAACGCGGCCACCGTCGATACCACGACGACAACCAGCGCGGAGCCGCCGATGGAGGCAAGCTCCTGCAGACTCAGCTTGAACCCCAATCCGGCGACCCCCCACCGAAGGATCGGCTTCTGAGCGAGCTGGAGTCCGGGCTTCCAGGTGAACGGAAGCTGCATGAGGCTCGCGATCACCATCCCGAGCAAGATGACGGTCAGCAAGGGGCTGATGGTCAGGTTCGGCAACAGCACCTTAGGCGCATAGGCCAAGGCGGCGAGGAAAACCGCGACGAGGAGCCCGGGAACGAGCTTCACTCGGAGTAGCAGAGATCGCGGCGCACCCGCTGGTACTCGCCCTCATTCTCGGTGGGCTGGAAGATGTAGCACCACTCAAGTTCCTCGGCGTAAACGTGGATGGTCACCGCGGGGGTGTCGAGCGCATTCGCAATGGTGTGATACTCGAACGGCGGGATCAGCGCGCCTGCGTCGCCGAGCCCGGCCGTGACTTCGGTTTCGGGCGAGAATCGGAAGCGATCGCCTTCCTCGCTCTGCTTGGAATAGGAGACCACCTTGATCTGCCCCCGGTAGACACATTCGACGCACCAGTGCCCGCAATGGTCGTGCAGCGCTGTACCCTGGCCCTCGCCCCAGACCATGATCACCACGCTGTATCGCCCCTTCGGATCGCGGTGAAGCAGGCGTCGCGCGTAACTGCCAGGAGTCGGCTCAAGAAACTCGGCAGGAAGAATATCATCGCCGCTCGACACGATGTTGTGCAACGCGTCCTTGACGCACGTGCAGAGGCTGCGGCAGTCCTCCATCTCGACCGCACGGTCAAGTTGCTCGATGAGTTCGTTCAGGGGAGTCGTAGTGGACATGATGCGTTCTCGGAAAACGGTTATGCTATAGGTTAGCCCATCGGAGCCCAACCCATGCCTAAGAACCGCATCATCTATTTCGGCATTCTCGTTACCGCGGGCGCGGCCCTGCTCTGGATCGGCGCAGTTTTCCTTGCGACGATCAAGGACGTGTTGATCTACTTCGGCGCGGCTGGCGTGCTTCTCATCGTGATCGGCGTGATCCTCGAAGCCCGCAAGAGCAAGACCCCTGCGGACTCCGAGAACCGGGGCTAGCGTCGACGTCGTCGCAACATCGCCGCGATGCCCAGCGTTACGGCGACCATGGAGGCGGGCTCGGGCACGGCGACGAGCACATCGCCCATGTTGACCCCGGTCGCGATGGTGCCTGCGTGAGTCCACCCGCCGCCACCGAACGAGAAACGATCAATGACGCCGCTCGTGTGGCCAGCTACGAACATCTCTTGGTTGTCGGGGCTAAACGCCAAGCTGATGGGGCCGCTTGCGGTGGCCACGACGCTGGATGTTGCCACGTCGCCGTTCGCGTCAAACGCGATCCTGTGAACGGTACCGGAGGCGAAGCCGGCGATGAAGAGCTCATTGCCGCGCCAGTTGCCGTTGTGCAAACCGGCCGAGCCAGTGATATTGTAGACTCCGCTCAGATTCCCGGTGGCGACTTCGTACTTTAGCAGGTTGCCCGACACCCCTTGGGTGACGTAGAGCCAGAGCCCATTCGCCGAAACGAAGGCGTCGCGGCTCGGGCCCGACCCTAGCGTCCCGTCAGGATTGACCACGCCCCCGGCGTACGTAAATCGGGACACTGGCCCATTGACGTTTGTGGCGAACAGCTCTCCCGCGTTGGAAAAGACGATTCCGTGAGTTCCGAAGAGCGAGTTGCCCGAAACCGTACCGTTCGCGATATAGGTGTCGCTGTTGCTATCGTAGTTGAAGCGAGACATGCTGCTTGGTGAAGCGTTGCCGTGTCGGTTGCCGACGAACAACTCTCCCGTCGGGCTCAGAGCCAGCCCGGCTGGGTCAGAGACCATCGCGGCCGCAATCCCATTGCCAAGGTTCGCTGCACCGCCGGTTCCAGCAACGTCGTAGCGCCTGACTCCAGCCCATTGCCCAGATCCCACCGACCCAGCAGGTGTCTCGGTAACTAACAGCTGAAAGTTTGCCTGTGCCAACACCGTAGCACTGAGCGCGAGAACAAAAAGCGAAGCTTTCATCATCAACCTCTTTGAACATAGTGTACAGGGTCGCGTGAAACTTCAAGGCAAGTAGGCCCCAAACCTGGTAATCCACCCGGGTCCTTCCCCAAACGGCCGATTTAGCTTGTCTAAAACTCGGCGACGTCACTTCGGCTACGCAAGTTGAGCAGCAGCCCCACACTCGCCATGCACAGCCAAATGGCGGTGCCGCCGAAGCTGATAAAGGGAAGCCATAACCCCACGACGGGTAGCAGCCTGAGCACCATCCCGAGGTTCGCCGTCAGGTGAAACGCAAACATGGCGAGAAGCCCGGCCGCGACGATTCGGTCGAACGCATCCGCCCCCTGGAAGACGATCAGCCAAATGCGCATGAGAAAGGCACCGAAGACAGTGAGCATGATCAAACCGCCGACGAGCCCTCCCTCCTCCCCGATGACCGTGAAGATGAAGTCGGTCTGCTGCTCTGGAATGAATCGGAGGCTCTTCTGCTCGCCTTTCAGGAAGCCCTTTCCCGTCAATCCACCGGAGCCGATCGCGACCAATCCGCGCTCCACCTGATAGCCGGACTTTTTGGGGTCCGGGTTGAACAAGCCGATGACACGTTCTCGCTGGTAGTCGTTGAGAACCCCCGGAGTGAAGTAAGCCGCGGTCAGCCCGGCAATCCCCAGGATCACCGCCCCAACCACGTAGCGCATCCGCACTCCAGCGGCCAGAGCCATTGCTAACCACATGACGCCGATGACGAGGGTCGAACCTAAGTGGGGCTGCTTGAAGATCAGCGCCATCGGGATGGCGACGTGAAGAAACGACTTGACAAACGTGCCGAGTCCGATTGGGCCTTGGACCGACTCGCGGGCGAAGTAGGTGGCTACCGTGATCGCGATCAGGAGCTTGGCGAGTTCGCTTGGCTGAAAGTCGAGGGGCCCGATCTCGATCCAGCGCTGAGCCTCGTTTCGGGCTCGCCCTGCCACCAGTACCAGCACGAGCAGGACGATGTTCACAACGTACAGCACGTTCGCCCAGCGACGCAGCCAGTCGGGGCGAACCAGCCAGAAGATCAGGAAGGGCACAACTCCGATTCCGATCCGCAAGAGCTGCTTTTTGAAGTAATCCGAGGAGGCGGCGTGGTCGATGCTGTAGAGCGACATCAATCCCATGCCCATCAGCAATCCAGCCGTGAGCAGCATCCACCAGTCAAGGTGGCTGAGCTTGCGGGAGAGCGGGAAACTCCGCGACGGGGAGATGAGGCTGGCCATGGCCGGCTAGGGCACGGACGGCTCGCGGGAGGTCGCCGTACCGATTTCGCGTTTGACGATGCCCTTGCCGCGGGCAAACCAGAAAGTCAGATGGCGCTTCGCCGGTGTAGAAGTCTTCGAGTCGATCTTCAGATCGACGTCTATCTTGACGGTATCAACGCCGCCGGTCTTGGTGAGGAAGAGCTGTTCGGTCGATGGGCTGATTGTCGCCTGGGCTCGGTGGCGAACTCCGCCCGCGACCAGCTCGCCCGTCCATTCCCACGGCTTGCCAAGCGTCATCGGGAACATGAGCAGCGGAAGCGGCGGCTCGAACTGCTCGTCGATCGAGACCAGCGAGAACTCAGAGGTCGTGCTCCGGTACACCTCGGTCTCGAGGACCTCTCCGTGGGCAGAAAGCAAGAACCGGACTTCCTGTCCGGCCGCCTCACGCTTCATCTCCACGACAATGGGCGTTCCGCCGTAGTTCAACGTGGCCTGAGGCTGATACAAGGCGTCTGGAAGCAACTCCACCGCCGTGGCAATGGTGATGCCCTGATCACCGCCCGGACGGCAACCCGCCAGAGTCAGCGTGACCAAGATTCCGGTCAGCACTTTACGGGCGGCCACTGCCCTCGCTGGCGGCGGGAGTGAACTTGGCGAGCTTCATCTTGCGCTTGAACGAGTTCTTGTTAACCCGCCGCTCTTCCTGCATCTCCACCATCCCGAGTCCGCGTCCGTACAAGAACGTCTGATTCAGCTTCTCGTGAACTCCCTTCGGATCGCCAAGGATGGCCTCGACTTTGAGCTCCAGAATGTCGACCTCACGGTCGAGCACTTTGCGCTTGCCGCGAAGCGTCGCCTGGTTGGATACGCTCACCGGCATCAGGTCCTCTTCAAGCTGGTAATCCCACTTGACGGTCTTCTCTTCGACCGTGAGCATCCTCCTAGGTTCAAAGAACGGTCGCTTGATGTCAAAAGCGACGACATAGACGGAGTTGTCCTTGACCATGTAGTACGTCGTGCCCATGACCTGGCCATTCAGGATCATCTGCATCGGGTAAGCCTCATGGTCGCCCACTGGCCGCTTGGGCTGGACCCGGTTGACAACGCGCATCGCGCCTCCGGCCCCTTCGGTGACATATTCCCAGCTGTCACCGGGGTTGAGAGGGAAGAACTCCGCCACGTTGGTGGACATCGCGACCATCGCCAGCAACGCAATCATAGCTTCGCCTCCATCGTGAACGTATTGGTCGGCACGCCCTTGCCCGACACCGTTACTTCCACGCGAACCGCGCCAACGCCCTTCTGGTAGTGCTCCACCGACTTGAGCGTCTGGTCGACGACCTTCCCGGTGGGATCAGGCAGCTTGGCCTTAGAAACGCGCTCGACAACCAGCACTTCGATGTCCTTACCGCCGAGCTTAATCTTTTTGACCCCGATGATCTTGCTGTCGGTGGAGTCGATCGATCCTCCACCCAACTCGATCTTTGCCTTGCTCGTCCAAGCGAAGCCAGCCTTCGGATCAGCGGGCATTTCGAGCTGAGGTGGGTCGATCTTGTTCCCTTGGGCCTCGATGCCGAAGACGCCCTTATCGGTCACTTGCAGGCGGGTGCTGCCGTTCTGGGAAAGGTCCCCGGTCCACTCTTGAATGTAGGTCGCGGTGGTATCCGTGGCGTTCTCCAGGGTGAACTTCTGCCCGCCCGTTTTCACCGATCCCGACGACTTAACCTCAAGAGTGGGGGCTTTGTCGCCACCAAGCCCGTAGTAGTCGAACCCGGCATGGCGAAGCCCCGCCGGAACTTCCTTTACGGGTTCCGCCGGGGTCTCGGTTTGGGTTGCGACGGGCTCGCTCTTCGGTGTCTCATCGGTTGTTGACTTGGCAGGCTCACCCTGACAACCCACAACCACCAACCCCATCAGGGGCCACCAACACCATCGCCTCAATCTCGCCATCGTTCCTCCGTCGCTATTTGACCGTGTACTGCTTCAGCATCAGCGTCTGGGCCTGAACACTGCGTCCATCGGCCTTGACGTCTTGTCGATACCGTACGAGTCCGATCTTCGGTGCCCACCACGAGATGTTTGTCACAACAACATCGTTGTTCTGAACTCTGAACTTCTGGGTGGTCTCGACCCGATAAGCACTCAGCATACCGACAATCGTGTCCACATCCTCGGCTCCCTTGTTGACGACCTCTTGGTTGACTTCGACATTTGCGCCGAGTGCGCTCAAGGTCTTACCCTTCCAAGTCACAACCTTGTCGACTTCGACCGGGAAGGGGAGCGTAAGCTGGGCAGGCTGCGGACGCTGCGGTTTGTCGAGACCGATCTGCTCTTGGAACAGACCGTCGCTCTTCGAAACCCAGATCTGACGGTCCTGCAAGACTTCGCCCTTGAAGACCTCGATGGTTGCCCTCGTGCCACCGCCGTCGATCGGCTTGACGTCTTTGACCTCAAGCTTGATGGACGCAGGCGTGTTGATGACGCCGGATGGGCTTAGGGTCTCCGTAGTCGAGTCGTACGACCAGTTGTTGCCGACCACGAGCGGGAACAACGTAGCCTCCTCGCCTGGTTTTACATTCGCGGGTTCGGGCCCCTTGGGCGCGACTGGCTTGTACTCTGACGAGCCGGACTTACCGCACCCCACAACGACGAAGGCGAGCGCAAGGGCGCCGATACTAATCCACGGTTTCTTCATTTAGTTCTTCCTGAGCGAGTTGATGAGTTCGACCGCATCCTCCACGAGGCCACGATCTGGAATCTGTCTGATGGTTACGTTAGGCTGGGTGATTTCTCCCCGCACGCGAGGTGCCGCAATTGCGATGCCATCCACGACAAGAAGGAGCTGAGTCCCCTTCTGTTTGCGAGAAAACTGCCATAAACGCTGGCGACCTTCGTCCGTAACGTCGAGTTGAACGTCGAAAATCGGCTTGCCTTCTGGACCCGCCTGTTCCGAAAAGCTCGCCTTTTCGATGAATGAGTCATTAAGCAAGATTCGGGCCGTCGAAAGCAAGTCAGTAAGGGGCTTCGGTGTGTAGCGGCTTTGAAGGGCTTGTTGGTCAATGCGCGTCCGCAGGCTACGGGCGATATCCTCGGCGGTACTAGGGTTGGCGGCGAGTTCGCCGGCCAACTCCAAGTAATAACCCTTCACCTTCTCCGCGGTCAGGTCGAACTGTTGCTCGTAGCGCTTCTCGAGGTCCTCGATGAAACGGGGACGGTAAGGAATCAGCACCTCGCCGACCAGCCTTCTGACTTCACCCTCGACCGGCACCTCGACGGGGATTCGGCACTTCAGCACGATGCCGTTTTGAATCGAACGCATCCGAATCTGATCGAGCGGGGTGCCATCCAACCGCATATTGAGATCCGACTCCAGCTTCTTTTTGAGCGCTTCGTCACCGTCGAGCGCTTTCTGGACATCATCGGTCGTCCAGTAGATCTCCTGCGTCGGCATTTCGATCTGCCGCAGCTGCTCGCTCATGCCGGTGATGAACTTGCCCAGGGCGACTTCGTCCCCCTGCAGCACTTGCATCATCTCGCGCAGCGGCACGCGGCGCTTCTGATTTGAGTTCGAGTCCGCCTCGGTGAAGTCCGGTGCGCCAAACTCGTCGACTCCACCCTGGACAAGTTGCGCGATCTGGTTGGCGACGATGATCCGGTAGCCCTTACTCGTGTCGATGCCGACGATGTTCACCCGCCCGGGCTTAATCGGCGCGAACTTGACGTTGTCGATCGTGTAGGCCGCATAGCCGTTGTAGCCAAAGTAGGCTGCAGCGGCTAGGGCCACGAATCCGATCGCGATTTTGTGTTCCTTATGAAGTTTCACGTTAGTTCTCGCGCAGAATGTACAACCCTACGGATGGACTCGGAGTGCCCGAGCCCAGTGAATTGTACCAATCTGGGCCTACTCCGACGGATTGAAGCTCGCGTACAGCCGTCCTGAGAGCACATTGAGCCCAAACGCAATCGCCAACGACAGGGTTCCCGCGACAAAGCCGCCTACGTACGGCGGAGTGCCCAGCGCGACGACCCCGGCGAAAGCGAGCATGGGAAAGAGACCGGCGATCGCGATCGAGAGCATGATCATCAGCCCCCTCAGATTGCGCTGACTCGCATCGTCCATGTCTGGGAAGAGCATCGTGATCAAGAACACGCATGCACTGAGCATTACCGAGAAGCCCGGGATCGCCAGACCAGAGGCGAGGGCGTGCGGCCACAACATCGGCCGCAGGACGACCGCCACCAGCGCCCCGCCCCAGCATACGAGAATGCCGAGGATCGACTTCGACACGATCTCCGCGGAAACCGTCACCCAGGGGGGGAAGGGCAGCGGCTTCTGCAGATCGACCCTTCTGAGGACCTCCATGAAACCGGTTTGCGCTAGGGCCATCGTGACCATGAAGACGGTCGTTCCTTGCATGATCACAAGTAGCCAGCCGATGTTTCCGCGCCGATTCGGCGCGAGCGCCGGGACGAGGCTGAGCATGATCCCAACCAAAGCGAACAGAACGACGAAGCTGATCATCGTCCGGGGCTGGAGGAGAAGTTCCTTCCAGATGAGCGCCCGCGGGCCGGTCATCTTCATTCGAGATACGAATCCAAGCCGTAACCCCTTGAACTTGCCTTCGCGCGCCTGCTGAGCGAGAATGCCGGTAACGTCGCCGCTTCTTTGCAGCTCTTGAGTCTTCGAGGTGGCGGCGACTCGCACTGCAGAGATGTCGTAGAGGTGCGGTGCCTGGCGCAGGGCGAGTACATAGAACGCGCCGATGATCGCGATCATCCCGCCGCCGCCCAGAACCGCGTAGAGGGGGCCATCGGGAGTGAACGGGGCCATCGTCATCTGAGTCGCCATCGTCGCCGTAAAGAACACCACGCGTAAGCCTGGCGTATGGGTGATGGCGAGCGCGTCACCCGCCGACGCGACCATGGTGAAGCGCCACGCAAGATAACCGACCACCGTCAGCGCGAACCCCGCCAGCGAGAAGCCAAAGATGCGCCGCCGCCGATCTGCGCCGCGATCGGTGCGGTTGACCCAGAGCGTGACCGCGTGCGAGATCACTACCCAGGTGAGAGACATCAGCAGCCACGAGATGATCATGAACCGCAGCGCCATCCCTGAATACTCTGGGTTCGGCATGTCGCGGAAGATCGCCTCCCAGCCCAGCTTCGCCGGACGCAGGCCGAAGATCGCGATAAGCAGCGGCACGAAGAGGGTCAGCAGGTAGTCGCGGAGGATGCGAAAAGTGAGAACGACCTTGGGTGACAGCGGGGTCGAAAAGAGTACATCGACGTCCGCGGGTCGAAACGTGGCGTTGGCGCTCATCACCCCACCCAGCATGAGCAGCGACAACACCGAGAACAACCCGAACGCCACGCCGTCGATCACGGCCAGCGGCGGAAACTCTAGGGTCGTCATTCCCGGGGGAAGGGCGGCCGTTTGAGGACTCTGCGTGCCGAGCGCCGGCCGCACGAAAATGAGGAAGTAGTAGCCGATCACGAACACGACGCTGATCAGGCGACGTGGGGTGGTCAGAGCTCGCTTGAACCCATTCGCCACCGTCTTAAATGTCAAATACAGGAGCGGTTTGGCGGGGCTCATCGGTAAGTTCGAGGAACACATCCTCGAGGCTTCGGCCCTCCATACCGAACTGACTCTGCAACTGAGCGAGCGTGCCCTCGGCGATCTTCCTGCCTTTGGCGAGAATGATCACGCGGTCGCACAGCTTTTCGGCGGTGTCGAGGAGGTGGGTGGAGACAAGGACCGCGGCGCCGCCGTCCTTCGCACGACGAAACTCGTCCTTGACTTCGACCACGCCAGCGGGATCGATCCCGATGATCGGCTCGTCGAACATGAACACATTCGCCCGGTGGACGAGGGCGCAGGCGATCGCCAACTTTTGCTTCATGCCCTTGCTGAGCGTCGCCACCAACTGGTTGCGCTTGTCCATCAGGTTGTAGCGTTTCAACAGCGGTTCGAGGAGCGCCTCGTAAACATCGAGCGTGTCGAAGCACATCGCGACGAACTTCATGTGCTCCTCAACGGTGAGGAGTTCATACAGTGAGGGAAGTTCGGGGACGAATGCGAGACCTGACTTTGCCCGAGCCTGGTCCAGCAACAAGTCGTGGCCGTTGATCAGGACTTGGCCGCTGGTGGGCCGCAGGATGCCCGCCATGCAACGCAATGCGGTCGTCTTCCCCGCCCCGTTGGGGCCGAGTAGCCCAACGATCTCACCAGGGTGAATCGTAAACGAGAGGTCGTCCACCGCCCGGAAAGACTTGTATTCTTTAACGAGATGGCGAACCTCAAGCACTCCGATGGGTATACCCGCCATGGCCGGTATGGGTTGCGCCTCACCCGCGCGGGTGCCGTCCGCTAGCCGCACACGCTGAGCGCCCGCGAGATTGCCCCGATCGCGGCCCCCAGTTCATGATCGTCAATCGTCAGCGGAGGGGCAAAGCGGAACGTGTGGGAGCGGGTCTCCTTGGTCAGGATTCCCTCCTGCAAGAACGCCTCGGTAAGCCGCTTGGTGTCGGTGTCTCCGTGAACCTGGAGGCCAACCAGCAATCCCCGCCCGCGGACCTCTTCAACCGCTGGGTGATTCAGGCCGATCAACGCCTGCTTCAACTTCTCGCCCTGCCGCGCCGAGGCACCCGCCAAATCCAGCTTGGTCATTTCGCGCATCGCCGCGATCGCGACGACTGCGGCGAGCGGGTTTCCGCCGAAGGTCGAACCATGATCTCCCGGCTTGAACACGCCGATCACCTCTCGGCTGCCCACGACCGCCGACACGGGCATGATGCCGCCGCCGAGTGCCTTGCCGAGACACATGAGGTCGGGCTTGGCATCTTCGTGTTCCCAGGCAAAGCGCTTGCCCGTCCGGCAGAAGCCCGTCTGAATTTCATCCCAAATCAGCAGCACGCGATGGCGATCGCACAACTTGCGCAGGTCGGCCATGAACCCATCGGGCGGGAACAGGATGCCGCCTTCCGCCTGGATCGGCTCAAGCAGGATCGCGGCGGTGTTGGGCGTTATCGCGGCTTCGATAGCGGCAAGGTCGCCGAACGGAACCGACAAGAAGCCGGGCGTAAACGGTCCGAAGTGCTCCTTGTATTGCGCCTCGGTCGAGAATCCGATAATCGTGGTCGTGCGACCATGGAAGTTGCCGTCGGCCGCAATGATCTCCGCTCGATCGGCGGAGACGCCCTTGATGGTGTACGCCCACTTTCGGGCAAACTTGATCGCGGTTTCGACGGCCTCGGCCCCCGTGTTCATCGGGCACGCCATGTCCATGTTCGTGAACTCGCAGACCTCCTTCAAGAACACCGCGAGTTCGCTGGTGTACACCGCTCGGCTGGTGAGCGTGATCTTCTCCATCTGCTGCTTGATCACGCCGATAATGAACGGGCTGAGGTGACCGTTCGCCACCGCCGAGTACGAGCCGATGCAGTCGAGATACCGCTTGCCGGAGCCGTCCCATGCGTAAACGCCGTCCGCGCGGACGAGGTTTACGTGGAGGGGATGGTAGTTGTGGGCCCCGTACCGCTCGGTGATCTCGATGGCTTCGGCGTCCGAGAGGGCGGCAATCTCGTGCATGAGGTCGCTCATGATCCTATTATGGGTCCGGCGAGGCTCCGGCCACTCACGACGGCTTGCGCGCGATGACGTGGTGAACGTGCCAGTGCTTGGATTCACCCCAAGCCGTCTTCCCGTCGCGCTCGACCTCTTCCCGGTGCAACACGTCGTAGCCCTTCAGGAGCTGATCGATCTCCGCGGACGGGTGAGAGAGACAGCCCCGAGCGGCCCAATCGTCGTTCGGTCCCAAGAACTGCGCAAGCAACAGACCACCGGGGCGCAACGCCTCCCCGATCTTCGTCCAAACCCGCGCAAACCCATCCCCATCCAGCAGGAAGAGCACAAATCCGGCGGTGATGGCGTCGGTATGTGGGAAGTCGATCATCGTAATGTCGGCAGTGACGACGTCGACTCCGGGGCGCCCCGCTAGTCTCTCGCACGTAGCCTCGATCGCGCGAGGATCGATGTCGTAGGCCGCCACGGTCCATCCGCGGTCGGCGAAGAACTCCGCGCCTTGGCCAGCTCCGCAGCCTAGTTCCAGCGCGTGGCCGTGCTCGGGCAGATGCTTCGCAAGCTCTTCATAGAACGGGTGTAGCCGCATCGTGCGCATCGCGCCGAAATAGGCATCCCAGTCGATCAACGATAGGCTCCGAGCAACTTCTCGACGTACTTAGCGATCACGTCGAACTCGATGTTGACCGATTGTCCTACCGCTCGATCACCCAGGTTGGTCGCGGCTTTCGTGTGCGGGATGATCCAGACCGAGAACTCGTCGCCTTCCGGCTCGACTACCGTCAAGCTGATCCCGTCGACCGCAACGGATCCCTTATCGATGAAGTACCGTCCCAAGCCGTCACCTACGCGGAAGCGGAACACCGTCCCGCCCTCGGTCTCGTCAATGGCGGCCACCGTGCCGACGGCGTCCACATGGCCTTGCACGATGTGTCCGCCAAGGCGCGCGCTCGGGCGCATGGCCCGCTCCAGATTTACTTTCTGGCCCACTTCGAGCTCGCCTAAGTTGGTGCGTCGCCAGGTCTCGTCGCTGATATCGAACGTCAGCACTTGGCGGAGTTCCTCGACCACGGTCAAACAGCAGCCGTTGATCGCCACGCTCTCGCCGATGACCCACGGCTCCCAGGTCCGCAGCCCAGGTGCCGAGACCATCAACTGCCGGTCCGTGCGTCCGCTGATCTTGCCTGTCGATTGAATGATCCCGGTGAACATTAGGAGACTCGCCTTACCGTGAGGGGACGTCCGGTGAGCACGACTCGCACCGGTTCCGTTGCATGAGCCTCGCCGTTCAGGCTTACGTGTTCGAGTCCGCCGTGGATCACGAAGTCGGCGTGGATTTCGCCATAACCCTCCTCGGGCATATGCGTAACGATGGTCACCGCCTTGCTCGTCCACTTCACGTCGATGTGAAGCGAAGAGCGCTTGCCCTTGCGGTAGCCGAAGGTCTCACCGTCGTCGGCCCGATAGGTGTAGTCGGCGTGGCCGGGTGCTTCGGGGTCGAGGAAGAGATGAACCTCAACCCGCCGGAGGTTCTTTCGATTGTCGGTCGGCATACCAGGCAGCGTGGGCACGATCGCCCCGTTGCGGAAGTACAGTGGCGTTTCGGCGTGGTCTGGGGTCACGCGGGTCGAGGCGTGGCGTTCCCAATCGCCTCGGCGCGCGTCGTACCAGCTGCCCTTCGGAAACTCAACTTCGCGCGTTCGCTCTTCGTTCACGAGCGGTGCCTGCATGATTGCGTCGCCGACAAGGAACTGGTCGTCCAGCTTGGCGAATCGAGCTTCGTCGTAGTGGTAGATTAGCGGCCTCAGAATCGGGTCACCCTGGGTCTCCTGATCCATGAACAGGTTGTAGAGGTACGGCAGGAACTTGTAGCGAAGCTGGATGTAGCGCCTCAGCGTGCCGAATGTGGCCCCTTCGAACGTCCACGGCTCGCGGCGGCGACTCTCCTTCACCGAGTGGTTGCGGAAGAACGGAAAGAGGAAACCGGCCTTGAACCAGTCGGTCATCAGCTGATCGGTTGGCTCGCCGCCAAATCCGCCCATGTCGGGTCCATTGAAGGGCACGCCGCTGAGCGATAGATTCAACGTTGTCGGGATCGACGAGCGCAGATAGAAGTAGTTGGCGACGTTGTCGCCCGTCCAGATGGCCGAGTAGCGGGCCGTACCCACCGATCCCGAGCGCGAGAGCAGGAACGGACGCTTGGTCGGCCGGGCGCGTCGGAACCCGTCGTAGGTCGCCATCTGCATGCCCAGCGCGTACTCGTTGCGGTGCATGAAGTGAGGCTCGCGCCCCTTGTTGAACAGCATGTCGGTAGGATCGACCGGGCCCGTCGAAGGGTCGTTCATGTCGATCCACGCGGCGTCGAATCCCGACAATCCGAACTGCTTCACATGATCGGACCACCATCGGCGAGGCTTCGGCAACGTGAAGTCAGCAAACACGGTCTCGCCGGGCCAGACCATGCCGACGTAGGGACGGCCCTCCGGGCTGAGGCAGAACACATCCTGCTGCAGACCCTCGTCGTAGACCGCGAAGCCCTCCTCTCGCTTGATCCCCGGGTCAAGAATCGGCACGAGCTTGCGTCGGTTGCGCTTCAACTTCTTGGCGACCGTCTCAACTCCAGTCGGGAACTGCTCACGGTCGGTGGTGAACACCCGGAACCCATCCATGTAGCCGATGTCCAGCCACAGGCCATCGCACGGGATGCGATGCTCAGCGAACTTGGCGTCGAGGTCGAGCAGGTCGGCTTCGCCCGCATATTCCCAGCGGGATTGGTGGTAGCCCAGCGCCCAAGCCGGCGGCAGCGGTGTGGTGCCTACGAGTTGCTGGTATTTGCGGGTGACCTCAGCGAGCGTCGGTCCTTCGATGATCCAAAGGTCGACTTCGCCCCCCATAGCGCCGATCGTGAGGTGTGGGCTCGTGCGCTGCCACTCGACGAAGACCCGCTCCTCGTCCATGCCAGGTGTCTCCATGAACGCGGGCCACGCGGTATTCAGCAGGATGCCGACGTACCGATCGCCTTCGCGGACAACTAGATAAGGGATCGAGAGGTAGGGCGGATCGCTGGGGTGATCCAGCCACTGGGTGAAGTGGAAGTCGCTCCAGACGTCAGTGTTGTAGAACTTCGAGCGCAACCCGCTGAGTTCCAGGCGGTTGAACGTCTTCTCGCCCATCCCGTAGAAGAGCGCGCCGTCCTCGACGTCGAACTGAAAAAGGTAGGCGTCGGCGCACATGCCAAAGCCTGCGCCAGCGACGGTCTTCAGCACACCGCCAAGGGTCGCGTCGAATGCGCCCTTGACCTTCGTTCGACGCTTTGCGGAAACCGGTGGCGGGGTTAAGTGCGCGAGATGACGCTTCGGCCGCAGGCCCTTGCCGTGTATGTGGAGGTTCGTGATGCCCTCGCCGAACTCCGTGACCTCAGCAGTAAGTCTTCGGTTTCCGACCGCGAGGACTCCGCTGGTGCCGTCGTAAGCGCTGGCAAAGGTGTAGTTGGCGCGGTGCGGGAACTTGTTGAAGAACATGGCAGAACCCGACTATTGAACCCGATGAAGCTTATTCTCAGTCGGCTTCGTCGGCATAAATGATCATGCGTTGTCGTCCCTGCCTCATTGTCTCGCTTGTCTCACTCGCCGTCGTCGCGGTGTCCTTCCAGAATCTGCGCGTAACGGTCAACGGCAAACCCGATTCTGCCGCCATTGTGCGCAATGGCAAAGTGTTCGTTTCGGAAGATGCGCTCAAGGCGGCGGGAGCGTCGGTCGCTCGCTCCGCAAGTGGGGTCAGCATCACCTTCACCCCCGCGGCGGGCCGGAATCAAGTCGAGGCTGCCGAAGGCAAACTTGGCGATTGGCTCAGCAATGGAACGTGGCGCGTACGGGTCACCAAGGTTGCACCCGCGCCCAATCCCTTTGGAAGGGGGCCTGGCTTCAGGGCCACGGTCGAGATCCGCAATCTAGGAACGCGCGCGCAATCTCCGTTCGGGACCGGAATGGACAAGTTGCAGATCATCGACAGTAAGGGAAACACGCTCGCGTTTCAGCAAGCCTCGCTGAAGGACTTCTTCAAGGACATCGCCCCCGCGAATGGATTCACGAACGAGGTGCTGTTCGGCGACCCTACGAATGCACTGGCGGAAGTGGGCGAGCCCGACAAGCTGCTGATCCTCTTCCGGGCGACGGGCGGTAGGACGCTCGGCAACTTCCGGGTCGATCTGCGCGAGTAGTCACTCGAAAAGCGTCGTCTGGGGTTCGGTTTGCGAGGATGGCTCGGTTGGCGCGGAGGTCTTGGCTAGCAGCCGCTGGGCGGTGTCCCACGCCTTCGCGATGTCCGCCACGAGCAAGCCGTACCCGCCGTCGTTCGAAGCCGACTGATTGCGCAGGATGTAGGCGGGGTGGAGGGTGGCGATCGCGGTCTTCGCGAACTCCGATGGGAAGTACTTACCCCGCTCAGCGGTGATCTTGAAGTCCTTCCGGATCAGGTTCTTCGCACTTGGTGCCCCGATGCAGAGGATCACTTTGGGGGCGATGGCGGCGAGTTGTGGCACCAGCCATTGCCGACAGGCCGTCACCTCTTCGGGCAAGGGAGCGCGGTTCTGCGGCTTGCCCGTGCTCCAATCCGCGGCCCGGCACTTGACCGTGTTGCAGATGTACACGTCGTCCCGAGAAAGGCCGTTGTCGGCGAGCGCCTTGTCGAGCAGCTGCCCGGCCCGTCCGACGAACGGCCGCCCGGTGGCGTCTTCGTTGTCGCCAGGGCCTTCGCCAACTAGCACGAGCGGCGACGACGGATTACCCTCGCCAAACACCACGTTGCGCCGCCGCTCGGCCAGCGGACACGCCCGGCACGTCGAGGCGGCTTGGGCAAGCTCGCGCAGTTGCTCGCTCATACCCGCCAGTTTACGGTGTGGCCACAATGAGACGTGTTCATCACATTCGAGGGGCCCGAAGGCGCGGGCAAGAGTACGGTTCTGGCGATGGTCGCCGAGCGACTGCGGGCGCGCGGCCACGCGGTGCTTTCCACCCGAGAACCGGGGGCAGGGGAAGTCGGCAAGGCGATCCGCGACATTCTGTTGCACGGTGGCGACATCCACCCTCATGCCGAGCTATTCCTGTTCCTCGCGGATCGAGCTCAGCATGTGGAGCGGATCATTCGGCCATTTCTTGAGTCGGGCCACGTGAGGTCGAGCGTCCCTCAACCACCCGACCCCTCGGACACGACTGTCCATCGAGGAGAGGGGGAGCATCGGATCGTGCTATGCGACCGCCACGCCGACTCGACGGTCGTGTATCAAGGCCACGCCCGGGGAATGGACATCGAAGAGCTTCGTCGCCTGAACTGGCTCGCCACCGCGGGTCTCGTGCCCGACCGCACGTACCTGCTCGACCTGCCGGTCGAGGTTGGATTGGGGCGCCTCAAAGATCCCGACCGCCTGGATCGTGAGCCGATCGAGTTCCACCGCCGAGTGCGGGAAGGATTCCGAGCCGAAGCAGATCGCGAGCCCGAGCGCTGGCGCGTGCTCGATGCAACCCAAACCCCCGAGCAACTGGTCGAGGAAATCCTAGCCGATCTGGGCACGTACGGTGCTTCGCTGGCGCGCGAGTAGCTCGCCGAGGTCGCGTTTCGGCAAGGTTGTTTCGGTTTCGCGCACGACCTCGGCCGTGGCCTCAATGACGGTTTTCCACCGCCCGGCCCCGACGCCCGCAAGCAGCGCCGCTCCGTAAGCCGGGCCCTCATCGACCGCGAGCGTAACCACGGGAACACCCGTCATATCGGCGAGCATCTGTCGCCAGAACGCCCCCCGCGCGCCGCCTCCGGTGACTCGCAGCCGATCCGGCTTCACGCCCGGCGACACCGCGTCCAGCGCGTCAGCGATGCCCATCGTGATCCCCTCGAACACCGCTCGGGCAAGGTGGGGCATGCCGTGGGCGAGGGTTAAGCCGACAAATGCCCCGGTCAGATCGGATCGATTCCACGGGCAACGCTCGCCAGCGAGATACGGAAGGAATACGACCCCCTCGGATTCGACCGTGGCCGCCATGGCGGCGATTTCGTCGTAGCTCATCCCCGGCGCGAACACGTCGCGAAACCACCGAAGTGCGCCGCCGCAGCTGAGCATCACGCCCATCCGGTGCCATGAGCGGTTGGCGTGACAAAACGTGTGGGTTGCTCCCGCGGGGTCGTACGCGGCATCATCCTGAGCGGCGAAGACCACGCCGCTCGTTCCGAGGCTGACGCTGATGAGGCCCGGGACCACCGCCCCGGTTCCCACGGCTCCCGCGGCTTGATCGCCACCGCCGCCAACCACGGGGATGCCCTTCCAGTCGCCGCTGATGACATCAGACTCGTGACAGGCTGGGAACCACGTAGGATCGAGTTTGAGAGCCTGAAACACCTCGGGCGACCATGATCGCTCGGCCACGTTGAACGCACCCGTACCGCTGGCATCGCTGACTTCAGTGGTGTAGGTGCCGGTCAGCCGGTAGCGGATGTAGTCCTTAGGGAGCAACACCTGGCGCACGCGTGCGAACGCCGCGGGTTCCACATCGCGCAGCCAAAGGAGCTTCGGGAGTTGGAATCCGGTGAGCGGCGGGTTAGCGGTGATCTGCCGAATCCTCTTGGAGCCCACCGTGCGTTCGATGGCCTCGACTTGAGCCGCGGTCCGCTGATCGTTCCATAGAAGCGCCGGGCGGATCACCTCGCCTCGTTCGTCGAGAAAGGTGGAGCCGTGCATTTGCCCGGTCAGGCCGATGGCGTCCGGAGCCTCGCCAATCTCGGCTAGGCATCGCTCCGTGGCCGACCACCAGTCGTGGGGGTCTTGCTCGGACCAGCCCGGCTTCGGAGTGGCAAACGGCACCTCGGCATGGGCACTGGCGCGCACTGCGCCGCACTCATCGATGAGCAGCGCCTTGACGCCGCTCGTTCCCACGTCGATGCCGAGATACCGTGCCATGTGCGCTTAGGGCCGATTGGCAAGCTGATGCCGGATGATGGCGAGGGCAGCTTCGCGCTCCTCACCGACGAGTTCCATCCGCGGCGGGCGGACACGCTCCGATCCGAGACCGACTTCCTGTTGAACCAGCTTGATGAGCTGGACAAACTTGGGCACGGTATCGAGACGGAGCAGCGGCAGGAACCACTCATACAGCGCTCGGGTCTGCGGGCTGCCGCCCATCGCCATCTCGTAAAGGGCGACCGATTCCTCGGGCAGAGCATTCACCAGGCCAGCGATCCAGCCCGTCGCTCCGGCGGCGATCCCTTCAACGATCACATCATCGACGCCCACGAAGATTGTCAGTCGATCGCCGAGCACTTCGCGGATGCCGGTGATGCGGCGCACGTCGGTGCTCGATTCCTTAACCGCGTGAAGGTTCGGCTCGTCGCAAAGCTCGGCCATTTGAGCTGGGATTACGTCGGTTCCATAGGCGATCGGATTGTTATAGAGCATGCAGCTCAACCCGGTCGCCCGAATGATCTCGCGGAAGTGGTAGGAGATTTCCCGCCAATCGCCGCGATAAACGTAGGGCGGCAGGACCATGAGCCCGCGGCAGCCGAGTTGCTCCGCGTCCTTTGCCAACGCAACTCCTTCGGTCGTGCTGAGCGCCGACACGCCCGGCACGATCGGCACGCGACCCGCCGACGTCTCTACGCAGGTTCGAATGACGTCCCGTTTCTCTTCGTGGGTGAGGGTCGCGGCTTCGCCTAGCGAGCCGAGCGGTACGATGCCTTCGCAGCCGCAAGCGATCATTTGCTCGATGTGCTCGGCCAAGAACTTGTGGTCGATCGAGAGATCTTCGTTGAAAGGAGTGGTAATCGCGGGGAAGACGCCTTGCCAGTGCATAGGGCCTATTCTGGCACTTGCCCCAACTTTATGGGGTCGGTATACGTTAGGAGAGAAGGAGCGAAAGCTCGACAGGAGAAAATGCCAATGAAGAAGATCGTATCAATCGCGTTCGCCGTAGTGGCGATCAGTGCCGTTCTCGCAGGTTGCAACAAGGCGGAAGAGCCCGCCGCGCCTGACGCTGGTACCACCAACTCGACCCCGAGCGGTACCGACAGCTCGGCCACCCCTCAGTAGTCTCAGGACGACTTTCAGGCCTGCCGTTTTCAAGAGAGCGGTGGGCCTTTTTGTTTGTCTCAGGCGGCTCGCGGACGAAGCGCGACGAGCGTGATGTCCTTGGGGGCGTGGTAAGGCCCAAGGGCCGACGTACATTGAGTCATCAATCGCTCGGGCGTCGTCTGGCCGTCTTCGACGATCGCGACTTTGGCGTGAAGCTTTCCTCGGTGATACCAAACCGAAGCATTCACCACCGACGGTTGACTTAGCAGGAACTGCTCAGTAACCTTGGGATCGATCCCGGTGACCACGGCAAGATGCGGGCGCATACTACCGGTATCGGCGCGATCGCCAAAATCTAGAGGGGCTGAACTACCAGGCTTTCCGCACGGGTCAACGTCTGACATACCCAAACGGATCTCGCCCCTTCGCTTCGCAAGCACTCGGCGGCTTGCTCGGCTTTGGCTTCATCAGCGAAGCGGCCAACGATTGCGCTTCCCGAGCCGCACAGCAGAACATCCTTCGCACCGTGGGTGAGAAGACGCTCCTGCCAATCGTCGGAGTCGCAAGGCATCACGCGCTCGAAGTCATTGTAGAGTTCATCGCTCTCCGGGAACTCACGCCAAGGATATGGGCGCTCATCGAGCCGAGCGTACGCTTCACCAGTCGCACATCCCACCTCGGGCTTCAGCACAACAAGCCACTGGCGTTCCGGCAGGTCGGGCAAGGGCGTCAGCCGCTCTCCGTACCCCTCGCCGCGCGCGCGTCCGCCGACCAGAAAGAACGGGACATCCGCCCCTACCGCAACCGCGATGTCGTGCAACAACTCGGGAGCCAACCTTCCCAGTGAAAACTGAGGGAGTACCCGGAGTAAGCCCGCGGCATCCGAACTCCCGCCGCCTAGCCCAGCTTCGGACGGAATCCGCTTCTTGAGGTGAATCCGCAGGGGCGGCAGTTGAGCGTACTCGCTTGCGAAATCCAGCGCCCGGCGCACGGTGTTCCGCTCGGGCAACCCCGGCCAATCGCACGTGATCCCCGCTTTCTCTGGTGCGCAATCCTCGACGATCAACTCATCAGAAAGCGAAACTGCCTGGAAGATCGTGCGCAACGGGTGATAGCCGCGCTCGTCGATGGGGCCGACGGCGAGGAAGGGGTTGATCTTGGCGGGACAGCGAACGCTTAGGATCATCGGCACTCGGCGGGGTAACCTCCCGGCAAGCACAGTCTAGCCGTTTCGTGCGGAACCAACGGTTTGAGCGCCCCTTTAACCCAAGACAATATCGTCTTCGACAAAGTCGAAGTGAAGTACTCGGAGTACGTCTATGCACTCCGAGGCGTCTCGCTGACGATTGCCCGTGGCGAGTTTGTGTTCCTCATGGGCCAAACCGGCACCGGCAAGAGCACCCTGCTCAAGCTCCTGACTCGGGAAGTCAAGCCGACTTCGGGCCGAGTCCTTCTGTGGGGGCGTGAGATTGGCGGATTGCCAGAACGCGACGTCCCCGCGCTCCGCCGGGAAATGGGCATCGTCCCCCAAGACTTCGCCTTGCTGCCCCGAAAGCGAGTCTATGAGAATGTTGCTTACGCGATGCGCGCCATTGGCGCGACCCGTCGCGAGGTCCGCCGCCGCGTTCCTGAGATTCTCGAGCGTGTTCACATCGGCCACCGCGCGGACGCATTCCCGCACCAACTTTCCGGCGGCGAGCAGCAGCGCGTCGCGATCGGGCGTGCGCTCATCAACAACCCACCACTCCTGCTCGCCGATGAACCGACCGGCAACCTCGACCCCGCCCATTCGTGGGAGATCATGGAGATCCTGATGGAGCTGAATCGCCGGGGCACCACGGTGATCGTGGCGACTCATGACCAGATGGTCGTCGAGCGGATGTCGAAGCGGGTTGTCAACATGCAGGGTGGCCTAGTCGTGTCGGATGTCACCCCGTCCGACGTCTCCGCCGAGGCGATCACTCAGCACGTGACCGCGGGCTGGGATGACGAAGAGCCCGCCCACGAGGATCATCCGATCTTGGAGCCCGAACCGCCCGAAGAGTTCGAAGGGCCGATCCCGCTCGACGAAGAAGACCTCGAGCCTGAGGTACCGCCCCATGCTTGATCGCATCGAGTTCTTGCTGACCGAGGCGATCACCGCCATGCGCCGCAACTGGCTCATGTCGTTCGCCGCCATCAGCACCCTTGCCGTCGCGCTGTTCTTGCTTGGCGGATTGGGCTACGTGCTGATTCGCATGAATGCCGCTGCGGAGGATCTGTCGGGTCGCTTCGAAATGCGGGTCTGGCTGCGCGACGGCGTCAGCAAGCAGCAGATCTCCGAGATCGCGGCGGATATCCGAGCCATCAAGGGTGTCAAGGAAGCCCGGTGGGTCCCGCGCGATATCGAGTGGAAGCGCCAGATCGAGCTCACCCCCGAGGTCGCCTACTTCGACAACCCGTTCCCCGATTCCTTCAAGGTCATTCTCGCCGATATCTCGCTGGGACCCGAGGTGGAGTCGAAGATCAAGGCCTTGCCGCGGGTGGATGCCGTCGAGTACCTGCGGGCCGAGCAGCAATTCATGGAGCAGCTCATGAACTTCCTGCAGTGGCTCGCCACGTTTGTAGGCGGGCTGCTGATCGTAACGTCGGGCATCCTCATTTACAACGCAATCCGCATGAACATCTTGGCTCGTTGGCGGGAGGTGAGGATCATGGAGTTGGTCGGCGCGTCGCGTTCCACGATCCGAATTCCCTTCATTCTCGAGGGGATGTTGCAAGGGTTGCTGGGCGGATTCACGGCTTCGTTGCTCATCTTCGCCGCCCAACAGGCAGTTGCTGAGCAGCTCAAAGCGGTGTTGATGACCGCCGCTCTTCCTCGCTTCCCGATCGAGCTGGCGCTCGTCGTTTTGGGCGGGGCCGGCGTGGTGTTTGGCGGCTTTTGCAGCTTCCTCGCGGTGCGCGAACCGGTCCGTCGGCGTATGGGAGTATAGGGTGGGATGATGAAAGGGCGATGGATTGCCGTTTTGGCATTGATGGGAATCGTGTTTGCGGTGGCTCAGACCCCGCCTCCAAAGCCGGGCAATAGCAAGGCAAAGGTCGACACCCTCAAGACCGATCTGAAGTCGATTCAGAACAAGAAGGCGGCTGCTCAAAAGCAACTTCGCAGCGTCCGCGGCCAGATGCGCGTCGTCAAAGGCACGCTCTCCGACGTCACCTCGCGGATCGAGCGGCTCGAAAATGAGCTGAGCATCACCGCGAAGCAACTATCCCAGACCCGTGCCGAGCAGAAGCGGCTTGGCCAAGAGCTCGAGGTCCTCGGCGTTCGGCTGAAATCCCAAACCGAAGAGGCGCGCCGCCGGCTGAAGGTGATGCGCATTCGTGGGCAAGCCTCCTTCCTGTCGGCAATCACCGGATCGCGCAACATGGGCGAACTCGCCTCACGCCGTTACCTCTTCGAGCGCGTCGCCAAGAAGGATCGCGAGTTGTTCGAGGAAGTCAAAGAACTGCGCGAAACCGTTGCCCAGCGCAAAGCGCGCAAAGACGCAACCGTGAAGCAGGTGACCTCGTTGCTCGCCCGACAGAAGGGACAAGAGCACGATCTCAAGGAATCGAAGGCCGATCAGCAGCATCTGTTGGTTCAGTTGCGGGGCAAAGAAGGCGACCTCAAAAAGCTGATCGCCCAACTCGACGCGGAAGAGAACGCGATCGAGGCGACGATCGCCGCGTTTATGCGCCGCCCCGAGAACACGGCCGGGCTCACCAAGCCGAGTGGCCGGCTCTTGATGCCGGTCGCCGGGGCTCGCCTCGGCAGCGGTTTTGGGTTGCGGATGCACCCGATCCTCAAGTATCGCCGCATGCACAAGGGAGTCGATATCGGCGCCCGCACCGGCACCCCGATCCGCGCCGCCGCCGATGGCGTAGTGATCACGTCGACCACGATGCGCGGCTACGGAAAGGTCATTGTGCTCGCTCACGGCGGAGGCATTTCGACGCTGTATGCCCACTGCTCGGCGTTGCTGAAGGGCAATGGCGCGCGCGTGAAACGGGGCGAGATTATCGCCCGGGTGGGCTCGACGGGACTGTCAACGGGCCCGCACTTGCACTTCGAAGTCCACGTGAACGGCAAAGCCGTCAACCCCGCGGGTTGGTTGTAGTCCTTACTCCCCCTCTCCGCTCCGCGGGGAGGGGGTTGGGGGGTGGGGTCATCCGCTCCGCGGCGAGGGGTACTCAGCTTCAATAACGAAGACTGCTCCCCTTCCAAGGGGAGCTGGCGAGCGGAGCGAGCCTGAGGGGTAGCTGTAATCCTGGGCGATGTCATACGACCCCTCCCGGCCCTGACGGGCCACCCTCCCCTTTGTTGAAGGGGAGGGGTACTCAGATGGACTGAGCCCAATTGAGTGGACACCTCATCCTACAGTGAGGTTGTCGATATGTCACGCAGATTTGCACGCGAGTGGAAGTTGAAGTTGTGCCGTCAGATCGTTGGCGGCGAGTTGTCTCGTACGA
>JADZEW010000017.1 GCA_020850325.1 Methanoregulaceae archaeon
TCCCGTTGCTACCGCCGCCAGAGCCGTTCGTGCCGGTTCCGACGGGGTCGTTGGCTGTGGGATCGGGGACGGGTGGCGTGGGATCGGAAGCGTTGCCGCCGAGGATGTTCTTGACGGCGTCTTCAACAGTTCCAGGGGTATCGCCCGCGCCGGGGGCGGGAGGAGCATCTGCGCTGCTGTCGCTGCCGTCTGGGCTTTCCCCCGACTCCGCGTCTTCCTCATCGTCTCCGAGCGCGGCCACGAGTTCAGCCACGCTCGTGAGACCTCGCTTCTTGAGCAACTCAAGGACTTTGGGCTCGATGCCGGACTCCGCGGCAAGCTGATCGATGATCGGCGGCTTAAAGTGGATCTTGGAAGCGAGAAACGGACTGGGTTCCCAGCCGAGCGACTCGAAGGTGACAAACTCCGGCTTCTGCGGCCTGCCTTCGGCGTCTGTGATCCACTCTTCCGCGTTTAGGGTCCGCACGAACTCTGCATCGAACTGCGTTGTGAAACGGTCGTATCGCGTCCATGAGTAGCTCGACGAGAACGTGCCCTCGCGCAGGCGCTGAAGAGTGTCGCGCAGCGATTCCCAGAGCAGCGTCGCCCGATTTCGGCGGTCGTCCGGAGGCAGAGTCTTCATGTGCGCCAACAACTCCGGGAGTCCGCGCAGCGTGTGGTCCGCGGGAGTTTCGTCCCTGGTCATCGACTCGTTGCCCGCCTTACGGCGCAGCGCCGACTTCTCCTGCCACGTCAGCTTGCACGGCACGTCGAGCGGGCTGAGCGTTCGACTGACACCGCAGGCTTCGAGAAGTTCTCGAATGTCCTCGCCGCGGAGACACGCGTACGAATCGTCGACCAGCAGTACGCCCTTAACCCCAGCGAACAGGGCCTTGAGCTTCTCAGTCGCTAGGTAGACATCGCCGGGAGTGGATACGAGTCCCTCGCCGTCCTCCGCGTCCACCGCCATGATGAAACTGGCCTTCTTGAGGTCAGCAATCAGCTTGTCGCGCTGGCCACGGTGTTGTGTGCTATAAGCGGTGACAATCCGCCTGATGTCCGCCGCGTATTCGTCCCCGTCAGCCTCGACAGTGTCCTGCCTGTACTTCGGGAGGACGTTGCGCACAACGTCGTCAACAGCGTCCGGCTCTGTTAGACCCAGCGTCTTCAGCAGTTCCAGCGACTTCGTGGTACTGCAGACCGAGCGGCGAACGGTTGGGAAGTCGGTTTTGATGGTGCTCGGTAGGAAAGCCTGCGGCTGATCGTCGGCCTCGGCAACGACATGCGCACCGCCTTCAAGCCGCACGAGCGGAATAGACGCGGTCTTCCCCTGTTGAATAAGCCGTGGCTGTCCGCTGAGAAACTCGTACAAGCGCAGAATCCACTGATCTGTCTGCGCTTCAAGGAATGCCTTGCTGAGCCGCGGCAGGAATTGCTCGGGCGTCAGTTCCGTGACATCCAGCTCATACAGCAGGTAGTTACGCAGTGGTGCGGCGGTATCACGGGTAATGTCCCCGCTCAGCCAATGCACTTCGCCGGTCTGCCCCAGGAGTGAGGCCAGTTGGCTGCCATCGATCAGCTCCCGCAGCTCCTGGGTGCGTGCCAGACGGGCACGCTTTGCTGAGGTCCAGCCGCCACCGGCACGGGGCAGAAGATCCTCGCCTTCGAGTTCGTCCCGCACCGCATCGAATAACGGCGCGAACATGCTGCCTTCCTCGAACTTGGTGCTGTCTATCGGCAAACTCAGCAGTGCCGCGACATCGAGAAGCCCTTTTGCCTTGAGGGAGTGCAGGGACTCGACGAGAAGGTCTGCCGTCTCCGCAACAAGCTTGATGTTCCACGGGTCACGCGGTGGCACGTTGTCACGACTCGGTGTCGTGCGATACGGCCCTTGCACGAGAAAGCCAAGGTCGGTCTCAACCACAGTCGGGAAGAACGCGCTCAGTCGCGACTTGTCGATCCGCCGGATGGCCGGCGGCTTGCCCGCCGCGTCTGCCACTAAGAGGAACGCCAGCTCGATGTAGCCGGCAACTGCACCCGCTGCCGTGCTCGCCTCTTCCGAGAACACCAGCCACGTTTCATCGATGACGGACTTTCCGTCTCGCTCGCCGACGAGTGTGACCCGTCGACTCCCATCACCAGTGTCTTCGGACTTCCCCTTGAGGTAGAGACCGCTGGATCCTCCCTCGACCTTCCAGGCAATCTCCTCGACCTGTCGCAGGAACAGCAGGGTTCGCGGTCCAAGCTCGGAAAGACCGGAGGCAACGGCGGATCGAATCCCCGGGTCGTCGTCCCGGAGTGGGAGCACAAACACGGTTTCGTCGGACACGCGATCGATCGGCGGGGCGGCTACCGGAAACACGAAACTCTCAATCGCAAAGTCCTCGCTGCCAGAGTGGATCGCTGGTCGATTGGTGACCGAGTACACCGATTTGAAGCCGATCCCAAAGCGGCCGATGTCGGTGAGGTCCTTCGTTGTCTCGCCGACTCCGCAGACACCCTTGACGTCTCGCAGCGTGAAAGGATTCCCGCAATGGATGATGCGCAGCTCCTTGGTCCCAAGTTCAAACCGCACGGCTCGGGAGCCCTTCCACCCGGTCCGACGTTTCAGCGCATCCTCAGCATTCTGCAGTATCTCAAAGATGAAGTGAGAACTGCTGTCGTATCGATTCACCAGCACGTCGCGACCCCAACGACCAACGTTGCCGTACTCGGTTTTGTTCGCGTCGCGGATTGTGCGGTAGTCAGATGCCATTAGGCGCGGGCCTCCCGAGAGATGATCCCCTCAGCGTGACACAGATGGCGCAGGTCGCACTCCTTGCAGATCGCTCTCTCGGGAGGACGCTTGACCGCGAAATCACGGCCCTGGATGCGCTGCACCACGCTGTCGAAGTGTCGCCCTGCTTCCTGGACTTTCGCCGGGTCGTATGGCAGCACCATGAGCGCATCTTCCTTGCGCTCTTCGCTGGTCCAGTACAGCAGTAGTCGATCCACGCGCCGATTGTGGCGGCGTTCGAGGATGTGCGCGTACGTGCAGAGCTGCCGCTCGTACGCGGCGATGAGTTCGGGGCTGTCGGTCGGCCGCGGCGAAGTCTTGAAGTCGAGTAGTTCGAGCTTACCGTCGCCGCCGAGCAGCAGGTCGACCTTGCCGACCAGGATGTAGCCGTCTTTCTCCAGCGAAACATCGACCTCGGTCTGGATCACCCGGCGCATCTCCGCCTGATTGTGGCGGAAGTAGTTCAGTACCTGGCGAAGGGCTGACTCTCGCGCCCTATCGCCGATCGGCCGAACGTCGCTCGCGACGAGGAAGTTGAAGGTTCGGTCGAACAGTTCTTTCACCCGCCCCTCACTGAGCGTGTCGAAGCCGCCGTCGAGCACGATACGGTGGATTTCCTCGATGGTCTGGTGAACCAGCAGGCCGAAGAAGATGACGGCCGAGCGAGACGGCGTGAAGTCATAGTCGCGAAAGAACTGATACTGACGTGGGCACGTTTCGTAGATCTTGAGGTCGCCCGTGAAGCTGTAGGATTTCTTCACGGGCATGCGATCGCGAAGGTCAAATCGCTGCGCAGCGATGAGGTCCCTTTGCACATAAGGCCACTGCGGCAGCCCCTGCCAAATTGCGGTGAAATGGTCTTTGGGCTGTTCGTGGGCGGCCAGGACCAGGATTTTTTGCGGCCGGGAGAACGCCACGTAGTGGAGACGCATCCGGTCGAATTGG
The DNA here is from genome assembly GCA_020850325.1 of Methanoregulaceae archaeon. Taxonomy (GTDB): domain Bacteria; phylum Armatimonadota; class Fimbriimonadia; order Fimbriimonadales; family Fimbriimonadaceae; genus JANJUB01. The sequence goes on from JADZEW010000017.1 coordinate 3,701, forward strand.
GTGATGCGATCCTCGGGCTCGAATGGCGGACGGTGGTAGTATGGCCCGAGTTCGCGGTCGATCTGCTTGGGGCTGCTCAGCTGATTGCTCAGAGAGCCGACTACGACGACCGGAAACTCCAATCCCTTGGACTGATGGATTGTCATGACCTGCACGTACCCCTTCGGGAACGGCTGATCGGGGTCTTCGTACTCGTTAATGCCGCCGTCGTGCAACAGCCGGAGGAAGCTGTTGAAGAAGTGGAACCGGATGAACTCGCGGTTCTTAAAGGTGATGACGGTATAGTGGTAGTAGTTCTGAAAAACGTTGAGCAACTGTGAGAGAATCGCGATATTCCGCGCCGTGTTCTCGTTCTTGACTGCGCTGCGGAACGGCTCAAGCGCTAAGAGGCGGTAGAGGTAGTCAGCCGGACGAAGGTCGAGCGCGTCGCCTTCTTTGAGGCGGGCGATGTCTGCAGTCCACTCCTGTAGCGCCTTGGCGAGAGGATGAGGCGCAGCACACCGTCGCCCAAGCTGGACGATGGCATCATCGACATAAGCCGCAAGGTCTGCTACAGCGCCGCCCACTTGGCCACGGCCCGCGCCGTGCCATCCAAGCAACACGGCGAAGCAAGCGACAATGTCTCGAATCTCGGGAATGTCAAAGTAGCCGCGTGCTCGGGGACAGAACCCGGGAATGCCCTTTGCCTCAAGTGCGGCGAGGTACGGTCCGCTGTGATCGTCGCGGACGCTGTGCAGAAGCATCGCGACCTGGCTGTAGTCAGAAATAACGCCATTCTTCTTGAGGAACTCCACAAGGTCTGCAAACCGCGCGGCTGCATCCTTCGCGTCGCGCCCCCAGATGGCTATGGTGGAGGGATAGTTGGGATGGGTGGTCCCGGCATCGGCCACGATCGTCTTGGGGTATCGGAAGTCTGCACCGCTTCGGTTGGACCAGTCGGCCGACGCCATCCAGCGGTCGTATCGCTCCACAATGTCACAATGGGATCGGTAGTTGGTGCTCAGATTGAGAACCTTGCAGCCGGGCACCTGCTGAGGGAACTCCAAGATGTTGCGCACCGTGGCACCGCGGAAGCGGTAAAGGCTCTGGTCCTCGTCTCCCACGACGCAGATGTTTCGCGTGCGCTCAGTCAGCCGGAGCAGTAACTGCTCTTGGATGTAGTTCGTATCCTGATACTCATCCACGAGGACGTACCGAATGTCGCGGGTGACGGCGTCCGCGGTCGGTGGCTGTTGGAGGAGATCAAACACGAAGCGCTGCAGGTGTGCGAAGTCGATGCGGTTGTTCGCCAGCAGTGCGGCCCTGTACGCGGAGTATGCCCGGCCTATCGCGACGAGGGACAGATTGGTTGACCCGGCCAATCGCACAGGATCGACCAGCTCCTCGGTGATCTTGTCGAAGAATCCTCGCACCCCCTCTATGGCTGACCATCGGGTGCGCCATCGCTGAAGGAAAAGATCGTTTTCCGCTGGCCCAATGATCTCGTCAAAGTGCTCAAAGATGAAGAGCAACTGTGTGAGTTCGTCGAGTGTGTCATAGCCATGACCGAGTTCGGTCCGGTGCCGGTGCTTGGCAAGTATTCGACTACACAACCCGTGGATCGTGGACACGCACAGTTCTGAAAGGTCTCCGGGATAGCCCACCTTTCGTGCCGCCGCGCCCATTCTGTCTCTGAGCTCGAAGGCAGCCTTCTCGGTGAATGTGCACAACACGAGGTGCTTCGGATCTGCACTCCCCAGAAGAAGCAGATTTAGGGCTCGCAAGACGATGCTGTAGGTCTTGCCTGATCCCGGACCCGCGATGACGAGCAGCGGGCCATCAGTGTGGCTGATCACCTCACGCTGAGCGGGGCTCAAGTCCGGATAGTTCTGCAAGATGGCCTGCGAAATCGTCACGAAATGCCTCTCAGGTGCGTCATCGTTGCTGACTGCTTCGCCGCAGTGACCACGGGTTCGTCGCCTTCGGGTCGAACTGGTACTCGCCGGTGATCTCGCCGATGTGGATCGTCTTCCGCTTGTTGGGCACCGCAACCCAGTCCCCCCTCGCCATCTTGTGTGTGAACGCCCTGATCTGGCAAGAGTTTGGGACTCGGTGAAACTTCTTGAACTGTGGATGCACGTTCTCCAGGTCGCTCATCAGGGCGTCACGGTCGGCGAGCTTGCCGAGATCGTGGTTCAATCCGCCCCACGTCAGGGAGATCCGGCCATCCTGGAGAAACTTCGACTCGTGCTCGCAGTGTCGGCCAGATCTGTTCAGCCAAAGTACCATGACGAACTCCGAGGGAATGCGGGTCGGGCGAGAACGTTTGACCCGCCGGTTATGTCCATGTACAGTAAACAGAGAACGAGCGAGCGTCAAACCGTCATGACCGCCCAGAAGCCAAAGTTCGGCATCTTCATCCGCGAGCGCCGCACCGCCAAAGGGTACAGCCTGCGCCGGTTCGCCGAGCTTGTCGGCATCAGCCCGACCTATCTGTCGCACGTCGAACAGGACAAGGTGGACTCGCCGCCGACCGCCGACCGGATCCAAAAGATGGCGGAGCTGCTCGGCGAGAGCGCCGACGAACTCTTCGCAATGGCGGGGCGCGTGCCGGAGGACCTCCCGAAGATCATCCAGAGCCAGCCGGAGGCGATGCCAGCGCTTCTGCGCGCGGCGAAAGGCCTGACGCCCGAGCAGCTCAAGAAGCTGCAGGATCAAGCGTCCAAGATGCGGAGGGAGGGCGATCCGTCGTGAGTGGTCGCGGGGCCATCACGGATGTGCCGTTCCTGCCGGAAGTCCGCA
>JADZEW010000018.1 GCA_020850325.1 Methanoregulaceae archaeon
AAGATAGCGTTCGACTCCCGCCGCGGACGACGCGTGCACACTCTCGCTATGGGCCTCGATTAGCCCAAGGGGAATCGTGCCTTCCCGCGTCGTTCCCGACTCGCAGTGTTTTACTAGGGGAAGGATCGCCAAGTCCGACAAAAAACCACAACTATGACCCGCGTCATAGCTTGCCCCTCTCAACTCCGCGAAAATCACCTCGACATGGCTCGCTACTCGATGCTCATCGACCTGACCCGGTGTATCGGTTGCGATGCATGCACCCTCGCGTGCAAGCAAGAGAACGGAACTCCCGTGGACACCTTCTTCGCTCGCGTCATCAATGTGGAGGTCGGCGAATATCCCAACGTCAAGCGGCTCTACATTCCGGTGCTCTGCAACCACTGCGAGGATGCTCCCTGCCTGAAGGCGTGCCCCAACAAGGCAATCTTCCGGCGAGCTGACGGCATTGTGCTGGTCGATCAGGACCGTTGCCGCGGCACCGGGGCGTGTGTTTCGGCTTGCCCGTACGGCAACATCGTCCTCAACCGCGCCCCCGACGACTGGTATCTCACCGCAGACGAACCCTACGAGCGCGACTTCGTCAAGCCGCGCCTGCACCCCGGAGTGGCCCGCAAGTGCACCTACTGCGCCCACCGGGTCGACGAAGGGCTAGATCCCGCCTGCGTGGTCGCCTGCCCTACCCACGCCCGCATTTTCGGCGACCTCGAGGACGCAGAGAGCGAGATCTCGACCTATATCGTCGCCCAAGAGCATGAGACGGGCCGAAAGCCGTTTCACCTGCTGCCACAAGCGGGCACCCAGCCCGCGGGATGCTACTTGGGGCCGATGGCCAAGCAAGAGCCCTCAACGCTCGGACAGACGGATGGACTTGGCGAAGCTCCCGCCGCCGAGGCCCGACGCCAACACGAGGTCACCCGATGAAGCACCTGCTCCTTCCCTTCCTGCTCCTCGCCTCGGGTCTCTCCGTGGCCCAGTCCGACATTCCCACCCCGGTCGAGCAAGCCAAGGCCGCGCTGTACGGATCGTCCAACTGCATGGGCTGCCACGGAGCCAATGCGATGGGTGGGCTGGGGCCTCCGCTGGCGTCCAACACGCTCGAGAGCGCCGCATTCTTGAAGATCGTTCGCGAGGGCAAAGGCATGATGCCCGCCACGCCCGAAGCCGACTTGAGCGATGAGCAAGTGCAGAGCATCCACGAGGAGCTCAAGGTCGCTCCGTGGATACCCTCGCAGATCCCGATCGCCTACAAGGTCGGCCAGTATCTCTCGCCCGCCAACACCTCCAAGGTGTTCATTGGCGCCTTTGGGTTCTTCTTCCTGTTTGCCGGCATTGGGATCGTTCACGGCTTCCGCCTCGCGGGAGTCCGCCATATGATGCCGGCCATCCGCAAGATGGGAATGGGCAAAGCGATCGGCATCTTCTTCAAGTCGCTCGTGGTCGATGGGCTGCTTGTTGGTTCGCTCTGGCAGGCGAGCCGCCATCGGTGGTTCATGCACGCGCTGATGCTCTACGGCTTCCTTGGACTGCTGGCCGCTGACATCCTGATCTCGGTTTACAACCCGCAACGGTTGCAGGTGCCGCTGACCCACCCGCTCAAGCTCCTGCCCTTGCTCTCCGGGACGGCCCTGATGATCGGCGTCGGCTACGTAATGTTTCGCTACCGAAGCGACAAGTACATCGACAACGGCCTCACGCTCGGGCGAGACTTCCTCTTCCTCAATCTGCTGTTCCACACGGTCTTCAGCGGGTTCCTTGTGGTGGTGCTGAAACGGATGGGCGTCCAGGATTGGGTCATGTCGATCTACCTGTACCACCTCGCGGCGATCTTCCTGCTGGTGGTGACGGGTCCGTTCACCCGATTCTCGCACGTGTATTTGGTGCCGCTGATGGCGGCTTTGACCCGGGTCACCGAAGCGGTAACCGTCAGCGGAGCCGACCTGGGCTTCGAGCGCGAGCCCGCCCCGGGCCGACACCACAAGTCGCAACGCATCGCCGAAAACGTCTTGGAGCAGCTCGGACCGGAATACGATGGTCCCGCCCGGCTGCGCTACTTCCCGTAGGAGCTAACCATGTCCGAACACCAACCTCTGCTCGATCCCATCGACCCCCAGCGCCGCAAGGTGATGGGCGTGATCGTCGGCGTGATCAACCTTGGCCTAATCGGAGCGATCGTCGGCCCGGTCGTAGGATTCGCGGCCTCACCTATGAAGTCGAAGATGAAGGAAACCTGGGTCGAACTGATGGACGAACACTTGATCGCCCCCGGCGAGATCAAAGAAGTCAACTTCTCGATGCGCGTCGTGGATGGCTATCACGAGGTCGAACGCAAGTACACCGTGTTCCTGCGCCGCAGCGAGGAAGGGGTGCTCTGCCTCGATCCCGCCTGCACGCACTTGGGTTGCCGTGTCGAGTACCAGAGCGACCGACGCCGATTCATCTGCCCCTGCCACGGCGGGGTGTTCGATGAGGAGGGCCGCGTCAAGTCCGGCCCACCGCCCAAGCCCATGGACCGCCACCCGGTGAAGATCGAGGGTGGCAAGATCTGGATTTCCCGAGAGGTGTGACGTGAGCAAACGCCCAACCTATGAACCCCATGAGTCGCCTTCTCTGACCCCCGAAGTGCGGGTCGACCTCCCACGTGAAGCGAGCGAACAAGAACGCTTGCAGCTCGATCGGCCCGCATTTCGGGATTGGCTCGAACTCCGAGTAGGTTGGTATGGGTTTGTCCGCAAGAACTTGGATGAACCGATGCCTCCGGGCGTCGGCTGGTGGCAAACGCTGGGCAACTTGCTGCTCACGTTGCTGATGTTTCAGTTCGTGACCGGAATCGCGCTGGCGATGTTCTACTCGGCGAGCCCGGAGACCGCCCACGCCAGCGTCAAGCACATCACTTTCAATGTCACGCTTGGCTCGTTTGTGCGCGGACTGCACGTGTGGGGCTCGACCCTCATCGTGGTGGTGATGGTGATGCATACGCTGCGTGTTTTTTTCTGGGGCTCGTACAAGAAGCCCCGCGAACTCACTTGGGTCGTCGGGGTTCTGATTTTCCAGGTGATCCTCGGATTCTCGTTCACCGGCTACCTCTTGCCGTGGGACCAGAAGGCGTATTGGGCGACGGTGGTCGGCACGCGCATCGCGGCGACGGTTCCGTTCGTCGGGGATAGCCTGCTGCTCCTCGTTCGGGGCGGGCCCGAGGTTGGAGCGCTGACGCTGACGCGCTTCTACGCGGCGCACGTGATGCTGCTTCCCGCCGCGCTGATGGGGCTCGTGGCGATCCACCTCTACTTGGTGCGGCGACACCATATCGCCGGTCCGGTGCTCCCGCAGCGGGGGCGGCCGGTTCCGTTCTATCCGAACCAGCTCTTCAAGGATGCGGTAGTCCTCCTGGTCGGGGTGGGAATGCTGATCTATATGGCGATCGGCTTCCCACCCGCGCTCGAAGGGATCGCCGACCCGACGGGTACCGACTTCTCGCCTCGGCCGGAGTGGTATTTCTTGGGCCTCTACGAGTTGCTGAAGATCATGCCCGCGGGCTACGAGATGCTCGCGACGGTGGTGATTCCCGGCCTTATCTCGATCGGGATGCTGTTCCTGCCGTGGCTGGACCGCTCCGACTCGCGCCATCCCGCGCGGCGGCAGTGGATCATCACGTCCGGCATGGCGGTGATTCTGTTGATCGGGCTAATGACGCTGAAGGGCATTCTTGAGACCCCGCCGCCGCATGAGGTTCCGGGGGAGACGCCGGAAGTGGTTGCGGCGAAGTAGATTGACCTCGAGACGGCCCAGCGTCCTAAAGTACATCCTCGCGACCGACCTGACGTCGGTCAAACTTGGGTAAACCCCACCCGACCCGACGGGTGGGGCAGATGCGATGAGCGGGAAGAGAGATCAGCCGAACAAGAACAACAACATCGTCCGCTCTTCGGCGGCCGAGTACTTGACGTTTGTGGCGGCAACAGGTGAACAGACTGATGCGATCGAGGTTCGCTATCAGGATGAGAACGTATGGCTCACCCAGAAGATGATGGCCGCTCTCTATGGCGTTACCGTGCCCGCGATCAGCCAACACCTCAAGCGGATTTTTTCAGACGGCGAGCTTGAGGAAGAGGCAACTGTTAAGTACTACTTAACAGTTCAGTCAGAGGGATCCCGCCAAGTTGAGCGGAGCGTTGCTCACTACAACCTGCAAATCATCATCGCCGTCGGATTCAAGATCGAGAACGATCGTGCCGTGCAGTTCCGCAAATGGGCGGGGCAAATCGTTAAGGACTACACCATCCAGGGCTGGGTCATGGATGCGGAGCGCCTCAAGAAGGGGCACATGTTCACGGACGAGTACTTCGAACGTCAACTCGAACTCATTCGCGAGATCCGGCTTTCGGAGCGCAAGTTCTATCAGAAAGTGACCGACCTCTATGCGACGGCATTTGACTACGATGCCTCCGCCCCGACCACCAAAGACTTCTTCGCGCTCGTGCAGAACAAGATGCACTGGGCGGTTCATCGACACACGGCCGCCGAGTTGATCGTCGAGCGAGCCGACGCCGAGAAAGAACACATGGGCCTGACGACCTGGGAATCCGCTCCGCATGGGAAGATCATCAAGTCGGATGTCTCGATCGCCAAGAACTACCTCAGCCAGCCGGAACTCGATCATCTCGCCCGAATCGTCAGCATGTACCTCGACTATGCGGAGTTGCAGGCCACGCGGAAGGTGCCGATGTCGATGGAAGACTGGGCAAAGCGGCTAGACGGCTTCCTCGAGTTCAACGAACACGAGATCCTCATTGGACCAGGTCGAATCACGCATGAACAGGCCAAGCTCCATGCCGAATCCGAGTTCGAGAAGTACCGTATCGTCCAAGACCGCCTGTTCCGAAGCGACTTTGACCGGTTCTTGTCCCTAGAAAACGAGATTGAGGGATCAGATGTCTGAACCGACACCTCACGCCGTCAGCCGCATCACGCCCCGCAGCATCCAGATGTTGATCCCCATGATGCCCAGGCTCGCCAGCGCGGCGGGGACGGCGGGTTCATAGTTACCCGCGATGAGGTGCTCGAGCACCATCACGAAGAGCCAAATCTGCAGAAACACCAACAGCAATTGGAACAGCAACAACGCCACGAAAACGACCGCTTTTTGGCGGCGGCGTTCGAACTCAACTTTCATGGCGCACTCCTACCGCGTAGATCTCCTCGCCGCGAATGTCGAGCACGATGCGCGGCAAAGCGTGAGGCGGCGGGCCCTGAAGCACTCCGCCATCCTCGACCGAGAACGCGCCGTTGTGACACGGGCAGAACAGCCGCTCCTTTGTGCCCGCCTCATAAACGACCGGGCACGAGAGATGCGTGCACCGCCGCGAGTAGGCCACGTACTCACCATCCTTCCGGCGCACCAGCAGGCACAGGTCGCGCGGGCGCGGATAGTTGAACGGCACTGCCTCGCCGGGGGAGAGGTCGGCGATGGAGGCGATGCGAGCAGGCTCAAATGCACGCTCGTTCTTGGGGAGCTTCGTGTAGGCGGCCATTGCCGCAGTCCCCAACGCCAAGCCGCCGCTCGCCAGGGTCATGAACTTGAAGAACTCCCGGCGGGTGACGAAGTGGTCGTCCTCCCAGTTCACCGGAAAGTCATCTCTCAGTTTCTCATCCATCTTGCCGTACCACCTGCTTCAAATCGCTCTTGCGCACCAGCGCCCCGGTCGAAACCGTGAGGGCGCGTGTTCCTGCGGGGACCATCAGATACACCTTCGTGCGCACCTTTTTGCCGCCAAAGATGAACTCATTGATCGGCGTACCGCTGCGCTCGGCGGCCAGTTCTTCGGGAGTGCCGAAGAAGAGCGCCCCGGACGGGCACACGGTCGCGCACATGGGCTTGAGCCCGACCGAGGTGCGGTCGTAGCACATGTCGCACTTCATCATCTGATCGATCTGTGCGTCGTACTTGGGCACCCCAAACGGACATGCGTACACGCAGTTCGTGCAGCCGATGCACCGTGGCTTGAGCGAGCTCTGCACCACGCCGTCGGGCGTCTTCTTGATCGCATCCGCCGGGCAAACGGCAGCACAGGCCGGATCTTCACAGTGCATACACACAATCGGCGTGGTCTGGACCGTGTCCGCCCGCTGGACTTGCTCCAAGTGGATCATCGACACGCCGGCGTGAGTATCGCACTCGCTGCAAGCCTGCACACAGGCATTGCAGCCGATGCAACGGCTTGGATCGATATAGAAGTTTCGCTCGCTCAATAGGAGTTCCTCATCTTCATTCTAGAACCGAATCCCATATTGTAAGTAGAAGAACACCTGTACGCGACCATCATTGGCGAGTTTCTTCACGAATCCGCCGGGGTTGAAGATGCCCAATCCCGCAGAAACCGATTCGCGAGCGTTGCGGCGCCAGTTGGCCTCGAGGTCGAACTCCCAACCGATGTTGCGACCGGAGTTACCCGTGGCATCGCGGAATGCCCCGCTGGGTCCAACGTTCGGACGCCCGCCCGCGGAGTACCATGCGTCGCGCGCATCTTGGAGCCACGCCGTGCTCAATCGGCCCTTCAGGTCAAGGTCCTTGCGCGGCTTGTGGGTAACGGTTAGCTGGAGCTGGTTCATGTTGCGCCAGGCGAACAGGTCCATCACCCCATAGAACTTGTGGTTGGTCGGATACAGGTTGTCGAACGTGCGGGACGTCCCCGTGGAGGGGCCGCCACTCGCCGAGTTCCACTCAAGTTGGATGTTGGTCTTCGGGTCGAGGTTCTTGGCAACTTGGAGGTGATACGCCCACGCTTGGTGGGTGCGGCCCAGATTGCTGCCGAACTGGTACGCGCCCTCAAAGTCGAACTCGATCTCGCCGTACATCTTGCGATAGGCGTGAGCGAGAGTCCAGAGATCGACCGAGCCGGCAGACGACTTGTCGTGCTTGAAGATCAGGCTGGTCTGACCCCACTTCGAGCGGTAGCTGGCGGCACCCAGGCGCGCGGCTCCCGGCAACGGCGACTGCACGCCGATGCGTCCGGCGAAGAGGTCCCACGAGGCATCTTGATACCGAACGGCATCGAACGTCCGCGCGGTGTTCACCCACTCAAGGGCGCCAATGAGCCGCTCGGAGCCCAAGATGATCCGCTGCCGGCCGGCGGTGACGGTCTTGCCGTCCTTCTGCCACTGCACGTTCGCGAGAAACAGATCGCTGCTCTCATCCGAGCCGTTTCGCCTAGTCCAAGCTTGATTGTGGGCGTATTGGTATTGCACAACCCCCGACCATGGCCCCTCGGGCTTCCACCGAAGGCCGACGCGGTAGCGCTGGAAAAGGTCCGATCGGTTATCTGAGCGGGCACGGTTAAAGTCACGGTCCAATCGTCGCTCGAATCGGAGTCGAGCTTCCGCTTCGATTTGGACCTGCGGCGCAACTGCCTGCGCCGCGATGGCGAGTCCTACGGGCAGAGTGAGTGGCATCACTCACTTTATGGCAGGCGACTCTGGGACGAACTATGACGCGCGTCATAGTTACCGCAACTTGCGTTCGAGGCCCTCGGGGTCGAGAATCGTGATCAGATGGCGCTCGGTATTGACGAGACGTTCTTGGCTCCACTTCGAGAGCACACGGATGGTGGTCTCGGTGGTCGTGCCCGCCATCTCGCCGATCTGCTGGCGCGTGAGCGGCAGGTTCAGCCGCAACATACGCCCATCGACTTCGCCATAGGACTCCGCGAGAATGAAGAGGATGGCGGCAATCCGCTCTTCGGCCCGCCCGGAGGAGAGCTTAGCCATGAAGTCCAGCTTTTGGTGCATGCGCAAGGCGGTCTTGCGCAGGAGGCGATCCTTGAGCAAGTGGCTCTCCTCGTAAATCGCGAGCAGCCGATCCTTGGGAATCTTCAGGTAGGCGGTGTCGGTGAGGCCGTACGCCATGAGCGGGCAACCCGAGCCTTCGAGAGCACCCAGCACGCCAAACATCTGCCCGGGGCCGATGATCTCCATCGTGAGTTCGGTGCCCGAGGAGTTCGGCCTAACCATCTTCACAAAGCCGATCGCCACGAGGCCGAAGAAGTTGACATGCTCGCCATGACCCCAAATGAGTTCGCTCTTCGCGCTTTTCGAGAAGCGACTCACCTCGGCAAGCGACTGCATTTGCTCTTCGCTCAGTCCGGACAGCAGGGTATTGGATTCGAGGACTCCTCGAATCGATAAGGGTGACGCTCCCACGTAGTGAAGACTATACACTCCAAGGCCATAGGACCGACTTCCGCGGACCGATTAGGACATCGGGTTGCTTTCCTGCAGCATCTCGGCGAGGTCGACCAGTCGGATCTCCTCGTCGGTAACCTGCTTGATGCTCGCGTCGAGCATGATCCGGCAGAAGGGGCAGCCTAGCGCGACCGTCTTCGCTCCGGTGGCGAGCAGTTCCTCGGCGCGGCGGTTGCCGGGGCGCTGATCGGGGGCTTCCTCCATCCACATCCGTCCGCCACCCGCGCCGCAGCACCGTGTCTTGCGCGCGTAGAACTGCGGCTCGAGCAGCTGCTTCGGACGGATCAGCCCTCCCAAGCCGTCGGGAGACTGCTCGTTGTAGTTCGTTCGCTCGCCGAGAAGTGCCCGCGGGGCGTCGGCCTCGTTGTTCACCCGCCCCAGATAGCAGGGGTCGTGGATCACGACACTCTCGGCGCTCGCTGGCTTCAACTTGCCTTCTTCAACCAGCTTGGCGAGCAGTTGGGTGTGGTGGAACACTTCCATGCTCGATCTCTCCATCCCCGCGATTTCGGCGACATCACCGTACTCGTGGAGGAGGGTGTTGAGGCAGTGCGGGCAAGCGGTGACGACCTTTTTCACGTTGTACTTCGCGAAAGCAGAGACGTTCTCCATCGCCTTCTCCTGGAACATGAACTCCTCGCCAGTTCGGCGGGCAGGATCACCCGTACACGCCTCTTCCTGCCCCAAACAGGCGAAGCTCACGCCCGCTTGCTTCAGGAGTTGGGCGACGGCTTTGGTCGTCTTTACCGCGCCGGGATCGGTCGCTCCCGCACAGCCCACCCAGAAGAGAAACTCGAACTCGACGCCGTCTCGGCAGAGTGGGACATCGAGACCCTTCATCCAGTCTTCGCGAGTGCTGCGGGGAGCACCCCATGCGTGGCCGGTCGAGGCGGTCTGGCGAAGCATGACCGCGCCGGTGCCCGACAGCTTGCCCTCGGCAACGAGATTGCGCCGCGCATCGACGATGAGGTCCACGTGACGGATCAACACCGGGCACGCCTCGACGCACGCGTTGCAGGTGGTACACGCCCACAACGCTTCTTCGGAGACGGCCTCGGCGACGGCGACCCCGGAATCCAGGCTGCCGCGGATGTCTTGAACAACCTGCTTAGGGTTGAGGACTTTGCCGACATTCCACGCGGGACACACTTCGGTGCAGCGGCCGCATTCCATACAGGCGTCGAGCGACATCAGATGCCAACGCGAGTAGTCGGGGGCATGGCTTACGCCGATCTTCTCGGTTTGCTCGACTTCCTCCATTGAGATCGGCTTGAGGTAGCCGATGGGCGCTTCGGGACGCTCGGCGGAGGTGAGGATCGCCATCACAACATGGCGGATGCGCATCCGAGGCAGCGTGGCGAAGAACACGAAGATCCACACCATATGGAACCACCACACGCCGCGGTAAAAATCAGAACTGATCGGGCCCTGAAGCTGGGCGATCGCGTAGCCGACCGGCGACCACGTATCCCACGGTTTCGGATCGACCGAGATGCGCGCTGCCTCGAGCCAGTAACCGGTCACCCCGATCACGAACAGCAGGACCAGGGTCGCGATGTCGGTCCAACTCTGGGTGAGCGGGGGAATCCGCTGCCCCTTAGCCCGGAGCCGCCTCAAGAGAGCCCATGCAACGCCGACAACGAACAGCAGGCCCAGGATGTCGAAGGTAAACTCGAAGGCCAAGTAGTAGGTTCCCTGATGGAACTTCCACGGCGAATAGGTATTGATCGCGAGGAGCGTGGTCGCGACCGTGAGCGCGAGGAAGCCATAGAAGATCATCAGGTGCATGGGCGCACCGGAGGTCTTGCGCGACGACTTCACCTTGCGCTGGAGGATGACGAACTGCCAGATGTTGCGCAGCCATCGATGGAGCGCGTTCCGAGTGGGCAGGTAGTAGCGAAGTCCTTCACGCACGAGGCCGATCGGCTTGCCCTTCTGCCAGGCCCGCGCTCGCTGAAAGATTTGGAAAGCCGCGATCCCGATCGAGAGGAAGATCAGGACATAGAACAGCCCTTTCTCAAATCCAGAGAGATGAAGGAACTCGGCGCGTGTCGGCTGCACCTGCCGAGTTTAACGGAGGAACCACGAAACCCGCAAGGGTGGCAAAAAAGGGGCCCCGCTCCTGAGGGTGGGAGACGGGGCTGGGGGAGGGAGGAGGAAAAGCTGTCTATTCCTGTCTACGCTGGCCTTCGAACAATGATTCCATTTACCTTTAGCGGTCGCGGAAGGACAGCGGCAAGTGCCTCAATGGGGACGTAAATCTCGTTTCGTTCGGAACGGACTTCGGCAGGCAGCCGTCCGGTTGTACCGTCGTAGCGGTAGTCGGCCGACCCCACGGTCAGGCGCACGGTCTTATCGCCGAAGTCGAGGTAAATCCGGCTGCCGGATTGCTCGACCTCGATCCCGAGATCACGAGCGGTAGACAAGGGCACAAGCGTGGCTCCGCGCTCGCGGATGAACGTGCCGCTGGACCGGATCGGGCGTCCATCGTATTCGATCTGGTCTCGAGTATCGCGGCGGTCGTCGTTCCATCCTTCATCACCCCAGCGATCGTCGTCACGGCGATCATTCCAGCGGTCGTCATCTCGGCGAGTGTCATCACGACGGTCGTCGTAGCGGCCGTACCGGTCATCGGCATCGAACCGGACATCGTTGGCAAACAGTACGCCCAGCTTTGAACCACGGCGCATCACGAGATCGCCCGACTTCTTTCCGCGGTCGCGCTCCAACTCCGAGAAGATGATCCCGGCCAGGGTTCCTACAAACGCCCCTTCGAACGGCTTCTTCAGCAGGGAGCCCACGACTAGGCCCCCGACCATGCCGCCAAACACATAGTGCTCGCTGCGGTGCTTCCGGGAGTCGGCAGTCATGCGACCATCACGGTCCCGGCGGATCTTACGGTCGTCGAGCGAGATGGGCAGGGCGCTGATCCGGTGGCGTTGTCCGTCTTGCGTAAGCAACGATGTGAACTGCAAGTCCATGTAGCCGGGTTGATCGCCTCGCTTGGGCTCGACTCGGACAACCTCGCCTTCCAGTTGGGTGCCTCGGGGTACGTCCCTTCCGTCGCGGAGGGTCACCGTGAACCGGTCACCTTCCCGAGTGCGCCCCATGCTGAGGTCCTGGTCGCTCGTCGCTTCGAGGACCGAATCGCGACGAATCTCATAACGTTCGGCGGCGGCAAAGGTGGCCACGGCCGAAATGATCAAGAGGGTAGATACCGCACGCTTCATATCGCTGGGACGCGTGCGGTGGGGGGCCGTTACGCCAAAGAGGGCGTGCGAAGGTAAACGCCTAGCTGACGAGAGTAGGTCGGGGCCGGCCTGTATGATGCAGGTTGACCCAACGCCTACGGTGTTACGGTGATCGTCGTCGTTTTGTAGATTCCGCTTCGCGTCGCGAAAACAAGCACGTTCGTGCTGGCAGTCACAGAACGCGTGACGAGTTGGGTTACTCCCGAAGTCGACCCTGCCGGGACCAAGACACTAGCGGACGCAACGACGACTCCTGGGGCTCCCGAAAGCAGCAACACGGAGCGCCCTCCGGTTGGGGCAACGCCATTCAAGGTAACGGTCAGAGTGGATTGGAGGCCGCCCTTCACCACGCCAGGATTGACCGAAACCCCGGTGAGCGATGGGGCGTTAACGGCCAGGTAGGCCGTTTTCGACACGCCATTGAGTGAGGCGCTGATGACGACGCCTCGGTTCGCCTGAACCGCGAAAGTATCGACCTGGAAGAACCCCGCATCAGAACCGAAGGAGACGAGCACACTTGCCGGGACCGAAGCCGCCGCTGGATCGCCGCTGGAAAGAGCGACTTGGGTGCCGCCCGTCGATGCAGGACTTGCCAGTCTGACCGAACCTGAAGTCGGATCTCCACCGATTACAGACTGCCTCGTGAGACTGACGCCAACTAGACGCGGAGGCACGACCGTCAACACCCTCTGCAGAACGAATCCCGAGTACTTCGCAACGATCGTTGCCTTGGAGATCGTGGGCACGAAACCGGTCGCAATCGAGAAATCCGCTCCCGTTGCGTTGGCCGGAATCGTAACCGTGGTGGGAACCATGGCGACATCGGGATTCGTGCTCGACAACGTCCATGTTTGAGCAACCGGTTGACGGGTCGAGAGCCAAAGCCGCCCTTGGATCGTGGTGCCGCCCGGAACAACGGATTGGGACCAGTCCAGCCAAGCGGCTCGGATCTTCTGAAGTTGGGTGCCAAACTTGTTGTCGATCACCTGATCCGTCCTACAGAGGTAGTTGCTCCCCTCGTCGACGATCATCCCGAATGTGAAAGCATGCAGAACTCCTCTCGGCACCGTCGTCGTCATGATCACACTGATCGAAGCCGCCGAGGCATGGTACTTGGTGTTTCGAGTGAAGAATTGGCCATCCACCTTGGAGTCATTATAAGCGACCAGATTGCCCTGCCCGTCTAGGCCAAGTTCGAGTGACTTTGCAGCGGAGGTTAGCAAAGCCGCCAACCACCGTTGATTTTGCAAGTTTGGACTGAAGGCCAAGAGATGGTGGCGTTGGGAATCAAACAGGTAGGTTGCCACGACGACATCCCCATATGGCATCACCAGAAGACTAGCAGGTAAGTCAGGGAAGCTCGGGTTTCCAATTCTTCTGGTGTGCGGATTGCGACCATCGAAGTCCATTGCGTAGACGGTCACGTCGTTGTTCCTCTCGATCCGTCTCAGCCCCTGTCCAACCACATAGACCCGACGATTGCGCTCGTCTAGCTCAATGAAAGCGGGTGTTTCATTTTCGATTTCCGGGATCTGGAACCCATAGTGGGCGATGGATGACGTCGTTCCGACAAGAACGCGCACGACTGTATCGACGGGGTACTGCTCTTTGCCGCGATGAAGGCACTCTTTCCGTCGGCGGTACAGGCGATGCCGGCGACGCCGCTATAGCCAACCATCGACTGCTCCCCGACGAGGTGACTGTTCAGGTCAAACCACTGTATTCCGGCCACGCCATCGATGACACCAGGCGGCGCGAACCGAGAGACGACGAATCCCTTTTTGTGCATCGCCATCTTTACGTAGCGCGCCGTGTCGGTGGCGGTGATCACGGCGGAAACACCTTCCACGACGTCGACCTCTTGCACCTTGGACATGACCAGGTCATTAGTCGGCGTTTCAAAGTCGTGAAGCACATACGCACGATCATGGGCAAAGATCACTTGCTTAACCACATGCTTGTTTTGAGTGACATCGACTTGGTCGATGGTCTTCGACCAGATGAGACGGCCGTTGGCATCGAGCTTGTCCATCTTCAGGTAGGAGTTGAGCAAGTCACGAGTGGGGTAGGCGAAGTAAAGGTTGCCCTGGTCATCTCGACCAAGCTCGGCGTTGATGGAGGAATCGACCTTGTGTTGCCAGACCATGGGCTGGGCGACCGTACTCAAGGAAGTCGCGAGCAATAACGCCCCCGCGGCCAAGCGAGCAATAAAACGCATGAGCTTTAGGATGACATTCGCGAAGCTCAGCGACCATGCCCATTTCTGCCGGCTTCTGGCAGAGTTCGCGAGGCGCTGCTCACCAGCCAAAGGAGCGCACCGAAGTGCGCCCATGGCTTCGTTTCCACCCGAAATCGATCTGAGTTACTTCTTCTTTCGGCGCCGGGCGGCGAGCGCGGCGATTCCTGCCCCAGTGACGAGAAGAGTCGCCGGCTCGGGAACGGGCGTGGTCTCGTCTTCCTTGAAGATAAGAAGCTTGGCCGCGCCGCCTCCAAGGAAGAGGAACGGCAAGAATCCAAAGTTGCCACCATTCGAAATGGCGACGCCTTGAACCGCGGGCGGGATGATCGGTCCAGCAACAATCGCCGCCGGGGGTACGGGCATGATGCCGGGTTCCATGATCACCAGATCCTCAGTCGAAGCTACGTCGCCTTCGAGACCAGCGCGCGGGCTGACCTTCGGCGCGACCGGGGTCTCCGCCACCATCGGGGGCAGGCCCATCCACATCGGATTGGCGCACTCCTTCTTGAGGATGGGTCGGCCATTGCGATCGGCGAAGACAAGGGTGCCCTTTTTGAGGTTGAAGTGGCGGCCGCGAATGATGTTGTCGGAGCGAACGTTGTAGACCAGATACACGCCGTCTTGGCCGATCTTGGCCAAGTGCAGGGTCTTGAAGTACTGAACGATCTGGTCCGGCTTCATCCGAAAGTGGCGCGTGAACCGCTCCATCACCACTTTGTCGGATTGAGCATGGGCGATCAGATCGTTGATACTCTTGACCGGACGTCGAACGAAAGCTCCAGTGGGAACCGCGGCACTGAGGCTGACTCCGCAAACCAGCAGTCCGGTGATAATGGTTGATCTGCTCAGTCCTCTCATGCGTCAGTCTCCGATGCAACGATCGGAGGAGCAACTTCTATGCCGATGCAAACAGGGGATCGGGCATTCCCGCAGGATTGCCTGGGCTAGAGGGCGTTGAGAGCCGTAGCGACGACTTCCTCAGGCGCTATCGCATCCATCTGCGGACCGGCGTCAAGCACCACCGTTCCCTTTGAATAGGGGCGGAAGAGTGCGGAATCCGTCCAGCCAAAAGCGGACACAACCGGCACCCCGTAGGCGGCGGCAATATGACCGCTGCCGGTGTCGGCCGCAATATGCACCCGGCTGCTCGCGATCCACGCCATCGTCTCGGCTAGTGACAGTTCCCCGACGAGGGAGCGTCCGCCCGACGGAGGGGCGGATTCGCCCGGTCCACCAAGGTAGACCACCTCCGCCCCAGCTCGCTGGAGCCCATCGCCCACTTCCGCCCACCGTCCGTAGTTCTTCTTTGGGTGCCCAGTTCCGACCGCGATCGTCACGAGCGGTCCAGCCGACGAAACGGGCCTCATCGGGGGCATAGGGAACCGAGGCGGTTGAGGCCGATCCAGACCAACAACGGCAAGCGCTTCGAGATTGCGATCGACGGTGTGCACGGCCCCGCCATCGGGAACTCGCCGGCTCAGTAGCCGACAGAGCGGGTCGAACGAACGCACGTGCCATCGCTTCCGTGCGCCCGAGAATGCCAGGCATATCGCCGTCTTGGCGTGGCCCTGCAGGTCGAGGCCGACGTCGAACCGGTAGTCGCGCAGCTTCATGTAGTGGCGCAGTTGTGCCAGCGACGACGTTCGCTCACGTTTCCAAACTTCCCACGGGATATCGTGGATGAGATCGAGCAGGGGCTCGTGAACGACCGGGCGGCATCGAGGATCGATCGCCCAGCCGATAAAGTCGTTTGGACGCTGATCGCGAATCGCAGCGACTACCGGCACAGCCATGACGCAGTCGCCGATGCTCGAGAATTTGACGATGAGCGTGCGCATCACTCAACCAATCCGCGGGCTTTGGCTGACTTCCAGCGGTTGTGAATCCACAGGTACTGGTCGGGATACTGCCGGATGGCTCCCTCCAGCGATCGGTTCAGCGCTCGGGTCAAGCCTTCCACGGGTTCGAAGCCTTCGTCCGGCGTAAGCGCTGGCTCCGTCCAAAGGCGGTAGCGTCCGACTCCGGTACGCGCGCAGTACATGGGCAAGATCGGCGCGCCAGATCGCAGGGACATCACCGCCGGCCCTTGCACGGTGCCGCAGGGCAGTCCAAAGAACGGTACGAAGACCTCGTCGGAGTTCTGGTCGGGCAAGATGCCGACCGCTTCATTACGCTTCAGCTTGGTGAGGATTTGGCGGGCCGCGTTACCCCGTGAGATCACCTCGATGCCGTAGCCGGTGCGAAGATCGGTCACCAACGCGTTCATTTCCGGGTCGTTGGCATCCCTGGCGACCACGCCGAGCTTGTATCCCTTCAAGACCAGGTAGTTAGCCATCCGCTCCCAGTTGCCAAAGTGAGCCGTCACCAGGATGACCCCTTTACCTTCGGCGAGCGCGGCGTCGACGAGGTCCAGTCCTTCGGCCTCGATACTGTTGAGGACTTCCTCCGGCTTGCGGCTGGCCGCCCGCATGAAGTCGCTCATCATTCGACCAAAGTGGATGAGGACGCCTTGGGCCCAGGTCGCCCGCTGCTCGGGCGAGGCTTCGGGGAAGGCTCGTTTGAGGTTCTCAAGCGCGCGTTCGCGGTGCTTCTTGGAGAAGCGGTAGGCCAGTCGCCCGAGCCGCTCGCCAATCCGCTCCGCTCCAGCGGCGTCTTTCTTTCCCAGCCATTTCTGAAGGCGCACAAACGCCCATCCGCCGAGGCGGCTCAGTCGGCGGCGGCGGGGACTTGAACTCAATCCAATGCTCCTTCGGGAAACCACTCGGCGACCTTTGATCGGAGCCAAGCCCGAAACTCGTCGAGCGGCTCGATCGTGATGCGATGCTCGGCAACCCAAATCTGGGCGTCACTCACATCGGATCGCAACCTGAGTTTTACCGCGTCCTTGGCGGTCACCACGATGGGGTCGAGGAGGCCAGCCAAGAGATTGGGCTCAGACAGCGTGTCGTGATCGGGCCGGGTTCGAGTCTCGATCACCGGCACCCCATGGTTGCGGAGCGCGGCAAAGAACTGCTGGGGACGCCCAATCGCACAGAGGGCTGACGCGGGCCACTCGAGGTGCGTGACGGATTCTGAGCCATCGAGACGAGTGAACCCGCAAATCTCTGATTCGATTCGGAAGCGCCCACGCGGACCGACGACGACATCGGCCCGGGCGAGGTTGCGACGAGGTTCGCGGTAGGGCCCGGCGGGGAGGCAATAGGTGTTTGTCGAAGCCGGATCAAGCAACAGCGCCGCATCTTTGGCGAGCGGCAAGTGCTGGAACCCGTCATCCATCAACAACACCGTTCTGCGCATTCCCGCCTCGGTCATGATCTCTGCCGCCCGCACTCGGCGACGGCCCACGATGAGCCCCACCTCGGGACGCAACTCGCGAAGCACGGCCGCCTCATCGCCCCACTCTTCCGCACTCAGCGGACCCGCAGGAGCCCGCCGCGCGGACTCCGAGGCTGGCGAGCCGTAGCCGCTGCAAGACACCACGACATCCACGCCCAAGGCCCGAAGTTCGTCGCAGAGGAAGAGGACGGTCGGCGTTTTGCCTGACCCACCCACCGTCAAGTTGCCAACGCACAGGATCGGTCGGTAGGGATGGGCGGCGCGCTTCAGGCCGAAATCATAGAGGGCCCGATACGCCGTCCAACCTGCCGCGTAGAGCAGGCTGAGGGGCCAAAGACCGTAGCGAACAACCTTGTCGGCCGCCCGATCTCCGTACCACACCTGCTCCCACGCCATCTACTTGATGACGCGCATATTGAGGATACGGTCGCCTTTCGCAATCCGATCCACCACGTCCATCCCGGACGTCACCTTGCCCACCACGGCATAGGAGCGATACAGCCGGAGCGCATCGCCCTTGAGAATGAACAGCTGCGAATCACCGCCGACTTGCAGTCCGGTTGATGCAACCCCGACCACGCCGCGATGGAAGTCCCACTTGGACCCCTCAAAAGGAAGCTGCTTACCCGAGCCGCCGCTGAGCACCACATCCTTGGTGATGTCTTGGTCCTTACTCGCCGGAGCTCCCCACTGGGTGACCCACGATTCGACGCGATGGATCCGCTGGCGGTCGTAGAACTTCGAGTTGACGAGATTCAGGATGTGGGCGACCGTCTTCGGCGACCCCTGTTGATCGGTCGTGATGACAAACGAGCCACCCCGGGACATCGTCACTTTGATCTTGGGGCCAGTCGGGCGAAAGTCGGACGGGGCACCCTGGCCCACAATCAAGGCGGCAAGCATCGATGTGATCATGGTTCCGTTATAGCAGAGGCGGGCATAATCTGCCATGCGCGGGCTGTGGTATCTGATCGTTTTGCAGCTGGCCAGGTTCGTTTACTTCCTCATCGGCGGGTATCGCGGGTTTAAAAAGCACAACGTTCCGCGATCGGGCGGGGTGATCATTGCCCCGATCCACCTCAGCCACCTCGATCCGCCGCTGGTTGCCTGCGTCACCCGTCGGCAGCTGCGCTTCATGGCAAAGGAAGAGCTTTTCAAGGGGGCGCTTGGCGTGCTAATTCGCAGTTTGGGCGCTTTTCCGGTCAAGCGTGGGGAGGGCGACACGGAGTCAATCCGGCTGGCGATCGGCGCATTAGAAGCAGGCGAGGCCGTGCTGATGTTTCCGGAAGGAACCCGCGGAGATGGCAAGTCTCTGGGTGCGCTGAACAAGGGCGTAGCGATGATTGCGAAACGGACCGGTGCTCCGGTCGTACCGATCTCGATCAACGGGACCCACCTCGCGTTGCCGAAGGGATCGACGAAGCTCCGTCGAGCACCGTTTCGCATTCGCTTCGGCGAGCCGCTGCTGTACAGCGAAGTCGCCAAAGGGGCCACCGAGAAGGAGAATCGGGAGCTTTTTCTCGACGAGTTGACTCGGCGGCTGATCACGCTGAGCGCCGAGAACGGACTTCCCTTGGCGATGCCAGAGGCCGACAAGTGAACGCGTCGGGGATCGCCTTGTTCGCCATTTGGCTGGCTTACGGCTTCTATCGGTGGCGCACGTGTGCCAAGTGGCGCGAAGAGCCGCCGGCCATCGACATCAAACGCATCCCGGTCGTGGCATTGCTGTGGCTGGTCGGCTCGGCGGCGATCCTATTGGGCGGACTGTACGCGGTGTTCCTGCTGGGTGGGTTTCCCAATGAGGGGATCACACCATGGGCGTTTGCCGTTAGCGCGGCGGTGGGGGTCGTGTTTGTTCACGGGCAGGTTACGGCGGCGGCGTTGCTCTTTGTGCAGGCGTCACGCACGTAACGAAGCCCCTATGTGGCGCGTCGGAATCCCACAGAGAGGTAACTTCACACTCATGACAACGCACGTTTTGCTCGCGACGGCCCTCGCCATGGGCATGGCGACCCTCGGATCGGCTCAAGTCACGCCGGAGGCCCGCGCCGAGCGGGCAACCCAGATTTACGAAAAGAACATCAAGCTCGATCTCTACAATCAGATTTTGCCGCTCCTACTCACGAAAGAACAGTTCCGGCCCATTCTGCAATCAGTTGAGCGATGCCGCCAACGCGTCACTGAGACGGAGAAGCTGGAGTACGAGGAGTTGCGCAAGCTTGAGGCCGACATGGACAAGGCGCTCAAGGATGCTGGCGAAAAGCTCGTGATTCCGCCGCCCGAGTTGTTGACGCGGATCTCCAACACGTTGAAGAAGCTTGGGGCAGCACGACGACTCATCATCCAAATGAACACCGACGAGGTCATGGAGGCGTTCATGAAGACCGCGAACGCGGGCCAGCAAAAGGCAGCGGCCAACGCACTCAACATGGCGCTGTTTGCTCCGGGAGTCAAAGTCGAGACCATGAAGGACGAAGACAAGATTCGAATCTTCGTTCAAGACGTGCTGCTGCACCCCTCGGCTCACGAGATTCTGAAGAAGCTCGCGCTCTAGCGCAAGAAGCCTTCGCGCACTCCGCCATCCACCGGCACCGTCGCGCCGGTGGTTCGCGACGAGCGTTGCTCACTTGACAGCCAGGCGATAGCTTCGGCGATGTGATCCGGCTCGACGGTGACTCCGAGCATCGACCGCTTGCGGTAGTACTCGGGCAACTCATCGATGGAAATCCCAAGCGACGCCGCGGTTTGCTCGCGCCAGGCGTCGGACCAGATGCCCGACCCTTGCAGCACCGCGTCCGGATTCACGGCGTTGCAGCGGATCCCGTGCTTGGCAAGATCGCTGGCCGCGGTTCGCATCAGATGCAGCTCGAATGACTTGGCCGCGCTATAGATCGCGGCATTGGAGCCCACCGCGACCGCATTTTTCGATCCAACAACGACGATCGATCCCCCCGTGCCTTGACGGATCATGATCCGCGTGGCGGCCCGCATCGTCGTGAAGTACGCCTTCATGAGGAGGTCGCTCAGCAGTTGGTAGTCTTGGTCGGAAGTGTCTGCGACCGTGCCTCGACGGGCATTCCCCGCATTCACCACACAAAGATCGACGCCGCCAAACTCCCGGGTCGCGGCCGCGAACGCCCCTTCAAGGGCTGCCGTATCGGTGACGTCGGTGGCAACCCCCAGAACCTGGTGAGGAGCCATCTCTGAGATCGATGCGACGGCTTCATCCAACTTCTCGCGGTTAAGGTCAAGCAAAACGACGCAAGCTCCATCGCGAGCCAGCCGCTTTGCGGTGGCGAGGCCGATGCCCTGAGCAGCGCCAGTAATCACCGCTACCTGACGGCTGAGCTCCTTCTCTGGCGGCATGCGCTTCAACTTCGCCTCTTCGAGTAGCCAGTATTCGATGTCGAACGCTTCTTGCTCGGGCAGGGCGGTGTAGCGGGTCAGCGCTTCCGCACCCCGCATCACCTCGATCGCCCGGCGATAGAACTCGCTCGTCACCTTGGCCTCATGCTTCGTTTTGCCAAAGGTGACCATGCCATGGCCGCCCACGAGGACCACGCTCGGATTGGGGTTGCGCATCGCGGGCGAATCGGGTCGACGACACCGGTCGTAATAGGTCGCGTACTCGGCCCGGTAGCTGATCAGTTGCTCATCGAGCCGATCGAATCCGTCCAGGACGAGGGGCCGAATCTTGGTCCTAAGGAAGTGGTCGGGACATGACGTGCCTAGGCGGGCAAGGCGGTCGCGATCGGGGTTCGCGAGGAACTCCAAGACTTCCGAAGAGTTGTCGACGTGGGCGATCAGGCGCTTGCCTTCGTGCGCAACTTTGCCTCGCAGCACGGGCAGGTGCTCGGTCCAGGGCTCGGGCGCGCGAACCGCAAGATGCACTCTCGGTGGCGTTCGCTCCTCAAGGTAGGCGATCGCACGGTTGATCAACGACAAAGTGAGTTCGTAACACTCGTGCGCGGTATCCGCCCAACAGATGAACCCGTGCGAGCCCATCACTGCGCCCTTGAGACTCTGGTTGGACTCGTACAAGTCCCGCAGCATCAAGCCAAGTTCGAACCCGGGCCGCTTCCAGGGCACCCAGCCGACCTCGCCCTCGAAGATCTCCTGAGTTAGCCGCTCGGAATCCTCGGCCGCAGCGATCGAGATGATGGAGTCGGCGTGCAAGTGATCCACATGACGCCGCGGGATGAACGCGTGCAGCGGCGTATCGATTGAACAAGCGGTCGGATTTAGGTTGAAGGTGCAGTGGTTGTACAGCCCGACAACCTCGTCCTCATGCGTCCCCGACCGGTATCGGGACTCCAGGCCGGTGACCCGATCCTGGTATAGCGAAGCCAACCCTGCGCGCTTCATCGTGCCCAAGTCCCCCCCAGAGCCTTTCACCCAGAGCACCTCGACGGGCTCGCCGGTCAACGGATCGGTCTCGGTGACTTTTGCGCTGGTGTTACCCCCGCCAAAGTTCGTGATCCGCGGATCAGAGCCAAGAAGATTGGAGCGGTAGACGAGTTCGCCCACCGGGTCGAGCGTGGAAGCGTAAGCCTCATCCCAGAGGCTTGGGAGCTGATTTGCATTCATAAGCGTTAGCGAGGCAGGGCCGGGTAGGCCTGTCGGGTTAGCGAGCGAGCATCGACTTTCCACTCGCCATTGATCTTGACCACCGGAATCTGGAATCGCTTAGAGGCAATGTTCACGTTCGTGACGTTTTGGTACATGTCGACGGCTACCGTCGCCTCTTCGTCATTGGTGTAAGTCGTTTCCTTGATCTGCATTGCGAAGCGGTAATACTTCGAGCGTTCAAGGCATTGCTCCCACTTGGGTCTCATCTCTTCGTCGGGCCGCTCCCCAAAAGTCGACGACTCTAGAATCGTGTCGATGTCGGCTTTGCCCAGGGCGGTGAAGAACTGGCTCACCCGTTGAGCTGGGGAAGTCCCCGTACGCGTCAGGAACACGACGGCTAAGATGCCCACAAACCCCAGAACCCCAAGGATCACGAGGGGGCTCACTTTGCCAGCGCGCTTCATCACGTCAATTTTAACCCGGCTGACCCACGCCGAGTTTCTTGAATGGGAACAGAATCGTCTCGTCGGCGTTGATTGTCCAGCCGGCGGGGCCCAAATCGACAACCCAATGGATCGATTCGACCCTTCCCGGCATGTAGTAGCGCACCTCAGCGACAACCGACCGCACGTTGACGGCTTCGCCCTGAACTTGGTCGACGCGAGTCTCACGATGCAGCATTCCCATCCTCACTCTGGCCCCGGCGGCGTTGAACTGACGCAAAGTTCGCGTCAAAATCTGAGCCGACTGCCCGGACACGTCTTGCTTGCACACTCGCTGCAGCGCATCTCGATCACCGGAGATCGCCGACATCTGGAACTTGCGGAGGGCGGTTTCGGGACCATACTCCCGAAGCTGATAGAACACGCCGAGCGTCAAGGTAGCGACAAGAGCCGCTGCCGCGATCGAACTCAACTTCCCCGCGCCCATCTCTGCACGTTTTACCTAAATGCGGGTTTTGCGACAGTCAGCAGTGAACCACGCGAGCTTCGTCCGCGTCTGGGCTACCATACGTGTAAGAGGCTGACTGAACTATGGACCTGCTGAGCCGAAGAGATATTGTCAAGAGTGGAGGGATGATCGCCGTCGGGTTGGTCGCTCCGCGCTGGCTTGCTACGATCGCCCACAGCGACCTGCTCCGCCAAGCCCAAGGGGGCAAGGTCGCGAACGATACTGTTCTTGTCGTCTGTCAGCTCTCGGGCGGCAACGATGGGCTGAACACGGTGGTGCCGTGGGCGACTAAGCGCTACTACGAACTGCGTCCCACGCTCGGTATCAAGGAAGACGAGGTCCTCAAGATCACGAACGAGGTCGGCTTCCACCCCGCTTTGAAGGGGCTGGCCGAGCTGTACCAGCAGAAAAAGGTCGCGGTCATCCAGAACGTTGGCTATCCCAAGCCGAACCGGTCCCACTTCAAGAGCATGGACATTTGGCAATCCGCCAGTCCGGACAGCTCGATGAAACATGGCTGGCTCGGCCGCCACTTTGACCACCAAACTTCTCTGACGGGACCGCTGAATCCCATCGTCGCGCTCGGACTCAGCACCGACAAGCCGATGGCGCTGAATGGCGAGCTGGCAAGTATTCCCTGCTTCGCGAGCCTCGCCGATATCCAATCGATGTTTGGCGACGCGGATTCCGAGAAGCTCCTTCGCCAGATTCAAGGTGCCGATGCCAAGGTCGGCAGCGACACCCGCGTTGTACAGCAAGCCAACCGCAGCGCGCTGGATGCGATGAGCCTGCTCAGCAAGCAGTTGCGAGGCTACGCGCCCAAGGAGACCTACGGCAACACCGCGTTCGGAAACGGATTCCGCCAGATCGCCCAACTCATCGCAACCTCACCGCAGACTCGCGTCGTGTACATGAGCGCCGGGGGATTCGACACCCACGCCCGCCAAGCCGAGCAGCACGGGCGGCTGCTCACCGGCTTCAACGACGCGATTACGGCGTTCCAGAAGGAGATGGAGGCGATCGGTAAGGCGGAAAAGGTCGTCGTCCTTGTGTTCTCAGAGTTCGGCCGCCGATCGTTTGAGAACGCCTCAGGAGGCACGGACCACGGTGCCGCCGCGCCGATGTTTGTTGTGGGCTCCCGCGTGAAGGGTGGCCTGTATGGCCCGATTCCTGACCTTAACGATCTTCAAGACGGCGATCTCAAGTACAAGATCGACTTCCGGCAGGTGTACGCGACCGCGCTCGATCAGTGGATGGGCGGCGACTCGCAAGTGGTGCTGGGGCACTCCTATGTCCAGCTCCCTTTACTCCAGTAGTCCGCACAAAGCGCAACAATGAGGGTGGGGGGCCCGCCTCGGGTCCCCCGTTGCGCATTTAGGCCAAGCCTAGCCAACTTCCGGCGAGAGTGATTTCTCCGCGGGTGAGTTCGTGCCCGCCGGAATGCCAGGCAAGTTCGACTCGGGCGCCGCAATCCCGCATCTGCTGGGCGAGGCGCTCCACGTTCTCGTTCGGCACGATCGGGTCCCGTTCGCCCGCACCCACAAAGATGCGCTTGCCGGCGAGATCCGCCGTATCGTCGAGCGTCACCATCGGGCGAAACAGCACGAGTTCTTGCAGCGACTCGGGATGGCGAAGCAGCGTGCTCCAGGCGATGTTCGCCCCGTTGGAGTAGCCGATGGCTACCGTGTCCTTAGGGTCGAATCCGTACTCCTTCGCCGCCCACGCCAGAAACTCCGCCACCGCATCGCTCTCCTCGCGAATGCTGTCGAAGTCGAACACCCCCTCGGCAAACCGACGGAAGAACCTCGGCATCCCGTTCTCGAGGACTCGCCCCCGCAGCGAGAGGATCGCCGCGCCGGGCAGCAGCGTCTGGGCGAAGGGCACCAGGCTATTCTCATCGCCGCCGGTGCCGTGGAACACGACCGCTACACGGGGATCGCCGGTGCCGGGTTGCCAGCGGTGGATGAAGCTCATCGCGAACCTCCGGGCAACACCAAGGGCGGCAACCGTCGCTCGATTTCTTGGCGGTTGGGTTCATACATCGCCGGCAAACGGAGCGACTGGCCCAGCGCCTCGACCGGCTCGTCGATCGCCATACCCGGCCCGTCGGTTGCGATCTCGAACAGCACGCCGCTCGGCTCGCGGAAGTAGATCGACCGGAAGTAGTCGCGCTCCATGACGGGGCTGGTGTTGAGATGCAGACCCAGCGCCCGCTCGTGCCAGATTGCTTGCTCGGCATCGCCGGTCGTGCGAAAAGCCACGTGGTGGACCGAACCCACGGCAACCCTTCCACGCTCGCTGGACTCAACAACATCGACCAGCGAACCGATGCCGCTGCCCACGCGGAAGCGAACACGCTCCGTAGTGGATGCTTCTTGAGAAAACCCCATACGCTCGCTATAGAAGCGAGCGGCGGCTTCCAGCGACCCCACAGACAGCGTCACCGAGTGGATACCGCGAATCGAGTGCTCGGCAGTGATGTCGCCGTAAGCTCGTCCCGGTGCTGCGTTTGCATCGGCCGTTTCGATGAGCTCGACTCGAAGACCATCCGGATCGTCGAGATAGATGTACCGCTCGCCGAAGCGCTCATCGCCGAGGTGAAAGTCGATCGCATGCCGGGCAAAGTGATCTATCCAGGCTTCGAGGCTGCCCTGCGGGATTGCGAGACCAACGGTGGTGGCTTGGCCCGCGCCGCGCTGCCCGGAGTAGCCGCCGGGGTGCGGGAAGAACGTGAGCAGCGAGCCCGGGCTGCCCGCTTCGTCACCGAAATAGAAGTGGTAAGCACCCGGATCGTCGAAGTTGACGGTCAACTTCACAAAACGCATCCCAAGGGAGTGCGCGTAGAAATCGAGGTTGCGCTGCGCATCGCCAGCGATGGCGGTGACGTGGTGGATGCCCAAGAGCGGATGTTCCATATCCGATTCAACGCTATACTTTATATAGTAGTTCCATCAATCGCCATCTTGAGCTTGGCCGCCGCCTGCACGTTGGTGCGGTGCCCCGACCGTTCGCCAACCACGTCGAGGTAGCGGATCGGCACCCCCGCGAGATACAGATCACCGATCGCGTCGAGCAGTTTGTGACGCGCGGGCTCGTCCGGGAATAGGGGCGCGTTCTCATATCCTTCGGCACCCAAAACAAGAGCGGACTTCTCATCGAGTCCGCGAGCTAGTCCGAGCCGTTCGAGATGTGGCAGTTCCTCGATCAACCCAAACGTTCTCGCTGGCGCGATCTCCTTCGCATATGCATCCGGCAGGCCGCGGAACTCGACTTCCTGAATGCCCGGCCAGCGGTCCCCCAAGTCATATCGGTAACCCCAGTGGCCATGTCCCGCCGCGATCGCGATCTTCGCATCGCCGTCCTGGACGAACACGCGGGCGAACAGATCCTTCACCTCGCGATCGGGCAACGAGACAAATCCAGCTGCGATGAGACCTTCGACATACTCCGCCGCCGACCCGCCAGCAGCAGGAAGTTCGGGTGCCGAAACTTCGATGTCGACATCGGTGATTTCTAGTCCGCCCAGAGCGCTCATCAGGTGCTCGATCGTGGAAACATCCCCCAACTTGGTGCTGCGCTGGGTGTCGGTCACCTCCGCGGGGCACGCCCGCCACCGACTCTGGCCGTGCCGAAACCATATGCCATCCTCTCCGGGCTGCAACGTGACCCGGGTGGGCACTCCTGAATGGAGACCCAGACCTTCCCAAACCGCAGCACGGGCGACGGTGCGGCGATGGATGATCATTCGCCCACCTTCTTCTCGAGTTTCTTCAATCGGGACCAAATCTCTGGGAGTTTGGGGATCAACACGAAGGCCCGCATTGCCTCACCGATGGGACGCGCGGGGGTTCCGAAGTAGGCTCCGGGCTCGGTGATGTCGCGATCGACCCCGGACCGTCCACCAAGAATGACGTCGTCGCAGATCGAGATGTGATCGTTGGTGCCGACCCCGCCTCCGAGCACGCATCTCGCGCCGATCTTGACACTTCCCGTGATGCCGCAGGCTCCAGCGATCACTGTGTGCTCCCCGATTTCGCAGTTGTGCGCGATCTGGCAGAGATTGTCGATCTTCACTCCGTTGGCGATCCGCGTCTGGCCGGCCGTCGCGCGGTCCACACAGGCGTTGGCACCGATCTCGACATCGTCGCCAAGCGTTACGCCGCCGACCTGGGGAATCTTGATCCTACGCTTTCCATCCCAAACGAAGCCAAAGCCCTCCGCGCCGATCACGGCTCCCGGATGAATGATGCAGCGAGTGCCAAGGATCACATCTTGCACCAGCACCGCGCGCGGATAGATCACCGAACCCGCGCCGATACGGCAGCGGTCGCCCACGAATCCGTGCGCATGGATCACCGAACCCGCTTCAACCACGCTGTCTTCGCCAACGACGGCAAACGGGCCGACTGAAGCGCCGGGCTCAATGGTCGCAGAAGCCGCAACCTGCGCGGTCGGATGTACACCTTCGCCAGTTTGGAGTGGCCGGTCGCACCAGCTGAGCAGCGCGAAGAAGGCGGAGCGGGGAGCGGGGACGACGATGTACGGCACGCTTGCCGTCATGCCCGGACCCACGAGCAGTGCTCCAAGCGGAACTTGCTCAGCCTTTTCGCGGTACTCGTCAGTTTCCGCAAAGGCGATGCTTTCGGCGTCAGCAGAACCCGCCGAAGTGACCCCGTTAATGAGAAGATCAGCGGGGCCGTGCAGTTCGCCTTGCAGCAGTTCGGCCAGTTGGCCTAAAGTCCAGGGTGGGTTCGATTTCGCCATTCAAGAAACTCGTCAGTTCGATCCGGCGCGCCCTTCTTGAGGGTTAGTTCATAACCCTGCTGAGCGGCCCAAATCTCAACTTCAGAGCGTACCGCTTCGCGGGTTCCTCGGAGCAGCGACTCGGCCTCTCTCGTATCGAGCACCGGCGGATTCGGCAGCGGTTTCGGCGCATCAGTCGTGATCTTGACGCCCGGTTTGGGCGGGAGGATCACCTCGCTCTTGCCCGAAAGCACCGACTCCAGGTCTTTAACCAGCTCTAGGGTCTGCTGGTTAGCCTCCCGCTCCGCACGGGCTTCCGCGGCAGCTCTCCGCTCCTCCATCTCAAGGCGCAGTCGGTTCAGCGTCGCGGCGACTTCTTCGCCGGCTTCGGCGATGATCTCGTCCATATCGCCATCGAACGCTTGCTTGAGTTCCTTTAGCTTGGTGCGAAGTGCGCGGCCGCGTTCTAGCTGCCGCCGCTCAGCATTGCTCCAAGGAGTCGCCTGGCGGTCGAGGACGAGCGACGGGTTGGGAAATCCTGCGTACACGGCAAGCCGAATCGCGTCGGGGCCACGTTCGGATGCGTACCGCTCGAATCGAGCCCGCAACCGCACCCATGCCCGATCGAACGCCTCTCGGCGCGTATCGTCGATCTCGCTCAGTCGAGTCCGCTCCAGCTCGTCGACCTCTTTCAAGTAAGACTGCCGCAGTTCCGTCGTTAGCTGGCGGATCGTCTCCTCTTGGGCGATGCGCACCTCCTCCTGCACTTTGGCCAGCCGCGAGGCGTTTTCGGAGAAGTCCAGCCGCTGGGCGGATAGCGCTTCAAGCTGGGAAGTGGAGCCTGCAGGGGGAGCGGGCGGTGACGGTGCGGTATCGATTTGGAGGCTGAAGGGCTTCGAACCCGCCGCTCGGTCGAGATCGACGTAAACGAGCGGCGGGCGAGCCGTTGCGCACCCGCTCAAAAGGGCCATGGTGAGCAGCCCAAGCGCGGCGGGGCGAAACATGGGAGTTACTTCTTGGCGTTCATGGCCTTGAGGGCCGCTTCGGTCAAATCGTTCGCACCATACGGAGCGATACCGACCTCGAAGACGATCGTGAACCCTTGAGCCTTGGCGACTTCTTGAATCGCCGCGCGAGCGCGCTCGAGGCTGATGACCTTTTGGCGATCCGCCCACTGTTGCAGCTCGTTCGTGAACTCGCGGAGCCAGCGTCCGGCCGTCATTTCCATGTTGTTCGCGCGCTTCGAATACTCTTCGATCAGGGCCCGATCTTCCGGCGTTAGGTTCTGCTTGACGCTGAGTTCCTTGTTCTTCTTGTCCGCCGCTTGGACGTCGGCCTTGATTCGGTCAAGCTCCGCCTTCTCTTCGGCGGTCGGGTTCGGCTTGATGCTGAGGTCGCGGAAGCGAGTTCCCTGCTCGACCGTGAGCACCCGATACGTATCGATGAACTCGAGCACGCCTTCGCGCGCGGTCTTCATCTGATTAAAGGTGGCCTGATTCGCTTTGCCGAAGTCGCTTTCCTCTACGACCTTAGAGATGTCGACGATGCCAATCTTCAGGGCGGCATCCTGGAAGCCAACCGCTGCGAAGACGCCAAAGAACAAAGCAACGATAGCCAGGCCCGTTTTGTGCATGTTTGTCATGTGTTTCCTCTCTTTAGAAGGACGTGCCGATTTGGAAGTGGGCACGGCTACCTCCACGCTGATTAAATCCAAAGTCGAGCCGCAGCGGACCGAGCGGCGTTTTGAAGCTGAAGCCCACGCCGTATCCGAGTTGGAACTTCATCGTGTTCGACTGAGTGAAGTCGTTCACGCCGCCGTAGCCGCCCCAAGCGCCGCCGTAGTCGACGAAGAGGATCACATTGAACGACTTCTGAAGCGGATGGCGATACTCGGCGGAGCTGGCAAAGAACTGGCGACCCCAGAACCGGTCATCTTGGTAGCCACGCAGCGTGTCGGCGCCGCCGACGAAGAACTGCTCATTGAAGGGCACCCGACCCGAAATCGCTCCGTAGCGGGCTCGGAAGGCGAACACGCGGCGGGCGGCGTCGATCTCACGCGAGGTTCGCGGAGGCTGCGGCGAGTAGTACGTTCGATACTCCGCCGACGACCGAACGAAGGTGGAGGAGCCGAGCAAGGACCGATCCGGGAACGCCCCGCCCACCGAGGAGATATGCGAAAAGCCGGGCTCGATGGCAAGCCGCCACCAGTCACCGCGAGCCGGATCGAGATCCAAGTCGCGGCGGTTGCTCGTGAGGCCGAAGGACAGGAGCGCGAGATTGCCGTCCTGCTTGACAAAGCCGTTCTGGTTGGTCAGCTGGATGTCGCTTGTCCGGATCGTCTCGTACTTGAGGCCAATCGAGCCGGACATCTGCTCGCTGAACGGGCGAACCACGCCGATCGCGGCACCAGTGCGGCGCTCCGTGAAACGATCGTCGCTGATTGAGCTGCTGCCGCCGAAGGTGTTGTTAGCGAATCGCCAGATCAGTCGGCTGTAAGCGGTCACCGAAAGCGACGTGTCGTGTCGATCGATGAACGGGTTGGTGTACTCGAGTTCAGCGGAGAGACCGCCACCCGTAACTGCTTGCTGCAGGTTGATGCCGAAGGTCTGCCCGGTTCCGCGGAAGTTCGTGTCGATCAACCGAATCTGGCCAGCAAAGCTGGAGCGCGGGTCGACCGTGGCGCCGACGATGACTTGGCCGGTGCGGGCTTCCTTAACGTCCACCTGGAGGTCGAGACCGAATCCGTCTTCGGTCTGCTTCTCGCTCGGGTTCACCCGCTCGAACCACTGCGTATTCAGGATGCGCTGGAGGTCGCGGACGAACTTCTGATCGTTGTACGCCTCACCGGGCTGCGTTTTGATGAGCCGCTTCATCACCCGCTCGGAAGTGCGCGTGTTGCCGGTAACGGTGATCGAGTTCACCATCATCTCGCGGATCACGACGCTGACCGTGCTCGGAGAATCTTCGAGCGGTTCCAACTGCTCGACCAAGGCGAAGTAGCCCTTGGAGTTGTACAGCCGAGAAATCGCGTCAGCGCTGGGCTTGGCGTCGTTGAGGTTGAATGGACGATCGGTCGTGACCGCGATGGCCTTGGCAATGTCCTCGGTCGGGATGACCGTGTTGCCGACGATGCGAATCTCCTTGACGATGTCGAACTCGGACACCTGCACGGTGACCTTCCAGTTCTGACCTTCAAGCGGCGTCGCGCGAACGTCGACCGCCTTAAAGAAGCCCAAACGCTCCAGGGTCTCACGATCCTGATCGAGCGTAGCCTGAACGTACGGTTGCCCGACCTTCGCCGCCATGCGCGCCAAGATCGAATCGGTCGTGACGAACTTGTTGCCCTCGACCGCGATCTCAGTAATGACGCTGGTGCGATCTTGCGCCCGCGCCACCATCGCTGCGGCAAGCACCACCGCGACTACGGCCACTCGGGCCACCTTAAAATTCCGCCTCACATCCATGATCCAACCTGCACCCGCGCACCCTCAACTTCGCTTCGCGGGCGTGTATCCGGCAAGTGTACACAGTTCCCGGCGAAATCCGTTCCTTGGTCGCGCTGTGGGTTCAGAAGGATGAGGCTTTGGGCCGTTACGCAGTTTTGCCAGGGGGGCTCAAGGCGGTATCCTTTAGACTCGTACTATGGAAACAACGCTTGTGTTAGTTAAGCCGGGCGGCGTGTCGCGCCGTCTGAACGGCGAGATTCTCCGCCGGATCGAAGCGCGTGGGCTCGACATCGTAGGTTTGAAGCTATTGAACCCGAGCCGGGAGATCGTCGAGGAGCACTACGCCGAGCACCGCGGCAAGGGATTCTTCGACGATGTCGTCAACTATCTTTGCAGCGGTTCGATCGTTGCCGTGGCCGTCCGCGGCACCAACGCGGTTAAGGCGATCCGCGCCATGATGGGCGCGACGAACCCCCTCGAAGCCACGCCGGGCACCGTTCGCGGCGACTTCGCACTGACGATTGACGACAACCTGACCCACAGCAGCAGCGATCCCGAAGCGGCTGAGCGCGAGCTTGCCCTCTGGTTCCCGGAAGGGCTGGTCTAACTTCACTCCCGCCCTTTGGGGCGGGCCACCTCCCCATGTTGCTCAACGTCTCAAAGGTCGCCAAGTCCTTTGGCGTCGATGAGGTGTTGAGCGACGTCACGTTCCGCATCGACCGCCGCGAGAAGGTTCAGCTCGTCGGCCGCAACGGGTGCGGAAAGACGACCCTGCTGCGCATCCTGACCGGACAAATGAGCCCGGACACGGGAAGCGTACAGCTCTCCCGAGGAGCGACGATAGGCTACCTACGGCAGGAGCACCACTTCGATGTTGGGCGCACGGTGCTGGAAGAAGCCACCGAAGCGCGCCGCGAGCAGATTGCGCTCAAGCAACGGCTCGACGAACTGTCGGATCGAATCGAGCACAACCCGACCGTCGAAGAACTCGACGAGTACGCCACACTCCACGAGCACTTCCTCGAACAGGAGGGCTATGCCGCTGAGCGAGACCTGAAGATCGTGTTGCAGCGCATGGGTTTCGATGAAGATACCTACACGAAACCTGCACACAAGCTCAGCGGCGGCGAAAAAACACGACTGGCGTTGTCACGCCTCTTGCTCGAGCAGCCAGACCTCCTGATCCTCGACGAGCCGACCAACCACCTCGATCTGCAAGCGACGGAATGGCTTGAGAACTGGCTGAGGTCCTATCCTGGCGCGGTGCTGCTCGTCTCGCACGACCGCGAGTTCCTCCGCGCGGTCGGCGACCGGGTGCTGGACATGCGGGATGGCACGGTCAAGAGCTACCCCGGACCCTACGAGAAGTACCGCCAACTGCGCGCGGAGGAAGAGGTACGGCAGGCCGAGGTCGCCAAGCGGCAGGCCTCGGAAATCGCAAAGCTCGACGAGTACGTGCGGCGTTTCATGAACAGCCAGCGAACCGCCCAGGCGCGGGGCCGGCTCAAAATGAAGGACAAGCTGGTGTCGACCCAGGTTCACGCACCAACCAACGAACGCGGCATGAAAGCGTCGTTCGCGGCGACGAAGCGAGCAGGAGACATCATCTTCGAGGCGAAGTCGTTGGCGGTGGGCTTTGGTGAGACCTCGCTGATCACCGGTCTGGATTGGACCGTACAGAATGGCGACCGGTGGGGGGTTGTCGGAGAGAACGGCGCGGGTAAATCCACGCTGATCAAAGCGTTGCTGGGCAAACTTTCGCTGCAGTCCGGCACCGTACGCCAGGGCAGCAATCTTGAGATCGGCTACTTCTCGCAAGACGCCGTCGAACTCGATCTCACCCAGTCCCCGCTCGACTATCTGGTGTGGGAGTTCGATCAGACGCCCGAGTCAGCGCGGAACCTCCTCGGCCAGTTCCTCTTCTCGGGGGACGACGTATTCCGCCCCATCAAAACGCTCAGCGGAGGCGAGAAGAACAAGTTGGTGCTTGCCGGGCTGACCACGCTACGGCCCAACGTGCTCATCCTCGACGAGCCAACGAACCACCTGGATATGGACTCGCGCGAGGTGCTGGCCGGGGTGCTGCGGCAGTATGCCGGCACGCTCCTGCTGATCTCCCATGACCGCTGGCTGCTTGGCGAAGTCACGAACCGCACGCTCGATGTGAGGCGCGACGGGGTGCGGCAGTTTCCAGGATCGTACGCCGAGTACCGCCTCCGCGAGAGCCGGCCGGCCGCCGCCGCCGTGCCCGAGCGCAAAATTGTGGTCGAAACATCCGCGCTGAGCCCACGAGAGTTGAGCAAGGAAATCGGGCGCTTGGCGAAGGCCATTGAGTTGACCGAGTCAGAAGTTGCGGAAGCCGAACAGCGCATTCAGTCGCTAGAGCAAAATCTGGCCACGCCACCCAACGGTGCGGATATCATCGCGATGTCGAAGCAGTACGCGAGAGAGAAGCAAACGCTGGACGATCTCATGCACCGCTGGCACGACGAGACCGAGCGATTGGACTCGCTCCGCGCACAGCAAGGCGCTGGCGACGTATAACGAGCTAATGCTGACACCGCACGAATGGCAAGAGGGGATTGGGTTTAGGGCTTCGTTCATCGAGGGCCGATTGATGCAGGGGGCGCCGATCCTCGCGGTTTCCATCCCAGCGGGCGTGGTGATCTTC
Organism: Methanoregulaceae archaeon; assembly: GCA_020850325.1. GTDB lineage: Bacteria > Armatimonadota > Fimbriimonadia > Fimbriimonadales > Fimbriimonadaceae > JANJUB01. The sequence continues at coordinate 33,445 of JADZEW010000018.1, forward strand.
AGTTACCGCCGCCACTCGCGCAAGATCTACGAGATTTACGACCGACTCGCCTATGCGGCGATCGGCCAGCAGTCCGATGTCGAGGCCCTGAGGGTCGCGGCACTGGATTTCGCCCACCAGGAAGGCTTCAACCGGAGCGAGGAAGATGTGACCATCCGGCGAGTGGTCTCGGCGCTGTCGGCCCCGATCAAGCAGGCGTTCGCCGATTTCAACTCGGCGCCGATCGTTGCGCGTTCGCTGTTTGTCGAAGTCTGCCGCGACCCCGAACACGATTCGTACGCGATTCTCGACTACGAGGGCGACTTCAAGATGCGACGTCACTGGTCCTACGTGGCGGGGACAAATGACCACGATGAAGCGCTGAAGGCAGCCCTGACCGAACTCCATGCCGCGGCCCCATCCCCCGAGGTCGCTTTCCAGACGATGCAGGAGTTGTGGGAGTCGACTTTCCGAACGGAGGAGCACGAGGGCCTTCTGCCGGAAGCTGTGTTTATGATGCGTGGCGATGAGCGGGCTAGCCGCTTCCAGGTGCTGACTCCCGAGGAGTAGAGCCAAACACCTCAGAGAAGGCCGCCACCACCACCGGGGCCGCGTCGTTGATTCCGACGTTGCGCCCGGTCTCCTCGCTGAGGCTGGTTACGCCGTGGCCGTGGATCCCGCACGGTACAAACGTGTCAAAGACCGTCAGGTCAAGGTCGCAGTTGAGGGCGATTCCGTGAAGTGAGACCCAACGGCGCACCTTGATCCCGATCGCCGCAATCTTCCGACCGTTCACCCACGCGCCCGTGTTGGGAGGGAACCGCTCGGCGGCCAAGCCAAACTCGCGGCTAGTAACGATCATCGTCTCTTCCAGTCCGCGAAGCCAGCGGTGCAGGTCGCGCCCATGCCGTCCGAGGTCGAAGATCGGATAGATCACCAGTTGGTTGGGGCCGTGGTAAGTGACGTCACCGCCGCGGTCGGTCTCGTGAATCTCGATCCCACGTGCGGCATACTCCTCGAGAGATAGCAGCAAGTTCTCCTTATGGAAACTGGCGCCAAGCGTGAGCACGGGTGGGTGTTCGACCAAGACGAGCGTGTCCTCGGCCCCTGCCTGAACTTGTTCGAGCACTTCGAGCTGTCGATCCCACGCCACACGGTAGGGCACGCGGCCCCAGCGCTCAACCCTCATCTTCAGGGTCCAGCGTCGGGTTGAGGGCCAGCAGCACGCGCTGGTCGTCGATTGTCTCGTTCAGCTCGGCAAACCGGTGGTCGGGTAACTGCTCGGCGATCGTGCCGGTGACCGCGATTCCACCCACCTGCGATGCCGCTTCGATGTGAGCGGCGATGTCGATGACTGCAGCAAACTGCACTTCCTCAAGTTCGCCCGAGACCAAGCCGCAGTGGATACCAATGCGCAAGCGGAACGGATCTCGAAGTCGGTTCACATTCGCGTTGAAGTCGGCGATCTTGGTTTGGATCGAGCGAGCACACTCAAAGGCTTCCTCGGCGTCATCGAACGCGGCGACCGCTCCATCGCCGGCCGTACTGTGAATGCGTCCGTTGTGATTGCGGACCTGCTCCGCCAAGAACTCCTGGTAGGCACGGAAACTCCACTCGGCGACCAAAGGATCGCTCTTCGACTTCATCACCGAGCTGCGAGCCGTGTCGACGACCATGACGCAGCGGTGTTGCTCACCTCGGTTAAGCGCGCGCCGCAACTCGATCATCTCGGCAAGCAACACTTCAGGCGCGTTTTGGCCACGGCGCCGTGCCAAGTAGGCGCGCTCCTCGACCATGGCGCCGAGTCCCGCGAAGAGGCCGGTCACCACCGCCAACCCGACGCCCATATAGAGGTTCGCCTGATTCTGCACAAGCCAACGCCACCCGAACTCGCCCACCGGGAGCAGGTACGCCAACGTGCCGGCCGCCACGAAAAGCACGCTCGTGGCAATCGCCCGGAAGGGGCGCCCCGTCAAGTACGCAAGAAAGATCTGCGTCCCCATGCTGCCGGCGCTGATAGCGATCGCAACAAAGGGCGCCCAGAGCGGAGCCCGCCTTCCCTCCGATTGGGCCAGCATCTCGGGGAAAAAGTAGCTGACAATGACAAGCACGAGACTCCAGGCGAAGCCGGCCACCGTGGCGTATGCCCAGATGTTGCGGACGACACCTTGGAAGAGATCGGTCAACCGTGGCTGGCTCGGAGCTTCGGCTTCGGAGCGGGTCAGGGTTTCTTCGACCTCGAAGAGCCGTTGAAGCAGTTCCTGCCGGGTTCGACGGCGGCGAGCTCGCTCCTCGCGCCGCAGCCTGCGATATGCCCCCAGCAGAGCCGCACCGACACCGAGGGCCGCATAGAACGCACCCAGCAGGATCATGCCCAAAGCGAGCAACGCCAGTATCGCCCAGATGCTCATCGAACTGGCGCGCGGCTGCTGGAGCAGCTGGATCGTTAGGAGAACGTAGGAGACTCCGGCGACCAACCCGCCCCCCATCAGCGCATAGCGCACCATTCCTACGCGAAAGTAGCAGGCAAGATGCAAGAGGAGCGTCATGCCGAATGCGCCGACCATCGACGCTTCCCGGATGGTGAACTGCAGACCTGTTCGCCCGGCCATGGACGCTTGCCCAGGGATTAGCCACATGGCGAGAAGAAAGAATCCGGTCGTGACCCCAATGAAGAGCAACGGATATCTCAAGAGGCGATCGAAGCCGTGAACGACGTCGCGCAGCGCACTCTGGAAGGCAGCACCGCCATGTCTGCCTGAAGACGGGCCAGGATGATCGGGCTCCTGAAGCAGCGACCGCACGACTTCAATCGAAGCACCGGTCGCCCGGGCGATTGAATCGGGAGCTTCGTCCAACGCACCGGGGTGCTGGCGGAAGTACGCCGCCAGCTTTTGCACTTCTCCCGTTGGTTCGCTAGACTCGATCACTGCGCAAACGAGTGTACCAAGACCCTCTCTTGGCTACAGCCTCCATGCCTATTACGCAAGCAAGACCCTCAAGGGATGCGTGAGATTTGCCGATACAAACCTTGCAGGAGACCTGTAAGCATTGCTGGCATGATGAACTCGCAAACCAGTACGAGATTGGCCGCAGAGACGATTGCCCTTCGGATTCGATGGGTGTTGATTCTTGCCGCAGCTGTTCTCCTTGGCGATCAGTTGGGCAACCCTATGGTTGTGGGCGTTCTCGCGCTCCTCGCTGGCGCCAACTTCTACGCACACCGCATTCTGCGTGACCAGCAGCGCTATGAAGCGGTCGGCGCACGGCAACTCGCCTGGATGCGCGCGGTGGATGGCGTTCTCGTCGGTTCGGCCTCACTGGGTATCGCGGGTACGCAGAATCTGTGGCTCTTGAGCATTCCCATTCTCATCAGCCATGGCATGGTCATGCGATCCATCCGCTGGCTGGTCTTGCTGGCCGCGCTGATGTCTGCGACGCAAGTCGCTTCAACGATTTTGGTTTCTCGCCCAACCGGCGACCTCGTCTACGCGCTAAGCGGCATTGGCCTTGGCATGATGGCGGCCCTCGTGCTCGCTTCGTTCCAAGGTCGCGACGAACGACTTGGAGCCCGGGACAAGCGCCTGAGCACGGTCCTCTCGGTCGGTAGCACCCTCAGCGAGTCGAGCGATCTGCGCGCCATGATCGCGAGCACCTTGCGGTCGGCAATCCGAGAGACTCGGGCGAGCTGCGGCTACGTGATGCTTTTCAGCGATGACGAGCGAACCGAGCTCATCACCGAAGCCGCTTTCGGCAGCGGCGGACAGTTTGCTTTTCCTGAGCGGATAGCGACCGGCGCAGGGCTTTCCGGGTACGTCGCTCAGATGGGTCAAGCGGTCTCCATCACGAGCCGCGACGACAGCTTCGCCGATTTCGATGGGGTAACCGAAGGCGTGCGCGCAGCGGCAAGCATCCCCCTCATCACCCGAGGCTTCGGTGGTGCCGGGGCGTCCACAAGCGAACAGATTCTCGGGGTTATGACGCTGCTCGACCTGACCGACGCATCGGCATTTCCGAGCGAAGACATGGAGCTCCTGCATGCGATGGCAGCGCTCCTTGCAATCGCGGTATCGAACGCGCAAATGGAGGAGAGGCGACGAACGACCTTCCTGCGCACCATGGAGAGCTTGGCAACCGCGCTTGAAGCTCGCGACGAATACACCCGCGGCCACTCTCAGCGGGTCAGCGAACTCTCGTTGATGATCGGCGAGAGGATGGGACTCGGCCATGAGGCCCTCGAAGAACTGCGCATCGGCACCATCCTGCACGATATCGGCAAGATCGGCGTCCCCGATGCGATTCTGAACAAGCGTGGAGGCCTCACGGACGAAGAGTTCATGGTGATGCGCCAGCACCCCGTCATCGGCTATGAAATCTGCCGACCGCTGATGCTCACCGAGGGCATTCTCATGATCATTCGGAACCACCATGAGAAGCTCGATGGCTCGGGTTATCCGGATGGATTGAAAGGGGGCGAACTACCCCTATCACTGCGCATCGTCTGTGTAGTCGATGCTTTCGACGCCATGAGTTCGCGTCGTCCCTACCGCGGTGTCATGGACCCCCTGCACGTCCAAGCTGAACTGAGCAAGGGCGCGGGCACGCAGTTTGATCCCGTTATTGTCGAGGTTCTTCGAGAACTGCTTCCGAGCGAGCGCATGCGCCAGATGTATCGTTCGTTCTGGGAACCGACTGCCACCGAAGATGAGGACGGGGAGGAAGCCGCATAGTGAGCTTTCTCTCGCCGCAGCGCTTCACGGAGAACCTTCCCTCACTGGGAGTCGATATCGGCTCGCATGTGGTCAATTTGGCCCAACTTCGACAGCGGTCCAGCCGCATCGAACTCTATGCCGCCGGGGCATTCGCCGTCGGCGACGACATGATTGAACGAGGTGTCGTTAGGGATCCTAAGCGACTCGGCAAGCAGATTTCGAGTTTCCTGCGCAAGCACGAGGTCGGCCCATCTGCGGGCGTGTTCTCGGTCCCGAGCAATCTGGCCGCTCTGCGTTGGGTCCAGCTTCCCGATTTGCCCGCCGAGGACCTGCGCGACGCGGCCCGCTACAAGGTTAAGCGCCACCTGCCGTTCCCCGTTCATTCCGCCTATGTAGAAGCCACGCCGCCGATTGCGCTCGAGGGTGACGAACTCGGCCAGTCGTTGGTGATTGCGGTTCCCCGCGACATCATCGACTCGCGCGCCGAAGCGATCGAATACGCCGGTCTGCTCCCGGCCGCCGCCGAACTCGAGGCTCAAGCGATCTTGCGCGTCGTCGAGCGCCGCCTCAGCGAACAGAGTGCCCTCTGGCGCGACGCTTCCCTAACGATCATGGACATCGGGATGAACAACACCCACATGTACGTGGTCCAGAACCAGCGGCTGCAGTTCATCCGCGGTGTTCGATTCGGCTCTGCAGGCCTCATCCAGAAGGTAAGCAAAGAACTCAGCGTGTCACCAGCCGAAGCCGAAGCGGGGCTCTCGTCGGGTGAAGCCGAGCTCTGGACCGACGGGATTCTCAAGCTCCCCATCCAGGGTCAGCCCGCCTTTGTTTATGTCGACAGCGAGATGGAGAAGTTGACCCGCGAATTCATGCGGTTGCTGCGCTACTTCCGCTCGCTTCATCCCGAGCGAAGCTACGCCGGCATTCTGGATCACGCGTTGGTCTGTGGTGGACTGGCAAGCCTCCGGGGGCTGGCCGACTATCTGCACAGCGCGCTCGAACTGCGCGTCGAGTTGGCCCGACCGCTCAGCGGCCTCATCGGGAAGTTTGACCGAGAGTCTTTTCACGCGATCACGAGACGACAGGAGGCCTACACCGTGGTGATCGGCCTGGCCCTGTCGGGCTTGGGGGGCCTGGCTACTGCCAAGGGGGAATCCGATGGTGGACGTGAGTTCGCCTGGACGCGCACTGCCTAAGACCAAGTCCATCAACGTTGAGGCCAATCTCCTGGCTGAGCGTTTGGGCGAACGCGGACGCTTGCTCGACGCAATGTCCCGCAAAGCCTTCTGGGGCGTTGGCATTCTCGTGTTTGCGCTGATGGTGTTGCCCTCGGCATACCGGGTTCAGGACCGCCTTTCGAAGAAGGCCGTAGACCGAGCCGCCGAAGCGAGCGTCGTCATGCGCGAGGTTGCCGACAAGCAGAACATCCTCGACCGGTCCAAGCCCGTCGTCGAAGACTCGAGGATGTTGGCCGACTCACGCTTGTTCTCCGAGAACGTGCTTCGAGAGTTGTCGGCCGTGCTCAGTTCGGCGGACTCCGAGATGGTGTTCTCGTCCGTCAAGGTCGAAATCCTCGGAGGCGAGATGAAGCTTTCTGGCCGCGCCGACGCCAAGTCCTATCGAGTTGCTCGCGACTTCGTGAACCGGATCTCGAAGGCAGCCGGAACAAAGTCGGCCTCCCTGAAACAGTGGCGGCTCAACGACGACTTCGGACCGAACGCCGTTGGCTTCGAGATCGAGCGCACCGCAGAGGTGGGGCGATGATTCCCTTGCGGCTGATCGATGCCCGAACCCTTGGCATGCTGTCTCGGCTCTTGGTGGCCCTTGCGGTCATCGTAGCGACGATCGTTGTCCTCTGTTTTGGCAGGACGTACCTAAGCTTGCAGTCCATCTCCGTCAGCGATCAGCAGATCAGCCAGTCGAAGGCCAATCTCAAAATGATGAACGAGGAGATTCGGAAAGCACGAGCGATCAAATCGCCGCCGGCCACCGAATCGCGCCAGGCAGTCTTTGCGTTCCAATCGGCCGTGGAGGCGGCGGCCCAGGCCAACGGAGCGATCGTCGAAGAGTACGCGAGTTCCCCAGAGAAAACGCCCTATCTGAGCAAGTACCACAACGACAGCCCTCCCGAGGGCTGGCAGCAAGTCGCCGCTCGGGTCCACCTGTCGGGACGGATGCCGGAAATCTACGAAACGATGCGCGCGCTGCAGGCGATCGACATCCCCCACGAGATCGACATGATCGACCTCAACCGCACCCAAGCTGCGGCGGGCGAGAGCCGGGTTGCCGCCGTGATCAGCTTGCGCGTGCTCGTCCGCAGCTAGGAGTAATGAAGCGATGACCGTTGGCGATCCCCGAAAAGCTCTTGTCCTTGGCGCCATCGCCGTCGTCGTTGTCGGAATGGCGGTGATGCGGGCGCTACCGCAGGCCCCGGCACCGGTGGCCGCCCGACCGGCCGATGCAGTTCAGAGCGAGGCGCCCCCCAATCTGGAGGACGATATCTCGGCGTCGGTGAGCGTTGACCCGTTCTCGCACCCAGACCTTGAGAAGGCGGTGACTCCACCCAAAGTGGAGAAGCCCAAGATCAAGCCCACTCCGAAGCCGGAGTTCGACTTGAAAATCGAGCACACCCGCCCAGGATCGGACTCCGAGTTCGAGCCGCTTCCCGCCGTGAAATCAAATGGGACTTCGATCGATCTGTCCGCCGGGATTCCCTTCCGGGTCGAGGCGGTAGTTCGCGGAGACGAGGCTTTTGCGCTTGTGACGCTGGCCAACTCCTCCGGTATCGCGGTGCGAGTAGGCACCACCCTGAACGGACACGTGAAGATCGCCGAGATCAAGAGTGGGAGTGTTGTGATCGAGGCTTCGGGCAAGCGCATCGAGGTTACGGTCGGTGAAGGAGTGACGCTGTGAAGAAAGAACGATTTGACGAGGTGTACCCATGACGACCATCCTTGCCGTGATTGCCTTGGCGAGCCCCCAAGAGCTACGCGCTCCTTCAACTCCCCTCGTCGCGAAGGCGGTGTATTTGCGCCCGAGTCTGATGACGCCCGCGACCCCCCAGGCCGCCATCGACGAAGTCCTCGGGAGCCAAGGAACGTCAGCGATTGCGCTCTTCACGGGAGATCGACTGCGCGAGCCTGCGCTACCCCAGTCGACCGTGCGGGTCACCCAAGGCACGAAGCCGAAACCGCCAGCATCGATCGAGGACAAGCTTGTCGATGTCGTCTGCACGAACACCGACGTCAATGGCGTGCTTGCCCTGCTTTCGGCCTCGACCAAGACGAACATGGTGTTGGTCTCGCCGGCGGAAGCCAAGTTGACGCTTCGGCTCAAGCAGGTCAAGCTCATCGACGCCGTCCGACACATTTGCGCCGTCGCGGGCATCGCGCACCTAAAAGTGGGTGACGCGTATCTCTTTGGAGACGCCGAGCGAATTCGGAACGCCTATCCGAAGGAGTGGGCCAGGGCCTATCCGCCTGCCAAGATCGAGGCGCCGCCTCACGTCGAGCCGCCCAAGGTCGACCCGCCCAAGGTGGAGGTCGAGGATCCCATCGTCACTCGCGTCGTGTCGGTCAGCTACACGGACACGGCGAAGCTCGCGGACATGCTTGCCGCGCTGTTCAAGGACCAGGATCTGATCGCCGTAGCGGGGCCGGGTGCATCGAGCCCAACGCTTGGCGATCGCGACACCTCGGGTTCGACGGGGATCAACCAGGGAGTCATCCAGAGCGAGGGCGCGAAGTCCAAGACTCTGGTGCTGCGCGGCCCCGAGTCGGTCGTGAAGAGCGCGGCCGCGGCCGTCGCCGATCTCGATTTGCCGGGTGCCCAGGTCAAAATCTCCGTCTCGATCCACGACGTCAACGACACCGCGCTGCGCGAACTCGGAGTCTCGTGGAACATCGGCGGGACCACCTTCCAGGAAAAGACGCCGCAGGGCATCAACTTTGGCGGTTTCAACCGCACGCCCTTCAACTTCGGCGCGACCATTCGCGCCCTCGAGACGCAGGACAAAGCACAGCTGCTCGCATCGCCCGAGGTCACCGTTCTCGACAACGAGCGCGCGTTCGTGCTCATCGGCAATAAGCTGAATCTGCCCAAGTTCGACGGGTACGACGCCAACAAGATTCCGATCTACAGCACCTCGGAGTATCGCGTCGGCATCTACCTGCAGGTGGCGGCTTCCGTCGCCGCCGACGGCACGATCACCCTGGCGATCTATCCGCAGGTCTCGACGGTCGTGAAGACGACCGAGATCAACGGCGCGAGCTACCCCGACATCGCGACCCGTGAAGCGCAAACCACGCTGCGAGTCAAGACCGGCGAGACGATCGTGATCGGCGGACTGCTTCGCAATGAGGAGTTAGAGCAGCTTGAGCAGGTACCGATTCTCAGCAAGATCCCGCTGTTCGGCGAGTTGTTCAAGCGCCGGAAGAAGACGCGCAGCAGCTCGCAGGTCGTGATCAGCCTGACCCCGACACTCGTGCTCCCTGATAAGCAATGAATCTTGATCGTTCGCTCAGCGATATCTTTCTCGAAGAGGGCTACGTCACTCAGGCGGAGCTCCAGCAGATTCTTGCCAGCCGAGATGACACCACCGAATCGGTCGGTGACTTGCTCGTCCGGATGCGCAAGATCACCGAGAAGCAAAAGCTGAAATGCGTGGGCCTCCAGATGGGAGTCCCGTTCATCGACTTGGCGCGCACCGAGATCGAGCACGACGCCGCCCGGGTTATTCCGCATGCCACCGCAGTGCGGTTGTTGGCGATCCCGATCGAGAAGACCGAATCGGCGGCAAGCGTGGCGATGGTCAACCCGCTCGATTTGTCTGCGCTGGACGAACTTCAGTCGGTCACGGGACTGGATATCGACCCGATGCTCGCAACCGAGGAAGACGTTCGCGACGCGATCTTCCGCTCCTTTGGCGCGTACGACGACCTCGGCGAAATCGTTGGCGAAGCCGTACGCGGCGTTGATACCGACGGGGTGACGATCCAGTCGCCCGACGAAGACGAAGAACAGGTCAACGTCATCGAGCTCAAGGAGGTCGTCGAGGGTGCACCGGTCATCAAGCTGGCCAATGCTCTCCTCACCCGAGCCATCTCAATGCGGGCAAGCGACGTCCACATCGAACCGCAGCAGCGCCGCGTCCGGGTCCGTTTCCGGGTCGATGGCCTGCTCATCGAGGTAATGGTCGTGCCTAAGGACCTGCAGCACGCGCTCATCTCGCGCATCAAGATCATGGCGAGCCTGGACATCGCCGAGCGACGGATTCCTCAGGACGGGCGCTGCACCCTTGTGTCGCCCCAGGGTGCCTACGACTTTCGCGTATCGACCTTCCCCAGCGTGTTTGGCGAGAACGTCGTGATTCGTATCCTTGACAAGCAGTCGGCCACGATCGATCTCGCCAAGCTAGGCATGGCCGGGGAAGCGCTCGACATCCTGAGGGCCAAGATCGAAGAGCCGCAGGGGATGGTCCTTGTCACCGGCCCTACGGGATCGGGAAAGACCACCACTCTGTATGCGTCCGTCCATCATCTCAACGCGATTTACCGCAACATCATGACCGTCGAGGATCCGGTTGAGTACCAGCTCGACGGCATCATTCAGGGCAATGTCAACCCTAAGGCGGGAGTCACCTTTGCGGCCGGACTGCGGTCCATTTTGCGCCAGGACCCGGATGTCATCCTTGTGGGTGAAATCCGCGACGGAGAAACCGCTTCTATCGCGATCGAAGCCGCCCTCACCGGCCACTTAGTGCTCTCCAGCCTGCACGCCAACGATAGCGCTTCGGCACTAACGCGGCTGGTCGATATGGGGATCGAGCCGTTCTTGCTCGCCTCATCCATGACCTGCAGCGTCGCCCAGCGGCTGCTGCGCACTAACTGCCCCAAGTGCATTGAACTCTACGCACCTGACCCCCACTTGCTCGTCCAACTCGGTCTGCCCGATGACACGGTGTACCGCCGAGGACGCGGGTGCGAGTACTGCGGCAAGACCGGCTTCCGGGGTCGAAGCGGCATTTACGAAGTTCTCGACATCACGTCGGACATCCGGCGCATGGTGTTATCCGGCGTTCACGCAACCGAGATTCACCGAGCCGCCGCGGCGGCGGGCATGCGGACACTACGTGAAGACGCGGCTGATCGCGTGAGCCAAGGACTAACGACCGTGGAAGAAGTCATGCGAGTGACGGCGGACGGGAGATAAGACGCGATGCAAGTCTTTCGCTACAAGGGTTACGACACGCACGGTAAGAAGGTGGAGGGCGAACTCGCCGCCGCCAGCATTGAAGAAGTCGAGCGCAAAGTCTCCGCGCAATCGGTGACGGTGATCGCGATCTTTCCCGCCGGTGCTATTCGCAAGACCTCGTCGGAAGGCGAGAGTTCGACGCCGCTCTCCCGTTTTGGCTTCGGACCCAAGAAGCCGTCGGATGCGGACCTGGCCACCGTTCTCCGCGACCTCGCGGTGATGTCCGAAACCGGCGTCCCCTTCGTGGAAGCCCTCGACGCAGTGATCATCACCGCTCCCACCCAAATGCTGCGTACCGGCCTAGACCGGCTGAAGACGGAGATCGTAGGCGGAAAGGGACTCTCGGCAGGCATGCGAAACTGCGGCCTCTTTCCGGTGGTGGTGTCCGAGATGGTCAAGGTCGCCGAAGAAGGCGGACGTCTTGATCGCGCCTTGGCAAACGCCGCGAACTATCTGGAGCGCGCCGCCGACCTTCGCAAGAAGGTCATGAACGCGATGCTCTACCCAATCGTGCTCACGGTCATCGCATTCTCCACGCTCGTCGTGATGATCACCTTCGTGCTGCCGCGCTTCGCCGACATCTTCAAGACGATGAAGACCGAGGTGCCCGCGATCACTCAGTTCCTGCTGGGGATCGGCCAGGGGATCAAGTCCAACCCAGTCCCGTTCGTGCTCGGCGTGGTTGGCACGATCGTGGCCGTGAAGATGGCGTGGGCCACCCCGAAGATCCACCGCGCCATCAGCACCTTCCTGCTGAAAGTGCCCGTGCTTGGCGAACTGCTCCGGCGCTTGGCTCTATCTCGGGCATTTCAGTCGATCGCCACGCTGCTCTCGACGAACGTCAGCTTGATGAACGCGATGGAGCACGGCGCAAAGGTCGCGGGCAACCCAGTGATCCACGACGCGCTGCTGCGAGCCCGCCACTCGGTCGAGCACGGTGTGTCGCTAAGCGACGCTCTAGCTGAGACCAAGGTGTTCCCGGTGTCGCTGGTTCAGATGGTGACGGTAGGGGAACGCACCGGACGGCTTGGAATGCTGATGACAAGCACCGCGAACCACATGGAAGAAGATGTTGATGGGCGTCTTAAGGCGCTTGTCTCGATCGTCGAGCCGGTGATGATCGTCGTGATGGGTGCCATCGTGGGCCTCATCACCATGTCAATCATCATTCCGATGTATTCCGTTGTCGAAAACATGAAGTAATGGCTGAGATATGCCGATACATAGTTTGAGCGAGGATTCTATGGTCAGAAAACTGCACATGAAGCGAAGCGCCTTCACCTTGGTGGAGTTGCTTATCGTGATCATCATCATTGCCGTGTTGGCGGCAATCGCGATCCCTAAGTTTGCGAACTCCAGCCAACGCAGCAAAGAGTCTGCCCTACGGGCGGAGCTGTCCCTTATGCGTAACGCGGTCGAGTTGTTCAAGAACGACTGCGGCTCTTACCCGGGCGCCCTTGATGATCTTGCGGCGACTTCGGCTCCGGCGAACGGAAAGGACTCGTCGGGCAACAACAAGGCGATCATTGCGACTGACTGGAAGGGCCCGTACCTGAACAAGGTAAACGTCGACCCCGTTGGTGGCGCGGCCTTCACATACTCCGTGACCTCGCCCAATGTCGGCAAGATCACGTCGAGTGCATCCGGTAACGACTCGAACGGCGTCGCCTACAGCACCTACTGACCCCGGCGGCCCACGCGCTCGCTCGGGAGGGGATTGAGGCGCGAAACGGCTTCGAAGCGAGAGCTTCGGAGCCGTCCTTCTTTTTAGAGGATCGAGCTCACCGGAACGGCCTCGATCTCCGGGGCCAAGGGCACTCGATCATCTCCCGCGTGGAACAACACTCCGCGGACAAATCGATCGCCCGCCAACTCGCGAAGGAACTCGAGCCCCTCCACGGCGTTTCGTTGAACCGATTCTCGGAACTGAACGCCGACAAGGTCTCCGTTCGTCGCTTCTACGACCAAGTCAACTCCCTTCTGCCTGACCGTGCGGAGATGGAAGAGCCGCACCCCCGACGGAAGCGCAAGGCTTGCCTTAAAGAACTCCAGGATGCCCACCGAGCGCAAGATCGCGCTTCGCAACGCCTCGTCATTGCGGACCCGGCGCTCCTCGATGCCGATGATGTGGCCCCACAAACCAACATCCACCAACTGCAACTTCGGCGCTTTGGCGAGCGCCGCACCCTGATCGGAACTCCAGGCAGGGAGATCGCGCACGAGGAACATCGTGCGAAGCAAGTCCAAATAGCGAAGGAGGGTTGTCGCAGGGATGCCCGACTCGCGCGACAGCGACGCGACGTTGAGCGAAGCCCCGTTTGCGTGAGCCAAGGAACGCAGCAGGCGGGGCATCTGGGCGATGCCGTCGATCTGAGCAAGGTCGCGCACGTCGCGTTCGAGCAGACTACGCACGTACGACGCAAACCACGCATCGCGGCGCGGGGCGCTGCGAGCCGAGGGCTCCGGAAATCCTCCCCGCAGCAGTTCAACGGGATCGATAGCCGTGCCCCTTGGGAGCGTGAGCGGGTCTCGGTTAAGCAGCATCGCGAGCCACTCCGGACCGGTGCCGCGACGTTCTCCCTCGGCGAGCGGCAATAGATCGACGATTTCCATCCGCCCAGCCAGCGAGTCGGCCACCTTGGGCACGGTCAGCACGTTGGCCGATCCGGTGAGGAGGAAGCGCCCGGGCCGGCGATCCCGGTCGATCTCCGCCTTCATCGCGAGCAGCAGCTCGGGCGCGCGCTGGACTTCGTCGATGACGATGGCCCCGCGGTAGGAGCGTAGAAAGCCAGCCGGATCCTCTCTCGCGAACCCAAGGACCCGCCAATCGTCGAGGGTGATGTAGGTCGAGTTCTGCTCGCTGGCGACCTCGCGCACGAGGGTGGACTTCCCGACCTGCCGAGGACCGTGGACGAGAACGACTGGCGTGTCGGCGAGGGCATCGAGAACCCTGACCTTCGCCCACCGTTCGATTGAGCGCTTATCCTCCACTAATCGGAGGATACTCCACGCATCCACGGCGGGCTTAGGCGCGCGATCTGGGCGAACACCGGGCACGTCTCCTCGTGCGCACCCGGCAGATAGCCCAAGCTCATCAGGAACTCGTTCACGATCTCGCCTCCGGTGAACCGAAACGTCCGCTTGAACTCCTTGACCCACTCGTCCTTCGTCAGCGGATGCCGCGCAGCGATCCAGTTCGCAAAGCCCCCATCCGAGGAGCGCATCCCCACGATCACCCCGGCGTTAAAAATCGCGGCCTCCACCTTCAGCCGATTGCGGATGATCCCGGCATCCGCCAGCAGCCGAGCGCGGTCCTCGTCGCCATACGCCGCCACTTTCTCTGGATCAAATCCATCGTAGGCGGCTTGGAATCCCGCCCGCTTCTTCAGGATCGTCTCCCACGAGAGACCCGCCTGGTTGATCTCCAGTACGAGCCGTTCGAACAGCACCCGCTCATCCGAGGAAGGAAAGCCATACTCGGTGTCGTGATACGGGGCATGGACCGTCCCTGCCCCAGGACCCGCCGCAAACTCGCAGTAAGAGAACGCCATCTACTTCCGCTCGACGTTGCCGAACCGCAACCCGCCGCCCATCGCCTGACGCCAGCGCTCACGCCAGCAGTGCACGTCCACTGGCCCAACCTCGGGCATCGGCTTGCGGGCCTCCGCCGAAGGCAGCGCGGGGAATGGCGTGCTCGGCAAGGTCTGATACCAATAGGCGACGCTTGCGATCTCCAGCGTCAAGCAGTTCGCGTGCCCATGCTCAATGCTCGCCCGCAGGCTCTTCTGGAACCGCACCGGATCTTCGAGGTGGAACCGATAGCAGTGCGTCCTCCCCAGCCACCCGAACAGCGGCGAATCATTGAGCCGACCGGGTGCCCGCGCGGTGCCGAAGTAGGGATGCAGGAAGTGCTCGTCGGGGCTCCAACTCTGGTTGAAGTAGTCCTCGGTGCCGGTGCCGTGTAGGCTAAACGGCCAAGTTTCGCCGTCGATGCTGAACATATCGTCGCCCTCGCCGTACCAGATGGGCGACGGGCAGTTGACGTAGTAGTTGACGCCGACGAAGTGCCCCTTCCCCGCCGCTTCGCAGAAAAGAAAGTTGTTCACATCGGTCGGGTTCTTCGGTGTTTCGCCGAACACCGCCCACTCGTTCTCAACATCGCCGCTTGCCGACTCCGGCTTGGTGACTTCCTGGTTGTACCAAGCGTGGAACCGCCCCTCGTCCTCGCTCACCGGACGCTCTTCATAGTCGACGTAGTAGTAGAACGCACCGACCGGCTCCTCGCCTTGGTTCTCCACGGTGACGCGCGCGCCCTTGCCGTACGGCATCGGGAAGTAGCACACCAGCGCGTTGCCATCTCGGGGAGCCGCGGCGAGCGGCATGCTGGAGAAGTTGTACTTCATGCCCCAGCCCTGCCCGAAGAAGTCACCGATCGGCGACTCCACACTCGGGTGCTCCTGACCGTCCCAATACATGCGCAGGACGAGGTTGCGGCGGACCAGCGGGTCGTTCGACGAGATCGTGATCCAGATATGGGTCACCGCACCTGAGCCTTCCATCTCTGCAAGTACAAGAGTGTCGCCGGGCTCGATCTGCACATGGTCCCGGTTGCCACCGGTTCGGTCAAACGAGGAGATGCGTCGGCTGCGGCCGTCGGTTAGGCGCGCCAGATCACGAAGAGGTCCCATGCCCGCATTTTGACCGTTTACAGTCCACCGGCGTCTAGCAGACCGGCCACGCGCCCGGTGTAGAAACCGATGACGATGAAGCCGATGTAGATCGCCACGCCCAACAGGCAGACGACACCGAGCACCGACGCCAGCGTGTTCGAGCGGGTCTCGGATTCATCCTCGTAGAAATCGGCCATTTTGTCGAGCATCTTGTCCAGGTTGCCGGTGGTCTCTCCGGTCTGGATCATGTCGATCACGATCGGGCTGAACGCCTGAGTTTCCACGTACGTCTGGGTCACCGACGCGCCTTCTTTAAGGCGTGGAATTGCCGGATAGATACGTGCCCGGATGAACTCGCTCCCGCACGCGTCGGCGGCGAGTTGGGTGGATTCCGGGATACCGACGCCACCGCGATAGAGCGCGGCCATCGCTCGCCCGAACTTCGCCATCGCCATCTGCTTCACCGTTTCGCCGAGGTAGGGGATCTTCTGGACGAACTGGTCGTAGTTGTGCTTGATCTGCGGGTTCGGCAGACCGAGCCGCAAGAACAGCCACAAGCCCGCGATGAGGGGGCCGAGGAATATCCACGTGATGGGATTGGTGAGCGGCGAACTGAGCAGGCCGCCCCCGCCGACCGCAGTGATAATCATGTTCGTCACTAAGATGATGACGATCGATGCCCCGATCACCAGCTTCGGGTAGAGCGTCTGGCGGCGGATGTTGTTGCGAAGCTTGATCTCGCGCTCGAGGTAGCCCGCAATCTGCACGAGCGTCGCGTCCATCGTGCCGCTGGTTTCGCCGACGCGGATGAGGCTCAATACGAGCGGCGAGAACGCCTCGGGATACCGCTGCATGCCGAAGGAGAGCGGACGGCCCTGGCGAGCATGCTCGGCGAGTTCGCCGAGGATCTCCTGCAGGCGTGCGTCTTGCGTTTGGCCCTTGAGCGTGGTCAGCGCCTGCACCATGCCAATGCCGGCATGGAGCATCGTGGCGAGTTGGCGGAAGAAGAACATGAGCGCGGGCAGTGGCACCCGCCCTGTGAACTGGCCGACCACGTGGGTCTCCACGTAGCTGCGCTGGCGCATGATGTCCGGCTGCTCTTCCGCCTTGGGCTGAGCGCCCTCGCGGCCGAAGTCGGCGGGGATAGGATCGCCGGGAAGCTGCGCCATCGCGAGGTGCTCTATCCGGTAGCCGCGCTTCTCGAGCTCCGCCCCCGCCGCGGTCAGCGACGCACCCGACATCGTGCCTTGCACGGGGTTCCCCTCGATATCAACGGCGCGGTATTCAAAAGTCGGCATGTGGAGTGATTCTATAACATCCGCCTCGAACTAGCGCTAGAATCCTCTAACCGGCGGTAAGTCCGGTCAACCCTTGCCGCCTTTCCCCGACTTCTTCTCAAAGATTGGCTGGCCGAAGTTGGGCGCGTCTCGCTCGCGCAGGTATCGTGCCCGTTCCTCAACGAGTGACTTCGGGTCTTTGCCCTTCGGCGTTCTTGAGATAGCCTTATCCAAGTAGGCGATTCCCTTGTCGAAGTAGGTCTTGCTCTGATTGTAGATGCCGCTCATCCGCATGGCGCGAGCGATCCACACATCGTCCCAGTACTTCCACTTCGGCGTCTTTGCGAGGGCGAACAACCGGTCGAAGAGGAGCTTCTCAAACGCCGGGTCCTTACCTCGCTCGTGATACTCGCGCACCATCGCGATGATCACTCCGCGATCGCTTGGGTCACGTTTCAATAAACGCTGAGCCACATCTTTGAAGTAGTGGTAATGGCCGTCACCCGCATTGAACACATATGCTGTCCTGACGAAGTGATAGGAAGGAGGCGTATTCTCGAGGCGCAATACAGTAAACCCGTAATTGACCCGCCCTTCCATGGACTTGAAATCACCTGTATCTTGGAAGTACGTATCCAAGAATCTTGTTGCTGTAAGTAGTCGCGCTACTCTCACGAGTTTCTCTGGATTCTGGTGATCCTTGAACCATTCCTCGTAAGCCTTGGCGGCTCGCTTACGCCACACTCCTTTCGTGTCCGAGTCTTGCTGAAGCGACGGGTCGTATGCGGTTTCGGTAAAGATCGGCACGAAGAACTTGTCGAGAGCCGACTCCCAAGGAACCCTCACCCATATCGGATGAGGGTCGATTCTGCCGCCTTCAGAGCGGAAGTCGCCAATCCTAAACGGCTCGGGGCGACCGAGCCTCCAGCGCGGCACCTGCGCTGAACTCAGACCACTCATTAGCAACCCCGCGAGAGCTAAGCAAGTCCACCTCAACACTTGACCACCCTTACTGGAACGTGTTCCGTGCATCTGTACATCTCATCATAACCTGATGCTCAGCAAACTCGACCTTACGAAAGCGATCAATCCATTTGGAAGTCCTTCAGCACCTCGTTGTACAGGTCGCCATACCACACCTTCATCAGCACGATCAGCACGATGCCGCTGACGAGCATCGCAAATGCGCACCCCAGCCGGGTCGAAGTGAAGCGCGCCCGGCCGGTGGATTCGTCATAGTCGCCGCGGCTCACCATCTCGAGGCGGTCGAGCGCGCCCGGTACATCGCCAATCATCTCGCCGGTGGAGATCAGCGGCGCGTACTGCTGCGGAAACACGCCCGAGTTGAAGATCGCCTCGCTGAGGCGGCTGCCGTCGTGCAGCGACCGCCCGGTCTGCACCAGCCGGCGGCTCATCTCGAGGTTAGGCACCGCCGCGGCGGCGAGCGGCCACATCCGTTGCGGCGGCAACCCCGCCTTACCCAATCGACTGAGCGTCCACGAGAAGATCGCGACGCTCTCGTTGCGCGCCCGAGCCCCGTAGACCGGCAGCTGCAGCGCCATTCGATGCCGGAACGTGCGCATCGGCAGCGAGCTCATCCACCAGCGCAGCAACAGCAGCAATGCGGTCACCGCCAACGCGATCGGCCCGTAGGGCCAAATGATCTTCTCTAGCAAGACGGCGGCAATGCCCGAGTTCGGCGAGCCGTCCGACGTCCGCCGGTACGAGAGCACCAGCGCCTCGCGGAACGCAAACAGTACCGGCATCACCGCGACCGCCCGCGGGATGAGATACCAGACAAACCAGTGAAACCGTTTGAACTTGTGGGCCTCGCCCGCTTGATTCGAGAGCTCGGCGAACGCTTCGGGAAGGAAGCCCCCGGTCTCGCCCGCGCGGACCATCCCGCCGACGTGCGGGGGAAAGAGGTCGGGATACCGATCCAGCGTATCGCTCAAGGGGCGCCCGTTCGTGGCGGACTGGGCAAGGTCTTGCAGCGCGACGCGGTAGGGCTCCTGGTGGGTCACCGACGCCAACGTGGTGAACGCCTGCGCGGGGGCGATACCCGCCTTGAGCTGCTGAGAGATTTGGGAGAAGAGGAAGTAGCGGTCGGCGTCCTTTCCCTTCTTCGTGCGGACCGGGGTGTTGCGAGCCGGGGCAGGTGCGATCGGCGCGGGTGCTTTCGCGGGGAGATTCGCCGGATCATGGAAGCGGATCGAGGCGTACCCGCGCAGCTTCAGCAGCGCCTCCGCCTCGGCGAGCGTGTCGGCCTGCACCGTGCCTTCGAGGACCTGCCCCCGCGCGTCCGTGAACTCGTATCGGTAGAACGCCATGCTCGCTCAGTCTGGGTGTGCTCCGGAAGTCTTGAGTTGCGCTTGCCGAACTTGTTCAGGAGTGCGACGCGCAAAATAGCCCATGGCCGCCTCGACGCCAAAGCGATCTTCGTCTATCCAACGGATCCTCATTGTGTTCGTCTTACCGAGCTTTCCACCGAACAGCTCACTATATTCGGGAAAAGGCTGTCCACCACGGGTTGCTTCAATCGAAATGGCCTCAAAGTAGATGACGTCCTTTGCGTAACGCCATTTGCCTTCGGATCGGATGCGGACATTGAGGTGGCCTCGCATATTGACTTCGTGGCTTTGTGACACGAATGTCCCATCATCTCGCAGGACCAAGATGGTCTCTGGATACATTTCGCCTTGCCAAATGCCGATCATCTTGGGATCGACCGTCGGCCGCTGCGCCGCCCAAAGGCCAGCGAGCAACAGCGCCGCAGCCACTGTGCCGATCAACACGCTTCGTCCAGCTCTTGAGATCCTCAGGAAGCTCACAAATGAATCATAACACGACATGTCGTGATGGAGGGTGGATCCTCGTCACGCCCATCCGACGTATCATAGACCTTAGGCATGCGACATCGGGGCCAGCGGCGCACGGATATCTTGGACACGAGCGATTGGGCTCACCGCGAACTGGTGCAGCTTCTGCGTCAGGCTACACCGGAGCGAAGGCTCGAACTCGTATTCGATCGGATTGCCCTGGGCCGCGCGATCAACGAAGCCGGCCAACAGCTGAGAGACGAGCAGAATGATCGACCGGCCTGAGGTTCGCGTGTTGGTCGAGTGCCACACTCCAGGGCTCGTATAATGAGAGCGTGAAACGGACCGAAAACCTGCCAAAGATTTCTGACCTCATCTGGCAGGATGAGGGACGGATGAGCGGTGCCCCGTGCATTCTCGGCACGCGGGTGCGGGTTCAGGATCTGTTTGATTGGATTGCCGGCGGGGGCTCCGTGGACAGCTTCGCGGCAACCTACCCGCACATTCCGCGTGAGCGGATCGTGGGCCTTCTTCGCCTCGCAGAAAGCGACCTCCTCAAGCACCTGGATGCCGCGTGAAACGGGTCTTTCTCGATGAAAACGTCGATGCCCGGCTCGCCGAGCGGCTGTCAGGTTGCGTCGTCCGATCGGTGCGCACCGAAGGATGGTTTGGTGTTTCCAATGGTGAACTGCTGAGCCGCATCGAAGCAGGGTTCGATGTCCTGATCTCGCATGATCGGGGCCTCGAGCACCAGCAGAAGTGGGCCGGGCGCTCGCTCGGACTCATCGTCGTTCGCTCCGAGAGCACGGATTTCTCTTCCTATGAGAAGGGCGTTCCCGACCTGCTAAATGCCATTCGAGAATCACGACCCGGGACGGTTTCCGTAGTGACGCTGAACACGTGAGCGCCACTCCTCCGGCCCTTCGGGCCTAAACGATTGCCTGGAGTTCTACTCCGCCATCGGAATCCGGACCCCATGCTCCTTAGCGAACTCCTGCGCTTCCGGATACCCCGCGTCCACGTGGCGGATCACCCCCATGCCTGGGTCACTGGTCAGCACCCGCTCGAGGCGCGCATCCATCCGGTCCGTGCCGTCGGCGACCACGACCATGCCCGCGTGCTGCGAGTAGCCGATCCCGACCCCACCGCCGTTGTGGATCGACACCCACGACGCTCCGGCGGCGGTGTTGACGAGCGCATTCAGCAGCGCCCAGTCCGCAACCGCGTCGGTGCCGTCGCGCATGCCTTCGGTCTCACGATTGGGTGAAGCCACCGACCCGCAGTCGAGATGGTCGCGACCGATCACGATGGGAGCTTCGACTTCCCCGCGCCGGACCAAGTCGTTGAAGGCCAGACCGGCTTCGGCGCGTTCGCCATAGCCCAGCCAGCAGATGCGGGAGGGCAAGCCCTGGAACTGAATCTTCTCCTGGGCTTTCGCCATCCAACGCCGCAGACTCTCGTTGTGGGGGAAAAGCTCCAGCACCCGCGCATCGGTCCGGGCGATGTCCGCCGGGTTCCCGCTGAGCGCCGCCCAACGGAACGGGCCCTTGCCTTCGCAGAACAGCGGGCGGATGTACTCGGGCACAAACCCCTTGATGTCGAACGCATCGCTGACCCCGGCTTCGACCGCGTAGGCGCGGATGTTGTTGCCGTAGTCGAAGGCGATCGCCCCCGCGTCTTGCAGATCCCGCATCGCCCGCACATGGACGCCCATCGACTCGATGGCGCGCTTGACGTACGTGTCGGGGTCATCGCGCCGTAGGGCCTCGGCCTCGGCTAGCGACAGCCCCGCCGGCACGTAGCCGTTCAACGGGTCGTGGGCGCTGGTCTGGTCGGTGATCACATCGGGCACGATGCCTCGCCGCACCATCTCGGGCAGCACCTCGGCGCAGTTGCCCACGAGGCCGACGCTCATCGCGGGCCGGTCTGCGAGCATCTCCATCGCCTCATCGAGCGTCCACGCGATGCGATCGCAGTAGCCGGTCTTGAGCCGCTTCTCGATCCGCGTGGGATCGACGTCGATGCCCAGGTACGAAGCGCCGTTCATGGTCGCCGCGAGGGGTTGGGCGCCACCCATGCCGCCCATGCCGCCGCTGACCACGAGCCGCTTATCCAGCGATCCACCGAAGTGCTGATCAGCGCAGGCGGCAAAGGTCTCAAACGTGCCCTGCACAATGCCCTGCGAGCCGATGTAGATCCAAGAACCCGCGGTCATTTGGCCGTACATCATCAGGCCGCGGCGCTCAAGCTCGTTGAAGTGCTCCCAGTTCGACCAGCGGCCCACCAAATTCGAGTTGGCGATGAGCACCCGCGGCGCGTCTTCGTGGGTTCGGAAGATGCCGACCGGCCGGCCGCTTTGCACCAGCAGCGTCTCGTCGTTGGCGAGGCTCTGGAGCGAGCGCACAATGGCGTGGAACGAAGGCCAATCTCGCGCGGCCTTGCCGGTTCCGCCGTAAACGACGAGGTCATCGGGACGCTCGGCGACCTCGGGATCGAGGTTGTTGTGGAGCATGCGCAGGGCGGCTTCCTGATGCCAACCCTGGCACGATCGCTCGCGGCCCCTCGGGGCGCGGAGGGACGTCGTTGTCATGGCCTATTATGGCTTTCGCGGCTCAAGCAACTCTCGGATTTCGTCAAGATCGAGCCCATCCACCTCGATCCGCTTGTTCCGATGGCGCTCACCGCTGACGAGTGTGAGCTTGGATTTGCCGAGCTTCAGCTGGCTCGCGAGATAGGCGATGACGGCCTCGTTCGCTTGCCCATCGGTGGGCGCCGCCGTAGTCCACACCTTAAGGGTGTCTCCCTCCCAGGCGTGGGCCATGCGCTTGGCCCGGGGCTGGACGCGGATGTCGAGGAGGGCCATGGGGAGAGTATGGGCCGGTTGATGCTTGCTTGTTAGTTTGGTTGGTGTGTTCACCTATTGGAAGATCTGGTTGTTGGTTGTTTGCCGGTCAGACGGGCGGACAGTCTCGAGTTTCATGGCTCCGCAAAGTCCAAGCTGCCACTTCCCAACCTGCCAACACGCCAACACGCCAACAATATGTGATATAATCATCACGTATTGTCGACAGTGGAGTCGGAATCGGTATGGCGTGCGTTGACGAGCCCGCATCGGCGGCGAATCTTGGACTTGCTCCGAGATGCGCCGTTGACAACGGGTCAGCTCTGCAAGCAAATGCCGGGACTCAGCCGATTCGGCGTCATGCAGCACCTCGACGTTCTCGCCGAGGCGCAGCTGGTGCTCATCCGCCGCGAAGGGAGACAGCGCTTCAACTATCTGAACGCCATCCCCATGCAGCAGGTGTATGATCGGTGGGTCTCGCGCTACGCGTCTTCAGCGGCCAAAACTGCCCAACACTTAAAACGATACGCTGAATCCAACCCCGAGGAGAATGCGATGAACGATTCCACATCCGGGTTCCGGGTGGTGAAGATCGAGCTTGAAGTCGAGATCGCCGCCCCGCCCCAGAAAGTCTTTGATGCCCTGACGTCCGAACTGCAAGCCTGGTGGCCCCACCGGATGCGCGAAGGCAGCACGGTCACCCACGATTGCCGCGTCGGCGGCCTGATCGCCGAGTCTTGGCCCGGCGGAGGCGTCCTCTACGGCACGATCACCGCCTTCGATCCACCGATGCGCTGTTCGTCGGTCGTCCAGGGATTTATGGGCGCCTGCACGATCGCAAACGACGATGTCGTCGAGGCACGCGGTGACGGCGCGGTTTACAAGAAGAGTCTGAAGATATGGGGCGAGGTCCCCGAAGAGATGGAGCGGATGTTCCGCGAGGGGAGCGCGGCGATTCTCCATCAAGCCTTGAAATCCTATTGTGAAGGAGCCCAATCATGATCGCCTTGCTTCCCCTCTTTCCTCAGGCCGACGATGCGGCGATGATCGCGCTACGCCAGCGTTTTGCGAGCAGCACGTGGTCGACCACCATCCAACTTGAAGACCGAAACGAGCACGTGATCAAGCGCTACACCGCCATGCCCGACGGATCGCTTCGCGGCCGCGGTACGGTGATCGATTTCGGTAAAGTCACGCCCGCCGTGCAAACCCGATTTTCGTGGGACCGGGCCACCAAGAAGGTGTTGATGGACGACCAGCACGGAACGATGCGGCTCACCGGTGAGGTTCAGGCCGAAGGCAACAAGCTGGTGTTCCTCTACCGACCCGCGGGCAGCTCCATGGATTACATCCGGGACGAGCTGACCTTCAACGCCCAGAGCATCGGCGAGGGCAAGGTGACCGTCGGCGGCAAGACCATTGCCACGTACACGATGCGCCGCGTAGCCGAACCGCCAAAGATCTTAGCGCTGCGGGGACTCGATCCGGTCGAACTCGCCAAGGGCAAGGAGGTCGAGGGGGTTCCGAACTGGACCCACACCGCGGGTGTGTACACGTATCGGTTTTCCTCCGACGCCAACTTGGAAGAGTTCCGCGCCAAGACCGCACAGTACGAGATCCAGTTTGGCGGCGCCTGCGGGTCGATGGGTCCGCTTTCCGGGCGCGGCGCGCCCGACCGGTTCATGGTGCACAAGGGGCGAATCTACCTGTTCGCCTCGGATGGCTGTCGAAGCCGGTTTGCGGCCAGTCCCGATGCCTTCATCGACAAGGCGGAACCCGCCTTGCGACCCAATGGGCGCGCCCGAACCACCGGACGCAATCTGCTGGAGCTCGCCGCCACCGCCCATGGCGGACTGGCGCTCGACGCCATCAAGTCGATCGCTTACACCGAGATTTCAAAGTTCGAATCCGAGGGGAAGCAAAGACCCTTCGACCAGATGTGGATGGCGACGACGCGGGGCGAGTACGCCCACTTTTCGACGTGGAACGACGTGTTCTTCGCGACGGTCGCGGGACCGCAGGGCAACTGGTCGGGACGGATGGACCAACCCGAGCCGATGAGCAACCCGGTGCGGGCGTACTTCGTGCGCGAGTTTGTGAAGAACCCGACGTGGATCCTGCGCCACCGCACCCGCTATATCCCGGAATACAGGGGCAAGTCGAAGCGACCCGGAACCGGAGCCGAAGCTGATCTGGTTTCGGTGCACTGGCAAGGCGCGACCATCGACTTGTGGATCGACCCGACCAGCCGTCGCATCGTCGGTTGGCGGAACCTGGAGTTGCGGTCCACCGGGTTCAGGCCCGTTAGCAAGGCGATCACGTCTTTTGTGGAAGTCAAGGGCGTCACCGTCCCCAAAACGTGGACGACGCAGGTCGAAGGTGGGCAACCGACGCCTAAGGCGATCACGAGCTTCTACATCAATGAGATGGTCGAACCGGGCTACTTTGTGAATCCGCTGAACGTTCGGTGAGTTAGCGTGTTGGTTGTTGGCTTGTTGGCCTGTTGGCTGGCTGGGCATGTTGGAAGCTTGACTGTGTTTGGAATGGTTGACCCGAGCCGGGGCTTCCAAACGGCTGACCGTCCAAAACGGCAACCGGCCAACACACTAACCTGCCAACACGCTAACAACCAACATTCCAACACGCCAACCACGCCAAACGAAACTCTTTTCCGCGCCTTCCCGGTAAAACGTGCGACATGCGTCGTTTTGGGGTTCTTGCGTGTTTCGCGGTACTGGCCGCGAGTTCTGTAGGTCAACTGAAGCCACCGCCATCGCAGATGGAGGAGGCAAAGCGGCTCCATCTGCCGAAGGTAGTCGGCACCTCGGCCGAGGTTCGCTTGCGCGGCTACGAGCAGCGGCAGCGGATGGAAGCCGAGTCGTTCTACTCAAAGCTGCTGTGGCGACAGGTGGGCCCGGAGATTCAGGGCGGGCGAGTCATCCACTTTGCCACGCTGGCGCTTCAGCCCAACCGCTACTACTGCGCGTTCGCGACCGGTGGACTGTGGGTCAGCGACGATCTGGGCTTCAACTGGACGCCCATCTTCGACAACGAATCGGCCTTCGCGATCGGCGACTTTGCCCTAAGCAAGGACGGCAAGACGATCTGGGTCGGCACCGGCGAGAACAACTCGCAGCGCACCAGCTACGCAGGTATGGGCGTGTTCAAGAGCACGGACTCCGGCAAGACCTGGAGTCACATGGGCTTGGCGGCCACGCACCGTATTGGCCGCGTGGTCATCGATCCCAAGAACGAGAACACGGTGTACGTCGGCGCGATCGGAGCCCTGTACAGCCAACACGCTGATCGCGGCGTGTACAAGACTACCGACGGCGGCAAGACTTGGTCGCATGTGCTGAAGCTCGACGATCTCACCGGCGTCATCGACCTCACCATCGACCCGCGCAACCCGCAAGTGCTTTATGCCGCGGCGTGGGAGCGCGATCGACGCGCTTGGAACTTCCGCGACGGCGGCCCCGGCACGGCCATCTACAAGACATCCGACGGCGGCAAGACGTGGGCGAAGCTCACCAAGGGCCTTCCCGGCAACGGCGAGATGGGCCGCATCGGCTTGGCGGTCGCGCCGAGCCGACCCGACCGCGTGTACGCATTCATCGACAACCAGGGCGGCGACGTGGATAGTCTCTACCGAGACGAGAACACGCCGAACGGAACACTAACCCCCAAGCGGTTCCGACAGATCACCGATCCCAAGGTGTTCCTCGCCATCGAGCGCCGAATCCTCACGAGCTTCATCAACGCCCAGATGCCGCGCGGCACTGACGTCGATGCGACGCTCAAAGCCATCGAAGCGGGCACGATGACGCTCGACGACGTGGCCAAGAAGATGGAGGAGCGCAACGCGAACGTTTGGCAAATGGAGGTCGTGCAGAGCGAGGTCTATCGCTCGGACGACGCCGGCAAGTCCTGGAAGAAGGTGAATGTTGGATTGCTCGACACCGAAGGGTACGGCTACTACTGCGGACGCGTTACGGTGAGCCCGCACAACCCCGACGACCTTGTCATCATGAGCATGCTCCTGTGGCGGTCGAAGGACGGAGGACGAACTTGGGCGCGCATCGGCCAAGGCACCCACGTGGACTACCACAGCTACTGGATCGACCCCACGAACCCCAACTTCCATGTGATGGGGAATGACGGCGGGCTGTACTTCAGCCACGACGACGCGGCAACCTGGCGGCACATCAACCGGATGCCGGTCGGCCAGTTCACGACCATCGCGGTCGACACCAAGACCCCGTACAACATCTACGGCGGCACCCAAGACAACGGGACCCTGAAGGGCCCGAGCACCTACCGCCCGGGGCGCGATAACCCTTGGATGTGGACCAGCATCGGCGGCGGTGACGGCAGTGCGGTGGCGGTCGATCCTCGCGACGACGGCGACCACGTGTACGGCGCCTCGCAGTTCGGTGCGCACTACGCCCGGAACTTCAAGACGAACGAGTTCTACCAAGTCCGTCCGAGGCCCGATTCTCCGACCGAGCGGTTGCGTTTCAACTGGATCAGCCCCATTCAGATCTCGCCCCACCACCCGGATATCATCTATCTTGGGTCACAGAAGCTACACCGATCGCTCAACAAGGGGCGCAACTTCGAGAGCATCAGCACCGACCTCACCAAGAACATGCCGAACGGCGATGTTCCTTACTCTACGCTGAAGGACATCAGCGAGAGCCCGTTCAAGTTCGGTCTCATCTATGTCGGCGCAGACGACGGCAGCGTCAAGCTGACCCGGGACCATGGCAATACGTGGGAGGACATTTCCACGCCTGCGCCAGACAAGTGGGTGAGTCGCGTCGTGGCCAGCAAGCACGATCGGGCAACGGTGTACGTCGCTCAGACCGGCTACCGCGAAGACGACTACACCCCCTACTTGTGGAAGTCGACCGACTACGGCAAGACCTGGAAGTCGATCGTCGGCAACCTGCCGCCCGAGTTCATCAACGTAATCCGGGAAGACCCCGACCGCAAGGACTGGCTCTATGTCGGCACCAACCTCGGAGTGTTTTTCACTACTGACGGCGGGCTGAACTGGATTCCCCTCCCCGGTGGCATCCCGCGAACGCCGGTCCACGACCTGGTGGTTCAGCCGACCCAGAAGGACCTCGTCATCGCGAGCCACGCGCGCAGCGTGCTGGTGTTCAAGCTCGATCAGCTGAACAAGGTGTACGAGCAGCGTGAGAAGGCCCTCTACATCTGGCCGATCTCGGACATGGTCCGGGCGCGCTGGGAGTATCGCAATCGTCCCGACTGGGATACCTCCGACCCCACGTCGCCCACATTGAACGGCGAGATGTTCACCCAGAACGCTGGACGCGGCTCGGTGAAGATCAAGGACAAGGACGGCAAGGTTGTGCTCGAGAAGGCGATGGACTGGGCGAAAGGCTACAACCCGTTCAACATCGACCTGCTGCTGAAGCGCGGCGCGCCCCGCTACTCGACCGACGTGAAGAACCGCAAGATCACGACCGGCGAAGAGGCGGTCGCCGACCCCTACTACGCCGAGCGGTTCCAGTATCTTCCGGCGGGAGAGTACACCGTCGAAGTCACCGTCGGCGACAAGACCGAAACGGTGAAGTGGAAGCTCTCGTAGACGCCTCGGGAGAGTAAGAACGACCCCCAGGTGACCGTGCCTGGGGGTTCGTGCCACACTTCCTACATGAAGCGTCCATGGATGGGACTGATGGTGTTGGCCGTCGTGGGTTGCAGTTCGCGCCCTCACTTGGCAGGAGACACCTGGGCCACCGAAATGATGAACTTCCCGGCGACCCTCGCTTTCGAGGGGAACGGGAGCCACGAGTTGCGTATCACCTCGCCGCTGGGCGATATCGTCATGCGCGGTACCTACAGCGAAACCGATGAGACGGTGTCGCTGGTGGTCGGGGAAATCGATGTGCCCCCCGCCGCCAACCCCGGCACCAAGATGTTGCAGCGGCTGAAAGGCGCACCGCTCATGTTTAAGCTGGAGTGGGTTTCGGGCGATGAGGTCACTTTGAGGCCGCAAGGACCCGCCGGAATCTTCGGCAACTCCCTCAAGCTTCAGCGGAAGAAGAACTAGCGTAGCCGCAGCGCGCGCGAGGCGTCGGAATGGAACCGGGTTCTCGCCCAGTCAGGTACGTTCTCAATGATGCTGGCTTTGCTTTGCGCTTTCGTGATGGGGCAGGTGCCCTTGGGTCCGACCACGCCGGTAGGGACCAATCGCTCCTTTCAAGAGGCGGTGCTCGCCGTTCAAGACCACTTGGAGAAAGGCAACTTTGACGCTGCCAAACGGGCGCTGACCGCCGTTCCGCAACCCGAGATGACCATCCTTTGGGATACCAAGGGCATTCCCGAGAGTCTCCGAGAGACCGTTCGCGAAGCCCGAGACGTGGCGTTGGGCCAGTGGAAGCAGTACTACAGCAGCGTCAAGCCCAAGTTCGTCGAGTCGGGCAAGGCCGACCTCGTGTTCCGATTCACCGACACCTTGCCGGACACCGAAGAGGGATTTCCCGGTGCCGCCGCGCACGTGTTCAGCACCGCGCCCGGCGAACCGCGCCTCGAAGCCACGATCGCGCTCTACCGAGGACGACCAAAGCAGCTCAACACGTCGTCGGAGTTCCACAACGAGGTCATGTTTGCACTAGTCTCCTACATCGGCCTCGAGCGCACCCCGTTTACCGGCTCGGCCGCATTCCGGACGGACCAGGTGGGTGCCGGTCGAACCCAGTTCTCGCCATTCGAGCTTGGAACCGTGAAGCGCAGCCTCGAGCTGGTGGAGAAGTTGCAGGAACTAGTCGCCACTAAAACCCGCGTCGAAGCCGCTCGGCCGCGACTCCAGATTGAGCCCCTGAGCCTGAAGCTCCCCGATGCCAACCAAGCCGATCCGATCAAGTTTACGATCCAAGTCACAAACTCGGGCAATGCCCCGCTGTCGTACCGATTCCAGCCCGACTGCGGATGCTTGTCGGCGAACTACTCCCCGGTTCTCGAAGCCGGCCAGACCGCGATGGTCACCGGATTCGTCGACACGGTCAACTTCGTCGGCAAGCTGCGGCATAAGTTCTATGTCTTTGCGAACGATGCCGAGATCCCCTACCGCGAGTTCCCCGTAGCGATCGACGTCGAGCCGATGGTGCGCATGGTTCGCCCAGGGCTGAACGTGCTTCAACTCACCGACTCGGGCGTATCGACCGACGTGTTTCTCGTCGTGTCGCCCAGCGCGAAGATCGAACTGGGCGAGGCGAGGATCGAGGGCCTTACGGGCGAAGTCGAGACCAGCGACTGGCAGGGTGAACTCGAACTCGTCCCGGGAGAGCCGAAGAAGAACGTGAAGGCGATCCGCTACCGGGTGAAGCTTGCGCCGTCGCCGCTTCCGGGTCGGCTTCAGGCCACCCTGAGCGTCCCGACCAACAGCCCAGTCATCCCGCTGATCCGCCACAACATCTTCGTCCAGCGTGGCATCGTCGCTCAGCCCGAGTCGCTCTATGTGGGCGAGATTCCGCAGGCTCGTACCGCGGCGAGTTTCCTGCTGACTCGCCCGGGAGTTCCTTTCAAGGTGCTCGGTGTCACCACGAACAGCCCGTTTTTCACTGCGAAGGCCACCCCGAACGCGGACGGTAGCGAGTATCGCATCACCGTCGAGTTCGACGGCAAAGGGGATCCGGGCACGATCGACGTCACGGTCACGATTCGAACCGACGACCCCAAGCAACCCACGATCCTGGTTCCCGTTCGCGGCATCGTGAGATGAAGCTGCTTCTGCCCGCGTTGGTGTTGCTTGGACTGGCCATCGCGCGGGCGATGACCGCCGGCGAAGACCCGGGAGTGGTCGTGGTTATCGGGGGCGATACGCTGGGTTATCTCTCGCCCTGCGGTTGCACCAAGCCCATGTCTGGAGGCATTCGCCGCCGCGCGACCGCCATCCGCGCGCTGACCCATGAGCGCAAGTCGGTGATCCTCGAAAACGGCGGACTCGTCAAGGGTGAGTCGCGACAGGATGAGATGAAGGCGGAGACGCTCGCCGAAACGCTGGCCGACTTGCCGTTGACCGCGCTCCACCTCACCAGCGCCGAAGCCAAGCTCGGCAAAGGCGCGTGGGAGTCGCTGGCGCGTCTCTCGGGCGCAAAGCTCGTGTGCGGCCACTTGACCCCGCAAGTGGGGCTCGTTTCACCGATCATCGTCAAGCATGGGCTGGCGATCACCGGCATCTCCTCCCGCGCCGCCGAGATCGGCCGCGGGCTGGGCGTGGCCACGTCACCGGCCGAGGATGCGATCGAAGCGCTGCTGTTCACTCCGAATGCGGCACCGGTGGTGTTGCTCGAAGGCGATGAAGACGAAGCCCGCAAGCTCGCCCGCGCGCACCCTGAACTCAAGCTGATCGTCTACCAAGCCGACGGCGATCCGCCCAAGGCCCCGCTTCGCGAGGGACCGACCACGCTGGTTACGCCCGGCGAGCGCGGCAAGTACCTCGTCAAGTTGGTGTGGCGTGATGGCGCATTCAGCGAGTACGCGTCGATCGATCTCGGACCAGCGTTCTCGGATGACCCTCACGCCGCCCGAGCATACGAGCGGTATCTGGGCCGCGTCACCGACGAGAAGCTTCTCGACCGCCTGCCGCGCACGAAGACGCCCGGCTTCGCGGGAACCAAGACCTGCGGCTCGTGCCACTCGGACGCCCACAAGGTCTGGGAGGGCACGGCCCATGCCGGCGCGCTGAGCACCCTGGAGAAGGACAAGCACGACCGCGACCCAGACTGCGTGGGTTGCCACGTCGTGGGACTGTCGTCGGAGTCGGGTTTCCGCGACCGGCTGAAGACGCCCGCACTCGCCGACGTCGGCTGTGAAAGCTGTCACGGCCCCAGCGCGGAGCATGCCGCGAATCCCTACGAAGCGAAGCTGAAGCCCGCGGGCGAAGCTTCATGCAAGTCGTGCCACGTGCCCGACCATAGCCCCGAGTTCGATTTCGCGAAGTATTGGGAGAAGATCAAGCACTAGCCCCGGCCCACGATTTTCCCATGGCCTGTTCGGCACCGCAAGGGGAGTTCTCTCCTCCCCAACCTTTTCAGGCCGGGAACAGTCAGCGTGAAGTCATCGTCTCATTGTGTGTACAATGTACGGAACATCTCTTTCAGAGGAGAACACGTCGTGAAAGCCATCGCCCAAAACTCAAAAGACGCCCGAATCGACCTCAGGGTCAACCAAGCTCAGAAAGCCCTCTTGGAGCTTGCGGCGGCTTCGCAGGGCAAGAAGCTCTCGGATTTTGTCATCAGCTCTTCAACAGAAGCAGCTCAGATGGCGCTTGCGGATCAGAATCGGTTTGTCTTGCCAGAGGCGGAGATGAAGAAATTCTTGGAGAGCCTCGAAGAAGATCCCAGAGAGATTCCAGCCCTCAGAGAGCTGTTTGCCCGCAAGAGTGTCTTTGAATGAGCCCTCCTTTTCAGAGTCCAGTTCTTCTCACCGACGAGCATGATGTCAGCTCATTCGACTGCGGTGTCGAGGCATTGAACTCATTTCTGAAATCCTATGCACTCCAGAATCAGCGGAGCAACTCCGCCCGCACGTTCGTGTCAACGCGAACAGGAACCTTGGAGGTCGTCGGCTTCTATAGCCTTTGTGCCGCTTCGGTGGACTTCGAGCAGACTCCGGAGCGAATCCGCAAAGGGCTTGCCCGCCACGAAGTCCCCCTCGTTCTCCTTGCCCGGCTCGCAGTTGATGAGAGCTGCAAGGGCCAAGGGCTTGGAGCAAGTCTTCTCCAGGATGCGTTCTTCCGATTTATGAAGGCACAGGAGGCGATCGGGGCTCGCGCTCTGCTGGCTCACGCGAAAGACGCTTCGGCCAAGGCTTTCTACGAGAAGTGGGGATTTGTCTCGACCGAGGGACTCCCGCTCCACCTCTACATCCTGACCAAGCAGATCAAGGCGACCTTGGGGCAATAGCTAGGTCAAGGCTCATTCGCAGGCTTACGTATCGAATCCGCTAGCTCGAGCAACCACGTCGGCCAGCTTATGGGTGAGTTCGCTGTTCGTGGCGAGAACGTCGCACCCCGCTTGCCGACCCAGTTCGTGAAGCTCCTTCTCTTTATGCCCGGCGTGGGCGACAATCCGCATCCCGCGAGCGTGGAGCTCGGCCACTCGCGCCGGCCAATCGACTCCCGCTTCACCGAGATTCACGACCGCCAGTTCGAAGGCACCTTCGATCGGGTGGGCGGCGACGGTCGGTTCGTGGCCCAGCGCGGTTAGCGCCTTCGACAGTTTTACCGACCACATCAGATTCGATTCGAGAACGAGGACCCGCACAGCAAGAGGATAGCACCCACTGGATAAACTCGCCTGCATGAACCGGCTCGTCACTCCCCTTCCCAAAATCGGCATCCGCCCCACCATTGACGGCCGCTACGGCGGAGTGCGCGAGTCACTCGAGGGCCCGGTCATGGCAATGGCCCGAGCCACCGCCGAACTGATCACCAAGAACCTGCGCCACGCGAGCGGCGATGCCGTCGAATGCGTGATCGCCGACACCCCGATCGGTGGAGCCGCCGAAGCCGCCCAATGCGCCGAGAAGTTCGCGCGATCCGGCGTCGGGGTGTCGATCACGGTGACGCCGTGCTGGTGCTACGGATCCGAGACGATGGATCTCGATCCGGTCATTCCCAAGGCGGTTTGGGGATTCAACGGCACTGAGCGCCCGGGTGCGGTGTATTTGGCGGCGGTGCTCGCTGGTCATAGCCAGAAGGGGCTCCCCGCGTTCGGCATCTACGGGCACGATGTGCAAGACGCGGGTTCGACCGAGATCCCCGCCGACGTTGCCGACAAACTGCTCCGGTTTGCCCGCGCAGGCCTCGCCGTCGCCACGATGAAGGGCACGAGCTACCTCGCTATGGGCGGGGTTTCGATGGGCATCGCCGGCTCCATCGTCGACCAAGCGTTTTTCGAGCGATACCTCGGCATGCGCGTCGAGTCGGTCGACATGAGCGAGTTCGCGGGCCGGATGGCGAAGGGACTGTACGACCCCGTCGAGTATGAGAAGGCGCTGACCTGGGTGCGGGCCAACTGTCCGGAAGGCCGCGACTTCAACTCGAATCCTAAAGGGCGCGAAGCCAAGGATGCGGACTGGGAGACGTGCGTGAAGATGACGCTCATCGCCCGGGACCTGATGGTGGGCAATCCCCGACTCGCCGAGCTGGGTTTTGTCGAGCAGAGCCGCGGCCACAACGCGATCGCGGGCGGTTTCCAGGGTCAACGGCAGTGGACCGACTACTTCCCGAACGGCGACTTCATGGAGGCGATGCTCTGCTCGTCGTTTGACTGGAACGGCCGCCGTCAGCCGTACATCGTGGCGACCGAAAATGACGCCCTGAACGGCATTTCGATGCTCTTCGGCTATCTGCTCACCGGAGCCGCTCAACTCTTCAGCGATGTCCGCACCTACTGGAGCCCGGACGCGGTCGCCCGCGTGACGGGGCACCAACTCAGCGGGCATGCGGAAGGCGGACTGCTGCACCTGATCAACTCGGGTCCCAGCGCCCTCGACTGGACCGGCGAGCCGGACGGTATGGTTAAGCCCTGGTTCGAAATGGGCGACCGGGATGTCGAAGCGTGCCTCAAGTCGACCGAGTGGTGCCCGTCGATTCTCGAGTACTTCCCCGGCGGTGGGTACTCGACCGACTTCACAACCCGCGGCGACATCCCGGTCACGATGTGCCGCCTGAACTTGGTGGGTGGCTTGGGACCCGTGCTCCAAATCGCGGAAGGCTGGACGATTACGCTGCCCGACTCGGTCCACGAATCGCTCGACTTGCGCACGAACCCGAGTTGGCCGACCACGTGGTTCGCGCCACGGCTGACCGGCGCCGGGCCCTTTACGGACGTGTACTCGGTGATGAACGCGTGGGGAGCCAACCACGGCGCGATCGCGCCCGGGCATATCGGTTCCGATCTGGTCACTCTGGCGAGCATGCTGCGCATTCCGGTCGACATGCACAACGTCGGTGACGTGTTCCGCCCGTCCTCGTGGACCCGCTTCGGCGCAATGGAGCTTCAAGGGGCCGATTACCGCGCGTGCGCGACGTATGGACCGCTGTACGGGTAGGCCCCTGATTTGGTTGTGGGTGAGGGATGTGTTGTGCCCTCACAGGGAGGTGCGAGGGCACGACGCATCCCTCGCCCACAACGAGCATTGGCGATTCGTGGCCATCGGATGAGAATGCCTCATCCACCGGTAATGATCCGATAAGCGAAGTACGTCGACATCGCGAGCCCGTATACCGCGATGATCTTGCGCAGCTTCTCCGGGTCCATCTTCTGCGACCAACGGGCCGCATAGTAGCCGCCGACCAGCGAACCCGCTACGAGAGCCAGTGCCGGGGCGACGAGCACCATTCCATTGAACACGAACACCGCCGACGCCATGAGGTTGATGAACACGCCAAGGATGGTCTTCACCGCGTTGATCTCGTGGATGTTCGCCTCCATGAACAGGAAGAACACAGCGAGCATCATGATCCCCATCCCCGCGCCGAAGTAGCCGCCGTAAAGGGCCACCAGCGTCTGCAGCAGCATGGCCCCCGGCAGCGACAGCGCGTGACCCCGCTGCTGCGACCAACGCCGAATCGCCGGCTGGAACCACAACAGGGCCGTCGCCATGAACAGCAGGATCGGTACCGCGATGTCGAAGATCTTCTTGTCGGTCACCGAGACCAGCCAGGCTCCGAAACCCGCACCGAGAATCGTGGGACCGACCAACGGCAAAAGGTGCTTCTTGGTAGCGGGCAGGACGTTGCGAAACCCCCATGCCCCGCTCAGCGAGCCTGGCCACAAGCCGACTGAGTTCGTGGCGTTAGCGGTAAGGCTAGGCACGCCCAAGAAGAGCAAGGTCGGGAAGGAGATCAGCGAGCCGCCACCCGCGACCGAGTTAATGCCGGATGCGATCGCACCGACCACCACAAGGAGGCCCAGCGACAGCGGATCGGTCAGATCTGGCGACACTGCTCCGCGACGCTCATCGTTTCGATGACCGCCATCGCCGCCTCACGTCCCTTGTTGCCGTGCTTCAGCCCGGCGCGGTCGAGGGCTTGCTCCGCGGTATCCGGAGTCAAAATGCCCCACGCGATGGGCTTGCCGTATTCGACCTGCATCGCCATGAGCGCCGATCCCACATCGCCGCTGAGCAGCTGGGCGTGGGTGGTCTGGCCCTGCAAGATGCAACCCAGCGCGACCACGCCGTCGGGCGCATTTTGAGACCGCGAAAGGAGCGCCTTCACGGCGACGGGAATCTCCCACGTGCCCGGCACATGGACGACTTCGATTTCCGAGGTGCCGTGGCGCGCGAGCGTCTCGACCGCTCCTTCGAGAAGCTCCTTGGTGATGAGCTCGTTCCAACGGCTGACCACGACGGCGATCCGCCGCCCGGCGGCGTTCATCTGCCCTTCGATCACGCGCATAGGCTAAGTATGGCTCACTTAGGGGCGAACCACACGTTCCGATAGGTGATCGGACCGTGGTCGCCCTGGAGCATCAGCGGCCCGGTCGGCTTCTCATCTTCGAACATCGGAGCGCGCGTCGGACCGGTGACTTCTTCGTTCCTCTGGACGACCACGCCGTTCAGGCGCACCTCGAGGAACTTGGCGTTGCTCACCTTCTTGCCGCCCTTGAAGCGCGGACCTTGGAACCGGATGTCGTAGGTGTTCCATTCTCCCGGCTTGCGCAGCGCATTGACGAGCGCGCCCTTGCCTTCGAAGCCCTTCTCGTTCTGCCAACGTTGGTAAACGCCGCCCGCGTCCGCGAAGGTGAGGTCCTTGTCGGCCTTGCCGAAGGAGTCGAAGATCTGGATCTCGTAGCGGCCCATGACGTACACGCCTGAGTTGGAGCCCGCGGGAATCTTGAACTCCGCGTGGTAGTGGCCGTCGGCCATCTCGGACTTGGAGACGAGGTGTCCCGACCGCCCGTCCTTGTTGTCGAGTTCGCCGTTGGCCTGAATCCACGCTTTGGGAATCTGTAGAGCGACGTCGACCGCGTTGGCCGGGCGCTTGCTCTGCGCGGTCCAGATCACCGCCTCGGCGAGCATCTTGCGCACCTGCGGCTCCGCGTAGGACTCCTTCGTGTGTCCAAACCCGGTGTACCA
This sequence comes from Methanoregulaceae archaeon, assembly GCA_020850325.1. GTDB lineage: Bacteria > Armatimonadota > Fimbriimonadia > Fimbriimonadales > Fimbriimonadaceae > JANJUB01. The sequence goes on from JADZEW010000018.1 coordinate 70,120, forward strand.
CGTGCGTCCACGGCCGTAGTTGCTGGTCCAGATGATGGGGTGATCGCCGCCCATCTTGTTGCCCTTGTAGGTGCTCTCATCGAGCGAGGCGAGCACGCGCACACGGCTGCGGGGACTGTCTTTGTAGTCGTACCACTCATCGGTGCGCCACCAGTTGGTCGGGGCGTAGGCGGTGCTGGGGTGCGCCTTGTCTTCGATCTTGACGAGCGCCTTCTGGATGGCGGGGTGGCTCATGAAGTAGGCACCCACGATGTCCTTGTAGGCGGGCCACTCGTATTCGGTGTCGGCGGCGGAGTGGACGCCGACATAGCCGCCGCCCGCTTCGAGGAAGTTGCGGAAGGCCGACTTCTGGGCGTCGTTGAGGATCGTTCCCGTGGTGCAGAGGAACATGACCACGTCGTAGTTCCGGAGCTTCTCGGTGGTGAACCAGGCGGAGTCCTCGGTGGCATCGACACCGAAGCCGTACTCTTTGCCGAGCGACTTGATCTCTTCGGTCGCGACGGGGATGCAGTCGTGCCGGAAGCCGGTGGTGCGGGAAAAGACGAGAAGCCGGGGGTTAGGAACGACGAGGGCGCGGCCATCATCGGCCGCCATCCATGCCGCAGCAATCAACGGAGCGATCATGCGGATAGCCTAGCACGAATTGTCGCGCAATGGAGGCGTCGGGGCGAACCCACCGACGACCTCAGGGGCTTAACCTTCCATTCGAGGGTCTCCCACGGAGGGCGCAGGTTGGCTTGTACCCGCGCCCAAGCCCGGCTTAAGCAACGTCACTACCCGCTGCGACTCACCCTCTCCGAACTCGATCTTCACGCGCCACACCTGCCCCGGGAGGGCTCCCAGCCGATCCGGCCATTCGATCAGGCAGAGGTGGGTGTCGAAGTAGTCCTCCAGCCCGAGGCCGCTGGCGGCGGACAGCCGGTAGAGATCGGCGTGGAGCACCGGCGGGTCGGTGTCGTACACATGGAGCAAGTTGAACGTGGGCGAACGCACTGCGCCGACGTGCCCTAGCGCCTCCAGCACGCCTCGCGCGAAGGTCGTCTTGCCCGCGCCCATGGGGCCATCGAGGAGCACCACCGTCCCCGCCGGCCAGCGCTTCACCCACTCCCCGGCGAGGAGCCGCATCTCGGCATCGGATTGAACCACTCGAACCTCGTCCAAGCTCAGCGCCCCATCTTCTCCACCTGCACCGACGCCATCAAGAACGCACCCACGCCATACGCATCGGTGTCGCTGGCCTTCACCGTGCGCGGGTCTTGGCCGATCGGTTGGACCCACATCAGCCGCCCGTTCGGATCGACCGATTCGCACAGCGCGGCGTAACCGCGGCGGATGGCAGGCTCGAAGGTTTTGCGATCCAGCAACCCCGCGTTCACACCCCACGCCATCGCATACACGAAGAAGCCGGTCCCGCTGGTCTCCCGTTGGGGATACGAAGCCGGATCGAGCAGACTCGCGTGCCACGTGCCATCGCCGGTCTGGAGGCTCGCGATGCGGGTTGCCATCTCGCGGAACTGCTTTTCGAACCGAGGTCGCCCCGAATCATCTGCGGGCAGGTTCTGGAGCACCCTCGCCAGACCGGCCAGCACCCAGCCATTGCCCCGCGACCAGAACACCTTCTTGCCGTTCGCCTCGCGGGGCGTGAAGTAGCGCGAGTCGCGGAAGTACAGCTGCTCCGTAGGGTCGTACAGGTAGTCGCTCGTCTTCCACCAAAGGTCGCCGAGCCGCTTGAAGTAGCTCGCTTCGCCGGTCACCCGGCCGAGCATCGCGATCACCGGCGGGGCCATGAAGAGGGCATCGCACCAAGCCATTTCCTCGTTGTGGATGCCGTCTTTCCACTCCAGGCTGCGGTTGTGGGACTTGGCCAGCCAGCCGTCGATCCACGCCTTGACGGGGGCGAGTTGGGCGGGATTGCGGTCCCGTTCGTAAAGCTGGATGAAGCTCTGGCCCACCGCGACATCGTCGGCCATTCCCGGTCGCGGCCCCATCTTCCAACCGATCTCGGTTCCGATGAGCCGAAGCCTCTCGCGCGGCTGGTCGTCGCCGCGGGCGTCCGCGTAGTCCAAGACTCCGCTGTAGAGAGGGGCGAGCATCCACTCGGTCTTGGTGTACCGGCTCGGGTTGCTGCGCACCCAACGCCACACCGCATCGGCGGCACGCATCGCTTGGGTGGCAGGGAAGGGGCCCCGGTCTTCGTTGGCGGCCTGAATCGTGCCCTGATAGTCGGTGTAGTGAACGTATCGGTTGACATTCATGAACAGCGCGATCGGGCCGCCGTCCGGCCGGGCTCCACGCACGACGAACGGCCGCACACTGTCGTGCTTGCTCGATCCGGTCAAGGCCACGTGGCTCCAGGTTTCGCCGCCGTCTGACGTGAACCACCGTTCGACCTCGAACCGCTCGCCGATAGGGCGGCTGAGATACACGAACCGCGGATCGTTCGGATCGAGGACCACGCCGCCCGAGTAGTGCGGCTCTCGCTCGGTGGTGTTCGCGGCCGTCTGCGGGAACCACTTGCCTCCCGCGACGATCTTTCGATCCACCCATCGTCGACCGTTCCACCAGGCATAGCGGTACTCGTGGGTGTCTTCCTTGGGCAGGCGGCTGTACGTGATGATCGGTCGGCCGCTACTGTCGTGCGCGATGTCCCAAATCCAAGCGCGGATCCCTTCGGCCCGGCCATCGAACACGACGTCGGCCTGATCGGGCCGGACAGGCAGTTGCTTCATCGAAGCCACCGCACGATCGTCGGCCCCGCGCATCGATCCGCCGCGATAGCGCAGGTAGTAGATCGAGTTCGTCGGCTCGTTGCGCGGGTGGCCGTCGGTGAACGCGAAGTGGATGGTGCCTTTGCCGTCCCCCGCAACCTTCATGTAGGGGCGGTTGGCGGCGGGGTCGCCTGAGAGGCTGATCAGGATGCGGCCTTTCGACCACGTCTTGCCCAGGTCATCGGAGGTCGAAATCGTCGGCTTCCAGTTCATCCCTCGCCAGAACAAATAGATGCGATTCCGCTCGTCGCGGAGCATCTGCGGGTTCGGATAGGTGTAGGCGTTCAGGGCTCCGGCCGGGCCTTTGTAAGCGGGGTCGTTCGGGTTGATCTTGACGGGGTTCGTCCAGGTCGTGAGATCGATGGACGTGGACATGAAGAGGTCCGGCCCGGAGTGCTTGCTCCAAAACGCAACCGCGCCGCCTCCCGGCAGGCGCAAGAAGGCCGGATTATCGTGGTCATCCCTCTCGAACTTCGCGGCGAGAACGCTTTCTTGACGAGTCTTCGTTTTCGGATCATAGAGGTGCGTGCGGATGCTGCCGTCGCCAGCGACCGATCCGGCGAGGATGCGCCCGTCCACCCAGACCGCGCGGGGATCGGCGAACCAACACCAGGCTCCGTCCTGGGTGATGTAGTGGTCGTGCCCAAAGGGGCTCAACGCCAACACGAGAGCGAGCAGCATAGGGAGAGTCTAGTTCAGATTCTCGATTTCAGATTCTCGATCTCAAATTTGGGATTTGCCACCAAAACCCGGCAATCTTAACGGTTTAAGCACCGTCGTCAATGCGACGCATTCCCCATTTGAACCCAACTATGCTCGGTCTGCCATAGGACATTTCACGCCTGACAGTACAATCACATTGCCGTCGTTTCGTGATGGCTGTATTGACAGGAGTGACGTAGATGAACATCCGAATCAGCGCACTCGCAACCCTAGCCGTGCTGGCGGGAACTGCGGGCGCACAAAACTTTGTCAACGGTGGCTTTGACGGAAATGCCGCAGGCTGGAATATCCTCGATTGTGACTTTGGCGGCTATCAGGGTTCGACCGGGCAGAATGGCAACCCGGGCTGGGTTTGGCTGAATAGCAATGGGTCAGCAGGGATTCCGCGGGCCGAGCAGTCCGTGAGCGGATTCGTAGTTGGACAATCTTACACATTGAGTGCTTGGTACGGATCGGGCCAGATTTTCAACACAGGTGATGTGTTCCGTGCCCTAATCGACGGCAACGTCGTTTTCACGGGTCCGAACAACGTGGTCACCGGTTGGACCCAGTTCTCCCACACGTTCACGGCGACTGCGGCAACGCACACGTTTTCGTTTCAAGCCGAGGTTGTGGCCGATAGCGACTACGTCTTCGATTCGGCGTCGCTGACTCCGGTACCCGAGCCCGGAACCATGGCCGCTCTGGCCATGGGCGCGATGGCGCTCTATCGCCGTCGCCGCACGCGAGCCTAGGATTCCGCAGAGATGGCCCAACGGGCAGGGCCATCTCTGCACATGAAAGTCGACCTAGCGAGACCAGGGCCGGGCTCCAGAGGGCACAACCGGTAAACTCATCGTCCCACATGGACTTTCGAGCGACTCTGAATCTGCCCGATCCCGCCTTCACCATCCCGATGAAGGCCGATCTTCCCCAGCGCGAGCCAACGATGTTGGCGCGATGGCAAGCGATGGGCATTTATCAGCTCATCCAAGAGTCGCGAAAGGATGCGCCGACCTTTGTGTTGCACGACGGGCCGCCCTACACGAATGGCCCCATCCACCTCGGCACGTCGATGAACAAGATCCTCAAGGACTTTGTCGTCAAGTCCCGGACGCTGCTAGGATTCCGCGCGCCCTACGTTCCTGGTTACGACAACCACGGACTACCCATCGAGCAAGCCGTGATGCGTGACTTCCACTCGCGAGGCGAGACTCCCGACGTGGTGTCGCTCCGCATGGCCTGCCGAGTCCACGCCGAGCGGTATCTGAAGCTCCAGTCGATCCAGTTCGAGCGGCTTGGCGTGTTCGGCATGTGGGATCGACCCTACGCGACCATGGACTACGGCTTTGAGGCCGCGATTGTGCGCGTTTTCAAGCGGCTGGTCGAGGGTGGGTTCATCTACAAAGGATTGCGCCCGACGCTGTGGTCGCCGACGTCGCGCACCGCTCTCGCCGACACCGAAATCGTCTACCAAGACCATACGAGCCGGTCGATCTACGTTCGCTTTCCGCTGCGAAGCGACCCCAACCAGATGGCCTCCCGGTTCCCGAACTTGTTCACGGTGATCTGGACGACGACCCCGTGGACGATTCCGGCCAACCTGGCCGTGGCGTTCCATCCGCAGCTCGAGTACGCCATCGTGCTCGTCGGCGATGAGCACTACCTGCTGCTGAGTGACCTCGTCGAGAAGACCGCTGCCAAGGTCGGCTGGGCCGACTACGAAGTCGTTGAGCGGATGGACGGCATCAGCTTTGACGGCATGGAGTTCAGCCATCCGATCTTCGACCGCGCGTCGATCGCCGTGATGGCCGACTACGTGACCACCGAAGACGGCACCGGCGTGGTCCATACTGCTCCCGGCCATGGCCGGGACGACTTCTACACCGGTCAGAAGTACGGCCTACCCGTGCTGTGTCCTGTAGACGAAAAGGGCATCCTCACCGAAGAAGCGGGCGAGTTTGCCGGCGTGAGCTACAAAGACTGCGACACCGTGGTCGTCGAGCGGCTGCGCGAGGTGGGGCATTTGCTCCACGCCGAGGACTTCGTCCACTCCTATCCCCACGCCGAGCGCGACGGTAAGCCCGTCATCTTCCGCGCCACCGAGCAGTGGTTTGTTTCTATCGATCATGAAGACTTGAGAGGACGCGCTTTACGCGCCATCGACCCCAACGAAGGCGGCGTGCAGTGGCATCCGGCCAGTGGCTACAACCGGATTTCCTCGATGATCGCCAACCGGCCGGACTGGTGCATCTCTCGCCAGCGTCCGTGGGGCGTCGGCATCCCGGTGTTCTACGGTCTTCCCTCGCGCGAGCCGGTGCTCGACCCGGTCGCAATCGAAGCCGTCGCCAAGCTCATCGAGGCGGAAGGCTCAGACGCGTGGTTCACCCGAACCCCCGCCGAGATTCTGCCGCCAGGCTATGTGCATCCGGTCACCGGCGAGACGGACTTTGTGAAGGAAACCGACGTGCTCGACGTGTGGTTTGATAGCGGCTCCACCTCGCTGGCGGTACTTGAGGGCAACGTCGATCCGCGATGGAAAGAGAACTGGCCCGCCGACTTGTACCTCGAAGGCTCAGATCAGCATCGGGGTTGGTTCAACTCGTCGCTTCTGATCGGCATGGCGACGCGGCGTGAGCCGCCTTACCGCGCGGTCGTGACCCATGGATTCGTCGTCGACAAAGCCGGCCTCAAGATGGCAAAGCGGCTGGGCAACATCATCGACCCCGTGGAAGTCTGCGAGAAGTACGGCGCAGACATCCTGCGCTACTGGGTGGCCAGCGTGGACTGGGCCAACGATGTGCCCTGCTATGACGAGCTGCTCAAGCAAATCGGCGAGCAATACCGCACGGTCCGCAATACGATGCGTTTCCTGCTCGGCAACTTGGGCGACTACACCGAGCCGTACGATGGCCTGATGGAAGACATCGACGAGTGGGCGATCGAGCAAACCGACTTGCTGGTCGCGGAGTGCGCGGAAGCCTATCGCAACTTCGGGTTTGGCGCGGTGATCACCGCCGTCCACAACTTCTGCGGCCGAGAGATGTCGCGGTTCTACATCGACGCGATCAAGGATCGGATGTACTGCGACGGCGCCGAGTGGCCGGCCCGACGTTCGGCCCAGGCCGCGTGCCACTACACCCTGTTGAACTTGGTTCGGCTGGTCACGCCGATTCTGCCGTTCACGGCCGAGGAAGTGTACGCGCGGATTCCCGCGATCCAGCGGCTGCGATCGGTGCATTTGGAAGTCCTCGAGGTTCCTAGCGAAGAGCGACTGCGCCAGATCGAGGGCAGCGAGCGCCAGATGCGGTTCGCCTCGCTGATCGCTGAGCGTGCTGACGTATTTGCCGCCTTCGAAGTATGGAAGACGGAGTCTGAGGTCAAGGACTCGCAAGATGTCGTCGTGACGTACACCAACTCGGCCGAGCAACTCGTTCACCTGCGATCGTTCGCTCCAAGCGAACTCGCCAACCTCTTCAAAATGAGCGAGGTTGAGTTGCTCGAAGGCGATGAGGCGATCGCGTTCCGCATCAGCGAGGATCCGAAGTGCGAGCGGAGCCGCTTGCGAAGGGCCGACGTGCGAGAGATGAACGGGCATTGGCTCACCGAACGCGACGCTCGGGCGGTGGGATGGGCGTAAGCCAAGTCCGCGCACTGTTGCTCGGAACGTTCTTCCTCACGATCGTTCTCGACCAAGTCGTCAAGGCGCTGACCCGCGTGTACATTCCCCTCGGAGGGCACGGGCCAGATTTGATCCCGCGTATTCTGGGCATCCGCCACGCCGAAAACTATGGAGTAGCCTTTGGCCAACTGCAGGGCTGGGGCGTGTACCTCGCTCCGATTGCGATCATCATCGCATTCCTAGCTATCCGGCATAGCTGGAAGCACCCACAGGAGACCCCATGGGGCCATGTGGCGATGGGCTTGCTGGCCTCGGGCGCGATCGGCAACATGATCGATCGACTTGCCCGCGGGAAAGTCACCGACATGTTCGAGTTTCAGTTCGTGTCGTTCCCGGTGTTCAACATCGCGGACGCCTGCATCTCGGTTGCGGCGGCGATTCTGCTGTTCGCGTGGGGCCGGGCAGAGAAGCCAGCCGAGCCGGAAGTCGACGCGCCAGCGGGTACCGGCTAGTTCGGGCTTGGTATAGGTTTGCTCGGATCACTCCCTTCTTGTGGGCGAGGGATGCATCGTGCCCTCGCATGCAAAAGTCCTATCCATCACGGGAGCATCGCCACGCGCCCTACTCCCCACCCGTGAGCTTCTGCCACGCCTCGAGGTACCGCTTCGTGCGCTCACTCTCGCGCCAGCGGATGGGACGGGAATCATCCGCCACGCTGCGCACGCCCTTCGCAATCGCAGCGACCAACTTAGACATATTTGAGTAGTCGAGCTTTGACCATTCGTCGCCCGGCTTGTGATACTCGGGGAAGGCATACGCCACGCTGATCGTGTGGGCGGGAACGCCGAGCGAAGCGAACGCCGCGTTGTCGCTGGCTCCGAAATAGGAATCACTGAACCGCGGGTGCTTGGTGACTTTGACGCCGGTCGGCTCGACCGCCTCTTTGATCCGCTGCGGCAAGTCGCTAAAGTCGAACCCGGTCATGTTGAACTCGCCGACCCGGGGCCCCTCGTTGTCGTCGGTGCGCCCAATCTGCTCGAGGTTCACCATGGCTACCGTCTTCGCGAGCGGAAACACGGGCGTGCGGGTGTAGGCGCGTGCGCCAAGCAACCCTTGCTCTTCGCCCCAGAACGTCATCAGCACGATCGTGCGTCTCGGCGGTTCGGCCGCGAGCAGCCGACCGACCTCAATGACCCCCGCAGTGCCGCTACCGTTGTCGTTGGCTCCGTTGAACGTTTGGTCGCCTTCGCCTTCTCGCCTGCCCAAATGATCGTAATGGGCGGTCACGAACACGAACTCGTTCTTCAGCACGGGATCACGGCCAGGGATCACCCCGATCACGTTGTGGACCTGACCCGTCACGTTGCCGCGGCGGCGGGTGTGCTCGAAGCTCTGGAAGTAGCTGTCCTCAACGCCCGGCCGCACCCCGCTTTTCGCGAACTCACCGGCGATGTACTCGGCGGCGAGCGTCAGTCCGGGAGACGGCGAATCGCGGCCTTCGAGGAGATCATGTGAGAGGAAGCGGACGTGGGCACGCAGCCGGGCTTCAAGCAAGTCGGGGGCGCTTTGCGGGGCGAGAATGGCCCAACCCAGAGCGAGCGTGGTGAGCATCGGCATTCGCGGATGCTACCCCTCCAGGTCAGATTTCAGATTTGCTGCCAGCCGGATCGACACGGAGCGTCGGGGTGGGTTCGTCCCCCGACCAGCTACCGGCTCTGGTACGAACCAACCCGAGCCCTCCGTGCCATGTCCTGATATGTTGCGAATACCCGCATCAAAGCGAGCCGAGCCACCCTGCCAATCCGAGCTAACCCGAACCAACCTGAGCCAGAATCCCAGCGGGTACCCTATGCGGCGGTGAGCCGGTAGCTCAGTCGGTAGAGCAACGCCCTTTTAAGGCGTGGGTCCTGGGTTCGAGTCCCAGCCGGCTCACCACTTGGCGCGGGCGTCCGGCGGCACGTATCATCCGCTGGCTACGGCCGGATGGAATGGGGCCGCACCATGCTCTTCAACTCGCTCGAGTTCTTGCTCTTCGGAGCGGTCTTCTTCGCCCTGTGGCCCGCATTCCGACGACTCCCCCGCGGCCGCTTCGTGTTCCTCATCGTCGCCTCGTTCCTGTTCTTCGGGTGGGCGAAGTGGTGGTATCCGCTCCTGCTGATCGGTAACGGGCTCATCGACTACGCCGCCGGTTTGGCGATCGAGCGTCACCCGGACCGACGTAAGCAGTGGCTGATCCTCTCGATTGTCGGCAACCTGCTCACGCTGGGCGTCTTCAAATACGCCGGGTTCGCGGTCACGAATCTGAACCACATGCTGGGCTGGTTCGGCGCGGGCGGACTGCCCGTGCCCGACATCATCCTGCCCATCGGCATCAGCTTCACCACGTTCACCTCGATGAGCTACACCATCGACGTGTACCGCGGGGTGATCAAGCCCACCCGCGACCCGTTGCTCTTCTTTGCGTTCTTGGCGCTGTTTCCGCCGCTGATTGCCGGGCCGATCCAACGGGCCCGTGCGCTCTTGCCCCAACTCGAAACGCTCACCCCCCCGTCCAGCGATCACACGATTCGGGGAATGCGGTGGTTCGCGGTCGGGTTCTTCAAGAAGACCGTGCTCGCCGACAACTTGGCTCCGTTCGTCGCCGCCGCCTACGCGGCCCCCGAGCCGGCGTCATCGGGGAGTACATGGTGGGTCATCGCCGCGCTCTACGCGTTCCAGATCTACTTCGACTTCAGCGGCTACTCGGACATCGCCCGGGGCCTCGGTTCGTGGATTGGGCTCGATCTTGCCCCAAACTTCGAACAGCCGTACCATGCGGTCGGCTTCCGTGAGTTTTGGCAACGGTGGCATATCTCGCTGTCGTCGTGGTTCCGCGACTACGTGTACATCCCCCTCGGCGGCAGCCGAACGCACCCGGGGCGTGCGCTTTGGGTGACGTTCTTGCTCTCCGGGCTGTGGCACGGGGCGAACTGGACGTTTGTGGCCTGGGGCGGCATGCACGCCGCCCTGCTGCAAATCGAGCGCTGGACGCGGTGGCCGGATCGGGTGTGGCGTCCGCTCGGGTGGGTCTTGACGATCGTGGCACTGCTCCTCAGTTGGGCGCTCTTCCGCAGCAACTCGATCCTGCAGTTCGGCCAGATCGCCGCGCGAATGCTCGATCCGCGAACGTGGGATGTTGCCGGCATCACCGCCGTTGGCGGCAAGGCGCTGCTGTGGCTGGGCCTCTGCGTCGTGTTTGAGTTCGCGTTGCGGTGGCGAGGCTGGGAGCTACGGCCGGTGCGGCGTTGGGAGCCAGCGATGATCGGCGGGCTGCTGGCGACGGCGGTGTACTTGAGAGGCGAGGGGGGCGCCTTCATCTACTTCCAGTTCTGATGAACGGCCGCGCATTTGTCCTGTCGTCCCTTGCCGCGGCGCTCGTCATTGGCGGCGCGCTAGCGGTGTTCCGTCCCGCCACGGGCGAGAGCGAGGATGTCCGCCCGGGTTACTGGATCGAGAAGCTTCAGGCGCCCGAGAGGGTCTTCGACATCGTCATCGTGGGCGACTCGCGTGCCTACCGGGGCGTCGATCCCGCTCTGCTACCCGGAAGGGCCCTTAACTTTGGATTCAGCGGAGCGGCACTTGACCCGCACTATGTCCATACCGCGGTCCAGAAGCTGCGGCGCGGCGGCTCGCTGGTCGTGGCCGTATCCCCTCACTCGCTCACCGCGCGAGCCCGGGAAGCCAATGCGTTCGACGCCCTGCAAGCCCGACACGCCGCCGATCTTGCCCTGACCCGTTGGGCGTCGCCCGCGTACGCGTGGACTCGTCCCTACACGATGTCGCAAGTCGCCGCGCTTGCTCGGGGGCGAGCCGCCTTACTCGCTCCGGCCAGCCCAGCTGAGACTTTTCATTCGGGTGGGTTCGTGGCGTCCGCCCGACCCTCAGTTGCATCCGCACCTGAGACGGCGCGAGTCTACGCGGAGATGCTCGAGGCCCACCCCGTTGGGGAGCGTGAGATCATGGATCTCACGTACCTCCTCACTGGGTACCTCGCGGGGGGCTACCGGGTCGTGGTCCTGCGTCTGCCGGTCTCGCCGGACGTCTTGGAGGCCGAACGTCTGGACAGCGCTTGGCTGCGGGAGCAGATCGTCGGAACGGGATTGGAGTGGTTCGAGTGCCCGCCGGGCGACACCTACGACGGCAGTCACCTGACCGCGGATTCCGCCCGAGAGGTCACCGGGGCCCTGGGCAGATTTCTCGCTGAATGAGGGTGGAGAGGCTAGGCAAACTCTCGCATCATCTGGCGCAGTTCGGCGATGCGCGCATCGTCGGGGAAGCGCTCACCCAGTCGCTCAAGGACCGCGCGCTCGTAACTTCGCCACGGATACGGCGGGTTGATCGGAGCCTTCGCAACCCGCGCGACATGATCGGCGGCCTCGACCGCCATCCGCGACTTCTGCAGCAACGCATCGGCAAGGATGTAGCGCAGCATGGGCACCTCCCGGTGGCGCAACGCCTCATCAATCCAACGTGCCAAATCGTCCTTCAGCCCCGCCTCGCCGAGCCGGACCGCGACCTCGATGAGTGCGTCCGGGTCGTCGGCCAACGGAGCAATCAAAGGATTCGGATCTCGCTCATTGACCGCCATCGCGAGGAAGCTCTCCGCCCGCAAGAGCGGCTCCATGGGGGCAAGAAAGTGGGCATTCGGCAAGTCGTGCTCACTCTCGCCCCGGTGGAGCGCCGCGCGTAGCCACCACGCCAGGTGGTCTTCTTGATTGTGGCCAAGCGCATCATCGACCAACTGCCGCGCCTTCCCAAGGTCATCAGCGGTTATGGCCCGATACGCCAAAGCGATGAGCGTCGCCGCTCGACGGTCAGGGTGGAGCAAGTCACGCTTCAGCGACAGCAGATCAGGGTCCGGCTCAGGTGCAGGCCACTCGGCGACCACCTGCTTGTGCGCATCGCGAATCTGGAACGCTTGAAACTCGGGAAGATCGATGGCATGGCCGGGTTCGAGATCGAACGTGGCATCTAAGGTCTCGCCGGCCGAATCCTGGATCAGGACCCGCGCACCCGGAGCGCCGACGACGGGGAGGAAGGACCGAACCAGAACGGCGCCCACAGAAGACACGCCACGCGGAGGCTCGGGCACGGGAATCACCATCGCTTCCCAGTTGTCGACGAGGCGGGGACCGAGCGTCGCTCCTGCACGATCAGCGAACTGCGCTCCCATATTCGGGAGCACGCCGGGTTCGGCAAAGACCCCGATGTTCCCCGTCCACCGCAATCCGCTGGAGTACCCAGCCTCTGCCAAGTCGCGATTAAACACCTTGACGCCAACGCGCAATGCCGCCTCGTTGGCTGCGAGCGATATCCGCGCGTGCCATGAAAGTGACGAACCGGGATCGAGTTCGCCGAGGATCACCACGGCCTCATCCTCTTCGTGTCCAGGCTCGACGAGTTGGACGTCGAGGGGGGCGAGAGACTGCCTCCGCGCTCGACCCCGAAGCGTGATCTCAAGTCCGGCGAAAAGCTCAAGGCTCCCCATTCCACTGGAAGAAGATGACCCCTCGGTGAGAGAGGGAGTCAGATTCAGTAAAAACACGCCGTCCGCGTCTCTCTCCACGCCCAAGCACTCGGTGCCGTTTAGCTGGAGCGACAGTACGCGGCCACCAAGCGCAGGCACCAGCGTGGCGCGGACCCAGTTGTTTTCCAAAACGATCGCGATGAACTCGTGCCGTTCGCGGCCGCCCAGCTTGCGCAGCCGGGGCAAAGGGTAAGCCGAACGAGCATCGTCGCCATCTCCAGGAGCCGTAGGCAGCGCCTCCACGGCGTCGATTTCAACCTGAATCCTCTCTTCGAACGCGCGGATCGCCATAATACAACTTGGAGCGGCAAGGTTACCCACCCGCGCACCAACCGACCATGGCGACAAAGCTGCAGAAAGCGATTCGGTTTACGCTGCTGTGGATGCTGGTTCCCGCTGGCCTCGCGGCCATCGGCTACTACGTGATTGGTCCTCAACTTGGTTCGCACGAAGCCCCTCAGGCCGAGCCTCGGGAAGAAATCCAAGACGAGGAAGAGGACGGCACAGCGGAGCCAAAGACCGTTCGCAACTACGTGCCGCCAGCTATTGAAGTCGAAGTCAAACGCGGTCAGACCATCCGCGAGCGGGATATGGTCATCCGCCCGCCCAAGCCGAAGCCTAAGCCCAAACCGGAAGAGACCACCCCGGTCCCAACAGCGCCAACGTCCCCGGTCATTTCGCCGCCTTCCGACGGCCTGGAGACCGTTCCCGTGGGCGACGGCGAACCTAACCCGTAATCAGCGGCATCGTCGTCTGCGGTTCGGTCAACCACTCAAGTCCGTCGTTCGTGACTCGCACCATTTCCTCCAATCCGAGGTAGCCCCGACCCGGCAAGGTCACGCCAAGTTCCAACGTGTACACCTCGTCGGCTTCGATCGGAATGCAGGGCGTACGCCCGTATCGCTCCCAACGCGGGCCTAGCACGGCTCCTCCATCGTGCGCGATACGTCCAACTTGGTGACCAAAAGCATGGAGATATTCGGGATAGCCCTGAGCAACGAGGAAGGTTCTCGCCGCCTCATCGACTTGCCAGCCCTGGACTCCCGGACGGAGCACTTCCGCTCCAGCACGGATCGCACCGACTACCGCGCGCAACCCGCGCTCGACGTTCTCGGGCACCTGATCGCCAACGAACCAGCAGCGCTGGATGTCCGACGCGTACCCGTTCGCGATGACCCCCAAGTCGAGGTGGACGATCATCCCCGGTTCAAGCTTAAGGTGCGCCGATGGGATGCCGTGGCCAATCATCGAATCGGGGCCAAAGTTCACGATCGGGTTGCCTACTCGGTCCCAAGCGAACCCAAGTCCACGCTGAGTCATTTGCCGATGCACGTGCTGCTGGATGTCCAGTTCGGAAACGCCAAGGCGGCAGAGTCCGGGAATCTCGTCGAACAGCCGGTTCGTCTCGGCGATCGCTTGCTTCATTCGGGCGATCTCTTCATCGGTCTTGTGGGCCCGCAGGCGGGTTACCACCGATTCCGCGCTTTCCAAGGCGTCGGCAAACCTGGTCCCTTGGAGGTAGCTGCGGAGCAGCATGAACATGCCGTGAGAGAGTCCGTCCGCCTTACAGTCGTCGGTCGAGTAGTTGACTCCGATCCGGGGAATGTCGGTTGGAGCCTCTCGCTCGAGCACCTGGACAAGGTCGCTTTGAATGCCTTGGACATAGGGGATGACCTCATCCCAATCGCCGCTGGCGATCAAGGCGTCGGCGTCGTAGTTACCGACGATTGCTATCTTCTTGCCGGTCGACGTGACGAGCAGCGCGCTCTGCCAAGTCAAGCCGCCGTCAAGGATGAGAGGCAGAACGGGATCACATCCCTCCACCGTCTCCCGCACAAAGGTCAGCCAGATGTCCAACCCCGACTTCTGGACGAGGCGCGCGGCCTGCTCCAACTTGGCTCGAGTGATCGATCCCATGGCGTGACTTTACCGAGTCTCCGCTCAATCTGTTGACTTGTGCTCGTAGTCGCGAAGCGCTCGGGCTCGGCTCCAAAGGGCAGAAACCCCCATACAAGCCAACCCACCGATCGCGATTGAGGCCCGTTCCCCAGTGAATCGCGCGACCGTTCCCGCCTCGTAGTCGCCAAGCCGGGGGCCGGAAATGAAGAATAGAGATGAGATCGACGTCATTCGGCCGCGCATCGAATCGGGCGTGGCCAATTGGCGGATGGTTTGCCGCATCACAGTGCTGATCATGTCGGCGGCACCGGTCACCGCCAGGCAGAAGGCGGCAATCGCGAGGGTCGGACTGAAGGCGAGGCCGACGGTCGCGACGCCGTAGACCCCGACCATTGCGACGACCCACCGGCCCTGATGCTGGATGGTGGGCCGATACGCAAGCACCCCCGCGGCGAGAAACGCACCGACCGCTGCCGACGCCGAAAGAAGGCCGTATCCCTGCGGCCCGAGATTGAGCATTTTGGAGAGTGCTGGCAGCAAGGCATCGGCGGCCGAGAAGAACGTCGCCCAGAAGTCGATCCACATCGCGTGCCGGATTAGCGGAGTGCGGTTGACGAAGCGCCAACCATCGCCGATCTGGCGGAAAACATCGCGCACCGACTTGGGCCGGTCGTCTTCGCCGCCCACTGGGGGCGTGGGGGGAAGCCGCCACACCGCATAAATGACCGCGCTGAAACTGACGGCGTTCAGTCCGTAGCACAGCGCGAGACCGTTCTCGCCACTCGCGATCAGCAGCCCCGCGGCGACTGGACCGATGACGTCGCTCAGCCGCCACGCAATTCCGTTGACACTCGCCGCATTGGGGAAGTGTTGCGCAGGCACCAGACTCACGACGAGAGACTGCCGCGCTGGGCCATCGAACGCCACGGCAATGAACGAGAATCCGACGATCGCAAAGATCAACTTCGGAGTCGTATGCCCTCCCCATTCGGTATAGGCAAGAACCAGGGAGCAGAGCGCCATCACCGTTTGGGTCACCAGCATGACGCGGCGTCGATCCGCCTGGTCGGCCAGCACCCCGCCAAACAAGGTGAAGGTGAGCAAGGGCACAACCCTCACGAGCCCAAGCAGACCAACCGCATAGGAACTGCCCGTCAGCAGGTAGATGTGATACGCGAGCGCGGCACTCTGAACCTGAGTTCCGGTGTTCGAAAGGAAGTTGCCCGCAAGATATCTTCGGTAGTTGGGATATCGGAGCGCGGGAAGTCGGGCCACGAGCCCGTGTTTTTACCCGGAGAAACTTGAATCTTTTTGAGCAACAGGTATTTTTGCGGGTAAGAATTCGAGAATGACTCTGTATACTGGGTCTTGAGGAGTGGACAAGTGAAGAAACTACTACTATTAGGATTTGGATTGGTGCCGGCAGCTTCGATGGCCGTCGTGTTTGATTTCAACAATGCCGCGAACGGCCTATATTCGTCCGTCTCCCAGACTGTTAGCGGTTACACCGCGACGGCTACGGGCGTGGGCGGCAATATCACCGTTCTTGCTTGGCAGGGTTCGCCGGTCGTCGCTGGCGGTGCCAGTGGTGCATGGCTTCCGACGCGCGTGGATTTCTCGGCCCCGATGTCTTCGGTGACCGCGATGTTCGGCGATAACGGCGTCGATGATGATGACTTCGTTGTGCTGCGCGCGTACAGTGCGGCCGATGCGTTGGTCGATTCTCAGTCGTACTACTACGGCATGAGCTCCGGCTTTGCTTCGCTGACCGTCACCGGCGCAAACATCGCCTACGTGATCGGCACGACAACCGCACAGGGTCCTCAGTTCAACCAAGGATTGCCGAACTCGGTGGTCTGGGATAACTTCTCCGCCCAGCCAGTTCCCGAGCCTGCGACGATTGCCGCCCTTGGCCTCGGTGTGGCAGCTTTGGCGCGACGACGAAATCGCCGCTAATCCAAACGAATCCCATAGCAAAGAAAGCCCCACCGATTCGGTGGGGCTTTCTTGTTGATGGCTAGCTTGAACTAGCCTCCGAGTCGCTTCGGATCCTCGCGCTTCGGCTGGGCTTCGTCACCCTTTCGGTCCTCATCAACGACCTTGGCCGTGAGGAAGAACACGATTTCGCTGCGGCGCTTCGTCTTGTCCTGACGAGAGAAGAGCTTGCCGATCAGAGGCAGATCCTTGAGGATCGGAATTCCGCTGTTCGTGATCGTGTCGGAGTCCTGAATCAGGCCACCGATGGCGATCGTTTCTCCGCTCCGGATGTTCATCGTGCTCTGTGCAACCCGCAGACTGGTTTGCGGAAGGTTTCCGCCACCCGGAACCGGCGTGAAGCCCGTCAGCGTGCTGACGACCGGACGCAGGTCGAGGGTGATCCGGTTGTCACCGCCGATTCGCGGGAGTACCGCCAATCGAACTCCGACCGGGAGTTCCTTCGAGGTCACCGTCGTACCGTTCTGGGTCGATTGGATGCTCTCGATGTAGCGGATCACGTCACCGACGAACAACTCGCTCTGGCGCCCATCCACACCCATCAGGTTGGGGCGGGCGATCAGATTGCGATCATTAGCGATCTCATCGAGTGTGCCGAGGATGTTCGCCACGGCGTTGCCTGCGAATCCGAGCGATCCGCTCACGGTTCCCGGGGTGCTGGACGTATCACCAAGACCCTGGTTGAAGCGCAGCGCTCGCACCGTACCGCCGGTGAGAATGTTCCAATCTAGGCCGATGCGCAGGGCATCTTCACGGCGGAGATCCATGACTCGGAGCTCGATAGCTACCTGCTTCGGTGCTACGTCGATCGTCTCGAGGTAGCGAAGCGCTTCATCGATCTTTGACTTGCTTCCCCGAAGCATGAGCTTCATTGGGAAGGCAAAGGCCTCGAACTTCCGGAACGGGAGCGCGATACCGCTTACCTCACCCTTGTCAGGCTCCAAGAGTTCGCCAGCACCCTGAGCTTGGCCACCCTGCTGACCGGCGTTGCCGCCTGCCGCAGCGCCACCAGCGCCCTGAGCACCCTGGCCGTTCGAGGTCTCGGTTGCCTGCTTGGCCTGGCCTTGATCCTGCGAGAGTCCAGGGTTGCTAACCGCCCCCGGCAGAATGGTCACTTGGAGACCGGGATACTGCATCGTCAAGTCATCGCGAACGCCCCGCGGATCGAGGTGCCGGACTTCGTAAAGGACATACTCGCCCTCGCCACCGGCGACCGAATCGAGCGCCTGCAGCGTGAGAATGAGGTCAGCGACTTCATGTTCTCGGCCACGCATCGTGAGCGTCTGCTCGCCAATCGTGCGCTCGGGAGTCGCGATCACATCGACGCTGCCGACCTTAGCGGAATAGGGTGAGTTCTTGTCGTACTTACCTCCCGCAATCGTCTGAAGCAGCTGCACAGCGCTGGTGCCCCGAGGGTTGTAAACACTCCGGACGATCGCGCTGGAGGACGGAACCTCGATGCCTAGGGCATTGCAGATTTGGCCGTCGATCGTCTTCACAGTCTTCTCGAGAATGTCGAGTTGAGACTTCGGACCGATGAGCACTAGGTAGGAGTCCTTGACCCCCTTCGCCCCGGTTCGTTGTTCGACCGTAGTGGTCTCACCGCTGGCCGTGCCTGACTTAGCATCGCCCCCGGAGGTTGCACCCACGGCGCTGGTCTGCTCGACGCTGATCTCTTCCGAGGGCAAAACCACCTCGAAGCTGCCACGCGAGCCGTCCATAGGCACGACCTTGAGCACAGCGGCCTTGATCTGGGTGCCTTCGCCTGAGTAGATCGGCACGACGCGGGTTTCCGCGCCATCCTCGATCTTCGGGAAGCTCTTCAATCGCTCGGCACTAGCGGCTACGACGTAAGTCGAGCCACTCTTGGCGTACTTGACGCCTGCCAACGTGGTCACCAGATTCAACGCTTCCTCGACGGAGACGTTGGTCAGGGACACGGTGAGCGTGCCCTTGACTTCAGGCGACGTCACGATATTGACGCCGGCTTGCATCGCGAGAGCCTTCAGGATCTGCACGACATCGGCATTCACCATGTCGAGCGTAACCGTGCGGGATCGTTGCATGCCTCCAGTCGGAACTGGTGTTGTCGTGGTTTTGGCGGGCTCGTGAATCCGTTGCGGCTTGGGAGCCGGCTTGGGAGTCGCCTTTGCCGTTTGCTTCTTCTCGTAGGGATCGCCATCCGTCAGCGGCTTGGGATCGAGCAGCGACGCGACCGTCGTCTTGCCCGGAAGTTCGATGCTGCCGACCTTAACTTCCGGCTTCGGACCCACCGGCTCGTCAGATGCACCCTTCGGTGCCGTCGTCAGCGTCTTCCCAGCCGCCAGCTTTGCTTCGTCCGAACCACTCTTGGTGATCGGCGTCAGCATCGGCAGGCCGTAGGTTTCGGCCTTGCCATCTGGCTTCCCAAACGTCGGTGCTGGCAGAGTCGTCGCCACCGTAGCGGTGCCACCGACCTGTACTGTCCATCCCTTCGTTGACTTGTCAAGCCGCAAGATCGCCTTGGCGTCGTTCAACTTCAGATGAACGCGCACCATTGGCGGTTTTGCGGAGAACCAGGTCGTTTGCACGAAAGCCACACCAGCGGTGTTGACGGCTTCGCGCTTCGCCTTGCCCATGAGGTGAGCGGAGAACTCCAGCATGTAAGACGTTCCGCCCATTGCGCGGATAATCTTGGGCTGGGTCAGGTTCTCGCCCGAAACCTCGACCTTCAGTCCGTTGCTGTCCTTCGTCCATTGGACGTTGGTCAGCTTGCCTTGGGCAGTCGCTAAGGCCGCAAGCACCATAAGCGAGCTGCCGAGTAAAGCTTTCTTCATTGCTTGTCCTCGTACTTGTTGTTGCTGGGACTCATCCCACTCACTCGAAAGGTCTTAGTCTTGCCGCGATGTTTCACGGTGACCACACCCTTCGAAATCGACATGACCTGGCTATCGCCATCGATGGAGCTACCCACTCCTACCAGTTTCTGTTTACCAGTAGCATCCGTAAGCAGCACACAAGGACGGTCTCCGACCATGGTTCCTGCTACAGTGTACGGGAAGTCTTCGATACTGGGCAGTTTTCCACCTGGAATCGGTGTCGAACTTCCCTCTGGCGTCGGCAAGGCGCCCTCACCGATCGGAATCGGCTTGAAGCCCGAACCGCCCATTGTGTTCGGCCGCATCGGCGGCGTAACTCGTGGTTGCGGAGGGGCTACAGGGTTCGGCTGGGCAGGCGCGCGGTTGGCATCCCAAGCAGCGCCATCGAACGGATCTCGCGGATTCAGGCGAGCGGCTGCGATCAGCGCCGGATCGACGGCCTCGTCAGTCACTCCTTCCTCCGTGGACTCCGCTTCGGAGCCCTCGGACTTCGCCGCAGTTGCGGAATCAGCATCGGTGCTCGCTTCCGTCGACTTGGCCACCGTCTCGGCTGGTACATCTGAACCGTCGCCCTTGGCAAACTGAAATGCGCCAACGGCAATCATGACCAGGAACAGGCTGCCGAGGATGGCAATCTTCTTCTTGTCGTCCATTAGTTGCCCTCCAACTTGGGGGTACGGCCGCTCAGGTTGATGGTCTTCGTACCTGCGTCCTCGCCGTCATCGCTGGCCTTCGGCGTCGAGCCATCGGCCGGGAACAGGAAGCTGCGCAGTTCGATCGTCACATCGAGGGCTGGCTTTGCCGCAGGATTCTTGGGGTCCATCTTTGGCTGAAGCGAGACCGTTCTTGCGGCGACGATCTTTGGGAAAGTCGTCAGGCCGGAGATGAATCGAGTAACCGCCTGATAGTTGCCGCGACCCTTGACCTCGATGTCGAGCTCGTTGTAGGGCTTGCGTGACTTCTTTGCCGCCTCGCCATTCTCGTCCTTCGCCGCGGTCGTTGACGCCTGCTTCGGAATCGGACGTACGCCAGTCACCTGGATGCCGCACTCCGTGCCGAGATTCTCTAGCTCCTTGAGGAGGGTCGGCACGTACGCCATCTCGGCGACGCTCTGCTCTAAGTGGACGAGCTTGCCTCGGGTGTCGTTCAAGCGATCGATCGCACTTTGAAGCTCTTGCTCGACTTCCTCTTGGTCCTTTGCTTCCGCGCGAAGCTTCACGACGTCAGCTTTGGCCTCGTTGTATCCCGTGTACTGCATGTACGACAGACCCGACCCCACAACCAGGGTCAAAATCGTCAGCACGAGAAAGATCTTAGGATTTGGCCCTTTCATGCCGATTTCCCCTCCTTCTTGGTCTCATTCCGCTCTTGCGCTTCGACCGTTCCCTCGAGTTCAGCATTCACTTCAAACTCGATTTGGTTGCCGGCTTGAGCGGGCTTTTCTTGAGTGAACTTCAGGCCCACATTCGCAAGGTCCGTCGAACCCTGGAGCCGCAGGATGAACTCACCAACCAGTTCTTGTCGTTTGCTCAAGCCCTGGAAAGTAAGCGCAACCGGCTTCTTGACGTCGGACTGCATGGCCCGCATCGTCGTCAACCACGTCTCGGTTGGCGTGTGCACGGCCAGATGAGCCAATACGCGGTTCCAGCGCGTGCTGGTCTCCTGCGCACCGGTCAGGGTCGTCACCCGCGGAGCCAGCTTGTTGTACTCGCTGTTAGTGGCCTCGACCTCATCCAAGATCGGCTGAACCTGCTGAGCCTTCACTCGGAGATCCGACGCTTCGTTTTCGGCGGTCTCCTTAAGCACCAGCAGGAAGCCGAACGAGAGAACCGAAAGGGTGCCAACCGTCGCGAACGACATGAAGAACACCCGAGCAGCTCGCTCGCTCTTCTTAGCGGCCAGGCGTTGGTCTTGAATTAAGTTGATCAACGGCATGACATCTTCTCCCTAAGCGGCCTTCACCGACGGACGCATCGCTAAACCGGATGCCACCGCCAAGTCAAGCCCATGGCCGGCCTCGCCAGGTCCGGCATACGAGAATCGAGCGTTATCCAGAGCACCCAAACTGACGGTTGGAATCCCGAGCTTGTGGGCGAAGTACTCCGCGAGTCCGGGCAGCTTCGCGGCTCCGCCGGAGAGCACAACCGTATCGACCGCTCGGCCGCCGGTGCCTTCTTGCGCCTGCGACTGGAAATAGTTGAGTGATCGGCGAACCTCACGAATGAGATCGTCGATCAGCGGCTGAACAACCCGCAACGGCGGATTCTCCTTCGGGGCTTCGTCGCCCGCAAGTTCCGACAAGTCGAGTTGGGCTTTGCCCGATTCGGCATCGTCTTCGCTCAAGCGGAAGTAGTTCTTCAGCGCATCCGTCCATGTTTGGCCGCCCTGAGACAACGAGCGCGCCATGGCAAAGGTGCCCTGGCTGATAACACTCATGCTCGTCGTCGATCCGCCGATGTCCACGATTGCGATCGTCTGGCCTTGGTAGGCGTTGGACGGGTCGCTTTCGAGAAGGCATCGATATGATGCGAACGCCTCGACATCGACCACTTCCACTTCAAGCCCGGCGGCTTCGCAGGCCTTGGTCCGGCTTTCGACAATCTCCTTGGGCGCTGCGACAATAAGCACGTCCATCTGATTGTCGTCGGCCTCACCCATGATCTCGAACTCGATGTAACTGTCTTCGACGGAGCTGGGGACATAGCGTCCCGCTTCGTACTTGATCGACTTGCGCAGGGTGGCTTCCGGCATCTTCGGGATTCGGACATTACGCACCACGACGGAACCACCAGCAACGGCGATGCATGCAGCGGTCGCCGCCATATGCGACTCGCGCATCACTTGGCGAATGGCTGCGGCAACCGCTGCCGTGTCAATGACGACGCCTTCCTTAACCGCATCGTCTGGGGTGCGTACCCAGCCGACCCGCGAGATCTTCCAGCCTTGACCGGCTCGGTCGATCTGAACCGCCTTGATGGCGTGGTGGCCAATGTCGATGCCGACATAGCTCGGCTTCTTGAACGGATTGAGTCCCATGGTTATGCCGCCTCCTTCACGTGCGTTTGCTGGACGAGCCACTCATCGATTGCCTGCTTGCTGAAGCGCCAGCGGCCATCGACGAGAAATCCGGGAATTTCGCCTTCGGTGGCCATCCCCTCAAGGGCAGAGGCGGTCACTCGCAGGTAACTCGCTGCTTCGCGTGCGGTCATCAGCGTGTGTTGGTTCGCCGCGACCGCCCGGAAGAGCGAACTGAGCTGCTCGGGCGTTAAGAACATCTCCAACCGAACGGCCGTGCCGGCCTGCGCCGGAGCCTCGGTGAGATCGTGTGCCGGTTCGTTCGACATGGTTTCCTCTTCGGTCTGGTTTGATTGGGGAACAAAGTTCGCGGGCACGCCGATGGGCTCGGAAGCTCGAGTCTCGGGGAACGGTTGTTCATCCCAAGCCAAGGCGGTAGTCAACGGCGTCGCCAACGGGGTCGGCGCCTGGCTGGCGCGGCGGATGGCGTCGGCGAGGTTCATGCTGCCTTCCTCGGAGTCAGTTCCTCGACTCCGGAGTACTCACAAAGCACGTCGTGCATCAGGTAGCCGTCGATCATCTTCACCTTCTTCGCCATGCCGATCAAAAGCGCGTTATCGGCGACTTGGCAGATCACGCGAGGGTAGCCGTGGCTGAACTTGTGAATCTCGTGCAGGGCATCGGGCGTGAACGGATGGCTCTCACCGGTAAATCCCGCCACGCGAAGTCGGTGGAGGATCATAGCGGTCACGTCGGCCGAGTCGAGCGGCTGAAGGGTGTGTCTCACCGCCATCCGCTGCTCCAGCGCCGGGACCTTAGCAATCTTGGGCTTGAGTTCTTTCTGGCCGAGCAACAACAAGCTGATGAGGAACTGGTCATTCATCTGGCAGTTCAGCAGCAGCCGAAGCTCCTCGAGGGTATTCGCCGAACGGATCAAGTGCGCTTCGTCGACGACCAGCACCACCCGCTGCCCACGCTCGTAATAGTGCACCAGCGCGTTGTGGAGCTCCTGAACAAGCACCTGCCGGTTTCGGGAAGCGACGTGTACATCGAGCTGAGCGAGAATCTCTTGCAGGATCTGGACTGGCGTGAGGATCGGATTCACGATTAGCACGACCCGGAATCGAACGGGATCGAGTAACTCCAAGAGCTTTCGGCTGATCGTCGTCTTGCCCAAACCAATGTCGCCGCTCAGCATCGCCGCGCCCTTGT
The DNA here is from genome assembly GCA_020850325.1 of Methanoregulaceae archaeon. GTDB lineage: Bacteria > Armatimonadota > Fimbriimonadia > Fimbriimonadales > Fimbriimonadaceae > JANJUB01. The sequence continues at coordinate 93,757 of JADZEW010000018.1, forward strand.
TGCGCGTGATAGCGTAGTGCAACATCATGAGCGCGTCTTCGTGCGACCGGCTCATAAAGAGAAAGCGCGGATCCGGCGTCAAACTGAATGGCGGTTCGTTTAGTCCCCAATAGGCCTCGTGCATAGCGTTTCGTTCCTCGGGTCTAGCCCTGGTATGTTTTCGGGGCAATTGGGCCAAAACCTCAGGTGATCCTTCAATGTTTGGCGCGGGGTAGCCCGGTATGCCTAATGCCATGCCCCGTGCAGGCGCCCCCCATGGGGATTTACGGGGGAGTATTGAAGCGGCCGGAGGACACAGATCCAAGCCAGGCGGAGACCAAGGGCTTGCCGAGCAATCCGCGCTAACCCGAGCCACCGAGCCAAACCCCACCCCCAACAAAACCTGGTAACGGCTGGGAACTTCGGTGAAACGGCAGGGGTTGAACCTAGCGAGGGGTACACTGCCCCCGCCATGCTCTTCGGGAAACGCACCTCCAAAGACGCGTTCGAAAAGCAAGCGGAGAAAGTGTTTCCCTCGGTCTTCGGCACCGCATTGCGACTCACGAGGTCGCGAGAAGAGGCTGAAGATCTAGCGCAAGAAGCGATTGTCCGAGCGTACGAGGCGTTTGATCGGTTCGATGGCGCGAACTTCAAGGCGTGGATCTTGAGGATCGTCACGAACCTCTATATCAACCGCTATCGGCAACGGCAACGGGGTCCATCGCTCTCCTCGATCGACGAGGAAGGCATGGCGGAACCCGTGGCCGACGAGGGCGACGTTCCTGACCGCTTGCTGTTCGACGGTCTGTTGGGCGGCGAAGTGGAAGAAGCCTTGGGCAAAGTGCCCGACGACTTCCGAATCGCCGTAGTCCTCAGCGATCTCGAAGGCATGAGCTATCAGGAAATCGCCGATGCGACGGGCGTGCCCATCGGCACAGTTCGTTCGCGGCTCGCTCGGGGACGAGCACTTCTGCGCCGAATGCTGAAGGAATACGCTATGCGAGAAGGTTACGTATCTGCCGCCGAGGTCGACGAATGAGCGACTATCTAGACATCCACGCACTTGCCGATGGGCAGCTCGATGGCGAAGATCGCGCCGCCGCCGAGGCGCGGCTTCGTGATTGCGAGCGGTCACAAGCTGAGTTCCGAGCCGTGCAGGGGCTGCGCGAAACCCTTCAGTCGAAGTGTGCCCCGATCACCTGTGAAGATACGTGGCGACGCTGTCAAGGACGACTTAAGGAGATCGAGCGCACCCGCCGGGTCGAGTCGTTCGTGGGGCGTTACGCCTGGGGCCTCTGCTCCGTGTTCGTGATCACGATCATGATGGCCGCCTCGATGAACCGCATGGGCGGAGCCAGCATGTCCACTGGCGATGTCGCTCGCGCCTCCAGCACCCTGATCCCGTTTGCGGCACCGCGGTCTCAGGCACCAGACGACCAGCGCAAGTGGCTGGAGGGCGTTATGAACGGCCCCATGCCCACGCAACCCGAGTCGGTCCAGGTCATCGGCGGCGCTTCGGGCATGATCAACGGCCACAAGATGGTCCGCGTCAACCTCGTCGATTCGATCGGCACCATGGCCTTCTTCCTGATGGAAGACGTTCAGCGAATCGCAGATGCTGAATCCACAACGAAGCGCGGCTTCTCAATCTGCAAGTTGAACGGCACGAACGCAGTCGGCTGGACGGAAGGCAACCGATCCTTCCTGCTGATCGGTGAGCGCCCGATCGACGATCTCGAGATCATCGCCACGGCCATTCGCGGTCGAAACTAACGCGGAAAGTGAAATGAAGCCATCCCTCGATTGAGGGATGGCTTCGATGTTTGTCCGCACCTGTTCTAGTAGCGTAAGGTCGCGGCGAGGGGCTGGTCGCCCAGTAGCTCATCCTCGGCAAACCGCACCGAACCGCCGTGATCTAGAACTTGGCCGATGAGCCACTCGACGCCGTCGTCTAAGTCGGTCCAGTTTTCCGCTGCTTCAATTTCAGTGAACAGCCCGGTCTCGGCGTCGTACCGCCCGGGAGCTTCGACATCGAAGCCGCAAATCAGCGTATCGATGCGTCCTTGCGCGGCAAGCGGTGCAAGCGCCTGAATGCCGACCTCGCACTTCTGCGCCGATCGAGCGGCATCGAGCTGATCCAGCAGGTCCTGAGCCATCGCCTGCCGAGCCTCGCGGACCGCCTCCCAGGCTCTCGTACCGAGTTCGCTGACGTTGTCGCCAATGTAGTTTCCTGCCAGCGTGGCGATGATCTCGAACGGCGCGCCGACCTGCTCCTGAGCGTTAGCAAGTACTTCGGGGGTACCCGCCACGACCAAGCGCGTTGGCAAGTCGGCGTGCTCGCCCAGCTGGTTCATCACGTGGCGAACAAACTGGTTCCGCGAGTCATCGACCGCGGCGGTGGCGTTGACGCCCGGCCCACTTGGAACCTTAGCGCCGGCACCTACGCCGCTGTTCTTGGCCGGCAGACCTTCGCCTCGCACCTCGATGAGATCCTCGCGGACTCCCGTGAACACCCGCGCTTCGTCGAGCGACAGTACAACAACCGTGAAGGGTTCGGCGCGCCGCTCGGCCCGTAGCAGAGCACGGAGTGAAAACCGCTCATCGATGACCAGCCGTTCTGGGAGGGGGAATGGGGTCTTCAGCACAATCTCGATGTTCTCGTTGGCAAAGATGGCCAATCCGTCGAGGTTGCGGTCGTGATCCACCGAGTCTGCGGCGGTTTGCAGGTTCTTCAGGGCGGCGGCGGCAGGACGCTTGCCGATCTCCTCTTCGAGTCGACTTGCTGCCTCCGAAACCAAGTTCTTCACGCGGATCGGATCTGCGGCGTTATCAGGCATGCTCCGCCCGGTCGGCACCGTCAGGCTGATGCAGGGGTAACCAGCATGGGTCGAGAGTTCCTTTCTGAGTTCAATTAATGTCTGCTGCCAATCCATGTTCTATTTTACATGTTTGGCGTGCCTTCTGACCGCGAAATCAGGCAGATTTCACTTGATCCGTCTCTCTCTCGTAGTCTCCCGATAAGATACGATCGAACGCCCCAGAAAGCACCCATCTTTCGAGCTCTTGAGTGCGATGTACGGGCATGGGGTGGGTATAGGTCGATGTCATGGTTAAGAACAGCACGACCTTACCGAGCAGTTCGAGCGGTCCGGAATCCTGATACGAACGCGCCTGCTCCATGAACGCCTCCCGATTCATCTCGTGGCGCAGGCGGTGGGGCCCCGCCGTCAAACAGATGTTAGCGTCTACCGAGGTATTCAGTGACTGGGATACCAGGAGCCCCGCGCGGTCGGCGGTAATCTCCGCCTGGCGAGACCACTCGTAAAACGCCAACACTAGACCGATGCTGGCCACATCGCCGAGGCCAAACGTTCGTCGGCCAACCATCTCAAGGAGAGGCAGCAGGACTCTCGCCACCGACTTATAGAGGACATGGTTCGCCTTGATGTGACCTAGTTCGTGGCCGATTAAGTGATAAAGCTGCTCATCGTCAAGTGCATCAACCATGCTTGAGCGCAGCGTAATGTACGGGCGCTCGACCCCACCCGCGAAGGCGTTCGGGAACGGGTTACTCGACACGTACAGCTCGGGCTCGGGCATGTCGAGCACTTCGCACGATTCGCGCAAGATTCGGTAGAGCGTCGGATACTGCCGCGGTCCGCAACGCACCGACATCGACATGTTGTAGCAGTACATCCAGCGGTCCAGACCCACCTCGTGGAACTTCTGCACGATGATCGGCAGCAGGGGCACGCGCTTCAGTGTCTGGAGCGCCAAGCGGTCGGTATCCGCGATGAACGCGCGGGCGGCAATTCCGTCGAGTCGCTTTCGTTCCATGATCTCCAAGAGTACGCCGAGGAGCGTTTCGAGGATGCGCTAGGACGTGAAATCGTCGAACATTCGCTCATACGACTCTTGGGCTTCCAAGAACGAATCCAGCACTTCGTCAATGTCTGCGTGGTCGATCGCGACACGCTCCAGCGCTTCGGGATAGAACTCATAACGGAGTCCATCCGCCCCGAGACCCAGACCCACACTCATCGTGATGTAGTCGCCGATGTGCACATAGTCGGCTACCGGATTCGGCTGAGGCGATTCGTTGGGCGAGTGGTGATACAAGATCGCCTCGACGAACACCTTCGGCAGGCTCCACTGATCGGCGAGATACGCCCCGACTTCGGCATGGCTGAAGCCCAGCAACTTGCGCTCCATCTGGTCGAACGTCAAGTTCTCGCGGACCGCGACATTCATCATCGCCTCGATCTTGTTCTCGAGCCAAACACTGAGTGCGACCTTGCCGATGTTGTGGAGCAGTCCCGCGGTGAACGCGAGATCCGGGTCCGCTTTGCGCGTCTTCAATGCCAGTTCTTTGGCGGCAACCGCCACACAGAACGAATGGGTCCACATCTGTCGCGGGCCCAGGCGGTAACCCTTGAGCGGCTTGGACATCCACGGGAACGTCGATGCGACGATTGCCAAGTTCCGCACGTTCCGCATACCGAGGATCACGACCGACTCTTGGATGTCGCCGACCTGACGGGCGAGCCCGAAGTACGCGCTGTTCGCCAGACGCAGCACCCGCGCGGTCAGCGCTTGATCCATGCCGATGTGATGGGCGACAGTCGCCGCCGACGACGTCGGCGATTCGGTCTCGCGGATCACGTTGAGGGCCGCCTTGGGCAGCGTCGGTAGATCGCTTGTTTTGCGGACGATGTCTTCTAGTTTCAAAGTCGAAGAAATCATAGGTTCACCTCAACGTGCAGAGCAAGCGATCGGGCGATGTCGCGGTGCGGACCGTGACCTTGCCGGTTGTCGAATCGAACGTTAGGGTGCGCCCCGCATTGCCGCCGACGTCTTCGCCAGCGCACTTCACCTTGTGGAGCTTGAGCTGCTCCTGGACGGCTTGAACGTTGCGGGATCCCAAGGCGAGCATCGCGGGGACCGTCGGCCCGAAACACACCTGGGCCCCACCGCCGACCGCGGCGATCAAGCGGCTGCGCTGCGCCCCCAGGCGCTCCATCGTCTCGACGAGGTAGTTGATCGCCGTGGTTGCGTACTTGCCCGGACGTTCCGGCTTTGCAGTCACCGCATCGGGCAACATGATGTGCGCCATGCCGCTGACTTTCGCGATGGGGTCGACCATCGCGACTCCAACGCAACTCCCCAGCCCCACGCAGGCCAAAACCGCCTGCCCTTCGAGCACCTGTACATCTGCCAACCTCACTAACACTTGCGTCGTTGTCATCGTTATGCCGCCTCCCGATCGAGGGCCAAGTGGAACCGTTCGTCCCACACTTCTTCATCCAGCAGGAGCAGGAGTTGGGCGGTCGACTTGGAGTTGCTCCAGTCCGCCCGCAGGACCCAAGCCCGCTCTTGCGTCGCGAATCGCGTTGCGATCGCCTCGCCGATGGTCGCCCTCATGTCCGCTACGCCGCCCGAAAGCAGCACTTCCCCTTCGCAGAGTCCGCCCAGCGTCTCGGCGAGCTCGACTTCGAGCTTGCCTGGCGGAACGGGATCCTCCATGATCAGGGCAAAGGAGCCGGGCAACCCTCCCACCAGGTCGCCCAGCAGTCCAAACGCGGGTCGCTCATCGGTCGCCAGCTCCATCGCCAGCTTGCCGAGGCTCCGATCCGTCAGCGAACACGCACCGAGCGTCAATCCCCCGATTCGCATGCCCAGTTCGAACAGCGCCGGCGCGATCGCCCGGAGCAACGCTTCGGCCTGGCCCGGATCAATAGGCTTCCCACGACTCCACATCCCACCGGGGGTGTTCCATGCCCCGCAATCTCGCTGTACCGGTAAGTTTGCGGGGTGTGCTGCCTGTTGGCATGTTGACCAGTTTGCACACTAGCATCTGCGGAGCCAGCCAACATGCCCAACACACCAGCGGGCCAACAAGCCAACACACCAACTGCCACAATGTCACCGTGCTCTGGAAGTTCAAGCATAAGACGCCGGGGTTCGGGATTCAACCGGGCTACTACATGACCGTGCTTTCGAGCAAGCCCGCATTGAGTCCCCTGCTCGCCGTCGTTAATCCCAAAGGCGAGGGCGGAGCGGTGGCCGGATTCGGCGTGCCATTGGCCAGCGATTCCACGAAAGAGGACCTCGCTCGCCCAATGACCCGAGGCATCTACGCCCTGAGTTCGCCCGACCGCAAAACCGTCCTGAAGCTCCGGGTGGTGAGCAAGGAGGAAGCCGGTTTCGATCCCGGACCGTTCCTGCTCAGCCCGATGGCCGCTGACCTCGACAAAGATCTCCTCGCGCGCATCAGCGCAACCTGGACGCTGATGCAGCTGACGTTCGAGAGTTACGACCCAATGGTCTACGAGGGCGTCCGCTTTATGCTTGGGTGCTGTCGGAGGTTGGCCGAACTTCACGACGGCGTGGTCGCCGACCCGATCGCTCAAACGTACCGGCTACCCGACCAGGTGTTCACCGCCAAACCGGCCGACCCCCGGATCGATGCACGCGATGTGGTGCAGGTGTTTGTTCGTCCCCGCCGCGATGAGCCTGCCGTACTCACTTCGTACACGCTGGGCATGCAGAAGTTCGGCTTGGTCGAGTTGGAGATGCCGGGGCTTTCCGAGGGAAGCCGCGACCTGGCGACTCGCTTCTTGTTCTCGCTCGCTCAGTCGGCGCTTCTTGGCCGGATGATCGACCTCGGAGATCGGGTCGGAGACTCCGCGTGCATGCTGCAGGTCGCGCCCGGCGGGCTCGATCGGGGCTTGTGGGAGGGCATCGAGTGTTACGAACTGATCCCGCCGTCGGGGCGGACGGTAGATGAGGCGCTGTTGGCGTGGAGCAGCAACGTCTAGTTCCGAACGCCGACAATCGCGTCCAGCGTCACTTCCGCCGCGGCCAGAAGAGGATCGCCGATCACGCGCCGCGTGACCGACACTGACGTCGCCTGATCGCCACGGAGCAGCTTGCCGACCAGCCGCACTTCGCCGTCGGCGACGCTGACTTCATCAACCCGCAGGGCCACGTCGGGCAGCGTGCGCTCGATCGCCTTCGCAGTCGCCAGCGCCACCGCCTCCAGCGGGTTGGCATCACGATGCGGAGCCGCGCCACTGACCACGGAGTCGTGGTGGCTGAGGATCACCGTGGTGACGGGCTTGGTGCCCTGGTCATCCGCGTAGACGCCGACGATGCGGTACGTCGGTGAGTTGTCCTCGGCTGGGCGATCGCCCATCGAGACCACGGCGCGAACGGGGTCGCGCTTCGCAGCGCCCTTGGCCGCGAGACACGCCCGGCTGGCCATGTTGATCAGGTTGTCCAGCGTTGCCGCGTAGTGGGTGTTCTCGCGCTCTTTGGAACGGCGGCCACCGAAAACTCCAACGCTGAAGTGGACGGGATCGACGCCCTCATCCACGATCAGACCCGATACCCGGGTGCGGATCAACTCGGCCAGGGTCTCGGCTTCGTCGCGCAGGCGGAGCGTGCCGATCGCGAACTCATCGCCGCCGTAGCGGACAAGCACATCGCGCGAGGCGTCGATCAGACCCTGAAGCGCGGCGGCGAACTCGCGAATCACCTTGTCGCCCACGATGTGGCCGAACTTCTTGTTGTACTGGCCGAAGTCGTTCAGGTCGATAAAGAGGATCGTTACTTCATCGCCCCGCTTCAGGTGCTCAAGGCCCCAATCGCGCAGCTGGTCGCTCCACGATAGCGTCGACATTGGGTCGTACGAGCGCCCGAGCTCGCGCAGGAGCATATTCGGCGTGACCATGCCCGCGAAGCGCTCACCATCGATCACGGGAAGAAACTCAAGGTGTTCTTGGACAAATCGTTGCGCAACGTCTCGAACGCTATCACCAAGATAGGCGACCGCTTCGATCGGACGCATCACCGAGCGAACGACCGTGGCCTCCGGCACCCCGGCCAGATCTTCGAGCGCGACGGTGCCGATCAGAGTGTCACCCTCGAGCACACCGAGTGCCCGGACCCGATGACCCCGCATGATGTGCGCGGCGGTGGAGACAAGATGGGCGGGATTCACCCAAAAAGGCACGATTCGCAGCTGCTGCAGTGTGTTCATTCGATGCTTCGCGCCCCTCCCTTCTCTACTCTACTCTGCCCTGATCGTAATGGAGCCGTTAGGATTACCAGTTCTCCCGATCGGACGTTCGACCACTGCGCAAGAACTCCAAGAACCGTGCCACGGGTGTGCGATCGGCCGAGAATGCGCAAAAGGCTACCGATCGGCTCGAAGTCTTGCGAGGTCTTCGAGAAGCTCGGCCACAAAGTCCGGGCCGCCGTACACCCAACCCGTGTACACCTGAACCAGATTCGCGCCCGCGTTCATCCGCTCGTGGGCGTCCTCGCCATTCATGAGGCCCCCCACGCCGATCAGCTGCATTTCGGGCGGCGCTTGTCGGCGTAGGTGCTGGAGTGCCGATAGCGCCAACGGGCGCAGAGGAGCCCCCGACATTCCGCCCGCCTCCTGGCTCTCCTTGGTGAGTCCATCGCGGGAGAGGGTGGTATTGGTCGCGATGATGCCCTCCAAGCCCGCTTCGGAAGCCACCGCGAGCACATCGTCGAGGGCCGACTCGCTGAGATCCGGGGCGACCTTGACGAACAGCGGGCAGGTCGCGTCGAGGTCACGCAGCCCCATGACGATCCGGCGCAGCGGGTCCTTGTCCTGAAGCGAGCGCAGGCCCGGGGTGTTCGGAGAGGAGACGTTGACCACCGCGTAGTCGGCATAGGGCCGCAGCCGAGCGAAACTGTAGGCGTAGTCGGCCGGGGCTTCTTCAAGCGGCGTGATCTTGGACTTACCGAGGTTGATACCCAGCGGAATGTCCGACTTCCTTCGGCTCAGCCGATCGGCCACCGCGTCGGCGCCGTCGTTGTTGAAGCCCATGCGGTTGATGATTGCTCGGTCTTGCGGCAACCTGAAGAGACGCGGGCGCGGGTTACCCGGCTGCGGATGGCGGGTCACGGTACCGATTTCGACGAATCCGAAACCGAACTCCGCCCAACGGTCCACGGCGACCGCGTTCTTGTCGAAACCGGCAGCAAGGCCGATCGGGTTGTCCAGGACGCGCCCGAAAGCCAGCGTGCGGAGAGCGGGATCATTATAGCGGCGCCCCGAGACCCACCCATGGGCAATCGCTTCGAGACCACGCTCGTGAGCAGTCTCCGCGTCGAGGGCGAAGAGAAGCGGTTTAGCGAGTTCGTACCAGCCCATCGAGCTCATTATGCGGGCGATGGACGTGGGCTTGTCGGTTTCCCCGCGAGGCCTATGGTGAGAGCGAGGTAAGGGACCGTCCCGAGCAAACCCGAGCCAATCCGAACTAGCCCGAACAACCTCTGGTCCCAAGGGGCGAACACCCCTGCCCGGTACAATGATAGAATGCCCCAAGCCATCCGAAACGTCGGCATCATTGCGCACGTCGACCACGGCAAGACCACTCTGGTCGACGCAATCTTCCGACAAGCCGGAATCTTCCGCGAGAATCAGCACATGGCCGATCGGGTCATGGATAGCAATGATCTCGAGCGAGAGAAGGGCATTACGATCCTCTCCAAGGTCGCGAGCGTCCGCTACAAGGGCACCAAGATCAACATCGTGGACACCCCCGGCCACGCCGACTTCGGCGGCGAGGTCGAGCGCGTGCTCAGTATGGTGGACGGCGTTCTGCTCATCGTCGACGCCAACGAAGGCCCGATGCCGCAGACGCGGTTCGTGCTCAAGAAGGCGTTTGCCAACAAGCTGAAGCCGATCGTGTGCATCAACAAGATCGACCGCGAAAGTGCCCGCCCGATGGAAGCCTACGACAAGACGATCGACTTGTTCATCGACCTCGGCGCAAGCGAGGAAGACCTCTTCTTCCCGCATCTCTACACGAGCGGCTCCGGCGGATTTGCCCGGGTGAGCCCGGACGGCAGCGAGCAAGATATGCGCGAGCTGTTCGAGATGATCGTGAACGCGGTTCCGCCTCCTGCGGTGGATGCCGAGGGCTCGTTCCTGCTGCAAATCAACAACCTCGACTACAACGACTATGTCGGTCGCATGTTCGGCGGAAAGGTCTTGCGCGGTACGGTCAAGGTTGGCGACCGGCTCGTTCACATGAGCCCCGAGGGCAAGAACCAAGGCTTCAATGTCACCAAGATTTGGACCTACGAGGGGATCGCTCTCCGCGAAGTCGAGAGCGGGTCGGCCGGTGAGATCATCATGCTGGCCGGTCTCGACGGTGTGCACCTGTTCGACACCATCGCCCACACGGATACGACGGAAGCGCTCCCGGCGGTGCAGATCGAGCCAAGCACGCTCACGATGAACTTCTATCCGAACAACTCGCCACTGGCGGGCAAGGACGGCGGCAAGTTCCTCACCATCCACAAGATCCGAGAGCGCATCGAGAAGGAAGAAGCGGTCAGCGTGTCGGTGAAGATCGACAAGGACTCGCCCACGGACTCGATCAAGGTCGCCGCGCGCGGCGAACTGCAGCTGGCGATCCTCATCGAGACCATGCGCCGCGAGGGCTACGAGATGCAGATCTCGCGTCCGCAGGTCATCTACCGCCGGGAAGAAGGCAAGGTGCTCGAGCCGTATGAGAACCTGATCCTAGAACTCCCCGACGAGTCGGTCGGCTTCGTCATGGAAGAACTCGCCCGCCGAAAGGGCGATATGACCAACATGGCGAGCGCGAACGGCACAACGACGCTCGAGTATTCGATCCCCACGCGCGGGCTGATCGGTTTTCGCTCCAACTACCTAACCATGACGCGCGGCCTTGGCATCATGGGCTCGCTGTTCGATGGCTACCGCGAGTACAAGGGCGAAGTCGTCGCGCGATCGGTGGGTTCGCTGATCGTGAAAGATCCGGGCAAGCTGACGCGGTACGCCTATGAAGACGTTCAGGAGCGCGGGACGCTGTTCTATCCGGTCGGAACCGACCTCTACGGCGGCATGATCGTCGGCGCCTGCGCCCGCGACGAAGATATGGTCGTGAACGCCACGAAGGAAAAGGCGGCCACCAACATGCGATCCGCCAATGCCGACTCGACGACGGTGCTCGACGCGCACAAGGATTTCTCTTTGGAGCAGGCGCTGGCCTGGTTGCGGGATGATGAGCTGTTAGAAGTGACGCCGAAGCAGCTTCGGTTCCGCAAGAAGATCCTCGACCACAGCGAGCGAAGGGTTTCCGAGCGGCGAAGCGACCTGCCGGTCTAACGAAGTTGTGGGAGGGCGCCGCTCCGTCGGCGCCTCGGCAATCGAAGTTGTGGGTGAGGGATGCGTCGTGCCCTCGCAGTCCAGCCCCCGCTATTGCGGGGGCGACCCCTTCAATCGACTCTTCGGACGTAGCCAAACGCCGACGCGGTCTCGCAGGGTGGCAGGGCTGGCGACATCGACCCGGACACTCGCGCCCTCATCCTTCTCGGAAATGCTGACCGACTCCACCAGCTGTCGATCGATGTCCGAGTGGGGCGAGAAGATGACATCTCCCTCGTAGTCGTAGCGCTGCCAACCTTTGGGCTCCAACTCCTTGCGCGCCGAATCAACCACCTCAGCGAAGGGTCGGTTGATCAAGTAGGTTCGAACCGCCGTGTCGGGTCCGAAATCCTTTCGAATCCAGATGCTCTCCAACGGTGCGCCTCCCAAGAAGCTGAAGGGGCGATCAGGGAGCCAAAGCACAGCGAGTGCCGCAACGACCCCGCAGACCAAGCCGACGACCCACCACTTGGCGCGCTTCATATGTGCATTATGACCACGGCGGGACAACACAACCGCCGCCCTCAGCGGATTCCCGAACCCAAAGGGTAACCCTGGGCCGCGGGTTGCATTGTCCCCGCGGTGCCGTGCCTTAGGGGAACGGCGTCGTAGGCGTCGACCACAGGACGGCCTTCGTCCGTAGGGCATAGTCCTCGACTTCCTTCAGATACCGGCCCTCGCATTTGATGAACGTCGGCTCGTAGGAGTCCATAATCTGAAGCCTCAGCGCGCCACCGGGAGGAAGCAGCGTTACATCGGGGAGCGTGATCATCGCAAGCTTAGTCCCCGCTTCCGCAATCACCGGATCCTCGAAGTAGAGGAAGAACCCTTCGCGATTGGGCACGACCATGGGACGCTCCGAAAGGTTCTCGATCTCGGCATAGCGGTAGCCCCACGCCGTCCACGATCGCACTGCGGCGTCTCGAATGATGACCTCCTTACGGCTGGGACCCCAAGCCCAAAGGAGGGCAAGAAACACGAAGCTTCCCACTCCAAAGAGCCACCAGCGGAGCTTCTTCACTTGGATGCCCTCATCGGGTTCTTCAACATTGCCTCCGAGATCACTTCGCGTGCGTTCGAACCGTCCTGATCCATCTCGCACAGACCACGGGTGGGCTCGCCAAAGCCGCCGTCCCGCCAAAACTCGCGCAGAACGAGGATGCGACCGTTGGGCAAGAATCGGACCTGCATCGCACCGTCGGTGTTTGAAACTTTCTTCGCCGGTCCACCCCCGACCGGCGCGATCTCGACATGAAAGTCCGGGATGTACGTCCCCGCCACCATCGCCAGTTGTCGGCCATCGGAGCTGAAGGTGGGGCTATGGCCCGACTTTGACACCACCCGAGGGGCGTCGGCCTGGTCAAGTTCGGCGAGGCAGAGCCCCCGTAAGTCGCGCCAAGCCAGTAGCTTGCCGTCGGGGGAGACAGCGGCATCGTAGGCCAACTTGTCCTCGCTGATGAGGAACTTGCGCTCCTTGGTCTGGAGATTCATGAGAACCAAGGCTCCTGACTCGTTCCAGTTCGATGCCAGACCTCCCCACCGGTACTGCGTTTCTAGAGAGAAGATCACGCTTTGGCCGTCGGGCGTGAAGGTCGGCGAGGCGATGTTCTCGTCGGCGTCGGTCCACTGATCGATGCCGAGAGGGGGGACAAGCTCCGTGATGCAGAGTTGGTCGGCTCGAACGCCCGGTTTGCCCCTCGTGAAGACGATCCGCCGCCCGTCAGGCGAGAACGCGGGCGAGAGTTCGTAGTCAAGGCTATTGGTGAGGGCCTGCACCTGCCCGGACTTTCGATCGAGCAGAAACAGGTCGCGGCCGCCTCGGCCCTGAGCGGCGAAGACAATCTTGGATCCATCCGCGGAGACATCGAAGGTCAGATTCCCGTGGCCCACCGGACGCGAATGTTCGGTCATGAGTCGACGGACGGTCAAACCCACCATCAAACCAAGGCATGCAACGACCGCGACTCCGACAATCCACCACTTGCGCCGCGCCATCTACCTGTTCAACGGCTCGGAGCGGCGAAGTGGATGGGAATCACCTGATTCCTCCCTTTGCAGGGGAGGACCTTCGCGCTCCCGCGCGAAGAGGTGGGGTGAAGAAGTGCCGCATTGCGAGACCACCCCATCCCAGTTCGCTATCGCTCACTGGCCTTCCCCTGCAAGATAGCGTAAGAGGAAGTCAAGCGCTCAGTTCGATGTTCTTCTCCCAAGGGGTGTTTCTCTGCACGACGGCGATGGCTCTTCGTGCGAGTTTGTGCATCACGGCGCAGATGA
>JADZEW010000019.1 GCA_020850325.1 Methanoregulaceae archaeon
GCAACGCGAACGCGATCTGCTCTTCCGTAAACCTCGACTTCTTCATCGCCCTGACCTCCAAACAGAGGCCGGATTGTCGCCCAAATCCTCTCGCTCAGCTTGGATCAGGATTCGGGTTTGAGCGCAGACGGGAGGGCGGTTGGGTTCCCGGAGCCAGATCCCCACGCAGAGCCGTTGCCGGCTTGAGGTCGCCATTGGCTAGGGGACCCGTCATCGAAAAGCGATCGCCACTTTGGACCAGGAGTCCGGTTTGGACGCACGCTCGAACCGGTCATCCGATTGATTCTTTCACAATCATGTGAACAATCCGCATGAACTCCAGAGTCACGAGGTCAAAGCCAGTGGACGTCACGTCCATCCCTATCGCCTTCACCGGTATTCGAGCCTGCTCCAGTGCCTTGATCTGCTTGGCGGCCGGTAGGCCTTCCTCGGCGAACAGTGCGTATCGCCTCACCTCGAACGCATCTCCCGCCTCATCAAGATTGTACTTCTTGCCTTCGATCGTCAAAGTCGAAGCAGCCGCTTCACGCTTACTGTCCTGGGGGATCTGGTCGAGTGACTTAACTCGTCGCCCCCTCTCGACCTTCACTTGAAGAGCCGTGTGCAACTTCACACGCCCCTCGGCCTCGTTCACAAGCAGGATGCACTCATCCCACACTTCCTTGTTGTCCAGTTTCACAACCTCGGTGAACCTGTGAACCTTCCATGCGCCTTGAGGCGACAGCGACATGGCGATGTGCTCGGCTTCCATCTCCAGGTGATCGAGCTCCTGCCGCCACCTTCGCCACGACGAAACGTACACTTCTCCCAGCTTGCCGCGCACCTGCCACCGCATAGAGCTCTTCTTGTTGAGTATTTGGCGCTGCAGCTTTCTGAACGGCTCGCCGTCGGGCAATGTCCTCAGCTTCTGGATCAAAGGCTCGAGATCGCGCGCTTCCTTCGATATCTTGCCCGCATGCACGCTGAGAACATGCAGCACTCGGCCCCACGCTTCTGCCTCGTCTCCGAGCTGCGCCATGAAGTGCTCAAACTGTTTCGACACCGCCCGATCCAGCGCCGCGCTCGATCTTGACAGCGCCCGCATGTGGTCTCTGATCACCCCGAACAGGAATTCCTCGGCCTCCTTGTTCCTGGCGGTCTCCTGCGCGATGAGCTTGATGGCCGCCCGGCGCCCGGTCGCGAGATAGTCTGCCAAGTGCCGGTCGATGATCGCCTGCGCTTCGGGAGGATGGGTATGCCGCGCCGTTGCCCACCAGCGTCCGAATTCGTCGGCTGCATGGTCTAGAAGTGCGCGGGAGCCATCCCCGCTCCTCGAGACTCGCTCAGCAGCCGCCTGCAATGACTTGTACAGGTGTCGCCCCTCGTGATCAGCCAGGAGCCCAACCGCGCGGACCAGTTGACGCCCGACGATGGCGTCAAATGCTTGGCGGGGACGGAGATTGAGTGGCATGCGCGGGGCCATTGTTCTACCTCCCCGGCATACCGATCACGTTGAGAACTGCACCGGCTACCACCCCCGCCCACGACGGCTCAACTCCGAAGGACTCGGCAGGGTTCAGCGCAATGTCGAAGTCCGCCTGTGCATCACTCGTGGACTTCAGATCTCTCACAGATTCCGTTGCCCCCAGAATGAACGACGTGCTCGATGCGATCAACAAGACGGCCGCGGGCGCCGCAACAATCGAGAGCACAACTTCACCCACCCCCGCAGCGATGCTCGCCGCGGACAGCAAACTCATGCCCTCCTTGCGCACCAGACGGTCGTCAATCGCTCGGCGCTCAACCGTCCCGTCTGGAACGCCGAGGCGCTCGCACAACTCCTCAACGAGGGCGGGATACCTCCAGACATCAAACTGCCCATCGCGCGCCGACACTCGATTGCGAACTTGCCCGATCGCGGCCGTGCACCGCTTCAAGGCGTTCCACACTCGACTGCTGACTTCCCCGATCGCCACGCCATCGTCAACAGAGAGTGTTGCTCCCTCGATCGCCTTGCGCAATGCCAGCACGATACGATCCAAATCCAAGTCAGCATCGATGATGCGATGCAGAACAGGATGACCACGTGGGGATCGGTCAGGCCTCGATCCCAGCAAGCGTCGATGCGACAGTGGCAATCCACCCGCCTCAACCGACAGCGCCCGAGCGTAGACCTCCCAAGCCGCGGCCGCCGCCGCCTGAGCGGAAGACACTCGCGTGATATCGCCGGGTGAGATATCGATCGAATCGATCATCGGATGTTGCCTGAAGGCGCGGGAATGCGCCGCAACGACGGCCGACTTCGCGCGAAGTGCTGCCTCCAGCGCCGGCCTTGCGCGCTTCCATCCATCGACCAGCGACTCGAGCTCACGATGATCAGGAGTCGTGGGCTGGCTCCAACCGCGACGCAATATCTCACCACGGTCGCTCGCTCGTCCGGGAAAATACCGCACCGCCTGCTCGACGACGTGAGCCTCCGCCAGGGCCAGCTTATCGAGAGCCAAATGGACCGCGGCCTCCTCGATTGCTGTCAGCACCGCTCCACCGATCGCCTCGAGTTCCTCTCGCTGCGCCACCATCCGCTCAAAGGCCCCCGAGGCTTGATGCTCGCTTGCATTCTTCAGCGTTGCACCTTCGCATGCGTTCTCCAGCGCGGTAACCCCCGGCCACCCATACATCGCGTAGCAATCCCGACAAAGACTGCGAACACCGTATTCGACCCATGGTTCGTCCAGCCACACACGCAGAGTGGCGGGAGTCTTCTCCGTTGGGGAACCGTCCTGGGCCAGTGACGGAAGCGTGACGGTCAATTCGACAACGGGGGCGTCCGCTGGGATCTCAATCGCCGGCGGGCTCTCCAACGAAAGCGTCAGCCGTCTCGGCTCTTCCCTTCCCGGGACCAGCTCGTACTCGGAGATCACCATGGTCACCTCGAGAAGCGCGACCGGCGGGCTATTGGCACGGCGTCTGTCGCTTGGGCGGCAAGTCGTCGCGAAGTTCAATGAGGTCAGTGGGGATGTACGCCTTGCGGACCGGTACAGGTGTCACGCCTTGGGCGCTGGCGTCCCTCCCAAGTACCAAGTCCTGGTACAGCGCAGTAAGTTCGTCCTTTGTGAAGCCGCCCTCGAGGTCCATCGATCCGTCGTCAAAGTACTTGATCACCTTGCCTTCCAACCGCGGGTCCGGCACGACGGGCAGCATGACCTGAGCCCAGGCTGCGGACAGCAAGTCCCGGCGTCGATCATCGGCACCATTGAAGATGCCATCATGATCGCGGTCCACCTCGGTCATGCTTGGACCGTACCGATACGCACGGTACACCATGTTCTTCCAATCGAGGGCGCTCTCAAAGAAATGCATTGCGTCCTGAGAGTAAATCGCACCGTGCGGCGCGTGCAGGTTGTTCATCGAGTGGAGCACCAACTCCTTTACCGCCGCCCTCTCTTCTTCACGAAGCGAAGAGGGATTGCGGGTCAGGCCCGACGTTGCTCCCAGCGACTGCCGCGCGTCGTGTTCCGCCACGAGTTGCACGAATCCCTGGTAGAGCTTCTCGAAGGTGTCGAGCTTCCAGCGATCCAGCGCCTCGGGAGTGCGTTGCAGGCAAGCGACCAGATTAATAGTCACGCCGGGATTGATGGCCGCGACATTGATCGAGACGGGCAACTCGCCTCTTAGGCCGGACGGTGTGAGCGTGATAGTGTCCGACGATTCGAACATGGTCGCAAGCTCGCTGAACAAATCCACCATCGCGTTCTGAATGCCGGCCTCGATCGCCCCGATCACGGCGTTAAGGAACGTCTCGACTGGCTTGAATAGCCCCCCTGCGGTCTTGTGAAGCGCTTTGATTGCATTCACGATGCCGCTGGTAATCTGGCCAAGAGTTGGAAGCGAAATGGTCAAGTTCTTGAAGTCCACGCTGATCGCGCTGATTGCCGACTGCACCAGCGAGTGCAGGTCATTGACAGCGGTCTCGATCGCTTCCTTTAGACCGTCCGCAAGTTCTTGCGCGTTGGCTGCGAGCGCCGCCACGAGTGTATCCCCCGCGTTTTTCAGCACTTGAAGGAGGTTGGGAGCGTTGTCGAGAAACGTCCCGAGCATGGCGAACACTTCGCGCACGAGTCGGTCTGGGGCGAAGAAGAAGTAGGAAGACTCCGCGGCCTCGTTGCCAAGACAGATCGTCACATGCGACGAGTCGGTGTTGTAGTGCAAGACCGGAGAGGCAGCATGCAAGAACTGCAGCCCCGCCAGCGGGCATGTGAACCATGTCAGGGGTGATGCGGCCATCAACGAGAGGGTCATCGCTGATCCCAGCGCCGCTGCTGGAATCGTGAGAGGCAAGTGAGCGGGGATGCTCAGCCCGCAAGATCCGTGATTGACCGTTACGGTCGCCTCACGCACTTCGTAGCCCTCAGGAATCTGGACGTTGTCGGTGATCAGGCAGTGCTGGTAGCGCTCGAACAGCGGCGCCATGAATTCGGCGACCTTCTTTGGGTCGAAGCCGGGCTTGGCGTCCGGCGTCGGACGGTCCATCTTGTACACCTTCGACAGTGTGATGAGGGGCGCGGGAGGCGGCTCGACGTTCTGTGCCTTGAACTTGGCCGTGAGCTCCTTGTACGTTCCGGGAGTCACGTGGTCCACGGAGATATTGAACTCCGGTCTGACTCCGGCTTCGCCTCGCGCCAGCGCCATCTCGCGGAGCCGTGCGCACAGCAGGTTGCGACCGGGCGCGCGGAGTGTCGCGGTGATGAAGAGACGACGCCCGTACGTAGATTCCGAGATGCATACATGCTTGTCCAGGAAGCAGTAGACACCCTTTCGATTCGCGGGGTTCGCCCCGGAGGCGTTATCGATTTTGTGGCTATTCAGCGTCTCGTACAGGGAGTAGGTCCGGCTGAGTCGTCGCTCGATCGTGGTCGTCTTAACGGCCTCGATAGCCTTGCTGACGATCTCCTGGGAGAAAGTTGAAGTGGTGGACGAGGACAACTTCGTGTCCACACCGAGCGAGGCGCTGGATCCGAACGAGGCGGCGCCCTCGAAATCCACGACGCCGATTGTGCCGCCACCCGAGCCCTGCGCGGACGCGTTCATCTCGGTAGCGAGGCGAGTGCTGAGCTCGGATTCGACTTGGCTCCGAAGATCCTGCTTCGTGGTGGCGGATGTCTCCGATGATCTCTGCTTGTCGCTCTGGGTGGTGACTTCAGTTGTCTGCTCGAAGTACTTCGTGTCTCGAACCTCACGCTTGCGTACTTCGCCGGCCAAAATGTTCTCGATATAGCTGATCTCCCCCGGCACGTACTCGATCAGCGTCTCATCCACGCGGATCAGATCGGCAACTCCCAAGAGTCTGACCGAGTCACCGAATGACACGCTGGGATTCTCAGCAAAGCACGATCCATCCCCCGGATCAGCCTTCGGAATCGGCAGCACATCAACGTTCGTGGCGGTCTCCTCGTAGGCCCGACAGAACTTGCCCCCTGACCAGGGCTTCTCTGCCAGCATGGCGGACACGACGGCCTGCGCTTTCCGCACCTGCGCGACAGGCCAGCCAACGCGCGAAGCCAAGTCACCGGCGTCTAGGCTCGCCAAGTACACCAGATCGGCGGTGTTCCGCAGGTCGCGGTACTTGATCGTGGCGACCATAGCCTCTCGCCTCAGACGGGCGAGTTCCGCATGCTCAGCTCGTCGCCTCGCGGCCGCAGACGCGGTTCGCGAGGGTGGAGTTCGACCCTTTGGGTTCTTTCCGCTCGTCGAGGTACGCAAGGGGCTGGACCCGACCTTCGACATCGATGCGACGGCCTCAGACCGCGCCTTGGCGACAATCTTCGTGCGAGCACGCCAAAGTAAGTCAAGCGATGTGAGTTGATCTTTGAGGTCGTCGTCGAGGGAGGGGCGGTCTTGCTTCTTCGGCTCTGCCGCCTTGGTCGTGCGAATGGCCTTCGGCTCATAACGACTTGTCATGAGCGTCGGCAAGGGCTGTTCTTCAATTCGGCCAGGCGTGTCGGGCATGGCGTCGACGAACGCGAACACCCGCGAAGCCCCTCTCGCATCTTCGAGTCTATCCAAGAGCACCAAGGCGTAAACAGTTGACAGGCACCGCTCCAAATCACTGGCGTACGCGGCATCGGCACGCATTGCAGCGCCAAAGTCCTTCACGTCCTTGGCCAAGGACCGAGACGACGGGGAGTGGCTGATCTCCGATTCCTTGATCGTCAGGTACTTGCGATACGGATAGCGGAGTTGTTCGAAATTGAGCGCGGCCTCCTTGGAGGAGAGAAATGCCCGGGCCCAGGCTGTTCGCTCCTTCTTCGGCTTGGCCGCGATGACCGACAGTGCGCGACTCTGAGCGACCCGAGTCTGCAAATCGATCACAGGAACAGCTCGCACCTTCACGTATCGCATAAGCTCGCGCGTCGGGGACGATTGGCTGGCCATGTGGAAATCTCCGGTTCGGGAATCCCTCTCAGCCTACTACATCCAGCACCCATGTGCTCGCCATCAATCCTGGGCGCAGATTTCGACGTCGCCGGTCGGCCATCGAAGTACTTGGCTGGCGCAGGGCGAGCTTTGAAGATTCTCGCCTCACCAAACGGAGGCTAGACCCTCGCGCGGTCAGGAGATTTCGGATGACACTTTCGCTCCTCCCCTTCCACCCGATCCCTTGGTGCTTCTTCATGACATCGCCGGAAGCGGCTCTCCGCTCTCCCCCACCCAGCCTTCGGGATTGATCCCCGTCGTTCGGATCGGCCGCCAGGTGCGCTACGCGCCCTCCGACCTGGCCGCCGCTGTTCGCACCCTCCAGACCACGCAAGGAGCCCATGCATGAAGATCGTGATGCGTCCCATCCGCGAGGTCATCCCCTACGAGAAGAACCCCCGCCAGAACGAGCAGGCCGTCGAGGCGGTCGCCAAGAGCATCGAGGACTTCGGCTTCCGCGTCCCCATCGTGGTGGACCCGCAGGGCGTCATCATCGCCGGCCACACCCGGCTCAAGGCCGCTCAGCTCTTAGGGCTCCCCAAGGTGCCGGTGCACGTCGCCAATGAGCTCAGCCCCGAGCAGGTGCGGGCCCTCCGCATCGCGGACAACAAGCTGCACGAGCTGGCGCAGTGGGACCAAGCGCTGCTGGTTACCGAGCTCTTCGAGCTCAAGGGCATCGGCTTCGACCTGTCGGTGCTGGGGTTCAGCGCCGATGGGCTGGCCGGGTTCTTCGCGCCCGCGGGCACGGAGGGTTTGACCGATCCCGACGACGTGCCCGAGCCCCCGGACGAGGCGACGACCAAGCCGGGCGACCTGTGGGTGCTGGGGAACCACCGGCTCCTGTGCGGAGACTCCTCCAGCCCCAAGGACGTCGACCGCCTGCTGGGCGGCGTGCCAATCCACCTGGTCAACACCGACCCGCCGTACAACGTGAAGGTCGAGCCCCGGAGCAACAACGCCATCGCGGCGGGGGTTGATGGGACTGTGGTTGCACGTCTCGAGGCAGGACTCAATCGGTGCGGTGCCTAACCTGCGTGCGGTGCTCGCGAAGTCCGACGGACTGCTCCGTTCGTTCGTGTGCTGAACAGACGGCTGCGGCTCGCCTGGCAGATGGAGCGATGTCCCGCCGCACGCGCAACTACTGGTCTCTTGGTTGGATACGACATCTTTCGGCTGATCGGCTTTGAAGTCCTTGGTTTGCGGGATTGCAAACCTGCGCAACCACTGCGAACAGATCCCAAAGAGACATGAACTCACCGAAGCGACATTGCGCTCAAACCCGAATCCTGATCCAAGCTGAGTGAGAGGATTTGGGCGACAATCCGGCCTCTGTTTGGAGGTCTGGATCATGAAGAAATCGAGGTTCAGCGAGGAGCAGATCGCGTTCTATTTGCTGCGGCCGGCCAAGGGCGGCCACCCGGCTCCCGTCGTTTTCGCAACAAACCGCTCTCACCAGCGCTACTCGTGACCGCATCGAAGTCGCAAGCCTTGATCTCTTCGCACGTTGCGCCTGTAGAGCGTCAGCCTTCCAAGCTGAATGTCGAGGGTTCAAATCCCTTCGCCCGCTTTTTCGCTCCCACGCCATTCGGCGTCGAACGGTGCCAATCCGCGACCAACTCGCGAGTTACGGCAGGCACCCCTCGGATGAACGAGAATCGCGGCTGACGGGCTTGGGTCCGGCGGTGCCGCCATGTGCCACCAAAGGCAAACAAAGCGCTCCCA
>JADZEW010000020.1 GCA_020850325.1 Methanoregulaceae archaeon
CCCACGTGCCGTTGCCGAGCTTACGCTGACTCAGCCGCCCTGCCGGATCATAGAGCCACTCGGTGACTTCATTCACGGGGTTGGTCAGCTTCCAAAGGTTGCCGCGGTTGTCGTACTCGTAGCTCGTGGTGCCCGAAGGATCGGTCATGGAGACCGGCGTATCGTGGTACAGCGAGTAGCCGTAGTCGATGTTCCATCCCGGTTGCTCGAAGCGGGTGAGGCGGCCAAAGCCGTCATGAATCCACTTGCTGGTGCCGGAGCCATCGACCATCGTGACCGTGCGGCCGTAGTTGGAGTAGGTGATGACGACGTTGGGCGTGCCCGAGCCTTCGGGATACGTGATGCCGGTTGGACGGCCGGAGGCATCGACACCATAGGACACCACCGTCTGGTCGGCCGTGCCGAACCCGTCGACGTAAGCTGCAACTTCGCCGGTGGCGTAGTAACTCCAGTATTCCTTTTGCCCATCGGCGTGGGTGAGGCGATAGACCTCGTTCCTCAGGTTGGGCACGTAGGTGCGCGTGTAGCCACGCGCATTCGTGACCTGATGCAGGAAGCTTTGAGCGTCGTAGGTGTAGGTCTCGACCTCGCCTTTGGGGTTCTGGTAGCTGATGAGGCGACCGTCGTCATCGTAGACCCAGTAGCTGACGCGGCCCATCTCATCACGCAGGCTCGTGACGTGGTCTTCGCCATCGTAGGTGACCTCGACGTAGTCTCCGCCCGGATGGGTAACCCGGTAAGGCCGCATTCGGCCGTCGTAAGTGATGGTCGTCGCCGACTGGCCGGGAGGAGTGACGGTGAGAACCCGACCCCACTCGTCCACGTTGACGAGCGTCTGGTTGCCCTGGGGATCGATCAGCTTCTCAATGAACTGCCGGTAGCGGTCATCCGTCCGGTAGACGATGTTCCAGGCGGTGCCACCTCCCGGACCCCATGGCGTGACCGACAAGTATTGGCCGTGGTGTTGGCCCGGACCAGCAATCGTAGCAGAGGTCTGTGCGTTATCGATCCCGATTGGATTCGCGCGCCGTGTAACGTTGATGCACCGGCC
This sequence comes from Methanoregulaceae archaeon, assembly GCA_020850325.1. Taxonomy (GTDB): domain Bacteria; phylum Armatimonadota; class Fimbriimonadia; order Fimbriimonadales; family Fimbriimonadaceae; genus JANJUB01. The sequence continues at coordinate 1,052 of JADZEW010000020.1, forward strand.
ATCCGAGTAGCTGAACCTGTGCACGCTCGGCGCAACTTGGTCGCTGTAGGTGCTCTCCAGATCGTTGTCAGCGGTGTAGGCGTACTTCTGAATCTCGCCGGTGGGTGTGGTCGTTTGGGTGACGTTGCCGTTGGCGTCGTAGACATAAGCCCACATCGCTTGGCGCTTGTCCTTGTAGACGCTCAGATCCCCGACCGTCCAGGTCATGGACTCGTAGAAGCCGGCCTCGTCGTAGACATGGCTGATGCGGCCCGCGCTGTACTGGTGGCGCTGGGACGTTCGGAACCCGCTCCCGTAGTTGCCGCGATAGGGCTTGACCCAGGTGCACGAGTCCCCGGTGTATTGGAAATAGTAGGCGGGCAACTCGTCGACCATGATGTAGGTGGTCGGCGTTGAATACGACAGACAAACGCCCGCTGAGTCGAAGCTCCAGTACCAGGTCTTGCCGCGAAGGTCTGTTTCACTTTCGAGGAAGGGCAATCCCTCAATGTACTGGTAGGTGAAGCTCCGGGTCGGGCCATTGCCTCCAGACTGCGGATAGGTAATGGAAGCGATGTTCTCGCCATTGTTGACGTAGCCGAGGGTCCAGGTGCGGTTTCCACCGATCGTGAAATCGTTGATGGTCGTGACACGCGAGCCGGTAATCGCCCCGACCGACAGCCGGTCGCCGAGGCCCGGCTCGGAGACGCGGGTTAGCGTGTACGGGTTCGACGCCTCGCGATGGATGATGATCTCATTCGAGCTGATGCGCTCCTGAATCTTCGTTAGGAACCAAACGGGCGAAGCGTTGAGTTGCTGAAAGACATACTTCATGCCCGACTTGGTTTTCAGGGTGTAGGTGTCGGGATTTGGGAAGCTCTCCGTGATCGTCTCGTGAATCCCCGCTGGACTCTTGTAGGTCCAGCTGCCGGGGGCCGTCTGATTGAACTTGACAATGGAGCCGTCACCCCAGCGGACAAAAAGACTGCTTAGTCCGGGGATTACCGGGAACTTCCAGATGAAGGCATCGAAGGAGGAAGACCAGTTCCGACCGAAGCGAGTCCAAACCTGAGAGCGGCTATTGTAGTAGAGGGAGAAGTCGATCTCCATTCCCCCGCGCATCTTCCAGCTCATGATCGGAACTCGAAGGTTGAGGTTGCCCGTGTTGCTGTTGACGACGGTTTCGACGCCGCTTGATCCGCCACCCGGGAAGCCTGACTCCCACGGAAGGGGCCGGCCACCGTTTAGGCTGCCAATAGGTAGCTGAGGATATGTGGAGGCAACGGCGTGAGCGGGCACTTCGTCCAAGTCCTCTCGCTCGACTTTGCGGCTGGTGGTTGACTCCTCTTCGAACATGGGCTGCATGAGCACGTTCTGAGGGGCGACGGACGGCAGTCCGGAAGGTTGGGCGATGCCCGCGGTCCAGGCCTGCTCGGCCTCCGCCCAGTGCTGCTGCGCAGATGAGTCCCACATGCCGGCTCGGGTCTCATCCCGGCCGTTCTGGTAGGGCCCAGCGGGAGCCGGAGGAGCCTCGTTGAACGGATCCGGTTCTCCTTGAACAAGCGCCGTGAGATAGCTATGAGATGCTGTAACCGCGAAGCGAACGCCCTCGCCAGCGGTACTCATGACTAGAGACAGACAGACAACGATGGAAAGAGCCTTGAACATCCTTATCCCCGAAATGCGTTGATTTCCTAAGATAAGGTGTCGCCTCAGAAATGTCAAGGACAATTTCTTTGCATTTACGTCCGGTCCTTCGTTTGAATCTGCCGCTAGTTGCCGGCGACGAGATTGCGCCGCGTAATCACGAGCAAGTTGGAGAGTTTGCGGTTCGGCGAGACAAGCATCTTGCCGCCGTAGTACAGACACGTGCTGCCGCCGCCATCGAGGCTTAGCCCGGCACGGACGCCCTGCTTCACCATCGCATGGCCCAACTGGCTCAGCGTCACCTTTGACTGCGTAACCAAGAAGACGACTTTGCCCTGCTTGGTAGTCCCAACACCGACCCGCGCGGCTCGGCCCCAGATCGCGGGGTCCTTGAACGATTGGCCTCGCGGGTTCGGGACGACCTTGCCTCCGTTCACCACTCGCACCGCTCCGCGCAATCCAAACTGGAAGCTCGACCAATCGGTTGGCCGGTGGAACTTCTCGTCAAAGATCGAAAGCTCTCCGGTCCACGCCACGCCGAGCCCGGAACCACGAGCCCCGTGCGCGACGAGTTTGCCATTCACCAAGACGTCGGCTACGGGAATCTGGTGCTTAGGCGAGAAGAACGTGCCCGTCACCGCGATCAGCGGCTGCTCCTTGCCAATCAACTTCCACACGTTCGTGAGCTGGTTGCTGTGAACGGTCTTGGCCGACAACGATGGACTGCTCAGGTTGCAGACCACCACATGGTAGACCGCGTTCCCGTACCTCACCACTTTGTGGGCCGCATGAGATGCGGGGCTCGGTGCGGATGGCGTCGCCAAGGCGACGATGGCAGCTGCGGTGGCAAACATGGCGGGCCTCCTGAGAGTGGGTACTTCTATTGTCCGTCAAGGTTCAGGAGTTCCCACTGGCTTTTTTGCCGGGATGAATCCGTGATCTTGAAGAAAGGACCGCAACTCGCCCATGTAGAGTTCGGGGTGAATCCACCTTCCTTCCGCATGGTTCGAGTTGGGGAGCCACACCAGCCGACCCCGATCGCCCAACGCGGCCAGGTTACGCTCGGCTTCGGCGGGCACGGCTAACGTGTCCTCCGCGCCGTGCAGCAGCAGCACCGGGATGCTCGACTGGGTCAGCGCCTTCGCGACATCAATCCGGTACGGGTTGATCCGCACCAGCGGCCACGAGATCCAGAGCGTCGGGGCGAGCACAATGCTCAGCCACTCTCCGCCCACAAATCGCCACCAGCCTCGGACCGCCGAAGGCAGTCTCGAATACGAACAATCCAGCACGACCCCGCCGATCGCGTCCGATTCCGCAGCGGCAAAGGCGGAGGCGGCGGCTCCCATGCTGCTTCCGATGAGGACCAGCGGCACTCCTGGATAGCGTCGATTGGCCTCCGCAACCGCGGCAAGGACGTCGGTGCGCTCGTGCCACCCCATGCCGCACAGCTTGCCTGAACTGCGGCCGTGGGCTCGAAAATCGGGCAGCAAACAAGCGCACCCGTCGTGATAAAGTTGCGCGGCTACGGGCGCCATCTCGGACCGTGACATCAAGTAACCGTGCAACAAGATCGCCACGCAGGAAGGTGATTCGCGCGGAATCCACCACGCCCGCAGGGTCTGCCCATCGGTGGTTTGGATGGTCAGGTCTTCTTGCGGCACCCCCAGCATCCCGGGTGAAATGAACACCGGAGTGCGCGGCGGGCGTACACTGAACCATGCGATCACAAACAGGATCGCCACATACACACCCAACGCGACAAGTGCATAGATCATGAATGCGCTAAAATCTCCCGTCCATGTTCGCCCTTAACTTTTATTCCGACTTGTATGGCGATGTCCTGAAGAATCATCGCAAAACCGTGACCATTCGGTTGGGCGACAAGTCCGACAAATACCGTGACGGCATGCTGACCTGGGTCACCGTCGGGCCTCGTTTCGGCCGACGGCAAAAGCTGTATACCGCAATCCTCGACCGCGTGGAGGTGAAGACCATCAGCGAACTCTCGCCGCGGGACATCGAGCGAGAGAACCCCGAGTTCCGCTCGCAAGACGACGTCATCGAAATGCTATCTCGCATCTACGGCGAGTTCATCACGCCCGAGCATCGCGTCACCGTGATCTACTTCTCGCGCGTCGACGAGTAGCCCACCATGTCGTCTTTTGGTCCCGTCGCCCCCTTCTATGACCAGTTGATGGCGTCGGTCCCCTACTCGATGTGGGTTAGCTACTATCAGCTGCTCCTCGCCCATCAAGACATCTATCCGAAGCGCCTCCTCGACGTTGCGTGCGGGACAGGCATCTTGGCGGAGTTGCTCCACGCCGAGGCCTACGAAGTGACCGGCTTTGATCTGAGCGCGTCGATGATCGAGCGGGCACGTCAGAAGGCCACCGAGAAGGGTCTGCCGATCCGCTACGAAGTCGCCGATGCCGCCACGTTCGACCTCGGCGAGACCTTCGACGCAGCCTACAGCTTCTTCGACAGCCTTAACTACATCACTGACCCCGACGATCTGCAGGCGTGCTTCCACCGCGTCGCCGCCCACCTTCCGATTGGCGGATCCTGGATCTTCGATCTCAATACGCGGTACGCATTCGAGCAAGAGATGTTCGACCAGTCGAACCTAAAGCACGATGCGGCGGTCCGCTACGATTGGCACGGCGAATGGGATCCATACCGGCTGATCATCCGCGTCAATATGAAGTTCTGGGTCGAGGGTCAGGAGTACACCGAGACCCACGTTCAGCGCGCCCACCCCCACGAAGAAGTCATCGAAATGCTGGAGGACGCGGGATTCGATCGGATTCGCGCCTTTCACAGCTACACCCTCAACCCTCCGCGGCGGACGAGCGATCGCTTGCATTACATGGCCGTGCGCACGCGGTAGGCTTGGCGTTCGATGCGCGTCACCCACGTCGTCCGGTTCGATGCCGGCCTCTACTACGGAGGCGGCGAGATTCAGGCCGAGCGGACCGGGCAAGCGCTGCGCGATCTCGGCGTCGAGGTGGTGCCCTTCTCGCCAACTCAGCGCGAGTTCGGTGACCTCGTCCACTTCTTTGGCAACTTCGACTATTTCGACGATGTCGCCTCACGGCTACGTGCCGCGAGGATTCCGTATGTCGTTTCGCCCATCTTCGTGTCGCCGCGCACCGAGGGACGGCTGAAATGGCGGCGGACTCGCCAATCGATGCTCGGTCATTATCCCAAGCGCATCGCTTCTCTGCTTGCGGGCGCCCGGTGCCTGTACACCCTGACCGAGCATGAAGAGCGGAACCTGAAGGCCTACTTCGGCTCCGATCTACCCGAGATGGTGCGAATCCCCAATGGGGTTGAGGATCGGTTCAGTGAGGGAGATCCGATCGCCTTCCGTTCTCGGTTCCGGATCGAGCCTCCCTTCGCCATCCACGTCGGCACCCTCGACGCTAGCAAGAACCAGCTTGCTTCGATTGCCGCTTGCGGATCGGACATTCAGCTCGTCATCATGGGCCGAGAGAACAACGCCGCCTACGTCGAGAAGTGTCGGGCCGCAGCTGGCCCCAACGTCCACATTCTCGGCTCGTTTCCCCACTCGGATCCCGTGCTCGCGGATGCCCTCGCGGCAGCCAGCGTCTTCGTCTTGCCCAGCTATCGCGAGTTGTTTCCACTTTCGGCCCTTGAGGCCACGGTTGCCGGCTGCCACTTGGTTCTCTCCGACCGATGGGGAGGCGAAGCGATTTGGGGGAGTGACGCCGCGTACGTCAGCCCTGATGATCCGGCGGCGATCCGGCAGGCCATTGAGGAGCGAATCAGTCTACCGAAACGCACGCGTGATGAAGTCGAACCGTATCGGTTCCAGTACAGCTGGCCACGGGTCGCCGAGCGCATTTTGAGCACGTACCACATGGCGCTGCGCTAGGCGCGGCGACACCAAACATTGACCGCGAGCCCCATCTCGGGAGTCGGCGGGAAGTCGTAGACCGGATCATCCTCGTGCAGCACGTTGAACCGGTAGGTGTTCCACTGCTCGATCTGCGCCCTGATCTCCTGTGCAGTCCAACCGAGCTTGGGGGCGATCTCCCAGTGGAACTCGTAAAAGAGATCGGGGTGGTGGTTACGGATGGTCTGCTCCGCTCCCTTGATCGCTTGCGGCTCAAACCCCTCCACGTCGATCTTGAGGAAGCCTACGTTCTCGAGCCCCAGTTGCCGGACCATCGAGTCGACCGAGTACACGGGAACCTTGACCGTCTCCGCGCCCGGGCCGGTCGTTGTTTCGGAGAGCGTCGCCGCGTCCGAGCTTCCGGGGACCGTGAAGAAGTTCAGTTCCCCATCCGACTCCCCCACCGCCGCGCTGAACAGCGTCACATTACGCAGGTTGTTTAGGGCGAAGGTGCATGCGGCTCGCTTGGCGGTATCCGGGTTCGGCTCAACCGCGATGACCGGCTGATCGGTCTTGGCCGCCACCATCGCCGCAACCACTCCCATGTTCGTGCCGATATCGAAGTAGGCACCCGGGTTCGAGTTCAGGCTCTCCAAGATGTGGCCGACGGTCGCGTCTTCGTAGTGCGGCATGAGCGCGATGCCCCGCGCGTAGCGGTCGCGGAAGTCGCCCATGAACTTCATCCCCGAGACTTCAAACACAAAGTAAGGCTTCCTAAGATCGACCGTCCGCTTGACGATGCTGTTGATCGTCTTGCGGATCACCTTCGGCATCCGCTCGCCAATCCGCAGCCAACGAAGGGCCCGATCGTGATTACCGACCATCGGCTGGGTCTCCTTCAGGATTCGCTGAAAGTCTTCAAACGTGTAGATCATCGGCTGGCGAGCACCTGCCGGTATTGTGCCTCAATCTGGGCGGCGACGCTGGGCCAGGTATACGTGTTTGCGTAGCGATTGCGCTGGTCTTCCCGGTTTTGTGATGTGTTCAGCGCCGCCTGGATTGCATCGCGCCAGCGTGCCACGTCGTCGGAAGGGCAGTACACGGCGTCGCCTCCGAAAAACTCTTCGGCTCCCCAAGCATCGCTCAGAACAAGCCTTGCCCCTCCACATGCGGCCTCGAGTGCGGAGAGGCTAAGGACCTCCATGCGCGAGGGCTGACAGAACACTTCGGCAGCCGCATATGCGGAGGCAAGCATCGGGTCACCCGGCGGCAACGACCCCAGGAAGTGCACGTTCAAGCCAGCCTCAGCTCGACACTGCGCGACGTAACCCTCATCGTCCATCGGCCCGTAAAGCACAAGGTCTACTTCCAGGCCGGCAACGGCCCGAATCAAGGTCAGCTGATTCTTGCGGTCCGCAAGACGACCTGTGCATATGACCACCGGTCGTGCGAACGGATGGGCCGCACGAAATGCGTCCGGCGTTGCGGACACGAACTGCTCGGAGACCCCATTGGGAATGGAAACGAAGGGAGCCAGGTGTCCGCCGAAGTAGGTTTGCAGGTTTCGCTGTTCCTGCGCACTCAGCGTAAAGAGCTTGGCCGCCTGCTCGTACAGCTTGCGCTGGCCCCGAAAGGATGTCCGGTCCGTGATGCGCTTGCGCAGCGCCCGCAGCCGAAGCGCCGAACCCTGAACCGGCGGCAGGAACACCGGCGAGCACACGTAAGGCACACCGCGCGCCTGACATTGGCGGGCGACATCCCAGAAACTGTCGAAGGTGCCGAAGAAGTGCACTAGATCACCCAGCGAGCGGTTCAGTGGCTGATGAACTTCGATGTCCCAGCCCCGCTCCTCGAGCGCGGCCTTCGTGGCTTCGGCTTGGTTCTCGAGACCTCCCCCGACCAAACCGCCGTGGAGACTCAGCACAAACGTCACTCTCGGCACGCGCCGAGGTTACCGCAGACTCAACACGAGCCTACGCGTAAGCCAGGCTCACAATCTTCTGCGCGGCTTCCTGCATCGTCCCCGCCGGAACGATCCGCGAGCCCGCCAAGATCGCGCGGCCCTCTTCGGCCGCCGTGCCCTCGATGCGCGCCACCACCGGAATCGTCACGTTCAAGTCCTCAAGCGCTGCCAGAACACCCTTGGCCACCTCGTCGCAGCGAGTGATGCCGCCAAAGATGTTGATCAGAAGGCCCTTGACCTCCTTATCCATGAGCACCAGCTCAACGCACGACTTAACGCGCTCTTGCTGCGCACCGCCACCGACGTCCAAGAAGTCCGCCGGTCGGCCTCCCGCGTCGCTGACCTCGTCCAACGAGCACATCACCAAGCCCGCGCCGTTGCCGATGATTCCAATGTCGCCTCCCAGGCGAACATAAGCGATACCTCGGCGCGACGCTTCGGCCTCGATCAGATCCTCGGCGCTGTCTTCCTTGGTCTCGTCGTACTCCGGATGGCGGAACATGGCGTTGTCGTCGATCGACACCTTGGCGTCCGCCGCGATCAGCTTCCCATCGGGCGTCAGCGCCACCGGGTTGATCTCCACCATGTCGGCGTCGGATTCCAGATACGCCTTCACCAGCTTCTTGATCATCGAGATCATCTGGTTCTGAGCAACCTTGGGAATCCCCGCCGCTTTCACCGCTTTGCGCAGTTCAAAGTCGCCCAGCCCCCACGCCGGATCGACGTGGACGCGAACGATCGCCTCAGGCGTGTCGTGGGCGACCTCTTCGATATCCATGCCGCCACGGGCAGAAATCATGACCAAAAGCTTCTGCTCAGCGCGGTCGAGCAAGACCGCAAGGTAGTACTCCTCGGCGATGTCCACCAGCTCGGCAACCAGAACCTTCTCGACCACCATGCCGGTCGGGTTCTGAATGCTCACCAACCGCTTGCCGATCAAATCGCCCGTGAAGCTGGCCGCGTCCGCAGCGTTGTCAAACAGCTTGACGCCTCCGGCCTTTCCTCGGCCGCCCATGAGCACCTGAGCCTTAACGACGACGTTTCCGCCGAACCGCTCTGCGATCGCGCGCGCCTCCGCCGCGTTGTTGGCGACTTCGCCGCCGGGAACGGGCACGCCATAGCGCGCGAGCAGGTCCTTGGATTGGTACTCGTGGAGCTTCATACGGAGGCCCTGAGGATACCTTGAGGCACAGTAAACTCACCGCTGGATGAGCCGACCGCGAATCTACGCCGACCACGCCGCCACGACTCCGCTGCTTCCTGCCGCCCGCGAGGCGATGTTGCCGTGGCTGGAAGCTGGCTTCGGCAATGCCTCGTCGATCCACAGCGAGGGCCGCCAAGCGCGCGCCGCCATCGATGAAGCCCGAGAAGTGCTGAGCGAGGAGCTCGGCTCTCTGTTCGCCGAAGTGATCTTTACGGGCAGCGGCACCGAAGCCGCCAACCTGGCCCTCTTTGGAAGCGCCCTGGCCGCGATGGAAGCCGGAAGCCCGCGAAAGCGCATCCTGATCGGGGCCGCCGATCACCATTGCGTGCTCCACACCCAAGAACGGCTCGAGCAGTTTGGGTTCATCGTCGAGTCGATTCCGGTCGACCGCGCCGCCCGGGTTGACCTCGATGCGCTCGAAGACCGGTTGGGCGAAGACGTGCTGCTCGTTGCTCTTCTCCACGCCAACAACGAGTTCGGCACCATCGCGCCGGTGCGAGAAGCCGCCTCCCTTGCCCAACGGGTGGGGGCTAAGGTGTTCATCGACGCGGTGCAGACCTTCGGCACCCTGCCGGTTCGAGTCGATGATCTTGGGGCCGACCTTCTTGCCGTCTCCGCACACAAGGTGTACGGACCGAAGGGTGCGGGGGCGCTGTACATACGGGCGGGCACCGACGTCTCGCCTTTGGTCGTCGGCGGGGGGCAAGAACGCGAGATGCGCGCCGGCACCGAGAACACCGCGGCGATCGTGGGCTTCTCCGCTGCGGTGCGCGCTTTCCCGCGGCTCGAAGAGCAGCCCGAGCGCTTTCCGGCAGCCCAGGCATTCCTTCGCGAACTCGCCGACCCCGCTTGCATCACCGTTCCCGAGCTCACTACCCTTCCGGGCCACGCCCACCTGTGGTTCCCCGGCATTAGCGCCGAGTCGCTCCTGATCCGGCTCGACCGGGAAGGCGTCAGCGCATCGGCGGGGGCCGCCTGCTCGGCGGGGAGCCTCGAGCCCAGCCACGTGATGCTCGCCGCCGGGTTTTCTCCGATCGAGGCGAAGGAAGGAGTACGGTTCTCGTTCGGCCAGTTTCAATCGTTCGAAGATGGGGCTGAGGTTGCAAGCCGACTAAAGAGAGTCTTGGCCGATTTTCGGCGGATGTCCTGAAGGGTGAAGCTCACGTGGGGCAGGGATGCCTCGTGCCCTGCCTATTCTGCAAATCAAGCACCTGACCTTTGGGTCTGCCGACAGCCGAACTGCCCTTCTCCGCACGCGGGGTGGGGATCGGGGGGGGGGGTGGGGTCGACCTAGAACTCTGCGTCCCGAGCAGTCGTGCGCCAGAAGCGCAAGCCGAAGCGATGCGGAGTCGCCGGGCCGCGATCACTCGGTCGGCAGTTAAACTCAAAATGGGACAGTAGCTGCTGTATGATGAGATCATGAAAAGTGCAGAGTCCGCAGCATCGCAGTGCGCAGCCGCGTTGCGACTCCGGCGAGAAGGGCGAGGACCCTGGACATGAGGCGCGCAAGCCTCACTCATGTTGCGTTATCCAGCATATCGCCGATAGGCGGAGCGGGCTATTACGCTTGCGTGTGGCTTGATACGGACCTTGGCCATGATGCACAGGTGGCTCTCTTCTTGGGTCCGCCCCTTCTCCTCTCACTGCTAGCGCTTGCGGTCGGGATTCCAGTTGGCTTGATCAATCTCCATTGGGCGGTGCAAAGGAGAGACTATCGTGCTCTCTTAGCGGTGATCCCTTTGAGCGTCATCGGACTGCTGATGGCTATCGATATCATTCCCGACTTCGTGCGTGGAAATCGACCCTCAGAAAGTGGCTTCATAAGCCTAGTGAAGAGTGCCAGAACCGAGAACTCCTCGCTGAGCTTCCTGCCGGGCTAACCCCTGGACTGAGCCCAATTGAGTGGACACCTCATCCTACAATGAGGTTGTCGTTATGTCACGCAGATTTGCACGCGAGTGGAAGTTGAAGTTGTGCCGTCAGATCGTGGGCGGCGAGTTGTCTCGTACG
>JADZEW010000021.1 GCA_020850325.1 Methanoregulaceae archaeon
CGTACGAGACAACTCGCCGCCCACGATCTGACGGCACAACTTCAACTTCCACTCGCGTGCAAATCTGCGTGACATAACGACAACCTCATTGTAGGATGAGGTGTCCACTCAATTGGGCTCAGTCCACTTACCGACCTTCCCCTGCTAGGGGAAGGTGATTGCTCCTACTTTCCGCCATCGGCGGTGGTCAGCAACTCTCTCGCCTTCGTGTACAGCGCGTCCGCGTCCAGCACCGACATCTCGGCATCCGGTTTCAGGGGGTTACCCTCGAGCCGCTCCAGCGTGCTCGTATAAAAATCGGCCGTCGGCACTTTCATCTCGAAGCCGTGAGGTAGCGGCAGAATCCGCGACACCAGCACCGCTCCCGCCGACCGTCCGCCGATCAGCGGTGCCTTCTTGTGCTCGCGCAGCGCTGCCGCGCAAATCTCAGAGGCACTGGCCGAACTGCGGTTGATCAGGACGGCGATCTTTCCGGCAAAGGGCTGGGTCTTCAAGGTGCCCGTGCGAAAGTGGTTGTTGGTCCACTTGGCGATCTCTTTGCCGTCCGTGGGGTCCTTCTTGGTCTCCCGCTCGAAGGCGCTGGCGAGCCGTCGGCTGACCATCGTTCCAACAACGGTTCGAGGGGGTAGCAAGTGGCTGAGGAAGTGCTGCAGATTGGTGACCGCGCCGCCGCCGTTGCTGCGGAGGTCGAGAATCATGGTCTCGGCCTTGGCGGCCTCGCCCATCAGCTTCTCGACTTCCTTGCGGTCGTATCGCTCGCTAAACGTGCGCAAACGGAACACCACCGTCTTGTCGTCGAGCCATGTCAGCTCTTGCATCGGCATGGACTGGCCCGATCCCGGGCCCTGCAGGGCGAGGATGACGCCGCGAGGCGCTTCCCGCTTGACGCTGACGCTCATGTGGCTGAGGCCAAAATCGCGGAGGGCGCGATTCACATACGACGCGAAGGCTCGCTTGCTGGTCGCCTCGTCGATGCGGTCCTTGCGTTCCTCGAGAAACTTGGGCCACTGATCGAACTTGACCCCAGGGACGAACGCCGTCTCCTTGAGGGTCTGGTCAATCTTCGCCAGCACCTCGGCCTTTTGGGCGGCAGTAATTTCTGACGTCGTTGTCGTCGTCTGGGCTTGCCCCAGAGCCACGACCAACAATGCCAATGTGGCGAACCACGTTCGTCTCTGCAAGTTCATTCGCTCAACCCTCGTTCCTATAGGGTACGCGATGATCGGCGAATTCAGTTTCCTAATCCCGCGCTAAGCGCTCAGCCGGTCCGTACCCACGTAGGGCCTCAGCGGCTCGGGAATGAGCACGCTGCCGTCCGGCTGCTGGAACTGCTCCAAGATCGCGGCGAATAAACGAGGCGTGGCGAGTCCGCTGCCGTTCAGGATGTGGACGAACTCGGGCTTCTCGCCCGCGGCGCGCCGGAAACGGATGTTCGCGCGGCGAGCCTGGTACGACTCGAAGTTCGAGCAGCTGGAAATCTCCAAGAAGTTGCCGACACCCGGCGCCCACACTTCGAGGTCGTAGCACTTTGCGTTCGAGAAGCTCATGTCGCCGGTGCAGAGCAGGGCGACCCGGTAGTGGAGTCCCAGCGACTGAAGCACCGACTCAGCGTCGGCGGTGAGCGACTCCAGTTCGTCGTAGCTCTCCTCCGGGCGGCAGTACTTCACCAGTTCCACCTTATCGAACTGGTGCATGCGCTGGATACCGCGTGTGTCTTTGCCCGCGGCGCCGGCCTCGCGACGGAAGCAGGCCGAGGATGCGGCGAACTTCATGGTGAGTTGGTCGTTTTCGAGAATCTCCTCCCGAAACAGGTTGGTGACGGGGACCTCGGCGGTGGGAATCAGGAACTCGTCCTCGCCGACCGCGTAGAGGTCATCCTCGAACTTGGGCAACTGTCCGGTGCCGATGAGGGACTGTCGGGTGACAATGTACGGCGGCAAGATCTCCCGGTAGCCACGCTTCAGCGTTTGGTGGTCCAACATGTAGCTGATCAGCGCTCGCTGGAGACGCGCACCCCAACCGGTGTAGACCGCGAACCCGCTGCCCGAGATTTTGGTCGCCCGCGGCAGATCCACAAGGCCGAGCGGCTCCAACAAATCCCAGTGTGGGCGGGGCTGCTCGGCAAACTGCGGCGCTTCGCCCCACGTTCGGACCACCACATTGTCCTCGGCTCCCTTACCATCCGGCACCGACTCGTGGGGGAGGTTCGGGAAGCCAAACTCGAGTTCGCGGAGATCGGCTTCGAGTTCGCGCTCCCGGACTTCGCCTTCGTTGACGGCTTGCTTCAGGTTGGCGACATCCGCCTTGGCGGCCTCGGCCTCATCGCGCTTGCCCTGGCCCATCAGCTGGCCGATCATCTTGCTGATGCGGTTTTGCTCGGCTTGCCGCTCGTTTAGCTCGGTTCGTACGCGTCGGTATTCGGCATCGATCTCGAGCCAACGGTCCATCGGCACCTCGATCCCTTTCCGGGCGGCGCCTCGGCGGACGAGATCGGGCTGTTCGCGTAGCAGTTGGCGGTCGAGCATATCGTCCGAATTATGGGCGATTCCGGAGTAGCTAAGCGGTATAACCGCCACATGAAGAAGTCCATGTTCGTTTTGGTTGGCTTGCTGGTGGTTGCGCTCGCCGCCGCCCAGACTCCTCCGCCCGCCGAGAAGCTGATCGGCGACGCGCAGGCGAAGGCCGCTCGCAGCGGCAAAGCGGTGTTCGTGCGGTTCACCGCGTCGTGGTGCGGCTGGTGCCACAAGATGCAGTCGGTGCTCGACAGCCCGAGCGTCAAGCCGATCTGGACGAAGTACTTCGAGTCGGTGGCGGTCGTGGTGTTGGAGAACGCCGACAAGATGGCGCTGGAGAACCCCGGTGGCGCGGCGCTGATGGAGGCGCAAGGCGGTAAGGGCCAGGGGATCCCCTATTTCTTCTTTGTTGACGCGAAGTCGGGAAAGACGATCGTGAACTCGCTGATGCCCGCGGTCGGCGACAAGAAGCCGGCGAATGTCGGCTGCCCGTACGCGCCGGAAGAGGTCGCGTTCTTCGTTAAGTTGCTTGAGAAGGCGGCTCCGAAGATGACCGCCGCCGAGCGCTTGACGATTGAAGAGGGATTCAAAGCGCTGAGCAAGAAGGACGGCTAGCTTCTCTCGCGCACTAAACTGCCACGTGGGGCAGGGATGTCATGTGCCCCCGCTGATCCGAATATCCAGGGTTGGCTTGGGTACGACCCCGGGGTCCGGCGCACCGCCGTTAGGTAGGCTCGCGCCATGCTTGCGGGGGTTCTTGCCTTGGGTGTGCTCGTGTCGAATCCGGTGTTTCCGATGCCTTCCGAGATGCAGTTCTTGGGAGGCTCGGTCACGATTCCGGAGTCGGCGCGAGTCGTCATCCAAGGCGTGAAGGAGCCCGCGCCCTTGCGCTGGCTGCTGACCTCGTTCTTGCCGCTCAAAGGAGGCAAGAGCCGTATCGAAGTCCGGTTCACCATCGATCCCTCGGTCCCCGGTGGCGACGAGGCGTATCGCCTGCGCATCGATGACCGCGGCATCTTCGCTTCAGCCCCGTCGGCCCGTGGGCTGCTTTGGTCGCTGCAAACCCTGAGGCAGTTGGCAGGCGCTTCTCCCCACGAGCCATTCGAAAAGAGGGGGAGTCGGACCTTCCCCAAGCTCATCATCGAGGATGCGCCGAAGTCCGCGTGGCGGGGAGTCCTCGTCGACGAGGGCCGTCACTTCATGGGCGAGGCTACGATCAAGCGGTTTATCGACACGATGGCGCTTTATAAGTACAACGTTCTCCACTGGCACCTCACCGAAGACCAGGGCTGGCGCGTCGAGATCAAGAAGCATCCGAAACTCACCCAAGTCGGTGCATGGCGCAAAGAGCCCAACGGCACTCGCTACGGCGGCTTCTACACCCAAGCCCAGATCAAGCGCATCGTCAAGTACGCCAAAGAGCGAGGCGTCACCATCGTGCCCGAGATCGAGATGCCTGGACACTGCAGTTCGGCGCTCGCGTCCTATCCCGAGCTCGGCTGCCGACGGGCCAAGTTGGAGGTGCCGACCAACTGGGGCGTGTTCACCGATGTGTACTGCGCCGGCCGCGAATCGACCTTCGAGTTTCTCGAAGATGTTCTCGACGAGGTGATCCCTTTGTTCGAGTCGCCTTACTTCCACATCGGCGGCGATGAGGTTCCGAAGACCAACTGGAAGGCGTGCGCAGACTGCCAGCGGCGCATGAAAGCCGAGGGTCTCGCCGACGAACATGAGCTCCAAAGCTGGTTTATCCGGCGCATCCAGGCCTATCTCGCTAAGAACAACCGTACGCTGATCGGCTGGGACGAAATCCTGGAAGGCGGCCTGGCCAAGGGCGCGGTCGTGCAGGTGTGGCAAGACATCGAGCGCGCAATCCCGGCCGTGAAGGCGGGTAGCCCGGTCATCCTGTCGCCCCAATCACACCTGTATCTCAACCGACCGGCGGAATCGAACTCGATGCGTCGAGTCTACGAACACACGCTGCTTCCCGAAGGCGTCACGGCGAAGGACGTGCTCGGCCACGAGGTCACACTGTGGAGTGAACACATCACCCCCGACAATCTATTCGCGCGATTCCTGCCGCGCGGTATCGCGGCCGCCGAGATGTTCTGGAGCGATCCGCCTCGCGATTGGCCCTCGTTCTCCAAGCGGATGGATCAGCATCTGGCGTGGATGGATGCGCAAGGCATCCCGTACGGCCCCGCCGATGCGGCGATCTCGACGGTGCGGTTGGAGTCGCTGACGCGTGAACGCATGGGGCGTCTGCACGTCGAAACTGGGCTCAAGGACATCGACGTGCGATACACGCTCAATGGCTGGATGCCGACGCGGACCTCGCCGGTGATCGAAGGCTCGATCGAGTTTCCGATCGGGAAGACGCTCACGATCCGCCCGTTCCGCGACGGCAAGCCCTTTGATTGGCCGAAGGTGTTCCGCAGCATCGCGCATCTGGCCTATGGCCGCCGTGTGGAACTCAACCAGCCCCCCGCCTCGCGATATGCACGAGCGGGAGAGGTGGGGTTGACCGACGGGTTTATCGGTAGCGATGACTTCGACGACGGCGTCTGGCTCGGTTGGCAAGGGACCGATGTCGTCATGACGGTCAATCTCGGACGTATCCAGCCGATCCGCGAGGTGACACTGAACTGCTTCCACCAGATGCGCTCGTGGATCTACCTTCCCAAGCGCGTCCGCTTCGAAGTCTCGACCGACGGCGAGTCGTGGGAGCTGCTTGGAGAGGCGAGCCACTCAATTGGCGAGCGAGATGATCGGACACTCATCCATCCGTTCACGGTGACCAAGTCGACCCAGGCCAGGTACGTGCGCGCGACGGCGACCTCGTTCGGAAAGCTGCCGGACTGGCACCTCGGCGCGGGCGGAGAGACGTGGATCTTCGCCGACGAGTTCACGGTTCGATGAGCCCGTAGTGCTAAGCTAGCGGCATGAAGAACCTTGCCCTGCCCCTTCTGATGGCGCTCATGCTCGTGGGTGGCTGCGGATCGTCGAACTCGGGTGACACCGCCGCTCCCGCTTCGACCGAGCCCAAGTTCACCGACATCGTCCTCACCGACAGCGAGGACGACAAGCCCCCGAAGTCGGAGTTCAAGACCGACACCGCCAAGATTTGGGTCTTCTTCGGCCTTGAGAACGTGAAGACCGGATCGAAAATCAAGGGCGTGTGGATCTGCGAAAAGGCTCCCGACATCCCGCCCGACTTCAAGATCGACGAAGCCAGCGTCGACATCGGCATGATCGACAACATGGGCAACTTCTCGCTCTCGAAGCCGAACAACGGCTGGCCGGTGGGCGACTATCGCGTCGAACTCTACGTGGACGACAAGAAGCTCGACGAGCGCAAGTTCAAGATCGCCCAGTAGCTACTCGGTGTCTTCGCTGAAGCCGTCGGCGGTGCGGTGTTCGTGGATCATGAACGATCCGATCACGAACGTCATCGCCGCGATCGCCATCGGATACCAAAGCCCGGCCAGGTTGTTGCCTGTCCGGGCGACCATCGCAGTTCCGATAAACGGCACCAGCCCGCCGAACACGCCGTTGCCGATGTGATACGGCAGCGACATCGATGTGTATCGGATGCGGGTGGGGAACAACTCGACCAGGAAGGCAGCGATGGGCCCATAGACCATCGTGACCAAGAGCACCTGGATGAAGATGAGCCCGACCAGCTTCCAGTAGGTGGCGACCGGAGGCTGGATCTCCGTCTTCGGCTTCTCTTTCTCGACCGGCCTGAGATCGGTCTCCGAGTTCACAAGGGTCTTCTTGACGACCTTCAGCTCTCCCTGTTGCCAAGTCTCCGATTGGGTCACCGCTTGCTTCTTGGTGACCGGGTCGACGGTGGACTCCACGGCAACCGCGGGAGTCCCCAGGGTGTCGATGTGGGGAATCGTCTTCTGCATCGCGGTGTAGATCGGGATGTAGCCGATGACGGCCAGGAGGCACGCCGTCATCATGAGCTTCTTGCGCCCGATCCGGTCGCTGAGGATGCCGAACACGATGAAGAACGGCGTTCCGAACAGCAGCGCCCAAGCGATGATCTTGTTCGCGGTCGCACCCTGAATGTTCATCACGGTCTGCAGGAAGTAGAGCGCGTAGAACTGTCCGGTGTACCAAACCACGCCTTGTCCGGCAGTTGCGCCGAAGAGCGCAATGAGCACGAGACGGCGGTTTGCAGGATTGACGAAGCTCTCCCGCAGCGGGTTGGCGCTGGTTGTGCCTTCGGACTTGATCCGCTTGAACAGCGGCGACTCATCCATCTTCCGGCGGATGACATAGCTGATCAACACGAGCACCGCCGACAGGAGGAACGGGATGCGCCAGCCCCATTGGCTGAACGCGGCTTCGCCGACCGCGCTGCGCGTGCCCAAGATCACGAGGAGCGATACGAACAGCCCGAGCGTCGCCGTGGTTTGGATGATGCTGGTGTAGAAGCCGCGTTGGCCCTTGGGCGCGTGTTCAGCCACGTAAGTCGCGGCGCCGCCGTATTCTCCGCCGAGGGCGAGTCCCTGAATCAGCCGGAGCAACAAGATCAGCAGCGGCGCGGCAATGCCGATCTGCTCATAGCCGGGGATCAGGCCGATGGCAAAGGTCGAGATGCCCATCATCATCAGGGTGAGCAGGAAGGTGTACTTCCGACCGACCAAGTCGCCCATGCGCCCAAAGAACAGGGCGCCAAACGGCCGCACGACAAAGCCGGTGGCGAAGATCGCCAGCGTGGACAGCAGGTTCGCGACTTCGTTGCCCTTAGGGAAGAACTGGGTCGAGATGATCGTGGCCAGACTTCCGAAGATGTAGAAGTCGTACCACTCGATCAGCGTGCCGGCACTGGAGGCGAAAATGACCTTGGCGATGCTGCGGTCGGCGGGGGCGCTTGCCATGAGGGGTTCATTCTATATCACTCTGGCGCGAACCGTGCGCTTAGGGGGTCAAGACAATTCGGACCGGGCCGGCGGCCCCGGGGAGATGGGGCGCGCCGTCCGGTGTTTGGAGGGAAGTTGAAGGCTGTTACCGAAACTGTCCGACGAGCACGGTTGCGCCGTTGGCGTTCTCGACTCGGATCGGCGTGCCGACGCCGACCATTGGGCGGACCGCCGTGGTGTAGCGGCGGGCCACGCGGATCTTGCCGAAACCATTGGCGAGAGCGTCGAACTCGTAGCCGGATACGAACACGGTGTAGTCCATTCCCGGCACGAGCCGCTCGGCCTCGATCTGTAGCTCCGCCTGAAACTGGGTCGCGCTGTCGCGGGTCTTCCAGACGGCCTTGCCCTTACCCTGGCCCACGAGCAGGGCTCGAAGTTCGATGCGGCCCAGCTGGGCGGTGACGAGGGCGGTCATGGCGACCGCGGTGGTGATCAATAGCATTCGCTTCATGGTTGTTGTTCTCCTGGACTCCTCCGAGGGGGCCATGTCGAACCAGAGCGATAGACCTCGCGGGATAATACAAGGGCGTGCGCTTTTTTTCAGAACGAGGTTCCGATGACCTGCCCAAGCTTGTAGAACGAGCTCGGCGTGGGGACTCGGACGCGTGGGCCCAACTGGTGGACCGCTTTCAGAACCTCGTGTATTCGGTGGCGAGGCGCACCGGGCTGGGCAGTGACGACGCGGGAGATGTGTTCCAGGCGACATTTCTCGCGCTGTACCGCAACCTCGACCGCATCGAGCAACCCGAGACCCTACCGAAGTGGCTGAGCGTGACGGCTGCGCGAGAGGCCCTCAAGCTTAAGCGCAACGCTTCGAGATTCGTGGATGATGCTGCCGTTCTTGACCGGCTCGACGACGTTCTGGCCGACGAAGAAGCGTCTGCCGAGGCCCTGGCCATCGAGGCGGAAGATGCCGACTACTGGCGTCGCGCCTTGGTCGAACTCGGTGGACGATGCGAGCAACTCCTCACCGCGCTCTATCTCGATGAGAAATCGTACGACGAAATCATGTCGTCTCTGGAGATGCCGATGGGCGCGATCGGTCCTACTCGCGCGCGATGTCTCGAAAAGTTAAGGAAGCTGTATCAAAGGGACCGGCCGGAGGCTCTGGATTCATGATGAAGGGAACGTGCTCACGAATGTTCGCGGCGCTCGTGGATCTTGCGGAAGGGCGAGAGAGCGCCGAAGCGGCAGCGCACGTGGCCCAGTGTGCGAGTTGTGCGGGGGTGCTTAGAGACTTGGAGCGCGGCGTTCGGTCTTTGAGGGCCGGGTTCTACGATGCTCCTGCCGACGTCACCGCGGCCGCAAAGTCGATCTTCCCTCTGCCGGTGCGGGTTGCCGTCCGCTTACTCGGTACGACGCTGGCTGGCGCTGGAGCGCGAGGCGAAACCGCGGTTCAAGCGGCCTACGAGTTTGAGGGTGGGCGCGCTCGGATCCTCTATCAGCCCGAAGAAGAGGGCTGGTCGGTGATGGCCCGAGTCGAGGGCGAAGGCTGGCGAGCTTTTCCCGCAGAGCTGGATGAGCAGGGTCGGGTGGAGTTTCGCGTTCAGGCTCTTGGAGAAGCCCGCCTGAGGCTCGTTCGCGAGGGGGTCGAGGTTGTGATCGATCCTCCTTCCGAGGAAGCAGATGCTTCCCGCTGAAGCGATCGAGGCGCTAGAGCGCGGCGATCGTTCCGCCATTCTAGCGTCGCGGGGGATGGAGGGCCTCAGCCAGGCTTACTTCTTGCGGATTGCGCAGTGTCTGGGGTCTGACCCTTCGGCGGCGATTCGTCTTGGTCGGGCGTATCGATTGTTGCTCGAGTGCGGAGATCGAGCCGACTACGTCTGGCGAGCCCGCGGCGGCGCGTTGAGAGCCGAAGGGAAGTGGAAGCCGAGCGCGGCGGCATTTCTCTTGGCCGGCGAAGCCGCCCACGACCCGATTGAAAGGCTTACTTTTACCGTAGGGGCGATTGACTCGTTTGCGCGAGCGGGAATGGGTGAAGAAGCGGTGCGCCTGGGTCGGAGGCTCTCGCGGCGGCTCGCCCCTCTCGATCCAATGCAAGCCGCTCGGGCGAACCTAAATCTCGGTAACGCGCTGATTTGGCAGGATCGCTATCGCGAGGCGCAGCAGGCGTACTCGCGTGCCATCGACCACGTGCCTACGGATTTTGAGCGTGCGGCTGTCCTCCTAGGTCGCAGCACGGCCACGCTCTTTCATGGCCAGTTACCCGGAGCCCAAGCCGATGCCATCGAGGCCAAAGCGATCTTCGAGTCCCTCGAGATGGAGGTCCATGCTGCGCAGGCTGACGTCAACTTGGCGCGTATTGATCTGCTGACGGGACGTCTCGATGACGCGTGGGAACGACTTCGGCAGCTGGAAGAAGATCTGGACAGTCTGCCCGACCAAGCCCGGACCCTTGAGTTCCTAGGGGATACCTACTTTGCGCTCAACCTTTACGAAGAGGCGGCGAGTGCCTATCGAGCGGCGGAACCCCTGGCTCGGTCGATGCCGCTCAACCGCGGGAATGACTTGCTCGGGCTTGGTCGGGCGCTGGATCGCTTGGGCAGACCGCGAGAAGCCAGCGATGCCCTCTCAAAGGCGGTGCGTGCCTACCGGAAGGCGGGCAACGAAGCTTGGGAACGCATTGCTCAGGCGGAACTCGCTCAACTGCAGTCGAACGGTCGTCGGCTGATGCCGATCGCCCGCCGGCTGGCGGCACTGGGTTCTCGATTTGCAGCGGCTGAGGTTGCGCTCGCCGCGGCCCAGTTGGGTGATCGGGAAGCTCTGGAGTTCGCCGGGCCGCTGATCCGGCGGTTCGGATACGTCAGCTTGCGTTGGAGACTTGATTGGCAGACGGCTAGGCACACCGGCCGATTGGCTGACTACCGGCGCATGGCGCGCGGGTTGGTCGCCGACCGGCTGATGGTGCGTTCGGTCGCGGCACGCACGGCGTATCTGCGAGACCGCGGCGTTGCCCTCCGCGAGTTTCTGGTCCGGCTGCTCGAAGAGGGATCTCCCAAGTCGCTCCGTGAGGCCCTACGGTGGATCGCGCAGACGCGCTCGGCCGCGCTCATCGACGAGATTCTCGCCGCGCCAACCTACG
Source organism: Methanoregulaceae archaeon (assembly GCA_020850325.1). Lineage (GTDB taxonomy): Bacteria > Armatimonadota > Fimbriimonadia > Fimbriimonadales > Fimbriimonadaceae > JANJUB01. The sequence goes on from JADZEW010000021.1 coordinate 10,530, forward strand.
AACCTCTTCGGGAGAAACTGGAGTGGTTGCGCGCCCAGACTCCCACGATGGCCCCGGCAGACGGAGCGCGCTACGCACCGCCCGTCAAACTGCGCGGGGACGAGTTGATGATGGGGTTTGCCCAACTGGGACCGACCCCGGCGATCACCTTGTTCGACGAAGGCGCATCGACGTCGGTGTGGGTCGACCTAGGCGATTCTTTTAGCAAGATCAGCAACCATGGCGTCGAGTCCGTGCCCACGCGATGTATCAAAGACACCCTGCGCTGGCTCCAGTTTGAGATGATGGGTCCAATGAGTTTGCGCACCGTAGACAGCGCCGCCTGCGACGAACTCGTGGCGGACTTGCGCCGGTTGCTGGGCGAACATGAGTCGACCATTTGCCCGGATGGCTTGTTGTGGCAGGTGCCTTGGCCGCTGCTTTCCGAGGCGGAACCGATTGTGGCCCTGAGCCCTCAGTTCCGGGCCGGGGCGGATTGGCGGCTTCCCGACCGCCCCAGGATGTGCATTTGGGCGCAGCTCGATCCGACGCTGCCTGCGGTTGCCCAAGAGGTTCGTGCGCTTCAGCGCTGTTTCCCAAGCGCCAAGATCTGCACGACCGCCGAGCAGGCACGAGACTCACTGTCCGAATCGTGGGACTACCTTCACGTAGCGACCCACGCCCGCAGCAACGGAGACAATCCGATGTTTGGCTACGTGGAGTTCTCAGATGGGCCGGTGTTTGGCGTAGAAATCGCTCGGAGCAGACTCGACGTGAGATTAGCGGTTCTGGCGGCATGCGATACCGCGCGGTTCAATCTTGACTTTCCGGAAGAGCCGCATGGATTGGCGCGCGCCTTCCTGGCGCGAGGTGCTTCTGCGGTTGTTGCCGCACAATGGCCCTTGGATGACGAGGCAGCTTGTGTTACCATAGAGTCGTTTGCGAACGCCCTTGCCGAGGGAGAGTCGGTGCGCACGAGCCTGGCGCGCGCCCGAGGTCGTTGCCGATCGCAGTTTGCTCACCCCTACTTCTGGGGAGCTTTGATCTTGCTTGCCGGATACCAAAATGAACGTACGTAGCTTCCTTAGATTGACCCCGATGCTCTTGACGCTCGCCTCGGCGGGAGCTTACGGGCAGGTAAACCTGATCGCCCGGCTGCATCCGGGTGCGAATCCTGCGCTGATTGCCTACCAATACGGTATCCAATACAAAGAGAAGGCTCCCGCCGCGCCGTTCTATCTCTTCTTCGTGCGCGCCGGGCTGGATCCGGAAGCGATCCAGCTTCAGATGGCGACGAATCCCAATGTGGCGTGGGTCGAGGACGATCTAAAGCTGGAGAGTCCCGAGGGGGTCAGTGGAGGCAAGGGCGGCACGGTCGGCGCGATCAACGATCGGAACAACGGATATGCGCTCAACGCCGGCGTGTTCAATCAGATTGGCTTCTACAAACCGTTCACGCTGCAGTGGGGCCGACCCGTTCGAATAGCCCTGCTGGACACGGGCCTGGCACCTAACCTGACCAGCCTCTGGTCGAGGGCCGTCGCCCGTTACAACGCGGTCGAGCCGGGCACGCTGCCGCTCGACGTTGCCCGGCGCACGGACTCGAACTTGAACGGCAAGTACGACGAGGGCGTCGGCCACGGCACCTTTGTCGCCGGGCTGATCGACCAGATCTCTCCGAAGAGCTTGCTCGTCATCGCGCGGGTTGCCGACAGCGACGGGGTTTCCAGCGCTTGGCGGCTGATCAAGGGTCTCTCGTACAGCGTTGCGGTTGGCGCGGAAGTGGCGAACATCAGCCTGGGATCGCCGGGCAATGTCCCCGCGCTCAGCGACGTTATCGAGTGGGCTCAGCTCAACGGCACGCTGGTGATTGCCGCCGCTGGCAATGAGAATCGCGACATGGTGTACGACCCGGCAGGGATTTCCAAGGTGCTCGCCGTTACCGGAGTCGATGGAGCAGACCGTAAGGCGGTCTTCTCGAACTTCCATGGCAAAATCGAGTCGTGCGCACCGGCAACCGGCTTGCGAAGCTACGGAATCGGCCCCAACATGGTGATCTGGTCGGGTACCTCGTTCGCGGCACCGTTGGTGAGCGGCGCGGTCATCGAGTGTCTGAGGCACCTGCCCGCAAAGATGAGCGTCGAAGTCCTATTCGACCGCGTTGAGGCAAGCGGCATGAACATCGATGCGCTGAATCCCGGCTACCAGGGTCATTTGGGTCGGCGCCTATGGCTGCCCGATCTCTGGCTGAAGATCAAGGGCTAGAGCCGTTCGTCCGGGTCGGGCTGGTTGTGCCACCATCTTCGGGTGGAAGAAGAAAGCCAGTTGACGCTTCGCGAGGCGTGGTCGAGCGTGATCGCGCCTGAGGACTACGAACTCCACATGGCGAACGTGGGTCAGGCGCAAGCCAACGCCGACCTCATGCGGGAACTCGTCTGCGGCGGATCGAGTAAAGTCGGGCAGCGACTCCTCTTTGCAGGCTGTGGACCTGGGCAGTTTCTGGAAGTCGCTTCCCCCGACTATCTCCTGCCGCATCGGTGCGTGTTCACGGACCTGAGCCGGGCGTTCATCGAGCAAGTTCAGACCCGGGCGGAATCGATAGGGCTCGACTTCGAGGCGCTTGTCGACGACGTCGAGGATTCCCAACTGGAGCCCGGATTCGACGTGATCATCCTCGTGCTCGTGCTCGAACACACCCAGTGGCAACGCACGCTCACCGAGATGATCCGCCTTCAATGCGAGCGGCTGATCATCGTCATCCAGCGGAATCCCACCGAGATGGCCACGATGGTGACTCCGAACCGCGAGTTGCCGGGCACCTTGAAGGCGTGTGCTCAAGGTGAGAAGCCGAGGCTTCTCGAGCCCGAGGAGCTTGTGTCGTTCCTCGGCGAGCGAGGATTTGTCGAGCGGCACCGCGAGGTGCGAGACGTGGCGGACGGGAAAGCGATGATCGGATTCGTGTTTGAGGAGCAAGGATAACCACTTGACTGATACTGGATTGAAGCGACTCTGGAGTTACGCGCGGCCCCACCGCGGAAAGGTCGCCCTCGCGACCACGTGGACCACCCTCGGCAAGGTGATGGACGTTGCGCCGGAGATTCTCATCGGCGCGGTGATCGACGTCGTCGTGCGCGGCGAGCAGTCGTTCATGGCAACTGCATTCGGCGTCACCGATCGGTGGGAGCAGCTCGTCATCCTCGCCGTGCTCAACGGCTGCATCTGGATTCTTGAGTCCACGTTCGGCTACCTGAGTGCGCTCGCGTGGCGAAACCTCGCTCAAACCCTGGAGCACGAGATCCGCACCGATTTGTATTCGAACGTGCAGGGCCTGGAAGTCGCTTACTTCGAGGACACGACGAGCGGCGGCCTGCTGAGCATCCTGAACGACGACGTGAATCAGCTCGAGCGATTTCTCGACGGAGGCGCTTCGTCGATCATCGACTTGTTCTGGAATGTCGTCCTCGTCGGCGCGGTGTTCGCGGCGAGTTCGCTGCTCCTCACGACCTTCGCATTCCTGCCGATTCCGCTGATCGTGCTCGGTTCGATGTACTACCAGAAGCGGCTGATGCCCCTTTACAGCAAGGTCCGTGAGGCGGTTTCCGAACTCAGCTCGACGCTGAGTGCGAACCTCGGCGGCATCACGACGATCAAGGCGTTCAACGCCGAAACCCGCGAAGCCGACCGGCTTGCCCAGGTTTCCGACGACTACCGCCAGGCGAACCGCGACGCGATTCGATTCTCGGCCGCGTTCGTGCCGCTGATCCGCATGTTTATCCTCACCGGGTTCAGCTGTACGCTAGTGATCGGTGGGTGGCTGGTGCTCAATGAGCGGCTCGAAGTCGGCTTGTACTCGGTTCTCGTGTTTATGACCCAGCGGTTGCTGTGGCCGATGACCCGCCTCGGCGAAACGCTCGACCAGTATCAGCGGGCTATGGCTTCGACCAAACGCATCTTCGGGCTGATGGACACCCGGCCGACGATGGCCGAAGGGGTCAAGGCGCTGCCTGCGCCCATCCGAGGCGAGATCAAGTTCGAGAACGTATCGTTTGGCTACGCGGATGGGCCCGACATCTTAAATGGCATCGAGCTCCACGTGCCGGCGGGCGAGACCCATGCGATCGTCGGGGCCACGGGGGCCGGGAAATCGACGATGTTGCGGCTACTGCTGCGCTTCCACGACGCGCGGCAGGGCAGGGTGCTCATCGACGGCCAAGATGTGCGCGACCTCGGCTACGCATCGCTCCGCGGTGCGATGGGCTACGTCAGCCAGGACGTATTCTTGTTCCACGGCTCTGTGCGGGACAATATCGCGTACGGTCGCCCGGATGCCTCCGATGCCGAAATCGAAGAAGCGGCCCGCCTGGCCGAGGCCCACGATTTCATTGTCGAGCTGCCGCAGGGCTACGCGACGGTGGTCGGCGAGCGGGGCCAGAAGCTCTCCGGCGGTCAGCGCCAGCGGCTATCCCTCGCCCGGGCGATCCTGCGCGATCCCGCGATCTTGGTGCTGGATGAGGCCACTTCGGCGGTCGACAACGAGACCGAAGCCGCGATCCAGCGCTCGCTCGCTACGGTGACGAAGGGCAGGACCTCGGTGGTCATCGCGCATCGACTGTCGACGGTCCGCGACGCGGACCGGATCTGGGTGCTCGAAGCGGGCAAGGTGCTGGAGGCGGGCACGCATGACGAACTGGTCGCCGGTGGTGGGCTCTACGCGGCACTCTGGCGCGTTCAAACGGGTGAGTTGATGCACCATCACTAACGTTATGCTTGCGCATCAATACATCATGATGCGATGATGCGGCGTCATAATGATGATATGAGGACGACGATCGATCTGGATCCGCAGGCGCTGAAAGTCGCCAAATCAGCGGCGCGGGCGCGCAAGGTCAGCTTGGGCAAGATCTTCAGCGAGGCCCTGCTGCAGGTGTATGCCCCGAATGCGACCAAGAAAGCCCGCATCGTCGTGGACGAGTTTGGTTTCCCGACCCTTGACATCGGTCGCCTGATCACATATGAAGAAGTCAAGGCATTCCTGGAGGATGAGGATTGACTTTCCTTGCCGATGCGAATGTGCTCATCGCAAGGGCATCCTCATCGCATCAGTTCCATGCGCGGGCGAAGCGCTGGCTCGCTTCGGTCGAGCAGTTTGCGGTCTGTCCGATCACTGAAGGTGCTCTGGTTCGATTCCTTAAGTGGCAATATCCGAATGACCGTCGCGTCGCACGAGAGATGCTCGCGGTGCTGGCGACCTTCCCGGGGTTCGAGTTTTGGCCCGACGACTTGTCTTACCGTGGCGTGGATCTTGAGATGATCGGGGACCACAAGCAAGTCACCGACGCCTACCTCGTCGCGCTCGCCCGTTCAAAAGGCGGCAAGCTCGCGACCTTCGACGAAGCCCTGGCGGTGTTCTATCCCGAGGTCGAGTTGGTGAGTGTCGAGCCACCAAACCCCGCATAAAAAGCGAGGGCCGGTGTGCCGAACCCGTATAGAATGTAACCACCATGGGCCCGAAGCACTCGCTCGCCGTCCTCGTTGCCTGTACGTTATCTTCAGGGGCGTTTGCCCTCATGCCCAACTCCGCTCCCGACACACTGTGGACCTGGGTTGGCCAGGCGGGCGGTGGCAGTGCGACCGCCATTCGATCGAGATCCGTGATCACCGCCAAGCACGTGCCCGGACTCACCTATGGGGTCCAAGGCAACATCTACACGGCGGTCCAGCGAACCGCCCACCCGACGTACGACATCGCCATCTTGAACTTCGCCCAAGACCTTCCGGGCTGGTACGAGGTGGGTGCCGAGGCGCCCATCGACTCCAACTTGACCATCGTGGGCTGGGGCCACACGGGTGTGCTCAATGCGCAGGGCAACGGCTATGACCATGTCACCAGCCTTGGTGTGCGGCGAGCGGGCCAGAACGAACTGCACTTCAAATCGACGCTTCAGGGCTTTGGGCCGTACTTGGGAACTTGGCTGATCGAGAACGGCGATGCCATCGGCGCGGGAGGCGATTCGGGCGGCGGCTTCTTCATCGGCAACCGGCTGGTCGGAGTGACCTCGTTCGTGGGGAGCACGAACAGTTCACTGCCGAACTACGGGTTCGCTTCCCAGAATGGCGGTGTGCCCTACATGCTCACTGGCGCGATCGACCTGACCGTTCCGGAGATTCAGACTTGGGTCCAGGCAAACGCGGTGCCGGAACCCGCAAGCGGGCTGATCTTGACCGGCGTTGCCGCGCTGGTTGTTCGGCGGCGCAAGACCAGCTGCTAGACACGCAAGAGCATTGGTTTCTTGTTACTGTCCGGCTGTGCAGGCGGTACTCTTCGATGATTCGCTATGGCCACACAAAGTAATGGGCGTTCGAGGGGCATAAGACTCACGCAACCGGCGATTCGCATCGTGGAAGAACGCCTGGAGGCTCTTTGGCGCGAACACCGCCGTCAGGGGAAGCTGACCCGTCGTGGCATGGCCGAGCTCCTTCACCTGAGCGAGAAGACGGTTGACCGACTGCTTCGCGGGGAGAAAGTCGATCGTGCAACCGTAAAACTGGCCTTCCAGTTGCTTGAGATCGAGTGGGACGACGCATTCGTCGCGATCGATGAGAACCTTGGCGCGCTGCCCTCACCAGTTGGTGATTCGGAACTCCGGCCCCGACGAGCGCGACTCGTGACTCTTTGGCCAGTGGCCCTGATCGTCGTGGTGCTTGGCGGGTGGCTCGGGTTCCGACAGCCAGATTTGTCGGTGAAAGCTCAAGACCCTTACTGGAGGGTGACCTTCTTTGATCGCCTAGCGACTGGCACCGAGCATTACCATAAGGCCAGATACGATCAGGCGCGGGTCGAGTTTGCAGCTGTGATGAAATTGGCGACCCGTCACGATGATCTGGCCGGGCAAGCGGAAGCCACCCGTATGACCGCCGATGTCGACCTTGCTCAGGGTCAAGTTGCCCGGGCCCGCGACGGCTACCACTTGGCGCTTCAACTCCGAGAACGTACCGGAGAGACCTCGACCTATCCCGCACTCCAACAGGCGCTGGGGGCGGCAGAGCTTAAGCTCAAGAACTACGGGGCAGCTAAGGCGTGGATGCGACTGGCGCTAGAGGGATACGCCGCCTCGAGCGACGGAGTCGGCATGGCCCTTGTGCAGCGTGATTTGGGCACGCTCAGCGCGGCAGAAGGTGACTCCGAGGGAGCGCTGGCCTGGTTCGCCACGGCGCGGTCGGGGCTAAATCGCGGAGTCAACAGTGCGCTGCTCATGGATGTGCGTGCGCAAGAGGCGCTCGTGTTGTTGGATCGTGGTGAGTTTGAGAAGGCGGACCAGATGCTGAAGGATTGCCTGGAGTACTGGGAGCGGGAGAATCACCCTCGATGGGTCGCCCGGACGAAGTTGCAGTTATCGCGGGCGAAGGCGGCGGCCGGGGAGCATTCGCTCGCCGACCGCCTGCGCATGGAGTCTGCTTCCGCATTCCGCTGGGTTGGAGATACGGGCTCAGCAGGTGAAGCTGAGGACGCCGGGCCTAGATAAGCGGGACGTTGCCGATCGTCAAGGTGCTCACTGGTTTCTGGAGCATGTGATCATTCGGGTCAGCGACGTACGTGACGACCGTTCCTTTCGGCAGACCCTTCACTCCTCGAAGCTCGACTCCGTGCTTACCTCTCGGAACTGCAGTCACATTGGCAGCGTCGAGCCCTAGGAGCGGCAGTACCGACTTCCACTCAAGCTGTCCAAAAACCGACAGCCTGACCCATTGTACGGCCCGACGAGCCTTGACTCCGATCTGAACTTGCTGAACTGCCGGACCGCCAGGGCGACTATCAAACACTTTGTAACCTGTAGCCAGGTCTTCTGTGTGCTTATAGACCAGGAAGATGAAGTAAGGCGTGCCATTGTCATCCTCACTGTTAAGCCAGGATGGTGCCTTGCCAAGGCGCTTGGTCAGGATCGCCGTCGCTTGTTTCTGAGTCTTCCCGAGCAGTGCCTTGGCGTCGAGCAGTGGCGTGATCTTTGCCTGCTGTCCGGGCAGGCCGAGAGCGGTGATTGCGATGAGTGATGTGATCATCAGGGGTGGATCGTACCGAAAAGTGATAGTAGCTTGGTCGGGAACTTTCGGGAAGTATTGCTCTTCGACCCAACTTCCATCAAGTTTCGTTGGCCCTGCTCAGGAACCGTCATACAATTGAGGCCGATGAAGAACAGAACCCATCTCTGCCTCACACTCGTCTCCGCGAGTCTCCTGCTCGTGCCTGCCGTCATCCTCGCGCAGCCATCAAAGACCCCTTTAATCCTCCAAGTCTGGAACGGTACTCCAGCTTCTCTGGCCAAGCTGATTGGTACGCCCCGCATCGACAAGTCGCACTACGCTAAGCCGGACTACCTGCAGGGTCTCGACTTTACTAAGCTCGGACCATCTTTCAAGAAGTTGCTTCCGAGCGCGACCAGCGTTTCGATGAACTTCAAAGGTAAGTCGCCGAAGGCTTCGCGCCTGTCGATCATGTGCTCCGGCGACACCGATGTTCAATCCGTGTTGACTTCCCTCGGTATGCCTGAGGCGAAGTTGTCTGAGATGAAGTGGCGCGAGGACAAGACTCCCGAGACGACCAAGTACGCCTATTCCTGGCAGGTCATCACCTATCCCAGAATCAAGGGAAAGGTGATTCAATTTGGGAGGAATTACACGGATGGCCAACCATCGTTCACTGAGTTCACCGTTCAAGATCCCTGGTAGATAGCGCTCGGCACATTTAAGCACGAGTACCGAATCGAACTGCTTCTCTCCGTGTGAACCTCGCGGAGAGAAGTTACGATCTCCAAGGCTGCCCGGTACCATGAAAGTGTGCGTCTAGTCTCCGGCTGAGGCAATGTCCGCGGGGCCGAGGCGGACGACGTGGTCGAGAGCGCTGCCCAGTCTTGATGTGAGGGACACGGCCAAGCGATCCCTCGGGAACAACGCGTAAGTTAGTCAAGATTCGAGAACTTCCTGTATCTTGCCTCCAACTCATGGATATCCCTCGAGCAATCTGGGGGTGTCATGAACACAACCCTAATCCTGGCCTTGGTGCTGTTGACTCCGCAGAACGCAGCCGTCACGCTCAACGACATCGCAGGCAAGTCATTCGACGAGCTGGTCCCGCTGCTCGGCAAGCCGATATCCGCCCGTGACCAGGGAGGAATCGGTGAGTGGCGCACTTTCAAGAGCCCATTCAAAGCGGCTACTTCGATCGTGGCCTTTCGCAAGAGCGAGGAGTTGATTCCTGGTCAGATTCAAGTGGTCTTCCCAAAGAGTGTTAGCGATTGGAGAGTCGCATTGAAAGCGGTGGCCATTGACCCCAAAGGTGGAAAGCTCACTGGCATGGCGATCACGGGGCTGTCGACCAAGTGGAACCCATATTGGAACTCTCAAGAGCGCGTCTTGAGTATCAATGTTCCCGCTGCGACCATTGCCTCAGCGACGAAGCGGATCAACGCGACCAAGCAAATTGTTCCAGAAAAGCCGCTCGACTTCCTGGCGCTGTGCGAAAGGACCGAGGAGGCTTGGATCAAGGCCTACGGAAAGCCGGTCGAGGCTCTCTCCACCTTTGAGCCGTTGCAAGACCAGGAGTTCGAGCACGAGGATACCAAGGCCCGCAAGAAAGTGAAGGAGTGGTACTCCCACTTCGCGCGTCCAGAGATCACCGTTGGCGTTCGCTTCCGAGGCGCTACCCGTGCCGTTGGAAAGCCCTGGGAGGTGACGGTTCACGGTAAGGTGGGCCAGAGTCTGACTCAGGTTCTGCAGGCCGCACCCTTGTCTCGCGACATGTTCACCGAGTTCGCTCGGATGACCCCCAACGGGCCTAGTATTGCGGAAGCTTGGTCGGCAAAGACGAAGGACGGAAAGTGGACGGTGAAGTTCAGTACTGACAAGAATCCTGCAAAGGGTCCGCAACTAACGATGTGGAACCTAGAGGAGCTTAAATGGGGGTGGGGGATAGCCCCGTCGCCTTCGCTTTCGATCGCCGCAGACTCCCAAGTCGCCAACGCTGTCACCCCATCGTTGACGGCGCTGTTGGGTGTTCCGCCTCAGGCCACCGGATTTGTCGCCAAGTTCTGGAATGCAAGAAAGGCGGATGTCGAGAAGCAACTCGGCAAGGATCCCAAGCCCGGGAAGTCGGGGCAGCACGGTTACACGGTGCACTTCACTGGCTACGAGGGCAAGAAGATCACGAACTTGATGCCTCGCGCGACCTCAGTCAGATTCACGTACTGGTGGAAAGACCCTCGGGTCTCCTTTATGGAAATCTACTTCAAGCCGGGCACACCGATCGAGTTTGCGCTCAAGGAGCTGGGTTTGGCAAAGGCGAAGGTGTCCACCCCATACCATGACGGCGGCAAGCCAGGTGACGACTCTGCTCATGAGGCGTGGCTAAAGGAGCAAAGGGAGCGGTACAGCGGTGATCCAAAGGCATTTCAGCAACTGTGGCCGACCATTTACCGAACCTACGACGTTTCTGATCACGGGCTTAAGGATGCAACAGTGTCGGTTCGCGTTCTCGAATCCTTGGACAAGGAAGCAAAGATCGTAGACACAGAGTTGTTCGTCGACATCGAAACAACGAAGAAGTCCTAGGCGCAACTGAGTGCTGACTCAGTTGCGTCCCCATGATGAATCGGACATGCCCTCCCCCGGACACCCCGAGGAGAGGGCATGTCTCCCCAACATCACGGCTTCGTAATGTCGACATGGAAGGTGAGAAGGAACATTGTTGCTCCTTTGTAGTCGATCTCGTACAGTGTGACCGCAGCCCCACTGGGCAAACCCTTTATTCCGCCAAGGCTCGTTGCCTTTCTCGTGCCTTGCATGGGCTTGGCATCAGCAGTCTTGACTCCTGTTGCGTCGAGACCAACCGCTTTCAGTGCCCCGGGCCACTTGGTGGCACCGACCCAGCTGAATGAAACGCTGTGAATAACGAGACCTCGACCGCGCGTGGGTCCGCTGGTGACCTGATACACCATCCACGGCAAGCGCCCTTCCTTCATTTCGGTTTCGGGGTTCGGATCACGTTTCAGCACTAAGCTGGAGTACTTGCCGTTCGGGTGGTCGATTTCCTGCCAATCCTGGTCCTTGCCGAAGTGGGTGTTGATAGCCTTGGCGCCGTCGGACAGAGGCTTTCCGAGGACATCCGCAACACGCGGCAACGACTGCGAGATCTGAGTTGGTGCGCCGGACTGGACTCCAGCCGACGATAGGGTGGCGATCGCGACGAGTGATGTGATCATCATGGGGTGCAGTGTAGGCATCGATCGGATCGCATTCAAAGGGAACTTACGGTAAGTTCTGATTCGCGTAGCTTCATCCCCTAAGTTCCCGCGAAGTTCTCATGGGCAAGAAGCCCAAAATGAGGCTATGTTGCTTCATGCTGTGGCGGCAACGCTCCTAACGCTCATGTCGCCTCTCCCGGCATCCCCTAGAGCCGGACTCTACGATCAGGCTACGATGACCGTGCCTGCAGGGAGCCCACTCCTCGTGGAGGGGGTTGGCTCGCCTGTCAGTGTCAATGGCGTGAACAGCGTTGCCGTGACCATCCATCCGCGAGTCCTGTTGAGCAGCGACCAGAAGTTACCGATGATCAAGGTTCGGCTGGCTTATCCGAAGGGGAGCGGCCTAAAGTCGCTGCGCAAGGTCATCATCAATATACCGCCGGGCGGGTCCGCGGGCTCACTCGTTCCGGACGAGTGTGCTCGGCTGGGCGTTGGATCTGCGGCCATCCAAAGTGCCGCGCAGAGTAAACACGCCTACCTTGCCTCGCTTGCGATCGCGGTTGCGAATCACATGAGGACCTTGAATCCAAGTTTGAAGATCGTTTTCGCTGGGTTCTCCGCTGGCGGATTCGCAGCTGAGTTGGCCGCAAGGCACTTGGCGGAGCACTGCATCGGCGTTTTGCAAATGGGTTCGTTCACCGGTGCAGGGAGCCCGCCGCTACCCGAGAGCTGCCCGATCATCATGCTGGTCGGAGAGAAGGACTACAACTATCCTGGTGCGAGGCAGGGGTTCGTTTCGCACACTGGCTATGGGAGCAAGATTACGCTGCTCACTCATCTCGGCGGGCACACAACGGGCTCCGCTTCTGATCAAAAGCGGATGGTGCGGGCCTTGTTTGGGGATAGCCCAACGTCATCGCTGGCGCCGAACCAAGCCACTCTCGCCAGCATCATTGGCTCTGGAAAGTTGGTCGAGTGGCTTTCCCATGTGACTCCTGAGGAGGGCCGTCGAGTACTAGGAAAGACCGAGTCAACGGCTCTGGTGCAATATCTCAATCCGAATCAACGAGTCGATTGGAGGCGGGCGGCGTCGTCGCCTGACTTCGCGCGTGACTTTCCCGCATTCAAGCCTCTTGACGGCAAATGGAAGTTACCGCTGACGGGTATCCGGAACGCCTACGTACAGGTCACCTACGGAAGTGGGGCGAATTCACGCATCCTATTCGAGGTTGACGGCAGCCCTTCAGATTGGAAGACGCTCGCTAAGGCGATCCAGATTCCTTTGGAACAAGCAACCGCAGAGCCAGGAAAGAGTGAGGATGGAGATGCCGTGACTCGCCTCCTGTTTAAGGAGGGACCACTCGCCAAATATGAGGTCACAACTCAGGAAGTGCCCAGTGCTCAGTTGGTCAACATCATGTTCAGATTGAAGGATGTTGAATCCGTGTCGCAGAAGGTGGTGGCGACCGCACTAATCTACGGGAAAAAGATCGGAGACCTCTTCTTCACGTTCAATGCGTCAGGCCTGACCCCACAGGGGGCCTTGCAGCGGGTCGGCATCGACCCTAAGTCGGTAACCATCACGGCATCCAACGCTCGGCCAGTACCCGATCAGGCGAAGCGATTCGCCAACCTCCGTGAGTGGAATGTCAAGTCCAAAGTCAAGATCAAGGGGCTAAGAGGTTTCAGCGTATATCAGGACGATGACAAGTGGACCGTGGCTGTCCGGGCGTTCTATTGAGTTCGGTAGTTCGGCCTTGACCAAGTCAAGATCCCGTCAGGTTTAGGGCACGGAGGCTCACCTGCCGCGCCTAAGAAGAGGAGAAAGATGATCCAACGAGTAACGTACATCGGATTTGTCGTCTGCGCGATCGTCGCGCTGCCCCTGCTCAGTGAAGCACAGGGGGCCACCAAGAACTCGATTCTTAACGTCGCCGGTAAGACCGTAGCCGAGATAGAGGGGAAGTTCGGAAAGAGCCGCCCGGAAAGCAAGTCATCCCTTTCTAAGCGGATCTTCACAGTCTCGGGTTTCCGAGACTTCACCGCATCGCTGCCCTGGATCGAGGGACTCACTGAAGAAGCGGTTGGTGCAGCCGTCCCCGAGATGTTTGTCTTTAGTCTCAAGGACCGTAGAGCGACATGGCAGAAGTTCTTTGCAGCCTTGGGCATCCCGACCTCCAGCGTGAAGTGGACCAAGCTCGGCAAATCAGCTCAAGTCGCGAGTGGCGTTAAGGGTATGCCTTCGGGGTGGGAAATCGTCTACACGCTCTATCCGGAAGAGCGCAACCTGGTCATTAGAAAGCGCAAGGGTTAACTGACGGTGAGTGTAGTAGCGGACGCCGTGGCCACTGGATAGGTTGAAAACCAATGTGGTTGCGAGGAGTGTCCGGGGGTTAATCCCGGCAGGCGTAGACCGTGAGGGATGTGGAATGCCGGATGCGGCCGAAAGCCAAATCCGACATCCGACATCCCACAGCCGAACTCAATACCGATAAGAGTCGGTCTTGTACGGGCCGTCCACCGGCACGCCGATGTAGTCGGCCTGCTTCGGGGTGAGCTGAGTCAGCTCCACACCCAGCTTCGTCAGCTGAAGTCGCGCCACCTTCTCATCGAGGAATTTCGGCAGCACGTACACACCGGGCGCGTACTCGCCCTGCTTGGCCCAGAGCTCGATCTGCGCGAGCACTTGGTTGGCGAAGGACGACGACATCACGTACGACGGGTGACCCGTGCCGCAGCCGAGGTTGATCAGCCGGCCCTTGGCGAGCAGGATGATCCGCTTGCCGTCGGGGAAGATGATGTGGTCGACCTGCGGCTTGATCTCGTCCCACTCGTACTTCTCGAGCGACGCGACGTCGATCTCGTTGTCGAAGTGGCCGATGTTGCACACGATGGCGTTGTTCTTCATCTTCGCCATGTGGTCGTGGGTGATGACCTGATAGTTACCGGTCGCGGTGACAAAGATGTCCGCCTTGTCGGCGGCGTAATCCATCGTCACGACCTTGTAGCCTTCCATCGCCGCCTGCAGCGCGCAGATCGGATCGACTTCGGTGATCCACACCTGAGCGCTGAGCGCACGAAGCGCCTGGGCCGAGCCCTTGCCCACGTCGCCGTAGCCGCAAACGACGGCGACCTTGCCCGCGACCATCACGTCGGTCGCGCGCTTGATGCCATCGACCAGCGACTCGCGGCAACCGTAGAGGTTGTCGAACTTCGACTTGGTAACGCTGTCGTTCACGTTGAACGCCGGGAAGGGAAGCTCGCCCTTCTTCTGGAGTTCGTAGAGGCGATGCACGCCGGTCGTGGTTTCTTCGCTGACGCCCTTGATGTTCGCCTTGACGCGGCTGTAGAACGTTGGGTCCTGGGCCAGCTTCTTCTTGATGCTGTTGAAGAGGCAGACTTCCTCTTCGCTACCCGGGTTGTCGAGCACGCTCGCATCCATCTCGGCCTTGCTGCCGAGCAGGATGAGGAGGGTCGCGTCGCCGCCATCGTCCAGGATCATGTTCGGCGTGCCGCCGTCGGCCCATTCGAAGATGCGGTGGGTGTACTCCCAGTACTCGTCGAGCGATTCGCCCTTGTAGGCGAACACGGGCGTACCCCCGGCGGCGATCGCGGCGGCGGCGTGATCTTGCGTGCTGTAGATGTTGCAGCTCGCCCAGCGGACATCCGCGCCGAGTGCGGCGAGCGTCTCGATGAGCACGGCCGTTTGGATCGTCATGTGCAGCGAGCCGGCGATTCGCGCGCCTTTGAGGGGCTGCGACTTGGCGAACTCGTCGCGGATGGCCATGAGGCCGGGCATTTCGGTCTCGGCGATGGCGATTTCCTTTCGGCCCCAATCGGCGAGGCCGAGGTCAGCGACGTGGAAGTCGGTTTTGAGGTTGGTTTCGAGCGTATTCATGCGTTTGGTCTCCGTTTGCCGGTAGCGGAAACAAAAAATGCGCCCGCAACCGATCAGATTGCGAGCGCGGTTTCGATGGCTGAGCCTGGTCCCGGAGAGGGATCGCAACGCTCCTCAGCATCTACATTATACGTTCAAACGAGGCGATTCCTCACCTCGCTGACAATTCTGCAACGAGCCATTCGAACCAAAACCGAACCAAGGTCCGGAAAATAAAAGGGCTGCCAGGGTCAGCCCTCGAGTGTCTTAGGAGATCTTGTGCCTTTTGGGCACGGACCGACTATGCCTACGAAGGGCATTTCAACCAAAGTTCCCACGGTGGTGGAAAACCTGCGAAAACGACGGGCAAGGGGCCGAACCAGCGGTAGGTTGGCGCCCGTCCTGATAAAAGGATGACGTTCCGGTCAAGCCTTGGCGGAATTTTGGGCCGAATGGTCTACAATAACCGCCTATGGTCGCGGAATGCGTCGTGATCGTGGCGTTTGTTTGGACCGAGTGGGGTGGATGGTAGATGGCGTTACCGCGGATGCCGATGGCAGACTGGTTGAAGCAGAAGGGTTATCTGAAGGATGACCAAGAGGCGGAGGCCAAGAAAGTTCAGCAACAGACGAATCAGGCTGACTTAGGCAAGATTTTGGTTCAGCTCGGCATGGTTGGCGAGCGCGAAGTGGCGATGGCCAAGGCCCAGGAGATGGGCTACAACTTCGTCGATCTCGACCGGTTCCCGGTTGAGAGCAGCGCCATCAACGTGGTTCGAGAGCAAATTGCCAAGAATCACTCGATCATTCCGGTCAAGAAGGAAGGCAACACGCTGTACGTGGCGATGTCGGATGTGACGAACATCCAGGCCCTCGACGATGTTCGATTAGCTTCGGGTTGTCGCGCGATCCCGGTGATGGCCCTCCCCGCGGCCATCGAAGATGCGATCCGAAAGTATTACGGCGGTTCTTCGGCAATCAACACGGCCGCGAACACGGCGATGGCCGCCGGTTCCGCGGTGTCTCAACAGGCCGGGGCCGTCAACAACACGAATTTTGGCAGCGATATCCGCAGCGCTATTGCGAGCGCGCAGATCGCCCGTCCCGCATCGGAAGATGTCGAGCAGGACGACGGCGAAAAGATGGCCGAGCAGGCCCCGATCATCAAGCTGGCGAACGCGCTGATCCAGCAGGCGATCGTTGACCGTGCATCGGACATCCACGTCGAGCCTCAGTCCAAGATGGTTCGCATCCGTTACCGGGTTGACGGCGTGTTGATGGAAGCGATGACGGTTCCGCGGAACCTCATGGCGGCTCTAATCTCGCGTTTGAAGATCATGGCCGACATGAACATCGCCGAACGCCGAATCCCACAAGACGGCCGTATCGAAATCCGCAGCGAAGGCAAAGAATACGATCTTCGTGTATCGTCGATCCCCACGCCATTTGGCGAGAAGATCGTCATGCGTATTCTCGATAAGTCGAGCGTCATGATCGGTCTCGAGAAGCTCGGTTTTACCGACGAGCATCAGCTCAAGATCGAAGAACTCACCAGCCAGCCGAACGGCATGTTCCTCTGCACGGGTCCCACGGGTTCCGGCAAGACGACCACGCAGTATTCGGTTTTGAACCGACTGAACACCGTCGGCGTGAATATCATTACGGTCGAAGACCCGATCGAGTACCAGTTGAACGGTATCGCTCAGGTCCAGGTGAACAGAAAGGCGGGCTTGACGTTCGCTACTGGCCTCCGCGCGTTCCTCCGGCAAGACCCCGACATCATCATGGTCGGTGAAATGCGTGACCTTGAAACCGCGGAAATCGCGATTGAAGCGTCGCTGACGGGCCACTTGGTGCTTTCCACGCTTCACACGAACGATGCCCCGTCGGCCACCCTTCGTATGATCGACATGGGTGTCGAGCCGTACCTGATTTCGGCAACCGTCATTGGCGTTCTCGCCCAGCGGCTTGCCCGACGTCTGTGTTCGGATTGTAAGGAGCCGTATGAGGTTCCGGCCATGGACTTACGCCGCTTCGGTATGAACGCAACCGACCCCGATGAGATGATTACCATCTATCGGCCGGTGGGTTGCGAAAATTGCCGCATGACCGGATACCGCGGTCGAACGGGCATTCACGAGCTGATGCTCATGAACGCGGAAATCGCCGAACTCGTCGTTCGCCGTGCGCCGCTCGCCGACGTCAAGGACGCGGCGAAGGCCAATGGAATGAAGGAACTTCGCGAGGATGGCCTTTATAAGGTGTTGTCCGGTGTGACCGACCCGCAAGAAGTCATGCGCGTCGTCTTCACCGCCGGCTACTGATATCTTGCTGGAGGGTTTGCCCTCCAGCAAATCTGCCACAGACCAAAACTAACAGAAGAGAGCTTATGTCGAATCCAGTCCCCAACTTTGATATGCCCGGAGCAACTCCGGAGGCGGAGGCCCCCAAGGCCGGAGCACCACGTTCGCTTGAAGATCTTCACATTGATGAGCTGTTGCACATCGTTGTCGATCGCAATGCGTCCGACCTCCACTTGTGTGCCGCTTCCGAGCCGGTCATCCGCGAGGACGGTGCGCTCAAGCGGCTGAACTTCGAGAAGTACAGCCCGAATGTTCTGCAGCGCATGCTGTACGACATTCTCTCGGACGAGAACATCAACAAGTTCGAGACCATCCTCGAGCTCGACTTCTCGTATCAGTTGCCGCGCCGCGCTCGGTTCCGCGTGAACTACTACCGCGACCGTGGTGCGCTCGCCGCCGCCTTTCGTTTGATCCCCCAGCGGATTCCGACGGTGCGCGAGTTGAACCTGCCGCCGATCTTGGAGTCGCTGACCGAGAAGCCTCGTGGTTTGATTCTCGTCACGGGACCCACGGGCTCTGGTAAGTCGACGTCGCTCGCGGCGATGATCAACCACATCAACACGAATCGAGCCCTCCACGTCATCACGATCGAGGACCCGATCGAATATCTTCACGCCCACAAGCTGAGCATCATCAACCAGCGTGAGTTGGGTGGTGACACCCGCAGCTTCGCTGCGGCGCTTCGCTCCTCGCTTCGTGAAGATCCCGACGTTCTGCTCGTCGGTGAAATGCGCGACATCGAAACGATCCAGTTGGCGATTACCGCCGCTGAAACCGGCCACTTGGTCTTCGCTACGTTGCACACGAACAACTGCGCCGAATCGATCGACCGTATGATCGACGTTTTCCCTCCTGGACAGCAGGAGCAGATTCGTGTTCAGCTCGCGAACAATATCCAGGCGGTCGTCGCCCAACAGTTGTTGCCGAGGGCGAATACCCCCGGTCGCGTACCTGCAATCGAGGTTATGATCGCCACTCCGGCTATCCGTAACCTGATTCGTGAGAACAAGACCCACCAGATTCCGTCCATGATTCAAACGAGCGCCGCGCACGGCATGGTTGCGATGGATCAAAGCCTTCGCGATCTCTACCTGAAGGGGTTTGTCACCCTGGAAGAAGCCATGCTCCGCGCCCAGAACGTCGACGAGTTGAAGAAGATGATCAACACGCCTCAAACCGGAGGCGCGGGAGCACCGCCCCGGCGGTAATCACGTTACGCTAAGGAGACCGAACGATGCCGGTTTTTACCTATACATTCCGAGATGCGAGCGGCGGCACCCAGAAGGGAACCGCCGAGGCCGAAAGCGAGGAGATTCTAAGGAAGCGCTTCGAAGAGCAGGGCTTTACGATCACCGAAGTTACGATGATCAAAGCCAAAGGCGCGAAACCCAAGCGCTATGGCAAGGTCAAGCTCGGAAACTTGGCGGTGTTCTGCCGCCAGTTCTCGACGATGGTCGATGCTGGCGTCTCGCTGGTTCGCTGTCTGGACGTTCTCGCCCAACAGACGCAAGATCCGAAGCTGAAGAAGATTCTGATCGACGTCGGTGAGCGGGTTGAAGGAGGCGAAAGCCTTTCCCGAGCCATGCAGCGGCACCCGCGCTCGTTCAACAACCTCTTCATCGGTTTGATCCGCGCCGGTGAAGTCGGCGGTGTCTTGGAAGAGTCCCTCCAGCGACTTTCGCACTTCTTGGAGAAGGACGTCGAACTTCGCCGTAAGGTCAAGGCAGCCATGACGTATCCCGTCTTGGTCTTCGTCTTGGCGGTCGGCATCACCTTCTTCCTAGTCTATTGGTTCGTTCCTCAGTGGGCGGTCATCTTGACTGACCTGGGCCTGAAGGCGGAAGATATTCCTGCTCCGACCCAGTTCCTGATCTCGCTTGCCGACAACCTGAAGAACAACTGGTGGATCATGTTGCTGTCGCTGATCGCGATCATCTTCGCGTATCGTCTGTTCGTGAGCACGCGCTTCGGACGCCGCGTCGCGGATCGGGCGAAGCTGAAGGTTCCGGTCTTCGGCAAGCTCCACCACAAGATTTGTATGGCGCGGTTCAGCCGCACGATGGGCACGTTGCTCACTTCGGGCGTTCCGATTCTGCAGGCGATGGAAACCGTCGCTGGCACCGTCGGAAACACGATCATGTCCGACGCCGTCATGGAAGCTCGGGCGCGAATTCGTGAAGGAGACCGCATCGGTGAGCCCCTCGAGGCTTCCCGGCTGTTCCCGCCGATGGTTGTCCACATGATCGGTGTCGGAGAAGAATCGGGCTCGCTCGACTTCATGCTCCAAAAGATCGCGGACTTCTATGAGGCGGAGGTCGAATCTACGTTGGCTTCCTTGACGGCTGCGCTCGAACCGATCATGATTGTCGGTCTGGGCTTTGTCGTCGGATTCATCGTCATTTCGATGTTCTTGCCGCTGGTCCGCGTTATTGAACGTCTTTCCTCTGGCGCTGGCGATTAGCCTTGTCGAGAGGAACTGGAAGCCTGCCACACCCTGCGGCAGGCTTCCTTTGGTGTTAGGCCTTGGCGACGAAGAGGGTTGCAGGGAGATGGAACGGATGAGGGGCAGGAGGCTGAAGGTTGTTCCCTGAGTGGACATGGCTCGTTGGGCTCATGTTGGGGGCTACCATTGGCAGCTTCCTCAATGTCGTCATCTACCGCATGCCGCGCGGGATGTCGCTCTCCGAGCCGCGGCACAGCATCTGCCCGAAGTGCCGACATCGCCTCTCCGGGGCGGATTTGATTCCGCTTTTCAGCTGGCTGATGCTGGCGGGCAAGTGCCGCTATTGCCAAGTCAAGGTTCCCGGCCGCTACTTTGCGGTTGAGCTCTTCACTGGCGTCGTTTGGGCCGCCATCTGGAACCAATACTTCATCAACGACGCGGATTGGCCGAGGGCCATCGCCTACATGGCGGCCTCCGCCGCGTTGGTCGCGATCATCTGGATCGACTGGGAACTGTATCTGATCCCCGATCAAATCAATGCCTTCCTCGCCTTCGTCGGAATCGCCTACAACATCTACCTCTACTCGGTCAACAGTCCCTTCAAGGAGACTTGGGGCATGCCGAGCGCGCTTGCCGGCTGGCTGGTCGGCGTGGCCGTGTTGTGGGGAATCGCGTTCCTAGGCCGACTTCTGTTCGGAAAGGACGCCATGGGCCACGGGGATATCAAGATGGCGCGCGGAATCGGTGCCGTGCTCTTCCCGGCTGTCGCGCTGATCAGCTTTGGGCTGGCCGTTGTCCTTGGCGCGGTGCTTGGGATTGCGCAGGTGCTTTGGCTTCGAACACGAGCTACCAGCGCCGAAGTCGAGGAAGAAGACGAGGAACCGTACGTGCCCGAGAGCCTAGGTTCGCTCCTCAAGTGCGGATTTGGCTACCTTATCGGGATCGACATCATCGGACTGTTCTATGTGCCGCTCTACGAAAAGTGGTACGGCGAGAATCCGTATGCGGTGCCCGATGACCTCGAGACCTTCGAGGCGGGCAACACGATGATCCCTTTTGGCCCGTACCTGGCCCTCGGCGCGATCGTGGCGACAATGTTCTCCCAACAACTTGTACAGGGAGTCGATAATTATCTAAACTGGGCTACGGGTCGGCGAGTGGAGATTCACCGCGAGAAATCCGCGGGAACACTTTCACCGGGGCCCCGGTCTAGTGATGTGGGGTTGATGTCATGTGGGGTGACAACGGAGTTGTGCGTATGAGAAAAACTGCATTCACGCTCATCGAGCTTTTGGTCGTTATCGCGATTATCGCGATTCTTGCGGCGATCGCATTTCCCGTGATCGCGCGGGCCAAGGATTCCGCTTACCGCAACTCGGATATTCAGAGCATGAATACGATCCGGGCGGCGTTGCAGCTGTATCGCGTCGATCAAGGCGGCTACCCGCCGGCGCTGTTGGGCTATGTGACCCTGTACCAGTCCGGTCCCAACATTGGCCAGGTGATTCCGGCCGACCAGCTCAAGTCCTATTTGTATCCCAAGCGCGTCGAGGCGATGAGCAGCTTCAAGCCCGCTTACAACCGCGAGGCGTTCAACGCGACGACGCTCGCGGTGTGGCCAGAGCAAGATCCTCGCGCCTTCAACACCGCCCCCATCCTCGATAACAATGGCGATGGCGCGATTACAAACGCGGATGACGACGCGTGCGCCCGACAGGCATTCGGCCCCACCGACACCGTCACGCGCCGCGATCCGATCACGAACAACGTGATCAATGCTGAGTTTTATGCCGTGAGTGGATACGACGTGTCCCGAGTCAAGACGCCTCTCGGCCCTCGAACCGAGTTGCATTACTCACTCTTCTGGACCCGTTGGGGTCTTGCGAGTGATCTCGGTTGCACGCCAAGCGGTGCGCCAGGCTCCTCTCTTGACGATCCGCGCCAGTTGGGCTACTTCGATCCGCCCGACAATACGGTCATTACCTGGAACACGTTCTTCCGCGAGTACGAGCCGGATAACACATCCCGGCGGCTCACGAGAGACCTCGTTCTCTTCCTCGGCGGTAGCGCCAAGCCCTATGATTCACGAACGCTCGCTGAGCGCTCTTGGCGCGTCCTTCCGTAACGACGACTCTCAGCCGGGCGTGCGCCCGGCTGCCCTCAGGAACTAGTGACGATGGAACTTCGGACGATTTGCGGAAGCCGCCGGTCAGGCACCTCGCTGGTCGAGTTGCTCGTGGTGATCGTGATCTTCTTGGTTGGAATTCTGGCTGTGATCCAGATCTTCCCGAGAGGATTCCAGATCATCGCGAACACGCGGAGCACGACGATGATGGTGAACCTTGTCCGAACCGAAATGGATCGGATCAGCGGCCGCACTGACCAACTGCCCGAGCAGATTCTGCCGGTGATCTACCTCTGGAGCGGCAGCGACGTCGTGATCTCGCCTGATCCGAATCGCGGGCCTGACGATATCGGACCCTTCACCAATCGAATCGACGAGAACGGCAACATCTTGGACGCCGGCGGCAACAACCTTGGCCGCTGGTCGTACCTGAGCGGGGCCAACAACTTCCGACGGATCATCGGCGAAGGCGGACCCGTCCCCGCTCCGCGCCGAGTGGGATCGCGAATCGGCGGCCTTACGCTGTTGCAGTTTGCTCCCGTAGTGTTCAACCCGAGCTACCAGAGCCTGTTTCAGGTGTACGGCAACGACATGAACAAGCGGTTCGGCGATCCGCCTCCCTTCGTTCGCCGCGACTTCGAATATTACGTGGTCAACGATGACGACCCCTCGGCGGAGATTTGGATTGCCGCCAACCCGGCGAAAGTCCGGAAGTATCGACTCGCGATGACCGCGTGGGTGAGCAACGGTGGGGCTACTCAGCGCCGCGAAGTCCTCACGACGATTTCTGTTCCCGCCGGTGCCGGCTACGTTAACTTCCCGCTCTCGGCCTACGCAGGCCTCCAGGGTGGCGAGACGTTCCATGGTGCCGAGTGGGATTCGATCCGGCTCGCTCGACGTTTCGATCCGGTCGTAGGGTTCACCGCCGATCCGTATGAGTATCAACTCCTCGACGAGACGCTTGGCCTGATCCTGTTCAACCCGACCGGTTACAATGCCCAAGAGCAGCGCAACGGCCGCCGGATTCCGCTGGTGGCGAAGGTCGACTACGATGTCTACGACTGGCGGATCATCCGCGAAGAGTTCCGAATCTCAGACTCGTACCCGACGGAGCAGCGCCTGAAGCTCAGCAATCTGATGACGACCAACCGTGTCGGCCCGGATGGCAAGTTCTGGCCGGGACTCAATGTATTCGTCAGCGATGAGCTGGGCGGCACCGAGAATCGAGATTTCATCGTGCTCGACATGGAGACCGGTGGCATCGTCAGCAAGGCGAGCCTGCGCATCGACTATTCGATCGGTCTTGTGACGTTTGTCGACGCCGACAACAACCCGGCGAACGGAGTCCAGATCGGAGTCATCTTCCCTGGCGACGTGGCTCCGAGCACGGTAACCGCAAACGGTCGGGCTGTGCGATGTCTGTACTCGGCGGTCGGCGAATGGGCCGTCCAAGTTACGAAGGCAGCGGCAAGCTACCGAAGCGTGCTCGGTACGCCCGGGGTGGCTGAGTTCTATGCCGGTGGTGCAGGCCAGTACTACCTGGGTTCGCCCTTGGCGGTGGGCGAGTCGCTGACTCGAATCTACTTCCCGCGGATGGACCTTGGCAAGAAGGTCACGATCGGCAAGATCTGGTACGACGTGGCCGGTGGCGGCGAGCCGCGCCAGCTGCTCAACCAAGACTTTGTGATCACCAACTCCCCGGCCGACCCCGCCGTCGGGCTGCCCTACATCGATATTCGAACACAGGCGGCAGATGCGGTGTCCATTAACTATGCCCGCTACGGTTACGGCGTTCGCGGGATTCGAGGAGCTTCGGTGTCGGTTCGCGCCCTGTGGAATCCGACCTCGTTCACCCTCACCAACGACGAAGCCGTAAACCTAGAGAACTTTGAGCGATGGGGTCGAGCATGGCGCCGAGTGCAAACCGATACGTTCCTAACCAAGGAGGACAGTCTGTGAGCCGAATGATGCGACGCGCATTTACGTTGGTCGAACTGCTCACGGTGTTGGCGATTACCGCCATCATGCTCACGATCATCATCATCCCGATGATCCAGGCGTTCAGTTTCACCCGAGCCGCCGAAGGCTTCACCACCGCGCAAGAGTCCGGCCGACGGCTGATCGAGCAGATCACCCGCGAGATCGAGAACAGCGCCGGAGTTCGCGATAACGACGGCAACAGGGGCTCGCTCGCGGTGGTCGTTCCCGGTTGGGACGGCACCGACGTGACCGCCCTCGCGCCCTACGCCAAGCTCGACATTTTGATGCCCGCCAAGGGTGATCCGAGCAACCGACGCAACGGCGCCTACGTGAACCCGGATACGGGAATCGCGGACCCAACGTCGCCTGCACCTATGGGTCAGGTTAATCTTCCTGTCTCGCCCGGTCTGACGATCAAGCGCTACTACATTTCGCTGAAGAACCCCCTGAATGATCAGGGCACGGGTCCGGGCCGCTACTACAACCCGTACGTCGATTACGTCCGTGACACCGGGCAGCGATGGCAGAACATCGGGATCGGCGAGGACAACCTGTACGTGCTCCGCGTCGCCGAGGTGGCTCCGATCATCTTCCAGGGTGGCACCTTCCAGATCAACGCAGAGTTCTTCGCGGATGATGATGGTGACGGTCGGGCAGATCTCGACGACCCGTTCTTCATGTCGCTCGACGCGCCGGGCGGGCCGGTGCTCACCGCGCCGCAGCGTGCGGCCAAAATCGCCAGGATTCGCGCTTGGGTCCGCAAGTCGATCATCGTCTCCGAGTTCCGCCGGTTCGACATGATCCAGCCGCTGTTCGACAAGGGCTCTCGTGCCCTGCTCGTCGCTGGCAACGTTCCGCGCATCAACACGCTGATCCAGTTCCGCCCGACGACCGTGGCCAGCGAGCCGGCGACCGGGGCGGTGGCCCTTGCGCTGGGCAACGAGTCGGACAGCGCGGCGAACCTCTCGCCTGACGTGTTCCGCACGAAGAATGGTGCATGGAGCAGCGCGGTCGTTCGGTTCTATCCGAGTGGCTATAACCCCGGCGACCTGAACAACAACGACTATATGGTTGGGCGTTTCGATGCCCGAGCTGCAAATCGCGGTTATCGGCTGTATCACTACGATCCCGATAGCGACCCCGACAACGACGATCGCAACGGCGACAACAACGATCTCGAACTGTTCGACGTCGCCGCGTACCTTGATTGGACGTCGGCCGGAGCCATCTACCCGCTCACCCGCGGTATGGTCTCGGCGGACGGAAACTCGGGCTGGCTCAGCAATGCCGCGCTCCGAAGCCGATTCGCTCCGTTCATCCCCGACCTCGCTGGCGGCAAGGTGCTGACCTCGTTCGGCATTCACGAGTGGGGCATCGACGACCCGACCGGCACACTGCCCCCGCGCCCCGATGAGAACCTCCCGAGCAAGGGAACCGGCCCGGAACTGACTCCGTTGACCGACCCGGCTCCAGTGGGGCTATTCTCGGATCTGATTTATCAGAACAACATCAACCGGCAGTTCAACAAGATTTGGGCTGACAACCCGAGCCTACAGGTACCGGGTGGCGTCCACCGCTACATCGATCTCCGGGTTACGAATCAGGCCGATGGCACGCCGAGCCCGCTTCACCCCGATCCGACGATCGGATTCGCCCAGGCGCGTATCGTGCCCGGCAGCGAAGTCGTCATCGGTCCGGATCAGAACCCCGGTCCGAACTACGGCCAGCCGGTTCGCTACATTCGCGTGACCCGAAACCCGGGCAAGAACCAGTACGCGATCAACTACGCGAATCTGGCCGAGCCGGATTGGGTTCTGCTCGGCTACCCGGCACCGCCCGCGGTTTACACGCCTACGGATTTCGTCTCGGCGGTCTTGCAGCCGCGCTACAAGGCGGGCTACATCCAGCTGAACTCGGACCCGAACCTGCCGTTGCCTGGCAACGCCGCGATCGTGGTCTCTTACAAGTTCCAGTTCAGCCGCCCCGGCGACACGGTCGCCGTGGACTATGACACTCGGCAGCTGATTTCGATCCTGCTCACTATTCGCAACTATCCCCAATCGACCGCGTTCCCGAACCCGCAGACGATGACTCTGCAGGGAACGGCCCCGGTTCGAAACTTCATTCGATAGCCATGAACTCGAAGCTCAACTTATCCGTGCGCCGAACGACTAGCGGTCAGACCCTCGTGGTCGCGATCCTGATCTTGGCAGTCCTCCTGGTGTTGGGATTCGTGTTCCTCGGCATCTTGAACCGGAACATCAATCAGGCGGGCCGCTCGCAGACGCGTTCGGTGGGAACAGATCTTAGCAAGGCCGGCATCGAATACGCCCACAACCAGATGCAGCACAGCGAGCTGCGTGCAGACTGGCACCCGTCGACGGTTCGATTGGCCACCGCGGGTGATTTCACCCGCGATCCGGATGCGCTTTATCTGCGTGGAGCGACGGGCTTCCCGTTGCGAATCGCGGGAGACACGCTGATTGATCGGGGTGGCCCCGACGGACTCGGCCCCTACGGCCGCGTTCTGTTCAACAATGGCCGCGCGCTGATCCGAGTACGGTGGGCCCCGAGTGACGCCAACTTGTTCGACACGAACCCCGTGGGAGCGCTGCGCGAGCCAGGCAAGGCTAAGAACTACCTGATCATCGAATCGATCGGCCGCCCCGGGCGCATCAACCAGGATGACCCGACCCAGCAGCTGAACACCGGGGGAATCAAGTTCCAGAACTACACCGGCGAGCCGGAGTTCCGACAGTGGTTCTCGCAGATGAAGGAGCGAGACGTCCAGTTCCAGTCGTCGCGACGCCTCATCGCTTTCGCTTCCATCGGCCTCACCGATCACGCGCTTTACATCACGAATCGCGATGGCTCTAGCAGGGGCGCTCAACTGGGCTTCCCGCTTGAAGCAGGCGCTCGCTTCGGCATCGGCGCCGTCCAGCCGACGCTTCAGTTCGGCGGCCAAGTCGACGGCCCGAACGTCGCCCCGGTCTCGGGTGGCGGCTCCATCTGGTCGAACACCGATCTCACCTTCTTTGGCAACACGTCGCTGATCCTGAACCAGGGTCTCGGTGACGGGCTTTTCGTCGCCGGAAAGGTCAAAGCTTCAGACGGCTCCGCCCGTTTGTTTATTCGCCGAACGCGCGACGACGACTCGAACACTGCCGATGATGATCAGATCGAACTTGGCCAGACGGTTGGTATCGTGAACGGCGTCAACACCACCGACCGGCTGAACAGCGACGATCCGTTCTTCGGCACAGTTGCAGGCTTGATCCGGGATGGCATCCAAGCCACCGATCCCTTGGGTCATCCGCGCTTTGTCGGTCAGAAGGCCGCGCCGAGCTTCACCGACATCAACCCGGCGACCCAGGTCAACACGTATTTCAGCGAGACCCGCAACAGCGGCCGCCTGATCAACAACGCCAATACCGGCCGACTCGGCCACGGTGAAGGCGTCTACGTCAACAACATCGACGACCGTCAGATGCGATCCGACGAGAGCGGGCGCGAGGACGTGGGCTCGGCGGAGTCCTTGGTTTACGACTGGCTCAACCCGAACAACGGTCAGGCTGGCACTGGCTGGCAGGGCCCGTTCTATGTTCCGGTGGGTGCATACGTTCGGTTCTCGTGGGACGGTTGGACGATCACTCGCGATGGCCGCGCACCGGCGAATCGTCGCACATGGCGCAACCTCGATGGCAGCGACTCAGGCTTGACCTCGATTCGCTACCGGCTTGGCGATCCCGATGGACCCGGACCGCTCCCGATTTATGTGATCAACACGATCACCAATCCCGGCGACATCAACGCCGCCAATCCGGTCTGGACGAACGGATTCCCATTCAACGGCCTGATGTATTTCGAGGGCAACGTCCGTGTTCGCGGCACGATCCCCACCGATGTCCAGATCACGTTGCTTTCGAATGCGACGATCTATGTAGAGGGCAGTCTTACCAAGGGTGTCATCACCGACAACTCGGGAACCCGGCTCACCCGGCCTAGCCGGTCGGCGATGATGCTGATGGCCAAGGATTACGTCGCGCTGAACACGACTCAGTTCTTTGGCGTGGCGGGCAACCAGCCGCTCGAAGAAGTCGATGAAGGTATCGACGGTGCGAACCCGGTTCGCGTGGCATCGGGCTCGGCTCTTGGATTTGCGACGGACCTGTTGCTCCGCAACGAGACTGTTGTCGGCCTCCCGGGCATCACCACGGGCAACCCCGCAACCTGGCGCCCCTTCGCCCAGGATTACACCGATCCGGGCACCAATAGCCGCATCAATACGAACCTGCTCGTAAGCCACGCGACCGATGGCGACGCTGGCTTCTCGGTGCTCGGCATGGCGGTGAACTACGGCATCGGAACGTGGACGTACAACTTCAACGATGTGGCGAACAGCAATCCGCCGGTCGTCCCTGCCTACGGTCCCCGCAAGGCGCTGGGCGTAGAGAACTGGGGCCGCAGCGCGCTCTACGAGACGCTTGGCCTGCCCGTCATCGATCCGAATACGGCGATCTGGACGGGTACGACGGTGACTTCGAGTTCGCTGTTCGGCAACTTCACGATGTTCCTGCAAGGACCGAACGACTTCTCGCTGCAAGTGTTCAACGATATGCCGGCGTTTGCTCCGGGGCAGAACTACAAGTTGCGACGCGTGGCGATGGTGCCCCACGATGTGAAGATCGAAGCCTCGATCTACGCACAGGATGGCGCGTTCTTCGTGATCCCCGGCCAGTGGTTCAACCCGAACCCGAACGACCGTCGCGATACTTACGCCGCCCTAGGAGCTACCCCCGCTGAACGAGAGGCCGAACGGCTGCGAAGATTCGGCAGCTATCCGGAGACTCCGTTCTTCGGTGAGCCGCTCGATGTACGGGTGCAAATCATCGGTTCGGTCAGCATGAACATGCCCGCGCCGATCAGCCAGCAGAGCGAATGGCTCAAGAAGTGGGGCTGGATTCCTCGCGAGCAAGGCGCGACCGGGCAGCTCATTCCGAGCGCTCACGTTCCGCCGGGCTACAACATCACCGGCGGTGGTGGCGACCAGTACGTGCCCAACCTCACGATCACGTACGACCCCATGCTGGCGACCGGAAGAACCAGCGGCTACCGAGACCTGCCCGACTCGTTCGTCCGCTACCTGCGGCTGACGCCCGACCCTGTCAACAGCCCGGCGTTCACGGTGGACTACCCGCTGCCGCCGATGCCGAGGCTCCCGGTCAGCCCAACCCTGATTTATTACGGAGAGGTTATCCGCTCATGATGCGATCCGCGCTAATGTTTGCCATGACGGCTCTGTTGGCGGTCTCCGCGACCGCCCAGCAGTCGTCCGCCCAAAGGATCGTTCCGATCCGGGCCGCTGTCGCGATTCTCGATAGCGACCAGACGGCGGGTTTCCCCTCGAACCGAACGCCTCACGTGTGGTTCAACCTGGAGAACAACCGCAACGTGAAGCCGACGGGTCTGACGTTCTCGAACGTTGCCCGGGCTTCGGAATGGACTGGGCCGGCCGTCGCGCGGTGGCTCGCCCAGGGCTTCACTCCTCCCGCCGCGGGAACGAGCGTGACCAAGCGCGATTCGATCTACTGGGAGATTCGTCCGAGCCAGGCGAGTGAGGATCAGTTTGCCAGCACCGACATCATCCTCCTGCCGGTCTACGGTTTCGTCTCGCTGAACTCCGTGGAGCGCGAGCGCCTTCGCCAGTTCATGGAGAAAGGCGGCGTGCTTTGGGTCGATGTCTCCGGTACGGCGACGCTCGACCCAGTCAACGGCCTGCCGTTGCCGTTCTTGATGCAGACCGTCCCTGGGCCGAATACGTTCGCGGTGGACTACACCCAGCCGCTGATCAACTATCCGATCGGCTTGGCGGAAAGCGACATCGTGCAACTCCAGAGCGAGAACACGGTCGGCATGCAGTACATGAACCTAGGCACGGCCGGTTACGGCGCGCTCGAGGGGATTCTGCAGACGCTGCAACCCGACTCCCGGCGACTGCTTCCGGTGGCCTCCGACGCGCTCGGTGCAACCATCTCGGTCGGCCGAGTCGGTGATGGCTACATGGTCCTTACGACCCGTGGCGTTGCTCGAACGCTCAACCGCATTCCCAGCGGCACCGGCGTCCTCGCCAACGATGGGCCGCGTGCGATTACTGCCGCCTACGATCGAACTTCCGATGCCGCCGCCAAGCTGGTGATCAACATGGTTCACCTCGTCTCTGGGTTCAGCCAGGGGGCGAAGGGAAGCCGCGGTGCTCGCAGTTCACCCATCGATATCGGTGCGCCGCAACTGCAGAAGTTTGCCGACAACACAACCTCGCTGACGCCCATCGGTGCCAACAGCTATCAGGCCCCGGTCGTCTACAAGGGAGTCGTCGTCGTTACTTCGCAGGATCAGGTGCTGGTCTACGACACCAATCCGAGGCAAGACCTCGACAACGACGGTGATCCGGACGATGGCGTTCGCGACTACGGTCTTGGCACGAGCTGGGACCTCCTCTGGTCATCGGCTCCTCTTTCGGGACCGATCTCGGCGGCCGTGGCGACGGAAGCGCCGAACGCTGTGAATCCAAACCTGCGCGACCAGGTTATCGTCATCGACGCCAACGGCACGCTACACGGTTTTGCGCTCTTCGCCTACGACGCTAACGGCGTCATTCAAGGCGGCACCGCGGTCGCGGCTGACTACACGGTCGTTCCCAGTTCTGGAGCGGCCTCGTTTGATTTCTCGGCCGACGGTCCGGGTCCGTTCGCACCCGTCGTCCACGACGGCTTTGTCTATGTCGTCGACTCCCAAGATTCGGGTCTGTCCCGCGTCGGACGCAGCTATGTCGTCGATCCGGCGGCGGGCCAGCAGGTTCGAACCGGAGCTACCGGATGGAGCATTGGCGGCGTTGGAGCCGGTGCCGTCATGCCCGATCCCTCGGGACCGCCCACGATTGGCTACATTCCGATCGCCGACAACTCGGGCGGCCACGACCGTGTCATGTACGTGCCTTCGCGCGCCAATACGCTCGGTCCGACCAACACCGCCGGCCTCGCTAGCATTTGGCTGGGTGCCAAGGGTGAGCGACCGGCCTCCGCATCGGAAGGTGGCGGATTGCTGACCGTGCAGACCCGGGCTGCCGGACAAGGCCTCGATGTTTACATTCCCGGGGCCGCCGAGCCGAAGTCGCTTGGCGTCCGCCTGACGATTCTGCATCCGAACGGTGACCCCTACACCGCTGCCGAAATGGATGCGGCGTTCACCGGGTTCGTGACTCAGGTGAACGGCATCCTCACGTTCCAAATGAAGGGTGGAGCTTCGCTCGTGCCCGGATATGGCGTGCGGGTGGATTACACCATCGACTGGGGTACGGGTTCGCCCGCGCTCACGAGCCAGGTCATTCGCGGACAGCTGAACTTGCCGGACAACGCCAATCGGGCTCGACGCGTGTTGCACTCGATCGGCATAACGCCGAAGGGCACGATTCACCTCGTGTTCTCCAGCCAGCAGTCTTCGGTCGCTCCAGGCAGCGTTCCGGGTGGCTCCTACTTCGCGATTCGCGAGGAAGGTCGCGGCAATTTCAAGATTCTCACCCGCTACGACCTCTACGAACCGCACCAGATCAACCTTAACCAGGCGTCCACGGTGACGTATCCCGAGACGCTGGTGAACTCGGACCCGCTGGTTCGCGCTCCGTCGCCGGTCGCTCCGTTCCTCGGTGGACGGATGCAGCGGCTGACCTACGTCGGCGGTCCTTCGATCGCCAACGATACGGTGTATGTGACCGCGAAGGGTATTCGCCCGCTTGGGTTCTTCTCGATCCCCTACCTGATCGTGATGGCGTTCCCGGCTGAACCGGAGACGCCCGAGATTCGAGTCGGTGACATTAGCGGTGGCTTCACGATTCTCCAGCCGGACGTCAGCCGATCGGCCTTTACGGTTGGTACTTGGACTCCGGACACGTTCACGATTCTCCAGCCGGGCCAGTTTGTTTATGATCGCGATCCGGGCGGCAATGCGGGCACGATCCGCATCCAGAACCTAAGCGCCACCACGCGCGGTCCGGTCGTCAACTGTCTCAACACGAGCCAGCCGATCATCATCCGCCGCAACGGCCAGCCGGATTTGCTGATTGAGCCGAATGCGCTCGCGAGCCGGTGGAGCCGTTTGCAGTGGTACACGGTGTTCAGCGGCGTCGACGGCAACAGTCCGCCCTTCGTCTCCGGCAACACCTTGTTTGCCGCCGGTGCAAGTTCGTGGCCGACGATCTTGGCGGGAGCCGGCTTCACGCCGTCCGGCCAGGTGTTCGGCATGGATGCGTCGGTCAGCCCGAACGATCCGTTCCTCAATGCGCCCGCCGCCGACAGCAGCCGACCGTGGCTCCGACAGTTCTATCAGCTCTTCTTCGACACCCCGACCGACGTTCGCCCCAACCCGGCGTTCCGTTGGCCCCAGTTGACCGGCACGTCGACGTTCTCGGATTACGCGATTCGTCTCCAGCAATCCGTCCTCCAGCAGAATGGTGGCGGATTCGCGAGCGCCGCTCGCGGAGTCATCGGTGGCGATGGCGGGCTCTTTGCCTGGGCCAACGAGGGTCTCTGGTCGTTCCGCAAAGCCGACTTTGTCGTCGCGGACGAGGGCCGGGTCACTCGTGTGGATAGCGTGGGCAACCCGATCTGGTCGGTGAAGAGCACCTTCCAAACTGGACGTCAGGGAGACGTTGGCGCAGCGGCGGCCACTCGACCGCTGGTTCGCCCGACTCGGGCCTACCCGCTCGGCGACCGGCAGCTGCTCGTCGTCGACACGGGTGCGAACCGCGTGATGCGCATCGACGTGTCCGGCCGCGAAATGCGCTCGCTTGCTGGGTTCCTGCTAGATCCGAATTTCCGTCCCGCGGGACTTGAGACCGGAGCTTCGCTCAACCTGAATGGTCCGCGTGATGCGATCACGTTCAACCGCGTGGTTCGCGCCGCGAACAACCCGCTGACCGATGCGCAACCGTTCGAGTATTGGACGCACTACCTCGTCGCGGACGCGGGCAATCGCCGACTCGTCGAGATCGTCGATCGCTATGCTTACGACCCCACCACGCGCCAAGTCGGTAATGCGGTGGCTTACGTGAGCAACGGCCAACCGGCGCTTGGCGTGCTGTTCTGGCACAGCCCCGCAGCTTACAGCGGCGGCAAGTTTGTGTATTCGAGCATCTCGAGAGTGTTCGTCGAGGCCGGTGCGAACTCCCGCTGGGTGTATGCGGCGGGCATTGGCGAATCGATGCCGGCTCGCGCTGACATCGGCTTGGATGCACCGAGCGGGGCCAACGAGCGTCGTGAGGATGGCAACGGCGGCATCGTGGTCTTCGACGGCAGCAACAGTGTCGTTGTGACCGAAGTCACCGTGCCGGCCTACGCCGCAAATGTGTTCTACAACCCTGCAACCGGCAACTTCAACTCGCCGGCATCGGGGGCGCGCAGGAAGAGACTTGGGAACCTGAACTCGGTCACGATGCGCAACATCCAGGCCGGCGGCGGAACCCAACTCGCGATCATGTTCACCGATGGCGAGGGCGTCTTTGAAGTCGTCGGCTCTGGAGTAGCTTGGGACGTTCGCTGGATGATGCCGCGCAGTGTTTACACGGCGATGCGTCGTGACGGCGCGGACAACGTCGTGTTTAGCGAGAATCCGGTCGATTTCCGACCGACTTACGCGAAACGTCTGGATTCGGGCGAAGTTCTGATCTGTAATGGCTACTCGGGCTGGTACCAACGCTCAAACGTGGCCAACCCGCGGGTGCCGTTCACCGGTGAGGTGATCATGGTCGATGGCGACATCGATCCCACCAACGCCGCGCCGTTTGGCTTTGGCTTTGGCAAGATCAACTTTGGATTCAAGACGCTCAGCGTCCGTGTTTTGCTCGACAACAAGCCGGGTGCGGATCGGGAATCGCGAGGCATCGTGCTTCCCCTGTTCGCAGATCGGCAGTAACGAAAGAGGATTCGATGAATACCAATCGGCTTAAGTCGTTGACCCACGGATGGCGCGCTCTCGTAGCGGTCGCCGTGATGGGTATGGCGGTGCTTGGCAGTGCGCAAGATTATTCGACGCTGCAGGGCACCAACCAGCGGATCGGCACCAACTCTGGAGCGGCACTCAGCTCTCCGGGGCGGGCCTTGTTGCGCTGGTTTGCGCCATTCCTCAGCGGAGGCGATATCGTTTCCCTGATCCGAAACAACACCGCCGCCGAGACGGCGACCACCGGTGTGTGGCTGACCCCGGCACAGATCGACGAGACGGGCAATGCCTACAACGTCGTCACTGGCTCGACGCCTGAGCCTGATCTGACGACGGGGGCGGACGTTCCTGCGGGCACGGCTCCGGGCTACGCCTATGCGTTCACCGTCCCCGCCGGCCAAGGCACCGATCCGACCGTCAAGAACTTCGTCGCTGACGAACTGCGGGTGTTTGAGTGGACGGTTCAACCGGCGAACCTCACGCACCGCACGGCGCGCAATTATGCGCTCTATGCCTGGTTGCCGCTCGGCCCTACCGGAGACGGCGGCGGCGGACTGCTGTTTACGCAGCGCTACTTCGTGTACGAGATCATCTATGCCGGTGGCCGGCGCTGGGTCGACGTAGTCGATACCTATGCGGCGGGCGGCGGTTGGGTGCGTCTTGGCGGCGGTGGCCGCTCGACGAACCGGCTGTATGACTACAACGGCGTCGATCCAATCCGCATTCGACTTTACAATACGGTTCCCAGACTCGCCGGCCACGAGAACGATGTGGTCAACGGACCGCTTTCCAACTGGCTTGGCGTTTTCACCGATGTCCCCTACACGAGCGTCGTTTATGCAGACGCGGTGATGGCGGTTCCGGTGACCGGCGACTTCGCCGCAACACCGATCGTTTCGCAACTCGATCCCGCCCTGCCAGGGCTTGGCTCGCACGCCGTCTACGCCCGCAACGACTACACGGTGGGCGTGGTCAACAACCAGACCGTGACCGCGGTCAGCGGCGTCGTCACTTCGGTCGAGCACAACACCGGCGTTGTGCGCTGGTCGTACTCCCCGCTTGCCGAGTCGCCGACCCTGACGGTGAGCCAGGATAACAACTCCGCAGGCGTCACACCTCAGCCTCCTTTCGCGGCTTCGACCGCCGAACCAGGCTACCAGGGCACGAACTACCATTCGGCCGCGATCGTGAACACGCTTGGTACCGAGTCGGTGATGCGATATCAGCCGACCTTGGTCGATGGCGTTTACGACATCTACGCTTACTGTCCCGGTACGCGCGGAACCGAGACGCTCGGCCAAGCGGTCGAGGTGCGAATCACCGAGGGCTCTAACCCGACGGTGACCTACAGCTTCAATCAAGATACAGCCCGAGGATGGGTTCGCATCGGCACGCGCCGATTCACTCACCAGGGCTCGATCGGAGAGGATCTCCGTGTCGAGATTTCGAACTACTCGCCGAACGCGGGTGACCTCGGCTTGACCGCCTACTCCGATGCGATTCGTTTCGTCGGCGCTGCGAACCTGTCGATCACCTCGACCCCGGTTCACGTTAAGGCGAACGTCATTCCGACCAACGGCGGCGTGCCGACCCCGACCTCCGTGGTTCTGATTGCCACAGAAGACGGTCGCCTGACTTTGGTCGATGCGGTCGGCAACGGCGACGGAACGACGCGAGCTTATTGGACGTATCCGAGCACACCCGACCCCGACAACCCCGGCTGGACAGATCCGAACGCGGTCCCGACCGAGGATGGCGGTGTCGCTACGATGCCACTTGGATTCGACTTGAGCTCTGCGCTGGTTCAGAACATCGGCGGTGCGGACTATCTGTTCATCGCCACCCGAAACGGCCGTGTTTACTGTATCGAAATGGCAGGCCGCGGCGACATGGACTTCGCTCGCCGACTGCCGGGCACGACGCGCCGCGTCTGGAGCTATCCGAATGACTTCCCGGCCATCGCGCAAAGAACTTCACTGGGGGCGTTCACGGGGTCGCTGACCTACGCGGACACTGGGAGCGGTCCGACGATCTACGCTCCAACCGCGCAGGGTCGACTGTACGCTCTGGAAGCGCTTCCTGCGGGACCCAACCCAAACAAGGTCACCAATGTCCGCTGGGCCTTCCCGGCGCTCAACCAGCCGACTCTAGGCACGATCTACATGACGCCGCTCGTCGCGGGTAACACCGTGTTCTTCGGAACCGGAGTCAAGGCTGATGACGACCGGGGCCGATTCTACGCGTTGAACGCGAACAACGGCAACCTGCAGTGGCAGTTCAACGGAACTACCGCCTGGGATACCGCGGGCGGCGGAGCGACCTTCATCAACGCCGACGACTTTGTCGCCGGTCCCGCTTTCGGAACGGCCGGACAACTCGGCGGTGGCATGCCGGACACGATTTTCGTGATGAACGAGAATCGTTGGCTGACCGCTCTGAATGCGACCGACGGAACGCTGTTGTGGACGACCGACGAACTCGCTTCGACGATCATCGGCAACTTGACGCTAACCACCATCGACGCCTTTACTGGCGGAGGTGGCGGAGCACGGGCTAATACGCCACTCGTGATGGCCCCCACCGTCGATGGCCGATTCACGGGTCTCTTTGCGCGAGCCGGAGTAGGCTTCGGCGCGACGAACCGCTTCGGCACCAAGCGCGCCTGGGAGTATGTCTCTGCGGGTGGCCCGCTCTACTCGAGCATGTCCGTGGGCCGGAACATGATGTACGGCGCCGACAGCGCCGGGTACGTGTACGCCTTCAATAACGATGGCAATGGATCCGACCAGGACGTCAATGGCCCTGGCCAGCGCACGATCGTCGAGAATGACGACTCTGATCCGAACGTCGAAAACTTCCGCGATGCCAAGATCGCCTTTGTCACAAAGGACACTTTCCAGCGACTACGTCTCGCCGTCGGCGATGCGAATCACTACAGCTATCCCCAGGCCACGAACCCGGCGACTTTGATCAGCCGCCAGCAGTTCGACTGGGGCGAGTACCTGTACGTGCTCGTCTATGACTTGCCGTATCTCATCACGAACACGCAGACCGGATCGTCGGTCCCGCCGCCGGTGGTGAACTACCAGTTCAGCGTCGAGGGCGCGGCCTTCCGCAACCTGTCGGTCGAGGTGCGCCAGTTCCGCGCGCCAAACACGTCGCCTTTCGGCCCTGATGGATCCACCCGGCTCGATGGCTACGCGATTCTTGCTTTCCCGATCCAGGGTAGCGGCAGCAATGCCCTACCGCCTGGCCGCGCGAATGTGTCGGTCTCGGTCAGCACTTCCGGTGTCACGGATCCGCCTCGCCAGGTCAACATCGGTCTGAACCCGCTCAACAGCCGCCGCGAGTTCGGAATCTCGAACCCAATCGGTCTGGCCATCATTGCCGGCGACCCGCTTCGCCACATCGGCAACGTTGTCGATCCGAGCGATCCCGGACGTCAGGCCAATGGGTCACCGAACATCCCGGCAACCGGCCAGCGCGAAGACCGACTCACCGCTACCACGGGGGTCGTCTCGCACGCTCAGTCAGGTTCAACGGATGTCAATCTGATCGACACCAGCTTGATGACCCTGCTTCGAGGACCTGGTCGCGGCGTCGACAACGTCCGGTTCAACCGTAATGGACTGAATTGGCAGGGCGGGCAAGCTGCGGTGACCAAGCGGATCATCGACATCCCGTTCTACTCGGCGTTTTACGGCTCAGGCAAGGGAATGGAGG
This sequence comes from Methanoregulaceae archaeon, assembly GCA_020850325.1. Taxonomy (GTDB): domain Bacteria; phylum Armatimonadota; class Fimbriimonadia; order Fimbriimonadales; family Fimbriimonadaceae; genus JANJUB01. Next base: position 48,246 of record JADZEW010000021.1, read on the forward strand.
ACTATCCGATCAACTTCCCGAACACGAGTCTGGACTACCCGGATATCGAGGAAGAGCGCATCAAGGTCGTCAAGGACATCTTCGGCAACGCCGAGAACCCTGTCTTCGGACCGATGTCCCTCAACCCTCCAACGAATGTGGTCGAATCGGCGCTGCCCTTCCCGACCCGTGACCTTTCATTGACCGTATTGACGCTCACCGTCGACGTTCCGCGGTTCCAGCCGCCGAACCGGACCCAGGCCCTCGACTCGGCTAACGCCGCCGTCGATGCCGGCTACTACGGTCGGATGAACGTCTTCGTGGACAGCGACGGCAGCGGCACGCTCACCCGTGGCGGTGGCCGACGCGAAGCCTTCCGCGCCTTCTGGCTCGGTTCCAGCGTCGGGGTCGACAACTCGTTCCTGATCGAGACGCCGACCATCGACTTCGGCAACCTTGCATCGGGCACGGGCTACAGTCCGCTGGCCCCGAACGTAGCGGGATCGAACTACACTCCGTTCCCGTCGCCGACGGTTCCGCTTGGCCTCACCTACAACCGAAGCCTCTTCCCGTACACGGATCTGTTCAAGCCGATCACAATCCGGAACGAGGGCAACGTCAACCTGATCAACTTGCGGCTGGCGAAGTCGTACAACTACGGAGGCCCGTTGATTCCGTGGGAGATCTTCTCTGCGAACGATCATGAGCGGGTTTGGCTGAACGGTTCGCTGAACCTGCACGCCACGTTCGACGAGCAGTTCTCGCTCACGCCGGTGCCGGTCCTCCAAAAGGCGCGGGTTGGAGATTCGAGCGGAACGACTTTCAGCGACATTCCCGTCGTCCGCGACAATCCGAACATCAACTCCACGGCGGGCTTCCTGTTTACGCCAGGCATTGGCGGATTTCCGGATGTGGCCCGCGAAGTCCTGACGAAGGGTCCGCGGATCGGCATCTCGATTCCGCTCGGCTTCCCGTCGACGCAGCTTTCGCAGATCATCCGGATCATCGAAGACACGAACGGCGACGAGAGTCTGCCGCTCGATGGCGGAGATAACGGCCTCGAGAACTACGCTGATCCGACGGTTTCGATTCGCGGCACGGTCCGCGAGACGCGGCTGACGAACAACTTCACGCCGCGAACCGCGCCGATGATCGACAGCTTGACCACGACGACGGTGGGGAATGAGCAGTATCAGCTCGCCAACTCCCAGCCGGCGGCGATGCGCGCACTGCGCGGCCACTTGCTGACGATCTTCACTTCAGATCGCTTCGGCCAAGGTGCTGGTGCTGGGTTCAACAAGACTCAGCCCGCCACGCCCGAAGATAATCCAGAGACCCGGCTTTACTTCTCGAGCCTCGCCGGCACGATTCCGGGCGCGGCCAGTCCGCTTAGCGACCTCAACGGGTTCGCCGCGGCGGACACCAGCATCTGGCCGAACGGCCGCTGGTGGAGACAGGAAGTGGCGGACTACCCGAACCTTCCCGCGGCAACGCTCTTCCCGGGCGACCCGGTTGTGGCGGGCACGATGAAGTTCGGTGCGCCCTCGCTGCCCTCCAGCGGCGCGGTGAGCCCGTTCACAGGCGTCGCTAACCCGTTCGCCTACGTCGCGTTCCTGGGCACCGCCCAGAAGCAGGGCACGGAGCGGTACAACGACAACCGCATCTTCCTCAGCCAAGTCACGATTGGAGGCGCGGGGGCGCTGACGGTCACCGACCCGATCAGCAACCCGAATGACACGCTCATGCCGAAGGGCAAGCCCTCGATCGTTCAGGCAGGACGCAACGCATCCGTGTTCTGGTCGATTGCGGGTACGGGCCAATCGGGTCTGCAGTATGCGACAACCGACGGCGTTGTCTGGTCGCCGACGCGAACCATCGACGTCGGACCGGGCTTCGAAAACGTGTCCGCACCGCATGCGGTGGGTCGTGTCTACCGTGGAGTGGGTGCCCCGGGCACCCCCGCCAATGGTCAGAACATGATCGAACTGACGTTCACGGGCAAGCTCCGCGGCATGCCGGCGCCGGACATCTACCTTGGGCGATTGGTCGCCAACGGTGCGGGCATCGCGACCGGGCAGACGTTCTTCCCCACGATCCAGAACGAGTTCCTTGTTGCGGATCGCGAGGTCGGCACGTTCCGATCAAGTGGCGTCTCTTGGAACCGCCGAGGCACTACAGAACTGTGGTACAGCCTCAACGGTGCGGCGCCAGTCAATATCGAAGTGCCGAACACGCGCCAGCAAGATCAATCGACCGGCATCTGGACGTTCGACACGACGTTGGGTGGCAAGGCCTACTTGGACCCCAACCTCGGTACGGTCCGCTTGGCGAACACGTTGCCGTCGCGCGGTGGCCAACTGTTCCTGACCTACCAGCCGCGGTTCCTGCGGGTGAGTTCGGGCGGAGCAGCCTACAACAGTCCGTCGCTGATGTTCGACAATCGCCTGATCGGCGAGCTCAGCTACTGGGCGACCGCCGCCAACACCGCGATCAATCCCAATGTGGACGTGGTGCGGTCCAGTCGGTTCATCTTCACCTACGGCCGCGCGGTCAGCGGAAATCAGGTGGCACGTCCGTTCATGCAGACGGTGCGCGCCGGAATCCAACTGCCGTCGTCGATCGCGACGAATCCGGACGGCACGCTGGTCGGCCTGACGGTTACGGGCGCGACTTCTTACTACCAGGTCGATCCGGCGAACGGTCGGCTGTACTTCACGGACGCCGATGAGAATCGGACGATTACCGTGACGTACACCGGCTTCAACGACGCCGGTGTCCCGGTTGCCTACCCGAACCCTTCGTATCCGAACACTTCGTATCGTACGGGGCTGCTCTCGGAGCGCAACGAAGCCCCGATTCCCGTGGATCAGGCAGTCAACGAGTCGCAGCTGGCGACGTTCCTCGATCCGTTCGAGGGCACGCTTGCCAATCGGCGGCCAGGACTCATGTGGCTGTTCTGGACAAGCACGCGCGGCGGTTCGCCCGACGTGTACTTCCAGACCTTGGCCCCGCGGTTCACCCCTCGGGCCCGAGGCAACTAAAGAAAACGCGCGATGGCCGGGCTCTTTCGGCAAGAATGAGCCCGGCCTAACGCTTTGTAGAGATATTGAGGTCAACGGACAGGTATTGTTACGCGGAGCTGAATTTAATGCGAACCCGACGAACGATACGGGGCGGCTAGTCCGTCTTGAATCCGACAGAGGGGTCGTTGCCGTTGACGTGACAAGGTCAACGGTGATAAGATAGGAAGCTCCTGGCCAGGGAAGCAGGACACGTCATGGCGAAGAAACTGAGCAGCGTTCTCGGGATCGACATTGGAAGTCGGAAGATCAAGGTCGCCGAGGTGAAAGCCCAAGGTCGAGATGCGGTGGTAACCGCACTCGCCATGGTGGACACCCCGGAAGGCGCGGTCGATCAAACCGGCGTATTCAACCCAGATGCGGTGGGGGCCGCCATCAAGCAGGCAATCAGCGAATCCGGCGCGTCTTCAGGCGCGGCCGTGGTTTCGATTGCCGGTTCGGCTTCAGTGCTGGTCCGGACACTGGAAGTTCCGCGAATGAACTCCAACGAACTGAAGGAGCACATGCAGTGGGAGATCAACCGAAACATCCCATTTGCCGAAAGCACGGTCGTTAGCGATTTCAAGCCGCTCGGGGATGACGATCCAAACTCCGCGAATATGGACGTGGTCTTGGCCATTTCTCCGCAGTCTGCGATCGACACGGTCATGGATTGTCTAAAGAAAGCGGGCAAGACGACCCACGCGATCGACGTCGAGCCGCTCGGACTCGCCCGAACGCTGACCACGAGCTACGACGATCTGCTTCACGACAAGACGGTTTGCGTGGTCGAAGTCGGTCACAAGACCACCTCGATCAACATCTACAAGAACGGCAAACTTCTGATGCCGAGACAAGTGCCGGTCGGTGGCGAGAACTTCACCCGGGCCATCGCTGACGGGCTTGGGGTGAGCATGCTCGAGGCCGAGGATCTCAAACTCGCGAATGCCGACGTTAGCGGGATGGCGGTTGCTGCGGGCAGTTTCTCGAGTAACCCCTTTGCCGCTCCGGCAGATCTTGGAGGGGGGGCGCCTGCCGAGGGATTTGTGCCCTACAACCCCTTCGCCGACGAGCCGATGGCGGCTCCAGACGCGGGTGTTCCTGCGCCGGCAGAAGATGTTCCGGCTGGGCCAGCCGACGCGACCCCGGTGCCATCGGGTGATCCCCAGGCTCAGCGGGTTAATACCGCTCTGGCCTCCGAACTCGACGAGTTTGTAGCGGAGATTCGCCGTTCGATCGACTACTTCCGAAATCGCGGGGGAGACGTGGACAACCTCATTCTCGCGGGAGGCGGCAGTCAACTTCGCGGTCTGGCTGAGTTCCTTGGGAACGCGCTCGGCATCACGTGTGACGCTTTGGACCCTCTACGGCGTCTGAATGTCAACGCGAAGCGCGCCGACATGTCTTTTGTAGATGCGCATCGCACCGAGTTTACGGTGGCGGTCGGTAATGGCCTCCACATTCTGTTTGATTAGGGAACACGGATGAAACTCAACCTACTCCCGACATATGTGTCGAAGGAAAAGCAGGGGCGCTTTGCGTTCGTGCTCTCGGCGCTGATCGCGCTAGGGTGCCTCGCGCTCATGATCTTCATGACTCGAAGTTCTCGAGATGCCTTGGCCGCCGAGAAGCAACGAATCGCGGATGCGCGGCCCAACGCTCAGCTTGCGGTCGCCACCTCGAAGCGCGCTGATGCCGTCATCGCCGAAAATCGCGGATTGATCCTCAATATCAACCTCGCTGATTCGATGAACAAGCACAACACCGTGTACCCGGACCTCTTTGATGAAGTTCGGAAGTACATCCCCAACTTCTACCGGATTAGCTCGATGGCCGCCGTGCCCAACGGAGCAGAGTCTTGCACGGTGACCATGACCGGGTATCTGAGCTCGTTCCAAGAGTACGCCGATCTGATGATCGCGCTCCTGCGGATCCCTGGGGCAACGGCCGTCTCTCGATCGGGCTTCCAGTTCAACGAGCCGGGCGTTCCCGGACTCATCCCCGAAGACCAGCAGGGTCGGATTCTCCGCCCGGGCGAGCCTCGCATTCCCGATGATCCGCACGATCGCCTTGATCAGCAGATCGCGAATGCGCAAGTAACCAGTTTCCAAAACGCAGGTGGCTTCGGTACCAGTGAGACGCCGATCGTTCGCGGAGCAATGCCGACGCAGTCGACCGTAACCGTCGCCGTCGTCATTGCCGGCAAGAATATCCAGACGCCCAATCCGCGCCAAACGCTCGCTGAGTCCGCAGCGCTTTGGGGTGGTGCTCCGACGGCGCCTGGCCAGCCGGGGCAACCCGCAGCGAACACTCGGCCCGCCCCCGCGACTCCTCCGCCGCCAACGACACCGCCAGGCCGGAACAATCCCGGTCGCGGCCAGGGAGGTGAAGACTAATGAAAATGGGTGCTGCTCCGGCATTGAGCATCGGAATCGGTCTCGGTTTGATTTTCATCGGCTTCGGCTTGCGTGAGTACCTTCCGAACATGAAGGACCGAGACTTGCACCGCAACGTTGCCGACGCAACGGAGGCGGAGGCCAACAAGCTTCCCGCAGCGAAGAAGCGACTTGAGCGGGCGAAGCAGATCGTCCAGGAAAAGGCTGACGATTGGCAAGAGGTTGTTGCGTCGAGAACGCCGCCGAACTCGCTGGCCGCTGGCGGAATTGATATGAGCGTCAACGCTTGGCAGCTCGTCGTCGATACTCCCAAGTTCCGAAACAACATTCAGAATGCGGTGAATCGCCAAGTGAAGACGGGCGGCGTCGAGGTCCTCAATGGTCCGCGGGTCCCATCTCCGGATATGAACGGATCGACCATCGTTGCCAACTACTTCAACTATCCGGCGATTCCTTTCCCGGTCGTCATCTTCGATTTCGGAACGATCACCGTTCGCGGCACTTACGCCCAGATCATGGAGAATGTCCGATCGTGGTCCGATATGCCGAACTATCTGGCCGTGGCTGACGGTCTTGCGATTAACGGAACGGCCCCGATTCTGACGGGCACCTACAATCTCTCGATGGTTGGCTACATTCGCGGCGACAAGATCTTCCCGACCGTTCCCGAGGGTGGAGCGGCTCCCGCAGCCGGTGGCGGCGGTGGCGGTGGCGGCGGAGGCCGCCGACAGAACTAAGAGGACCTATGAGCACAAAGCGTCTACTAACCTTGACTCTGCTCGGTGCCGCAATGGCGCTGGTCGTTGGGTGTGGGCCAGATCCCACCCAGCCGATCCAGGCATCAGCGGCTCCCACTCCGCAGGATGCTCAGTTCGTTCCTGAAGCGGAAGCCGGTATTCGCATTGCCCCGGGAGACCCCGCGACTCTACTTGCTGATGCGGGCAAGTTCTCTTTCCAGGTGCGACAGGACCCGTTTGCGCTGCGTCCTGCAGAAGTCGCCTTCGATCGCAGCGAGTTTGCGGCACGATTGGTCGACACCGTTGGTTTCTATCCGCAGATCGCGGAAGAGGCCGAGCCCCCGGTCGAGACTTTCGAGGTGGAACCGCAGCCGACACGACGACTAGCCGGCATCATTCTCGGTGAGAGCATCACGGCACTGATCGACATGGGCAACGGGCAACTCATCCTGATTCGGCCCGGGCAAGCCATCGAGGGTACCGAGTGGGTGGTTCAGTCAATCGACGAAGAAAAGGCGATTCTGCGACGCGTTGGCAGCACCAAGCGTCCGAAGTATGTAGTCGTGCGCTTGCAACCCGATGATGGATCCACCGTGACAAACACGGGTGGAGGCCAAGGGCAAGGCGGCCGTCAACAAGGCGGACGCGCCGGTAATGCCGGTGGCGGGCAAGGCATGGAGCCGGATTAGCGGCTAAAATGACGATAACGATTTGAAGAGATAGGCTTCAGAGATTTCGGAGGACCCGAATATGCTTAACAAGATCAAGGTTCTAATGGTAGTGATGGCTGGCTTCGCCCTCGTGGCGGCGGCGCCGATCGCCCATGCTCAGAACGACCAAGGCAACACGCTAGTTCCGTCGATTGACGTCCAGGACGCTCCCGTCCGCGATGTCGTCCGAGCGATTTTCAAGTCAGTTGGTGTCACCAACTACACAATCGCTCCTGATGTTCAAGGCACGGTCACGATCAGCATGAAGAACATGCCGCTCGATACCGTTCTGCGCAATATCCTCAACCAGGTCGATGCGACTTGGCGAATGGAAGCTGGTGCCTACGTGATCATCAAGAAGGAACAGAACGTCGACACCGGCGGTGGCGCCACGATTCCGACGGATCAGATTCCGACGACCGACCAGCGACGCCTTTACCGCATCAAGATTCAGCGCGCCGACCCGCAGTATGTTTACATGCTGCTCCGCGGCGAAATGGGTTTTGGCAGCGGCCCTGAAATCTCGGCACTTTCCGGTGGTCTTGGCGGTGGCGGCGGCTTCGGCGGCGGCGGCCAAGGTGGCGGTGGTTTCGGCGGCGGCGGCCAGGGTGGTTTTGGCGGCGGCGGCTTCGGCGGCGGCGGTCAGGGCGGTTTTGGCGGCGGCGGTGGCGGCTTCGGCGGCGGTGGCTTCGGCGGTGGTCGAGGCGGCGGCGGCGGCGGCGGTCGAACCAACTAAGCTTCAACGATTACGGACAAGAGGGTAAGGAGTGAGAATGCGTAAGACTTGGACACGGATGGCACTCGCGACGGTGATCGCAGTCGCCGGTCTCGCGGCAACGCCGATGGCGCTCGCACAGGGCACTGGAAGCGAAGTTCGCGTTGATCTGAACCTGCGGGATGCGGATATGAAAGCCGCAATCCAGGTTCTGATGAAAGAGACTGGAATGTCGATCATCTTCGAAGCGAGCGAAGAGCCCTTTCCTAAAGTGACACTGAATCTTCCGCGGGTAACCGCGGAAGACGCCTTGATGTACATCTGTCAAGCAGCCGGAGTCTATTTCCGGAAAGATGACAATGGTGTCTACATCATCAGCCGAAAGCGGCCCGAAGTGAAGCCGGTGGAAACACCGCCTAACTCGACGGTCAAGCCGGCGGCCCTTGCTCGGAAGGTCTACAAGATCAAGATGATGAAGGCCGACGCTCAGGACGTCTACGAGCAGATGACCGTCGGAATTGTCTCGGATCCGCTCCGCGGATTCCTTGAGATCAACCGCTTCAAGGATGTTACGAGCTTGAACCGCGGCGCACTTACGGGTTCGACGCCGGTCTACATGCTGGACCACGGCGATCGAAACACCACGTTCAGCCCGGTAGGCACCAATAACTCGACTCCGATCGTCAACCGTGGCGAAAATGCCAACGGTGTGACTCTTCCGGGTGAGGCCGCCGGTCAGTTTGGTGGCGGTCCTGGCTTCGGCGGCGGTGGCCAAGGCGGCTTCTCTGGCGGCGGTGGCGGCCAGGGTGGCTTAGGCGGCGGTGGCGGCGGCCTCGGTGGAGGCGGTGGTCAGGGCGGTCAGGGTGGCCAGGGTGGTCTTTCCGCCGGTGGCTTGATTCCCGAGGGTATCGACTACATCACGTACGATCCGAACGATAACTCGATTATCGTGCGGGCTACGGAAGCCGAATACCAGCAGCTGATCCAAGCTATCTCTGAGTTCGATACGGCTCCGAAACAGGTCACCGTCAAGGTTGAGTTCATCACCACGACGAGCAGCCTTTCGAAGTCGCTTGGATTTGACTGGCTCTACAGCCGAGGCACGATCTTCGCCGGTAACACTCCGGGCACCTTTGCCCGAAGCGGCGACCCGATCTTCCTCAGCTGGCAGTCGGGCAACTTCTCGACTCGACTTCGCGCCCTCCTTCAGGATGGCTTCGGTCGAGTGGTCGCCTCTCCGGTCGTTCGCACGCTGAACAATCAGCCTGCGTTCGTCTCGCAGGGCGTCAACACGGTTATCTTCCAGTCGCTCGTGACGAGCATCGGTAACGGTCAGGTTATCCGGACCACGAACCCGCTCCAGCTCACGGTCGGTACGCAGTTGGCCCTCCGGCCGCGTATCAACAACGATGGCACGGTGACCATGTTCCTCACGCCGTCGATCCAGCAGCTCGGCCAGTTCCGCCGCGATGCGGACGGCAATGAGTTCCCGGACACTTCGTTCCAGCAGATCGCCATCGTGGCCCGCGTTAAGAGCGGCGACACGATTGCCCTTGCCGGATTCACGAACAAGTCGGATAACGGCACACAGTCGAAGTTCCCGGTTCTGGGAGATCTGCCGATCATCGGCCAGTTCTTCCGCTCGACCACTCGAGAAAAGAACTTCTCGGAACTGCTCGTCTTCGTGACTCCGACGATCATGGAAGACGAGGACGGCGGCGGCATCGGGCCGTAGTAACCTCCCTTACCCGAGGTTCGAAATGGTGGCGGCGAGAGATTTCTCTCGCCGCCACCGTCTTGTAAGAAACATGCAACCGGCAGACTGGATACTGGTGGGAATGATGGGGGTCGGAAAATCGACCGTCGGCCAGGTCCTTGCCACGGAAGCCGGCCGCGAGTTTGTCGATACCGACCGGCTCCTCGTCCAGCGCTTCGGAAGGCCGGTCCCGCAGATCTTTCAGATCTATGGAGAGACCACGTTCCGCGATCACGAGGCATCCATCCTGAAGGGGCTCGAGCGATCCGGCAAAGTGATTTCCACCGGCGGCGGCATTGTTCTCCGCGAGGAGAACTGGAAGTCTATGCGTCGCCTCGGCGTGACGATTTTCCTGAGCGTTCCGCTCGAAGTGCTGACCGAGCGACTCAGAAACAGCAAGAAGCGACGACCTTTGCTTCAGACCGACGACTTCGAAGGGCGCGTCGAACAAATCCTCGAAGACAGAATGCACCTTTACCGCCGGGCCGACGTTATCGTGGAGTTGGGCGAAGCTACGGCCGGGGCCGCCGCTGAACTCGTCCTGAACGGGCTAAGGGAGCACGGAGACTTAACATGATTGTTCGTCACCACATGGGCGAGTATCCAGTTCGCTTCGTCGGCACGAATGAGCTCAACCACGAGGGCGTCTGGCTCGCTGATGAAAACGTGCTTCGCTTGTGGCCCGCGCTCGCCGGGCACGATCCTATTGTCATCCCCTCCGGCGAGACATCCAAGTCGATGGCACGGTACGAGCAAGTTGTGCGAACGCTCGCCCATCGCGGGGCCAAACGGAATCAGCAGTTGATCGCCGTTGGCGGTGGAGTCGTCGGCGACCTCGTCGGATTCGTTGCGAGCAGCTACCTCCGGGGAGTCCCCTTCGTGCAGGTGCCCACGACGCTGCTCTCTATGGTCGATTCATCGGTTGGGGGCAAGGTCGGCATCGACTTGCCCGAGGGGAAGAACCTCGTTGGGGCGTTCTGGCCACCCGTGCAAGTCGACGTCGCAACCGACTTTCTAAAGACGCTGCCCGAGCGGCACTTTCGCAATGGGATGGCCGAGGTGTGGAAGTATGCCTTCATCGAAGACTGGTCGGTATCCGAACAGGCCCTGCGCCCGGAGGCAAACCTTGCGAGCCTCATAAAGCGTTGCATCGAGATCAAGTCGCAGATCGTCGAGGAAGATGAATACGATCGATCCGGGCGCCGCGCGATCCTCAACTTCGGCCACTCGATTGGCCACGCAATCGAGACCGTCCACAACTACGAGGACTACCTCCACGGCGAGGCCATCGCGATCGGCATGGTGGCAGAGGCGAGACTCGGCGAGCGACTGGGGCTCACCCTTGCGGGCACCGCCGATCGGGTTGCTGCGTGCCTAACCGGGGCCGGGCTGCCGACGGAGTATGGGGACTGGCAGAATCCAGGCCTTATCGAAGCGATGCGGCGCGACAAGAAGAACGATGGCGAAGGACTGGCCTTTAGTCTGGTGACGCAACTTGGGGAGTGTAAACTCACCACCGGAATCGCCGAGTCTGATGTGAGGGCGTTCCTGGAATCGCTATGAAGCGTGTGCGGGACTTGCTGATGATCGTGGCGACCGTCGTGCTTGGCGGAGGGTACTTGCTGAGCCAGTGGTCGGCCGCGACCGGCAGCGCTTCTGCAGTTGCGGCTCAGTTCGATCAGATGCCGATCCGCCTCCTGTCCATCGTGCTCGTCGTCGCCACGATCGTGGCCGCCTGCTGGCCCGATCCAAAGGAGCCCGCATGATCGGAACGGTGCTCAGAGGCCGCTACGAACTCGCGATCGACCAGGGCGAGTCTCCGCTCTTTCATTCTTTCGCGGCGCGCGATCGGTTGCACGGACGTGATGTCGGGATTCGCCTGATCCGCGAGCCCTATGCGCGGGAGCAGGATTTTATCGCCAAGCTCCGCGAGGTGGCTTCGAACCTGGCGGGGGTCCAGTCGGTTGGCCTCGAACGCCTGTTTGGCGTCGATGAAGCAGCGGACGCGCCGTTCCTCGTTTCCGAACTCGCGAAGGGAACACCCTTGCTGGAGCGCCTGAGGAAGCTGGGGACCTTCTCGGTTCCGGTCGCCGTCGAACTCTCTATTGCGGTTGCCGAAGCGCTCCAAACCCTTCACGGGGCGGGGTTCGTGCACGGCGACGTCGGCTCGCACACTGTGGTTACTGGACCCGAGGGCGAAGTTAAACTTCAGATGGCGGGAGTGTGGCAGGCCTATTCTTCCAGCGGCACTGCAGGGATGGCGATGCTGCCGGTCATGGCTCCGTACCTCGCTCCCGAGATCGCGTCTGGGGGGATGCCTTCACCTGCTTCCGATGTGTACGCGGCCGGAGTGCTGCTCTATGAGATGCTGAGCGGCCGGTATCCGTTCTACGCGGAGACCCCCGTCGCGATGGCGCTGAAGCACTCCACAGACGCGGTGCCGAACGTGCGGATGATGAATCCGTCGGTGCCGGTAGCGCTGGCTGAGATCATCAAGAAGGCAATGGCGAAATCTCCGCTGGACCGATATCGTGACGCCGGCGATCTGCTCAGCGACTTGAGAATTCTCCAGGATGCCTTGCGATTCGGCCGCACGCTGACCTGGCCGATCCGCGAGGAGTCTAAGCCCACCCCGCCTCCTCCTGTGGCCCCGAAAATGTCGGCGATCCGGCAGGATGCCAAGGAAGAAGAAGACTACGAGGAGCCTGAATCGGGCGATATCCCGGGTTGGTTCAAGAGCCTTATCGCGTTTTTCGCCGGGTTGCTTGTGCTCATGGTGATCGCTTGGATGGTGTTCAACTTGAAGAAGCCGGCAACCGTCCAGGTGCCCGATCTCACGCGGCTATCGGTGACGGAGTCGCTATCCCGGCTAGAAGGCATGGGGCTTAAGCTTCGCATCGGACGGAGGATGTCGAATGAGCAGATCCCCAAGGATCAGGTGCTCGACCAGAACCCGCCCGCGAACGAAAAAGTGTATGAAGGCTCGAGTGTTTCGGTCACGGTGAGCATGGGCAGTAAGTTCGTAGACGTCCCGGACGTGCGCGGTCTTACCGTGGACCAAGCCAAGACGATGTTGGGCAGCCTGGACCTCGGCCTGGAACCCGATGTCGAGATGGTGCGGGACTCCGAAGCGAAGCCCGGAACGATCCTCAGCCAGGAGCCGATGCCGAAACAGAAGCTTCAGCGACTTGGCAAGCTGAGAGTGAAGGTTGCCACGGACAAGGAGACGCCGGAGGAAGCCAAAGACGCGCGAACCAAGTATCAGTACACGATACGGGTTCCCCTGACCGGCCTAGAGACCCGTATCCGGCTCCGCGTCGACCTTACGGATGCGCGAGGAACGCGCACCATCCACGAGCAGGAGCACGACCCCGAATCAGTTGTCGAAGTGATGGCCGAGGGATACGGAAAGACGGCCCTGTTCCGCATCTACTACGATGACGAACTGGTTGCCGAGAAGTCTGTCGAGGCGGAGCAAGCCGTCGAGGAAACCAACGAATGATCCAAGTCGCGCCTTCCATCCTGTCGAATGACTTCTCCCAGTTCCGAGGAGCGGTGGTGGGGCTTGCCCAGGGCGGCGCGGATTGGATTCACTTCGACGTGATGGACGGGCAGTTTGTGCCGCCGATCACGTTTGGTGCTCAGCTGGCCGCTGACCTCCGCTCGGCCACCGATCTGCCGTTCGAGGCGCACCTGATGACGCAAACTCCCGAGCGCCACTTTGACGCGTTTATCGCGGCGGGATGTCGGCGGATCATTTTCCACGCCGAAGCGACGGTGCACGCCCATCGGCTTGCTCAATCATTGCGGCAGCAGGGAATTGAGGCGGGCTTGGCGATCAACCCCGCAACCCCCGCCGAAGCAGTCTTTCCCATCCTCGATGAACTCGACCTTGTGCTGGTGATGACGGTGAACCCTGGCTGGGGCGGCCAGGCGCTCATTCACTCCTGCTTGGAGAAAGTCCGCCAGATTCGGGCGCGCACCGATCTGCCGATCGAGGTCGATGGGGGGATCGATCCGAATACGATTCGCCTCGCCTTCGACGCCGGTGCCGACACCTTCGTTGCCGGGAGCTTCTTGGCCAAAGCCACCGACGTTGGTCGGGCCATTCAGGAGTTACGGGACCGATGTCAAAGCTGAAGTTCTGGACGACGGCGATGCTGATCTTTGGCTTCGCCATGCTGTTCGGCTATCCGTTCTTGCTGACCCGGCGCCCGGCCGAGGACGCGCCTCGCGAAGCCAGGGCCCAGTTTGCCGTCTTGTTGACGGGCTACATGGGCGTGCTGCTGCTGGTGTTTTTTGTGCTCGTTGTGCTGGCGTGGCGCATCATGGTGTTCCAGCGCGAGAAGTTTCGCGAGGAGACGCTGGCGAACCTGCGGGATCTCGTCGAGGGCACCCTGAACGACCATCAAAAGAAGCAGGGCGATGACCGATCTTGAGGCGATGGCTCGGGCGATTCGGCTCGCCGGACGTGGCTATCCGGCTCCCAATCCCCGCGTCGGTTGCGTGATCGTGCGCGATGGGCTGGTCATCGGCGAAGGTTGGCACGAGGCGGCTGGGCGTCCCCACGCCGAGGTCATGGCTCTCGCGAACGGCGACGCCAAGGGGGCGACCGCTTACGTGACCCTGGAGCCCTGCAACCACCACGGGCGAACTCCGCCCTGCGCAGAGGCCTTGATCGAAGCCGGGGTGAGCCGGGTGGTCGTCGCTGTCGAAGATCCCAACCCGGAAGCCGCGGGTGGGGTCGCTCGCTTACGCGCGGCAGGCATCGCTGTGGACGTTGGCGTGGCCGCCGACCGAGCCGCCGTGCAGAACGAGCGTTTCTTGACGGCTATGCGCCTCAGACGGGCGTTTGTGACCATCAAAGTGGCTATGGGCCTGGACGGACGCATCGCGCTGCCAAGCGGCGAAAGCAAGTGGATCACGGGACCAGCCGCACGTCGCGAGGGCCATCGCCTTCGGGCCGAGATGGGCGCGGTGCTGGTTGGGAAAGGCACGCTGCTGGCGGACAATCCGTACCTCACGGCTCGGATTCCCGGCGTCGTCAATCCGCCTACGCGCGTCGTGCTCGATCCGCAACACGACCTGCCGCGTGACTTAAACGTGTTTAACGAGGCTGCGCCTACGGTTGTCTTCTCGGCGGGTAGGTTCTCACCCCAGGACATCGCCGCGATGCTGTTCTCAATGGGCCATACCGGGCTCCTCGTCGAGGGTGGTGCCGGAATGATCGGTTCGTTCCTTCAGGCGGATGTCGTCGATGCTCTGGAGGTGTTTGTCGCGCCGAAGCTATTGGGCCACGGCAAGACGTGGCTTGAAGTACCGCTTCTTGATCGTCTTGATGAACCCGCTCGATGGCGCTTGCGCAGGACGGGCCGCCGGGGCGAGGATGTCCAACTGAGCTACCGTCGGCGGCGGTAAGCTTCGCGCCCGATGAAGCGTGCTTTGATCGTTTGGGGTGGTTGGGATGGCCACGAGCCGCGGGCCGTGGCGGAGCTCTTCGACGAGATCTTGAAGGGCGAGGGTGTTGATACCGTCGTGAGCGACACGCTTGACGCGTTCACCGACGCCGACCTGATGGCGAGTGTGAACCTGATCGTGCCGATTTGGACCATGGGCGAGATTACGTCGGCCCAGTGCGACCCGGTCGTGGCCGCGGTCCGAGATCGCGGGGTCGGCATGGCGGGATGCCATGGCGGCATGTGTGATTCCTTCCGCTCGAACACCGAATGGCAGTTTATGACCGGTGGCCAGTGGGTTGCCCATCCAGGCAATGACGGCGTTCGCTATACGGTCAACATGACGTCGGTCGCGCACCCAATCACCGAGGGGCTGGGCGACTTCGAGGTCGTCAGCGAGCAGTACTACCTCCACACCGATCCAGGCAATCTGGTGCTCGCGACCACGCATTTCCCCCATCCCGCGCACACGGAACCGCACGGCGAGAATCCCTGCGAGATGCCTCAAGTATGGGTGCGGAAGCATGGACGGGGCCGGGTCTTCTATAGTGCGCTCGGCCACAGCCGAGCGGTGTTGGAAGCCGGCACCTCAAGAGAGTTGATGCGCCGGGGCTTCCATTGGGCGATGGCGTAGTTCCCTCACTTTCACTCCGGTGAGAGGGAGGGTTAGGGAGGGAGAGCTCTTTGAGTCAGGCTTGACTCGGCGCCTCTCCACCCCCAACCCCTCCTCTCTAAAGAAAGGAGGGGGCTCGATCACCGCAACCTGATGCGATCCGCTTCCAACTCGATCACGCCTTCTTTCCAGAGCGTGCCGATCAGCTTCTTGAACGCGCCCTTGCTGAGCCCGAAGCGGCGCTGAATCTCCTCCGGCGAAGAGCGATCGGAGACCGGAAGAGTGCCACCCGCAGCTCGCAGTTCGCTGAGGACGCGGCTCCGGGCGTCCATCACGCGTTCATAGCCTTGCGGTCTAAGCGAAACTGCCACTCGTCCATCTTCCTTGCGGATCGCCTTCACGAACGCCGGGCGGACATCTCCGACGCGCAAGTCCTCATGCCATTCGTCGGGAAAGAGCGACCCCTTAACCTCGCCATTGATGATCACGGTGATGGCTTCATGGCCCCGGGCGACGACCATGATCTGCACCGGCTGGCCCACTTCTAGACTCCAGCCTTCGGTTTGCAGGAAGCGGTTGAGGCGGGTCGAGCACGCTGGCCGGCCGGAGACCTCGTCAAGATACACCCGCACGATGTAGCTGCGGCCTTCGACCATGGGATCAACCTGCTCCTTGGGCGGGCAGAACAGGTCCTTGTCGAGTCCCCAATCGAGAAAAGCGCCACTCTTGGTTACGCTGACGACGCGCATCTTGGCGAACTGGCCGACGGTGGCGAACGGCACTCTCCGCGTCGCGATGAGGCGGTCGTCGGAGTCGGTCAGGACGAACACCCGGACGGTATCCCCCACCCGCATGGAGGAGTGACATTCCTTCTTGGGGAGCAGAACATCTTGGTTCTCATCGCCAAGAAAGAGCCCGTAGGGCGAGCCCCGGAGGATGCGCAACTCGTTGAACTCGCCAATCTTCATTCGTCGCCTTCTCCGATTCGCAAGACGATGCAACCCCTCATCTTGGGTTCAATGAAGATGTAGAGCTTGTCGGGGCCGCCCTCCGCGATTGCGCAGGCCGGGTGCCAGTCATCGACCACAAGGTCCTTCAGGCTGCGTCGGGTCTCGCCGCGGAGCCGATGCCCCTCGATCGCGTCGATAGAGGGATAAACGATCGACACCTCGGCGTGGGTGGCGTCTTGGAGTCCAAGCGAGGCGAGCGTGCGCTCCCACGTATAGAACACGGCGTCATCACGGAAGAACCGATTGCCAAACTTTGCGCGGGGCGTCGGGAAGAACTGCCGAAACTTCTTCTCCATCCGGTTGGGGATGAAGACGTCGATGAAATCCTCGAGGACGTCAGTCGCTTCAGAATCGCTAAGCAGCCGAGGCGTGCCCCAGAGCTTCTTCCACTTCTCGACGCGTCCCTCTGGGGTGATCGGTTTGGCCATGCGTAGTCAAGCTACCCGAGGAGCCACCAAAAAGCGCGAGGCGGTTCACCTCGCGCTTTTGGCGGTGCCCTATGTAGGCTAGTGGCCGTGGCTTTCCGCGATGATCCGGTCGATGTTGTGCATGCCCGGATAGGGCCGCCCCGCGAAGGTCAGATCGCGCTTGAAGAACTTGGCGTGGGTGTCGGCGAAAGTGAAGTTCGACCCTTTCGTGAACGCCTCCCAGAAGATTCGCTCGGTGAACCAGTCCTCGCCGCCCTCCGCGTATGCGGCGGGGTTGTCCCACGACACTTCGTCCTCGGGCCAAGGATGATAGTCATCATCCTCGACAAACTGCTTGCGGAGCGCGAGCATGACCTGATTGGCGGGGTCGCTCGAGAACGTCATGCTGATCCCATGGGCAAAGACGCCGTTGATCAGGTAGTCGGTCTCTGGCTCGGTCGGCTGCGCTCGATAGGCTGGCGTTCGGAAGATGTCCTTGCTCTTCACATATGCGAACAAGCTCGGATACCAGTCGTAGCCGAGGTGCTCATCCTTCACCACGCTGTGATCATCGTGGTCGTTCGCGTAGAGGTTGAGCGCAACCCCGATCTGACGAATGTTGCTCAGGTCGGCGGTCTTCTTTGCCGCTTCCTTTGCCTGAGAGAAGACGGGGAAGAGGATCGCGGCCAGAATGGCGATGATCGCGATGACGACCAAGAGCTCAATGAGGGTGAATCCGGAGCGGTTCTTCATGGCTAAAACCTATACTAGGTAGGAGTATAGACGATCTGTTAGCATTATCGGGTTCGGTCACAAAAAAAGAGAGCCCCGAAACTCGATTTCGGGGCTCTTGCTAGGCTCGAACTGGGCTTACGGTCGGGTCAGCTGAGGCAACCGTCCATAGCGCGTAAAGTAGCCGTAGACGTCGATCGCGCGCGGGATCGAACGGCCGCCAAGCTTCTTCGGGTCGAGTTCTTCGGCCTTCGCCTTGGCGGCAGTGGATCGGTTCTGGAAGTCCGTTGCCGCTCGATCCAAGTCTGCGAGCTTGGCTCGGGTGTCGGCATCGGGGTTCTTGGCATCGCGGCGGATGATCGACGCCTGATTCGCCAACTCGACAGCCATCGCGTAGTACACCATCGACGCCGTGTAATAGCCCGCCGGATAGTAGCTGCCGGCCCGCACGGTTGCGTCGGCATAGCTCACCGCGTCCGCAGGCTTACCCTGTAGCGTCTTCATGAAGGCGACGGCGGCGAGTGCCTGGGGCGACTCGGGCCAGGCCGCGAGAGCAGCCTCATAGTAGGCCGTGGCCGCGTCGAACTGGTACTTCATTCCATCTTTGTCAGTGATTCGGTTCGAAACCACCGGCTCGATGGCCTGATTGCCGCGCTCGACATACATGTCGGCGTTCGCTGGCTCGGCAAGAAGGGCACGCCCGAATCGATCATCGGAGTCAGTGAAGCTTCGCAGCTGGTGTAGCAGGACAGCAAGGTAGTAGTTGACTTCGGTGCGCTGGCCCTCTTCCTTGGCGAGGTTGTTGGCGAGATTGCCAAAGGTGCCGGTGCGCCCGCGCCAGAGGGCAACGAATACTTGCGCGGTGCGAACACCCAAATCTTCCGGATCGTTGCCGACCGCTTCGGTCATTGCCTTGTCGGACTCCGTGTCGTCGCCGGCGATCGCCTGAGCCACACTCATCATCGCGTAGCCGTACGCGTCCATCGAGCCAGCCTTGTCCATCATCCGCAAGGTCTCGTAGGCATCGGCGTTTCGGGCCGAACGCAACTGCGCGTAGGCGATTCGATTGCCGTACTCGGCTCGCTTGGGGTCTTTGATGAAATCCGGCTGGAGCGCCTTCACCGCGGCGTCAAAACGATACGTGCGGAGGAACGTGTCGGCGGCACGAAGGCGATTCTGATCGTTCACTTCGCCCACCGAGTCAGCGAGCTTGTCGAGGTTTTGGCGGCGGTACTCGGCGGCTTGCTTCATTGCCGAAGCGATGAGCTTCATGGCCTCGTCGCGGTTCGACATGCTTGCCCCGGCGCCTAATGCCTTGCGCAGGTTGATCGCGGCCAGGAGTTCTCGGCCCTCGGCGAAGTTTGCGTCGGCGGCAAGCGCATCTTGAGCGAACTGCTCAGCCTTGTCCATCACGCCTTTCGCAAGATAGGCGCGGGCCAGCAGGATTCGAGCGGGGTTGTAGTCGGCCTTCGCCTTCAGCGCAACTCGGCCCGCGCGAATGGCGTCATCGAGCTTCTGGTCAGAAAGAAACTCGTTGCCTTGCTCCACGTGGAACTCTGCGCCCTTGCTGACCCCCGTATCGATGCTCAGTTTCAGATCTCGGCGGGCTTTCTCGCCTTCGCTGGTGTAAGCGACGAACCCGACGGCGTAGGGTCCCTCCTTCTCGTTCAGGGGATCGATCTTGAACTCGTACGGCGTGCTGCTATCGCTATCGCGCAGCGAATCCCCGACGTAGAACTCGACCTGAGTTACTGGGTTATCCGAAACAACGGTGACCCGAAAGGTCTTCTCGGCCGAAATGACGTCGCCGTCCTTCACGTCCCGAACGTTGATCTCGATTTTGAGGGGCGTCCAGCCCAAAAGCGCCGAAGCGATAAGTGCGGTCAACATAGCTCTATCCGTCGGGGCAAACAGAGAAAACTGGCCCCGTTATTGGACGCATCGTACCGCGTGAATCATTCGCGGAGTTGCACCGATCCTAGAAATTGAACGATCCGTACAACATTGTTCCCAGAATGCCTGTACAATGCCCTTGGGAGATTGGCGCCGGCGCGCCGACAATGAGGGGGTACCGTGAAAAAACCCGAGTTTGACCCGTTGGAATACATCGAGAACGCGTTTCTCGATAAGCGAAAGCCTGAACCTAGGCTCGACGTCAGCGACCCCAGCATCCCCATCCCCACCTTGGGGGCCTACCTGAACAAGGAAGGGGCTCCCGTCGAGGCACCGCAGAGTCCTGGGGAAGGGCGCAAGCGATTCAAGAAGACGCAGATGAGTGCCCCGCGTCCGCGACGTCGGGGTGCGACGACCTCCGCGCCCGTCGATCCTGAACTTCAGGACGCGTGGCAGCACTTGCCGAAGAGCGTTGCCTTCCTCATCGAGTACTTCGATGACTCGGTGACTGCCAACTCGTATCGTGGTGAGTTCAAGGAGACGCGGCAGGATCTTATCCGGCGGATTCTCGATCCCGAACTGTCCCTCGAAGAAACGGCGAGGCTGCTTGGCGTGTGCCCCGCGACCGTCCGACGCTATACGAATCGGGGCTGGTTGGTCCATCACCGCACGAAGGGCGGGCAACGCCGGTTCAAACTGAGCGGTGTCGTCAAGTTCGTCGAAGTTCACGGAAGGTTTCCCGAAGAGAAGTGACTGATTCACGCCGGCTGAGGATCGCGCTGTTCTCCGACTCGGCGCTGCCGATCCTCAACGGTGTGAGCATCAGCATTCGGTCGCTGGTTCATGAGCTACGTTCGCGGGGCCACTCGGTCACAATCTTCACGGCGGCGCACTTCAAGTATCGCGATCCCGACCCGAACACCATTCGGTTTCCGGCGATCGAAACCCCGTGGACGAAGGGCTACCCTTTGGCTTTTCCGCCTTTCTATCCGATGCTCCGCGAGTTTCGGAAGCATGAGTTCGACATCGTCCACACTCACACACCGTTTACGATCGGTTACGTGGGTCTGCGCTGGGCCGAGTCGCACGATCTCCCGATCGTATCGACCTACCACACGCTGTACGATCGGTACGCCCACTACATCCCCTTGCCTCGGCGGTACATCCGGTTCAAGATCGCCAAGCACACGAGCTTTTACTATAACAATGTCGACCACGTGATCACACCGAGCGAGGCGTCGATGAAGTGGTTGCAGCGCCACTCGGTCACCACTCCAGTAACGGTCATTCCAACGGGAGTCTCGAACGGGGCCATGATCGACCGGGCCGAGGCTCGCATGAGTCTGGGTGTCGCTCCCGACGAGCGAATCCTGCTGTACGTCGGGCGGATCGCCCAAGAGAAGAACCTCGGCACGCTGTTCGAGTCGGTGGCCATGGCGTTCCGTGAGGACCCACGGCTCCGACTTTGGTTGGTCGGCGACGGTCCGTATCGCGAAGAAGCGCGAGCGATGGTTCGAGCGTTGGGAATCGGCGATCGGGTTCGATTCGTCGGGTTCGTGCCTCGGGAGGAAGTCGATCCGTATTACGCGGCGGCCGATCTCTTTGTCTTCACGTCGGTCACCGAAACGCAGGGATTGGTCGTCCAGGAAGCGATGGCGTTTGGGTTGCCCGCGATCGTGGCCGTGGGCGGGGGGGCCTCGGCTAGCGTCGAGCACGGCGTCAACGGGTTCATTGTCAAGAACGAGGCTCAAGAAGTGACGACCCACATCCAACGCGTCCTTGCCGACGACCACCTGTACGCTCGCCTTTCGGAGGCGGCGAGGGATTCGGTTCGGGGGTACACGACGGCCGATATGGGTGGGCGGGTCCTCGATCTGTATCGTCACGTGATTGGAGAGCGAGCCGTGCGGCGAGAGCAGGGCGTTCTCGCCGGTCTGTAGCTTCTACGTTACCGAGAACACCCCTTCGTCGGGGCTACGATCTCGCCGATCTTGGGCATGAAGCCAAAGAACGCGAGCGAGGCTAGTTCTTAATCTCGGGATACCCCTTGAAGAACTCCTTGAATGTGTCACTTAGCGCAAGCGGGATGGCCCACACTTGGCGATCGCTGGTCCTGTGCGAGGCTCGCGCGCTGCGGGCGGTGTTCGACCTAGCTGAGAAGATTGGCTTGCCAGACTTGACGTCAACCAACCATGACTTCACTGTGGAGACACCGTAGCCGGACTCGAGGAAGTTCGCGCCGTCCTGTCGTGTGTCTGTGATGACGGTTAAGTGCACTAGGTCAGCCTGGACGGACTTGCCCACCTCGAGGACGTTTGCTCTCGCGATGTTCTCCTCATCCGTAAAGTCGATACCGAGCGAAGTGATCGCCTTCGCGACGTCGGCATCTTCCATCACCAAAAAGCCACGCTTCTTGAAGCTATCACGTAGCCAATCCGCTGCCGCCTTCTCCTGACGCGCCCTCAACTCCTTCCATTTCTCGCCGCTCGTATTCAGCACCGGCAAGATCGCGACCTTGGTCGCCTTTGGATCGTACGTGACAACCGGAGGCTCGGCCTGGACCAGGCATAGAGTGAAAATGAGAGCGCTGACCATCATCCCTCCAATATAACACGGTCTCAGCTGCCGATCGCATCGATTGCGTCGGATAGTTGCTTGACCGGCTTTAATGCGCTGCCCTTTAGGGAGTCCTCGTGATTGCCCAGCCGAATGAGCAACTCGCTACTTTTGGCGAGCTCTTTGAACTGGTCGGCCGTAATGCGAATGAACAACCTCTCGATGAAGCTCCGCCCAATCAGGATCCGCGTGAAGTCGTCAGTGTCCGCGACCCGCTCATACTTTGCCGGGAACCGTACGGGCTCATCCCCCCACCGCATAATGATCTCCGACACTCCACTCCACTGGGCGAGTTCTGAATCGGACCGGCGTTCGCCACTATCGACGGTTCTGCGGGTGCCAAAGGCCAAGGTGAGCTCAACTGGCCGGACAGCGTTCTTGCCTTTGAACGTGTAGTAGGCAATCCACGCAAAGCCGCTAATCGATCGAAACTTCACTTCGCCCGATGACCATGTCGTTTCGTTGGCCACCTTCGAATATTGAACTTTGGGTGGCTTGACCTTCGACGTTGCGCCGCCCTGACGTTTCCGCACGCTTGCGGCACTCCCTCCAGATGCGTCTTGCGCAAGTCCGGGCAGTACTGTGAGCAGTAATGCAGCTTGAACGATCCCAGTCATGCGCTCAATATAACACGGCCAGGCACTTTTCACGTTGCGAAACTCCGAGATCCCTTGTATCATCGAGTGGAGGTCTCGTGTTTGTTCAACTCGGTAAGCTCATCGCCATGCGCGCTGAATCGCTGGAGTTTCTCAAAGAAATCGTCAACACGCCGTCGCCTTCGGGCTATGAAGAGTACGCCGCCGAGGTGTATCGCGGCTACTGCAAGGACTTCGCCGACAAGATCCACACCGACGTTCACGGCAACGTGTGGGCGATCCTCAATCCGGAAGCCGAGCACAAGATCATGCTCGCCGGACACATGGACGAGATTGGGTTCATCGTCCACTACATCGACGATGCCGGCATGCTGTACTTCAGCACGATTGGCGGCCACGACAGCGCGATCATCGTGGGACAGCGCGTATGGGTCCATGGCAAGGAGCGCGTCGCTGGCGTCATCGGACGCAAGGCGATCCACCTGCTCGAGGACGATGAGCGAAAGAAGAAGCCCGAGGTCAAGGACTACTGGATCGACATCGGCGCATCCAGCAAGGCAGAGGCTGAAGCGCTGGTTTCGCTTGGCGATGTCGCCACCTACCAGTGGGAGTTTCAGATGTTGCTCGGCGACCGAGCCGTCGCTCGGGGCTTTGACAACAAAATGGGTTCATTCATCGTCGCCGAAGCGCTGCGACTGCTCAAGGAAGAAGGCGGCCTCGATCCGAATGTGGGCGTTTACGCAGTCGCCACCGTGCAAGAAGAGATTGGCCTGCGCGGCGCGAAGACCTCGGCTTACGGCATCGCTCCCCAGAGCGGCTTGGCCGTCGACGTGAACCACGCGATCGACTATCCCGGCCTGAGTAAGTCGCGGTACGGGCAGCTCGATGTGGGCAAGGGGCCGAGCGTCATGCGCGGGGCTAACGCCAACCCGATCGTGTTCAAGACGATTTGCGAAGCGGGCAACGAGGACGGCATTCCCTACCAGGTGGATGTTGCCCCTGGCGGAACCGGCACGGACGGCAACGCGATGCAGCTCAACCGCGACGGCATGGCGGTGGGCATCCTCGGCGTGGCTCTGCGATACATGCACACCCCGTGCGAGTTGCTGTCGTTGACCGACGTCGAGAACTGTGCGCGACTGATGGCGGCGTATTGCAAGCGCGTGAAGCCGGATACCGACTTCACGCCCCGCGTCGTGCGCTAGTCTTTGAACGGGTCGAACACGTCCGCTCCCGCCATGGCGACCCCGATCGGGGTCAACGTATGCAAGATCTCGATCGAGTCGGCGTGGTGGGCGAGCACCTCAGGCAGCCGCTTGTAAGCGTGCATCGATTCGTCCACGTCGCCGCCCTTGAGCACGACGCGGGCGTCTTCGATCGCGCGCTGCATCGCCTTCACCGACACCCGCCCTGAGATGCCCTTCTTGGGATCGCCCTTGGCGGCGCGGCGGCTCATCACGCGTCCGGC
This sequence comes from Methanoregulaceae archaeon, assembly GCA_020850325.1. Taxonomy (GTDB): domain Bacteria; phylum Armatimonadota; class Fimbriimonadia; order Fimbriimonadales; family Fimbriimonadaceae; genus JANJUB01. The sequence continues at coordinate 72,389 of JADZEW010000021.1, forward strand.
ACCGTGGACGGTCGAGCAGAGCGTGTGCGCGTTCTGCTCGCTTTCCTTGCCGCGCAGGATCACCGCCGGCTCCGCCATCGAGCCCCCGACGAAGCCAAGCTGCCCCGGAAACGCAGGCGTCGCGCCCTTCCGCACCACCCACAAATCCTCGCCGCCGTGAGTCTCGCTCCAGCAATAGTTGTGGTGGTTGTGGATCTCCTCGACGATCTTGCCGCCGATGATCTTAGCCACCCGTTCGCACACCCAGTCACGACCCGCGTAGGCGTATTGCCCGGCGATATCCATCGCGACGAGGTACTCCTCTCCAGCATCGGAGCGCGCGTGGAGCGTGGCAATGCCGTCCTCCAGCTGGCCCTTGGCCGCCGAGATGTCGATGTACTCGCTGGCGATGGTGTGGCCGAGGCCCCGCGAACCGAAGTGCACGCCGATCCAGACCTGGTCGGCCTCATCGACGAAGATGTCGACGTAGTGGTTGCCGCCGCCGACGGTGCCAAGTTGGTCGCGCGCCTTGTCGTAGGTTCGCTTGAGCACCGGGATGGTCTGCCAAGCATCGTTCTCGAAGAGCGGGTGATCGACCGGCTCCGGGTTCTTCCGCGCGAGCCCGAACGAGATCTTCTTGGCGACCTCTTCCATGATTCGGTGGATGTGCGCCCGAACCTTGCGGGCGGGCACGTCGAGCCGCACCGCCTTGTTGCCGCAGCCAATGTCGTAGCCCACGCCGGAGGGCGAGACCAACTCGTGATACGCGACCACGCCGCCGATGGGGACGCCGAATCCGAGATGATGGTCGGCGAGTAGGGCGACGTGGGCGGCAAGGCGCCGCGCGTTCTTGATTTGTTCGAGCGCGCCCTGATCTACGGGGTCGCCAAACACGGGAATGCCGTCCAGTATCTGCATGGGATTCACCTCCTCCGCGCCTCGCGCGAGGGTGGGGACGTGTTTAGACGTGCCAGGCGGGGAGTGGGTTCCAGGGCTTGATTTCCGAGAGTGGGACGTGTCACTCTCCACACATGGCGACCAATCTGAACCTAGACGACGAGCTGATTCGCGAGGTCTTCGAACTGTGCGGCTGCCCACCAATTCTCTGAGCGACCTCATATGAAACACAAACTCTTTCTCGAAGATCTAAAAGAGGACTCTCGGAACGTAATCCTACTCCTACTTCTTCTAGCTTCTCTAATCATGTACTTTCTCTTAGTTGACAATCCTGTAGGAAAGCGCAATCCAGAACCTGTCTCTTATGAAACTTCAACACCAGCGAAGTACAGAGACAGCGGCATCGTAACTGCACCTCAATAGTAGTCTTTCTGTTTCTTATGGCCGCGGAGTTGTTCACCGAATGCAGGTCGAAAGGAATCCAAGGTTCGAACACTGACTTCCTGCTGTGCCCCTAGTGTTTCGGCGAGCGATGCCGATCTTCCCGCTTGACCGAGACTTTAGCGCCTTTGGCCGAGTGTTGCCAATCCGGCTCTGTCGCGACTTCTAGTCCTCGGCCCTGCCCCAGACGTCCAGCAAGTTCGACCGATCATCCGTCCAAGCTGGCAGCCGTTCCAGTTGATCGACCGGTTCAAAGAGCGACGTCCGCGGCACGGCCCTCCGCAGCTGATCCTCGGTACGCGCCATGAAGAACCACTGCGATGGCTCCTTGCCTTGTTCACGCTCTTCGTCGAGGACGGGTTGGTCGCTGGCGTAACGACCCGCCAGTCCAAGCTCCTCACAAGCACCGACGAGCACCTTGCTCAAGGTCAGATAACGGTTTGAAATATGAAACGCGAGCACCCCCTCGGGCGCGAGCACGCGCAAGTAGAGTTCGATGGCTTCCTTCGTGAGCAGATGCACCGGGATGGCATCGCTGGAGAACGCATCGAGCACGATGATGTCGTATCCGGCGTCCTTGGCCGCGCCGAGCATGATTCGGGCGTCGCCTTCGATAAAGGTCAACTCGGCCGCCGACGACGAGAGGAAAGTGAATAGCTTGGGATCGCGAGCGACGTCGATCACGACCGGGTCAATCTCATAGCACTCGTAGAGATCCCCAGGCTGGCCGTAGGCGGCAAGCGAACCGACTCCGAGACCCACCAGCGCAACTCGTAGGTCACCGTCCCTGCCTGCCCGCATCTGGAAGACCTGGCCGACCGGTCCCGTTGGGTGGTAGTAGGTCAAGGGCGTCCCGGGATCGGACTTGGACTGGCGCCCGTGGATCGTGACGCCATGCACGAGGCTGCGGAACTTGCCGTCCGGCGTGTCGATCACCCGGTGGATGCCGAAGAAACTCCGCTCGGTGTACACGATCTTGCCCCCGGCGGAAAGGCCGAACTGGCCGATCACGAACAAGAATCCGGCAAAGGCCATCGCATAGCGGAGTGGCCGGTCGATGGCGAGAAAGGCGAGGATGATCGGCAAGCCATACGCGATCCCCGTACGCAGCGGCCCCGGCTCCCAGCCGATGGCTCCCGCAGTCAGCGTCAGCGCGAGCGTGAGCAACCCGACCGCGAGACCGATGGAGGCATCCCCTCGCGACCGCTCACCGGGACGCAGCAACAGGAAGGCAACCAGCGCGATCGGATACTCCCAAGCGATCGGGAATACAGTCGGTGCAAGCAAGGCATTGAAGCTGCCGCCGAGCACTCCGCCGATCGAAAGGAACAAGTAGAACTCGGTGAGATGGGCCGCCGAGGGACGGTTCGCCGCGAGTTCGCCGTGACAGGCTAGTCCCGCGATCACGAACACCGCAAGATGGATGATCGCAAGAGGGAAGAATGGCTCGGTGGCTTCGAGGGCTAAGACGAGGGTCAGCGGCACGAGCAGGAACGCACCGAACCGGTACAGACCTGCGTACGCCAGAGACCGCCCCCGTCGAAAAGCGGCGATGAATGTGACGAGATACAAACTGAGCGGGATCACCCATAGCAGCGGGATGGCCGCCAAGTTGGTGGTGAGGAAGCTCGTCACGCCCAGAAGCAAACTCGAAGGCACCGCAGCCAGCGCGATCCAGCGTAGCCGGGTCTTCGTATCCGGCCGATCTGACTCAGAGGCGGCGCTGGCTTCGGCGCGGCCCCCGTAGCGCGCGCAAACGAGCACCAGCACAACGAGTCCGGTGAAGCCCAGAGCCCAGAACCGAAGCTGCCCAACCAGCGCCAGTTGCCGCTCGATGAGGAACGGGTAGCTGAGCAGTCCCGCCAGGCTCCCGGCGTTGCTCGCCGCGTAGAGGAAGAAAGGATCGCGGGCATCGGGATCGTTGGTCTGGGCAAACCACCGCTGTAGCAGCGGCGCGCCGGTCGACACCATGAGGTAGGGCAGTCCCACCGTCAGTGAAAGGATGGCGAGCACGCCCAGAGCCGGTGGCCCGGCCGAACCGGCCTCGGGGCGAAATCGGGAGAGATCCAAGCCCCATGCGACCGCGCCGGCAAGCAGGAGCAGAGTCGCGTGGACGCCAACTAGGGCCCGCTCGCCGATCCAGCGGGGCAGGTAGTTCGCGTAGGCGTAGCCGAGCAGCAGCAGGAGTTGGAAGAACACCAGGGACACTCCCCACACCGCCGGAGCACCGCCGAATGTCGGCAGCACCATCTTCGCCGCCATGGGCTGGATGAGGAAGAGCAGAAACGAGCCCGCAAAGATCGCCAGGGTGAAGAGTGCGCGCACCGCTCGGAGACTTTACCGCGAAGGTCCCCTCAGCAGAACTGGAACTCCGGCGTGCCGAACATCAGCCGACAGACGGCTCGTGCCGTCGGACCCGCATTCGCGATCGTAATCCTCCCACCGCTTGCTGCCTCAGCTGCCTCGATCAGCACCTTCTCTTGCTTGGGGTCCACCTGAACATCGAACACCGAGGCGAGCTTCCGAACGACGTCAGCCATCGAATCCTGCGCACCGAACAGGCTGTCCGCGCGGAAGGCGACCGAGGGTGCTCGTCCGCCGCCCACGTTTCCGCCGATGTTGGTCGCCGTCGCGGCGGGAGGCGCCCCGATGAAGAGGAAGTCTGCCCACTTGATCCGCTCGACCATGGTCGCCGTCGTGAGCCAGGCCGAACCCGGTTTCCAACCCGAGACATCGGGCGGATACATGAGCTCCATGCCCATGGCCTTTGAACCCAGGCGTGTCGCAAAGGCCGATGCCAACGATGCCACAAGGTTCACATTGAGTCCAGTCTCTTCATTGATGCGAGGGTTCTCCAAACCGAGCCGGATCCGCTCGGCAGCGGTTGCTCCGGCCCCCAACTGGCGCGCCGTCGAAACGACAAAGTCGATCGGGTGTTTGATCAAGCCGCGCCGTGTTCGCTCCGAGCGAAACTCTGGGGCCATTGCGATCGCACGCACGAGCGATTTGATGTTCAGATCCGAGTCGCGGAAGGCCTTGGCCAATCGTTCGACGAGCGCGGGCTCTGGGTTCGGAGAGGCGAACCACTCCCACATCTTCGCCGCGATGAAGCGCGCCGTTTGAGGCTGGGAGCAGAGGTGGTCTATGACGTCGTCGCCATTGAGGTTGCCCTTCTTGCCGAGCACGGTCTTCTCGCCGTCATCATGTCGAGACGGCGTGAACACAAAACGATCCACGCGGCGTGGAGCTTGGTCGTTGATCCGGGCGCGCACGCCGTATCCCCAGCCCGTAAAGGCGCGCGAAGCTTCCTGAACATCTTCCTCGGTGTAGTGTCCGATGCCGAGCGTGAACAACTCCATCAACTCGCGGGCAAAGTTTTCGTTAGGCTTGCCTTTGACATTCTCTTGGTTGTCCAACCAGTAGATCATCGCCGGATCCCGGCTGATCGCCAGCACGAGTTCCCGGAAGTTGCCCAGCGCATGTGAGCGCAGCGTAGAGACGTGGTTGTTGAAGACGAAGGCGTTCTCGACCTTCTGCGCGCTCGTCGCGAAGTGGTTGTGCCAGAAGAGCGTCAGCTTCTCTTCTACTGGGCGCTGGGTCGCGAGGAGTCGGTAGTACCAGAGCCCTTGCATGACGCGCAGGTTGACCGTGCCCTGCTTGTTGGCAAAGTCCTGAGGATTCACTTCGACTTCGGGCAAGCTCTCAAAGTTCAGCAGCTTGTCGACGGCCTGTTCATAGGTGCCTGAGCCGTAATAGTCGAGTTCTTGCTCGCTGGCTCCAAGTCCAAACCGCCGTAGGAGATGGGCGATATCGGCTTGCGTCTGCGCGTTCATGCCGGGTCTGACGGCATGTGTGCCCATTTGTTCAGCCTTGCGCCCGGCTTAACGCTCGCTTCACCCAATCCCCGTGAGAATCGGTGCAAACTGGAGCGCATGCGTCGGGCGTTTACGCTGATCGAACTCCTCGTGGTGATCGCGATCATCGCGATCCTGGCGGCGATTCTCTTTCCGGTCTTTGCGTCCGCGAAGGAAGCGGCCAAGAGAGCATCGTGCCTGAGCAACCAACGCCAACTCGGCATTGCCCTTTCGATGTACATGACCGACCACGACGACATGTGCTTCTTCTTCGCGCACTCGGTGGATCTCAGTCGCACCCAGCCCAGCGCACCCTTCGGGGCGACGCGGGAGAACCGATGGTGGAACCAGATCTTGCCGTACCGCGGGAACAGCCAGGAGATTCTGCGATCGCCGAGCGACCAGGGCCAACTGCCTTGGCCGGGTGAGGACGGTTCGGCCCCCGACAAGCCCCTCGTCAAGCGATCTTACGTCGCCAACCGAGCCGCCGAAGGGCTCAACCTCAGCGTGGTCGACACCCCAGCCGAAATCGTCGTCATCGCGATCAAGGGTGCGATCTACGATGATTCGTGGTTTGAGCCGCCCAAGAACCTTTACAACAAGATCAGCGGCGGCGTGGATCTGGGCCAGCCTGTGCTAGCGATGGAACTCCAGAAGAAGGGCAGCAACGCGACGTTCTTCGACGGCCACGCGAAGTGGATAGGCAAGGGCGCCTGGCTAAGCGACGCGTGCGGGCTGCCCTATTCGGGCGTACAACTGATGCGCGACTATCCGATCCCGCTCGTTCCGGGACGGACGCCGTGGCACGCCAACTGTCCCGAGTAGTCAGGGTTCTGACCCGCCGCCGCGAGCCGCATCATCCGAGGGCGGATTGCCGCTGGTGTCGGGAGGAATGCTGTTCGTGGGGTCCGTGGGCGGAGCTACCGGGTCGGTCACCGGAGCAACTGGCGTCGGCATCCGGTAGCCCAACAGAACTTCGACGAGCAAAGCTTCGTTGAGCACATCAAACGCCGGGTCGAGCGTCCGGTTGTAGGTTTCCCGGTTCACCGATTGGGTCATTGTGCGGTCGCCATCTTTGACGGTGAGTTCCACCTGGGGAGCCCCAGACACCAGGTCAAACGCCTTGCGAACGACCTTGGCCCGCAAGGGCCACTCGCCGTCCGAGGCTTCGACCAGGAGCGTAATCCGAACATCGCGATCATTGGTGCCGACCTCGGCTAAGGGAACTCGCCGGGGGTCCAGCGCCAAAGCTTGGCACAGCTGGCTCAGAAGTTCGGGATCTGACTCGTAGACCGGAGTGGCGGATTCGGGCGTTTGCGCTGCTGCCTGATTCGGGTCCATCGGCTTCGCCCCGGTGTCTTCTTGACCCTGAACCACGAGAGGTCGATTCGGATCATCCCCTTTGCCGGCATTGTTGACCATCATCGCGCCCGCGATTCCAAAGGCGACGACGATCAGCGTCACCAGGGCAATGAGCACGTAGGGCGGTTTCTTTGCGGGAATACCAAGATTCTCGACTGTCGTTTGAGTCTGCCTCTCGCTCAGCTTGGCCCGGACTGCGGCAAGCTTCTCCTGGTTCTCTTTCGAGTCGGGGAGGATGTCCAGCGCCAGTTCATACCATTCGACGGCTTGCTCGAGAGTGCCCCTCTCGACCGAGATATCGCCGAGCAGGGTGTTGGCCGATGCGTTGTTGGGGAAGCGGCGCAGGATCGCGAGGCAAATATCCTCGGCCGCTTTGAACTCCTTGCGCATGCGCAAGACGTTCGCCTTGGCGAGTTCGGGATACACCTCTGCATCGCTGCCGGCAACGCCGGGAGCGTCACTGAGCGGAGCGCCGCACTCGGTGCAGTACTCGGCATCCGAGGGCATCATCGCGAAACACTTTTCGCAAAGGATGAGATCTCTATGTTCCGGTGCTTCCAAATCCCCCCTCCCCACGATCGGTCGGAAAAGCGGAAACGTCGTCCACTTGGGTGATCACGGCCCGGACGACCGGCGCGATCACGAGTTGGGCGATCCGTTCACCTTTCTTAAGTTTGACGTCAGCTTGGCCCCAGTTGATCAAAATGACCCCGATTTCGCCTCGATAGTCGGCGTCGATGGTTCCCGGAGCATTCACCATGCCAATGCCATGTCGGGCCGCCAGACCCGATCGGGCGCGGACCTGGCCCTCGTATCCGGCGGGGATCACCGCCCGCAGTCCGGTGGGTACGACTCGGCGTTCCCCCGGAGCCAACTCGACGTCGACTGCCGCGCAGAGGTCCATCCCGGCGGCGTCGGCGGTTTGGTAGGCGGGCAGGGTCGCACCCTCACCAACTTCAAACCGAACTTCGACGCGGGTTTCCATCATTGGGCACCATACCCGCCCGGTGCCCCATAATTTGGGGGTGCGCAAGGATGTGACCGTGATCGGCGGTGGACCGGTCGGACTGTTTGCCGCGTTTTACGCGGGCCTTCGAGGAATGTCGGTTCGGATTATCGACAGCCTCCCCGAACTTGGCGGCCAGCTAACCGCGCTGTATCCCGAGAAGTACATCTACGATATGCCGGGGTTCCCGAAGGTGCTCGCGAAGGAACTCGCCGTCCAGATGGCGGAGCAGGCCCAGATGTTCGGTCCCGAACTGGTTCTCGAAGAAACCGCCCAAACCCTGACCGAGGACGAAGAGGGCTTCCTGATCGGTACGGGAACCGCGATCTATCCCACGCGGACGGTGATCATCTCGGCGGGAGCGGGAGCCTTCTCCCCGACCAAGCTCGGGGTTCCACTGGAAGAACAATACGTCGGGCGCGGCCTCTCGTATGGCGTGCGGGAGAAGAGTGTTTTTGCCGGCAAACGGGTCTTGGTCGTGGGCGGAGGCGATAGCGCGGTCGATTGGTGTCTGAACCTTGAGCCGATCGCCAAAGAGATCACACTCGTGCACCGCCGCGACCAGTTCCGGGCCCACGAGGAATCGGTGCGCCAGCTCGAGCAGAGTACGGTCGGGATGCGGCTCTGGCAGGTGATCAAGGAGTTGCACGGCGCCGATCAGCTTGAGGCGGTCACCATCGAAAACTCGCAGACCAAAGAGCTCGAGCGGGTCGAAACCGACGCCGTCATCGTAAACGTCGGGTTCAAGTCGTCCTTAGGGCCGATCAAGGATTGGGATCTGCAGATCGAGAAGACCCAGATCGTGGTCAACGATCAGTTCGAGACCAACCGTCCGGGAGTTTTCGCGGTCGGCGATGTCTGCACCTTCCCCAGCAAGATGAAGCTCATCGCGACCGGCGTCGGTGAGGCGGCCATCGCGGTGGGATTCGCCAAGCTTCGCCTCGATCCCGAGGCGAAGCTCTTTCCGGGCCACAGCTCGGATATGGACTTGGGCACACCCAGTTAGCGGAAGCGCCAGATAATCGTTCCGAAAACGTTCATCTGCTTGGCGGAGTAGATCTTGCAATGGCCGTCGGCAAAGATGACCGGAGTCACGCCGTTGCCTTGCTTGTCCGCCCCGTACCGCGCCCAAACCGGCTTGAGTTGGCCCGGATTCAGGTTCGGTGAGTTCGGGTAGTTGGGGTCGGTCCCGTCAACCACGAGGTCGCGGTCGGAGATCATCGGCAGACCCTTCTTGTAGTCGCCATCCGGCGAGTTCATGCCGTTGTACGGATTGAAAACGTAGCCACGGTGCTTGGTCGTGGTTACCCCGACGGGAGCGTTGGGGGTCACGGTGAAGAGACCAACCTTCGCGACTTCCTCAGCTTCGCTGAAGTTTGCCGCTCCGGGGAATCCCTCGGTTCCTGGGGGTGCATTGCCCGGAACGGCCGTGGAGGCCGCCCAAACGCCGGTAGCATCGCTGTAACCAATGCTGCCCTGTTGTCGGCTAGCCCAGTTCTCCGGGTAACCGCCATTCGAGTCTACGGCGATGAAAATGTCCTTGTTCTTGACGTAGGGCTGGAGGGCCTGGGTCCAAATGATCGCTTCTTCGGCGGGCCAAAGCAGGGGCCGGTTTGTCGCGGGCACGAAGTGGTCGTCGTAGTCGGTGGCGTACATCATCACCGAGATTCCCAGCTGCCGCATTTGCGACAGTGACTTGCTCTTCTTGGCGGCAAGCTTTGCCTGCGAGAACACGGGGAACAAGATGGCGGCGAGGATCGCGATAATCGCAATGACGACCAGTAACTCGATGAGCGTGAAAGCAGAACGTTTCATGGCGGGCATTGTTAGTAAGACGGATCGCGACGCAGGCGAGTTCGCCGGAGCCTAGCCGTCGATCTGAATGTGCAGTCCATCGTAGGCCAAGGCGATCCCCGGCGGCAACTCAGCGTTCACGATGTCGTGGTCGTAGTCGTGGCTGAGGTGAGTGAAGTAGGTCTGCCGGGCACCAAGTTCGAGGGCAAGCTCGACCGCGGCTTCAAAGTGCAGATGATTGGGATGGGGACGATAGCGAACCGCATCTAGGATCAGCGTGTCCAGCCCGCGTAGTTCGACAAGGACCTCGGGAGAGATCGTCTTGACGTCCGTGACATAAGCGAATCTGCCGACCAACACGGCTAACACCGGCCAAGGACCGTGCTCCACTACGCGCAGTCTAATCTGCATTCCCGCAAGTTCCAGTTCATCCGGGGCGTCGCGCAGGTCGTATCGCGGCACCTCGACTCCGGGGGGAAACTCCTGGAACGCGTAGTTGAACACCCGGCGGATGTCTTCCTGGTAACGCGGCAACGTGTACACCGGCATGTCGCGCTTGGTGCGAAGGTAGAAGGACCGCAGATCGTCCATCCCCATGATGTGATCGGCATGGGTATGGGTGATGATCACGGCGTCGACTTGCTTGATATCCTCGCGGATCAGTTGCAGGCGCATCTCCGGCGCGCAATCAATGAGAACATTGCCCTGCGGCCCCCTGAGCAAGAGGGATGGCCGGGTGCGGTGGTTCTTCGGGTTGGCCAGGAAGTCGGGCGGGTAGTCGATGCCCAAGGTCGGCACCCCGTTGCTGGTCCCCGAACCGAGAATGATCGCCTCCGCGATCATAGTTCGCCGGCGGCTTTCAGGGTGTAGTGTGCGACGAGGGCACTCGGTAGCTCGGTGTACTGCGCCACGCGTTCGATACAGCGAGCGAAGTTTCGCTCGGCGAGATCGTCGTGGGACTCTTGGTTGCGACGCGACTCGGCTAGGATGGCGATGGCTTCGTCGAAGAATCTAGCCCGGTTGGTGGGCAACGACTTGTTGCTGATCGCGGCATACCGTCGGCTGAGGCTCTCGTAGACCGACTCCCAATTTGTGCGGGCGCTGATCTCGGCGCGGAGCTTGGCCTGGGCGGCGTCTTGCAGGCGCTGGGCCTCTCCGTCGCGCCGCTTCGCGCGTTCCCAAGCCTCGCCCGTAGTGCCCTCGATCACCCGGAGCAGCACTGGTGAGCCGATGCTCTTTGAAATCTCGGATTCGATGAGCTTCTTTGTCTGCGGGATTCTAAGATGGCCGGCGAGTTCGAAATCGCTTGAGCCCAATCCGAGCACGATGAACCCATTCTCGATGGCCACCGGCACGCAGCTATTGAGCGCCGTCCAAACACCGACGCCGGTGACACCGTTGCGTATCGTCGGCAGAGCCGCCGCCCAAATCTCCGTAACTTGCGCCATCCGTTAGATTATGGTGGTTTTGCGGGGCTCAAGTCAGGGCGCATCGCGCACTTCATCGTCAATCGCGCCGTGAGCGAGTCGGGCGGCTTCTTCGCCTAACCGCCTCCCCAGCAACTGCTCTTCCCCGATGACCAAGTCGGCCCCGGCTTGCTTGAGTTCCTCGGCATAGGGGTGGTTGCGCGAGCGTGCCACGATGGGCAGTTCGGGCGCGATCTGCCGAGCATGTGCGATGACGAGCGAGGCCGATCGATAATCCGGGATGGCCAAGATCAGGCCGCGCGCGCTATTCAAGTTCAGCTCGAGCAGGAGGTCGGTCTGGGTGGCATCCCCAACTTTGGCGATGGCGCCGTGTTCGGGGGCGGTCCGGACGATCTTCGGATCGAGGTCCACAACGAGAACCTGATACTGGGCTTCGCCCAGCACCTTGGTTGCGGTGCGCCCCGCGGTGCCAAACCCCGCCACCACGAAGTGACCCTGAAGCGTTGCTCGTTGGGCTTCGATTTCTTCGCGGGCCAGCCTTCGAGGTGGGACAATCCAACGCGCCAACCGCCGGGCGATTCGCGGAGATCGGACAACCAACAAGGGCGAGACCAGCATGGAGACGACGATCACGGACGTGAGGAGTTGAATCGTTGGCTGGTCGAGTAATCCGCCCCGCCCGGCAACCTGCAGCAGGATGAACCCGAGTTCGCCAACCTGAGCCAAAGACAGCGCGGCGGCAATCGACACGGTTGTCGTGAACCGCCAAGGCCGGACCCCGATAAAGTTGGAGAGTCCCTTCGCCACCAGCAGCAGCACGACCGCGGTGAACACGAGCCAGAGGTGTCCGGCGATCCATCGAACATCCGCGAGCATCCCGACCGATGCAAAGAACACGGTCCCGAATAGCGCCTTAAGCGGGGCGACATCGGATCGGATCTGATGCTCGAATGAGGTCTCCGCGAGGAGCATGCCCGCGATGAACGCCCCGAGCGAGGGCGACATCCCCATCCAGTGGGCGGCGTACGCCGCTCCTGCACACGTAACCACGCCGAGGAGAATTGGGAGTTCGCGGTTGGTAGTCATCGCCTGCGAGCGCAATGCCCGGGGCAGAAAGCGGGTGAGAATGACCGCGGCGACGATGATCATTCCCGCAATCGCGACCGGGGTTGGCCGAACCTGAGCATCGGACTCCGCGCGGCTGGCCAGAGCGGTCATGCCGAGCACCAGCGGGATCAGTGCGACATCTTGGATCAGCAGGATTCCGAGCGACAGCTTTCCGTGCGGCGCGTCGAGTTCGCCCCGCTCGCGAAGTTGGCGCAAGACGATCGCTGTGCTGCTGACGCTGACGATCATGCCGACGGCGAGCGATTGTCGCCACTCGAGCCCGCTGGCCAAGGCGATGACTGTGAAGAACAGAATGGTAATGAGGAGTTGGGCGGTGCCCGCCTTAAGGGTCGATCGGCCCAGCTTGCGAAGGCGGTAGGGTGAGAACTCGAGCCCGGTGGAGAAGAGCAGCAGCGCGACGCCAAGCTCCGCGAGTCCGAGGACGACGTCCATGGACTGGACCACTCCGAGCGCAAACGGCCCAATGAGAACCCCGGCAAGCAGATAGCCGACGACCGCCCCAAGCCGGATTCGCTCAAAGATTGCGCCGAAGAAGAAGGAAGCGGCAAGAACGGCCACAAGCTCAAGCAGCAGGGACCAACCGTCCATAGCTGACGATACCTGCTGATCACGCGCAGCTCATGGACTTGCCGCCCTGAGGCTCCGTTTCGTCAAAACATCGAACAATCGCCTAAACAAGTAAGAAACAACGTCAAAAGCGAAAGAGAACGGAATAAGCTGAGTTAAAATAGCAACATGGCAAAAGATGTTCCCATTGAGCGTATGCGGCCCGAGAGCTTGATGATGTCGTATGGCTACCGCCCCGAGCTATCGGAAGGGGCATTGAAGTGTCCGATCTTCCAGACGTCGACCTTTGTCTTTCGCAGTGCCGAAGAGGGGAAGGCGTTTTTTGAGGTCGCCTACGGCTTGCGCGACCAAGCCCCAGGGGAACAACTGGGTCTCATCTACAGCCGTTTGAACAACCCGGATCTGGAGATCCTCGAGAACCGGCTTGCACTTTGGGATCGCGCCGACGATGCGGCAGTCTTCGAGAGTGGCATCGCCGCGATCAGCACGGTCTTGCTCGAGTTCCTTCGCCCCGGCGACGTCCTCCTTCACAGCAAACCGCTCTACGGCGGAACCCACCACTTTATTCACACGTTCTTGCCTCAGATCGGCGTCGAGCCAGTTGGGTTCATGCCTCAAGACGATGCCGAAGCCATGCGCGCAAGGATCGCCGGCAAAGAGGATCGGGTTGCCCTGATCTTTGTAGAGACCCCGGCGAACCCGACGAACCACCTTATCGACCTTGAGATGGTGGCCCGTTTGGCCCGCGAACTCTCGACAAGAGAACGCAAGGTGGTTACGGCTTGCGATAACACGTACATGGGACCGATGTGGCAGAACCCCCTCCAGTTCGGCATCGACCTCAACGTGTATTCGGCTACCAAGTTTATCGGGGGACATAGCGACGTCATCGCGGGATCGGTCGCAGGCTCAGCTGACTTGATGCGGCGGATCAAGACGTTGCGAACCTTCTTGGGCAACATGGCGGGGCCGTGGACGGGCTGGCTGCTGATGCGCTCGCTCGAGACACTGAAGGTCCGCACCGATCAGATGCAGGCGACCGCACAGCGCGTTGCTGAGTTCCTACAAGGTCATCCCAAGGTGAAACTGGTGCGCTATCTGGGTTTCCAAGAGCCGGGGTCGCGAGCCGAGGCGCTCTTCCGAAAGCAGTGTACGTGTGCGGGATCGATGATCTCGTTCGAGGTGGAGGGCGGGGAGGCCGGAGCATTCCGCTGCCTCAATGCGCTGAAACTCATCTCCTTGGCGGTCAGCTTGGGCGGCACCGAATCCCTCGCGGAACACCCGGCGACCATGACGCATGTGGACGTACCGTGCGCAGAGCGCGAAGAGCTGGGCATCTCGGAGAGCCTGATCCGGCTCTCGGTCGGAGTTGAAGCCGCGGATGACCTGATCTGGGATTTGGAACAAGCTCTGCTGGCGGTCTAGATCGCCGGGTTGTGCTCAACCTGCCAAAAACACGGGTACAGGAAATAATGCGGGTGTGCCGATCATCTCCGTATGCAGGCACGGATGCTGGCCTACCGGCTCATGGTTTTGAGCCCGATCCTCTACATTGGATCACTAGCGATGCGCGCTCGAACGCACGTCAATGTGTTCGAGTTCACCGCCTGCACCCAAAAGCAGCATCACGCGATTACTGCTTACCAGCCCTTTGTCGTAGAGGCGGCCCCGTTTCAGTCGAGGTATCCGCGCGATCTCAATCGCCCGGCGCTGAGGCAAGTGGCGAAGTCTTGGATCTCCGCTTCGAAGTCGGGCGAACTACAGCCTCTACTTCCCGTGCATGTTCATGACTTCGTTCGAGAGGGCATCAAGCAAGAGGTCTATCGCTCAGCGGATGTCCTCGTGATGCACTTGATGACGATCGCGAAGTACGAGGTCAAGGAAGGACAGGCCGATCAGGCTGCCGAGGACTTGGTCTTGGCGATGCACCTGGCCGAAGTGCTGAAGTACAGCGATCCCTATGCGGTGGCGCACTCAGGAATGCAGCAGCGGTCTGCACTCGGCCATCTCCAGGATTATCTTCCGTTCATGTCGCAGCCAGCGATCGAGCGCTGTCGCGAGCAACTCATCGCGGTGCGCGTGCAGCAACAACCGCTTGATCATCTCGTTCGCTGGATGCGGCAGCTTTACAATGCCGAGCGCATCCGGCAGGGCCACAAAGTCTCCCCCATCGAGGAAGTCGATCGATTCCTTGCGCTGAACCGGATGAATCCAGAAGATGGCCTTACGACGTTCACGTCAGTGCCTCGTCCGGTTTGGGCATCGACCGGCGAAGTGCCCACACTCTTGGGCGAGCTTAGGATGGCAAGCCATAGCCAAACGAGCTTTGTTCGAAAGTTGGATGAGCAGATCGAGGCGCTAGTTCTCGAGAATCCAGAGTATTCGGGGTTCGCTTCGATCTCCCCTTAGCTCGATCTTCAAGTTGTGGTTGGTGAGGGCACCCTCCGCCGACCGATGAGCGTCGCTTGAGTCGATCGTCCAGGGGTTCAAGCTCAACTCGGCACCTTGGTACACGACGGGAATGCGGCACTGATTGGCGATATCCAGGGCCAACTGGCGGATGTCGCCTTGGCCAATGGCTGGCGGGATTTCTCCCTGACCCGGAAGGGCAATCCACGTGTGCGCGTCTTCGATCACGATCTCGACGATGGCGGCCGATGCCCCTTCGTTTGTAAGTAGCTTGTCCTCAATCGCCTGGTTCACCAGTTCGATCCGCTCCTGCTCTTGGCCCTCGGCGTCACGAATGCTGACGACTCGGTTGCCAACCCGTGGGTAGCTGAGCGCGACTCCGTTGGTAGCGGGCTTCACGTCAAGACTTGCGCGCGGAGACATTTGCGGAACGACGGTCGCTTCGGTGGGGGTGCCGGGAGCCTCTTGGCCGGCCCGGATCGCGCCGAATGCGGCAACGGCGATCACGGCCGCGGCTACGAGCGCGGTCTTCCACCAGGCAAAGGTCGGAACGCGCTTCTGCTGCTTCTGCTCCCAAGCATTCAAATCGAGTCGCGCCATGATGCGGTCGTGAAGATCGCTGGGCGGTTCCACGTCGGAGAGCCCAAACTGGCTGAGCTGATCCATCGTGCCGCAAAACGCCTTGTACTCGGCTTGAATCTGGGCGTCGGATCGGAGGACCCTCTCAAAGCTCTCGCGCAATCCACGGTCAAGCGAACCCTCGTAGTGGGCGCTGAAGTATTCGCGGGCTTTGTGGGCGTTCATCATAGGCTAGGAATAATCTCCCATCGCTTTGACTTCATCCGAGATTGAAGAGTTCCTCATCTTTCACGAGATGTTCTCGCAAAGAGAGGCGAGCACGGTTGAGCCGACTCTTGACGGTGCCGATGGGTAGGTCCAGAGCTTCGGCAATCTCCTCGTACGACAAGTTCTCGGCGTGATAAAGGGTGACCATTGCGCGCTGGTACTCCGGGAGCACCGCGACCGCGCGTTCGATGGTGGCCTCGCGCTGGTTTCGTTCCGCGACTTCATCCGGGGTGGGTTCATCGCTTTCAAACTGACGCTCGACGAGTCCGTCCTCGGTTTGGAGTGTGGCCTCCAGACTCTGCGTAGGTCGACTACGCTCCCGTTTGCGCAGGTCGAGGAAGCAGTTGGTGAGGATTCGATACATCCAGGTCGTAAAGGCGCTGTTGCCTTTGAAGTTCTTCATCGCGGCGTGGATGCGCACGAAGGCATCGCCCACGACGTCGGACGCTTCTTCGGCGTTCGAGGTCAATCGGTAAGCGTATTGGTAGGCTCGTTTCTCGTACTTGCGGATCAGCTGATCCAGCGCATCACGATCGCCCTTTTGGGCGCGTTCGATGAGCACAAGATCGTCGGCGAACTGGGTCATGGCGGTCCGTTAAGGCGAGATGAGCGGCTTGGGAGTCGAGCGCCGGGCGTCATCGAGGGCTCGCTGCTCTTCCTGTGAAAGCGTGCGATCGGAGCGGCCGCGATTGAGCGGCTTCGCGTACACTCGACAGTCGGCGCGGCCGACCAGGCTGTTGATGATCGCTCCGTCGCCTCGGTCATCGAAAATCGCAAGGGCGAAGCTCTGCGACCCACCGACGTCCTCAAAGGCGTCGTAGCGGATGAGGCCAAGGTGCCGCTTTGACGATTCCAACTTCTCCTCGAGAATCTCAACCCGCCGGCGTGTTTCAGCGTGTTCCGCCAGCAACATTCGCCGCTCGTCGAAGTGGTCATGGAGCATCCGCTCCACGTTAGAGCCTGAAGTCTCTCGCAGCAACGTCTGCCACCGCTGTTCCATCGATCGGAGCTTGCGATGGAGGTTGAAGGCGACAATCACCAAGATGATGACTGCGACCCCGAGGCCAAGCAGTAGGCTGGGCGCCAGTTCGGATAAGCTCTTGAGCAACGCATCCATGGAAATTTTGCCGACCGTTAAGTATAGCGAAGGTAACGAACAATGAACGGAAGACGGCGGCTCATCACCGGTTTCGGCGTGGTCCTCGTCATCATCTTCGGGATCACGGTGTTCTTCTACATGAACTTCCGCACCGTTGTGGTCACGGGCAACTCGATGGAGCCGACGTTCACGTCGGGCCGGCGGTTGCTCTCAAGCCGCGCCTATTGGCTGGTGGGGCAGATCCAGCCCCGAGACGTGATCGTGATCACCGGCGAGGCACCCGGCGAGTACATGATCAAGCGCGTATACAAATTGGAGGGACAGGTGGTCGATTGGGCGAACGTGCCCGAATCGTGGTCGATCTCGAACGGCGAGTACGTTGTCCCGAGCGGGCACGTCTATGTATTAGGAGACAACCGAGACTTCTCCGAGGACAGCCGACGCTACGGAGCGGTGCCTCGGAACCGCATTCTCGGAAAAATCGTGAGTTATTAGGTTGAAGCGTTTTTTGAGTGGCAAGTATGGCCGTCAAACGCTCCGCTTCTATCCGGCTCCCTTCCGGGCGCCGCTGCGGGCGTTTGCGGGGTTGGTCTTTCCCTGGCAAGGCGAGGAAGTCTTGGTCTGCGAGATCGTAGGCCGGGGCTGGTGCATTCCCAGCGGAAGGGTCGAGGCCACGGAAGACTCGTTTGTGGCAGTGCAGCGGGAGGCTCTAGAGGAAGCAGGAGCCGTGCTGGATGAAATCCAATACATTGGCTGCTACCAGATCACGGAACGAAACGAAGTTCGCTGGGCCGATTGCTACACGGCCCGCGTCGCCGATCTGGTGGAGATTCAGATCGCCGAAGAGTCGACCGGCCGGCGGTTTATGACCCTGGACGAACTCCCGGAGCACTACCATCTGTGGAACGACCTCACGGATCAGGTGTTCCGCCACGCCTACGAAGTGCTCATGCGTGCCCAGAAACTGAGAGACGCTTCGTGAGCATGAACGAACGCCCGAGGGTCTGGCAGAAGTTCTTCGACCAGCACGCCCCCCACTACATGCAGAATCCCTTCACCGCGAACACGCGGGCCGAGGTTGAGTTCTTGCTGGAGCTCCTCGAACTGCCCAAAGGCAGCCGTATTTTGGACATGGGCTGCGGCACCGGGCGTCACGCCGTGATGCTCGCCGAGCGCGGATTCCGAGTGACCGGAGTCGACTTGAGCGAAGGGATGTTGACCGAGGCCCGAAAAGCCGCCGCCGAGGCGGGGGTGGAGGTCGAGTGGATTCACGCAGACGCGACGACCTGGGAATCGGACAGGCTCTTCGATGCGGCGATCTGTCTGTGTGAAGGCGCGATTGGCCTTGCGGATCTGGATGAAGAGCCGGTTAGTCACGATCTAGCGGTCTTGCGTCGCATTTACGGGGCGCTGAGACCGAATGCCCGGTTCGTAATGACTGCGCTCAATGGGTACGCCGTGATTCGCCAGATGACCGATGAGTTGGTAACCGAGGGTCGTTTCGATCCGGCCTCGATGCTTTCGATCTATGAGGATGAGTGGGAGCTTCCCGAAGGCAAGCAGACCATGCAGATCCGCGAACGGTTGCTGATTCCTCCGGAGATGGTGGCGATTCTGCGCCATGTCGGGTTCACGGTCGAAGCCGTCTGGGGCGGGACCGCCGGCGAATGGGGCCGCCGCCCGGTGAAGCTCGACGAGGTCGAGGCGATGTACGTCGCGGTGAAAGAGTAGCGTTGCCCTCCAGCCCATCTCTTCCCTCAAGACGCGTCTCTTGAGGACACTCGGCGTATCAAAGGCGGCCCCATCTCCGAGACCCTAGGTAGAATCAACCATCCGTGGGGTTGAGCCGATTCGCTAAATTCGCCTGGCTCACGCTGCTCTACAACCTTGTCGTGGTTGCATGGGGAGTGTTTGTTCGAGCATCCCGCTCCGGCGATGGCTGTGGAAGCCACTGGCCGCTCTGCGACGGCGATCACACTCCGCTCATGGGCGACGTCGGCCGCATGGTCGAGCTCTCTCATCGCATTTCCACCTCCCTGTGTGGGTTGCTCGCGATCATCCTGGTGGTTTGGGCTTTTCGCCTTTCCGCTCCGGGGTCGTCCATCCGCCGTGCTTCCGCCACCGTACTGGGCCTCACGTTGTTCGAGGGACTGATCGGGGCGGTCATCGTCAAGTTCGGATTGGTCACGGACAATGACTCGGTGGCACGTGCGCTCGTGATGGCGATCCACGTCATCAGCACCTACTTCCTCGTTGGAGCGATTGCGTTCACGGCCCTCATGGCGAGCGGCTCCGAGACTCCCAAGTACCGGGGACAGAGTTCAGTGCTGATGCTCCTCGCCGTCGGCTTCCTGGGCTTGATGCTGCTTGGGGTCAGCGGTGCGATTTCCGCGCTCGGCCACCAACTTAAGCCGGTCGACAACGTTATCGCCGCCTCTCTCAATCCTGCGACCCATTGGATGGTGCGCCTGCAGCCCCTGCACCCCTTGCTGGGCGTGACGATCGGGGTCTACCTGCTGTTCATCAGCGGACTCATTTCGCACTTGCGACCGAGTCCGCAGGTTCGAAAGGCGGCTCAATGGGTGGTGGGGCTCTACGCGTTCCAGATTGCGGTCGGCCTGCTCAACATCTTCTTCAAGGCCCCCATCCCCATGCAGATGTTCCATCTGGTGATGGCGGACATCAACTTCATCTCCTTGGTGGCCCTGGGCCTGTTTGCTCTTTCGCCCAGCCTGGAGCGAATCGAGGCCGCCCATGAAACGGATGAGCCGATTCCTGCGCTCGACGGCTGGCGGGCTAAGGTCGGGGCTTACCTCGTGCTCACCAAGCCGCGGGTCATCAGCCTCTTGCTCTTCACGACGATGACCGCGCTATTCGCCGCCGCGGGCGGCTGGCCGGGGGGCACGCTCTTCTTGGCCTGTTTGGTCGGGGGCTACATGGCGGCGGGCTCGGCCAATGCCATCAATATGGTCATCGACCGCGACATCGACCGCTCGATGAAGCGCACCGCCAAGCGACCGACCGTCACTCAAGCCATTCCTTCCACCCACGCGCTGTTCTTTGCGTTCGCCCTGGCGGTGGTGTCATTTGCGATCTTGTGGATTGGGGCGAACCTGATGGCGGCGATGTTGGCTCTGGCCGGGCTCGCTTTCTATGTGGTGGTCTACACGCTGCTTTTGAAGCGACGAACCTGGCACAACATCGTCATTGGCGGAGCCGCGGGAGCGTTTCCACCGCTTGTGGGCTGGACGGCGTACACCAATGAACTCAGCCCGATCGCATGGATTCTCTTTGCGATCATCTTCGTGTGGACGCCGGTTCACTTCTGGGCACTCGCGCTGATGATCAAGGACGACTATGCGAAGGCCAAGGTGCCGATGCTGCCGGTGGTTCATGGAGAGCGGGCGACCGCCGTGCAGATTGTGCTCTACGCAGTGGTGACGGCGATTGTGTCGGTGCTCCCCGTTTTAGTTCCTTCTCAGGATGGACCTCGCGCGGCGCAAACTTATCTGATCACCGCCATCGTCCTGAACGTCGTGCTGCTGATGATGAGCGTCCAGCTGTTCCGCCAGACTGACCGGCCCCATGCTTTTCGGCTGTACAAGTTCTCGATGATCTACTTGGCGGTGCTGTTCCTCGTCTTCGCAATTGATTGTTCGATCCCAAAAAGTCCGTCACCAGCGTCAAGACAGGCAACGCATCATCATGGTAGTCTTTTTTGCGACTCGGGGCATGTGAATCTGATCGGGGGCATAGGGCGCACCTAAATGGCTCAATTATTCAAACCAAGTGCAAACTCGGCAGCGAGGGGCAGTCTCATGATGCTCGGGCTCGCTCCATTCATCCTGTTCTATGCGGGGTCGACGCTCAGTCGTTCGTCCTACAACACGAAACAGGGCGTTCCGCTGAACCAGCCGGTTCCTTTCAGCCATAAGCACCACGTGCGAGAGCTGGGCATCGACTGCCGGTTCTGCCACCCGTCTGTCGAGGAATCCGGCACCGCTGGCATTCCGCCGACTGAGACGTGCATGTCGTGCCATAGCCAGATTTGGACCAACAGCCCGATCCTCGAGCCGGTCCGCAAGTCGTTCGAGACTGGCGAGCCGATCAAGTTTGCGAACGGGGACAAGGGCTGGAACCTCGTCAACAAGGTTCCGGAGTTCGTCTACTTCAACCACAGCATCCACATCGACCGCGGCATCGCTTGCAACCAGTGCCACGGCCCGGTGCAGGAAATGCACATCACGTTCAAGGGCAAGCCATTCGCGATGGCTTGGTGTTTGGAGTGTCACCGCGAGCCGGAGAAGTTCATCTACGCGGATCCGGCCAACACCGACATGACCCCGCGAGAGCAGGTGTTCGATCTTTATCGGAAGATTCAAGCGGGCGACCCGCTGACCGCGCGAGAGAAGGACATCGAGCGGGGCGGCATGGGTGCCCGCAAGAAGGACGAGAGGCTCACCGAGGAGCAGCTCGAGAAGTTTTATCGACTCAAGAAGAAGCAGTTGGAAGACTGCTGGATTTGCCACAGGTAGGAACAAGTTGGGGACGGAAGGGAAGCGTTTAGATATGTCCGCCATCCGGCAGAAGCTGGGTGGCAAGTCGGGCTCTGCCTATTGGAAGGGGTTGGAGCAACTGGCGGAGACCGACGAGTTCAAAGAGTGGCTCGACGATGAGTTCCCTCATCGTCGTTCGATTCCTGAAGTCGATCGCCGGTCGGTTTTGAAGCTGATGGGGGCCTCGCTCGCCCTCGCGGGCTTGGCCGGTTGCCGCAATCTGCCGCAGGAGAAGGTGATCCCATTCGTTCGCGATCCCGAGAATCGCCCGCCAGGGACCGCGCTTCACTACGCGACCTCGATGCCCTTCGGAGGGTACGGGTTCCCGGTGATCGTCGAGAGTCACGAGGGTCGCCCGACCAAGCTCGACGGCAACCCGGACCACCCGGCCAGCCGCGGACTGTCAGACTGTTTCGTTCAGGCGGCGATTCTGAACATGTACGACCCGGACCGGCTCGGGGACGTCACCCAGAAGGGGCTGATCAACACCTGGGATTCCTTCTTCGGCATGTCGCGCAAGATGCTCGACGATATGAAGCCGACGGGGGGCACCGGCTTCCATCTCTTGACCGGAGCGGTTACCTCGCCCACGCTCTATGGGCAGATCCAGCGATTCCTCAAGGCGTTTCCCAACGCCAAGTGGCATCAGTACGAGGTCGTCAACAACGATCACGAGATGGCGGGCACGCGCTTGGCCTTCGGAGAGGCCGTTCAGCCGATGTACCGATTCGCTGAAGCGCGCGCGGTGCTCTCGCTAGATGGTTGCTTCATGGCAACTACCCCGCACACCGTCGCCTACGCCCGAGACTTTGCTTCGACGCGAACGCCTGGCCAAGGCATGAGCCGACTTTGGGCCGTGGAGAGTTCACCCACGCTCACCGGCGCCTTCGCCGATCACCGGGTGGCGCTGTCGCCCGCCGAAGTGCTTCAGGTTGCCGCCGCGGTTGCGGCCAAGCTCGGGGTCATGGTCGCGAATGTCGACCTGCCTGGCGGGGTGACCTCGAAGTGGATCGATGCACTGGCCGAGGACCTGTCGCGCGGAGGCTTGGTCTACGTCGGCGCGCATCAATCCGCCGAGGTTCACGCGATCGCGCACGCGATCAACAAGAAGATCGGCGCGCCCGTCGATTACTATCCCCTTGCTGAGCGCGCACCCGTCATGAAGCTTGATTCGCTAGCCGAACTCGCTCAGGCGCTCTCCAGCGGCAAGGTGAAGACTTTGCTCATCGCTGGCGGCAATCCGGTCTATTCGGCTCCGGGAGATCTGAAGTTCGGCGACTTCTTGCCGGCCGTCACGACCTCCATCTATCTAGGAGAGTCCGGAAACGAGACCTCCAAGCTTTGTCAATGGGTGCTTCCTGAGGCGAGTTTCTTGGAGACGTGGGGGGATTTGCCTTCGCTCGACGGAACGATCACGCTCCAGCAGCCGTTGATCGAGCCGCTGCACGCGGGCAAGTCGTTGCTCGAAGTGCTCGCCCTGATGATGAAGGACACGCGTCCTTCGGAAGAGATGGTCCGCGAGACGTGGAAGGCGGTTTTGCCGACTCAGATGGCTTGGGAGCAAGCGCTCCATGATGGATTCATCAAGGGCACGCAAGCGCAACCGAAGGAAGTCACGGCCTCGCTCGCCGGGCTGGACGTCAGCCCGAAGGCGGCGAGTGGAACCTATGCGGTGTTCCTGCCTGATCCGACCATTTGGGACGGGTCATACGCGAACAACGGCTGGATGCAGGAACTGCCCAAGCCGCTGACCAAGATGACGTGGGATAACCCGGTCCTGATGAGCCCGGCGACCGCCGAGCAACTCGGCGTTCAGTTCGAGGATCACGTTCAGGTCACCGCGAATGGCGTGACCGTCGAGGCGCCGGTCTTCGTTCAGCCGGGGCATCCGGACAACGTGGTCACCCTCCACATGGGTGGGGGCCGCACTGAAACCGGAAAGGTCCTCGGGGGCGTTGGCTTCGACTTCATGAAGCTCCGCTCGACGCGACATCCCAACTTTGCCGTTGTGCAGGTCGAGAAGGTGAAGGGCAAGACGCCGCTGGCGACCGCCCAACTCCACCACTCGATGGAGGGCCGTGACATTATCCGCGAGGGTACGGTCGCCGACTTCATGAAGGACAACTCGCTCGAGCCCGAGAACCTTCACCACTTCGAAGACGTCACGCTGTATAACCTCACCAAGGAGTGGGAGAAGTACGGCTATCCGCAGTACGGCATGGTCATCGACCTGAACCTGTGCGTGGGCTGCAACGCCTGCGTCACGGCCTGCCAGTCGGAGAACAACATCCCGACGGTCGGCAAGGGCGAGGTAAGCCGCGGCCGCGAGATGCACTGGATTCGCGTCGACCGCTATTACCGCGTGAAGGACGCGGGCAAGATGCGCGACGTGGGAACCGGAGCCGGTTCCCCTTGGGAGAGTCCCGCCCAGTCGGGCTCGATCAGCCCGAAGGCCGCCCAGGACGTGCTTGATCCGAACTCGACCATGACGGTGTTCCAGCCGATCATGTGTATGCACTGCGAGACCGCGCCGTGCGAGCCCGTCTGTCCGGTTGCCGCCACGGTGCACAGCCACGAAGGGTTGAACCAGATGGTCTACAACCGCTGCGTCGGCACGCGCTACTGCTCAAACAACTGTCCTTACAAGGTGCGCCGGTTCAACTACTACAACTATCAGTTCGGTAGCCGGGACCAGATTCCTGGCAAGGACTACGGCCAGCGCAACTTCCAAACCGAGCAGGACATCAAGCTGCTACGACTGCTCCACAACCCGGACGTCACGGTTCGAAGCCGGGGTGTCATGGAGAAGTGCACCTACTGCGTTCAGCGAATCAACGAGGCCCGAATCGTGGCCAAGAAAGAAGAGCGCGAGATCAAGGACGGCGAGATCGTAACCGCGTGTCAGCAAGCGTGTCCGACTCAAGCGATCACCTTCGGCAACCTCGCCGATCCGGCAAGCGCGGTCACCCGCGCTCGGGCCAACGGCCGCAACTACGGCCTGCTCACCGAGTTGAACACGCGACCGCGAACGACCTATCTGGGTCGGGTTCGAAACCCGCACCCCGCATTGGAGACCGCATAACATGGCAGACCCCAAGCTGAGACCCGTTGATGATGTCCTGATCGAGGGACAGCACAACTACGATACGATCACTGATCGTATCGGCTCGGTGGTGCTGAATCAGGATAACTTCTCGCCCTCGCACGCGAAGGGTAAGCAGTGGTTCCTCTTCATCACCCTGGGATTCCTGCTCGTGTCGGTCTTGATGCTGTCGATCGGATGGCTGCTCTATCAGGGCATCGGTATCTGGGGTAACAACCAGCCGTCGGCTTGGGGCTTCGACATCATCAACTTCGTCTGGTGGATCGGTATCGGCCACGCCGGTACCCTGATCTCCGCCATCTTGCTCCTCATGCGCCAGAAGTGGCGTATGTCGATCAACCGCTTTGCGGAGGCAATGACGATCTTCGCGGTCATGTGCGCAGGTCTGTTCCCGCTCCTCCATACGGGTCGCCCTTGGGCGGCTTATTGGTTGTTCCCGTATCCGAACTGGCTTGCGATGTGGCCGAACTTCCGGTCGCCGCTGGTGTGGGACGTCTTCGCGGTCTCGACTTACTTTACGGTGTCGCTGCTCTTCTGGGGCATCGGTCTCATCCCCGACTTCGCGACGTTGCGCGATCGGGCGAAGAGCAAGACCGCTCGCTTGGTGTACGGTATCGCCTCGCTGGGATGGCGGGGCTCAACGAAGCACTGGCATCGGTACGAGCAGGCTTACCTGATCCTGGGCGGCCTCTCGACTCCGCTCGTCTTGTCGGTCCACTCGATCGTGTCCTTCGACTTCGCCGTCTCCATCCTTCCTGGCTGGCACGTGACCCTGTTCCCGCCGTACTTCGTCGCGGGCGCGGTCTTCGCTGGCTTCGCGATGGTTCTCGCCTTCCTCATTCCGATGCGGGCGATGTACAACTTGAAGGACTTCGTCACCATGAAGCACATCGACTGGATGTGCAAGATCATGCTGGCGACGGGAATGATCGTCTTCTACGGCTACCTTGCCGAGATCTTCTTCAGCTTCTACAGTGGCAACCAATACGAAGCGTTCATGATGAAGAACCGTATGTTCGGCCCCTACGGCTGGGCGTACTGGCTGCTGATCCTGTGCAACGGCATCGTGCCGCTCACGCTCTGGAAGCAGAAGTATCGCCAACACCTGCCGTGGGTATGGATCGTCACGCTGTTCGTCAGCGTTGGCATGTGGTTCGAGCGGTTCGTCATCATCCCGATGAGCCTTCACCGAGACTTCTTGCCGTCGAGCTGGGGCATGTATGTTCCGACCATATGGGACTTCGGCATGTTCCTCGGAACGATCGGCCTCTTCTTCTTCCTGATGTTCCTGTTCATCCGCTTCCTGCCGATGATCTCGATCTTCGAAATGCGCGAGCTTCTGCACCGCACGAAAGAAGGCGAGCACAAGGCGGAGCCTGCGGTGACGGGGGGTGAAGCCTAATGCATGCCCCGACTAAACCTGGACCCTTCGGCATCATCGCCGAATACGAAAGCCCGGAAACCCTGATTGCGGCGGCGAACACCGCCCTCGATCAGGGCTACACCCGGATGGATGCGTTCACGCCGTTCCCCGTTCACGGGTTGCCCGAGGCGATTGGATTCCGCGAAGCAAAAGTGCCGTGGATCATCTTCGTCATGGGCGTGATGGGCGGCTTTGGCGGCCTGGCCCTCCAATGGTGGGTGTCGGTCCACGCCTATCCGCTCAACGTCGGTGGCCGCCCGCTGTTCAGTTGGCCGTCGTTCGTGCCGCCCGCATTCGAAACAACCATCCTGTTTGCCGCCTTTGGCGCGGTCTTCGGCATGATTGGCCTGAACCGGTTGCCCCAGCCGCACCACCCGGTTTTCGATGCCCCGAACTTCGACCGAGCTTCGCAAGATCGGTTCTTCCTGCTGATCGAAGCCAAGGACCCGCGGTACGCCGCCGACGAGACCCGATCGACGCTGGAAGGCACCGGCGCGGTCCAAGTGACCGTGCTCGGCCAAGAAGAGGAGAGTGACTGGTAATGCGCCGCTCGACGTTTAAGTTAGCCCTTCCGCTGTTGCTCGGCGTGACCACCGTGCTTGCCGGATGCCACACCGATATGTGGGTGCAGCCCAAGACCAAGCCGCAGCACGCCAGCGAGTTCTTCGAGGACGGCATGGCTTCGCGACCCAAGGTCAAGGGCACGGTCGCCCGTGGCCAGCAGGTGGATGATCCGGTTTACTTCACCGGTCGCGGCGCTGACGGGAAGCTGATTGCCGCGATTCCCGCCGACCGCGCGATGAGCGAACTCAAGATCGAGTCCTACAAGGATCTACTGATGCGCGGCAAGGAGCGCTATACGGTCTTCTGCAGCCCGTGCCACGGTCAGATTGGAAACGGCAAGGGCATGATCGCCAGCCGTGGTCTGACCTTGAAGCGCCCAGTCGGCAACTACCATACGGATCGGCTGCGCGAGATGCCGGTCGGCCACTTTTTCGATGTGATGACCAACGGATATGGCGTGATGTACAGCGTGTCGTCCCGCGTTCCGGTCGAGGATCGCTGGGCAATCGCGGCGTACATCCGCGTTCTCCAGCGGAGCCAAAACGACGGTAAGACCGCCGCGAGCGAGGAGATCAATGCAACGCGATAACGTGGCCTTTTCTAAGTTCTCCGCGATCGGAGGCTTTGCCGCACTCTTTGGGCTGATCGCACTCGGCGTCGGGTTTGCGACTAACCGCACGGCGACGATGCAGGCCTACCTGTTCGGGTGGGTTTTCTGGACGATCCTCGTCCTCGGCTGTCTTGGACTGACGATTCTCCACCACACCATCCGCGGTTCGTGGGGCCTCTCAGTTCTGCGGATGCTCGAGGCGGGCGGTGGAGTTGTGGCTCTGGGGGTCAGCGCCATCCTGATGGTGCCGATCCTGCTGTTCATGCCCGATGTGTTTCCGTGGATGGCGGGCGAGAACATGCACGACCATATCGTGCACGCCAAATCGTGGTATTTGAATCAGCCGTTCTTCATCGGCCGGCAAGTGCTGTACTTCCTAATCTGGATCCTCATGGCGAGCGTCCTTCGGCGCTCTTCGCTGAAGCAGGACGAAACGCTCGATCCCGCTTTGGGCGTGCGTCGCCAGTCGGTGGGTGCCGTCGGCTTGGTCGTGTTCTTCGTGACGATGACCTTCGCGGTGACCGACTGGATTATGTCGCTCGAACTCGCGTGGTACTCGTCGATTTTGCCGATGCTGACCGCGGTCGGCTCGGGCCTCACCGCGCTTTCGCTCTGCGTCATCGTCTTGCTGGCGAATCGCCACAAGGAGCCGTTCGCGTCGATCGTCACTCCGCAGCTCACCAAGGATCTCGGCAACATGCTGTTCGCCCTGACCATGCTGTGGCAGTACATGACGCTGAGCCAGTTCCTCATCACGTGGTCGGGCAACCTGCAAGAAGAAATCCCCTACTACTTGAAGCGCAACGACGCAGGCTGGACGATTCTGATCACGTCGAACATTCTCTTCCAGTTCTTCGTGCCGTTCACCGCTTTGCTCGCTCCGCGAACTAAGCGGGTGGCGCGCAACTTGCTGATCGTCGCGGTGCTGATCTTCGTGATGCGCTTCGGCGACATGTACTGGACGATCATGCCATCGATGCGCGGTGGCCGCCTGCTCGACTCGCTGGGCCATTGGCAAGACTACGTTGCCTGGTTCGCGCTGGGTGGAGTTTGGCTCGCGGTTCTCGGCAGCCAGATCGCTCAGGCTGCCGTTCTGCCGAAGCACGACACACGCCTTCTGGAGGTGGAGCATGCACACTAAGCAACCCGTCGAAGTCGATGCCTCGAAGGGCTACGAGCAGTCCGATCTGCCGATGCGCGATATCCGCATCGGGATGATTGGCCTGGTCGTCATGGCCGTATTCGGCATCATTGCGACGCCGCCGATCATGCGGTTCATTGACAAGAACTCGGTTGGCCCCAAGAAGGCCGAACACTACGAACTGCGCACGCTTCCCGTCGAGCCCAATCCGGCTTTGCAGGATAACGCGACCAATCACACGGATACGGTCAACCTGCGCCGACGAGAGCACGAGCGAATGACGACCGAAGGCATCGACCCGCAGACGGGCCGACGCTACATTCCGATTGATCAGGCGCTTGCCGAGGAGGCTGCTCGAAGCGGACGATGAGACTCTCGACTGGCGCTTGGTGGGGATTGGGTACAGCGGCAGCCATCGGGCTGACCGTTTGGTTTGGCACGATTCTCAAGCGTGACCAAGGCCCGAACCTCAACAAGGAGATGGCGTTCGATCAGAAGCTCGGTGCGCAAGTGCCGATGGACGCCATGCTGCGCAATGAAGAGGGGAAGGAAGTTGCCTTCGGCAGCCTCTTCGGCGAGCGGCCGGTCGCCCTGATGCTCGTTTTCTACCAATGCAAGGGCACGTGCCTGCTCGAGTTCGAAGGCGCGATGAAGATCTTCCGCGCGCTTCGGGTCGATGACATCGGCAAGTCCTATGATGTCGTCACCGTGAGCATCCACCCGCGCGAAACGCCGGAGTTGGCTCTCGCGAAGAAGAACCAATATCTCTCCCTTTACAACCGTCGGGGCAGCGAGGCTGGCTGGCACTTCATGACGGGAGACGAGGACCAGGTCCGCAAGATCGCCGACTCGGTCGGCTTCAAGTACTACTACAATCCCGACAAGGACCAGATCGTGCACCCGACGGGCTTGGTTGTGCTAACTCCCGAGGGTCGAGCCTCGCGCTACTTCTTGGGCACCGAATACTCTTCGGTGCTGTTCCGCGACTCGCTGGTGGCCGCAAGGGCGAATGCAATCGGCCCGATGGAGCAGCGAACGTTCTTGATGGGCTGCTTCCAGTACGACCCGCTGACCGGCAAGACCCGGCTGCACGTGTGGCGAGCCCTGCAGCTGACGGGTGCCGCCACCATCATCGCTTTGATCAGCTCCATCTTGGTGATGAACCGCCGGTATAGCCGGAGCCGCCAGGATGGGCTTAACATCCGTCTGAGAGAGATTTCGCAAGGGAAGGAGGATTCGACCGGGCGGGAGGCCTAGTCGAGTGACGCTGGAATGAACTACGATATCGCCCCACCGCAGGCCTCGACCTTCGCTCCGAAGGTGGATGCCCTGTTCTACGTGATCTCCGCGCTCACGGCGTTCTTTACGATCGTCGTATTCGCGCTGGTGCTCTACTTCGCGGTCAAGTATCGCAAGGGCTCCAAGGCAGATCGCTCGAACATCGTTCACGACAGCCATAAGATCGAGTTGGCTTGGTCCCTCCCCCCGCTGGTTCTCGGTCTAGGAATCTTCGCTTGGGGTGCGCAAGTCTTTATCGAGATGCGCACGATGCCCAAGGATGCGATCGAAATCTTTGTCATCGGCAAGCAGTGGATGTGGCACGTCCAGCATCCAAACGGCGTGCGCGAGAATAACG
The DNA here is from genome assembly GCA_020850325.1 of Methanoregulaceae archaeon. GTDB lineage: Bacteria > Armatimonadota > Fimbriimonadia > Fimbriimonadales > Fimbriimonadaceae > JANJUB01. The sequence continues at coordinate 102,231 of JADZEW010000021.1, forward strand.
AAATCCACGTTCCCCTGGGCAAGAAGGTCAAGCTCACGATGATCTCGCAGGATGTCATCCATGCGGTGTACATCCCGGCCTTCCGCGCGCAGTATCAGGTCATCCCCGGACGCTACACCAGCCTGTGGTTCGAGCCGACCAAGGAAGGCAAGTATCCGCTGTTCTGCAACATGTACTGCGGAACGCAGCACTCCGAAATGGGCGGCTACGTGTACGTGGTGAAGCCCGACGAGTACGCGCAGTTCCTCGAGCGCGGCGGCGACAAGAAGAAGCCGGGCGCGCCCACCAGCTTGGTGGAGAGAGGCAAGGAACTCTATACGAAGCTGAACTGCATGGGCTGCCACGAGTTGAACGACAACGTCCGCGGTCCGTCGCTCCACGGCATCGCCGGCCAGAAGCGAAAACTGGTGAAGGGTGAGTTGGTGACGGCGGACGACGACTATCTCCGCGAGTCCATCATCCGGCCCGAGGCCAAGATCGTGAACGGCTACGAGAACACGATGCCGCAAGACTACAAGGGCCAGCTCACCGAAGAGCAGATCCGCGAACTTCTCGAATACATCAAGTCGCTGACGGGCAAGAGCGCGTCTGTGACCCCGACCCCGAATGAAGGCATGAATCCATGAGCGCCACCGTTGTCACCCCCGGAGAAGCTGTTCAGGCACCCGAACCCGAATCGAGTTCGGTCAACTACCTGAATGTCAGCCACACGCTAAGATCGTGGCTGCTCACCGGCGATCACAAACGGATCGCGGTGCTGTATCTCATCAGCGTCTCGTTCTTCTTCTTCCTTGGCAGTATCGCCGCGTCGTTGGTTCGAATCGAACTGATGTCGCCGAACGGCTTGATGATGGAGAGTGAGACCTACAACAAGATGTTCTCGGCCCACGGGATCATCATGATCTTCTTCTTCTTGATTCCCTCGATCCCCGCGATCTTTGGGAACTTCTTGATACCGATCATGATCGGCGCGCGCGACCTCGCCTTCCCTAGGTTGAACCTGGCGAGTTGGTACATGTACATGGTCGCCGGCGTTCTCGTGCTGACGTCGTTCCTGATGGGTGGCGTCGAGTCGGGCTGGACGTTCTATACGCCGTACTCGTCGTTGACGACCTCGCAGGTCACGCTCTGTCTGATCGGCTTGTTCATCATGGGCTTCTCGTCGATTGCGACGGGTCTGAACTTCATCGTGACCATCCACAAGATGCGGGCGCCGGGAATGACCTGGGATCGACTGCCGCTCTTTGTGTGGGCGCACTACGCGACGAGCATCATCATCATTCTCGGCACGCCGGTGGTAGCGATCACGCTCTTGCTGGTCGTCATGGAGCGCCTGTTCGACATCGGGGTCTTCAACCCGGCCAACGGCGGCGATCCGGTGCTCTTCCAGCACATGTTCTGGTTCTACTCGCACCCGGCGGTCTACATCATGGTGTTGCCCGGCATGGGTGTGATCTCGGAAGTGATCTCCAACTTCTCGCAAAAGCGGACGTTCGGCTATCACATGATCGCTTACTCGTCGCTGGCGATCGCGCTGCTCGGCTTCCTCGTGTGGGGACACCACATGTTCGTGGCTGGTCAGTCGATGTACCAGGGCGTCGTCTTCTCGCTGCTGTCGTTTGTCTTGGCGGTGCCGTCGGCGATCAAGGTGTTCAACTGGACGGCGACCATCTACAAGGGTCAAGTTCGGTTGCAGACGCCGATGGTCTACGCCCTCGGCTTCCTCGGGTTGTTCTTGATCGGCGGCTTGACGGGCCTGTACTTGGCCTGCTTGGCCACCGACGTACACCTGACCGCGACTTACTTTATCGTTGCGCACTTCCACTACGTGATGGTCGGCGGCGCCATGGTCGCATTCCTCGGTGCGCTCCACTACTGGTGGCCCAAGATGTTCGGCCGGATGTATCCCGACAGCTGGGGCAAGATGTCCGCGCTGCTGGTGTTCGTTGGCTTCAACCTGACGTTCTTCCCGCAGTTCGTGATGGGCTACATGGGTATGCCGCGCCGCTATCACTACTACTACTTCGCGCCGGAGTTCCAGCCCTATCACATCGCGAGTACGCTAGGCTCGTCGGTTCTGGCGGTTGGCTTGATCCTCCCTGCGCTTTATCTGACCTGGTCGCTCAAGTACGGCAAGAAGGTCGGCCCGAACCCATGGAACGCACGGGGACTGGAGTGGGAGACCGCTTCGCCGCCGATCCCCACGAACTTCGAGGAGATCCCGATTGTCGAGCGCGAAGCGTACGACTTCGACCATGGTCCCATCGATGACACCTGGGATGAAGAATCTCCCGTCCGAGCTCATGAGGTGAAGCGCTAATGTCGGCTGCTGCACACGGACACGATCGCGACGAGCTGGTGTTTCACCAGTTCGAGGACCTGCCTCAACAGCGTGAGTCCTACATCGTCGGCATGTGGGCGTTCCTCGTCACCGAAGTCATGTTCTTCGGCGGGCTGTTCCTCGCCTACATGCTGTATCGAATGAAGTATCAGCCGTACTTCTTCGAGATCCACAAGGAGCTGAACATCGGACTGGGCGGCCTGAACACCGTCGTCCTGCTCTTCAGCTCGTTCGCGATGGCGATGGCGGTCTACAGCCATCAAATGAAGAGGAAGGGGCCGACCCTCGGTTGGCTTACGGTCGTGCAGATTTGTGCCGCCGCGTTCCTCTTCATCAAGCTCGTCTTCGAGTGGAGTCACAAAATCCACGTCGGCCACGTGCCGTGGGCGTTCCAATGGAACGAGCCGGGTGTGCCGCCGGAGATCGCCAAGCTGTTCTTCAGCATGTACTTCGGCATGACCGGCCTGCACGGCGTCCACGTGCTTATCGGCATGATCATCATCGGCGCGCTCCAATATCTGATCTGGAAGGACGCCTACTCGGTCAAGGACTACATCCCTACTGAAATGATTGGCCTTTACTGGCACTTCGTCGATATCGTCTGGATCTTCCTCTTCCCGCTCTTCTACTTGATGCCGCAATGAGCAAGCACACTGATACCAACCACGGTCACGACGACCACCACGTTACGCAGCCGGGCACGTTGTTCGCGACGATGATCCTGCTCGCGGTGCTGATGGGCTTGACCATCTTGGTCTACAAGGTCGACTTCGGCCACATGCTGAGCGGCGGCAACGATGCGCTGGGCTCGTGGATCAACAACATCATCGCGTTGGCGATCGCCATGGTGAAGGCGACGATGGTCGTGCTGGTCTTCATGGGCGTCAAGTGGGGAACCAAGCTCATCAAGCTGTATGCGCTGCTGGGCTTCTTCTTCTTCCCGTTCCTGCTCATCACGTTCGGCGACTACATGACGCGTTCGTGGGAGCCGGTGCAGGGCTGGACCCCGCCGAGTAAGATCCACGGCCGCTTCCCGGATGAGGCGGCGCTGCCGTCGGAGCTGAAGATTCCCAAGGCAGGCGAACCGACCGAGTCGTTGCCCCAGCCTGAGTCACACTAGCGGTCTCGGGTGCTCGCTCTCTGAAGATGCCCGCGGGTCCTGGTCCCGCGGGCATCTTTGTTCTTCCGCTGGCAACTCGGGTTGGCTCGGCTCCCCCTCGCCTCGCTTGCGGGGAGAGGGGCTGGGGGTGAGGGGACATCGCCGGAATCGACATGGGAGGGCGGCGCTCCGTCGCCGCCGAATCTAGAGGCTCCGACAAAGCGGAGCCCTCCCGCGTCGGGACGAGCCCACCGACGTCCTCAGGGCAGTTCAAAGGCCTCACCCAATCACGAGGCGCGAGGGTGGTTCGTACCTCGAATGACGGGCGGCACGCCACCCTTCCCGCCACAGTCGCACTGTGGCGGGCCACTCCTGCGGCAATCATACATCTTCTGGTCTTTGAAGTCAAGGTCCCATGCGGCACCTGGCCGGTGACATACCGCCTCATGCGCGCCGCCTGAAGGCATCGATCAGCAAGTCAATGCGGGTTCCGTCTCAATCCCGTTCGGGCTGGACGCTGTGAACGCGAGATCGACTACGCATGGAGTTCGGCTTGGCGGTACGAGGCGGGCCATTGGAATGAAGATACTCATGCCGCGGATGAGTGTCTAGTTTCTGCCCGGGTCGGTGTATGCTGAGATCGTGGAGAGTGCTGTCCATTTTGGCCCGCCACAGTGCGACTGTGGCGGGAAGGGAGACGGAGTCGACCGTGAACCCATGAGCACAAGTTCGACAGAGCTGCGCGCCTTTACCCTTATGGAAACGATGGTCGTGGTGGCCATCGTTTCCATACTTGCGGCAATTCTAGTCCCCGCGGCGATGAGGGCGTGAGCCTGTTTATCAATGGATCCGGTCAAATCGGTCCGTTGCCTACGGATTCAGAGTCGCCAAGGCTGCTTCGCGAGAGCCTTCAAGCCTATGTGCGGAACGACGATGTGTGGTTTTGCCCCGTCGATCCGGTGAAGCGCCAGGACCGATACTATCTCGGATTGAGGCACAAGTACACGAGCTACCTGTACACGCCGCCCTTCTATCCGAACATCTTGGAGCATGTTCGCACGAATGGCACATTGCCCCCGATTCGGCCCCTGAATCTCATGCCGTCTTGGATGGCCCTGCTTGCGGAGCCGAACTCTTCGGGAGGTGAGGTTGATAACGAGGAGTCACTCCGATGGAGTGGCAATAAGCATCGTGGGTATCACAAGAGCGGTCGCCAGTACATTCTCTTCTCCGACCTCAGTGTCAGGGCGTTCTCAGTGGACCGAAGGTTCAAGGTTGGCGAGTTCGTTGATGAATGACCGCAGAGATCAGCTTTGCTGTTCCTGCTGCAACTCGTCAGGCATCGGCGGCGGCATGACCGAGATCGTGGTCGGGAACTGCCGGAAGTCGAGTTCCTCCAGCGCCTGGTCGATCGCCAGAAGCTGCAGCTTCGCCTCACTCATCGCCTCCAGAAACTCCTGGCTCGACATCTCGGGCGACCGCGCGGCCATGCGATGGCCGATCAGCTGCATGCGAAGGCTGTCCAGGGTGGTCATGAACACCGCGCACTGGGCCTCGGCCCGCTGCACCCCCGCCATCACCCCGGCGTATCGCTGACGATACTCGGCGATGTTCTTGTCCGCGATCCGGTACAGCTCGGTCAGTTGAGGATCGTTGCCTTGCGGGGTCCACGTTGGCGGTTGGTGGAGTATGCCTTTCTCGGTCTCCAGCACCTCGACGGTGATGATATCGGCCCGGCGTAGCGCCGCGTAGAGCGAATGCGACACCGCGCGGATCGTCTTCGGCATCTCCTGCAGGTCGGCAATCTGGTCCTTGCGGAGCCGCGTCAGCACCTCCTCGAATCGCGACAGCCGGTCGCGGACCGAGTTCCAGAGCGCCTCGAAGCGCCGGTGGGTGAAACGCGCCCGTACACTGCGATGCCAGGCGGCGTTGACGTGGAACACGATTGGCAGCAGCCCCATGGCCATCCAGAGCCCACCGAGGCCCGATAGCGCCCAGCCGACGAAGACAGCCAAGAGAGCAGTGCCGACCACTCGCCCTGGGCGGAGGAGTTCGCGGATGAAGAGCCGCCGATCCTGTTCGCGAATATCCTGCACGGGTCTCCTCGGACAGTCTTCTTACGGGAACGGCGCGCGCATCGTTGCCCCAAGCGCCTGCTCCGTCGCATAGGCGACTTGGAGCACCCGCTCATCGGCCAGCGGCGGGGCCATGAAGTGCAGCCCCACCGGGAGGCCGTCGGTCAGCCCGGCGTTGATCGAGATCGCGGGGCATCCGAGCATGTTGGCGGGGATCGTGCAGAAATCGAGCAGCTTCAGCGCCATCGGGTCGTTCTTCAGTTCGCCGATCTTAAACGCTGGCACGGGGCTGGTCGGGCCGACAACCACGTCGTACTTGTCGAAGACCGACTTGAACTCTTGCACCATGAGGCCGCGCACCTGCTGGGCGCGCAGATAGTAGGCATCGTAGTAGCCCGCCGACAGCGCATAGGTGCCGATCATGATGCGCGCCTTAACCTCGTGGCCAAACCCTTCGGCGCGGGTGCGCTCGACGACCGAGATATGGCCGGAGCCTTCCGCTCGGGGGCCATAGCGGATGCCGTCGAAGCGGGCAAGGTTGCTCGAGGCTTCGGCGGGGGCGATGATGTAGTAGGTCGTGACGCAGTATTGGATCGACGGCAGCGACACCTCTTCGAGGATCGCGCCCTCCTTGCGCATCGTGTCCAAAGCCTGCTCGACCACGGCGCGCAGTCCTGCGTGCATGGAGTCGCCAAAGAACTCCTTGGGCACGGCTACCCGCAACCCCTTCAGACTTCCATTCCTTACGGAAGAGGCATCGATCGGCGCATGCCGCAGGGAAGTGCTGTCGCGCGGGTCGTGGCCAGAGATTGCCTCCGCCATGAGCGCGGTGTCCTCGACGTTGAACCCGAACGGTCCGATCTGGTCGAGGCTCGAGCCGAACGCAACCAGTCCGTAGCGCGACACGCGGCCATAGGTTGGCTTAAAACCAACGATGCCACAGAGCGACGCGGGCTGTCGGATGGAGCCGCCGGTATCGGAGCCGAGCGAGAGCGGAGTGAAGCCCGCCGCCACGGACGCCGCCGATCCGCCTGACGAACCGCCCGGAGAGCGCGCAAGATCCCACGGGTTGTGGGTGAGTTGATAGGCCGAGTTCTCGGTTGAGGTGCCCATCGCAAACTCGTCGAGGTTCGTCTTGCCGAGGATGATCGCGCCCTGCTCTTTCAGCTTGGCCACGACGGTCGCATCGAAGGGCGGCACGTAGTCGCTGAGGATCTTGGAGGCGCACGTCGTACGCAGGCCGCGCGTGGAAAGGTTGTCCTTCAGCGCGACGGGAACACCGGTCAATGGAGTGCCTTCTCCGGCATCGAGCATGGCCTGAGCGCGATCCGCCTGGTCGCCAACATCTTCGGCGAGCTTGAGAAAAGCACCGACCTGGCCGTCGAACTCATTGATGCGGTCGAGCGAGGATTGAACCCCCTCACGGACAGAGAGTTCACGACGGGCGTAGGCGCGAGCCAGATCGGCCGCGGTCATAGGTTCTGCCACCGATTAGCCCTCGAGGATGGTGGGCACGACGAACAGCCCGGCCTTCGACACCGGCGCGTTCTGCAGGGCCTCGGCCCGGGTCAGGCACTCGCCGGGAAGATCCTCGCTCCACACGTTGTGCATGGTGACCGCGTGGGATGCCGGATCGATCGCGCTGACATCCAGGTGCTGGATGTCCTCGAAATGGCCGATCAGGGCATTGAGCTCGCTCTGAAGCGACATCATCTCCGCTTCACCAAGGTCAAGGCGAGCCAAACGGGCTACGTGGCGCACCTCTTCGAGCGATATGGACATGGCATCTAGTTTAGCACAGCCCCATAATCTAAACAACCGTGCAAAAACCCAGTTTTTCGGTGGTTACGCTGGTGGTAGTCGTGCTCGGCATTTTCGGGCTTGGCCTTCGTCAGCTTGCCACGTTGCTACCGCCTCCGGCACCGAACCGAATGGAGGTGGAGACCGCGGATTTCTTGCGCCAAGGTTCTCGCCATGCCATCAACTGGCGTCTGCTCAACGACGAGGCCTTCAGCGAGGCCCGACGCACCGATCGGCCCATTCTGCTGCTGCTCGGATCGGTTTGGAGCACGGAAGCTCGCCGTATGGATCAGATGATCTTCACCGACAGCGAGGTGCAGTCGTTCCTTGCTCGCAACTTCATCTGCGTACGGGTCGATCTCGACGAGTCCCCCCAGTGGCGGAGCGCGTTTCTGCCTGTCTCAAGGGTGCGTACGGGCATATCGTCGGGGTTTCAGCTGTACTACTTGGATCCGCAGGGCCGACTGTTTGACTTCTATCCTCGTCGAGGAAGCAGGCCGCTGACCGACGCGCTGGTTTTTCTTGACGAGTTCGTGTCGGCGCGAAACCGGTACGAGGAAGTGCGGCGCGGCGATGGCGGGCCGCTACCGGCGGGGACGCTGCAGAATAACGACCTGGACATCCTCGAGCAAGCGCCGAGCATGTTCCCTAACCGCGCGTACTTTCTGCAGGAGTTGATCGATGCGATCGATCCCCGGTTTGGCGGATTTGCACGATACGGCCAGTCGCCGCGGCCACTCGCTCTGAGCTACCTGCTCTCGTACGGGCAGGTCGATGCGTGGCGCACCGCAACGGGTCCGATGCTCCGTTCCGGCATCGTCGATTGGCTAGACGGCGGATTCTATCGCGCCTCGAAGTCCCGAGACTGGACGGTCATCGAGTTCGACAAACTCGCCCTGCATAATGCCGAGCTGATGCTGGCGATCGGCGTTGGCGGCCAGTTGCTGGATGATGCATTCTGTCTGCGCATCGCAAAGAACACCTTTGACGCCTTGCTCGAACGATTTGGGTCCGAGGGTTGGATCGTCGCCGCCCGTATCGGCGACGATGATCGCCGCGGCCGGAGCGCTTACGCCAGTTTTTCGGTGCAAGAACTTCGGCGCTATGGTGGCACGGGATTGCTGACCCGCGACGAAACCGACCTTGCGCGCGACTTCTTCGGGCTGAGCGTCGAGGAAAACCCGCAAATGGTGATGAAGGTGCTCGACCCGGCGGAGTTCGCTGATCCGCGGTTCGATCCGCTCATCTCCAAGCTTCGCGAAAGCCGGAAGACCCGTCCTGCCCCTTACTCGAAGGTCCCCTATGCGCATGTGAATTTTGGGGTTGCGGCAGCAACGTTGCGCGCGGCGCGGATTTGGAACGACCCCGAGAGGATTGAGCGGGCGGAAAGATTCCTGGAGCAATTGGGGCCCTTTCTCGGTACGAACGACGTTACGCACCGCATGCCGCAACAGGTCGGAGATCGGCCGTTGCTCCCCGACTATCTGAATGCGTGCGAGGCGTTCTTAGAGCACTACTTGGCCACGGGTCGCGTGGATTCGCTGGAGCGGGGTTTGGGCATCCTCCGCCGGTCCCGCACCTTGTTTCTTGAAGATGGCAAGTGGCTACTCGCGATGAATCGAGCCGGTGCCTTGGGGCCTGAGGGGACGGATGTGCCAGAGATCATCGACATGCCTACCGAATCAGCCACCGCCCGGGTCATTCGGCTTCTCGGCATGTACGGCAGACTTCTCCGCGGAGGCAACTACGCCTCACTCGCCCGCCAGTTCACCGAGGAGGCGCTCGAGCTTTCCACCCAATATGGCAGCATGGTGCCCGAGATGGGCGTTGGGGCTTCGGGAATCATGTCGGCGGCATCGGAAGTGCTCGACGAGCGCCACGCCATCGTCGTAGGCGAGTATGCGGTAGAAGTGGTGCGCCGCTTGTCCAGTCGTGTGCCGACCCGGTTCGTGGCTCCCGCCTTTGGCATCGCGCGGGAAGATCTCCAGCGCCGCGGTCAGGGAGTGTACGTGGTCGAGGGCGGAGATGTGGTTGGGCCGCTCAGCGTCGAGGAGGCGCTAGCCCAACTGCCGGTGTACTTCGACCTCACGCGCACGCCCGGTTCTGCGCGGGAATGAAGCCGTCGTTCCCCACCCCCCCGGCTCCCTTCCTGAAGCGGGTGGCTTCGGGTAAATTCTCCGGCGGAGAGGTCGCATAGTGGTCTAGTGCGCCGCACTCGAAATGCGGTGTGGGGCAACTCACCGTGGGTTCGAATCCCACCCTCTCCGCCACCGGAGTCGTCGAAGAGGCGACCTTGTGTCCCCGTCACTGCGACCTTCGCCCCACTACCGGGACCAACGACCCGCGTCCAAGGGCCCAAGGCGTTTCCCAAAGCGTGAATAATCCCTCATACCATTCATTTGGGGAGGAAACCATGCCAACAACCACCAACATCGACCACCTGCGCCAGCAGCTCACCGGAACCGTAGCCGCCCGTGGAGAGGCCGCCTACGACGACCTGCGTTCGTGCTGGAATCTCACCGTAGACCTTCAGCCGGAACTGATCATCGCCGCGGCGGACGAAGCCGACGTTCAAGCCGCCGCGAGGTACGCAGCCGAGCACAACTTGCCGATCACGGTCTTGGCCACCGGCCATGGCCAGCCGCGCAACTGCCAAGGCGGAATCGTCATCCGAACGTCCGCGATCAATCATGTCGAGGTCGAGCCGGCCAGCCGAACCGCCAAGGTCGGCGGCGGGGCGGTCTGGGGTGACGTGATCGCCGCCGCCCACCCGCACGGCCTGGCCCCGCTCTCGGGCAGTTCGCCCAACGTCGGTGTCGTCGGCTACCTGCTGGGCGGTGGCTACGGGCTGATGTTGCGCACGTACGGGCTGGGTATCGACCACGTGAAGGCGTTCCGCGTCGTGCTCAGCGACGGCACGGCGGTGACCGCCAGCGCCGAGAGCCACACCGATCTGTTCTGGGCGCTCCAGGGCGGCGGAGGATCGTTCGGCATCGTCACCGAGGTGACGGTCGGCCTGGTGCCGCATGCCGAGGTGTACGCCGGTTCGATGATGTTCCCGGCCGATCGCGCGCCTGAGGTCTATGCTGTCTACGGACGCTGGACGAAGACCCTGCCGAATGACCTCACGACCGGGCTGATCATGATCTCATTCCCGCCGGTGCCATTCGTGCCCGAGTTCCTTCAGGGGCGCCAGATGGTGATCCTCACGGCCTGCATGGCGGCCGATCCCGAGCGGGCCAACGAGTTGCTGCAGCCGATGCGCGACCTGGGCCCCGAGTTCGACTTCATGGGCGTGATGCCCTTCACGGAGTCGGCGCGGGTGTATAACGACCCGGTGGATCCGCTGCCCGCGAATGGGCGCGGCATCCTGCTGCGCGATGTCGACGACGAGGCGCTGGCCAAGTTGCTCGAGGCGATCGGCCCGATGGCGTACTCGCCGAACCTGATGATCCAGTTGCGCCACCTCGGCGGCGCGATGGCCAACCGCGCGGAGAGCGACTCGCCGATCGGCGACCGCCGTCGGGCCACGTACGTGCTGTACTTGCTGGGCGTCACGATGGGTCCGGTCACCATGGAGATGATGGCCGGCCACGCCGAATCGGTCTTCGCCGCGCTTCAGCCCTGGACTTTGAGTCGTGGCCCGTTGAACTGGCTCGGCGAGGGAGCGGTGTCGGCAGAAGAAATCCGCAGCGTGTTTGGTGATGCGGACTACGAGCGGCTCTGCGCGGTTAAGCGCACGTACGATGTGCGCAACGCCTTCCGTTGTGCCGGCGTGGGAATCTGCGACGCCTAGGCGGGTTCGACTTTCGAACGACTCTCCCCGCCCTACCCCCTCCTCTCGCCAGAGCGAAAGGAGGGGGCTCCGGATCGCGTAGAGTGATCCTATGCCACGCAGCGCGATCGTCGTAGGAGCCGGAATGGGCGGACTGAGTGCCGCCGTTCACGCGAAGCTGCAGGGGTGGGATGTCCTCGTCATTGAGCAGTCCGCGCGGTGCGGCGGCAAGGCGTCGGGTATCGAGATCGAGGGATTCCACCTCGACCCCGGACCCAGCATCATCATCCTTCCGGAAATCTACCGCGACGTGTTCAGAGCTGCCGGGCGGAACCCGGACGACTACCTCCGCTTCATCCCGCTCGACATCCTCTCGAGGGTGTACTTCGAGGGTCATGAGCCGCTGAACCTGCCGAGCAACTACGACGCGTGCCTCAATCTCTTGAAGGAGATCGCACCCGATGACGTCGCGCCGTTTCGACGGCTGATCGAGAAGTTGGATCGATCGGTTTCGTCGCTCGAAAAAGCAGTCTTCGAGCGGCCGATCCTCAAGATGTCGGACTTCGCCCGACCGGGCCTGATGAAGTTCGGAATGCAGTTCAATCCGTTCCGCAACTATCGGAACCTCGTCGACGGCTGGTTCTCCTCGCCCCTGCTGAGGGCCCTTTTCTACGGATTCCCCAGCTACAGCGGGCTCTCGTACAACGATCCCGCTCCGGGCGCGTTCTTGATCCCCTATTACATGCTTCGCGACGGTGTCTACTTCCCCGAGGGTGGTGTGCGGTCGATTCCGCAGGCGTTTGAGCGGCTTGCTCGGGAGCTTGGAGTGGAGTTCCGTATGGAGACTCGCTTCCGTCGGTTCGTGGGTGAACGCGGCATCGAACTCGAGAGCGGGGAAGTCCTCGAAGCCGACCACATCATCTGCAACGTCGACAAACTCACCGCTACCGGCGAGACTTCTCTCGAACCCAGTCTGAGCTACTTCACCCTGCACTACGGCCTTCGGCAGGAGTTGCCCGGATTGGAGCATCACACGTTGTTGATTCCCGGCCAGTTCGCCGACGGCTTCGAACGGCTGTATGACAACGCCTTCCCCGACCCGCCGATCGTTTATCTCAACGCCACGCAAGCCCTAGACCTGCAGGCGGCTCCGAGCGGCCACACCAACTTGTTTGCCGTGGTGACGGTTCCCTCACGCGGTCCCACCCTCGATTGGCCGGGCGGCCGAGAAGAGTATCGAAGCAAGGTGCGGGGCGTGATGTCGCAGTTCGGCTTCGACTGGAGCCGCGATGCCGAGGTGTTCGAACGGGTGCAGGATCCTGACTATTTCGAATCAGCTCACGGCAACTACCGCGGTTCCCTGTACGGGCCGGTTCCCAAGCAGCGAGCCTTCGGAATGTTCCCGCTCGGGAACTGGGACCCGGCTCATCCGAACCGGGCGTACTGCGGGGGCTCAGTGCAGCCCGGAGCCGGGCTGCCGATGGTGACGTTGAGCGGCAAGTTTGCGGTGGATACCCTCGCCAAGCAGCGATCAGCGTAGCTTCGCGGTGTCCACCATGTGCTGGAACCACTGCGCGTACTGCTTCTCGTCCTTGCGGGTCGGGATCTTCACGCTGAGGGCCAACGCGCTGCCCGCGTCGTTCTTGAGCAAGGTGTAGCGCCGATCGGCCCAACCGTCCTTGTTGATCATCTCGAAGCTCATCGACTCGTAGCCTTGTTTGGTCTTGCCAACGCGGAAGGGCGTCTCCTTGCCTTCGCCTTCGCGCTTGATGAAGTAGAGGCTGGTGCGGTAGAGCTCTTCCCACGAGGCGCGCGTCGGTCCGGCGGTCATGGCGCCGAGCTTGCCGCTGCCATTGCCAGGGACGACATCACGGGCTCCCCACGGGGTCTCCTTGCCGACGTTCCACCCTTTCGGCACTTCGAACGAGTATCGGTCGGATTCAAAGGTCACGAAAGTGTTTACAGCGAGAGCGAGGATCGCGAGAGTCATGTCGTGGTCTACGAGGTCTTACCTTTCGATGTCAGCCGGATGAGCAGGTATCCTCTTGGGCGGTGCGCCGGGGTGGCGGAATGGTAGACGCGGCGGTCTCAAACACCGTTGAGGTAACACTCATGTGGGTTCGAGTCCCACCCCCGGCACCAAACGTGGAGACGTCCTCGCGCGTGTCCCGTAGATAAGGCAGGTTTTGAAAGTCGAGACTCTCCCCACATTGGCCGTCATCCCCGCTCCCCATTCCGAGGAGCAAACGATGCGAGCGCTTATCCTTGAAGAGCCGGGCAGCATTCGGCTGCAAGAAACGGCGATTCCTCGGCCCTCGACCGGTGAAGTTCTGATTCGAGTGAAGGCCGCGACCACGTGCGGTACCGATCTCAAGGCGTACCTGCGCGGCCATCCTCAGATTCCCATGCCGGGTGGCTTTGGCCACGAATACAGCGGGGTTGTCGCCGCTGTAGGCGAGGGAGCGCCTTTCGCGGTGGGCGATGCCGTGATGGGCGTTCACTCGGCTCCGTGCCAAACCTGCTTCTGGTGCCTCCGTGGGCAAGAGAATCTCTGTGAGAGCATCATGGCGACCAAGGTGTTGGGCAGCTATGCCGAGTACCTGCTGATCCCTGAGCGCATCGCCCGGATCAACGTGTTCCCCAAACCGGCGGCGCTGAGCTTCGAGATGGCCGCGCTGCTCGAGCCGCTCTCGTGCGTGGCGCAAGCGATCGAACTGCTGAGGGTCGATGCGAACGACCGGGTGCTGATCATGGGGCCGGGGGCGATAGGGCTGATGTTCGTCGCTGCGCTCAAGCACTTGGGGGTCGGTGAGGTCGTCCTCGCCGGACGCAACTCGGCGCGGCTGGAAGTGGGTGAGCGGTTGGGCGCACGGACCCTCTACAACGGTGATCTGCAGCCGGAGGGCCGCGGTTATGATTTGGTCGTCGAGTGCACCGGCAGCGTCGAGATTTGGGAGCGGAGTTTGAGCTTCTCGCGCCGAGGCGGCACGGTGGTGCTGTTCGGAGGATGCCCCTCTGGCACATCGGCCTCGTTCGACACGCGCCGCGTCCACTACGATCAGATCTCGCTGCTCAGCCCATTTCACTTCGGCACCTCGGCCGTTCGAACCGCCCGCCGCTGGCTCATGGACCCGAACTTCGACTTGTCGCCATTGCTCTCCGGCACTCGTGAACTCGAAGACGGCGAGCAGGTCTTCCGCGACCTGCGAGACGGCGTCGGCCTCAAGTACGTGTTCCAGCCGTGAAGGTCGCTCGCTACATCGGAGGCGGCGAGATTGCCATCGTCGATGAGCCCAAGCCAAGTTGTCCCACCGGAGGCTTGATCGTTCAGACCGAAGCTAGTGGCCTCTGTTCGGGCGAGCTCATGGATTGGTATATGGATCGGAAGATCCCCCATGTGTTGGGCCACGAGGTCGCCGGGATCGTCGTCGAGAGCGAACATCCGGCCTTTCCCGTCGGCGTTCGCGTGTTTCCCCACCACCATGCCCCTTGCTTGAGTTGCGATGCGTGCCGACGTGGCGCGCATGTGCACTGTGCGCAATGGCGACGTACCAAGCTTGTGCCCGGAGGAATGGCTGAGTTCTTTGCGGTGGGGGCCGAGAACCTCACCGACACAATGACCACGGATCTCTCACCTGCCGAAGCGGCATTGATCGAGCCGCTCGCTTGCGTGGTGAAGTCCATGAGGCGAGCGCGGCTCGAATCAAGCCATCCCCGCGCCGCGGTCATCGGGCTGGGCGCGATGGGACTGCTGCATCTGCTTCAGCTGGAGGATGGGGTTGGATACGACCTCAACCCTACGCGGGTCGAGTGGGCTCGGTCTCTCGGGCTCGACGCTCGATTCCCTGAACCCAAGGGCGAGTTCGACCATGTGTTCGTTTGCCCGGGAACGCCGCATGCGATTCTTGAAGGGGCAAGTCTGTTGCGGCCCCAAGGGCGACTGGTGTTGTTTTCGCCGATCGGACCTCCGGGAACGATGGATTTCCCGATCGACGAACTCTATTTTCGAGACATCGAAGTTGTCACGAGCTACTCGTGCGGCCCGACCGACACCGCCGAGGCTCACGCCCTGCTGAAGGCGGGCAAGGTGCGATCCGAGCAGGTCGTCAGCGACCGGATCACGATCGACGAGCTCCCCGAGGCCTACCAGAAGATGAAGCGTGGCGACATCCTAAAGCCAATGGTCATGTTCGACGTCTGATCCCCACGAACAACGCCCCCCAGCGTCCAAAATGAAGGACGCGAATGCGAACGGTCGGGAACCGCCTCGATAACCTGCAAACCCTGCGAATGGCGAACCTCGACGGTGCCTTCGCAACCGCGTTCGCCTCGCTCGTCACCGGCGCGTTCATCGCCGGTTACATCACCTCGATTGGCGGGTCGGACACGTGGGTCCAGCTTGTTTCCGCCGTTCCCGCGTTGTTGGGCTTGCTTCAGATTCCCGGAGCGATCTGGGGCCGGCGATTCACTAGCTACAAGCGGTTCGTGCTCCCCGGAGGACTGTTGTGGCGGCTCCTGTATGTGCCGCTGGTTATCCTGCCCTTCCTGCCGTTCCCCGACCCCGTGAAGCTGGTGGTGGTGGTCACGTGCGCGTCGCTCGCGGCGGCGTCCGTGCTGCTGGTCCAGCCCATCTACAGCGAGTGGTTGGCCGAGTTGGTGCCCTCTACATCACGCGGCTTCTTCTTTTCGCGCCGAAACGCGATTGCCACCGCGGTTGGCGCGGTGGCTGGCCTCCTCGGCGCGTTCATTCTCGATGCGTTCAAGGCTGGGGGCGATCAGAACACGGGATTCGCGGTGGTCTTTGGATTCGGCGTGCTGTGCGCGATGGTGAGTTTCGCATTCTTCGCGCGGATGCATGACGCCCCCCGTCTGAACCCCGAACGGCGCAGTCTGGGCGAAGGTCTCCGCGCCCTCAAAAACCCGTTCGTCGATCGTAACTTTCGTGGCGTGCTCCTCTTTCTCGCGCTATTCATAACCGGGCAAGCATTTGCGGGCAACCTGTTCGCCGCGTTTGCGATCAAGAGCCTCGAACTGCCCTACACGATCATCCAGTGGGCGGGCGTCATGCACGCCCTCGGAAATGTGATCTCGGCGAAGTTCTGGGGGTTCCTCGCCGATAAGTACGGCAACAAGCCGGTGCTGACCCTGGTGGGCTTCGGCCTGTCGCTGACCCCGATGATGTGGCTGTTCTGCGAGCCGAACCAGGACATGCGGAATGCCCTCATCCTGCTGCCGACCCACGTGCTCGTCGGAGCAACCTGGGCTGGGGTGGCGCTATGCCAGTTCAACATTTTGCTCGCGACGGCCCGTCCTGAGGATCGCGCGAACTACCTAAGCGTGGCGCTCACCGTGCAGTCGATCTGCGGCTTCATCGCCCCGTTGCTCGGTGCGCAGGTGCTGTACCTGTTCGCGCGCGGGATGGACGCCGCATCCGCCTACAAGGCGGTGTTCATCGTCACCATGGGCCTGCGCTTCGTCAGCATGTTCTTCCTGATCCGAGTCCGCGAGGAGGGGGCGAAGGAAGTGCGGAGTGCCCTGAAGGACCTGCGCCGCATTACTCCGCGCGGCATGCGCGCCATGCGGGACCTCTCGAAGAGCCGCGACGAGGGAACGCGTCAGCAAGCGATCGCCGATCTGGCCTCGCACGGATACACTTTGGCCGGCGACGAAGTTGTCAAGGCCCTGCACGACCCTTCGCCCCGGGTGCGCCGACAAGCCGCACAGGCGTTGGCGCAGCTTCGCACCCCCGAAGCGACCCAAGCGCTTCTTCATCAGCTGGAGGAACACCCGGATCTTACTGAGGAAGAGACCGTCGAGGCCTTGGGCCAAATCGGAGACCGAGCGGCAGTTCCGGCGCTGATTCGCATGCTGCAGAGTCCGCGCTCAATGCTGCGCCGCGCCTCTGCACGCGCCCTGGGCCGCATCGGCGACCCGGCAGCAATCGAGGCGTTGAAGCAAGCTACAGAGGAAAAGGGCGATCCCGATCTCCGCCGCGCTTCGGTGCAGGCGTTGCGTGTTCTCGGAGCGACTGAGGCCGACCAGCAGATTGCCGACGCGCTATTCGACCCGTTCCCATCGGTTCGCATCGCCGCCGCTGAAGCGGTGAGCGAACTAGAACTGGAGTCTGCGCTCCCCTACGTCAGGCAGTCGCTGAGCTATTACCAAGATGAGGCCGAGAGCGAGGTGGCCTATGCGCTCGGGGTCATCGGCTCACGCGAAGATCTGCCGCTGATTCTCCGCGAAGCGCAACGGTGCGTGAGCATCACCACGCGCCGGCGATGTCTGCTCGGAGTCGCGCGGCTGCTCGGCATCGAAAGCGAGGTTTACCGGCTGCTCCTGGCGGAGGGGATGGCGCGCGACACGGCGATCATGCAGCTTGCCAAGCCCCTCATGAAGGGTAACAAGCGGCTGCGCGATGCGCTGGCCCTCTTTAGCGCGGGGGACGAGGAGGCGGCGCTACGCCAACTGTCGCCCAATCGCAGGTACCCCGAGTTGGACGAGCTGGCCGAGTATCCATCCGAAGAGCTGTTCTTGGTGGCGGTAGCGCTGCTGGCAAAAGAATAGGCCCCCGATGCGGAAGCATCGAGGGCCTTCGTGGAGAAGGAGCCGATTAGCGGCGACGTCGTCGGAGCAGCGCGGCGACGCCAAGACCGACCACGGCCATCGTGGCGGGCTCGGGCACCGGAGTGAACTCCTGACGCACGTAGTCGATCCGGGCAAAGGAGTTGCTGCCACCGGTTAGGATGAACAAAAGGTCCTTCTGAGCCTGACCCATCGTTACCGGCTGGCTGAACGTGTAGGTCGCACTGTAGTTGAACAGGAGGTCGTTGACGCCCCCGTTCGTTACCGTAAACTCGACCAGACCATTGGCAACTTCTACCGGGGTGGACGACATGTCGAACACCTTCTCGCTGCCGATGCCCTCGATCACGCTACCGCTGCCCAGCCGGCCGCCGATATCGATCCGTACGGCGGTAAATGCCGGGACCGGATTGGAGTCGAAATCGAACACCCAAGCAAGGTCGCCGACCGGCAAGTTGGCCGTCAGGTTGAATCCGGTAAGGTTCGCGGTATAGCTGTTGCCAGCAGTCACGAAGTTTGCGGTAGCACCAACCGTATTCGCGAACGACACGGTATTGAAGGTCTGCGCATGCGAGGCCACGGCAAAGGTGGACAGCGCCAGCAAGGTTAGAGTTCGTTTCATCGCTTGACCTCCTTTCGTCGTCGCGCGGCCAAGGCCGTGAGGCCGAAGGCGACCGCTGCCATCGTTGCGGGCTCGGGCACGGCTTCCGCGTACGAGACACTATAGAGACTAACCGTGTTCACCGAGTTCGCGGCGATGCCCGTCAAGTCGATGGTCGTCGTGACGTCGTAAAACGTCTTGGTCCCCGAAAGAGCGATATTGGTCTGGCTGGGGAGCGAGATCAGACTCGAACCCGAGGTCACCGAATAAAGGTGGCTCTCAAGGCCGCCGTTCGAATGATCGACTTGGATATCGACCGTCCCGTTCCGGCTGTTGCCCACGGGGAACATGTCGAAACCGGTCAAGAAGTTGCCGGGCGTTGCGTCGACGCGGTAGTCGATCTGTAGAGTTTGGAATCCGATGCCCACCAAGAAATGGTTGGGAATCGTAAAGGTGATTCCATTCGGACCAAACGGAGTGCCAGAAGCAGGCAAGTTGTTGATCAGAATGTTTGAAAATGTGATTGCGTAGGCTCCTGATACGGGAATCATCATCCCGAGCATCAGCAGTCCTAACTTTGTTGGTTTCATGCGCTCTCCACCGTCCGTCAGCCACTTGACTGACTCTTCTCAGTATAGCCGGATCTGTGCCAAGTTCAAATGAACTTAACAAAACCCGGTAAATTTACGCACCCGTGGGGGCTAGAAAGCCATGCCAGCGTAGTCGCGGATCAAACCCACGATTCGTCCGAGAACCCTCGCCTCTTCCGGATTGACGATGATCGGATCGTACGCGGCGTTGGCGGGCATGAGCCGGATAGCGTCCCGGTCGAAGTGAATCCGCTTGACCGTAGCTTCTTCGCCGACCAGGATCGCTACGAGGTCGCCGTGGGAGGCGTTGGGCTGGGGCTTGACCAGCACGAGATCGCGGGGCATGATCCCCTCTCCGGTCATCGAGTCGCCTTTGACGCGAAGGAGGAACGCTCCCTCGATGTTCCGCACCATCTCAGAAGGCACTGGAATCAAATCCTCCACGCTTTCTTGCGCCAGAATCGGTTGTCCAGCCGCGATGCTTCCCAGCAAAGGAATAAGAGTTGCCTTGCTCGACGACTGAAAACTTGGGTGAGTGACCTTAATCGAGCGAGGTGTGTTCGATCGCTCGATGAATCCCTTCCGCTCGAGGGCGTCCAAGTGGACGGTGACGCCGCGAAGTGAGCCGATCGCGAAGTGGCTGCCGATTTCGCGGATTGAAGGCGGGTAGCCCTCGCGCTGCACATAATCCATCACAAACTGCAAAATCGCCTGTTGGCGTTTGGTCATTCCTTTGGCCATCGGTTCACCCCGTGTACGTAGACGGATTATACACGCACTTTGTCTACTGATTACGCACAAAGCGAAACATAAACGGAATCCGTGAGCCCGCTGTGCCATACTCTCCCAAGCCCAATAGGGCGTTCTTTTGAGGTGTATGGACAGTGTCGGTCTCTAAGTTTCGCGACATGATGGAATCGAAAGGCTGTCAGGCCATCGTTTTCCTCATTTTGTTGGCCCTGGCGGTCTCCATGATCTTCTCGACTTGCGGCCCGCGGGCGGCTTCCGGTCCAGAACTCAATCCGGAAGCGTCGGCCATTGCCCGAGTGGGCAAGTTCCCGGTCACCGAAGAAATGGTCTTCAACATGGCGGAGCAGACGTTGAGTCAGTTCCGCCAGATGCTGGGTGGCCAGGTACCGCCTCCGCTGGTCGCCCAGTACACCGGAAATGCGGTCGAGCAGCAGATCAACGCTGGCCTGCTGATCGAACTCTGCAATCGCGAAGGCGTTGCGCTCGACGATGGGTCGGTCATGCGAGCCGTCGGCACGATGCTGGATGAAGAGATCGCCCGCAACAAGGAGAAGCTGGTCGCGGAGAAGAAGGTTGCGGCCGATGCCTCGCCGACCGTGGCCGATGCCGCCTACAAGACCGAGTTCGGAGATGACCCCAAGGCGTACCGCGAGAAGGTCATCAAGCAGATCGAGGATGCACTGAAGGTGCCCGCCCAGCGCAATCAGATCCTGGTTTCCGCGGCCAACACCTTGCTGATGGAGAAGTTCAGCAACGCCGCCGCGGTAAGCGATGAGGCGGTCAAGGCGTTCTACGACCTCTACATGTGCAAGCGCATCTTCCTGAAGGACGATATGCACCCGGGTGAGGACCTGATCAAGAAGGCCGAAGACATCATGGCCGAGATCAAGGGTGGCCTCAAGTTCGAGGACGCCATGGTTAAGTACACCGACGACACTCCTGGCCCGAACAAGCCGAAGAGCGACAATGAGTTCCAGGTCGACGGTAAGACGATCGCGTTGAACGCCTCCTACGGCCCGATTGCCAAGCAAACTCCGGGCGTGGTCTCAGGTCCGTACTCGCTGGGCGATGGCGGTGTTTCAATTGTCCGCCTCGACACCAAAGTCAGCCAGTTGCCGCCTGATTTCGAGGCGAAGAAGGTGACCTACAAGAAAGACTTCCAGCGCGACAGTGCCGCGGGCACACTGCAGGAGAAGCTGAAGGGTCTGAAGGAGCAACAGGGCTTGGTCAGGTGGGAGAGTCCGGCCTACGAAGTGCTCTTCGATCTCACCGTGTTCGCCCAGGGAGAGGAATCGCGCAAGATGAGCCCCGCCGATCGCAAGGTCAGGTACGAGGAGTTCATGAAGCGTGCCCAAGCGGCGGCCGACGATCCCATGGGACTCCGAGCCGCTCCGTTGGCGCGGTTCTGGGCCTTCAACCAGATCTGGACTGACTCCAGCGATGCCGACAAAGCGAAGCTGACGGACCAACGAATCGAGGTGCTCGAGGAAGTGCTCCAGCAGAATGAGAGCGCAGACCTTCGCCTTGAACTCACGGACCTCTACGCGAGCCAGAAGGACGGCGCTCGTGTGGCCGACAACCTGGAGTTAGCCGCCATGTCGATTGCCAGCGACTTCGAGGAGAACGGCCAACGCCGGTACACCGAGATTCAGGCGAAGCTGCTGAAGTTCAAACAGAACAACGTGCTGAACGCGGAGCAAGAGGCGAAGATTCGCAAGGTGCTCGACCAATGGGCGATCGATAAGCGCGACAAGGATAAGTTCGACGAAGAGCAGCGCAAGGCGGAGGAGCAGGCCCGCAAGGAAGCTGAGGCCGCCGAGAAGGCCGAGAAAGACAAGCCTCTACAGCCGGCTCCTAAGTAGCTATGGCGGGAAAGATCGTCCTGGTCGCCACACCGATCGGCAACTTGGGCGATCTTTCCCCTCGCGCCGTGGAGGCGCTGACCTCGGCTCAGATTTGGCTGGTCGAGGATAGCCGAGTCAGCGGCAAGCTTCAGTCCGTGCTGAATCTTCGGCGCCCGATGCGTGTACTGAACGAGCACACGACCGATGGGAAGATTGGCTCCTACCTCGAGGAGATTGGCGATCAGACAGCGGCCGTTCTCTCGGATGGCGGGGCACCAGGCATTTCTGACCCTGGAGCAAGGCTTGTCGATCTTGCGGCGGATGCAGGCTTTGAGATCGATGCCATCCCCGGGCCAAGTGCCGTCACCACCGCCCTGATGCTGAGTGGGTTCTATGCCCAGCGGTTTGCGTTTCTCGGCTTTCTGCCTCGGAAGCCCGGGGCGATCCGCTCCGAACTAATGCCCTTTGCGGAATCCCCAATGACCCTTGTGCTGTTCGAATCCCCGTTTCGGGTGGCCTCATTATTGAAGCTAGCCAGTGAGGTTTTGGGTGATCGACGATTTGCTTTGTGCCGCGAAATGACGAAGTTTCACCAGGAGATCATCCGGGGCCACCTACTTTCGGATGAAGAAAGCAGGAAGCTTCCGACCAAAGGGGAGTATTGCATCGTCATAGAAGGAAAGAGGCGGGGGTTGCGTACCGACAATTCGGATGTGCTAGAATGACTTGCTGCCGGGCGGCTCTTTTTAGCGCTAGGCACGGGCTGGGTTGGAAATGAGACTGGTAAAGCTAGGATTGCTACTAGGGCTAACCCTATTGATGGGGGTGGTGTCAATCGCCCAAACCCTCACCCAATATCGGCTGCGTCCGCTGGATGAAATCCAGATCACGGTTTACAACGAAGCGCAGATCAATGCGATTTTGCCTGTCCTGCCGGACGGCCGCATTAGTGCGCCATTTGCGGGGCTCATTGAAGTCGCCGGCAAAACGACCGTTGAGGTTGAGGCGTTGCTGGTCGATATCTACAAGGAGCGCCTGAAGCTCCGGGATCCCAAGGTCTCGGTAGTTGTTATCCGGTACCGGCCCTTGCGCGCAAGCGTCAGTGGCATGGTCCTGAATGGCGGGACGTTCCCCGATCTTCGCCCTGGCGACACGCTGATCACGCTGTTGAGTCGTGGCGGGGGCGTGAACCCCGACCGCGCCGATTTGCGCCGCGCCACCCTGTCACGAGCCGGGTCGCGCGAGGTAATCCCGATCGATCTCCACTCCATGTTGTTCAAGAACGACATGTCGCAGAACTACGAGGTCGAGGATGGCGATCTGCTGTACGTGCCGGAAGAAGTGATGAACCGCGTCCAGATTCAAGGCGCCATCGCGCAGCCAGGTCAGTATCCGTACAAGGAGCCGATGTACCTGTCGGACCTTATCTCGATGGCTCGAGGCGAGATCCCCAACCGGACGAAGTTCTCGGAAGTCCTGATCATCCGCCGTAAAGCGGGCACCGACGACCAGCTCTTCCGCATCAAGGCGAACTACGTGAACTACGTGCGCAAGGGCGACCTGTCGCAAAACGTTCTGCTGATGCCGGGTGACCTGGTCTTCGTTCCGACGACCAAGACTCCGGATTACAACCAGCTGGGCACGATCTTCAACACGCTGTTCGTGGTGGATCGCTTGCTGACCGGCGGTCTGTTTGGGTTCCGCTTGTTCGGGAACTAGTCGCCGACGCCTTGGACGCTTGCCTGATTGTCAACCGCAACTCGCGGCGGGCCCGCAAGTGGAGTTCTCAGGTCGGCGCCTTACTCGCGGAGCGCGGCATCGAGATCAAGATGTCGCGCTTCGTTTCGGGTGGCCGACATCTGGATGACGCAGGCAAGCAAGCCGCTGAATCTGGCATTGGCGTCGTTGTTATCGGCGGCGGAGACGGCACGATCAGTGGTCTGGCCAAGTACTTCGCCAAGACCGGGTTAACAGTTGGCCTGCTGCCGTTTGGAACGGGAAACGCCCTTGTCCGCGACTTAGACATTCCCGTCGACTTGGCCCAAGCCTGTGATGTGATCGCGCGCCAGGAACGCCGCCAGATCGACTTGGGGCAGGTTAACGATGCCTACTTCGTCAACCACGTCGCGGTCGGCGCTTCGACTTTGGTTTCCCGAAGCCTGAATCCGCAGGCTAAGCGCGTCTTGGGCAAACTGGCCTACTTGGCGGCAGCGTTTCGAGCGTACATCCACGTGACCTCGTTTCGGGCGGAGCTGACGATGGATGGCGAGCGGTCCGAGTTCGATACCCTCCAGATCGTGGCGGGCAATGGACGTCACCACGCGGGACCATTCCTCCTGTCCCCTGAAGCGTCCCTTGAGAGCGGCAAGGTGGTCGTGTATGCGCTGGAGTCCACCGACCGCCGCCGGCTGATCGAACTTGTGCGACGGCTTCCCAGCGGCGATCATGTGAACATGCCGGACGTCAAGGCCTACAGCGGGGTGGCCGGTTCTCTCAGGACGAACAGATCCGTACGCGTGTCGGTTGACGGAGAGGTTGGCCTTCGCACGCCGATCGAGTTTTCGATTGTCCCGCAGGCACTCACCGTGTTCGCTCCCGAAGCGACTGCGGTATAATTTTGTCTCGTCCGTGCGCGGATGGTGAAATTGGTATACACGCTACCTTGAGGTGGTAGTGCCCACAAGGCATGGAGGTTCGAGTCCTCTTCCGCGCACCATGGTCGAAGGCGTAGCCCATATGCATCGCATCGCCATTTACCCGGGCTCATTCGACCCACCCACTCTTGGCCATCTCGATGTGATCGAGCGGGCCGCTCGCCTCTTTGACCGGCTGATCATCGGGGTCGGCGTCAATACGTCCAAGGCTCCCTTCCTCACGATGGACGAGCGCGTGGAGGCTTTGCGCGCCTGTACCAGCCACTTGCCTGGAGTCGAAGTCGAGCTCTTTCACGGCTTGCTCATCGACTACGTCCGGACCAAGAACGCCAAGGCGATCGTTCGTGGCCTCCGCGCCACGGCCGATTTCGACTACGAGTTTCAGATGGCGATGGTCAATCGTCGGCTCGCCGAGGAGATCGAGACTGTTCTGCTGATGACGAAGTGGGAGCACAGCTATTTGAGTTCGAGCATCGTTCGCGAGGTCGCGCTTCTCGGCGGCGATTTCACCGGCCTGGTACCTCCGGCCGTAGCGGACATGGTTGCCGAAGCCTTGCGACGACGAGGCTCGTCTTAATGGGGTACGACTAGCGTGGAGGACCGATTGGATATCCTGCGACTCTTGGAAGACCTGAAGGAGCTGACCGTGGATCGCCCACGGGGCTTCATGGGAATGGTTTGGGGCCTCGACAAAGATGAGGTCAATATGATCATCGCCAAGATTCGGGCGACCCTGCCTCAGGAACTGAAGCAAGCCGCGCAGACGGTCCGCGAATCCGAGCGCATTGTCGACTCCGCGCGCGAAGACGCCACGATGACCCTCGACAGCGCCCGAAAGGAAGGCGAGAGGCTGATCAACGAAGCCCGTGCCGAAGCGGAGAAGATCGTCGAGCACGCCCGAGCCCAGCAGCAGGTGATGGTTCTCGAGAGCGAAATCCTCAAGCTCGCGAAGGCCCAAGCGGAAGAGCTCCGCAGCCAAGCCGATCGGGAAGCGGTGCAGCTTCGCCGCGGTGCCGACACTTATGCCCGGGAAGTGCTCGGGCAACTCGAAGGTGTTGTCGGTCGGGTCATGACCGCGATCGAGCGAGGCAAGTCGGAAATCGAACGGCCAGAGACGCCGACGCTACCCGGGCGCGAGCGCCGCGGCTGACGGGTCTATTCGTCGCCCGTAACCGACAAAGAACGCCATCCAAGCGGCAAAGCTGCCGAGCGCGATAAGCAGCTTCAGCGCTATCGGGAACGCGGCGTTAAAGCTAACGAACCCCTCGATGGGCGCGGCGATCAACATCATCACGTAGCTGCCCGCCAGCATGACGAGGGCGTCGCGGCCTGCTTCCTTGAGTGCAACTCCGCGTGAGCGGCGTCCGGGGCTGATTAGCGCCGCCGCCATCCAGAATCCTGCTCCGCCGGCGAGGATGAAGCCCGTGATTTCAGTTGCGCCGTGCGGGGCGACATGCATGATCAAGTAACCCACGCGGCCCACCTCGGAGAGGTCGGTGGCTAAGGCTCCGAGCAGCAGGCCGTTGCTGAACATGATCTGGCTGGTACCGATGCCGAACGTGCCCGCCGCCTGCGCACCGGTGATTACCGCTACCAGTGGGTTGTTGCTCGAGTAGCCCGCCGTTGCGGCAAGCGCTTGATCGAGCCCGTACACGTCCATGTCCCCGTGTTTCCATTTCTGGAAGTTCTTGTCTTGCGCAGGAATCAAGTGCGGGCGAAGATCGGGTCGGATGGCAAGAGCGATCGGCACGAACGCCACCCCCGCCGCGAACACGAGCAGGCTGGCGAGGATCGCGTATCTCAGCCGCCGCACCGTCTCTGCGAAGGCTGTCAGCCCCGCGACCACCGCTTCGCGAAAGGGCTGGCGTTGGGGACGGTAGAGCACGACGTAAGCACGGCCGACGAGGTCGTTCAGATACTCGGTAAGGGCTTCGTTGGTCGACTGCGTACGCACGAGTGAAAGGTCGGCGCTGACCCGGCGATAGAGGTGCACGAACTCATGGAGTTCATGGCTGGGGAGCCGGCCTGGCATGAGCGAAGCGCGGTCGGTCAGCGTCATCAAACGCTGCCAATCGGCCTGCCGCTGCGAGAGAAAGGTCTCCTCATTCATGAGTCTTCTTACAAATTTCAGCATACCGAAGCAGGAGAATGCCCCGGATTGCGCTAATTTAAAGGCATGGTTACGGTGCGTGGCTTCTTAGCGTTTCTCGTGGCGCTTACTGTCGGCGTTGCCCAGGCGGAGACACTTCTGACCGAAGCGAAGATCGTCGAAGTGACCGAGCGTGGATTCATTCTCCAAGTGGGCACCCAGCCGCTCGCCGTGGAGGACACCTATCAAACCAAGTTCTGGCTTGGAAAAACCCCGAGGAAGCGGGAGGTATTCAAGGCGGGAGATGCCGTTCACTGTCGGATCAAGACCGATGCCGATCCGCCCCAGCTTCGAGAAATGGCCGACCGTAACACGTGGCCGTGGCTCGACAGCACGCGCAAGTCGTTCAAGAAGGGCACCATCGAGGAGATAGACGCCAAGTACCTCACGCTCAAGTTCGACGATGGCAGCCAGTTTGCCTACCGCGCCACCGACAAGTCGGCCATCAAGCTCCGCGGTAAGGCGGCTTCACTGACTGATCTGGAACCCGGCCAAGTGGTTTGGGCTAAGGGTCGGCTGCTGCCTACTCTGGATACCTTCCTCGCCGAACTCACCGATTCTCCTCCCGCCGTCGTTGCCACCGAACCCGCAACGGCCAAGGGCAAGATTCCGAAGCTAGAGCCGCTCAAGGCCGAGGGTGTCCTCGAAGGGACCGTGATTCGCCACCACGGCCAGATTTCGATGTTCGACATCGAGGCCGATCGCGTGCTGCACATCACCTACACCGCGGCCACGAAGTTCACGCTTGACGGCCAGAACGCGACCAAAGCGGCGATCCGTCCGCAGCTCAAAGCACGGGTGACCTACAAACGCGACAAGGCGGGGCGAATCATCGCCAGCCGGGTGGACTTCCGGACCGGAGACTAACGCCCGTCCCAGACACGGTAGGCAAGCAGGTACAGCGATCGCTTGATCGCTGCCGAAGCTTGCTGGGTGAGTTCCTCGGTCGAGACCTTGGCGGCCTTGGCATCTTCCTCGCGCACCCTGAACAGTTCTTGGCGACGCCCGACCACGATGTTGCCCGAACGCACACTCACATCGAACAGATCGGGAACCTGGTCGAAGAACTCGTTCAGCTTAAGGGCGGCTTCCTCGGCTCGGCGGCGGGCATCCGGCCCGGCAAAGGTGATCAGTTTCCGGCGATCGAATACCGCTGCGACCTGGCCATCCTCGGCGTCGCGCAACACGACTCGGTAGGCGAGCGATGCCATGGACCTTCGTAGCGGAATGTTCCTCTCGCCCAGGTGGCGGACCAGCCGCTCGGCCCGCTCGCGTGAGGGCGGGTGGGTGCGGAAGATGCCCATGTCGATGCGGTCCATGAACCGTTGCTCTTTGGCCAGCCGCTCGATGAACGTGAGAATGCCGACGGGCTGATACTCGCTGTACAGCATGTACTGCAAGCCGCCGTAGTCGGCCGCTTCTTCGGCGGCGACACTCCAGCCGCTGCCCTTGGCGATGCCGATGAGCGAGGCGAGGGTGCCGACGCCGCTCAGCGTTTGGCTGCCCGAGAAGATCGAGATGAGGATGAGCGGCAGGGTCAGGCTCTGGAGCTTGGCCGACTCGCGCTGGAGCGTCGCCACATGGCGGAAGGACGCGTGCGCGACTTCGTGGGCGAGGACGCCTGCGAGTTCGTCGTCGGTCTCCGCGAACTGAATGAGCCCTTCATACACGTAGATGTAGCCGCCGGGCAGCGAGAACGCGTTGATGTCCTTATCCTCGACCACCTTGAAGGTGTAGTCGAAGGGGTTGAGCCGCTTGTCGCCCCAGGTGACCGAGACCTGGTTCTTGCGGGCGATGGCGGCGATCTCCGCGCCGATGCGCTGAACCCGCTCGATGTACGCCGCGTTCTGGGAGAGCTTGAATTCCTTCTCGACCTGTTCGGTGTAGTCTTTGCCGAGCTTGGTGTCGGCGTCGATGTCGGCCTGATGCCGAGGATCGAGTTTGGCCTGCTGCTCGACTTCTTGCCAGGCAAGTTCGGCCAGAGCCTCCGCCTTCGAGTGCTCATGGGTGACGGATGCCGACCCCATGAGGGACAGGCCGAGGGCAAGTTGGGTGAACATCTACAGTTATAATGACGAGCGAAGGGCCTCGCGTCGTCTCACAGTGAATACGACGCCCGACCCGGCGAGGGGTTCCGATGAATAAGCAATGGGCTTGGGTTCTTTTAGCGATTGCCACCGGTTGCGGGGCGGCCGTGCCTCCGGGGGATATTCCTGACGTGGAAACCGACCGACTGAACGAAACCTGGTGGGCGGCTCGCCACAAGATCAAGCGTGAACTGAAAGGTTACCGCGTGGCCTTCGTCGGCGATTCGATCACCCAAGGCTGGGAAGACGTGGGCCGCCATTTCTGGACGAACACGCTCGCCGAGTTCAAGGCCGAAAACTT
Source organism: Methanoregulaceae archaeon (assembly GCA_020850325.1). GTDB lineage: Bacteria > Armatimonadota > Fimbriimonadia > Fimbriimonadales > Fimbriimonadaceae > JANJUB01. The sequence continues at coordinate 130,879 of JADZEW010000021.1, forward strand.
TGGCTACAGCGGCGACCGCACGCCCCATGTGCTGTGGCGGTTTGCCCACGGCGAGGTGCTGCCCCAGAAGCCGGAGGTCATCGTGCTGATGATCGGCACGAACAATGTGGGCCACAAAGTGAACACGCCGGCGGAGACGGTCGTCGGAATACGGCAGATTCTCGCGCGGATTCATCGGGATACGCCGGAGACGAAGGTGCTGCTGCTGGCGGTGTTCCCGCGCGGCACCCAGCCGGACGACCCGATGCGGAAGGCGGTGGTCGAGATCAACGAGCAGTTGGCGAAGATCTCGCATCCGAAGGTAACGTACCGCGACTACGGGTCATCGTTCACCAATCCGGGCGGCACGCTGAAGGGCGAACTGATGCCGGACGCGCTGCACTTGAACGAGGCGGGGTATCAGATTTGGGCCGAACGGCTCCTGCCTGACCTGCGCAAGCTCCTGGGCACCCGCTGAATCCGGCGGGTATCTTGTGAATCGCGCGCCCCGGTAGCTCAGCGGATAGAGCAACCGCCTTCTAAGCGGTTGGTCGTGGGTTCGATTCCCGCCCGGGGCGCCAACCAGCTTTTTAGATCCAAAACGAGGGTCAAACCCCTCTCGCAACTGTCCCTCGAAACCGAAAGAGACAGTTGCTCAGCATATCGTAGCCGCGGGATGCCATTGTGCCCGCGTCTCGCGAGTGGTCCGGACGCGGGCACAATGGCATCCCGCGGCTACAATAACCCGGACTCCCCCCATCTCCCTGAGGTCGTCGGTGGGTCGTGCCGACGCGACAGCAAACCCGAGCCAACCCAGCCACTCACACCTTCGATTCGACAATCGCCAGCACTTCCGCCTCTTCACGAACCACGCGAGCCGCCAACTCGGCCGCGGTGGCCAGGACTCCCGCCCGATAGGCTTCGTCCTTGATCGAAGAGGCGTTGATCTTCACGTTCAAGTGCGCCCCTAGCACCGCCGAGCGGAGGGCCAGGGCCCCGACTCCCACGTCACTCACCGAGTTCGGGTTGCCATGTTCGGCCATTGTCCGCACCACGCCCATCGCGTCGCATGAGAGCTGCATCACCTGCAGCGGGATCTCGATCGCGCCCTTGGTCGCGGCTTGAATCGCGGCCGAGCGAGCGGCCTTCTCTTCGGGGGTGTTCTTAGGCAGCCCAAACGCGTCCATGAGGCGGTTGAAGGCGGCGGTGTCCTCGTCGATCAGCACCAGCAACCGGTCGTAGAAGCCCTTGCCGAGCTCGGCCCACGACGAGAACTCCTCCCACCGGTCGTCCCAGCCGCGCTTGTGGCTGCTCAGGTTGGCGACCATCGTCGCGAGCGCGGCGCCCATCGCGCCCATCGCCGCCGAAATCGAGCCTCCACCCGGGGCAGGCGACTCGCTCGCCGTCTCTTCGGTAAATGCGCGGAGCGTCATGTCGACGAGCCGCTTCGCATCTTCTTCCAGGGTGTATTCGATGACCCGCTTGCGCACATCAAAGGGACCCAGTTCGTCGAGGCCCATGGTCTTCACGGCAACTTTGATCAGTTCGGCATTGGAGACGCCCACGCTGCGCTGCTGCTTAGTCAGGAAGTACCGCCCCGCGTCGAGCAGGCAACCCAGCGGGATCAAGCCGACGAGCTCGGACCCGGTCACCCGGATTCCGCGCGCGTGCGCCTTGTCGCAGGTCGTGTCAAAGGCGACGTGGACCGGCGTCTCGCGGATGTTGGTCAGGTTCATCGACACCTGCGCGAAGCCGTACTCCTCGATGAACCAGCCGATCGCCTTCACGTGCTTGAGGGCGCCGGGCTCGCTCACCGGGTTGCCGTCGGCGTCTTTGACGATCTCGCCATTGATGGGGTCGCCGAGGCGCTTGACGCGGCCTTTCTCGCGCACGTCGAACGCAACGCTGTTCGCGCGGCGGACGGAGGTCGTATTCAGGTTGATGTTGTAGGCGACGAGGATATCGCGCGCGCTGACCGCGGTCGCGCCGGACATCGGGTTGAACTCGGCGGGGCCGTAGTCAGGAGCCCAGGCCGGGTCGCGGAGCTTGGCCTCGAGGCCCTCGTATTCTCCGGCCCGGACGACCGAGAGATCAGCCCGCTCGGGGAGGGAGGCGGCATAGCCGTACAGGTAGATGGTCAGGCCAACTTCCTCGGCGAGTCGCGCACCGAGCTTGCGGGCGAGCACGACGGTTTCGTCCATGCTCATGCCGGAAATCGGGACCAGGGGACACACGTCGAGCGCGCCGAAACGAGGGTGCTCGCCGGTGTGGCAGCGCATGTCGATGCGTTCGGTCCCTGCTCGGGCTGCACGCACCGCGGCTTCGACGACAGCGTCGGGATCGCCGGCAAAGGTGAAGACCGTGCGGTTCGTCGACGCGCCGGGATCGACGTCCAGCAGCTTGACGCCGTCGACCGACCGCGCCGCCTCCGCGATCGCATCCAGCACACTGCGGTCGCGCCCTTCGCTGAAGTTGGGAACGCACTCGAGGATCGGTTTGGCCATGCCCGAAGTATACAGGCGTCCCCTAAAAAGAGGACATGAGATGGATTGGAAACCGGCGTAGAATACGAGTATGCATACACGCAAGAAAGGCGGCGAACGCAAAGATAAGAAGGTTGCCCGAATGCGTGAGGCCGTGGAAGAACGGCACGCGCAGCAAGGCGATCCGAAGCCTCAAACCGATCAGTGGGACATCCAAGCCCAGAAGCCCGGTTCGGCTCGCGATCATATGAGCCCCCAAGAGAAGGGCAAGCTCAACCACCCCAAAGGCTAGTCGGCATCCGCAATAATGCAGGGGATGGCTGACCTTCTCCTGCGCAATGTTCGGTTGGCTACGCTCGCCGGTGGAGTCCGTCGCGGTGCGGCGATGAACGATCTCGCCCTCCGCGATGGCGTTGATGTGCGCATCGTGGACGGGCGGATCGCGGAGATCGGCCCCGAGGTGTCCGGTGACGGCGAGGACTGCGGCGGGCGCTTGCTCACCCCCGGACTGATCGACGTGCATACCCACCTCATCTTTGGAGGTTGCCGGGCGGGTGAGTTCGCTCACCGATGCCAAGGGGCAACCTACGAGCAGATTGCGGCGGCGGGTGGGGGAATCCGCTCGACCTTGCGGCAGACCGCCGAGTGCGACGATCTCGTCGCCATCGGGCGGAAGCACCTCGACTGGATGCTCGCGAACGGGACGACGACGCTCGAAGCCAAGTCCGGCTACGCCATGACCTCCCCGGGGGAGATCGCGATTCTCGAAGCCTATCGGGATCTTGCTGAGCAGGGGCCTCAGCGCATCGTTCCGACGTTGCTCGGACTCCACGCGGTACCGGTCGGCATGGATCGCGAGGCGTGGGTCGCAGAAGTGTGCGACCACTTGATCCCCGAAGTCGCCCGTCGCGGATTGGCAAAGTACGTGGATGCGTTCGTGGAGCAGGGGTACTTTACGCTGGACGACGCGCGGTTACTTGCGCTCGCCGCAGGCAAGGCCGGTCTTGGGATGCGGCTTCACGTCGATCAGCTGACGGCGGGCGGGGGCGCTGAACTCGCAGTCTCGCTCGGCGCCTCAACAGCGGATCACTTGGAGCAAACCGGCCGAGCGGGCATCGCCGCGTTGGCGGATTCGAAGACGATGCCGGTGCTGCTGCCCGCGTCGGTGTATGCGCTGCGAAAGTCGAAGTATCCCGATGCCCGCGCGATGATCGACGCGGGGCTACCGGTGGTGCTCGCCACCGACTTCAATCCGGGGTCGTCGCCCACGCCGTCCCTGCTGTTCGTGATGAATCTGGCGTGCGTGATGATGGGGATGTCGCCCGCCGAGGCGCTGAGCGCTTGCACCATCAACGCGGCGGCATCGCTTGGGCTCGACACCGGGATCGGCTCGATCGAGGTCGGCAAACGGGCGGACCTGGTGCTCTGGGACGCCGACGATCCCGCGCAGATCGCTTACTGGATCGGCGCGCCGCTGGTGAAGCGGGTGTGGATTGGGGGAAGCGAGCTTCGAATGTAGGATGTGGGATGTGGCTAAATGCGCTTGTGGCGTGTTTGATGTGGAATGTGGATGGAGAAGTATCTCGCTGATGAATCTTCTCCAGCGACATTCAACATTCGACAATCAATACTCGCGCTAACCCGCAAACTTGTAACCCACCCCGCGCACGGTGAGCAATCGCGTCGGGCGGTTCGGATCTTCTTCGATATGCGTCCTTAGCCAGCGCACGTGGACATCGACCGTCCGGGCGGAGACGTACGCGTCTCGCCCCCACACGCGATCGAGCAGCACGTCGCGGGAGAACACTTGCCCGGAATGGCGGGCAAGGAAGTAGAGGAGCCCAAACTCCTTGGGCGACAGGGTCAGCGGCTTGTCATCGAGCGTCGCCTCATGGCTTCGCGGGTCAATCATCAAGTTGCCTCGCTCGACCACCTCGCGGGGGGCTTCGCCAGTGGCGCGGCGGAGGACCGCCTTCACTCGCGCGGCAACCTCGGAAAGGTTGAACGGTTTGGTGATGTAGTCGTCAGCGCCGATTTCTAGCCCCTTGATCCGATCGGCTTCGTCCGCCTTAGCGCTAATGAAGATGATCGGGGTAGTGCTGTCGCGCCGAACCGCCTTGCACAGGTCGGTGCCTGAGCGTTGGGGAAGCATGATGTCGAGGAGGATCAGGTCCGGCTTGACGCGCCGGAACAAGCGCATCCCTTCCTCGGCCGAGTCGGCGGTGAAGGTGCTGTAACCCTCCTTGCGGAGTTTGTGCTCGACGGTTTCGAGAATCGTCGGCTCATCATCTACGATTAGGACTTTCATAGGCGCTTAGGGGCGGAGAAACGGGGCAAACCTAAGCGCCAAGCGGCGCTCAGGTCGCGATGATTTCGACGTTCGCACGGGGAACGAGAACCTCGTGGCCTCCTTCAAGTTGAGCTTTCAAGACGCGGACGTGAGTGCCGGAATCGACTTCCATGAGCTGCGGCGGCAGGTCCGTCACCGTGCCCAGCTGGCCGAAGTACGGCTCGCGGATGACGCGGATGGCGGTGCCCACTTCCAATACGCCGCCCATGCCCGCGGTCTCCGCGGCTCCGGTGAGGGGAAGCGGCACGATGACTTCGGGGCGGATAACGCCGGCGCGAATCTGGGTGGCTCCGTTGATGCTCGCGACCTTGCCTTCGAGCTCGCGGAAAAGATCGAACGTGCGGTGGGCCATGTTCAGGTAGCCGAAGCCCTCAGTGACCATGAGCGTGAGGTTGATGGCTTCGGTGCCGGTGATGGCAACGCCGATATCGTAGCCGAGGAACCGAGTGAGGTCGCTATCGCGGACGCCACCGGCGACGAGGCCAACCACGTTGCACTGGCTTGCCTTGATGATCGCGTCGTACGAGAATCCCGCGCCGCCGATGAGAATCTTGCCCGCGTCGGCCTCGGAGATGTGGTCGGCATGGAGCGCTTGATCCGGACCTTCGACGGCCACGCGAATGATGCCCTGCCGCTCGCCGCCGACGCCGAAGATGCCTTGCACCATCGCGCCGCGAGTCTCGATGATCGCGCCTTCCTCGGGGATGATCTGCGCGACCTTGCCCTCGACGTACGCCTTCACATCGACCGGGATCGACGGTTCGCGCACGAGCACGCTGCCGGTGATTTCGGAAATCGCTTCGATGGTGCCCGTGTAATCGGAGGTCAGCGTCTGGCCCTTGAAGATCAGGAAGCCCTTGGTTTGGGAAACAACCTGGCCCTTTTCGACCGAGTCCCCGACTTTGAGTTGGAACAGCCCCGGAACGTCCTTGGGCTCGACGCCGAGCTTGTCGGCGACCTTGATGGTTTGCAGCACGCCGGGCAACATCGCACGAGCGACGACCTGGTCGGCCTTGACGGCTTCATCGACGCTCACGAGCACGTCACCCTTGATGGGCAGACGACGCGTTCGGCGGACGATGATGTCTCCGCTAACCGTTAACCCTGGCGTATATGCACTTCCCAACTTTCACTTCCTCCTGATCGGCGGGTAACCCGCGTTCCGGAGAGTTTACTCGGCCCTTAACATTGGGCTCCGAACGGGAAGATATCCGCCACGGGTTAAGCTCAGGTTAAGCTGGCTTCCAACCAAGCTGCCGGGTAACCTCTGCGCCGTGATTTGCCGACGGTGCGGCACGGAAAACGACAAGAACAACCAGTTCTGTGGTCGATGCGGGATCGAGCTCGCGTCGTTCGTCGACGAGCAGTCTCCGGTTGAGTCGCGACCGTGTTACCGCCACCCGAAGGAACTGACCGTGCTTTCGTGCGGTCGATGCGAGCGCCCGGTGTGCACCCGGTGCGTGATCATGGGGCCGGCCGGCCCGCGATGCCCTGACTGCGGTCGGCAAAATGTTCGCATCTCGGCCCGCGGCGTCGCCCACGATCTGACGGCTGGGTTTCGAAGGTTCTTCTGGGGTGGCCCCATGGCGACCTACGGCTGGATTCTGCTCGCCATCCTCGCCTTCAGTTTGTTCAGGAGTTGCTCGGGACCACGGACAGTGATCATCCAGACACCGCCCGATCAGTCCGGCATCTCCACCGAGTTGCCCGACTAAGCTGCTGCTCGCTGGGGCCGGATCTCGTCTGCTGGCTGAGGGCGGCCAAAGCGATACCCTTGGCCTGTTCGGCAGCCAACCTCGCGCAGCAGCGATTGTTGCTCTTCCGTTTCGATACCCTCGGCGATGACTTGGATTCCCAAGTCGTGGGCCGTAGCAACCAGGCCACGGATGAGCGTGACAACTTGACCCTGCATCTGCGAAACAAAGGTCCGGTCGAACTTGAGGACGTCAATGGGCAGGCGGTGCAGCCAGGCAAGCGAGGAGTAGCCGGTTCCGAAGTCGTCCAGCGCGATACGAAAACCGATGGCTCGCAGGTGCGAGAGGATCTCGACGGCGCGATCGAAGTCGTGCATGACCGTGGTCTCGGTGATCTCTAGGAGCACCCGAGACGCTGACAAGCCGGAGATCGCAAGGTGGTCTTCGAAGCGGCTGATCCAAACGGGTTCCATCAGCTGGTGGGGGGATAGGTTGACGCTGACGTACGCATCGACACCTTCATCGCTCCAGCGACGTGCATCCATCGCCGCCTGTCGGAACACAAAGTCGCCCAACGGAAGGATGAGGCCGGTGTCTTCCGCGATCGGGATGAAGTCGGCAGGCGAAACAACGCCATGAACCGGGTGAATCCAACGTACGAGCGCTTCGTAACCGCAGACCTTCTCGCTGCCGAGGTCGACAATCGGTTGGTAGAGCACCCGGAACTCTTGGTGGTCGAGCGCAAGCCGCAGCTCATCCTCGAGCGCAACCAGCCATTGGATGCGATCTCGCATTGCCGGCACGAAGACGACAGAGCGACCTCGGCCGGTGCGCTTAGCTTCGTACATCGCCGTGTCGGCGTCGCGGATAACTTCCTCGGCGCGTTCGTACGTCTCGTTGCCTAACACGATGCCGATGCTTGCGTCGGTGATGATCCGATGGCCCGCAAGCATGTAGGGCTTGCGCAGCGACTCCAGAATCCGCGCGGCCACGAGTTCGGCGTCGTCGGGCGAAGCGATGTCCTCGAGCAGAATGACGAACTCATCGCCTCCCAGTCGAGCAACCGTGTTTCCGGCAGTGTGGGGCGTGATCGAGTCTGAAGACCGAACCGTCCGCCTCAATCGAGTAGCAACTTCGAGCAACATTTGGTCGCCGACGCCATGGCCCAAGCTGTCATTCACGAGTTTAAAGCGGTCGACATCCAGGAACAGCAACGCGAAGCTCCGCGAGTGGGAGGCGTCAAGCCGTCGTTGCAGGCGCTCGACCAGCAGGGAGCGGTTGCAAAGCCCCGTGAGCTTGTCGGTGCGCGCTGCCATGATCAGTTCGTGCTGGAGCGTTTTCTGATCGGTAACGTCGCGGGTGATGCTTAGCACGCTAGTCCCTCCGTCTTCGAGGGTCAGGGGCACCATTCGGGTATCCATCCAGCGACGGGTTCCAAGCAGTCCGACGATCTCGAACTCGTAGGAGACCGGTACTCCAGCCAGAGCCCTACGGTGCGCGTCCAGAAAGCCTTCGTGGTACTCCGGAGGTAGGAACTGAAACAAGGGAACTGACTGGGCCTCGTGAAGCGTGCTCACTTCGAGCATAGCGAGCCCGGCAGCGTTCATATCCATCAGTTCGCCGTCGGCCGAGACGACCTTAACACATTCGGGCTCAGCATCGAACATTGCTCGGAGGTGTCGCTCGCGTTGGCTCAGGGCGATCTCCGCGTCCTTGGCTTCGGTGACATCCATGATGTAGCCATGCCAGAGGGTACTGCCGTCGTCGAGCCGCTGCGGAACGGCGTGGCCGCGCACCCAAATCACCGAACCGTTGGGATGGCACACTCGGTAGGTGTGCGACCAGGGCTTCAGCATCTTGGCCGATTCAATGATCGTGCGCCCGACCTCCTCGATATCGTCTGGGTGGAGTGCGTCAAAGACGGAGATGGCATCTTCGACGACATCGGCGGGTTCAACGCCGTAGATGTCGCGAATGCCGGAGGTCGTAAATGGGAAGTGCGAGGTGCCGTCGGCGCGGAGCCGGTACATGTACAGCATCCCCGGAACATTTTCAGCTAAGCGCCAAAGCCGGTCGGCGGCGGTGGCATGAGGATCGAACACGAAGCACTCACCCGGCTGGACGCCAGGATGCTCTGAGCGTTGCTTCACTAAGCGCACCTGGTTACGCGGTCGTTTCGCCATATGCCATCGGGCTCCCCACTATGAGTTATCGGGTCGCGGAGGCTGGAGTCTGTAGAACTTCCGGCAATCGAGGTCGCGAAGGGCATCGTCTCAGGTAAAAGGGGCCATGCTGTCTGCCGCCTTTTTGTTGCTATCTGCTCAGGCCTCTGATTGGCCCCTTACCCGTGCCGAGCGCAGCAACTACCTGGAGACCTCCACTTACGAGGACGTCATCCTGTTCCTAAAGGAACTTGAGTCCAAAGGCGCGCCGATGAAGCTCACGTTCATTGGCAAGTCGACGGAGGGCCGCGATGCGCCGCTCGTCATCGTCTCCGATCCCCCGGTCAAGAGTGCGGCTGAAGCCCGAGCCGCCGGGAAGGCAATCGTCTACGTGCAAGGCAACATCCACGCGGGCGAGGTGGAAGGGAAGGAATCTGCGCAGATCATATTGCGAGAAATCGCCATCGCGCACGCCGCCAAGAAACCGACCGTCCTGAAGGACCTCGTGCTACTCGTCAACCCGATTTACAACAGCGACGGAAACGAGAAGTGGGGCCCCGCCGAGCGCAATCGCCCCGGACAAGATGGGCCAGCACAGGTTGGAGTCCGTCCGAACGCCCAAGGTTTCGACTTGAATCGTGACTGCATCAAAGCCGAGTCGCCCGAGATGCGCAGCGTGCTGGAGCATATCTACCGCCCGTGGGATCCCGATGTCGTGATGGATCTCCATACGACCAACGGCACCCGCCACGGCTATGACCTGACGTACTCGCCGCCGCTCCACCCCAACACGCCCGAACCGTTGCTCAAGTTCGCCCGGGACCAGATGCTCCCCGCGATCCGGCGTGAGTTCAACCAACGATTCGGCCAAGACCTCTTCGACTACGGCAACGCCGTGCGGCGAGGCGAGCAGATGGTGTGGGAGACCTTTGGCGCCGAGGGCCGTTATGTGACCAACTATGCGGGGCTGACCGGCCGGGTCGGCATTCTGAGCGAGGCCACGTCGTACATCTCGTTCAAGGATCGGGTGGTCGCAACCAACCGGTTCACGGAACTCGTGCTCGACTACCTGGCCAAAAACGCCAAGCAACTTCCCAAGATTCGGCAAGCTCCGCTTCCCGCGGAACTCGGGGTTCGATTCGAGCTGGTCCAAGGCCGCGAGGATGAAGTCTCAATCGAGAAGCGGGAAGCCGGCCAACCCGCGCCCAAGGGTCGCCCGACGAACTTGGAACGGATCAAGATGCCGGTGTTCGACCGCTTCCGAGCGACGCAGATGGCGCGGGTGCCACGGCGCTACTACATCGAGGGAGGCGAGTCCACCGCAGCGCGTCTGCTGCTTCGTCACGGTGTCAGCGTGCGAAAGCTCGATGCGCCGGTGACCACCGACGTAGAGCGGTTCGAGATTGCCGAGAAGACCCAAGATCGGCAGGCCTTCCAAGGCCACCGCCTGATTCGGCTGAAAGGAAGCTTCAAGCGCGAGGCATTCACCGTTCCGACCGGCTGGTACGTTATCGAGACCGATCAGGCGCTCGGCCGCTTCGCATTCTCGATGCTGGAGCCCGAGGGCGACGACGGGCTAGTTACCTGGGGGTTCTTCGGCGAAGAACTGGCCAGGTACCCGGTGCTGAAGAGCGTGCCTTAAGCGTTTCCGTCGGCGAGCTTGAGCAGGTAGCGGCCGTAGCCGTTGTTGCGGAGCTGCTCGCCCATGCGACGGAGGTCGTCGCTACCGATCCAGCCTTGCCGGAACGCGATCTCTTCGGGGCAAGCGATCATGAAGCCCTGGCGGCTTTCGACGGTCTGAACGAACGTCGAGGCTTGGAGTAACGACTCGTGCGTCCCCGTATCGAGCCAAGCGAAGCCGCGCCCGAGAATCTCCACCCCGAGCGAGCCGTCTTCGAGGTAGGTCCGGTTGAGGTCGGTGATTTCGAGTTCGCCCCGGGCCGAAGGTTTGAGGGCCAACGCCCGGTCGACGACCGTGTCGTCATAGAAGTACAAGCCGGTGACTGCGTAGTTCGATTTCGGCTGCTTGGGCTTCTCTTCGATGCTGATCGCGCGGCCGTCGGCATCGAACTCTACGACGCCGTACTGGGTCGCGTCATCGACGTGGTAGGCATAAACCACCGCTCCTGACTCCAACGTCGCGGCTCGGCGGACCGACTCCTGCAGCCCGTGGCCGAAGAAGATGTTGTCGCCAAGAATGAGGCCGCACGGTTGTCCTTGGGCGAACTCTTGACCCACGTGGAACGCTTGCGCGAGTCCACCGGGATGGGGTTGCACGGCGTACTGAATTTCGATGCCCCACTGGGAGCCATCGCCGAGCAGCATCTGGAAGGCGGCCTGGTCGTGGGGCGTCGTAATGACCAGCACTTCGCGGATGCCCGCCAGCATCAGCACGCTGAGCGGGTAGTAGATCATCGGCTTGTTGTAGATGGGCATGAGCTGCTTGCTCGTGGCCCGGGTGATCGGATAAAGCCTCGTGCCTGATCCGCCCGCTAGGATGATCCCGCGCTTGACCATGTTTAGAGATCCTCGCCCAACGAAGGGCCGTAGAAACGGGCGATGAACGCCTGGAAATCGTCGGTCGAAATCAGCGGACGCCACCAATCCTGCCGATCTCGATACCAGCGCACCGTCGCTCGAAGAGACTCCTCGAACGGGTGAGTCGGTGCCCAGCCCAGTCCGCGAAGCTTGTCGGCAGACATCGAGTAGCGCTTGTCGTGAGCACCCTTCCTGGGGTCCGGAATTCGCTTGATCAGTGACTCGTCGCGCCCGGTCTCTTCAAGGAGAATCTTGACGACCTCATGGTTTGGGCGCTCATTGACATCGCCGACGTTGTAGACCTGGCCCGGCTCGCCATGGAGCAACGTGTGCAGGACGCCGCCCGCGTGGTCCATGGCGTGAATCCACTCGCGGACTTGATTGCCCTCGCCGTACACCGGCACCTTCTTGCCGTCCATCAGCCGGGTCACGAAGAAAGGAATCAGCTTCTCGGGGAACTGGTAGGGGCCGTAGGTGTTGCCGCCCCGGGTGATGAGTGCGGGGGTTCCGAAGGCCTTCACATGGGCGCGAATCTGCAGGTCGCCGCCTGCCTTACTCGCGCTGTAGGGCGTGTTCGGCTCGATCGGCGATTGCTCGGTGAAGTGTCCTTCGTCGATCGAGCCGTACACCTCGTCGGTCGAAACGTGCAGCATCCGCTCCAACTTGAACTTGCGCGTGGCCTCCAGCAACACGTACACACCGAGCACGTCGGTCTCGATGAAGCTGCCCGCGTGGAGAATCGACCGGTCGTTGTGGCTTTCCGCGGCGAAGTTCACGATGTGGGTGATGCCTTCGGCCTTGATGATCCCCTCGACCACCACGGGGTCCTGGATCTTGCCCGGATAGAACCGGAAATGCGGATTGGACGAAACGTCGTTCAGCGTACTGAGATTTCCCGCGTAGGTGAGGGCGTCTAAGACAATCACCCGGGCGTCGGGCAGGTGCTGAAGCGCAAGCCGGACGAAGTTCGAACCAATGAAGCCGGCGCCGCCGGTGACCAAAAGGTGCATGCTGTAGTTATATTCGGTCGCCGACGGCCTATGCCTGAGCTTAACTTCAGGCGTCGCGGGTCAAGGTGTCCACGTGCAGGTTCATCGAGCGCAGTCGGCGGCACAGAACCTGGCAGATGTTCAGCAAGATCATGGCGGCGGTCTTGGAGTCCGAGGCCATCATGCTGCGGAACGACTCGGCGTTGATGATCGCAGCGGTCACCTCGCCCATCGCCACGACGGTCGCCGATCGTGGCTGTTCGTCGATGAGTGAAATCTCGCCGATGATCGAGCCCGGTCCGAACTCGGCGAGGGTCTCGCCGGTGAATGACTTGATCGCCGCGGTGCCCTCGAGCAAGATAATGAGGTCACTATTGTAGTCGAACTGGCGCACGATCACGTCGCCGCCCATGAACATCCGCGTGGTCGCCATGGCGGCGAAGCCAGCCGTTACTTCCTTGGGAAGGCCACGGAACAGGTAGTTGTACTGGAGCGACTGCGTGAGGTCCATGGCCCATTATAGCGAGCCGTTTGGTTGCGCATACCAGGGCATAGGACTATCGATGGGGTCTGGGAGGGCTGCGCTCTGTCGCAGCCTCAAGTTAGGCGCCGACGGAGCGGCGCCCTCCCCCGGATTTACCCGCCGGCGGCGCTGACTGCGTTACTCAGCAGACTCGCCACCGTCATCGGACCCACGCCACCCGGCACCGGCGTAATCCACCCCGCGACTTCTTTCGCCGACTCGAAATCTACATCGCCGACGTCCCCCGATCGCCCCTCGACCTTGTTATAGCCTGCGTCGACCACCACCGCTCCCGGCTTGATCCAATCGCCCTTCACCATCTCGGCGCGACCCACCGCGGCGATGACGATATCGGCCTCGCGGCACCGCTCCGGAAGGTCGTGCGTCCGCGAGTGGGCGATCGTCACCGTGGCGTTCAGTTGCAGCAGCATCAGCGCGGCGGGTTTGCCGAGAATCACGCTTCGGCCGATGACCAAGGCGCGCTTGCCGGCGGGATCGATGCCGTAGTGCTTCAGCAACGTCATGATGCCGAGCGGGGTGGCGCATCGGAAGCCGGGCAGGTCGGCGGTCAGCCGGCCGAGCGAAGCCGGCGTGATTCCGTCGACGTCTTTCTCCGGGCCGAGCGCGAGCAGGACTTCGGACTCGTCAAGCTGGGCGGGCAGCGGGTGCTGCACCAGTACGCCATGAACCTTCGGGTTGGCGTTCAGCTCGCGGATCAGGTCGAGCAACTTGCTTTGCGTCCACGACTCATCCACCGCGTACGACTCGCTGATGATGCCCGCCTTCTCGCACCAGGCCCGCTTCATTCGCACGTAGGCGAGGCTCGCCGGATCCTGCGCCGCCACCACCACATCGAGCCGCGGTTCGACGCCGCGAGCGCGGAGCGCATCGACCCGTTGCCGCACCTCCTCGCGGATCAGCTTGGAGACGGTGAGTCCATCGAGAATCTGGGCAGACATGCCTCAGTCGTACCCGATGCGGCACGCCCCCATGTTCACCAAAACTAAACGTATCATGCGCGCGCCCACCTTGCTCCTATCCCCGGAGGCACCATGAAACTCAATCAACTTTTGATCGGCATCCTCGCCCTCGTGGCCATTGGATGCGGAGGCGGCGGCGGGGGAGCGACGACTCTCGGGGGAGGCGGGAACGCGACGCTCAGCGTTTACGCTTCAGACAGCCTGAACACGGATTACCGTCAAGTCTGGGTGAAGCTGCACCGAATCAGCGTGGGCGATCGCACCGTGTTCAGTTCGATCCCCGGTAAAGTGCTCGACCTGAAGTCGCTCCGAGACGCAGGAGGCGCCCGCTTCGCGTTCCTCGACGACTCGTCATTGCCCGCTGGCCGACATGATGACGTCAGGGTCGAACTCGACAAGGAACTCACGCTCGTGCCCGTGGGCTCCACCACCGGGCAGGTGCGCCAGCTCTCCGATGCGTACGACTTGGTCGGCACCCCCGGGAGGTCGCAGCTGAAGATCGCGGGGCCTAACACCCTTGCGGTCGGACGGCAGTCGCTTGTGGTCGACTTCGATCTCGCGAACTGGAATCTCGATGGGACGGGCCGAGTTGTCGCGCTTGTCAAGCGCGGCGATGATCGAGGCATCGACGATCGCGGCCGTCACGAGGACGAAGACTACGGCGGATCGGTTAGCGGTCTCTCCGGCACGGCCCCGAACCAGACGTTCACGCTGAGCAGGACCGGCATCAGCTTAGCGGTGCGAACGGATACCTCGACGCGGATCTTCAACGAGTCAGGCGCCGCCAACCCGAGATTGAGCAACGGACTTCGGGTCGAGGTGATGGGCACGTTTGTCGCAGGAGTGCTGTTCGCGGCGTCGGTCAAGGTCGAAGATGAAGCGGGAGAAGACGCGCACCACCTCAAAGGTTCGATCACCGCGGCCAGCGCTGGAGCCGGGACCTTTGAAGTCACGGTCACTCGTGCTCGAGGGTTCGTTCCCGACCGATCGAGCTATCAGATCGCGACCACCGGCGCAACTCGCTATCTATCGGACGCGGGCGTGCCGATGACCAAGGCCGACTTCTTCGCGGCGGCGTCGGCGGGCGCCATGCTGGAAGCCGAAGGCACAGTTTCGGGCGGCACGCTCACCGCAGTCAAGGTGAAGCTCGAGAACGAGCAGAACGAGGCCGAGATCAAGGGCTCCGTGGCCAATGTAAACAGCGGAGCGGGTGAACTCACGATCAGCGCGCAGTCCTGGTTCGGAGTCTCGCTAAGCGCCGGGGCGAGTGTTCGGCTCACGACCTCAGCGGCGACGACTTATCGGCTAGGCAACTCGACGGTGACGAAGGCCCAGTTCTTCGCCGGTATGTCGATTGGCAAGATCGTAGAGGCGAAGGGAAGCTACTCAGGCGGCGTCCTGAGCTCGGTGAGGCTGAAGGACGACGATTAACCCCTTCAGGCGGGTATCCTAGCCGACGAGAAAAGGCTAGGCCTGGGCCGGCGAATCCTCAAAAGGATTCGTCGGCTCTTTTCGTTTGGCCGATTCGATAGGAAGACAACGATGCCGACCTTGGTGATTATTGGTGCCCAATGGGGCGATGAAGCGAAGGGCAAACTCGTCGACGTGCTCGGCGAGCAGTCCGATCTGGTGGTCCGTTACAGCGGAGGAAACAATGCCGGACATACGGTGATTGTGGGTGACGAGGAATACAAATTCCACCTGATCCCGGCGGGGATCCTGCACCCGAACGTGACCGCCATTCTTGGCAGCGGGATGGTGGTGTGCCCGAAGGGATTGCTCGAAGAGTTCGACCGGACGGTCGCTCAGCGAACCTTTGGTCCCACCGACAACTCCCCTTGGGACGAGAAGACCCAGCGCAAGCTCGGCGAACTAAAGATCAGCTCGGCCGCTCATGTCGTGTTCCCCTACCACCGGATGCTGGACAACCTCGAAGAAGAGGCCCGTGGCGCGAACAAGATTGGCACCACGTCGCGCGGCATCGGCCCCGCCTACCAAGACAAAGTGGCGCGGTTTGGCATTCGCATGGGCGAGTTCGTGCGCCCGGAGGCGTTCCGAACGCGGCTCAAGGAAGTCCTCACCTACAAGAATCGACTGCTCGAGATGTTCGGCTCGTCGCCGGTGGACTTCACCTCGCTCTACGACGAATACTCAGCCTACGCGGAGCGGCTCGCGCCGTTCGTCTGCGACACCGAGCCGATCGTGCAAGACGCGGTCGCCGCTGGGAAGCGGGTGCTGTTCGAGGGCGCGCAAGGCGCATTGCTCGATTTGGATTCGGGAACGTATCCGTATGTGACCAGTAGCCACCCCGTTGCGGGCGGAGCGTGCTTGGGCACGGGTATCGGTCCGCGGGATATCGACTCCGTGCTCGGCGTGTGCAAGGCGTACGCGACCCGCGTCGGATCCGGGCCTTTCCCGACCGAACTGCACGACGACATCGGCGAGTGGATCCGCCAGCACGGCAAGGAGTTCGGCACGACCACCGGCCGAGGCCGAAGA
This sequence comes from Methanoregulaceae archaeon, assembly GCA_020850325.1. Taxonomy (GTDB): domain Bacteria; phylum Armatimonadota; class Fimbriimonadia; order Fimbriimonadales; family Fimbriimonadaceae; genus JANJUB01. The sequence goes on from JADZEW010000021.1 coordinate 147,076, forward strand.
TGCGGCTGGCTCGATCTGGTCGCGCTGCGCCATTCGTGCCGACTCAACTCGCTCAGCGGCTTGGTCGTCACGCGGTTAGACATCCTCGCCGGGTTCGATACGGTGAAGGTGGCGACGGGTTACCGCGTGGGCGGAGAATCGCTGAACTATGTTCCCGCCGAGGCCGACGTGTTCGCCCAGGTCGAGCCGGTCTACGAGACGCTGCCGGGCTGGTCGGGCAATCTCCGTACGGCGCGGAAACTTGAGGACTTGCCGAGCGAGGCTCGGGCGTATCTCGACTACATGGCCGAGGCCACCGGAGTCCCGGTTGCGGTGGTAAGTGTCGGCCCGGCTCGGGATGAAACCATAATGGTAAGACCGGACCTGATCTGGGGTGGAACCTAGGTGTCGAAACTTTGGGCTGCCGTCACGTCGTATAAGAGATCGTCACCTGAGAAGAAAGCCCCACATCGTTGCGTGTCCAACGGTAAGTTACATCCTATGCGAAGTGCACTCGTTCGTTCCTTGACCTTGGCTAGCATGGGGCTCATGGCCATGAGCCTTGCGGCCAGTCAAACCCTCACCCTCCAGGACGCTCTGGAGATGGCCCGCCAGAAGAACGGATCGCTGGCCGCGGCCCGAGCCAATGTGCGTGCCGCAGTGGCTCGCGAGAAGCAAGCGTTCGGTGCGTTTTTGCCGACGATCACGCCTTCGCTCTCCTACTCGGACACCAAACAGGAGTTCTTCACGGGGCGCAACCAGGGCCGCGAGTTCATCTCGTCCGGCACCACCACGCAGATTCAAGGCACGTGGCAGCTGCTCGATTCCGGCGAGCGAGACCTACGGTTCCGCAGCGCTCGGCGCGGATTCGAGGCCGAGACGCTCTCGGCGCTTCAGTCGCTTCGAACCACGCTCTTTGACGTCCACACGCAGTACTTCGAGGCACTTCGTGCCCAACAGCTGGTCAATGTGACAACGTTGCAGCGAGATCGTGCACAGGAAGTTCTGAGGCAGACCGAGGCGAAGATCAAGGTCGGCGAAGTGGCGGAGAAGGATCGATTCCAAGCCGAGGCCGACGCGCTGAACGCCGAAGTCGATCTCCTTGGAGCTATCGCGCGTCTCCGCCAGTCCGAGGCCGCCCTCAAAGCGACCATCGGTCTTGATATGACCACGAAACTGCCGCAGCTCGAAGATTTCGCTGAGCCCGATACCCAGCCGACGGTGCCCGCTCTGACCGATGCGGTGAACGAGGGTCTTGAAAACCGGGCCGATCTTGGAGCCAGTCGGCGACGTCTGGAGAGCAACCGGTTTGGCCTTCGCTTGACGAAGCTGGACGCCGGGATTACCTGGTCGGTCGATCTGACCTACACCAAGCAGTTCTCGATGGACAACAACAACAACCGCTTCCTCGGTGTGCGTGCGTCGATTCCGCTGTTTGACGGCGACCGATCCCGGCAAGCCGTGAAGGAGTCCGAAGCCGGTGTCGAGGCGGCCGAGAACCAGCTGGTCCAGCAGGAGCGACAGGTCTCGGCCGAGATCGAGTCGGCGTTGGAAACGTACCGCCTGAACTTCGACCGGGTGAAGGCGGCCAAGCGGGCGCTCGAAGCCGCGAAAGTCAACTTTGACAAGGTTGTCCGGGCCAACGCCCTGGGCGCGCAGGATGCCGATGTTGTTGCGATTTCCACGGCAAGAGTCAGCCTCGCCACTGCGGAGCGGAACTACATCGAAGCGATTTACGATTACTACATCTCGGAAGTCCGGTTCCGGCTCGTGGTGGGCCGATCCATCCCGGGCGAAGATTAATAAGACTTACTTATGAAGAAAGCGATCTGGTTTGCGGTTCCTGTCGGTGTGATTGCCGGCGCCTGGCTGATCTTTGGCCGAGGCGGCGCGGACGAAATGGAGGTCGAGTACCGATTCGCTCCAGCCGAGAAGGGCACGGTTACCCGATCGATCTCCGCAACTGGCTTGACGGTCGCATTAACCACCGTGGACGTGAAGTCCAAAGCCGGTGGCAAGGTCGTGCGGCTGGCCGTCGACGAAGGATCGATCGTGAAGAAGGGTGATCTGATCGCCGTCATCGATCCGGAAGACACACAAGCTGTGTTCCAGCAGGCAAGCGCCGATCTGCGGGCCGCGGAAGCCAGGGCGAACCAAGCCCAACAGAACTACCAGCTTCAGCTTGCGACCAGCCAGAGCAACGTGAAGGACGCGCAGGCCGCACTCGATGCCGCCAAGTCGCGCCTAACGAGGATGCGCATCGAGAACGAGCGCGAACCCACGTTGGCCAAGGCCCAGCTCAACTCTGCACAGGCGTCCTACGATTCCGCTGCCGAAGCTCTTCGCAAGTTTGATCTTGTGACCATGCCGCAGCTGAAGCGCGACGCGCAAGGCTCGCTTGACCGTAGCAGGAGTTCCTTCGAGGCCGCGGAAGCGAACCTGCGTCGGCAGCGCGAACTCCTGGCGCTCGGTTTCAGCAGCCCAGCGAATGTTGAGCAAGCCGAAGCCCAGTTCCGCGGAGCGGAAGCCGAGTACCGAGTTGCGCAGCAGCGATTCGAAACGCTTGATCGCGACATCGAAGCGTCTCGCACCAGCCTCAAGGCCTCGATAACGCAGGCGTTGGCGTCGCTGAACCAAGCGAAGGCCAACCAATCGAACGTCGGGATATCGGCGCAGGATCTACGCCAGGCGGAGATTGCCGTTCAGCAAGCGGAGATCGCGCTCCAACGCGCCAAAGACAACGTTCGAAACAACGTGATTCGCCAACAGGAGTTCGAGGCGGCGAAGGCAAGCACGACTCGTAGCCGAGTCTCGGTCGACAACGCCAAGGTCCAGCTTGACAGCACTACGGTCGTTGCCCCTCGTGATGGCGTGGTGACCTTGAAGTACCTGGAAGAGGGCACGATCATCCCTCCGGGAACCTCGACGTTTAGCCAAGGAACCAGTCTGGTGCAACTCAGCGACGTCACGACGCTCTTCGTCGAGTGCGCGGTCGATGAGGCCGACATTTCGGCGGTCAAAGAGGGCCAGCGTGTGCGAATCATCACTGAGGCGTACCCGGGCCAGCCCCTTGATGGCGTCGTCGATCGAATCTCGCCAGCGGCGATCACCGCAAACAACATCACGGCCGTCAAGGTTCGAGTTAAGGTCCTTCCCGGCGGCAAGGTCGCCGTTCTTCCCGGCATGAACGCAACTTGCGAGTTCATCACCTTGGAGAAGAAGGACGTTCTGATGATTCCGGCTCAGGCTATTCAGCGAGAAGATGGCAAGGCCTTCGTCCGGGTGAAGTCGAAGGACCCCAAGAAGCCCGAACGACGGGAAGTTGAGTTGGGAGAGTCGGGTAATGATGGCGTAGAAGTATTGAAGGGACTCTCGGAAGGCGAGGAGATCGTCGTTGCGGAGATTGACTTGGCCGAGATGCGAGAGATCCAGGAGCGGATGACTGCGGCCCAAGAGGGTGGCGGTCTGGCTGGTGGCGGTACCAACCGAATGGGAACCTCAAGAGCGACCGGGGCCGGCGGTGGTGCCGGTGGCGGCGCGTCACGCGGAGCAGGTGGACGATGAACTTCAGCGACAGCATTATCAGCGCTCTCAGGGCGATCATGGCGAACAAGCTTCGCTCGGCTCTGACCATGCTTGGCGTGGTGATTGGTGTCGGCTCGGTCATCGCGATGATCGGTATCGGCGAAGGCACCAAGCAGAAGTCTCTGGAGAACATCCAGATCATGGGCTCGAACATGCTGACCGTGTTCCCCAACTGGCGTCGGGGAGGCGTGAGCGGTGGTCCGACCGACAATCCGACGCTCAAGGACGAAGACATCGTTACCCTCAAGCGGCAAGTTCCGATGATCAACACCATCACCGGGGTTGTACAGCGACGGATGAGTGCGCGGAACGGAAACAAGACACACTTCACCCAGGTGGTCGGTGCCGAACCTCAAGTTGCGTTGATTCGAAATGCCACAAAGATGTGGCAGGGTAGCTGGTACACCGGTGAGGACGAAGCGATGTCCGAGCGGAAGTGTGTTCTCGGGTTCACGGCCTACCAAGAACTTTTTGGCGATGAGATGGCGGAGGGCGCAAGAATTCGCATCGGCAATCAGAACTTCGATGTCGTCGGAGTCATCGCCTACAAGGGCGGTAGCGGCATGTGGAATCCGGACGACCAGATTTACGTTCCGCTCAGCACGGCAAAGACCCGACTGATGGGCAAGACCAACCTCGATCAGATCATGATGCAGACGTCGAATAGCGATCTGATGATCGTCACTCAGGGCCAGGTTGAAGATGCGCTGATGGCTACGAGGAAGAATGCTTCCGGCGAACCGCTTTTCCGGGTCATGAATCAGGGCGACATCATTGCCCAGATGGAGACTCAGACGAAGTTGCTCAGCATGCTGTTGGCGGGCATCGCTTCGGTGTCCCTGCTGGTTGGCGGCATCGGCATCATGAACATCATGTTGGTGAGCGTAACCGAGCGCACCCGAGAAATCGGCCTCCGCAAGGCGATCGGCGCGCGGCGCGAGACGATCCTCGCCCAGTTCCTGCTCGAGAGCACCGTCATGTGCGTTGTTGGCGGCACGATCGGTATCTTGCTCGGTCTCGGGTCGGTGGCCTTCGTCGCGCAGGCGCTAAAGGTCCCACCGGTGGTGAACACCCAAGCTATCATTCTTGCGTTCGGCTTCTCGGCGTTGGTGGGTCTGTTCTTTGGCCTCTACCCGGCACTCCGAGCCAGCAGTCTGCAGCCGATTCAGGCGTTGCGCTACGAGTAGATCACCTTATGAGCCTCATTATCGACACGAAGCATCTGGCGAAGGACTACGTGATGGGCGACATGGTCGTCCATGCGTTGCGCGACGCCCATGTCCAGATTCAGGCGGGCGAGTTCGTGGCGATCATGGGTCCTTCGGGTTCCGGAAAGTCGACCTTCATGAACTTGATCGGGTGTTTGGATCGCCCGAGCGGTGGCCAATATTTTCTGAACGGCCAGGACGTGAGTTCGCTCAACGACGACCAACTGGCGGATATCCGCAACAAGTACATCGGCTTCGTCTTTCAGACCTTTAACCTGCTTCCGCGAACCTCGGCGATCAAGAACGTCGAGCTGCCGCTGATGTACGCGGGCGTTAAGAACCGCTCGGAGCGGGCCAAGCAGGCCTTGGAAGAAGTCGGCCTGGGCCAGCGGGTTCACCACAAGCCGAACGAACTCTCGGGCGGCCAGCAGCAGCGCGTGGCGATTGCCCGGGCGATCGTGAACAATCCGGTGTTGATTCTCGGCGACGAACCTACCGGCAACCTCGACTCACGCACCGCCGAGGAAATCATGGCGCTGTTCCAGGATATGAACCGCAAGGGCAAGACGGTCGTGATTGTCACCCACGAAGAGGATATCGCCCGACATTGCAAGCGGATCATTCGCTTCAAGGACGGACGCATCCTTCAGGACGCGCCCGTCGAAGATCCGGTCGATGCTCGCGATATCCTTCGCCATATGCCCGACCCTGACGAGGTCATCACCGCTGACTTCGCGGTCTAAAGCCCCAAAACTGGTATCCGTCAGCGAGAAATCCTGACAAAAAGAGTTGCCCGCCTTAACAATCGGATAAACTTTGCGTGACACCATCACAGTTACGGTAGTCAGCGATGGCTGTCGTGGCTCCTGCCCAGGACGGGCGACCGCGCGAAGGTTTGCGCAGAGCCGTGATTGGAGACGGAACCACATGAAGCGAGCATTTACCCTTATCGAGCTATTGGTCGTTATCGCGATTATCGCGATTTTGGCCGCCATTCTCTTCCCTGTCTTTGCCCAGGCTAAGACTGCCGCCAAGAAGGCTGCCGGCATCTCCAACCAGAAACAGTTGGGTACGGCCGTCGCGATTTATATGGGCGACTTCGACGACGTTCTTCCCCGCAATGACGATTGTCAGCCGGGCACGTCGCTGAACCCCGCCCTTCGCAACGCAGCTTGGAATCCCACCGGCGTCGGCTGCGTGTCTGCTCCCTACTACAATCGCTTGAACCACTATGCGTGGCAGAAGTGGGTGTTGCCGTACACGAAGAACCTCCAAATCTTCGAGCACCCGGGCCGCACCAAGCTGGACAACACCTCAAACTCGACCGGTTTCCGACAGTGGACGGACAACGGCCAGCTCATGGGTGGCTATGCCATCAACCTCGCGCTGACCGGTGCTCTGAACACCTACAATCGTTCGTTGACCGCATTGGGCCGTGAGCGAAACAGCTGGCTGGGTGGCAACATCAACGCGATCCCGGACGTCGGCCGCGCTATGTTGCTGTTCGAGTTCTCGCACCCGGATGTCAACTTCGCTCCGGTTCTTGTGGACGCGATCAACGATCCGCTTTCGTCTCAGACCGTCTACCCGATGGCCGTTCGCGAGTTCTGGGGTCGCTGGTTCATGAAGACCACCGGCTGCGCGAGCGCCGCTTCTTGGAATGGCAGCGAGATCACCAGCACGCCGGATGACCGCATCGCGTTCGCCGGTGGCGTGATCGTCGGCCACACCGACTCGAGCGCGAAGTTCTACCCGGCCGCGAGGTTCCTCGCCGAGACGCCGACCGCCGCTGAGTACGGGGTTCCGAACGCCGCTGGCTCGGGCTGCGGTGCGACGAGCGGTACCTACCGCCCGGGCACCACGCCGAACCGTAACATCAACTACCCGTTCTGGGGTCTGACAGCTAACTAATGAAGCGAACGCTTGTTAGCCTCGTTGGTGCCATGGCTGTCGGTCTACTGTGCGCCGGTTGTTCGTCCGGCGGTGAGGTCAGCGACAAGGGAGCCATGTCCAAGTACGAGGAGATCCAGAAGCAGACGGAAGCTTCCGAAGGGAAGACCCCGGAAGCAACTAAGGAAGGTCAGGGCGACTAGATCGCGTTGACTTGAACTCCGAGGGCCTCGCGGCAGTTTTTTGCCACGGGGCCCTCATTGTTACTGGAATCGCCTTTGCTCGAGAGGGGTGCGCCGCCGACTAGTAGTACGGCGGGAAGGTATAGCTGTCCGCGTTGCGGCTGATCGAGTTCACCACGATGTAGCTGTCTGAGTGCCAGCCTTTCGCGTCCTTCTTGGCGGTGATGGCGACCACGGGGCGCTCGGTGCCTCCCCAATCTTGCTTCTCGGTCATGACCGCCACAATCCGGCAAGAGTCTGCAGTCCGTTTGACCACGCGGTAGTAAGCCAAGGTGCCATTAACCCCCGCGTCCGATAGCCCCTCGAGCACGGCCTCTTTCAGGTCAGGACCAGCCGACCGGGTCAGGTATTCGTTGTAACCATAGGGGGCCGACAGGACGAGCACAAAGAAGATGGCCATGACCCTCCACGATTTGTACTCGTCGCGCGACTGAACCGACCGAAACATCGAGTAGATGAACGTCAGAATGATCGAGGCGATAACGCACCCGGCAATATAGAAGAACAACCCCAGCATCTCATTCTTGGTATCGGAGGATCGTCAGACAATCTTCAGCGATTGGGGTCGAAGGGATCGACGTGGATGACCACGTTGGCCGGTGCAAGTTCGGTTTCGATGCGCTTCTCGAGGCGGTCGGCGAGGTCGTGGGCTTCAACCACCGTCCATTCACGGGGGACGACGATGTGCATATCCACATACCGGATCGACCCGGCGCGGCGCGTACGGAGGCGGTGGTATCCGAGGACGCCTGGTTCGTGTTCCACCAAAGCTCCGATGCGTGCGACGTCTTCATCGGGGAGCCGGACATCGATCAGGTCGTGGAAAGCTTGCCTTGCCAGCCGATAGGCGCCGATCGTCATCCACACCGCGAGTCCCAGCGCAACGACGGAGTCGCTCCATGTGACCCCGGTGAGCTGAACGACAAACAGCCCGCCCAACACACCGACGCTCGTCACGAAATCCACCATCAAGTGTTGGGCATTCGATTTCAGCGCGAGCGAGTGAGTGCGCTTGCCGATCCGGCCAACGTAGCGTGCGACCCCAAGCGCGCCGACCGAACTAGCGGCCATCACCCAGAGGCCCAGATCAAGCTGCGCGATAGGTTGGGGCGTCACGAGCCGCTGCACCGCTTCGACGACGACGTACACCACCACGCCAAACAGCAGGATCGACTCGCCAAATCCAGCGAGGCTCTCGATCTTGCCGTGCCCAAACGGATGCTCTTCGTCCGGCGGGACGGCTGCAGCTCTGACGCTCGCGAGGGCAATCGACGAAGCGAACACGTCCGTAAGCGAGTGGGCAGCCTCCGACAGCAAACTGACCGAGCCGGTCAGGATGGCGGCGACCAGCTTGATGATCGTCGAAACGATGTTGAACGCCACCGAGCCGCCCGCTGCGCGGCGCTTTTCCCACTCTATGACGTCCATCTCTGGTAAGTTTGAAAGGTTGCCGATGCTGAGTGCTACCTTCGATGCCCTGCGATCCCGAGGTGAGGGCGCGCTCGTTGTTTTTGTTACCGCCGGCGATCCCGATTTGGAGAGCTTTCCAAGGTTGCTTGAGGCGCTAGCCGAGGGCGGGGCGGACGTCATCGAGGTCGGCCTTCCGTTCAGCGATCCCATCGCCGATGGCCCGGTGATCCAGGCCAGCAGCCAGCGCGCGCTCGATCGCGGCGTGACTCCAGGAGCCGTTCTGCATGCACTTTCCCGCTGCAAGGTCAAGGTGCCGATCGTGCTGATGGGCTACTACAACCCGATCTTGAGGCGCGGACTCAATGAGTTTGCGCAAGCGGCCAAGGAGGCGGGCGTCGCGGGCACGATTGTCAGCGATCTGACGCCCGAAGAGTCGGACGCGTGGATCGAGGCAAGCCGAGCGGTTGGTCTCGACACGGTCTTTCTTGCGGCACCGACCAGCACCGACGAGCGGATTGCCGCCGTTGCTCAGCGCTCGTCCGGGTTCGTATATGCGGTCTCGAGGACTGGCGTGACCGGTAGCCACCAGGTGGCGGCTCCTGACGTAAGCGCGCTTGTCGCAAGGATTCGTGCCCACACCAAGGTGCCTGTGTGTATCGGCTTCGGCATCAGCCGTCCCGAGCACGTTGCGGCGATGGTTAAAGTTGCCGACGGTGCGGTCGTGGGATCGTGGCTCGTCAACTGGCTGAGCGAGCATTGGCAGGCCGGGGCGGGTTACGACGCGCTCGTGCAAGCCGTAAGAGAATTGAAAGAGGCCACCAAACCACGATGATTCCGATTGTCACGCCCCAGCAACTTGCCGAAGAACTCAAGAGTGAGCACAAGCCCGTCCTTCTCGATGTCCGCGAGGCCCACGAACTGGCCGTATCGAAACTCGACATCGACCATCACATCCCGCTTGGGGAGTTGCCGTCGCGTCTATCGGAACTTGACCCGAACGCGGATATCGTGATTGTGTGTCGCAGTGGCGCCCGAAGCGGCCGGGCCACGGAGTTCCTGCTTTCGCTCGGCTTCCGGTCGGTACGCAACCTGTCGTCCGGCATGAACGGCTGGTCCCGCGATGTCGATTCGTCGGTTCAAATGTACTAGACGCTGTCGAGCAGTCTAGACCAACTCTGGGTGTCGAGTCGTCGCCCAACCGTGAGCGCCGCCTCAAACGCCTCGTCACCAAGTTCGGATTTGATGGCTGCGCGACCCCGCTGATACTCGTCTGACTCGACCCCAAACACGCACGTTGCCGTCGTAGTCCACATGGATTCGACGACGCCCATGATGCGGGCGGTGGTCTCCAGCTTGCCCATGTCGCGCAGCGCGTAGCCGGCCTCCAGCAGCGTCCCCCAGATCATGGTGACGTCATCGATGGGATCGGCGAGCAGCTTGCGGCACGCCACCAGCGAAGCGGCCGGGTCCCCCATCATCCGTTCTGCCCGGGCCACCATGCGCCGACAATCTTGCTCATAGACGTGGAACCGATGGGTTTCGAAGATAGCGCGGGCTTCTTCGATCAGTGGCTTGCCTGAAGCCGGCTTGCCTTGTAGAAGATCGAGATTGCCGAGATTGGCCAGCGGCATGGCGATCAGGTAGGGGATACCGATCTTACGGGCGAGCGTGAGCGTGTCCTCGTAGACTCGGGCGGCTTCGTCCCATCGTCGCTGCTCGACAAGCGCATTCCCCAGCGCCAGCAAGTTGCGGGCTTCGTTGGCCGGGATGTCGATGGCTCGAACCAGCTCGACGTTCTCACGCAGGATCTGCTCTGCCCGCTCGAAATCAGAGCTGCGGTGAGCTTCAAGCGCATCTTGGAGCCTCGCCTGGCTCAGGTATTCGAGGTCATCCTCCTGAGTGAAAATCTGGATCGCCTCGTCGTTCGTAGTTCGGGCAAGTTCATATCTGCCGAGCCGCCAGGCCAGGCGGGCTTGGCGAAGGATGAGCAACCCGCGGACGAGTACGGGTAGTTCGGCCTCGTGGGCACGGATCGCATCGAGCAGACCGGCACCCTCGCGCACCCGGCCGGTTGCCTCCCAGTAAAGGGCGAGCCCCGCGCCGAAGCGAGCGGCCTCCTCAAATCGGCCGCTGTCGATCAGGTGTCGCAGGGCGGCGAGGCAGTTCGCGTTGTCCTCGGCGATCAGGTGAAGGCCGGTCATGCCTTCGCGGCGGACTGCTCGTTCGACCAGAGCCGCGTAGTAATCGGCGTGGGCGTTGCTCGCTTCCGCCGCGAGGTCGGGGTTCATCTGATCCCGGCAGAAGGCGCGCACGGTTTCGAGCATCGAGAAGCGGAGTCCACGCTCGGTTGCCGCAGAGTTCACAAGACCGAACTCCTCGACCACCCGCAGCAGCTCATAGACGTCAACGCCGTAGCAAACCTGGGTCGCGGCCGCGTGATCCCAGCCGCCCACAAAAACGCTCAGCTTGACGAACGCCTCACGCAAGGACTCCGGCACCATGAGGAAGCTGCCGTCGACGACCGCCCGCATCGATCGGTGGCGGGGGGCGAGGTCTTTCCGCCGGCTCGTAAGGCGGTCGTAATGCGCCGTGACTTGCTCGACCATCTGGCTCGCGGTGAGCGTTCGTGCCCAACTTGCGGCAAGTTCGAGCGCGAGGGGGACGCCTTCAAGGCGCTGGCACAGCTCTTGGATCGCCGCGGCGGTCCGTTCGGTGAGTTGGAAATCCTGGCGAGCAGCCTGCGCTCGGTCCACGAACAGGGCGATTGCCGGATTCTTGGCGAGATCCTGCAATCGGTCGGCTTCCCCGGGAATAGGCAAGGGCCGCACGGGCAGCACGTGCTCACCGTCAATGTCGAGGGGATGCCAGCTCGTGACGAGAACATAGACGTTCGGCAGATGCACGAGCATGTCGGCAAGTTCCGCCACGACCGTATCATCAGCGCGCTCGAGGTTGTCGAGAACAAGTAGCGAAGCGTGCCCGTGCGTCCACCGAGCGATGACCCCGAGGGGGTCGTCAGTGGGATGACCGGTGATCAACTGAGCTGCAGTGCCGACAATCGAGTCGTCGGGCGCATGCTCCGCCATCGAGACGAACGCGATTCGGTCACCAAAGAACCGATCGCCCTGCCACGCGGCCTCGACGGCCAGTCGGGTCTTGCCCATCCCGCTGAATCCCGTCAGGGTGGTCAACCGCTGCTGCTGTTCCCAAAGGCTGAGGATCGTCGCGAGTTCTTCGTCGCGACCCCAGAGCTTTGTCAGGTAGCGGGGAAGTCCGCGGTGGCTCGCGACCGTCACCGACTCGGTCATCACTGGAGGCTCGTGAGTTTCGGGCTGAACATCGAAGTCCGCTTCTTCGCCTCCCAACTGGGACAACGCCTCCTGGCGAAGCCTCTCGGCGCGCTCGGAAGGCACGTCGTCGTCGAGGGCGAGCGCGCGAACGAGCTGCTGATATTGGGCGAGGGCCGATCGCGGACGACCGGCGGCCAGATATAGCCGCATCAGCGCGCGATGAGCCCGCTCGTCGGAGGGATCGATGGCGAGCCGGCGGATGGCGACTTCAATCGCCTCTGAGATTCGACCGGTCTGGGCGTAGGATCGGATGAGGTGGCTTAGGGCCTCGTAGTATTGGTCGCTCAGCCGAACGCGCTCGAGCAGCGCCCACTCCTCGTAGTAGCCGTCGAGGAACTCTCCCTGATAAAGATCGACCGCTTGCCGCAAGTGCTGGGTTGCCCTATCTTCCGATTCCTCCGCAGCTTGCAAGGCTTCCTCGAACTCGGCCACGTCCGTAACCACGGTATGGGGATTCACTTGAAGCGACAGGTGGTCCGCCTGAAGCACGTAACCAGGTTCGCAGCCTGGTGGATGAAGCTGACGCCGAAGCGAAGAAATCGCTTGGTTGAGGCGGTTTCGAATGGCCGAAGGGTCTCCGTCGGGCCACAGCAGTTCCGCCATGGTCTCTCGGGGGAACGAGCGTCCCGCATGGAGGGCGAGATAAGCCAGCAGCGCCCCCGTTTTCTGAGTCTGGAAGCGGGAGATCACCCGATCTCCTTGGCGCACGCGCAACCCGCCCAACAATTCGATTCGGCACGGCGGATTCATCGGTTAAGATTATGGGACGGAAACCGTTATTCGGGTTTAGGGCCCCTTTAGATACGGCGTTCGATAATCGGTGATCTATGCTCAAAAGACTCTGGCTGCTGTTTGGCATCGTGGCGATGCTGTTCGTGATCGGTTGCGGATCGAAAGGCGGTGACGCGACTGCACCAAGCGGCGACGGCACGGCGTCGTCGGGCGAAAAGGTGAAGATCGGCTTCCTCGTGAAGTCGGCGACCGAGCCTTGGTTTCAAACCGAATGGAAGTTCGCCGACGAAGCGGCCGCCAAGTATGGCTTTGAGCTGATCAAGCAAGAAGTGAAGGACGCCGAAAAGGTGTCTTCCGCGATCGACGAACTGGCGGTCAAGGGCGCAAAGGGCGTCATCATCTGCACTCCCGACCCCAAGCTCGGCACCCTCATCGTGGACAAGTGCAAAGAGAAGGGCCTGAAGCTCATGTCGGTCGACGACCGACTCGAGGGCCCTGATGGCCAGCCGCTGACCGACGTGCCCCACGTTGGAATCTCCGCCCGCGACATCGGAAAATCGGTGGGCCAAGCCCTCGTCGATGAGATGAAGAAGCGCGGCTGGAATCTGAGTGAAGTTGGCGCGATTGCCGTCTCGCTGGACACGCTGCAAACAGCCCGCGAGCGCACCGAAGGCGCGATGGAGATTCTCACCGCCAACGGCTTCGACGCGACGCGCATCTGGAAAGCCCCGTGGAAGAACGCGGCGAGCGCGGATATCCCGAATGCGCTGGATGCCGCGAACATCGTGCTCACCCAGCAACCGGGCGTTAAGTATTGGATTGGATTCAGCTCGAACGACGACGGCGTGCTCGGCATTGTCCGTGCGACCGAGCAACGGGGCATCAAGGCCGAGAACGTGATCGGCGTCGGCATCAACGGCACGTCCGGCGTGGACGACCTGAAGAAGACTCCGCCGACCGGCTTCTTCGCCTCCATCCTGCTTAGCCCGCGCAAGCACGGCTACGAGACTGCCGAACTGATGTACAAGTGGGTAACCGAAGGCACCGAGCCGGCTAAGGAGACTTGGACCAGCGGCACGCTGATCACCCGAGAGAACTTCGAAGAAGAGATGAAGAAGGAAGGGCTGTAAGCCCGGATGCCGCTCGAGTTCCGGGCCATCGGTAAGGAGTTTCCCGGCGTAAAGGCGCTCGAAGACGTTTCCTTCGCGGTTGGCGAGGGAAGCGTCCATGCGTTGATGGGCGAGAACGGAGCGGGCAAGTCGACGCTGCTCAAAATTCTCAGCGGCGCCTACCGGGCCGATTCGGGGCAGATCTTCCTCAACGGCCAATCGGTGTCGTTCGCGACGCCGGTTGCCGCGCTCGAAGCGGGCGTGGCGGTCATCTACCAGGAGCTACACTTGGTACCCGAAATGACGGTCGCGGAAAACCTGTTCCTCGGCCACTATCCGGCGGCGGGCGGGTGGATCAAGCGGTCCGAACTTCGCCAGCGTGCGGTCGAGATCATCGGGCGCATCGGCGAACAGATCGACCCCGACATGAAGGTGGGGAGTCTGTCGCTCGCCCAGCGGCAGATGGTCGAAATCGGCAAGGCTCTTTCGCGGAATGCCCAAGTTATCGCCTTCGACGAGCCGACCAGTGCCCTCAGCGCGCGCGAAGTCGAACGTCTGTTCGAGATCATCGCCGATTTGCGGTTGCAGGGCAAGATCATTCTGTACGTCTCGCACCGAATGGATGAAATCTTCCGGGTGTGCGACGCGCTGACCGTCCTTCGAGATGGCAAGCATATCGAGACCTTCAAGTCGCTCGAGGGCGTGCAGCCGGGCGTGATCGTGGAGCGCATGGTCGGTCGCACGATCGACGATATCTGGGGCTATCGGCCGCGGGCTCAAGGCGAAGTTATCTTCGATGCGAAGGACATCACCGGACCGGGACTTGCGGCGCCGCAGGATATCCAAGTTCGCGCCGGGGAGATCGTCGGGATTTTCGGTTTGGTGGGCGCGGGCCGGACCGAACTGCTGAAGGCGCTTTATCGCGGTGTTCCCGGATGCGGCGGGCAGATCGAGATCGCCGGCAAACCGGTTCGTGCGGGCCAACCGCGCGATTCGATTGCGGCGGGAATCGCCCTGTGCCCAGAGGACCGCAAGAAGGAGGGCATCGTCGGATTGCGCTCGGTGCTCGAGAACACAAACCTAAGCGCCCGCCGCAACCATGCGCTGGGCGGGGTCGTGATCGACGAGCGGTGGGAGCGGTCCAACGCCCAAACCCAGGTTGACAAGCTCCGCGTGCGTACGCCGAGTCTCCAGCAGCCCATCGGCCTGCTCTCGGGCGGCAATCAGCAGAAGGTGATTCTCGGCCGATGGCTGAGTGAGTCGGTACAGGTGTTGCTCCTGGATGAGCCGACCCGCGGCATCGACGTGGGCGCGAAGCGTGAGATTTACGAGTTGATGTATGCCCTTGCCGAGACGGGTGTGGGGATCATCATGGTCAGCAGCGAACTCCCCGAAGTGCTTGGCGTCAGCGACCGTATCTTGGTCATGCGCCAAGGAAAGCTGGTCGCCGAGGTCCGCCGCGAAGACGCGACCGAAGCCGGGGTGCTCGCTTTGGCCCTTCCCGTGGCCGAGGAGGCCGCTTGAATCGACTTTGGCAGCAAGCGGGCATGTTGCTCGTTTTGGCGCTCCTGCTGGTCCTGAGCGCGGCGTTTGTGCCCAACTTTACGAAGTGGGAGAACGTGAAGGGGCTTCTGCTCGCGGTGTCCTTGGTCGGCATGATCTCCTGCACCATGCTGTTCTGCCTTGCGGGTGGGGACTTTGATCTCTCCGTAGGTTCGACGGTGGCGCTGGCGGGCGTGATCGCCGCGTTGGTGATCAACAAGTACGGCAACGCACCGCTGGCGTTGATGATCCCGATCGCGGCGGGCGCGCTGATCGGCTCCCTTAATGGCTTCGTCATTGCGCGGATCGGCATCAACGCGCTGATCACCACCTTGGCGATGATGCAGATCGTGCGCGGGGTGGCCTATCTGATCTCGAACGGCTCCTCGATCGGCGTCTTCGATCGAGGGTTGACCGGTATGGCAACCTGGTCGTTCGGCGGGTTGCAGGCCTCGGTTTACTACATGATCGCGCTGTTCGCCGCATTCGGCTTCTTGCTGAATCGTACGGTGTTCGGCCGAAACACGCTCGCCATCGGCGGCAACTCCGAAGCTGCCCGGCTTGCCGGGCTCCCCGTGGTTCGCACGAAGGTGCTGATCTTTATGTTGCAGGGCGCGGTGGCGGCCTTTGCCGGGGTGATCCTGGCTGCACGGGTGTCTTCGGGCAACCCGGATACTGCTAAAGGGCTAGAGCTTCAGGTGATCTCCAGCTGCGTCCTCGGCGGCGTGTCGCTTACCGGCGGCATCGGCACGATAAGCGGCATGATCGTCGGCGTGCTGATCATGGGCGTCGTGCAGAACTCGATGAGCCTGCTCAACATCGACGCGTTCTGGCAACTCGTCGCCAGCGGCGTCGTGCTCCTTGCCGCGGTCATGCTCGACCGATTGAAGTCGCAGAAGGCTTAGCTCAGCGGTTCCAGGGCCAGCTTCAGCACCTCATCGGCTTCCTTGACGAAGTGCGCGGTGAGCTCCTTGCGGATCTTCTCGGGAACCTCTTCAAGGTAGTCCTTACGGTTTTCGTGGCTGAGGATCACGGTCTGCACTCCCGCTCGATGCGCGGCAAGGATCTTCTCCTTGACCCCCCCGACGGGCAAAACTTGACCGCTTAGCGTGACTTCACCCGTCATCGCGAGGCGGTTCTTGACGCGCCGTCCGGTCAGCAAGGAGACCAGTGCGGTCAGCATCGTGATGCCCGCGCTCGGCCCGTCCTTCGGCACCGCGCCGGCGGGCACGTGAACGTGCAGTTCGCTCTTCTCGAAGATCGCAGAATCAATCTTCAGCGCGTCCGCGTGGGATCGGATGTAGCTCAGCGCCGCCGTGACGCTCTCCTTCATCACGTCGCCCAGCTGTCCGGTGAGAATCAGGCCCTTTGAGCCGGGCATCTTGGCCGACTCGATGAACACAATATCGCCTCCTACGGGGGTCCAGACCAGACCCACGGCGGTGCCGGGCGTCATGTCGCGCTCGGCGACCTCGTCGTGGAGGAAGCGTGGCGAACCCAACGCGGTCTCAATGAACTTCGGCGTGACGAGGACTTTGGCTTTGCGACCCTCTGCGAACTGCCGCGTGACCTTACGCACGACGCTGGCGATCTCACGCTCGAGGTTTCGCACGCCAGCTTCGCGGGTGTAGTTGTGGATCAGCTTGATCACCGCGTCGCGGCGGAACTCGATCTGCGACTTGCGCAGGCCATGCTCCTCGATCTGCTTGGGGATGAGATGCCGCTCGGCGATCTCGGCCTTTTCCTCCTCGGTGTAGCCGCCAAGTTCGATAATCTCCATGCGGTCGCGCAGCGGAGCCGGGATCGTATCCAGCCGGTTCGCGGTTGTCACGAAGAAGACCCGGCTCAGATCGAACGGTGCGTCGATGTAGTGGTCCCGGAACGTGCCGTTCTGCTCGGGATCGAGCACTTCGAGCAAGGCAGACGAGGGGTCGCCCCGGAAGTCCTGTCCGAGCTTATCGATCTCATCCAGCATGAATACCGGGTTGTTTGTTTCCGCGCGTCGGAGTCCCTGAATGATCTGGCCAGGCAGCGCCCCGATGTAGGTGCGGCGGTGTCCCCGAATCTCGGCCTCGTCACGCATACCGCCGAGCGAGATGCGGACGAATTTACGGCCCATCGCGTGGGCGATCGAGCGTCCGAGCGAGGTCTTGCCGACTCCCGGAGGGCCAGCGAGGCAAAGAATCGGCTGACGCAATCGTCCGTCCTTCTTAAATCGCCTGACCGCGAGGAACTCGAGGATGCGCTCCTTGATCTTCTCAAGCCCGGAGTGGTCATTGTCGAGCACCTCCTTGACGGTCTTCAGGTCGAGGTTGTCCTCGGTGGCCTTCTCCCACGGTAGCGAGACCACCCAGTCGATGTACGTTCGGGCGACGGTGTACTCGGGGGCTCCCGGTGACATCCGGCGTAGCCGGTCGAACTCACGGTGGACTTCCCGGGCGGCCTCGTCGCTGAGTCCAGCATCGGCGATCTTCTCGGCGAGTTCGTCAAGCTCCTCGGCCCGCTCGTCGGTTTCGCCTAACTCTCGCTGAATCGCCTTAAGTTGCTCGCGCAGGTAGTACTCGCGCTGGGAACGGCTGAGCTCGGTGTTGACCTCGCTCTGAACCTTGGTCGTGAGCTCAAGAACCCGAACCTCACGAGATAGAACGTCGAGGAGGATGCGCAGTCGCTCCATGACGCTGAGCGTTTCGAGGACACGCTGCTTGTCCTCGACGCCGAGCGTCATGTGGGCGGCAACGAGGTCCGCCATCACATTGGTTTCCTGAACCGCTTGGGTCAGAGCGCGGAGTTCGTCGGGGAGGTGTGGGGTCAGGCGAATCGCCTGATCGAACATCGCGGCCACCGAACGGCGCAGGGCTTCCGCTTCTTCGAGGCGGTCTTCCGGCACGTTCTCGTCCTCGAGGACTTCGATTCGGGCGCGCAGGTAGGGCTGCTCCTGCAGCCTCTCGACGATACGGAATCGCGACACACCCTGAACAATCAGGCGCGTGGCGTCGGGCATCTTGACGAGCGTGCGAATGATGACCGCGCAACCGACCTCGTAGACGTCGTCGAATCCGGGAGAGTCCAGGCTGGCGTTGCGCTGGGCGACGACGCCAATAATGCGGTTGTTGCCGACGACGGAATCGTCGATCAGTTGGACGCTCGCTTCTCGTCCGACGCTGAGCGGAGCAATGAGCATCGGATAGATGACGGAATCCCTCAGCGGCAATAGGTTCAGTTCGGTCGGAATCTGGAGGGGAGTGTCATCGTCCTCCGTGGGGAGCACAACGCCACTCGACTCGAGATCTTCGAGTTCCTGAATGACCGCCACGCTTCCTCCGTCTTCCGGGGTTGCTTCTTTTCGTTTAGATCTTGCCAAGGTTCAACTGCCTTTGTAAGCCGTTCAGGCTTTGGGTACGACGACGAGCAGGAAGCCATTCTTGAAGTGGGCTTGAATGCGGTCGGGCATCACGCGTGCCCGATCCGGCAAAGGGAGTTCCCGCTCGAACTCGCCATAGAAAACTTCGAGTTGGTGGATGCCGACGCGGCCCTGGTGCGCCAACTCTTCCTCATGTCTTACGCCACGGATGATGACTCGGTGCTGGACGGCGTCATAGGTGAGGTGGATGTCTTCGATCCGGACTCCCGCCAACTCAGCTTTGATGATAAACGCATGTTCATCTTCCAGCATGTCGACTCGAGGCTGCCAATACCTTCGGGCGGCCGCGGTGACCTGACGCGGGATGAGTTCCACCGACAACTGGGTGAAGTCGTTCCCCACGTGCCAGAACCAGTCGTGACGTTCCTGGCGGCTCATGCTTGGAGTTTACCGGGCAAGGCGTTATAATGAACTTGTCGTGAAGCTAGCCGTCTGCATCGTCCATAGCCGCGATAAGGGAAAGATCACCGATGAGCTGGTTCGCGCCGGCTTCAAATTCACGGTGATCGGGTCGACCGGTGGCTTCTTGCGCGAGGGAAACACGACGTTTCTCATCGGCATCGAGGATGACGAACTCGATGCACTGTACTCGGTTGTCGAGCAGAACTGCCAAACCCGTGAGCAGGTCGTCAATGTGATGCCGTTCGAGACTGGGCCCCAAGGTGGGTTTATGGCGAGCCCGGTGAAGGTCCCCGTCGGGGGCGCGGTGGTGTTCTTGTTGCCGGTGGAGCAGTTCCGGCGGTTTTGATGGCGCTCGCTGATCTTCCAGGCTTGGCGGGCGCAAAGCGTCTGGTTCAGAGACTGTCCCGCTCGGCGGACGTGACTGCGGTCTTGCTTTATGGAACCGCAGGCGCGCATCAACTCGAGGTGGCCCATGCCCTTGCCGCTTCTTGGATTTGCGCCGCTCCGACCGAGGATGGGCCCTGCGGAACGTGTCCGGGGTGCGGAGCCGTCAGCCGTGATGTCCACGTCGATCTCCTCTGGGTGCGTCCGTCCGGGGCAGGCAATCAGATTCGGATCCACCAGATCACCGAGGTCGATACCCCCCCCGAGATCGTGACCCCCATCCAGCGCTTCGTGGGAACCCCGCCCCTGATGGCTCCGCACAAGGTCGTGATTCTTGTGGATGTCCACCGGCTGAACGACCGTGCGGCCAATGCGCTGCTGAAGACGCTGGAGGAGCCGCACCCCTACGTTCGCTTTATCTTGACCACCTCAGAGATTGGCGAGGTTATGCCCACCATCCGGTCCCGCTGTCTGGGAGTTGCATGCGAACTTCCCGGCGACGAGGAAGCTCGGACAGCCTACGGAGAGGCGGCCCCGCTGTACCAGCTAGCGCCGCACGCGGCGGCCCGCCTTCGACTGCAAGGTGAGGCCTTTGCGAAGCTGAATCAGCTCGTCGACGGTCTGGCCAGTGAGCCGGTCGGTGCGGCGCTGAGGATGGCGGAGGACCTGAGGGCGATCAGCGGAGAACTGGACAGTGAGAGCGCGGAGCGTGAAGGGTTGGTAGCGACGCTCGAACTCTTTGCGATGCTCGTTTCGCGCCGCTACCCCGAACGCCCCGACTGGTCTCGGCGCATCCTCAATGCCCACCGGCATGTGTTGGGGAACGTGAGCTCACGGACCGCGTTGGATGCGCTGTTCTGCAGGATGCTGATCGAGCGCGGTTAGGCCGCCCAGGGTTGTGGCGCTCCTTCCCTCGAAGCGTCTTACGGAGCGATTTGGCCCCAAACCGGTAGCTCGTTGGCCACGCGCTACTTCACCATCTGGTAGACCCGCTGAACCAGCGCGCCGATGGGGATGTTGCCTGAGGTGTTGCACAGCGCGACGACCGTGGTTTTCGTTGCCGGATCGAGCAGCCACGCCGCGCGGCAACCGGGTTGCGCTCCATTGTGGTTTACCGTTCCATCCGTACCGACGCTGAAACCGAGCGCATATCGGGTGTCGCCGCTTTGGCGGCTGGGCGTCCAGAGTTCGCGACGGCCGCGTTCGCTGAGCAGCCGCCCCGCGAGCAACGCGTCACCTACTTGTGCGAGGCCCCGCACGTTGGCTTCCATCCCGCCTCCAGCAAACTTCCACGAGTTGTCATCACGCCGTTCGATGAGGCTTGACTCCTTGCCGGTCGCCCAGTTGTACAGCGCGGTGCGCTGAGGTTTGGTTTCGCGGATCCACTCGACGTCCAACAGTCCGGGCGACGCCTCGCCGAACACGTGGGTGCGCAAAACGCTGTCGATCGGCCGCTTGGCGATGCTTTCCATGAAGCGCGCCATGTAGGTATAGCCGTGGGTGGAGTAGCTGTACTTGCTTCCTGGCTCGGCGATCAACTCGTCACCCTTCAGCAGCTTCATCGCCTCGGCGGCGGTCTTGTAGCTTGTGTAGACGCTACCGGTGGGGTCGCCCAGCGGACGATAGTGGCGGATACCGGCAGTGTGCGACAGTAGCTGTCGCGGGGTAATCATGGGGTGGTCTTTCGCCAGTTCGGGGATGAACTTGCGGGCGTCGTCGTCCAGCCGGAACTCGCTTCGCTCCACCATCCGCACCGCCGCGATTGCGGTGATCGACTTGCTGACCGAACCTAGCCGGTAGAGGTCGTCGATCCGGCTGAGTTCCTTGGCCTCGCGGTTGCGGTGCCCGAATGCGCCCTGATAGATGACCTTGCCATCGCGCATTGCCAGCACCGACATGCCGACGATCCGGTTGTCGTCGCGGAACTTCTCGATGTGGGCGGTGATGTCGGCCTGATTGGGAGCCTGGCCGAGGATGGCGAACGCGATCGCGGTCAACATGTTCCTTTGGACGTTCGCAGGTGGATGGGGGTTGCGCTCAGTGCGTTCCGAGGACGAGGGGCCGTCGCGGCGTTTGCTCGGCAGTGACTTCAAGCGCAGTTGTCAGGCTTAAACTTGCCGTTTCGGCTTGGGCGTCGCTCTTGGCGTGAATGCGGAACACGGGCTGGCCCGCGCCGACCTGGTCGCCGACCTCGACGAGCACCTCGATCCCGACCGCGGGGTCGATGATGTCCTCTTTTCGCTGACGTCCCCCGCCTAGTTCGACCACGGTCTGCCCGACGACTCGGGCATCGACCCGGCTGACCCAACCGCCGGACGGGGCTTTGAGCTCGCGAATCACCGGCGCCGCCGGCAATGCGTCGCCATCGAAGGTGCCGCCTTGAGCGGCAATCCAAAGGCTCGCCCTATCGAGTGCGGAGCCGTCCTGGAGACGCGCTTCGGCGGTCGCTTGGCCGTCGGCTTGGCTCTTCGACCACCCAACGGCGACGAGCGTCTCGGCGGCGAGATAAATGCATAGCTCTCGGAAGCGGGTGGACGGGGCATCGGGTTGAAGGGTCTCCCACGCCTCGCGGACCTCGAGGGCGTTGCCGACGGCGCGGCTGAGCGGCTGATCCATGTCGGTGATCGTGGCATGAGTGGGTAGGCCGCAACGGCGGGCGACCTCCACAAGCATCTCGGCGAGTTGGGTGGCTTGCTCGAGCGTCTTCATGAACGCGCCCGAACCGCACTTGACGTCGAGCCCGAGCACTTCGGCTCCGCCCGCGAGTTTCTTGCTGAGGATGCTGGCGACGATGAGCGGCATTGAAGCGACGGTTTCGGTCGTATCGCGCAGGGCGTACAAGGTGCCATCGGCAGGGGCGAGGCGGGGGGTCTGCCCGGTCAGCGCCAGGCCAATCCGCCCGGCCTGGGCGATCATCTCTTCGGGCGTCAGGTCCGTGCGGAAGCCAGGGATGCTGCCGAGTTTGTCGATGGTGCCGCCGGTGATGCCGAGCCCCTTGCCCGACATCTTGACCCCGGTCAATCCGCAAGCCGCGAGGAGGGGTAGCAGGACAAGCGTGGTCTTGTCGCCTACCCCACCGGTGCTGTGCTTGTCCACCCATGGGTGGGGAAGGCCATCCAGATTCAGCCGATCGCCGCTTTGGGCCATGGCGAGGGTGAGATCGGCGGTCTCGTCGAGGTCGAGGCCATTCAGATAGGCGGCCATGAGCCACGCGCTCAGCTGGTAATCCTCGACGCCATGAGCCTTGGGAGCGGCAGCGCACCGGGCGAGAAAGTCGAGTTCCTCGCGGGTGTGCTTTCGGCGGTCCCGCTTGGCGGCGATGAGTTCACGGAAGGTCATGGGTTCCTCCGAACTCCCCCTCTCCCCGAAGGGCATTTTCTTCGAGGGGAGGCTCCGTCTCGATATGCTGCATGCACTTGTAGCCGCCGGATGCCATTGTGCCGGCGCTGCTGATCTGGATACACCTGTGCGCGGGCACGACACATCCCGCGGCTACAAAATGGGTTGCGGTCGGGGCCATCTGGATGTTACCAGGGGTGTCGGCGGACCTCACACCGCGACCGCTTTCAACTCGGGCGACACCGTGAATGCGGCTTCCGTCTTCGCGGTCACTTCTTCGAGCGTTACATCGGGAGCGAGTTCCTTCAGCACGAGTCGGCCATCTTCGACCTCGAAAACGCACAGGTCGGTGATCACGAGATTGACGCATCCCTTGCCCGTCAGCGGCAGGCGGCACTCTTTCAGTACCTTGCTCTCGCCCGCCTTGTTCGTGTGTTCCATCACGACGACGACTCGCTTGACGCCGGCGACCAAATCCATCGCGCCGCCCATGCCCTTCACCATCTTGCCGGGGATCATCCAGTTCGCAAGATCGCCTTCTTCGCTCACTTCCATCGCGCCGAGGATCGAGAGGTCGATGTGGCCGCCGCGGATCATCGCGAAGGAGTCGGCGCTGGAGAAGTACGACGTGCCGGGGATGCCAGTCACCGTCTGCTTGCCGGCGTTGATGAGGTCCGGGTCTTCTTCACCTTCGAAAGGGAACGGACCGAGGCCAAGCATGCCGTTCTCGCTTTGGAGCGTGACATCCATGCCGTCGGGGATGTAGTTCGCCACCAGCGTGGGTATGCCGATGCCCAGATTCACATAGAAGCCATCGCGGAGTTCTTGCGCTGCGCGCTGCGCCAACTGTTCACGGGAGAGAGGCATGCCCGGATATTACCGCCGGGCCAGCGCCTTGAGTGCTCGGATTCCCGCTTCGACCACGCGGTCTCCGGCGAACTCGCCGTGGAGGGCCAGCGTGGCCTCATAGCCGCCCCGCCAGTAGTCCATGCGGTCGAGGATGTAGCCCATCCAGCCGTTGACGTGGCTGCAAACGACCACCCACTCGAACCCGAGATTCCGTCCCGCGTCGCGAATCTCTCGCCCCAAATGAGAGGTGGGCTCGCCAGGCACACCGACCACGGCGAGCTTGCCGATGCGGAACGCGGTGATTTCCGCGGTCGGCGGAGCGAACTTGTCGACCAAGGACTGGGCGAGCGGCTCGGGGATGCCGTTGGCTTTGGCGAACTCGGGATGGGGTCTGGGTTTCTCCAAGGCGATGGGCTCGCGCACGAACCGCAGTTCCCCGTGGCCGAGGTCGCGTTCTTTGGCGGTGAGCGGGAGTCGTGCGTCCACGGTCTTTTCGAACGCGGCGATCCTTTCCTCGGAAGTTGCGCCCCCCGAGGCGGGGCTCACGTCGCCGATTGCGCCCGGGAAGACCAGGGACTCGCGTCGTCGTGCAACCTCGCCGGGCCAATCGCCCGAGGTCGTCATTCGATCGCTGTCATAGATCGTTGCATGGGCGGCGTAGGCGGTGAACACCGGCATTCCGTTCAACCGGAACTCGGTGAGGAATCGGTCGGGCCGCGCGAGCAAACGCCGGCCCCGGTTGAGAGGAGCCTCGGCGATGGCGTAGCCTGGGTCGCCCACCTCAGCGCTCTCCTTGCTCGCGAGGATGACCGCCTCGCCGATTCGGTCGGCGTACCACTCCAGCCAGCGCCGCTTGTAGCTGGCGATGCCCGGGATCGAAAACGTCATCCGGTCGTTCAGCATCTGGCTGTCTGGCGCACAGTGGGTGTGGGTGGCGACGAGGAAAAGGTCGATGCCTGGCCCGATCCGCTTTTGAACCTCACGTTGGAGGCTCTCGGGGATCGTAAGCATCTCGGCGGAGACGAGGGCCACCCGGATGCCCTCGTGGTTGAGGATCGCGACGCGAACATGCAGAGGCTCACCACCCGGCTGAGCGAGCTTGCCGCCTCGGGCGGTGTATCCGCCGAGGGGGAGCAGTTCGGGCGGGGTCAGCTCAAGCTCGGCTCGCTGAACCGAAAACACGCTCAGCGCGGCGACGAGAGGCAGGATCATAGTTCACCGCTTCGGATCGCACCCGCAATCCGCTCGATGTCGTAGCCCAGTGCTCGATCCTCGGTAACTGCAGGTGCGATCGCGCGCAGTCGCTCCAAGTAGGGCAAGAGCGCTCGGCCCGGCCGAAGCGGCTCTCGATAACGAAGCCCTTCCGATGCAGCGAGAAACTCGATTGCCAGTACGCGTTCAGCGAGCCCAACCAGGTCGCGGAACTTCAGCGCCGCCGTCATGCCCATCGACACATGGTCTTCCTTACCCGCCGAGGTCGGCACGTTGTCAACGCTCGCCGGATGGGAAAGCACGCGGCACTCGCAGAGTAAGGCAGCGGCCGTCACTTGGGCCATCATGAACCCCGACGACGTCCCAGCGTCGCTCGTGAGGAACGCGGGTAATCCCTCGCTGAGATCGGGATTCACCAATCGCTCAATGCGTCTCTCCGAGATGCTGGCGAGGTCGGTAATGGCGATCGCCGCGTAGTCGAGCGCGTAGGCGAGGGGCGCGCCGTGAAAGTTGCCTCCCGAGATCACGTCGCCTTGCTCGGCGAACACGAGCGGGTTGTCGGTGCCCGATCCGGTTTCGATCTTGAGCACATCGGCAACGTGGCTGAGAACCCCACGTACCGCGCCGTGCACCTGCGGCATGCACCGGATTGCGTAAGCGTCTTGGACCCGTGTGTCGCCCACCCGATGGCTTTCCACGATTTCACTATCGGCGAGCAAGTCTCTCAGATGCTCGGCAGCGGATATCTGCCCGGCGTGAGGCCGGATGTCTTGGATTCGGGCATCGAACGCGGCGGGCGTGTCGCGGAGCGCTTCTAGCGTCATAGCTCCGGCGACATCGGCAAGTTCGGCAAGGCGACGAGCCCTTCGAAGTGCCAGCCCCCCAACCGCCCCGATGGCTTGGGTCCCGTTGAGCAGGGCAAGACCTTCTTTCGCTTGAAGCGTCATCGGCTGAAGGCCCGCCGTTCGCATTGCCTCGCCGCCAGGCACGCCGGGTAGCGCGAACCCCTCGCCGATAACGACCAGTGCTAAATGGGCCAAAGGCGCAAGGTCTCCGCTTGCACCGACCGAGCCGCGCGAGGGAATCACGGGATGGACCCCCCGGTTCAGCATCTCGATGAGGAGCTCGGCCACCTCGGGACGGGCGCCGCTCGCGCCCTTCGCGAGAACGTTGGCCCTCAAGAGCATCATCGCCCGGACTTCGGGAGCGGAAAGCGGATCGCCGACGCCGCATGCATGACTGCGCACGAGATTCAGCTGCAGGCGCGCCAGGTCTTCATCTGCGATCTTGACGTCGCTGAGCTTGCCAAAGCCGGTATTCACGCCGTAGACCGGTGCATGCTCGACGAGGATGCGCTCGATCACCGCACGGGATGCGGCCATCTTTTCGCGGGCCGTAGCCGATAGTGCCACGGGTTGACCGCCATGGGCGACGGTGTGCAGGTCGTCGAGGGTCAACGGCGACCCATCTAAGTGCAGCATGCGCGGAGTTTACCGACGCGGTTCGGGTATCACCGAGTGCGGTGAAGCAACTCGAGGCTTACCTGGTTGAAGCTTCGGCAGCGCGAACGAGCCGCGCCCAACAGCGTGAAACCCTGACAACGATCACGACGATGATCGGTGTTGTCGTTGCCGCTGGACTGTTCTTCACGGTCTTCAAGAGCATCTGGTGGTCGATCGCCTCCTTCATCGTATGGACGTCGATCGTCAACGGTGGCATCCGTCGGGTGTTTGAGGCGCAAGATGAGCGCCGCAAGCGCGAGAACCCTCAGCAGGAAGAATCGAATGAGCGAATCGAGGAGCTGAATCGGTTCCGCATGCAGGGCACGTTGGCCGAACGGTTCCATCCAAAGGTGTTGGCGGCCCTTGATCGGTGCGCGGCTCTCGCCCTGCAGATTCGCAAGGCGGTCGATGACCCGCTGTGGCGTCAAAAGCACGCCGGGGCCGAATGGGAGAAGGTGATTCTTCAGGCAAAGGTTGCGGCTGACTCAACGATGGGCGGCGTGATACTAAGCTGTGTCGGCGGTTATCGCCCGAAGGGGATGCCGCGCAAGGTGTGGAAGGAGCAGGTCGATGCCGATCCCGAGTCGGCAGGTACGGTCGCCGCGCTCGCTACCTACGAACAAGAGCTTCAGCAACTCGCGGATGCGCTTGGGGTTGCCCCGGGTCATGGTTCTTCCGGCTCCCCGATCGGGCTGGTGCTTCAAAATCTGGCCGAGATCAAGGCCGCCGAACAGGAACTGGACGACCTCACGATCGGGCAGCAGTGATTCTTATTGCTCGGATTGGCTCGGGTTGGTTCGGGTTGGCAACGGCTTTGTCTGTGTCAGCCAAAGGTAGCAAAAGGAAACCACGAGGTGCGAGGGTGGTTCGTACCTCGCTCCCAATCCGAACAAACCCGAACCAATCCGAGCCAACCCGAACCAAGCCGCGCCAACCCGGACCAACCCGAGCAGTTCCTCAAGAGCACTCGTCAAGCGTCTACCGGTAAACTTGCCCCTCCATGGCTCAGGACAAGATCGTCGTAGTCGGAGCGCGCGAGAACAACCTCAAGAATGTGACCGTGGAGATTCCCCGCGATCAGCTTGTGGTGATCACCGGGCTCAGCGGTTCCGGCAAGTCCAGCCTCGCCTTTGACACGATTTACGCGGAGGGTCAGCGCCGCTATGTCGAGTCGCTCAGCGCTTACGCCCGCCAGTTTCTCGGTCAGATGGATAAGCCGGATGTCGACCACATCGACGGCCTCTCACCGGCGGTCAGCATCGACCAGAAGAGCGCCTCCAGGAACCCGCGCTCGACCGTTGGAACCGTCACGGAGATCTACGACTACCTGCGGATCCTCTTCGCCCGAGTCGGAACTCCCTATTGCCCCAACGGGCATGGACCTATCCGACGCCAGTCTACTGACCAGATCGTAGACGCGGTGTGGGGGTTGCCCATCGGAGCGAAACTCCAAATCCTCGCGCCGGTGGTGCGCGGGCGGAAGGGCGAGTACAAGTCGGTCATCCTGGATGTCGCGAAGTCGGGCTACGTGCGCGTTCGGGTTGACGGAACGATGTACGAGGTCACCGACGACATCCCGATGGACCGCTACAAGCAGCACACGATCGAGGTTGTGGTGGACCGGCTGATTCTCAAGGAAGGCATCGAGCGCAGGCTGACGGACTCGGTTGAAGCGGCCCTTAAGATGGGCAAGGGACTGGTCGCGGTCAGCTGGGAAGCCGATGACAAGAGCGGCGAGTTACTCTTCTCGGAGTCGTATTCCTGCGCAGAGTGCGGATTTTCGATGTCCGAACTCGAGCCCCGCGTGTTCTCGTTCAACTCGCCCTACGGCGCGTGCCCCGAGTGTACGGGTCTTGGCACCAAGACCGAGTTCGATCCCGAACTGATCATCCCCGACGCCTCAAAGCCGCTGCGTGATGGCGCGATCGCGCCGTTCGTGTACAAGTCGGGCGAGAACAAGGACTGGTGGCCGGACGTGCTCGACGGAGTCGCCGCCGCGTTGGGGGGCGACGCTAGTCGTCCGGTCAGCGAACAGTCGGAAGAACTGATGGCGGCGGTTTGGCACGGCCTCCCCACCCCGATCGACGTCACGATGCACTACGGCCGCACGGTGCGCAAGTTCAAGCACCAGTGGGAAGGCGTGCAGGCGGCGCTGCGCAAGCGATACGTGCAGACCGAGAGTGACTGGGTAAAGAAAGACCTCGAGCAATACATGAGCACGCGGCCGTGTCCGGAGTGTCAGGGGCAACGCCTCAAACCGGAAGTGCTCAGCGTGCGCTTGCCAAATGGACCCGCCGAAACGGTGTCGATCGCGCACGTGTCTCAGATGGCGGTAGGCAAGGCGCTGGCCTACTTCACCTCGCTCCTGCCCCAGCTCGATTCGCGGCAGTCGGTGATCGCCGAGCGGGTGATCAAGGAGATCGTTGAGCGGCTTCGGTTCTTGAACGACGTGGGGCTTTCCTACCTGAACCTCGATCGCAACGCAAACACCTTGGCGGGCGGAGAAGCCCAGCGCATTCGGCTCGCCACACAGATCGGCTCGGGACTGATGGGGTGTTTGTACATCCTCGACGAGCCTTCGATCGGTCTCCATCAGCGCGACAACCGCAAGCTCATCGAGACATTGCAACGCCTACGCGACCTCGGCAACACGGTCATCGTGGTCGAGCACGACGAAGAAACGATGCTCGCCGCCGACTGGCTGATCGAGTTGGGTCCTGGCGCGGGAGAGCACGGCGGCCAGATCATCGCTGAGGGACCCCCCGACATCTTTGTGAAGTCCGAGTGCCTAACCGCCGAGTACTTGAGCGGGCGGCGTGAGATCGAGGTTCCCGCCGTGCGCCGCGAGCCAAAGAGCCCCTGCCCGATCTAGTCCCAGATCGGACGCCAGTTGCGGTCGAACGTGGTGGCTTCGGTCAACGCCATCATCTCTTCGGGCTGGAGTCGGTAGCCGACCGCGCCAAGCGCCTCGTCGAGTTGTCCGACATTGTTGGCCCCGACAATCGGAGCGCTGCACTCCGGTTGGGTCAGCAGCCACGCGAGCGCAGTCTGACCCATGGATTTGCCGTTTTGATCCGCGATGTTGCGAAGCTGGTCGAGCGCATTCCAGCCCGCGTCGTTGCCGTACTTGCGGAGGTTGCCTTCGGCCCGGATGCTCGTCGGGGTCGAGTCTCGCTGGTACTTGCCGGTAAGGAAGCCGCCCGCGAGCGGGGAATAGGGAATGACGCCGATACCGTATCGGCGGCAGAGCGGCAACGCTTCGTATTCGAACAGCCTTCGCTCCATCAGCGACCACTCGGGCTGATACGACACAAAGGCAGAAGCCTCATTCCGGTCCGAAGACCACAGCGCTTCCATCAATCGCCAAGCCGGGTAGTTCGAGGCCCCGAGATACCGGACCTTACCAGCGCGGACGAGGTCGTCCAGAGCCCGGATCGTCTCGTCGATGGGGGTCGAGGTGTCGGCCCAGTGGCATTGGTAGAGGTCGATGTAGTCCGTTTGGAGTCGTCGAAGCGAGTCGTCGCACGCGCGGATGATGTGCGCTCGCGAAAGTCCCTCGCCGTTGGGCCCATCCCACATCCGCCCCCGCACTTTGGTGGCGAGTACAACGTTGTCGCGGTTACGCCGATCGGCCATCCATCGGCCAATGATCTCCTCGGTCTTCCCGCCGTGGGAGCCTTCTGCCCACGACGAGTAGATGTCGGCGGTGTCGATGAAGTTGCCGCCAGCTTCGATGAAGCGATCCATGATCGCAAAACTTGTGGCTTCGTCAGCCGTCCAGCCGAACTGCATCGTGCCGAGGCAAAGCTCGGAGACGTCGAGGCCGCTTCGGCCGAGTTTACGAATATCCATAGGGTCCCTTGGGCCAACGCGCCGGAACACCGACGGCAGTGACTCCGGCGGGGATGTCGCGAACAATCGCCGCGCCGGCTCCCACCGCTGCCCAGGCTCCAATCGTCACCCCCGGGCGAGTCGAACATCCAGCGCCGACCAGCGCCCCCTCTTCTACGGTGACCGTTCCCGCCAGGGTTGCTCCAACCGCGACATGGGCGAAGTCGTGGATCCGGCAGTCGTGATCTACCGACGCACAGGTGTTGATGATGACGCCGCGTCCAATGACCGCATCGGGGCCGACGCAGGAGCCGAAAGCGAGCATCGAGCCCTCGCCGATCTGGGCGAAGCGGGAGACCGTTGCCCGCGGGTGGATGAGGGTGAGCCACGGGATCGAAGGGTGGTCCAGCATAATCCGGTGCCGAGCCGTGTTTGCGCCGACTCCTAGAGCCACCGCGTCGGCTTCATGCTGCGCCCACTCGGAAATCTCGCCGAGCACCGGGAATCCGAGAACCTTGGCGCCCTTGCGGTCGGGGTCGTCATCAAGGAATCCGGCGACCACGTGCCCCATTTCGAGCACGATGTCCGCGGCCACCTTGGCATGCCCGCCGGAACCGACAATGAGAACCCGCTTCATCCCATGAACTCCGTCATCGTCGCGTGGCCTTCTTGCGACACGTCGGAACGCTTGACCACCTTAAGCACAGTCATCCAAAGAATTTTGATGTCGAGGAGCAGGTTGTGGTTGTCCACGTACCAGACGTCCATCTTGAACCGCTCTTCCCAGGGAACGTTGTTGCGGCCGTTGACTTGCGCCCACCCGGTGATGCCGGGGCGAACGTAGTGGCGGCGGCGCTGCTCGGGCGTATAGCGGTCGAGATATTGCATGAGCAGGGGCCGCGGGCCGACCAGGCTCATGTCGCCCTTGAGCACATTCCATAGCTCGGGCAGTTCGTCGAGGCTGGTGCTGCGGAGGAGCTTGCCGAACTTGGGTAGGCGCTGGTCATCGGGGAGCAGGTTGCCGTCGGCATCCTTCGCGGTGGTCATGCTGCGGAACTTGACCATCTGAAACGGCTTGCCGTCCTTCCCCGGACGGGTCTGGGTGAAGAACACCGGCGCGCCAAGCTTGACCCGCACAAGGACGATCAAGACAAGGATCAGGGGCAGGAAGACGAGGAGCGCAATCGCCGACACCACCATATCGAAGAGGCGCTTCACCATGAGATTGGGAGTTTACACCGAGCGATGGCTGAGTTCATCCTCCACTTGCAGGGGAGGGGGTCGGGGGGTGGGGTCAACGCGGAACCCGCGCTCTTGATGCGCGGTACGAATCCCCCGCGGCCTCGTGGGCCTGACTTCTCCGGAAAACTAAACCTCGTATTCCGGCACTCGGTTCGTATAATGGAGGCATGGAGCTCGAAATCGTGACCGAGCAAGAAACGGACGGTCGTTGGATTGCCGAGATTCTGCTTCTGCCGGGTTGCATGGTCTACGGCGAAACGGAGTCGGACGCGCGATCAAAAGTACAAGCATTGGCGCTGCGCGTCATCGCCGATCGAATCGAGCATGGAGAGGGTGCCCCCTTGCTAACCGTGACCTTCAAGGCCGCATGACGGAGTTTGGGTCTGCAAAGGGCGCGGAAGTCTTGAAGGCTCTGCTAAAGGCGGGATGGACGATGAAGCGGACAACAGGATCGCACCGAGTCTTGTCCAAGCCAGGCATGAGCGATTACGTGTTCTCTTTCCGCGACTCGGAGGAAGTCGGCCCCAGAATGCTGGCTCGTATCAGTCGGGCCACTGGACTAAGACCCCAAGACTTGAGATAGGACATTGGGCAGTCCCTATCATGCGCGGCATGACGCCCCCGCGCTCCTCGTGGCCTTCAGCCAATCCGAGCCGCCCGAGCCAACCCGAACAAAGTCCCCGTGCGATAATCAACCATGAGCGAACGGCTTTGGGCACCTTGGCGGCTGACGTACATCGAATCGGCGAGCAAGCCCGAGCCCGGGGCGACCAGTTGCATCTTCGTCGACCTGCCAGCGCAGACTGACGACCGCAAGAATCTCATCCTGTTCCGAGGCCAAACCGCGTTTGTCATGCTCAACGCCTTCCCCTACACGAACGGCCATCTGATGGTTGCTCCATACCGCCATACGAACGACATCGCCGAGCTGAACGACGATGAACTGCTCGAGATCAATCAGCTCGTCGCATGGTGCACACGCTGGATTCGCAACGCCTATCGCCCGGACGGATTCAACATCGGCGTCAACGTGGGGCGGGCGGCGGGGGCGGGGATCCCCACCCACATCCACTGGCACATCGTGCCACGCTGGGACGGCGACACCAACTTCATGACCACCGTCGGCGAGGTGCGTGTCATGCCGCAGAGTCTGGAAGACAGCTACGATCGGCTCAAAGCGTTTGTGGACGAAGCGCACCCATGAGTTTGCGCGAAGATCTGGCACGGATCGTCGGGGCCGACGCGGTTCGGGATTCGGAGGCCGCTCGCCAGGTCTATGACGGAGACGCGTATCCGATCGAGCGCTCTAAGCCCCTTTGTATCGCGTTCCCGAAGAACACCGACCAGGTCGCGCAGTTGGTGCGCTACTGCGTGGCGCACGACGTTCCGTTCACTCCGCGCGGAGCGGGAACGGGCCTGAGCGGCGGGGCCATGCCCGCGCTCGGCGGGGTGGTGGTATCGACCAAGCGGATGACCGCGATTCTCGAGATCGACGTCGCCAACCGGCGGCTGCGGGCCCAGTCCGGGATCGCGAACAAGCGAATCTCGGATGCCGTCGCCCAGTTCGGTCTCCACTTCGCCCCCGATCCATCTTCGCAAAGTGTCTCCACATTGGGCGGGAACATCGCCGAGAACGCCGGCGGCCCGCACACGCTCAAGTACGGCGTCACCGTGCGCCACATCCTGAGCGCAACTTTGGTGCTGCCGGATGGAGACGTCGTCGAACTCGGGCGAGGCGTTCCGGGTGGGCCGGGGCTCGATCTGCTGGGCGTCGTGGTGGGATCCGAGGGCACGACGGGCATCGTCACCGAGGCGACGGTTCGCTTGACCCCGCTGCCTGCGGCGGTCCGCACGACCTTAGCCGCGTTCCCAAGCGTCCGCGCCGCCACCGAGTGCGTGGCGGGCATCATCTCGGCGGGGGTGATTCCTGCGGCGATGGAGTTGATGGATCGCGGCATTTTGGGTGCCCTGCGCGCGGCCTTCGGGCTGACCTATCCGGAAGATGCGGCGGCCCTGCTGCTCATCGAATGCGACGGTTTGCCCGAATCGGTTGAACGCGAGCAGGCCGTGGTGGAGGCGGAGTGCCGCGAGCGTGGCGCCCTCGAAGTTCGAGTTGCTCAGAGCGAGGCCGAGCGGCAGAGCTTGTGGGTGGCGCGCAAGAAAGGCATCGGGGCGATGGGGCGGCTCGCGCCGACCATTGTCACCCACGACGGGGTCATCCCCCGATCGCAACTTCCCCAAATGCTCGAAGATGTCGCCGAAATCGCGGCTGCACACGGGCTGTCGGTCGCGAACCTGTTTCACGCCGGCGACGGCAACCTGCACCCATGCATCTACTTTGACGAGCGCGAGCCGGGGATCGTGGAGCGGGTCATTTCCGCGGGCGAGCAGATTCTGCGCAAGTGCGTCGAGCTTGGCGGCTCGGTGAGCGGCGAGCACGGGATCGGCGTCGAGAAGATGGATTTGCTGACGCTGATGTTCTCGCCGGACGATCTCGAAGTCCAGGCACGGACCAAGGCGATCTTTAACCCGGGATCACTTGGGAACCCATGCAAAATCCTTCCCAATCAGAAGGGATGCCACGAGCACCGGATGCGTTGGCGTGGGGCCGCGACCTAGCCGCCGTAGCCGCCGCGACGCGTAGGCTTGGGCGACAGACGCGGATCTTCCGGAACGACCACGGTGATGCCGCTGGTGTACCACGGGAACTTCTCGTTCACCTTGTTGCCGTACCAGTAGCTTCCCGTCGAGAGATTCCGGTCGAACTCGCCAGTCAATCGAATCTTGCTGTTGCCTTTGACGTAGCCGAGCAGGTTGCTGCCAAACCACTGAATGCCGCGCCACGAGCCCTCGACGGTGATGCGGCCCTTGCCGTAGTACGCCTTCCGCTTCATGCGAGGGTCATCAAACTCAAGCTTGAGGTTGCCCTCGGTTCGCACCGTGCCCGTAACTTCGATGAGCAGAACAGTGCCTTCAAAGCTGAATGAGGTCAGGCCCTTGCCGTCGATCATCTTGAAACTTCCGATCGACGTTTGCAGGTTGATGGTGTCGCTCAGGCCTTGGGCATGGGAGAATCCCAGCATCGCAAGGGCAACTCCGGCGGTTCCGGTTCGAAAGAGGGCGCGCGTACTCATCGGTAGGTGTAAACGCAATTATGGCGCGATTGGTGCCCCGGCTGTGGATTCACCCTCAATCAGCCGTTTCTCAGCTCGGAAACCCGGCGCAGGGCAGCTTGAATCGTTCCTAACTTGAGTTGGCCCTCGATGTACCCGTCGCAGAATCGCTCGGCCCGAACACAGAGCACGAAGTAGCGCCGAATCTGATCCAACGTTGCTCCGGCGATCTCAGCTTCCGAGGTGATGACCCGAGCCGTGTCTAAGCCGGGCTCGGTGCCCGGTGCGTCTTCGGGCAATACGCTGTAGGGGTCGATCCGGCAGGTCGATCCGAAGCAGAGATTTCGGAATTCTTCCACCTTCTCGTGGTACTCCGGGTAGGGCAATCGGTGAACGAGCCGACCCTCGATCATTTCCGGCTCGAACTTGATCCACGTAGCGGGGACGAAGCTCGGCTCCTCGAAAATGGGCAGATACGCCAGCATCCGAGCCATATCTTCCGACGTCCAGGGCTCGTAGGGGATGTTCATTCCTCCATCATAGCGGCTCATTCGGCCACGAATCTGAGTCCGACAGCGTAAAATAGAGGCGTGAAGCAACGTGGCGCCATCGTGTCCTCCTTGATCGCTTTGATTGCCGTCGGTGGCCTCGGATCTGTGTTCCTGGCGAATGCCAGTCCTTACATGACGATCACCGAGGTTCGCGACGCTTCCGGAAACAACATCCACGTTTCGGGCACGATCGACCACTCCACCGTTCACCAGAACTTGGCCAAACGTCAGGCGACATTCACGATCTCCGACGCGGGTGAGAAGCTTCAGGTGCTGTACAAGGGCAAGCCGCAACCCAACTTGGCTAACGCAACCACCGTGGTCGTGATCGGCAAGATGGAAGGAAATCAGTTTGTCGCCCACGACATGATGCTGAAGTGCCCGTCGAAGTACGAGAGCACTAAGGAAGTCAGTGGAAGCGGCTCATAATCTTCCGCCTGCCCCCGAGTGGTCGTTGCTTGTCGGAAAACTAGGCACCGGCTTCGTTTGGGCCGGCATCTTGTTTTTTGTCGCCGCGATCGTCGGCGTTGCGCTTCGCAGAGAAAAGCTGATCACGCCCGCATTTTTTGCCGGTGCCGCTTCCGTCTTCGGAGCCTTCATCTCGCTGGGCGTTCTGTTTGTCACTGACCAGTTCCACTTCCAGTACGTGTTCGCTCACAGCGAGAAGATTAACGGGCTCGGCTACAAGATCGCCGCCATCTGGTCGGGGCAAGAGGGCAGCTTCCTGCTCTGGGCGACGTGTTCCGCGCTGTTTGTCCTCTTGGCGTGGCGCAGTGCGGCTGCGCTGAGGCGCGGCTATACGTTGGCCGCATCGGTCTTTCTGGGAGCGGTTTGCGGCATCCTCGCCTACGAGACGCCGTTCTCCGTTCAGGACCTGGAAGGCAAGATCGTCCAGATTCCCGATGGCGTGGGGTTGGCGCCGTCGCTGAACAACTATTGGGTCATTATCCATCCGCCTACGATCTTCCTCGGCTTCGGGTCTTTGCTCGTCTTGTTTTCCTTCGCGGTGGCGGCGTTGCTTCAGCGTGACTACGACGGCTGGGCGGCAAAGCTCCGGCCGTGGGCAATTGTCTCGATGACGTTCACGGGGCTCGGCCTGTGCATGGGCGGTTTCTGGGCCTACGAGACGCTCGGGTGGGGCGGTTTTTGGGCGTGGGACCCGGTCGAGAATGTCAGCTTTGTGCCGTGGGTTTTGACGACGGTGCTTGTTCATGGTTTGATCGTTCAGGCGGTCCGCAGCAAGTGGCAGTTCTCAAATCTGCTGCTGGCGGGAATCCCCTTCCTCGCGTTCACCTACGGCACGTTCCTCACCCGCGCGGGGTTCCTGGACCAGGTCAGCGTTCACTCGTTCGCGAAGATGAATGCCAGTGCCCATCTGCTCTTGCTTTGGTTCCTGGTGGGCACGGTTGTGCTGTTCACGGGCTTGTGGTTTGTTCGACTGCGGCAAGACGGCGCCCAATGTGCGGCCCCCGCGCTCGATGGACTGCGTCGAGATGGCCTCTACCGAACGGGCATGCAGCTCATGACCATGCTCGCGATCGCCACGGCGATAGGAATGAGCGTGCCGCTCCTCCAATACGCGATGGGCAAGACCCCCAAGGTGGTCGAGGAGCAGCTGTACCACCAGGTGTTGGTGTGGTTCTTCGTGCCGATCCTGATTCTTATGGCCATTGCGCCGTTCGCCTCGTGGCGGGCCATGCGTCTGGGTGAGTTCGCCATGCGGCTCATCAACATCTTCAGCCTTTCACTTTTCGTGGTCGGTATCTCGTTGCTCGTCGGTGCGCACCCCGAGTACGGCGTTCACCTGGAGAAGGGCGCGACGATCGACTTTCCCTTCGGCCTGAAGGTCCTGCTCGCGCCGTGGATTCTGTTCCTCGTGTGGCTGTGCGCGTTTACGACCATTTCTAACCTTTGGCGGCTCATGGAGACGGTCCGGCGTTCGCCTCTTTCGACCGGGGCTTTTCTCGCTCACATTGGCGTTGCGGTCGCGATGGCCGGACTCATCGTCTCCCGCGGGCTTGAGCGCAAGCAGGAATACGCGCTGCAACGAGGGGTGCCCGCGTTGGGGCTACAAGCAAGCGGACCAGCGCATATCGTGGAGTTGGTCGAAGACCAGAAGTTGGACTTTTTTGATCGGGACAACAAGGTCGAGCTGAGAATGCGCGGCGACGGGCCCGAGTTCATTGCCCGTCCGGGACTCTACTACGATGTCAACCAGCAGACCGGCGAGCCAAGCCCAGTTACGTGGCCGCACATCCAGCGATGGCTCTCCCACGACATGTACGTCGTGCTGTATCCGCTCCAACCGGACGCGAGCAACCCGGTAACCCTCAAGCCGGGCGAGTCGACCACCCTCGACGGCATGGTTTGGCAGCAGATGTCCGAGCGGCAATACCAAGTCCGCTACCTTCGCATGGAGCGCGAAGGCGAGGCGGGCATGGCGGGGACCAAGTTTAAGGCGATTCTGCAAGTGACCGGCCCGGATGGCCAGGTCGAGATCGCGCCGGAACTTGTGGTTGCCGAGGGTGGTGGGCCGCAGCGCCGACCGGTTCGAATCGACACCGAGTTTGGCATCGAGTTGGACAGCATGAACGCGGCCGATCAGTCGGTCACGTTGAAGCTGACTTACAACATCCCGGTGTTCCCGGTGGAGACCTTCTACAAGCCGATGACGATCCTGGTTTGGGGGGGCGTAGGTATCCTTACGGTCGGCGGATTGATCGCGGCTTGGGGTCGCAGAGGTTCGCGGCGAGTAACAACCCCCGTGTCGGCGTCGACCGACATCGAATCAGTTGAAAAGGGCGATGCGCTTATCCCAGTTCCTTAAGGCCAAGTTCCACCACGCTCGGGTGACCTATGCGAACCCCGAATACGTGGGCAGCATCGAGATTGATGCTGATCTCATGGCCTATGTCGGCTTGAAGGACGGGGAGCAGGTGCACGTTTGGGCAGTCGATCATACGGCGCGCATCATCACTTACGCATTCGCCGGTCCCAAAGGAGCGGTCGGGCTTAACGGCGGTGCCGCCCACTTTTTCCGCGAGGGTGATCGGCTGGTCATTGCTGCCTTCGATCTCTCGGACGAGCCCATCATCCCCCGGGTGGTTCAACTGGGCGAAAACAACGAGATCGTTCGCGACATGACCCCATTTAGCGTGGTGGGATAGCAATGCCACCGGTCGATCTCGAGGCCATGTTGCGCGACTCGGGTGCTGTGATGCATGGACATTTCGTCCTCACCAGTGGCCGGCATAGCGACGTTTACGTCGAGAAG
The DNA here is from genome assembly GCA_020850325.1 of Methanoregulaceae archaeon. Taxonomy (GTDB): domain Bacteria; phylum Armatimonadota; class Fimbriimonadia; order Fimbriimonadales; family Fimbriimonadaceae; genus JANJUB01. Next base: position 185,243 of record JADZEW010000021.1, read on the forward strand.
TTTCGAATCCTCGAGCAGCCGGAAGTGCTCTCGGCGTTGTGCGAGGAAATCGCGCTCCGAGTGCGCGATCTTAACATTGAGCTCGTGGCGGGTCCGACGACCGGCGGCATCATCATTGCCTTCGAGGCCGCCCGCCAGATTGGCTGCACAGCAATCTACGTCGAGAGCGAGGGCGGATTGAAGAAGATTCGTCGCGGAGCCGTTGTGCCCGCAGGTGCTCGCGTGCTGATTGTCGACGACGTGCTGACGACCGGCACTTCCGTGCGCGAGGTGATCGACGTCATCCGCGCCGCCGGTGGTGAAGTTGTCGGTGTCGCGGTCCTGATTGATCGCTCCGAGGGTGACTTGGGGTTCGGCGTTCCGCTGTTTGCCGCGCATCGGGTGGAGGCAACCAGCTATGATCCCGATAATCTTCCCGTAGAGTTGCGCTCCATCCCCGCCATAAAGCCGGGGACACGCGTCTCTACACCTGGAGTGACAGCGATATGATGGTGATGAACCGAGTGGGATGGACAAACCGCGGGACCCTTGCGGACCGTAGCGGCATCCGTGGCTTGGTCTTGTCTCACCTGATTGGGCTCGCCATTCTGCTGCAGTTCGTGTTGGAGCGCGCGGTCACCTTCGAACTGCCGTACAACCGGCTGGTCGACATCCCGATTCGCCTGATCATCGTGTGGTTGATGCTCGACCGGATTGGCCGGATCGGCCGCGTGAAGGTGAGCGGATGGGATTGGCTCCATCTGTTCTTCATTTCGGCTTACGGATTCGCATCGGTGTATGCGGACCTCTTTATGTCTCGCGATACGGGCGTTCTCGGATACATCTCCTGGTCAATCCAGTTCATACAGCCGTACTTCTACTTTCTGGCCGTGCGCGAGGGGTTGAACCGAAGGGGTTTCCGCATAGACATTGTGCTCAGGTGGATCATCTTCACGGTTGCCGTTTGTTGTGCCGTGGCGCTCTTGCAGGCGCTTGACGTCGCTAACATGCGGTACCACATCGACGAGTTCTATCAGCAGCGAAAGGCCGAGTCGCAGATGGAGGGTCCATCGGCCCCTTGGCAGGCCCGCGGCGTAGCGCCCCATGCGAACTCGATGGCGATGGTCATCCTGTTTGGCATCGTTGCGCTCGTTGCTTACGTCAACCAGCGCAAACTCGGCGTATTTGAGGTGTTGGCGGGTGCTCTCTTCATGGGCACGTTGTTCGCCACATATAGCCGAACCGGCATCGTTACCATTGGCCTTATGGGTGGCGCGTTCGTCATGCTCCTGGTGCTGCAACAGCGCTACCGGGCCGCGTTTCTCGTCATGTTCGGCCTGGTGGGATTGCTTTTTGCCTTCATGACCGCCGTTTTTGCCTTCAACATCGAGCGGTATCAGGTGTTCGTAAAGGGAGTTGGGGTTGTTAAGAAAGAACCCAGCCGTGGACTCTACGGGGTCTACGCTCGGCAAGAGTCCTTCAACAAGGCCATCGAACTGGGGTCCAAGTTTCCGCTTACAGGAGTCAGCCCGGCAAGTTCACTTTTGAACCGGCAGCGCGTCGTCACGAGCAGCCCCTATGCGTTTGACGGTCTCGTTCTGAACGTGTTCGCGTATGCGTTCGTCCAGTTCGGAGTCTATGGTTTGGTGTACCTCTTTGGGACTTTGGGCATTTGTCTGGGGTTTATCCGCTACGCACGCACCAAGCAGGTGTTCTCTGCATCCGCGTTTTTCGCGGGCGTTGTCATTCTTGCCACAGGCATCACGGAGAACTCCCTGTTTACGCTGGCGCCGATGATCATCGTCAACGTGGTCATGGCGGCCGCCTTATCGAAGGTCACCCAGCGTGACGATCTTCCGGCCCGCTCGCGCATCTTCGGGTTTGCTCCTGCCAAACCGCTAGGCAGTTGAGCTGTCAATCACAAAAGGTGTCGCCCCTCCGCTCATCCGAACAGAGGGGCGACAGTCACTCTGGATAGTGTTCGGCTTATCCGCCCTTGGCCAATCGAGCGAAGTTCTCTTTGTCTACTGCCCTCATCAGGCACTCCTCATACGAGCAGTATCCGTTCTTGAACAGATCGGCGAGCGAGCGATCCATCGTCTGCATACCCAACTGCGCGGAGGTTTCGATCACGGAATACATCTGGTGCGTCTTGCCTTCGCGAATCAGGTTCTTGATGGCTGGAGTTCCGAGCATGATCTCGAGCGAGGCCTTGCGGCCACCCCCGAGGCGCGGTAGCAGTTGCTGCGAGACGACGCCCTCAAGCGTATTGCCGAGCAAAACACGAATCTGCGCCTGCTGGTCGGAAGGGAACACGTCGACGATTCGGTCAACCGTCGATGGGGCGTTGCGGGTATGAAGGGTCGCGAAGACCAGGTGGCCGGTTTCCGCGAGAGTCAGGGCAGCCTCGATCGTTTCCAAGTCGCGAAGCTCACCGACCAAAATGATATCCGGGTCCTCACGAAGCACCGCGCGCAGCGAGTTATGGAAAGAGAACGTGTCCGAGTGCATTTCGCGCTGGTTGATCATGCACTTCTTGTGCTGGTGCAGATACTCGATCGGATCCTCGATGGTCATGATGTGCGACGTTCGGTTCGTGTTGATGTCGTCGATCATCGAGGCGATGGTCGTGGACTTACCCGAACCCGTGGGGCCGGTAACCAAGACGAGTCCAGAAGTGCGCTTTGAAATCTCGCGGATAACCACAGGCAATCCCAGATCCTCAAAGGAAGGAATCTTCGTTGGGATCGCTCGGAGCGCTGCCGCATAGCTGCCGCGCTGCATGTAAACGTTAAATCGGAACCGGGCCAATCCGCGCACGCTGTATCCGAAGTCGAGTTCGTGCGTGTTCTCCAACTTCTCGATCTGCTCGTCACTCAAGCAGTCGAAGACCAGCCGACGAACATCCTGGGGCTGAAGAATGGCGTAGGGCAGACTCGTGATTTCACCGTCGAGCCGGATCATAGGGGGTAACCCTACGGTCAAGTGGATGTCGCTGGCTTTGCGCTCCATCGCCATGTGGAGGACCTCGTCAAGATGGACATCATGAATCGGAATGGCCTGATCACCACCCGTTTCAACTTGGAGATGAGGCTCAGTGATGGGCTCGAAGCGGTGGTCGGAGACATCGATGCTGTGCACGTCCATCGGAACAGCCGCTGGACGATAGTTGTGCTCCCGTCCGGACTCCGGCTCTTTGGATTCCACCGTCAGGTCGGGTGCGTCAGCCAGAGGCTGAGCGGCATCGGCCGCCGGCGCGGGGGTCGGGGTCGGTGTTTCAAGTACACGATTCCAATCGAACTGGCTCATAGTCTCCCTTAGAACGTGAGGTTCTGCGCCGAAGCAAGAACTTCGGTCGCTCTCTCGATCAAATCATCGGCTTGATCGGGTGTGTAGCTTAGGTGCCGGAGGGCCCACTCGGGCAACGGTGCAGCAGCGGGCCCATCGACGATGCTATGCGCAATTCCCGAACCAACCGCCACGATCGCCGAGGCGATCGGAACCGTCTCTTCGTCGGGCCGATCGTAGTCGATGCCTTCGAGTAAGGTTTCTGGCAGCCGCCACTTCTTGCATGCAGCCAGCGCCACGATGATGTGGTCGCAACCAAACACGGCTTGCTCGGAGGCACGAGCACTTGCTCCGGTAGCAACGAGGGCGTCCACTTGGTCGAATCCGCCGGGCTGGAAGCGGTCGAGCAGGGGCTTGCCGATGTAGTGCAACAGTCCGCACGTGTAGGCTTCGTCCGGTGCCATGGTACGGGTCTGCTGAGCAAGATAACGGCAGCAGACCGCGGTATCGATTGAGTGACGCCACCAAGCACGCCGACGAAGCGAGTCCCGATCGTTCTTCCCCACAAACATGTCGAAGAAGCCGACGGTCATGGCGAGCTGTCGGATCTGCTTGAATCCAAGGAAGGTGACCGCTTCGCGAATCGAAGTTACGCGGCGCGGCAATCCGTAGAAGGCCGAGTTTGCCAGGGTGAGCAATCGGGTGCTGAAGCCAGGATCGATAACGATCGCCCGTTCAAGCTCCGAGGCCGCAGTGTCGGTCGTCGCCGAGAGCTCGAGGACCTTGTACACCACGTGGGGCAGGACCGCGATCTCGTCGATACGGTTGACGAGCTTTTCGAGCGTTTCGGAAGGTGTGCTGATAAACTGCGCTGACATCAAGATCCCCTCAATACGTTGCTTCTAGGCGTAGATAACTCTCAGCACTTCGTCGACCGAAGTGACCCCCATTAAGATCTTCTGCACGGCATCCATGGGCAAGGTTCTCATTCCATGTTGCAGTGCGAGGTTCCGTAGGATGTGACCCGGGGATTTGTGCAGAATCTGGTCGCGGATGTCATCCGTGACTTGCATGAGTTCGTGAACACCCGTTCGGCCTTTGTATCCCGTGCCCTTACAGGTGTCGCATCCCTTGCCCTTAAAGAGCGTCAGCTCACCATGGGTATCCGCGCCGATCTCTTCGGGAATCGGGAACCCATACCGGAGCAGGCTTTCTCGGCTCGCTGTGTACGCTTCCTTGCAGTTCGGACAGATCTGTCGAACGAGTCGCTGAGCCAATACGCCGATGATCGACGACGCGATGAGGAACGGCTCGACTTCCATGTCGATGAGTCGGCTCGGAGCGGACGGCGCGTCGTTCGTGTGAAGCGTTGTTAGAACGAGGTGGCCGGTAAGAGCGGCTTCCATTGCGATGGTCGCCGTTTCGGTATCACGCATTTCGCCGACCATGATGATGTCAGGGTCTTGTCGGAGCATCGCACGAAGCCCTTTGGCAAAGGTCATTCCAGCCCGCACGTTAACGCCGCACTGATTGATGCCCGCGAGCTCATACTCGACCGGATCCTCGATGGTGATGATGTTGTTCTGGCCGTCGTTAATGTTGTTCAGAATCGAGTACAGCGTGGTCGACTTTCCGGAGCCGGTGGGTCCGGTGACGAGCACGATCCCGTAAGATCGCGACGACCAGTCCTCGACCATCTTCAGGTTGTGCGACAGGAATCCCAGCTTCGACAGGCCGACACTGATCCCGCCTTTGTCGAGAATACGCATGACGATCTTCTCGCCATACACGACGGGCAACGTCGAGACGCGAAGGTCATACTCCCTACCGCTCACCGTGACTGAAATGCGGTTGTCTTGAGGAACCCGCTTCTCCGCAATGTCCATGTTCGCGACGATCTTGAAGCGCGACATGAGCGGGGCGAGGACCTTTCGCGGCAGGCGCATCGCTTCAATCATCACACCGTCGATGCGGTATCGGACCCTCACGCCATCGCGCATGGGCTCCACGTGGATATCGCTTGCGAGATCTTGGATACCTTGGCTGATAATGAGGTTCGCCAAACGGATGATCGGCGCGTCTTCTCCGAGTTCGCGGAGCTCATCTTCTGAAAGTTCGTCCTCTTCGCGTCCGGAGACTTCGATCTGTCCGTCGAAGTCCTTCATAACGCCCGCGATCTGATCGTTGACGTTCACTTCGACGCGGTAGAACAGCGCTAACGCGTTGTTAACGTCCTCCTCTACGGCGATCATTGGCTCGATCTCGAGTCCGGTCGCCAGGCGCAGCTCGTCGATCACGAACACGTCGAGCGGATTCGCCATCGCGACGAGGAGCTTGTGACCTTGGCGTTCGAGCGGGATTGCTTTGAATCGCTTGGCCAACGTCGGCGGAACGAGTTGCAGCACGTCTAGGGCCGGGTGCTGCTCCTTGAGGTCGACCAGCTGAATGCCCCAAACCTTGCCGAGAAGCCGAACCCGGTCACGCTCTTGGATAAACCCGAGATTTACGAGGACCCGGGCGATCGGATCGGCACCGCCCATCTCGCGCTGCTTGTCTTCAGCCAAGCGCAACTGATCATCGCTGATCAATCCTTCCTGAACAAACAATTCGCCCGTTAGCATAGCCAGCCCGAATCACAAGTGCGATCCGAGGTCTTCGTTCCACGGCAGGTCTGGCTATTCCCTGGTAGGAGTATCAGGTCGGGAGGGATTTGCGGGCGGGCGTGCCCCGACGTGGGCGTCAGCAGTTGCTTGGGTGTCGTCGATCGCTTTCTGCAGGGCTAGCCGGATCTCTTCGATCTTTGCGTCGTCGGCATCCGCCGGAACATAGATGGGATCGCCGAACACAAACACCGCCTTGGAGAACGGCTTGGCGACCATGTAGCGATCCCACGTCGGGGCGTACCAAGCGCGCTTGGCCGACGATCCCACCGGCACCAGGGCCGCGCCGGTTTTCTTCGCCATCAGCAGCACGCCGCCCTGGACGACTCCCGCTGGGCCGCGAGGGCCATCGGGGGTGATCGCCATTTCGTCGCCCTTACGAAGGACGCGGATAGACTCGACGAGGGCGCGCTCACCTCCGCGGCCGGTGGAGCCTCGGATGATCTGAAAGCCGAAGCTGCTGAAGATCCGGGTTTGCATTTCGCCATCGCGCGAATGGCTGATGATGCACCACACGCCGCGGCCCTCAAAAAAGTTGGCTGGGATGTAGGATCGCCCGTGCCAGCCCGTGTAGATGCGCCCGATGGGTAGGTCCTTGACCGCATCCCACCCGATCGCCTCGATGCGGAGCGTGACGCCGATGCCGCGCGCGATGCGAAAAACGAGGCTGCTTAGCACATACGGGCGAACCCGTCGCCACCACGCTTTCAAAGCAGACCTCGCGCGCGGGCCAGGTCGCAGGCCGGGTGGAGGGAGAACTTCTCTCGAAGTTCTTGGAGGTAGCTCGACTCTCCCATGGTGGCGAGTGCGAGCAGCGCTTCGGGTCGCTGCGGGTCCTCAGGCGATCCGGCGACGACGCTCAGCAAGAGCCCTTTGGCGAGATCGGCGTGACTTACTCGAAAGCGCTCGGCTAACAAGGTCCGTCGAAGCGATGGCAGCCGCTGAATCTGTCCGATCCCGATGAGCCGGGCCAACAGGTCGGGCTGACCCGACTCGGGAAGGTGTTCGAGGGCCTGCAACAGGGCCTCGGCTTCATGGTCGCGATCGCCTAACTGCGCGTGCGCGTCGGCCTTTTTCAGCAGTGCGGCGACATCGGCAGGATGCTCGGCGAGGTGCAAGTCGCTGGCCGCGAGCTTGGCCGCCGGACTGCGTTTCTCAAGGCGGTCCATCACGACATGCCCCATCTGGCGGTCCGCATCGCGGCGGGCCCGAAACAGCGCGGCAAATCCCAGGCCAGCGGCAAAACCGCCCAAGTGCGCCCAGTAAGCGGTGCGGGCGACCTCACCGCCCAGCGATACGAACGCCCCGAGAAGCTGCAAGGCCACCCACAGGATGGTGATCGCAAGGATGGGCACGCCAATCTTCGGCGCCAGCGTGACCTGGAGCCCGACGTACCGAATGTTGTAGTAGGCGATACACGCCGCCACCGATCCGCTGGCCCCGATGAGGGGCATTGGGGCGCCTCCCTTAGGCGTGAAGAGGGCGTGGGCGAAGACCCCCGCCAAACCTCCCGCCACGTACACCAAGAGGAAGCGCCATGGGCCGGCGGCTTCTTCTACCCGGGGGCCGACCGCGGCAAGGAACACCATGTTGCCGAGCAGGTGGACGACGTTCTGATGCAGGAACAGACTGGTGATCGGCATCCAGAACTGAGGTGCCGCCGGATCGTAGCCAAGGCTGAACAGCAACTCGGGGCGCACCAGCAACCCGTAGGCCGCGGCAATGTTCAGCGCGACCACGATGAGCGTGATCACCGGTGCGCGATTGCTGGTGGTCACGCGTCTTGGAGCATGTCCTCCGTGATGTCCACGTTCACGTACGTCTCCTGCACGTCGTCGAGATCTTCCAGCGAGTCGAGCAGCCTGATGAGTTTGGGAATGTCGCCCGCCTCGGGATTCGCCTTGTTGGTCGCAAGGTACATCAGCGCGACTTCGTCGGTCTTGTAACCAGCTTGGGTGAGCGCCTCGTTGCAGGTGTGCAGCGCCTCGCGTGGGGTGTAGACGGTGATCGTCTCTTCATCGCTCGCGACGTCCTCGGCACCCGCGTCGATCGCGGTCAGCGTCAGTTCGTCCTCGTCAACGCCTTCCTTGGGAATCGTAATCGAGCCGACGTGCTTGAACTGCCAACCCACCGAGCCGTTTTCGGCGAGGTTGCCGCCATGCTTGGAAAACGCATGGCGAACTTCGGCGACGGTGCGGTTGCGGTTCTCGGTGTACACCTCGAGCATGATCGCCGCGCCGCCGGGGCCGTAGCCCTCGTAGGTGATCTCTTCGTAGTTCGCGCCTTCGATGACGCCGGTACCGCGGTCGATCGCGCGCTTGATGTTGTCGGCAGGCATCGAGGCCTCGCGGGCCTTGCCGATCGCGACGCGGAGCCGAGGGTTCAAATCAGCATCGCCGCCCCCTTCCTTCGCCGCGATGATGATCTCACGACTGATCTTGGTAAAGAGCTTTCCGCGAATCGCGTCCTGCTTGCCCTTGCGCAGGCGGATGTTCTTCCATTTGGAATGGCCGGCCATGGGTTGATTTTGGCACAGTGGCGCTCGCGAGCCGGATGCTGGGTTCGGGTTCCCCCTCCCCGCCTTGAGAAAAGGGGAGATCGCTAGATCGCGACCACTCGTCGCTCAGCCGCGCTGCGATACCCCGCCAAAGCCACCCGCGAGGCCTGCAAGCCGTCGAACCCCGTGATCGGCGGTTCCCGCCCCTCAACCACTGCGGTCACAAAGTCATCGACAAGCAGCGCATCCAAATCTGACCCATAACCCGCCAAGCGGTGGCTCGGCGCCGCCGACGCCCACACGTCCACGGTCTGCCCGAACATATCCATCTCGACCACGCCTTGCTCGCCGACGACGTTCATCGTCACGTCGCCCCAGGTCTTATAGTGGTCCGGGCGCGACCAGCTCGAATCGAGCGTCGCAAACACCCCCGAGGCGAACTCGAGGGTCAGCATCGCCGTGTCATCCCACGCTTGGCCGTACCGGTTGTGACCGGTTTGCGCCTGAACGCGAACCACCTCTTCACCCAGCATCGTGCGCAGCAGGTCGGTGACGTGGACCACATGGTCGATCATCGCGCCCCCGCCCGACTTCTCCGGATCGATGAACCATCCGCCGGGGCATCGGCCGCGATTCGTGGCGCAAATCGCGCGGATCGCTCCGAGTTCTCCCACCCGCTCCTTCAGCCGCCCGAACGCGGGTGAGTATCGGCACGGGAACGCGGTCATGAGCCAACCCTTGCCGAGCAGGTTCTCCGAGAGATAGGCGGCCTCGTCCTCGGCTCCGACGATCGGCTTCTCGCACAGCACCGGCTTCACCGCGGCGAAGGCGGCTTCGATGTGCTGCACGTGTCGCCGATTCACGCTGCAGATGAGGACGGCATCGACGTTTGCGAGCAAGTCGTCGATAGTTTCGTAAACCGGCGTCTCGAACTGCTGGGCGAACTTGGTCCGCTCCTCGAGGTTGTCGTGCCACATGCCGGCGAGTTCAGCGCCGGGATGATGTTTGAGCCCGGCGGCGTAGCCGTAGCTGTGCATGTGGGCAACCGAGAGCATTCCAACGCGGAGAGCCATGGGGAGACTTGTACCCCGATTCAGCACGGCAGCGAGCGAGCATCCATTAGGGACTAGTAAAAATACCAGAAAACAAAATGAAAGCCATATTACTATTGGAATTTCGGGGGGGGGTATTTATACTGTGTAAGTATGACTTCGCGGAATTGGCGCGACAGAGACCAAGAACTTGGCGGGGTCAAGGGATAACTGCTTATGAAACTCAAGTTGCTGCTGGCGTCCATCATGACGCTCACGCTCGCCGCATCGAGCCGCGCTCAATGGGAGTGGATCGAAACCGTGTACGATCCGATTCTCGTCCCGTTCTACAATGTCAAGCTAGGTCCAGAATGGACGGCAAGCGAAACTCGCGAGTACGATGGTTTGCTGCGTTCCACTGCAACTTCACGGCTGTTGGTGATGAACCGAACCCAGACCCAAACTGGCGGCTTCTGTTTGCGGACATCTGTGATAACTGGTGGTGGGACAGCACTATCTTCACCGCCACAATTCCCGCAAATCACATTGTGCAAAACAAGGTGGAGTACTACGTGAGAACTGGAAACAACGTGTTCGTCCACTTCGACACCGAGGAAACTGTTGGTCGTACACTCGATGAGAGGGTCTCGACTCGGATCTATTGGGAAGCGGGGCCGCCGCCTTCTGGTGGTGCGGGACAAGGGTCATGACGTCCACCTGCCTCTTCCTGGCCCTACTCACATCGGTGCATGGAGGGCCAGTTCAGGACCACCAAGCTAGAAGAGTTGATGGCATGCTGGTGCTAGCCCGTGACAGTGATCAGCTAAGGAAAGTGGAAGCCCAGTTTCGGTACGGTATGGAGTTCGCAGAGCTTACAACGGCGCTCAAGAACGCAACCGTAGCTATTGAGCCGTGGGGCAGGAGGAGCGCAGTTGTCGTTGACCGGGACATCGGTCCTCTTTTGAGACGAAAGGAACGGATACGTGCCCTGCAGCTGCTTGAGACGGCGATGGAGGCTGACTTCACGCTGAACTTGGTAAGCCTCAGCGATGAGGACAGGCGGGTCCTGCTAGCCCAAGCTCCCGGGGTAATGGTTGACCCAAACTTCATGAAAGCGCCGTTGCACATCGGGCTCGTCGCGCAGATTGACTTCCAGTTCTCAGGGCCGCAATCTGGGCGAGTGATCCACGAGCAGCTTTCAGCCAGCACAGAGGCGGAGGGGGTGATGAACGAGAAGCTGGACCGTGCGCCGTTTCCCCTCTTTCGGCCAAGTTCTCAGGAGGGGAAAGAGCAACTCGTCAAGTCGATCACCGACCTTGAGGACCGATACGGGGGGTTTCGCGTATCAACGCGCGGCATATCCGGAGAACTGTTGGGCGAGGGATTAGAGCAAGCCGCAAAGATTGTCGAACGCCTGCAGCAGGCACTTCAGCAAGAGCAAGACGTCATTGCCAAGAGACTCGCCAAGAAGCATAACAAGGGTCCGGCTTTGCCAGGAGACTTTGGCAACTTCTCCGATCTTCCCGCGGAGAAGCAAATCGAACTCAAAAAGGTCTTTGGAGCAAACTATGAGTTCTACGGATTCGACTCTCAGCAATCCGCCGTTGCTTTCTTGGAAAGAGCCACAGACATCAAAGTAAGTACGAGGCTTCAGCTAGCATTTGGGCTTTCCCCAGGCGGTCCGGGCCGTGCTGCAACCGGTGCGCGCTTCACCTTCGTGACCTTTCCCGGAGTGCCTTAGTCCAGCGACCTTCTTATGGACGTCGCCTTGACTGCACGTGCCTGAAGCTTGGTCGTGCAAACCGCGAGCGCGTTGCGGTGCCCCCGACCTATCTGGGTGACAGAGGGCATTCAAACGCGGAGAGCCATGGGGAGGCTTGTACCCGTGTTGGCGTGTTGGTGTGTTGGTGTATTGGTGTGTTAGGTGATTTAACTTAGATTCGCCATGGACACCCATCTGGCCGGTCGGAGGTGACACCTAAACTCCAACGTCCCAACAAGCCAACACGCCAACCGGCCAACACACCAACATGCTAACAAGCCAACAAAAGTAAACTCCCCCCGCCGACATGCTGAAGCACCCGAAGATCACCATCGCGCGGATCGCGCAGTTCGTAAAGCTCGAACTCGAAGACCAACTCACCAAGCCGCTGGCACCGCTTACCATCGAGTTCTGCGACGAGCCTTACGCCACCGAGAACGAGGCCAAGAAGGGCGAGTTCCGCGAGGTGACCAAGGGGTTCCGATACGGCCCCGCCTACCGCACGGTGTGGTTCCGGGTCAGTGGGCGGGTGCCCAAGACGGCTGCGGGCCAGAGCGTCGGCGCGATCCTGGAAGTCGGCGGCGAGCGAACCGTGTGGCGTAGTAACTCGCCATCGCGCGGAGTCGACGGTCCTCACGAGATCTGTCCGCTGCTCGAAGTCGCGACGGGCAACGAGAAGATCGAACTGTACGTGCAGACGTACACTCGCAACCCCGAGTGCCGCGTGCATGGCCGCGAGCTACCGCGCCAAGAGCTGGTTGAAACCGTCGACCGAGCCGAGCTCGTCGTCGTCGATCAAGAACTCAAGGCGCTGTACTACGACTGTGCGTTCGCCCAAGACTTGATGAAGGCGCTTGACGAATCGGACCCCAGCCACGCCACCCTGTTGCGCGCCCTCAACGAAGTCTGCAACCGGTACCGCGACGACCAACGCGACACGATCGGGCGCTGCCGCAAGCTCATTCGCGATGCGCTGCTCAGCCTGAATGGCGAGGTCAGCCACCGCATCTTCCCGGTTGGCCACGCCCATCTCGACACCGCTTGGCTTTGGCCCATCGAGATCACCAAGAAGAAGATGGCCCACACCACGGCCACCCAGCTCCAGCTGATGAAGGACTACCCGGAGTACGTGTTCGCGCACTCCCAGGCCTCGCAGTATGAGTGGCTGGAGAAGGAGTATCCGACGCTCTTTAAGCGGGTGAAGGAAGCGATAAAGCGCGGCCAGTGGGAAGCGGTCGGATCGATGTGGGTGGAGGCCGACTGCAACCTTACCGGTGCCGAGTCGCTCGTTCGCCAGTTCCTCTACGGACGCCGTTACTTCCGCGAGAAGCTCGGGGTCACGACCGACGATATGTTCCTGCCCGACGTGTTCGGGTATTCGGCGGCGCTCCCGCAGATCCTCGAGAAGTTCGGCATCAAGTACTTCCTCACCCAGAAGATCAGTTGGAACCAGATCAACCGGTTCCCGCACAACACGTTCTGGTGGCAGGGCATTGACGGCACCCGCGTGTGGTCGCATTTCCCCCCGGCAGATACGTACATCGGCGACTGCTCGCCCACTCAGATGTTGCAGAGCGTCAAGAACCACCGCGACCACGGCCGATCGGACACCTCGCTGTATCTTTTCGGCTGGGGCGACGGCGGCGGCGGTCCCACCGAAAAGCACCTCGAGTTCCTTCGCCGCGCGCGAACCGCCTCGAACATGCCCGACGTGATGCAGGGGAAGCGCGCGCTCGACTTTTTTCAGGAAGCCCACAACAAGAGCCGTGACCTCGCCACTTGGGTTGGCGAACTTTACTTGGAGTATCACCGCGGAACCTACACCAGCCAAGCGCGCAACAAGATGCACAACCGCTATTGCGAGTTCTTGCTGCGCGATGCGGAGTTGCTGGCATGCTTCCGGAGCGACTTCACCAAGGGCTACCCCAAGGCGGACCTCGAAGCCGCTTGGAAGCTTGTGCTGCTCAACCAGTTCCACGACATCATCCCCGGTTCCTCGGTGAACGAGGTGTACCGCGACAGCGAGATCGACTACGCGACGGTGCGTGAGATCGGCGAGAGGGTCGTGGCGGAGAGCCTGGTGAAGATCGGCTCGGGGCTGGATCGCTCCGAGATGGCCCGCCCTGTTGCGCTGTATCAAAACGCGACCGTGCCGGGTCTCGGACGGATACCGTGGACCGACGAAGCCGTGCCCCAGTCCCTGATCTGTTGCGACGAGCAGTTGCCGGTTCAGTTGGTGGAAGCGTTTGGCGAGCGGTCGCTCGTGTTCCAGACGCCATCATGCGCGATCGGGAGCGTGGCGGTGGCCGATCTCAGCGATGCCCCGGTGGCTTCACGCACGCGGCTTCGTGCTTCGAACAACCTGCGACGGCTGGAGAATGGCTCGCTGAGCGTAAGGTTCGACGGCAACGGCAACATCACGAGCATCGAGAGCCTCGAGGACGGCACCGAGTTTGTCGCCCCCGGCAAGCTCGCCAACATGTTTCAACTGTTCGAGGATAAGCCGATATTCTGGTCTGCGTGGGACATCGACCCGTACGCCTTCGAGACGGGCACGGACTTGGTGCGCAGCGATCGGTTCGAGATCGTCGAGCGTGGCCCGGTGCGGGTGGCGGCGGAAGTGGAAAAGACGTTCGGCAACAGCCGAATCCGCCAGCGGATCGTGCTCGGTGCGGCTCCAATCATCCTGTTTGAGACGGAGATCGACTGGCGCGAGGAAGACAAGCTGCTCAAGGTCGCGTTCCCGATGAACATCCACTCGCCGCGAGCGACGTACGAGATTCAGTTCGGCAACGTCGAGCGGCCGACCCACTTCAACACGTCGTGGGATGTCGCGCGATTCGAGGTTTGCGCCCAGAAGTGGGCCGACCTGAGCGAAGGCGACCACGGGGTCGCGCTTCTGAACGACGGCAAGTACGGCCACGACATCCACGGCAACGTGATGCGGCTGTCGCTGCTGAAGGCGCCGAAGGCCCCGGACCCCGAATGCGACATGGGTGTCCACCGGTTCACCTACGCGCTGATGCCCCACTTCGGCCCGTACAACTACGCGGGCGTGGTGGCGGCGGCGTACGCGCTGAATGCGCCTTTGCGGCATGCGTTCCTGTCGCCGGGGAGCGGCGAGCAAGGCAACCTGCCGCCGTTCATGGCGTGCGACGATCGCAACTTGGTTGTGGAGTCGGTGAAGAAGGCGGAGGACGGCCAGGCGATCATCGTGCGGCTATACGAGTGCCACGGCGCGCGCGGCAACGCCGAGATCTTCTGCGCCCGCCCGTTCAAGTCGGCTTGGCTGTGTGACCTTGAGGAGAACCCGGACGTGGAGTTGGAGACGACCGACGGCCTCGTTCCGGTGGACTACCGCCCGTTCGAGATCATTACGCTGCGGCTGGAAGTGTGAGGACCGGGCGGATGTGGTGTGTGGAAAGTGGGTCTGGTCCGGCGACATTCCACATCCCACATTCGACACCTCTGCCTTTACGCCATCTCCGCGATCATGCATCGAAAGCTTCCGCCGCCGACGGTTTCGATCGTCGGGATGTCGGCGACGATCGCCGGGCGGTCAGCCAGAATGACTTCGAGCTGATCGGCGCGAAACGCGTCGTACGCCGTACGCGACATGGCAACGCCAGAATCCAGCTCTAGGATGTTGCCGCAGAATGCGCTCATCTGAGGCAGGGTGATCGTCACCACGGACTTGCCGAGGTCGCGCAGTTCGCGAATCACCGGCGAAGCATCGGCGCACGCCTCATCGCAGATCACCGCCCACGTCGAGCCCACGGCCATGACTACATTCGTGTGATACACCGCAACTCCGGCGGCATCGAACGCTTCGAAAAGCACGAGCCGGTAGCCCATCCGATCCGCCCATCTTTCGGCGAGCTCGCGATCGGTGCGCGGGGACAGGCACGCAAACGCGACTTGTGTCTCGCGGTCCAGCACCAAGCTGCCCGTGCCCTCGAGATATCGGGCTTGGTCCTCGTATTCCGTCAGATCCCAAACGTCGGGGTAAGCGGCAAAGGCGGCGCCCTCCCGAAGCAGGCTCCGTTCGGCTCGGCGCGCGGCGAGCATCATCGGATACACCACCATCCGCCCATCTTCGTGAGTCGAGAACCAGTTGTTCGGGAACACCGCATCCGGGCATCCTTCCGGCGAATCCAGCACGTCGACCGTCACCCCCGCCGCCCGCAGAGCGGCCACCGCGCCCTCGAACTCACTGAGCACCGCGTCCACTGGAGCCTCCCGCATAAACGTGTTGGTCGCCGCCGCCTCGGGGTGATAGGCGAAGGCGGTCGGCCGAACCAATAAGATCCGGTTCACGGCGTCTCCAGCGGCTCGATGCTGTAGACCAGATGCGCCAGCATCGAGAGGCCTTCCTCGAACGCGTCCTTATCGCCCGTAGGCCACTCCAGGTGGACCTCCAGATGGCGATTGTTCGCGTAGAGGTGATACACGCGCAGCGTGTAGTTACGTTCGCGATTCTCGGGCAACGCCTCGCGGCCGCTGGCCTGGCCGTACCAGCCCACCCAAGGGCGGGCCATCACCAGCTGTTCGCTCCCCCGCGGCTTCCCGTTCTTCAGATCGAGCATCCGTTGGTCATCGTCCTTGCGCCACGATTCGTCGCGCGGTCGAAAGTGGAAGGCAAGGCGCGCGAGTCGCGGACTCTTCATCGAGATGGGCGAGGTCGGTTGCGACCAATCGGGCATTTTGTAGCGGGCCGGAACGCGAGTCGGCTCGGCGTCGCCTTTAATGCGACCCGCCTCGCGGTCGACGGTCGAAAGGAATTCGGGGCGGAGGAGATTATCGGCGGGCCAGTCGGCGAGGCGATCCTTCTTCGGCGGTTCTTGAGCAGGGGTAGGGGCTGGTGGATCCTGGCGGCATCCCGCGAGCCAGACCAGCGGAATCACCCACAACACGGCGCGCTTCATCCCGAAACCCCCGGCAGAGGCGGCGGGGCGCCCTCGGCGAGCGCACGAACGGCGTGTCGGGGAAGCCAGACGGTCCCGGAAAGATCGGCGGCGCGGACCTTCTCCACTCCCACCGACGGCGCACCGCCCGGCAAATGGATGGCCGCCGCGTCGCTGACCGCGATGCCGCCGGGAGGACACACCTTCTGGAAATGCGCCGCGACGTCGATGACGTGGGCGAAGTTCAGCGAGGTGAGGTCGCCCGCCTGGGGGGCGACGACGGTTCCGGTGTGCAACCCGACCCGCAGGACCAGCGGCGAACCGGTCTTGTTGCGGAAGGTGTTCAGCTCGATGATGCCGGTCTGCAAGTTTCTCGCGGCCGCGAACGCCTGCTGCGGATGATCGAAGGCGAGGATCGCGCCGTCGCCGGAAGTCGAGTGCACTCTCCCTTGAAAACGCTTCGCGACCAGCTCGAGAAAGAGGTGATACTCGTTGAACGTGAACTCGACGCTCAGCGGATCGCACTGCGCCTTGATCTGCGTGGAGCCGACGACATCGACGCTGACGAACGTGGCGCTTTGTTCGCCGGTGCGCAGCTTGTCCTGAATCGTGACCAGTTGGCGAAGCAGTTCTTGGCGCTCGGTCATCGGATCTTGCAGGCCCAAACGGCCCCTGAAGCGGGCGATCAACCGCTGGGTCAAAATTCCGCCAAAGGCGCCACCGACCAAGAAGGCGATCAGGAGAAACGAGGGAGCCGCCCACGGTGCCTGAATCACGTAGGCGAACAGGCCGAGCGACACGAACAGCACTCCGCCGTACAGCGCGCCACCGAGTGCCGCTCCCTTTCGATCTCGGGAGAGGCTGATCGTCCAGATCGCGAGGCCAAGGCAGATGAGGGACAGGCTGTCGAAGAAGGTCGCGCCGGCTCCCGACTGCACCATCGACACCACTCGGAAGAACGCGGTGAATGTGGCGGCGAGGGCGGCGAGCACCGACGATCGAACGTCCGGCTCGAGGGTGAAGAACGCCGATTTTAGGTTCGAGAAGACGCCCTGCTTCTTCTCAGGCTGCTGCATTCGAGCGAGCACCCGGACGTATTCCTCGGGGGTGCCGGTGGCCTCGGCTACGGCGACGATGCTCTCGTCGTCCAGCGTGCCGCCCTGGGCTTCGCGTAATCGCTCCGCCAATTGCAGGACGCTACGGACCTCGTCCGCAACGTGCTGCAAATCGTCGTGCGTGTCTTGCTGGCGTTCCACCCGGCCTCCCGAAGTCTGATTGTACTAGAACGGGTTTAGCCGGTCCCAGGATTCAAGGTCCTACTTTCCGAGTGCGGCTCGCAGAGCGGGAATCGCCTCGTAGAGATCAGCCACCAATCCGAAATCTGCAAACTCGAAGATGGGGGCATCGGGGTCTTTGTTGATCGCGACGATCACCTTGGAGTCCTTGATTCCCGCCATGTGCTGGGTCGAGCCGGAGATTCCCGCCGCGATGTACAAGTCGGGGGCCACGATCTTGCCGGTTTGTCCCACCTGCAGCTCGTTCGGAGCGATGCCGCTATCGACGGCGGCTCGAGTGGCACCGGCAGCGCCACCCAGCGCATCCGCCAGGCCGCCGATGACGCTTTCAAAGGTGGCGGCATCCTTGAGCGGGCGTCCGCCGCTGACGACGACCTTGGCTTGGGTGAGGTCGGGGCGTCCGCCCTGACGCTCGTTAGCTCCGACTCGGCGAGCTTGGCCCGCGCCCGCCGTCACCGGCGTTCGCGATCCCATTTCGGCGGAGCCTTTGAATCCGGCCGGGCGGAAAGTGAGGACCGTCGGCGATCCAAGCACCTCAACGGTTTCGATCATCGTTCCGGCGACGATCGGACGCTGAAACACAGTGGCCGACTGAGCGGCGATCACATCGGTGACCATCGCGCCATCGACGATGCCCGCCACTCGGGCCATCACGTCCTTCGAACGCATCGAACTGACGGCGGCGACGTGCGAGTAACCGCCAAGAGCTCCGGCGATGGCCGGGGCCAATGCGTCCGCAACCGCGTGCGATCCGACGGTATCGAGCACGTCGTAGGGCAGACCCAGCGCAGCCGCCAGGCCGGCTCCCGCCGCAACATCGCTCTCATTGAATGCAACGACTAACAGCTTGCTCACGCCAACACTCCCTTGTTCTTCAGTTCGGTTACCAGCTCATCAATCGACGCGACCTTGCGTCCGGCGGCGCGCGGCGGAGTTGCTTCCACCTTGAGCCTCCGAATCTTAGACTGGGCGGGCGCACTGGGCGCGCGTCGGTCCAGCGGCTTACTTCGCGCTTTGATGATGCCCGGCAGAGCGATGTAGCGAGGCTCGTTCAATCGTAGGTCCGCGGTGATCACGGCGGGAAGATCGAGTTCAAGCGTCTCCTCGCCAGCATCGGTCTCGCGCGTGACCTTGGCGGTCCGTCCGGCGAACTCGACCTTGGCGGCAAAGGTCGCCTGGGGCCAGCCGAGTTTGGCGGCGAGCATCTGGGCGGCTTGGTTGTTGTCGTCGTCGGTGGCCTGCTTCCCCATCAAAATCACGTCGACACTCTCTGCCTCTGCGACGGCCTTGAGTTCAACGGCCACGCCCAGCGAATCGTAGACCTCGGCGGTCTCGACGAGAATCGCGCGATCCGCGCCCATGGCGAGCGCTTTGCGAAGCTGTTCTTCGCACTCGGAAGCGCCGATGCTGACCGCGAGCACGGTGATGTTCGGGTCGCGTTCTTTGTGGCGGACGGCTTCTTCGAGAGCGATCTCGTCAAAGGGGTTGATCTCAAACTTGACGCCGCTGGTGTCGATTCCGGAACCGTCGGCCAAGGGCTTCACCCGGGCATACGGATCGACCACGCGCTTGACGGGGACGAGAATGATCATAGTGGTTTTTGGGTTCCGGAAGGGCCTTCGGGAACCTGTAGAGGGTACCCGAGGGGCCGGGGGTCGGGCAAACTAGGAAGATGAACGACTGGAACCCCAGCCAATACGACGAGCATGCCCGCTTCGTCTCGGATTACGGCCATGCAGTCGTGGACCTGCTCGACCCCAAACCGAACGAGCGTATTCTCGACCTTGGCTGCGGCGACGGGGCGCTGACCGTGGAAATGATGCGGCGAGGTGCTTCGGTCGTCGGGGTCGATCGCTCGGCCGAAATGATCCGAGCTGCGATTGCTCTGGGCGTCGATGCCCGGCTGATGTCGGGCGATGCGTTGACCTTCAGCCGCGAGTTCGACGCGGTGTTCACCAACGCCGCGCTTCACTGGATTCCTCAGGCGGATGCGGTCATCGCTGGTGTCGCGAGGGCGCTGCGCCCGGGCGGACGGTTCGTTGGCGAGTTCGGGGGCCATGGCAACGTGGCCGCCATTACGGTGGCTTTGCGGGCGGCGATGGATAAGCGCGGGGTGGCTTGTCGCGACTTCTCGCCTTGGTTCTTCCCCACACCGGAGAACTACACGAAGCGGCTCGTCAAGGGCGGATTCGTCGTTGATCATATTGCACTGATCCCTCGGCCCACGCTTTTGCCAACGCACATGGCGGGTTGGTTACAGACGTTTGCCGGGCCGTTTTTCGAGCGATGCCAGCCGGAAGACATTCCCGGCGTCACCGAGGACGCAGTCGACTTATTGAGGCCCGCGCTCTGCGACGACCAAGGAACGTGGACCGCGGACTACGTACGGCTACGGTTCGTTGCTAGGCTAACGAGCTAACGACGCGTTGCCCACAATCTGTGGGATCGTGGCTTCTTGAACTAGTCCGTGCTTGAGGAGTCGTTCGGCGTAAGCCGCGAGTCCCTCGCGGTGTGCCTCGCCGAACTCGTAATCCATGACCTCGGTGAAGTAACGATGGGCGAGGGGTTCGCTGAACCCGGACTCGGCGGCAAAGGTCGGCAGCAGCGTGTCGAGGTTGGCGAGGGCTCGGGGCGCGGCGTCGGCCAAGTGGCCCGCCAGAGTTTCGTCCAGACCGTCGCCACCGACCCAAAGCGCCCAGACGAAGGGCAATCCCGTCAGTTCGGTCCACGCCGCACCGAGGTCCATGACATGCAAACCCGTGCCGTCGGCGCGCATCCCGGCGTCACCGATCAGAACGCCGGCATCGGCGGTGTCGAGCATGGTGGCAAGCTCGGGAGGCAGGGCAGTGGTGTTCGGCTGGCAGCCGTGTTGCTCAGCGAGCAGAATCTGGGCAAGGGCGTTGCTCGTCATCGAACTCTGGTCGAGGGCAAGCGTGCGAATCTGCTCGAAGGGGACGCGACTGAAGAGGCGCACGCTCAGCACTTCGCCGAACGACGAAATCGAAACGCCATCGGCAACTCGTGGCCGCCGTAGCGCCTCGATCGAGGACACGAGGATGGCTTGCACTTGACCATCATCGAGCAACTTTGGCAATCGTGAGGGCACATCGAACTGGACCCGGACCGGAGAGTCCTCGCCCGCGAACGACCAGACCAACGGCTTGGCATTCAGGTACGGCACGCATCCGACGGCGTAGCTCACGACCTGAGTTTACTGCTCGGCGGCAATGTCGCGGCGCAGCATCTTGCCTTCGAACTCGATTCGCTCGGCGGCGGCGTACGCCTTAGCCCGGGCTTCGGCGACGGTCGCCCCCGTTGCACTCACCCCCAGCACCCGCCCGCCCGCGGACACAAACTCCCCTTCGCCCCGGCGGCTGAGGGCGTCGGTGGGTTCGTCTCGACGCATCGGCGCCGTGCCCGCATGAAACACCACCACCGACTCATCCAGATCGCCAGGAATCGACACCGGAATGCCCTTCGCATATGCGCCGGGATAGCCCGAACTGGCCAACACGACCGTCACCGCCGCCGGAACATCAACTGAGACCGACGGCAGGGGCTGCCCCGTCGCCGCGGCATAAAGGAGTTCGCCCAAACCGGACCCAAGCCGACGCATCACCGTCTGCGTCTCCGGGTCGCCGAATCGCACGTTGTACTCCAGGCACATCGGCTCGCCCTCCACGACCATCACCCCCGAGAACAGCACCCCGCGGTAGTCGATTCCGTGCTCCTTCATCGCTTGGAGCATCGGCCGCACGATCCGGTCTTCGGCCTTCTGCACAAGTTCTTCGTCGACCTTGGCCACTGGCGAGTAGGTGCCCATGCCGCCCGTGTTCGGACCCCGGTCACCATCGAGGGCGCGCTTGTAGTCCTGCGCAACCGGCAAACTGACAAACTCGGTGCCGCTCACCACGCTGAGCAAACTGAACTCCCATCCGCGCAGCCGGTCCTCGATCACGACGGTCTCCCCGGCCTCGCCGAGGTCGCCGTCCTCCAACATCATTGCGATCGCCTCGTCAGCTTCCTCGTAAGTGTCGCAAACTACGACCCCCTTGCCGAGCGCGGCACCGCTTGGTTTGACCGCAACGCTTTGCCCGGCGTCGAAGCGAGCCTTGGCGGCCATGCGCGCACTCGCCGCGTCGGTGTGGATGCTGAAGGGCGCGGTCGGAACGCCGGCTTCCTGCATCAGGGTCTTCGAGAATGCCTTGCTCGCTTCGTGTTGCGCGCCGTCCGTCCCGGGGCCGAACACGGTGAGCCCTTCAACGCGCATCCGATCGGCGAGCCCTTCGATGAGCGGGTTCTCGGGTCCGACCACCACGAGGTCGGGGCGAAGCTGGATCGCCGTCGACAGCGGATCGCCGACGATGCACTCTGCCACCTGGGAGATGCCCGGATTGCCGGGGCAAGCATAGACGGTGTGCTCCTGAGCCAACTTCCAGGCCAAGGCGTGCTCGCGTCCGCCGCCGCCGATGATGAGAATCCGCATAGGAGTGTGGTACCCGGAAATGTCCCCTCCCTTTCGCTCCGGCGAGAGGGAGAGCTAGCTAGCGGTCCAGGCCGACGGCTTTCGCCAGTCGCTCGATATCTTGCTTGCCCAGCATCCGGCACTGGCCAGGAGGCATGCCCTTGAGGCGTAGGAAGCCGATCCGAACGCGGACGAGCTTCACGACCGGGCATCGGATCGCGTCGCACATCAGTCGAATCTGCCGCTTCTTGCCCTCATGGAGGATGAACTTCAGCTTGCTCGTGGTCGCCTTGCGATCGGGCTTCGAGAGCAGTTCCACCACCGCCGGCCGGGTCTTGCCGCCATCGATGTAGATGCCCTTGCGCAGCCGATCCAAGTCTTCCATGCTGGGGACGCCTTCCACGGTGACCTCGTATTCCTTCTCCATGCCCCAGCGCGGGTGGACCAGCCGGTTCGAGAGTTCGCCGTCGTTGGTGAACAGCAGGAGCCCTTCGCTGTTCATGTCGAGACGGCCGACCGGCTTGAGCGCGGCGCCGATCGCGGGCAGCAAACGCTTGACCGTGGGGCGACCTTGGGGGTCGGAAAGGGTGGTGACATAGCCCGTCGGCTTGTGCATCACCAGAACGTAGAGCGGCGGGCGACCGATGGGTTCGCCGTCGACGGTCACGATGTCGTCATCGGTGACGATGACGCCCATTTGAATCACGGGATCGCCATTGACCGCAACTCGGCCCGCCTTGATCAGTTCTTCCGCCGCGCGGCGGCTGCATATCCCGGATGCGGCGATCCGCTTATGGAGTCGTTCACTCATCGTCTGCCTCCTAAGGTCCGCTCAAAGAACCGGTTTCGGCGGCTGCGCAGCCCCGCCCAAAACGCCAGGAACGCAACCGCGCCCAGGGCGAAGGGCATCCGTGCTTGTTTTTGGGGCGTAGCCCCCACGGCAAACCTCGACACGACAGGAATCTTTTCGACTCGGTCAGCATGTTTCACTTCGATATGGCCCACCTGTTGGCCCGGGGCGATGGGCAATCGCAGCCCCGCTGAGGGAATGATCGCGATTTCGGGCTCCGGGGTCTCTCCCGCCGTTACCATCGCTCGGAACGAGCGCACCGGTACGGGGGTGATCTCCTCGCCATTGGCGAGCTTGATCGTCTGCGCCAGCGGTTCGCCCGCCGACACCAGTCGCGTCGGCGAAAAGGTCTTGAAGCCCCAGTCGATCAGGTCTTGGGTATCGCTGCGCCAAGCATCGCTTTTCATCACCACCGAGATCAGTCGGAAGCCGTTGCGCGAAGCGCTGCCAACGAAGCACATGCCCGCCGGGCGGGTGAATCCGGTCTTGATGCCGTCAGCGGTCGGATCATCGGCCAGATACTTGTTGCGGCTGACGATCAGCTTGTCGGTCTGGCCCGGCTCGCGATCGATGACCGCTTTGCGGGAGCGCACGATCTCTCGGAACTCGGGGTAGCGCATCGCTTCGCGGGCGATGAGGGCCAAATCGCGGGCGGTTGTGTAGTGTTCAGGATCGTGGAGCCCGTGGGGATTCTTGAACTGCGACCCGGTACAGCCGAGGCGGCGCGCGCGTTCATTCATCATCTCGGCGAACTTCTCGACTGAGCCCGCGGCGTGGGTGGCTCCGGCCGCGCTCGCGTCGTTGCCGCTGCGGAGCATGATGCCGGCGAGGAGGTGATCCAACGCGAGCCGCTCGCCCGGTTTCAAGTGGAGCGATGCCTCGCCGACCTTCTCGATGTCCTCGGGGGCGGTGACGGTTTCATCGAGTCGGCAATGCTCGATCAGCAGGAGGGCGGTGAGAATCTTGGTGGTCGAGGCGGGGAACATTCGCTCGTCCGCGCGCTTCTCGAACAGCACCTGTCCGCTGGCCTCGTCAATGAGGATCGCGGCTTGGCAACTCAGGGCCGCCGGGTCGGGGAGCGGGGGTCGAGGTGGCTCGACGGGAGTCTTCTGGGCAACGCCGCTGGCGACGAGCAATGTCGCCGTGGCCGCCCCGATCGATCGCCATCGCCCCATGGGCAGGGAGTCTACTTGGTTTGGTGCTGAGTGGGGTCGCCAGAGTATCCCGATTGACCCTTCCGTCCCTCGTAGCCGCGGGATGCACTCGTGCCCGCGTTGGGCCGACCTTGCGTTCCTATGACGCCGGCACAATGGCATCCGGCGGCTACAAAAAAGACGCCGCTAGGTGTACAAAGCAATGCCTATCCCAAACGGCTCTCAATCCAGTCCCGCGTCTTCGCGCTCCCGTTCGTAGGCGTCTACGCAACGCTCAAACGTGTCGACCATCGCGCGAGTTGCCGCCAGCGGATCGCCCGAGTACGGCCAGATCATGGCGTCGCGAGTGATATACACATCGCGCCGGGCACGGGTCATCATGCTGAAGATCCGCGGCGCGATCGCGGCGCGATTCTCAAAGCTCACCGACAGCCGCCCGCCCTTGCCGTCGACCTTCTCAAACCCGAACTTCTTGCCCGACATCCGCATGCGCATCACCTCGAACGCGGCTTTCACTGGCTCGGGGGGATGGCCGTAGCGGTCTTCAACCTCGCTCGATACCTCGCTCAGCCGCTCTACCGTTCGGGTCGACATCAGCTGCTGGTAGAAGTAGAGCCGCTGGGACTGTTCGCGGATGTACGTCTCGGGAATGTACGCGGCAACGGGTAGGTCGAAGACCGGCAGCGGGCCATAGTCGATCTCAACTTCCTGTCCGGGAATGACGACCGGCGCCCCATCCACGCCCTGCTTGAGGGCGCTGACCGCTTCCTCGATCAGTTGGGTGTACAGCTCATAGCCGATCGCCGCCATCGCGCCGTGCTGCTTTGCGCCGAGCAGTTCGCCTGCGCCGCGGATCTGCAGATCGCGGAACGCCAGCGAGTAACCCGAGCCGAGCGAAGAGAACTCCTGCAACGCCTGTAGCCGGTGCATCGCATTGTCCCCCAGCTCTTTCTGGTGATACAGGAAGTAGGCGTAAGCCTGGCGATCGGAGCGCCCGACGCGCCCACGGAGCTGGTAGAGCTGGGATAGACCCAGGCGATCGGCGTTCTCGACGATCAGCGTGTTCGCGTTCGGGATGTCGATGCCGTTTTCGACGATCGTCGTCGACAGAAGTACGTCGATCTCGCCCTTGATGAAGCCGATCATCACCGGTTCGAGTTCGGCTTCCGTCATCTGGCCGTGGCCGATTCCCACGCGCGCAGTGGGAACGAGCTTCTTCAGCCGCTCGGCAACGTGGTAAATCTGATCCACCCGGTTGAACACATAGAACACCTGGCCACCGCGACTGAGCTCTCGCAACACCGCCTCGCGAACGACGTCGGAGACGTATGGGCGGACATAGGTTCGGATCGCGAGCCGCCCCGGGGGCGGATCGTTGATGAGCGACATCTGGCGCAGATCCATCATCGCCATGCTGAGCGTCCGTGGAATCGGCGTCGCCGACATCGAAAGCACATCGACCGAGGTGCGCAGGTGCTTTAGCGACTCCTTTTGCTTGACGCCGAACTTCTGCTCCTCGTCGACAATCACGAGGCCGAGGTCTTTGAACGCGATCTCCTTGGAGAGGAGCGCGTGGGTGCCGAGCACGAGCTCGATCTTGCCTTCGGCAAGGCCCTTCAGAATCTCGGCCTTCTCCTTAGCGGAGCGGAATCGGTTCAGCAATCCCATGCGGACGCCGAATCCGCCAAGCCGCTCGCGGAAGTTGCGGAAGTGCTGTTCACTGAGAATCGTCGTCGGACACAGGACCGCTACCTGGCGGCCCGCCTGGATCGCCTTGAACGCCCCCCGGATCGCGACTTCCGTCTTCCCGAACCCCACGTCCCCGCAGATCAGCCGGTCCATCGGCCACTCCTCGAGCAGGTCGCGCTTCACGTCCCGGATCGCCGCCATCTGACTCGGCGTCTCCACCCACGGGAAGGTCGCTTCCATCTCCGCTTGCCACGGAGTGTCCGGGCCAAAAGGGCGGCGCCGCACCGCCTTCCGCTCCGCGTAGAGTTTCACGAGATCGCGGGCGAATGCGCGGGCGTCGTCTTTGGCTTTGGCGATGGTCTTTTGCCACTCGCCGCCCGTAAGGCGGTTCAGTTTGGGTTGGCTGTCGCCGGGGTTGAGGTACTTCTGCACGCGGTCCAACTGATCGGCGGGCACGAACAGCTTGTCGGGCGCCGCGTACTCGATGAAGAGAAACTCCTTCTTCACCCCCTCCACCTCGCGCGAAACGAGCCCTCGGAAGACGCCGATGCCAAAGCTGACGTGGACCACGTAGTCGCCAGGCTTGAGATCGAGCACGGTGGCGATCGGGGCACCCTCGGTGAACCGCTTCTGGGGGAGTTTCAGCCGCGCCACGCCGAAGAGCTCGGCGTCCGAGACCAGGGCAAACTTACGCTCGGGCATGACGAACCCCCCGCCGAGATTGCCTTGCGCTAGATACAGGCGACCGGGTTCGGGAGTCGCGCCGGCCTCAAGCTCCTGCGGATGGAGGTCCACCTGGGCAAGCACGGACCGCGCGCGGTTCGGCTGATCGGTCGAGATGACGATCATGAACCCCTCGCGCTGCCAGTTCTGGAGCGTGCTCGCAAGTGGCGTCATAAGTGAGCTACTCATGATAGCCCGGGTGGGCTGGGGCTGGCTTGGGTTGCTCGGCCACCGAGATATATGCAACAATAATATTGCATTATGAACACCGTCCCCGATCGAATCGAACGCTCCGTCGTCATCGCGGCTCCCATCGAGCGCGTCTTCAAGGCCATCTCCGACCCCGCGGAGTTCGGCACCTGGTTCTCGAACGGGGTCGAAGGCGACTTCGAAGTCGGCTCCCAGCCGGTGATCGACGAAGGCAAGTACGGCCGGTTCCGACTCGCCATCATCGCCAAGGAGCCGCCCACCTACTTCGCTTATCGCTGGGTCTCGGGCACTGCGTTTGTGCCGGACGGCTTTACGTCTAACCCACTGGAGCATCCGAACACTCTCGTCGAGTTCCGACTCTCGGCCACCGACCAAGGCACCGAAGTCTGCGTCACCGAAACCGGGTTCGCTACGCTCCCCGAGTCTTACGCGGCCCAGAACTTCGAAGACAACACCGGCGGCTGGGAGTATCAGCTCAACGAACTCGCGAATCACGTGTCCGCATGATGCGTCCAGAAAGAGAGACTTATCCTGAGGCCGCCGGTGGGTTCGTCCCGGCGCGGAAAGGAAACCCCTGTGTTGGTTCTGCGAGGGCACGATACATCCCTCGCCCA
The DNA here is from genome assembly GCA_020850325.1 of Methanoregulaceae archaeon. GTDB lineage: Bacteria > Armatimonadota > Fimbriimonadia > Fimbriimonadales > Fimbriimonadaceae > JANJUB01. Next base: position 212,364 of record JADZEW010000021.1, read on the forward strand.
CAACGTAGGGCGGGGAGGGTTGCTCCGTGAGCGCACCGACTCTGTTTCGCGCGCTGGGCGACCCGCTCCGCTATACGATGGTGGAGCGGCTGAGCACCGAGTCGCCGATGACGGTGGGCCGGGTGACCGAGGGGCTCGACCTCACCCGCCAAGGCGCGCGGAGGCAGCTTCAGGTGCTGGTCGATGCGGGGCTGGTGGTCTTGGAGCCGAAGGGAAGGGAAGTCTACGCCCACCTCGAACCCGAAGCGCTCTCGGCGATGCACCAGATGGTCGAAGAACTGACGCGTCGGTGGGACCGACGGCTGGATGCGCTGAGGAGGCATTTGGAGGATGATCAAACTGGCTCGGGTAAGCCCGCCTAACTTTCGAATCCCGTAGTCCGTCCAATGCGTATGGCCAGGCGTACTTTGGGTGCGGTCGCGATCCTGCTGCTCATGGTGGTCGCTCAGCTTGGCGCGGCCGATGGCGGGTTCTTCGGTAAGAACGTCGGGGCCAAGTTGACGATCCCCGACCAGCGGGCGATCATTGTGTGGAACGAGGGTCAGCAGACCTTGTTCGTCGAGTCCAACTTGCGCGCGGCGGCGGGCGAGTACAGCTGGGTCATTCCTCTACCCGCGCCGCCGACCGAGATCGGCAAGGCCCGCCCGAGCGTGATGGACCTCGTCTTCGGCGAGCTGTCGCCGATGGTCCGCGCGCGTGACTCGGGCGAACGCTATGACGCCACGATGATTCTGTGCTCGACCCTCCTGGCTGCTTTGATCGTCTTGCGCTGGAGGTCGGGTCCGCGCTGGCACCGTCTTGTGCTGTTGTTCGCGATCCCGGCGTTTGTCTTCATTCTCTCTCCCGCTTCAACGCTGCATGCCGCGAAGAGTGCCGCGGGCGGCGGAGATACCGTACGTGTGCTCGACCGCCAGACGATTGGCTCGTACGACGTGAGCGTGGTGAAGTCGGACGATGCCAAGGCCCTCGTCCAGTGGCTCGACAAGGCGGGCACGCCCCTCCCCGACCACGCGCGGCCCGTCATCGAGAGCTACATCCGCGAGGGGTGGTGCTTCATGACGGCGCGTTTTCGCAAGGACATGGCCGCCGACGCCGCGCCGCACCCGGTGCGAATCAAGTTCCCCGCCGAGGAGCCGGTGTATCCGATGCGCCTGACGGGCGTGGTCAGTGACCGGCTCGATCTGGACTTGGTGGTCATCGGGCCGAAGGTCGCCGAGTGCCCGCCGCTTACGCTGCTTCGCAGCCGCAAACTCATTGCTGAGAAGCTGGAGGCGCCGCCGATGTTCAACGTTCGCCAATCGTCCTTTGCGCTTCGGCATGCGGACATCATCGCCGACCTGCCGGACCGAGGGCTGGCCACCCGGTTGCGCAGCAAACTCTTGCGAGATCAGATGCAATCGGACTACGCCATCGAGTGGAAGGGTGACGCCCCCGAGATGCCGCAGTTCTTCAGCGAGCGTGCGGCGCGCGATCGCGGCATTGCGGCGGGTCTGGCGGCGATGAGCGTCTTCGTCCTCATCGGTGCGGGAGTCGGCGTGTTTCGTCCCCCCACGCGGGCTCGCACCTTTGTGATTGCCCTGTTAGGCCTGAGTTTGCTGGCCGGGGCGGTGGGCGGCGTGGTGACCGCGGCGACGCCGACCCTCATAACCGATGAGGGCAGGCCCGCGCGTCCGGAATCCGAAGCGCACGTTGTCGGCAGTTGTGTCCGTCAAGCGTTCGAGGGGGCGCAGACCCTTGACTTCGACCCGTTCCGAGTGCGCTTTGAACGGGGGCTCCGTGCGTGTGCGAAGGCCAGCCGCAGCAAGTCACCGCCCGAAGCTTGGCTCAAAGATGATGTGGGCGGGTACCTCATCACCGAGACCGCGAAGGACGAGTTCGAAATCCAACTCATGGACGCATGGGGCCAGATCGAGCGGATGAAGTTCAAGGATCGGGTGGTGACGCCGAGCGACCCGGTCGTTCGGACGACGGTGCGGTTGGCTCCTGGCCCCGAGCGGCTTCTGGATCCGGCCCGTCGGGCTGGGATTCTCGACTGGAACTCGACGCGCGTGGAGTTCACGACCCCGAGCGGCAAGGTGTTAACGGCGCGACCGCTTAAAGACGGCCGGTTTGAGGTGAAGTTGCCGGCGGGCGAGTTCCGCGTGTTCGTCAAGGGACACGTTCTCTTTGAGCCGGTCAAGTGGGCGCGCAATGACACTCTTGAAGTGCCGTTCCAACGGTCGTTCACGGCCCAAGGCGAGTTCGATCTGAGCCGGCACTTCTCGGAGCAGCTGGGCCCGCGGTGAGGCATGCAAGCCTTCCGCCGGAAGTGATGAGGCAGACGAGGGGCGTGGATGGCTCGTGCCGCGCGACAGCCTCTCGCAGAGGGTTGAGATGAGGGGCTCTTAGCAAGTCGCCCCTCACCCCGGTTCGCTTACGCTCACCGACCCTCTCCCTGCCAAGCAAGGAGAGGGTACTCGTGCGGCGCTTGAAGTTCTTAACTCATGCACTCCCGCAACCTTGCCGCGGAGTCTTCGGGCAGGGTGTCGTTGATGAACGCGCCCGCGCCAGCTTCGCTTCCCGCGAGGTACTTCAGCTTGTCCGCCGTTCGGTAGGGCGGATAGAACTCGACATGGAAACGACTTGACGCGTGCTGGTGCATCGACATGATGTAGGGGAGCGAGAAGCCAAACAATCGGTCATAACCCCGCGTCACCTTGAGCAGCATCGCCGCCAAGTCGTCGAGTTGTTCATCCGACATCGAGGCTAGCGTGGGTAAGTCCCCTTTCGCGACCACCCAGATCTCGTAGGGGTAGCGAGCGAACTTCGGAACCACGGCGACGAAGGTCTCGCTCTCGGCCACCACACGTGGCCCCGCCATCTCCTCGGCCAGCCAATCCGACCACAGCGAGCGTCCATGCTCGGCTTGGTAGCGCCGCTCCGAAGCGAGTTCCGTCGCCAGCACCGGCGGCACGAACGGATAGGCATAGATCTGCCCGTGGGGGTGGCTCAGCGTCACCCCGATCTCTTTGCCCTTGTTCTCGAAGATGAACACATACTCGATGCCGTTCCGAGTGCTGAGATCGACATAGCGGTCGCGCCAAACGCGCGTCAGCTTGCGAACCTGCTCATCCGGCAACGTTGCGAAAGTCGCATGATGGTTTTGGCTGTAGCAAACGACCTCGCAGACTCCGTGCGACGGCCGGATCGGGACGAGGTCGGTGCCACTGACCGCAGGTTCCGGCGGATTCGGCGAGAGCGACGGAAACTTGTTCTCGAACACGACGATGTCGTACTCGGGCAAGGGAATCTCGGTCGGGAATCCCCCCGGCTTGGTCGGGCAGAGCGGGCAATAGTCGGCGGGCGGGTGGAACGTCCGATCCTGGCGGTGGGTGGCGGTGATGACCCACGTGTCAAGGAACGGATGATAGCGAAGCTCCGACATGCCAAGGGGATTGTGGCACTACACCCGGCGGAGGAGCGTAACCCGCCCGATTGGCACCCACTCCGAGACCAGGATGTCACCGTTTCGCAGAAAGATCGCGTCGTGCGGGTGGACAAACTTGCCGGGCACAAACTCACTTCGGGGTCGGCCGCGCAGGTTTGTCGGGTCGCCGTCCCCAAGATGCACGATCACGCGGTTATCCTCGTCGAGGATTGTCACCACGCTCTGCAGGTCGGGCACGAGCAACTCGCCTTCGCGGATCGAGAAGTGGCACGGGAGCCGCATTCCCGCCTTCACAAAGCACACGTGCTGGCCGTCGAGATCGAAGTACTGCAGCCGCCGATTGGAGCGGTCGGCGACTACGAGGAACGGCGTCTTGCCTCGGTCATCCACCCACAAGCCGTGCGGCTGAAGCACCTGTCCCCGCTCCGCGCCGGGCTGGGTGATCGTCTTCTGGTAGTTGCCCTTCGCGTCGTAAACGTGGATCCAGTTGGAACCGTATCCATCGGCGACGAACAGCATCCCGTTCGGCCCGAACGCGACGTTGGTGGGAATGTACGGCTCGTTCTTCGAGTACTTGCCCGATGCCATGGGCACGCCTTGCTCCCAGACAACGGTGCCATCGAGCTTGGTTTTCACGACATTCCGCTTGTTGGTGTCGCAGTGGTAGATGAACTCCTCGCGCCCTTCCTTGCGGATGTCGAGCCCGTGCGCCCCACCCTTGAACTGCGATCCCCAGGATCGCAAGAACTTGCCGTCTTCGCTGTACACGCACACCGCGTCGGCGCTCGTGCTCGAAGCATGCACCGTGTGCGACACGTAGATGTTGCCGCGAGAGTCTTGGGTAAGGCCGTGGGTGTCGCCAAATGCCATGCCCTCGGGCGGGGTTAGCCAGTCGTGGATGCACTCGTACCGGTGGCTGCCCGAGCCGAGGATCGGGTTCTGGCCGAAACGAGGCAACGGGACGGCTCCGACGAGCGCGACCCCGCCGACCGCCGATAGGAACTCGCGCCGAGACATGTTGTTCATAGCGCGCACTTTACCTGCGCTGACTAGAGTTTCAGCCGCAAGGTCGCGATCACGGGAAAGTGGTCGCTCGGGGTGCGATTTTCGGGCGTCAGCGTCCGGTCGATCTCGATGCCCACCGTCTCCCAATGCGAGGAGGCAAAGATGAAGTCGATCATCGACCCGTTCACCGCGTCCGGCTTGAATCCGTTGAAGGTGCCGAGGGGGCCATTCTCGGGCCGCAGTGCGGCCAGCTGCTCCGTGAGGTGATTGATCGGGGCATCGCCGAACGTGCAATTGAAGTCGCCGGTGATGACCGCGGGAAGGCTGGCTCGCGACTCGACGAACGCCCGCATTTGTCTGGCTCCCATCAGCCGCGCGGGTGCGGACTGGTGGTCGAGGTGGGCGTTGACCATGAGAATCCGCCCTCCTTCGGCGAGAAAGAACTCGCCCCACGAGAAGATGCGCGGCAGGCTTGTCTCTGGCCCTTTGGAGCCCGGAGCGTCCGGTTGGTCGCTGATCCATCGAGTTCCGCCTTCGCGGAGCCCGAGCCGTTCGCGCCGATAGAAAATGGCGCTGTACTCACCTTTGCGAAGGCCGTCGTCTCTGCCCACGCCGACCACCGCATGAGTCCGCATGGCTTGGCGTAGGTCGTCCATTTGGCTGGCGAGCCCTTCTTGGATGCCGAGAAGGTCGGGGTCGTGCTTCTTGATCAGGGCGATGAGCGATTCGCGCCGCTTGTCCCACGCGTCGGGACCATCCGCCGGGTTGGCGTAGCGGATGTTGTAGGTCATGACCTTCAGTTCGGTCGCGATCGGAACCATCGGGGCACCTCCGAGGACAAGCAAGGGAATCCAGCACACCACGCACCCACTATACAATGCCCGCCGACCCTCGGTCGTATAATCCACTTGTGAAGGCCGAACTTAAGGATAACGCGTCCAAACGGATCAACCGTATCGCCGGGCAGGTTGCCGGAGTCCAGCGGATGGTCGAACAAGGGCGCGCCTGCAACGACATCCTCCAACAAGTTACGGCGGTTCGATCTGCGCTCGACCAGTTGGGCGTACTCCTTCTGACCGAGCACCTGCAGACGTGCGTGTTGCACCAAGATGTCGAGGCCGATGGCGACTGCTGCACGGTCGTTCCGACCGCCGATCAGTCGAAGGAAATCCGCGATGCGCTCACGCGCTTCTTGAAGTAATACGGCTCCAGCAGGTATCCTACGGCTTATCCCGTGGGAGTCCGGCACCCGCCGTGACGCCCGCACCACGAGGTTCACAAGTTGAGAAAGCAAAACAAGAAAGCGGCGCATTCGCCGCGCTACTCGTCCATCGCCGGTGAGGTGTCCAAGGACACGCCGCTCGAACTCTCCGAAGCGATCACCCTGGTCAAGAAGACCGCCACCGCCAAGTTCGTCGAATCCGTCGATATGGCCGTTCGACTCGGAATCGACCCCCGCAAGGGCGACCAGAACGTTCGCGGGATCACCAATATCCCGCACGGAACCGGAAAGGTCAAGAAGGTCGCGGTGCTCGCCAAGGGCGATCTCGCCAAAGAAGCGGAGGCGGCCGGAGCCGACGTGGTCGGTGACGAAGATCTGATCACCAAGATTCAGGGTGGTTTCCGCGACTTCGACGTCATTCTCGCCACCGAGGATATGGCCCCGCAGATCGGCAAAATCGGCCGAATGCTCGGCCCGCGCACTCCCAACAAGCGCAATGGCACGGTGACGAACAGCATTGGCACCGCGGTCAAGGAAATCAAGGGTGCAACTCGTGTCGAGTACCGCGTCGACAAGGCGGGCGTCGTCCACCTTCAGGTCGGCAAGGTGAACTTCACCGAAGACCAGATCGCCGAGAACATCAGGGTTGCGATGAACGCGATCCTCAAGGCAAAGCCGGCGTCGGCGAAGGGCCGCTACGTCATTTCGGTTACGCTATCGGCCACCATGGGACCGGGCGTGCCGGTCGATACTGCGCTTCTCGTCAAGTCCTCGACGTAAGATCAGTTCGATAAACTTAGGCGGGCAGACTCAGTTTGGGTCTGCCCGTGTTGCTGTATCAGCCACGGGGTGAACCGAAGCCGTCATAATCGGGGCATGCCGGGCGGACGACTCTTGCTGTGCCTTCACTCGCACATGCCGTATGTGTTGTCGCACGGGAAATCTCCCCACGGCACCGATTGGATCATGGAGTCTGCGGTCGAGTGCTATCTACCGTTGCTCGATGTGCTCGACCGGCTGATGGAACAGGGCATCGCGCCTCGGTGGACGATCAACATGACGCCCATTCTCGCCGAGCAGCTGGTCGATCCGGCGTTCGTCGCTGAGTTCGAGGGGTATTGCGAAGAGAAGATCGCCTTTGCCCAAGGAGACGCAAAGCGGTTCGAGGAGACCGGCGAGCTGCATATGGTCGGCCTGGCCGCGATGTGGGAGCGCTGGTTCCGGCGGGGCCTCACCCAGTTCCGCGAGCGATGGGACCGTTCGATCATCGGCGGGTTCCGCGAGATGCAGGACCGCGGAGCGGTCGAGATGATCACCTGCGGGGCGACTCACGGCTACTTTCCGCTGGCAGGAACCGATGAGTCCGTCCAGGCGCAGGTCAAGCTCGGGGTTCAGGCGTACAAGCGCCACTTTGGACGGCAGCCCAGGGGCATTTGGATGCCCGAGTGCGCGTATCGACCGGGTTACGAGTGGCGGTCGCCGGTCGAGCCGGATGGCCCGGCGTGGCCGCGCAAAGGCGTCGAGGAGTTTCTTGCCGAGAACGGGATCGAGTACACGTTTGTCGATTCCCATATGATTCGCGGCGGCCAGCCGCTCGGCACGTACGCGGCGAACTTTCCGCAACTCGCTGAGATGTTTGCACGGTCGAGCAAGTTCTTCACTCCACCCGAGGAGTTCCGCAGCGAATATGAGCACTACCGCCTGCCCAACGGCGTGACCGTCTTTGCCCGCGACCCTCAGACGACGGTCAAGGTGTGGTCCGGCGAGCACGGCTACCCCGGAGACCCTCAGTATCTGGAGTTCCACAAGCAGCTATATCCGGGGCGGCTTCGCTATTGGCGCATCAGCGAAGACAAGCGCGACCTCGGCAAGAAGGGCCACTACGATGCGTGGAAGGCGTTTGAGAACCTCGGACAGCATGCCGATGACTTTGTGAAGACGCTCAAGTCGACGCTCGCCGCCTACCGTGGTCAGTCGGGTCGCGAGGGAACCGTCGTTGCGATGTACGATACGGAGCTGTTTGGCCACTGGTGGTGGGAAGGGCCGGAGTTCCTCTACGAGACCTCGGTGCGCATCCACAACGATCCCGATCTGCGGATGGTGTCCGGGGGTGACTTGATCGACGAGGAGCCCAGCCGCCATATGATCACCTTGCCGGAAGGATCTTGGGGCGAGGGCGGCTACCACTACGTGTGGATCAACGATGGCAATTTGTGGACGTGGGAGAAGCTGCAGCCGTGCCAGCGCCGGATGGTCAGCTTGGCCAACCTCGGTGCGACTGGGCTCGCCGGCGACTTGGTGATCCAGGCCGCGCGCGAACTGCTACTGGCCGAGGCTTCCGACTGGCAGTTCCTGATCTCCACGTTCTCGGCGCGCGACTACGCGGAAATCCGCTTCCAAGATCACGTCGACCGGTTCAACCGGCTGGCTGATCTCTCCGAGCGAGTTCATGGTGGGGGGGAACTGACCCAAGACGACGAAGCGTTTTATGAAGAGTGCCGTCTTAAAGATGCGCCGTTCCCCGACTTAGATGTCTCAATATGGGCGCGCGTGGAAGTGCCGGTCGGGGCCAAGTTTCCGATCAGCGAGGCGTTTTTAGGTTAATGATGAGAGGAGTTACCGTAAGTTGTCTTGTCCTTGCTTCGCTGGTGGCGTGGGCGCAGGCCCCGAAGGCCGGGGAAGTCCCTACCCGCATGCGGATCGAGCCGCCGGGCAAGGCTCCTTGGAAGAAATCCAAGATTACGGCCGCGCAGCTGGGCCAGAAGGTCGGCGATGCGACGATGCGACTTCAGAACACCGGCGCCGACCTCATCGTGCTGGTCCAGACGCCGGAAGGACAGGGTTTCTTTTCTGCGCCGACCATCGACCTGCGCGTGATGGGCGGCAAGCTCTACCGGGTCGACTCCGTGGTCCTGCACGAGATTCCCTTCTCTTCGAGCACCGCGAACGACGGCAAAATCCGGACGGTTCGCATCAACGACAAGATCGTCAAGATGAACGCCGACCAGAAACTTCAGGCTGCTAGACTCAAGGGCGCCGATCTGATCCGGTTGTTCGAAACCGATTTCACGCGCATGATGTTCCAGGGCTTGACCGACGGAATCGATGCGTGGAAACCGATCCTCACGGGTTGGGCGACGGGCGTAAATGGCTACAAGTCCACCATCGAAGAGCGCACCATGAAGCACATGGGCCAAACGTTCCGGCACTATCGGGTCCATGCTCAACGGACGGGGGCGCTCGTGAAGACGCTGGGCCAGAGCACCTTCGAGATCATTATCGATGCCGACCGAATGCTGCCGGTGACCGTTCGCCATGTGCGCGTGGATACCAAGGGCAAGACGTGGGCGATGATGTGGACGGCCTCGTATCGGTTCAAGCAGGTTTACACCCTAGAAGACATGACGATCGGCAACAAAGGCTGATCAGCTCTCTTCGGTCAGTTGGGTACGCAGCTCCGCGAGGAGTTGTTCGGCCTCGAGCCTTGTCGGCCCCTCAGCGTAGAGGTGGATCCACGGTTCCATCGCATCGGGCAGAGCGAGAACCCAGTCGTCTCCCCGTTTGATTTTGATTCCGTCCTTAAGATCGACCGAGTCCGCGGCGACTTGGTCGGCCAGCTTGCGCATCAGGCTGCCCTTGGCTTCCCATTCACACGGAAACGTGTCGTGAATCACCGCATAGGGAGGTAGCGACGTCACGATCGATCCCACCGTGCCTTCGGTCTCGTGAAGCAAACAGATGAGCCAGGCGAGCGCATAGGCGGCATCGAAGCCCGCGTGAAACTCGGGGAACATGAATCCGCCTGCGCCATCCGCCCCAACCTTGACGCCCGCTTGCAGGGCGGTCCGAACGAGCGAAGGCGCATCGATCTTGGTTCGCAGGACGCGGGCTCCAAGCTCGGTCAAGTGCTGCTCCAGGCGAGCGGAAGCGGTGGCGGGCAGAGCAATCTCAACCCCGGGGAAACGCTTAGCCAAGAGGGTGCCCAATACGCCGGTCAGCGTCATTCCGTCCAGCACCCGCCCTTCATCGTCCACCGCCGTCAAGCGCTCGCCTTCGTCGGTGAATAGCACTCCCATATCCGCGCTCAAGCTCGTCGCGATCTGACGGACGTTTGCAAGATGGTGCTCGACCTGATCGGGGGTTCGCGGAGCCATCTTCGCGTTGTTGAAGCTATTCAAGCTCACCGAATCGACGCCCAGCCGATCGAGCATCGGCGGCAAGAGTCCAGCCAGCGCGGAGTAGCCGTAATCGCAGATCAGCCGGGGTCGCTTGGCTGGCACGTCGATGGTGCCCAGCAAGCGGAAGAAGTCGGCCTGATACTCCTCTTGTGCCCGGCTGGCGAAGTCGATGATGCCGAGGTCATCCGGGTCGGTGCGACGGAAGTCTTCACGGAAGAACGCGCTCTCGACTTTTCGTTCAAAGCCGCGGTCGATCGTCGCCCCGCTTTCATCGAACATCTCCACGAGCGACACCCGTGCGTTGCCGGGGAGCTTTCGAACTGAGATGGCTCCGACCGCACCCGAAGCCTTGACGAAGTGGCGGGCGACGGGCATCGGCGCGCTGCGGAGATCGAGCACATCGCATCCGACACTGAGCAGGGACGCGATGACCGCGCGTTTGATCATGCGGGAACTGCGCGTGCTGTCTCGACTGGTGACCACCTTGCTGCCGGGCGGAAGGCACGAGCCAAAGGCGGCGGCCAGCCGGGTTGCGAACTCGGGCGTGATTTCGATGTTCGATAGTCCGGCGACCCCCAAGTCGCGGAAGAGGGAGCCTCGCCACTTGTTGCCCCAGATCAGGGACATGGTGAGCGTCGCGCCACGATCGACGATCTTGTCGGGCCACAGCTTGACCCGTGGCCGGATGGTTGCTCCCACGTCGAGCAGGCAGCGGTCTCCTATGACCGCCTCTTCTTGCACGTTGGCGTCGCGCTTGATCGTCACCCGAGATCCGACGATCGCCGAGTCCAGCCGGACATTGGGGCCGATGTACGCGCTGTCCCAAACCACCGAGCGATGGACGATGGCACCTTCCTCGACGAAAGCATGATCCCCCAACACCGTGTTTGGGCCCAGGTGGGCACCTGCCTTGACCTTGCACTGGTCACCAAGACAGACTGGGGCTTCCAGCGTTGCTTCAGGATCGATCGTGCAGCCCTCGCCAACCCAGATGCCTGGGCGAAGTTCCTGCCCGCGCACCTGTAATCCCACCTTGCCCGAGAGCAGGTGATCTTGGGCTTCGCGGTATTGGTTCAACGTCCCCACGTCCGCCCAGTAGCCTTCCATAACAAATCCGTAGATTGGCTTGCCCTCGCGGAGCAGCTGCGGAAAGATATTCTGGCTCCAATCGTAGTTGTTGCCCGGCGTCATCGTGGCCAGGACCTCGGGCTCAAGGATGTAGATTCCAGTGTTGACCGTATCGCTGAACACCTCGGACCACGACGGCTTTTCGAGGAACCGTTGGATCCGCCCATCGCGCTCGGTAATCACCACGCCGAAATCGAGCGGGTTCGGTACGCGGTGGAGGACGATCGTGGCCAGACTCTTCTTCTGCCGGTGGAACTCGATCGCGGCGGTGAGATCACAGTCGGTCAGCGCGTCGCCGGAAATGATCACGAACGTGCCTTTGCCGAGGAGTGCTTCGGCCTGCTTAACGCTCCCCGCGGTGCCGAGGGGGGTGTCCTCTACCGAGTAATGAATCTGCATCCCGAGTTCGCTGCCGTCGCCGAAGGTGCGCTGGATTTCGTCGGCGAGATAGTGGACGGTGGCAACGACCTCGGTGATCCCGTGCCGCTTGAGCAGATCGAGGATGTGCTCCATGATCGGCCGGTTGCCCACCGGCACCAGCGGCTTGGGGCGCTGAGCTGTGATCGGGCGCAGCCGAGAACCCTCGCCGCCGGCCATTACGACCGCGATCATCGGATCACTTGATCCCGGAGGGGCGAAGCATGCCTCGGGGATTCGTCCCCAGCAGCTTCTGCCACTCGCCGTAAACCGGGTTGGGAAGGACGATGTAGTCGGTGCCGAATCTCCAGGCGTTGCGATCGACGGCCTCCCAGCGCTGCTTCATCGCGATCTCGCCGTTGACGGGATCCTTGAAGTCGCGGGCGGGAGTTGTGAACTCCTCGGAGAAATCGCGGAGATTATCGCCGACCAGCATGATGACGCGGTGGCTTTCGGCGGCCTTGGCGCGTCGCACGGTCTTGTTCGAGGTGTCATCCTTGAGCAGCAGCCGTTGGTCGATGCCCTCGGTGCTCAGCCCCACATGGGTCAGCGCCTTGATCGTTGCTTCGCGGTGCTTGGCCACTCGGTTCGAGAGATAGATCACCGTCACGCCGAGGGCTTCGGCGCGATCGATGAACGACTTCGCGCCCGGGATCAGCTTGACCTCGCTGGGATACCCGCTCTCGTACTTCTCCCACACTACATCGGAGTAGGTCATCTTCTCGCGGTCGATGTAGCTCTGAAAGCTCGCGTTGTCGATGACCGTCTCGTCGAGGTCCATTACAACGGCGGGAGGCTTCGTCGAATCGTCGAGGTTGGCGAGTTTCTGGGTGAGCCGTTCGGCTGCCCAGTTGTACGTTTGCACGCAGACGGCCCGATACTCGGCCGAAGTCTGCATGTACAGATTCGCGTCGAGCGTTCGCTCTTGGGGGTTTGGCGCTTGCCCCGCCTGATAACCGATCGCCACCCCGGCCGCCGTGGCCAACACCCAACCTGATCGTGCCAACATGAACCTAATCTAGCACGAATTCAGGTTAAGGTGTCGGCCCGATTAAGGCCCTTGCGTTGTGCTTCTGGATGTTCAGGTTGTCGCTGGTTGGCTCAAGTCTGTTGCCTTGGGCACTTGCAGAGCCCTGAGGTCGCCGGTGGGTTCGTCCCGGCGACCTTAGTTGCGTTCAACGAGCGCACGACGCATCCCTCGCCCACAAGAACCCGACGTGCGTCATCCCGATTCAGCCGATCTCTTTGCCGCCGAGCTTCTTGATTTCCGCGTTGATCGCGGCCAAGTCTGTGCCCTCGAGCTTCTTCAGCGCATCGAGCTGGACTTTGAGCAATCCGCTCAGCATGTTGAACACCTCGATGCTCTGGTCGGTGGGGCGATTCTCGCCGCCGAGCACCACCCCCAGCAGCGCCGCGATCCGGTTGTTCAGCTTGATCGGGTAGTTCAGGGGGTCCTGTCCTGAGCGGTTGCGGACCTGATAGATTTCTTCCTCGACCGCACTGATCTGGGGCACCAGCCGCCCCACTCGCTCGGCGAGCGTGGGGTGGGCCTTCGCCGCGGCATTGAGCTGATCGCGGAGCGCCCGGATCCGCACGACCGCATCGTTCGCTTCGTTCACCCGATCTCGAATCTGCAGCGCGAACTGGGTCCGCTTGACGAGGTCGTCGTCGGTGCACTCCGCGCGAGGATCACGCAGGAGGCGAAGGGGCGTCGTCTGCACGTCGCTGCCGATGGTCATCCGAACCTGGTACTCGCCGGGAGGAGCGGGAATCGGCTGCGCCCCGGCCGCCCAGAAGATCATGCCGGGCACGCTGCGATAGCTTGGATAGCGCGGATTGGCGAACGCGACCGTCTGCAGCCCGGGGTTGGTGCCGCCCGTCGCGGTGGAGACCACTTCACCCTTGGCGTCGAGCATCTCGAACTTCACGGACTCGACCTTGGCGGTAAGCGCGTAGGGCACCAGGATGCCCGAGGGCGGATTCTGGCCCATGGGTTCGGCAGGCATGCTGGCTCCGCGTCGGCCGCCACGACCTCCCCCGAAAGCAGCCATGTAGGCGTCCGTCGGCCGGAAGAGGCGATGGCTCTTCCCATCCCAACCTTGGCGCAGGGCCGCCACGTCGTCGAGAATCCAGAATCCCCGCCCGTGGGTGGCGACGACAAGGTCGGCGTTCTTAACCACAAGATCGTGAACGGGAGTCAGCGGCAGATTTGCGTTCAAGCTCTGCCAGTTCGCGCCGTCGTCGAAGCTGACGTACACCCCCGTCTCCGTGCCCACGTAGAGCAAGCCCGGTTTCTTCGGGTCCTCACGAACGACCCGCGCAAACGCCTCGCCCTCGATGCCCTTGACCGACAGCGTCCAGGTCTTGCCGAAGTCGCGGGTGATGTAGATGTACGGCTTGAGGTCGTCGTTCTCGTGGTTGTCCACCGCGAGGAAGGCCGTGCCCGGGCGCGTGTAGCTGGGCTCGATCATGCTGCACAAGCCCCACTTCGGCATCCCGGACGGCGTCACGTTCTGCCACGACTTGCCCGCATCGAGAGATACATGGACGAGACCGTCGTCCGAGCCTGCCCAATAAAGTCCCTTCTGGACCGGAGACTCCGCGAAGGTGAACACCGTGCCGTAGTATTCGACGCTGGTGTTGTCCTTGGTGATCGGACCGCCCGATGGCCCCATCGTGCGCTTGTCGTTGCGGGTGAGGTCGGGCGACAGCTTGACCCAAGACTGCCCATCGTTCGTCGACATCATCACGTGCTGCGAGCAGGTGAACAACGTGTTTGGGTCGTGGGGCGAAAACACGATCGGGAAGGTCCACTGGATGCGGTGGACGAGATCTGCGGCCCCGTGCCCCATCGGGTTGTCGGGCCAAATGTTGATGTTGCGGCTCTTGCCGGTGCGATGGTTCAATCGCTCGAGGTAGCCGCCATAGCTGCCGCCAAAGACGATGTCGGGATTGTCGGGCTTGGCGGTGACGTAGCCGCTCTCGCCGCCCGCGGTGGTCGTCCAATCGGTGCTGCGGATCCCCGGTCCGGCCACGCGGCTGGGAATGCGGATCGTCGAGTTGTCTTGCTGCGCCCCAAGAACATTGTAGGGGAAGGCGTTGTCGACGCTGACGTGGTACATCTGCGCGGTCGGAATGTCTTGTTCGGTCCAGTTGGCTCCCGCGTCTACGCTCACGTTGGCACCGCCGTCGTTGGCTTGGACCATCCGCTTGGCGTCGTCCGGCGCGATCCACATATCGTGGTTGTCGGAATGGGGGGTGCTCACTCCGCGGAAGGTCTTACCGCCGTCCGTCGAGCGACCCATGCCCACGTTCAGCACGTACATCGTGTCCGCGTTCTGGGTGTCCGCGACGACGTGGGTGTAGTACCAAGCGCGCTGCCGCCAGTTGCGGTCTTCGTTGGTCTTCTCCCACGTAGCGCCCGCGTCATCGGAGCGGAAGATGCCGCCGTCGAGGGCCTCGACGATCGCATAAACGCGCTTGGGATTGACCGGCGAAACCGAGAAGCCAACCTTGCCGACCATTTCTTTCGGCCAGCCGTTTTTGCCGTCCTTGTTCTGGCCGAGAACCATCGACCACGTTTTGCCGGCGTCGGTGCTCTTGTAGATGCCGCAGTGCGGACCACCCGAATGCATGGTGTAAGGTGTGCGCCACGCCTCCCACAGCCCCGCATACAGGGTGTCGGGGTTGCTGGGGTCGAACTCGACGTCGATGCCGCCGGTGACCGCGTCCTTCCACAGGATGCGCGTCCACGACTTGCCGCCGTCGGTGGTCTTGTAGATGCCGCGATTTGGGTCAGCCGTCACCTTGCCGGTCTCGAGATCGCGCTGCACGTACACGTGACCAAGCGCGGCCACGTAGGCGACTTCGGGGTTCGTGGGGTGCACGATGATGCGGCTGATCGTGTTGCACTCTTTCAGACCGATGTGAGCCCAGGTTTTACCGCCGTCGGAGCTCTTGTACATGCCGTCGCCGCCGGCGATGTTGCCGCGGATGTCTTTCTCGCCCATGCCCGCGTAAATGACGTCGGGGTTGGACGGCGCGATGGCCAGTGCGCCAACCGACGAGGTCTTCAGGAAACCGTCCGAGACGCAGCTCCATTCCTCGCCGCCGTCAGTGGTTTTCCAAATGCCGCCCCCGGTCGCGCCGAAGTAGTACTCCTTGGGCCGTTGTACCGAACCGGCGACGGCGATCGAGCGCCCGCCTCGGTAGGGTCCGATCGAACGCCACTTGAGACCTTTGATCAGTTCGGACTCGGCCTGAGCCGCGCCAAGAGAGGCAACGGCAAGGGCAACGACGCTGAGTAAGACACGACCACGCATCATGCGCCGAAGTTTAGCCCCGGACGGCTGGCGGATGTTGTTTGGGGATGTGGGACAGAAGTGGTCCTTTCCTCCCCTGGCAGGGGAGGATCTTCGCGTGGACTGAGCCCAATTGAGTGGACACCTCATCCTACAGTGAGGTTGTCGATATGTCACGCAGATTTGCACGCGAGTGGAAGTTGAAGTTGTGCCGTCAGATCGTTGGCGGCGAGTTGTCTCGTACGA
>JADZEW010000022.1 GCA_020850325.1 Methanoregulaceae archaeon
AAGATAGCGTTCGACTCCCGCCGCGGACGACGCGTGCACACTCTCGCTATGGGCCTCGATTAGCCCAAGGGGAATCGTGCCTTCCCGCGTCGTTCCCGACTCGCAGTGTTTTACTAGGGGAAGGTGATCCACGCGTCGCGCCCTACCCCTTCGTCGCTCGCGCCAATCTTAAGAACCGTTCGGGCGAGTAGACCGCGGCGTCGAGCGGCTTCCCCTTCGGCCAAACCAGAATCCCGGCCGGAGTGCGCCTAACCACCGAGCCAGCGGATAGATTCATCTGCACGCCGGTCTCAAAGTTCCGCAGCGCCGGGCCAAGGTTGGTTTGGATGAGCCCCAGCGGCGGCCGCTCGCCATCGACGAGATTCACCTTGCCAGCGATCTCCGCGACCGGGCGCATCGAGTCGGTGGGAATGTCGAACCGGACGATCCGGGTCTTGTTGTAGCTCGTCACTTCGCTGAGTAGCAGGGTGCGGCCCGAGAGCGCCATGCCCTCGGCAAGCCCTTGCCCCTTGGGATCAAACGTAAACAGCTTCGAATCGAGCCCGAAACGAGCCACGCCCCACTCTGGCCCACGGCGGGTGAGCGTCACGATCGACTGCTCGCCGATCATCAGCGACTCCGACGGCTTCAGGCCGAGCGAGAATCCGTCGAATCGGCCCACGAGTTCGGGCTTGGGTCGCTCGTGGCTCAAATCGACCTTGGTCAGCACTTCGAGCCACGTCTTGCCGCTTTTCTCTAACCAGGCCAGCCAGAAGAAGACCTCGTTGCCGATTCGGCGCGACCCGATGAGCCGGTCGGCGTCGCGCTTGCGGTCGCCCTTGGCGATCGCGACCTTGGTTTCTTCAATCTCGGCGGTCGTAAACAACCTCGGAGTGACGGCGACCTCGGGCAACCGGGTGTGATAGGTGAAGGTGCCGTGGCGAATACTCAGACCGCGCGCGTCCCACACCGCGAACGCATCGTCTCTTCGATACGTGGTCTTGTCATCCGGCGGATCGGTTGGCAGTTCGAACGGCTCGCGATGCTCTTTCCCCAAGGCGCGAACGTAGAATCCGTTGGCCTCGACGATCAGCGCCGGGGTTTGAATCGGGGTAGTCTGCGCCCCCGGATTCTGGGCGGTTTGCGCGAGGGTCGCGCTGATGAGCAAGGTCGTGAGCATAGGTTTTTGAGATGTACTGCCGAGATTGTGCCCGATTTAATGAAGAGACGCGGGAGTGCCGCGATAAGAAGGTGAACCCCATCACGTGGGCCGAAGCGATCGATGTCGCGAACCTGCTGGGAGTCCGCGCGGTCTGTATGTTCAACGATCATCGCGAGCGGCTTGTTGCATCGCGACTGCCTCAAGCGACGCGGACGCCCGGCGCACGTCCGTAGGTCTTGATCCCCGGCGGCCCAAGGCCGCAAGGTATCGTTTGCCATGCGATGGATCGTGCTGGCAATGGGCCTGGGATGGGCCGCCTTGGCTTCGGCCGACCGAATCGTCTTCGTCCCGACGGGGAGCAAACTCCTCAAGAATATGATGCGGGTCGAGTTCCAAACCCAGCTGACGCGCAAGCGTGAAGACAACCGGGTCTATCTTGGCTACGGGCTGACCAAGGAGATCGAAGCGGAGTTCGTCCTCGACCGTATTGCCCCCAATGCCCGCCTCGGCACGATGAACCTGAGCTACACGTACCTCGGGCCGATCATCGACACCTCTCCCGGAGTGACCGTGGGGGTCCAAGACATCATGGACCGCACCCGCGAAGGGCGGCTCTACTACATCGCCTTCACGTATCGGATGGGTCTCGATGGGCGCTATAACTCGGGGGTGCCCCTCGAACTGACCCTCGGTGGCGGCTTCGGCGATCGGGGTGGCTTGTTCACGGGCGTCGTGATTCCGCTGACGTGGCAGTTCCGCGGGTTCGCCGAGCATGACTCGCGGCGCATCACGGCTGGCTTCGAGTTCCGCCCGATCCGTGGGGTGGGCCTGCGGCTGATGTGGCGCGATCGGGATCCGATGGCGTCGGTTCGGTATGTGACGAGGTTCTAGGAGCGCTCGTCGGATGTGGGATGTGGGATGTCGTTGATGTCCTGAGAATCTGCACATGTCGCGTATTGCGAGGGCACGAGTACATCCCTCGCCCACAAAAAGAGGTCGGCGGAATGATGGAGGACGCGGCTGGGTTTATCCAGCCACATCCCACATCCGATTCGCCCCACTCGGCTACGGCCCCAGCTTGCGAATCCGAATCGTCCGATACGACACCACATCCCCGTGGTCCTGGAACGCGAGGTGCCCCTTCGGGATCTTGCCGTACGTCGGCTTCGTCGCGAACTTCGCTTCGGCGACCAGCTTGTTCCACTCCTCGCTGCCGATGCGCATTTCGACGACCTTGACGTTGTTCAGCCAGTGCTCAATGCGGTCTCCGTTGACGATGATGCGAGTCTCGTTCCAGCGCCCGCCCGGACGCACGACATCGACCGCCCGCGCCTTGATGCCGTAGATCGAGGCCGCCGACGTGAGCGTGCTGCGACCGTCGGGGTGGAGGTCGTCGTCGAGGATCTGATACTCGGGGCCCGTGTACCAAACCACTTCTTGATCCTCGCTGACGCGGTAGAAGACGCCCGAGTTGCCTCCGGGCGCGACTCTCCACTCGAACCTCACCTCGAAGTTGTCGTACTGCTCCTTGGTTACGATGTCGCCGCCATAGGCACCAGCGGTGCGCGTGAGCGCGCCATCGACGACCTTCCAGATGCCGGGCAGCGTTTCTTGGCGGAAGCCGCGGAAGTTGTCCGTGCTCGTGCCGTCGAAGATCATCTCAAAGCCGAGTTGCTTCTCTTCTGCGGTGAGCGTGTTCGGCATCGGCGGCGCGGTGGGCTTGCCCAAGCGGTTCAGAGGAATCTTGTTCAGCGTGTACCAAGCCTCGGTGGTCCAAAGATCGCGGCCCGAGGCGGAGGGAAGCCCGCGATTGAGCCGCAGGTAGACGACGTGACCTTCCTTCAGCCCCTCGATCTCCAGGAACACGCGTCGTCGGTCGCTGGAGACGGTTGCGCTCTTGGCGGTCAGGGCGCGCTCATCGACCTTCGGTCCGCCGTATTCGACGGTGGGCACATAGCGCCACTGCTGGATCGTGTAATCCTCGACCGACGATCCCGCACCGGGGGCGAGCTGCTCGGTGAACTCAATCTCCATTCCATTGGTCATCGCGCGCACGGCGAGCATCTCGAACGTCGGCTTCTTGTTGAAGCTGAGTCGCTGGAGGCCGAACCGCTCTTTGCCTTCTTGGCCCCAGTTGCCGGTCGAGCCGATGCCGCCGATGTAGAGCGCACCATCCGGACCCCACACGAGCCGATTAACGCCCGCTTCCAGGCCCTGGGTGAAGCGGAAGACGCTGCCCTGGAGCACGCCCTCGACCTCCTCCACATAGACCCGCTTGACGCCGCCGTGGGTGACGTCGCCGTGGATCATCTGGCCCAGGTAAGGGCCAGCGTTGAGCGATGTGGGCTGGCTGGGCGAGTTGCCGATCTCATTCTGCGACAGCCAGACGACGGGAGGCATCTCCGTCGTGTCCTTCTTGCCGACGGGATCGACCGATCGGTTGCCGTAGAACGCCCCTGGTTGGAACACCAACAGCTTCGATGCAGGGAGCCAGTCGCCTTGGTTATCCGTGATGAAGATGCGGTTCTTGAAGCCGCGGCCAATGCCGTTGGGCGTGCGCAGGCCGGAGGCGATCAGTTTGTAGTCGCCGGTCTTCGCGTCAATCTCGAGAACGTGTCCGCGCTCGGGATTTTGGGGAGACGTGCTCTTGCCGCCGGGGTCGATGGCGGTGGCGAGGTTCGCGTAGAACTTGTCGCCCTCGTTCACCAATCCGAAGGCGAACTCATGGAAGTTCGAGGTCACGCCCCAGCCGTTGGCGACCGCGAAATACTCGTCGATGATCTCGTCGCCATTCTTGTCCTTGAGCAGCGTCAGTTCCTGCTTTTGGAGCACATAGATCTGCCCACGGACGACCTTCAGCCCCAGCGGCTCGGCGAGGCCCGCCGCGATCCGTTTGACTTTGATGTTGTTTGGCTTGGGGTCGCGCACGCCGTCGAGGATGTAGACCGCGCCATCGGGGTCCCACGTACACACCACGAGCCGGCCGTCGGGCAGGAAGTCCATGCCGCCCACGCGAGGCTTGAAGTCGGCGGGACGGACGGTTTCCAGGTCAAACGAAGGGTGGACCCCGGTCAGCGGAACGCCGTCGCCGGGCCGGTAACGGCGGTTCGGGTCAAAGACTGCCTTACGCCCTGGCGCGGTAACGCGCACCTCGCCTGCCGGGGTGGTGAACACGCTCGCCGGGATCACGACGAACTCGGTCTTGCCGGGCGGCATCCACTCGAGCTTCAGTTCCTCGCCGCCCCCACTCTCAAAGAACTCGATCTCAAAGGGATGCTCGCCCGCCGAGAGACGGAACTTGCCCTCCTTACCCTCTTCCGCGCCGTGCAGACCGTCGTGGTTGACGATCACCTCGTCACGAATCGAGAACTTCGAGCCGTCGTCCGAGCTTAGGCGGAAGGCGTAGTCGCCGGGTTCGGTGATGTTGAGGAAGCCCGAGAGCTTGGCGTAGAACTGGTCCGGTTCCGGCGAGCCAAAGTCGGCGTTGCTCTTGAGGTCGATGTTCGGGATGACCTTCGAGGTGTTCGGGGTCTGGCCCGCCATCAGGCGCGGGATCGACGACAGATCGGCACCGATCCAATACACCCTGAGGGAGACGCCGGCTTCTCGGGGTGGACCTTGCGGCAATACGGATTCCGGCTCGGGCTGGGATGACGGACCGCGAGGCGTGGTCTCCTCCTCGGCCGTGTCAAGAGGAATCTCCTGGGAGGGCGCTGCTCCGTCAGCGCCTCCGACTCTGGCTCCGACGGAGCGGAGCCCTCCCGTCTCGAGGCCGTGAACCTTGATCGTGATCGTGGTCAGATCGCCGAGGTTCAACAGCCCCTCTTGGAACGTATGTCCAGCAACGGTCTTGGTGCCCTTCACCTCGAACTTCGTTGGATCGCTGATGCCTCCCTCGGGGGCCAGCATCCGCAGAGTCAACTTCTGGCCGCGGCGCTCGCGCACGCGAAACTGCCGCGAAAGGCGCAGGCTGCCATCGGCGTCGGCCACGACTTCCGGCTGCTCTTCGATCCAGAGATCGCGAAGACCCTCGCGGCGGACGCGATACTGCAGGATGACGCCGCCCCGCTCGAAGCGGTAGCCCTTGAACTCGGGTTCGACGCTCTTGCCCGAGAGCGACCACACCGGCGCATCCACGATGCCGGGGATGAGCGGCGCGCCGATCGAGGTCGGCTGGGGGCCGTGGGCGGAGGTGTACACCGCGCCATCGAACTTGACCCCGCCCTTCCAGGCGCGATAAAGTCCGCAGTTGGTTGCGTCATAGGCAACCCAAAGATCGGTGTGGAGCGCGAGCGTGAGCATCCGGGCGCGATCGTCGAGCACGGATCGGAACGCCCAAATGTCTCGGGGCCGCTCGGGGCCCTGGAGCACCGTCAAAGCAAGTAGGGAAGCCAACATCATCGGCGTGAGCATAGCCGATTCAGGCTGATTCCGACCCTTGCGCGAGCCTTGAGATCGCGGGCAGAATGGGGTTGTGTTGGCCTCCCTCGCTATGCTCGTTGTTTCCGAAGATGTCTTTGTCAGCGGGTTGCTTCAGCCCGGTGAGCCCTATGCTGTGTACCGGATTCCCGCTCTGGCAACCACGAAGCGGGGCACGATCCTCGCGTTTGCCGAGGGGCGAAAGACGGAGGGAGACCAGTCGTCGAACGACCTGGTCTTGAAGCGACAGGAGCGAGGCAAAGCGTGGGGACCGCTGCAGGTGCTGGCCGACGAAGGCGAGGACTCGCTGAACAACCCCTGTGTGACCATCGACCGCCACGGAAGAATCTGGCTGATGTTCCAGCGGTATCCCGCAGGCCGTTCAGAATATCGCGCTCCAACCGGGCGAGAAGGCGAGGGCATCTGTCGCACGTACGTGATGTTCTCGGATGATGACGGACGGCGCTGGTCCGAGCCTCGCGACCTCACCCGTGATCTTAAACCCGGCTGGGCGCGGACCGTCGCTTCCGGGCCGGGGATGGGGTTGGAGATTCAACAGGGGCGCCACAAGGGAAGGCTGGTGGTCCCGTTCAACATGGGCGACGCCTCCGGCTGGCGGGTGTACGCCGCAATATCGGACGATAGCGGCGAGACCTGGCGGATGGGCGACATGGCCCCACGATTGCCGGGGACCCAGCCGAACGAGGTGCAGTTCGTCGAACTGTCGGACGGCCGGCTGATGATGAATGCGCGCAATCAGGCGGCGGTTCGCCAGCGGCTGGTCGCGCTCAGCGAGGACGGAGGCATGACCTGGTCCACGCCCACGCCAGACCCGAACCTGATCGACCCGGTCTGCATGGGTGCGATTGTACGCGCGGCTCCCGGTGTGCTTGCGTTCTCGAACCCGAACCACCCGCAACAGCGGGTTAACGGCACGCTTCGATTCTCGTTCGATGAGGGAAAGACCTGGCCGCAGTCGGTCACGATCGCCCCGGGATCCTTCGCGTACTCGGTCCTTGCACGGTTGCCCGACGGCCAACTCGGTTGTCTCTACGAAGTGCAGGAAAGCGGTGCGTACCGTATCCGGTTGTCTCGATTCCCGATTCCACGTTCAGAGTGAGGAGACGGTCCAGGACCGCGCTTCCCTTGACCCTCGCGCGCGGTTGGAGTATCATCTTACGGAGAGAGCGGGCGTAGCTTAATGGTAAAGCTCCAGCCTTCCAAGCTGATCACGCGGGTTCGATTCCCGCCGCCCGCTCCAAATCTGACAGTCGGGAACGCGGGCGTAGTTCAATGGTAGAGCGCGACCTTCCCAAGGTTGATGTTGAGGGTTCGAATCCCTTCGCCCGCTCCAACTCCTTACTTTGATCGGGGATGCGCCCGATCCACCGCGGTCTTCAACCGCTCGATACTCAAGTGCGTGTAGATTTGGGTCGTCGCTAGACTCTCGTGTCCCAGCAACTGCTGCACGGTCTTGAGGTCAGCCCCGCCATCCAGCAAGTGCGTCGCGAACGAGTGCCGTAACGTGTGCGGCGTTACGCCGGGCGGCAATCCGCAACTGCGCGCCCATCTCTTGACGACGTTTTGAAGCGTTCGTGAAGTGATCCGTCCGCCCCGATCGTTGGTAAAGAGCGGCTCGGGTGTGAGGTTTGACGGTTTGCGTTCCTGGGCAACGTACGCTTCAAGCGATTCGCGGCATGCCGTCCCAAACAAGGTCATGCGTTCCTTGTTCCCCTTGCCGCGCACGCGCACCGTGCCCTCCTTAAGATCGAAATCTCCGATGTTCACGGCAACGACCTCGGAAGCCCGCAATCCCGCGGCGTACATCAGTTCGAGCATCGCGCGATCGCGCCGTGGCGTTCGGCCGACATCCGACTGATCGAGCAGGTCGTTAGTCTCGAGGGCACTGATTGCCTTGGGCAATCGCCGCCTGCGGATGGGAGCTTCCACGGACTCGGTGGGATCGTGATCGATCTGCCCGACGGCTCGAAGATACTTCACAAACGTGCGGACTGCAGAGAGCTTCCGCGCTCGGGTGACCGGCGAGGTGCCGTACTCGCGCAGATACTTGCGCACCCGGTCGGGTTTCAGGTCACTCAGACTCGGGGCAATGCCGGCGAGTTGGCTGAGATCGACCGCATAGGCGCGCACGGTGTGCGACGACCTGCGCGATGCCAGGTGGTCGAGGAACGCTTGAATCTGCGTGTCCAGGTCCATCGGTTGATTTGACGCGTTTCACCGTTCGTTCGGTGCGTGTTGGCAATTCTGGAACTTGTTTGCTATCATGCAACCCGCGTGCCCGCGAGGTGCGCGTTTCAAGGGGGATCACATGACTCGCACCATGCTTTTTGCGCTTGCCGCCACGACCACAGTCGCTGGCGGCCTCTCTGCTTTCTTTGGCCAGGGCACACCGGTTGAGCTTCAGCCGACGACGCCCGGCACGCAACAGGTCGGTAACGCCAACGTGAGCGGCCGGATTATCGCAGGTTCCATTCAAGCGGAAAACGGGAGTCCAACAGCTCAGGTAATCGTCGGTAACGCGACTTCGACCACGGGTGCGAACTTCGGCGGATTCTTCCGTTCGGACAGTACGCTTGGGCGCGCGATGTATGGGCGAGCTACCGCAGCCAGCGGAACCACTCACGGCGTTTATGGGCAAGCAGACAGCCCTGCGGGTCGAGGCGTTACCGGAGTCGTCGCCGCCACTTCGGGCAACGCAACCGGTGTTGGGGACAGACCGCCAGTTCTGGCGGCAGAGGCGTGTACGGTTACAACACCTCGGCGAGCGGGGTCAACTACGGCGTCTATGGCTGCGCCACCAGTCCGGCCGGATTCGGCGTGTTCTCCCAGGGCAATATGCACGCCACCGGTGTTACCCCTGGCAATGGCTCCGGTTTGACGGGGGTCAACGCTTCCCAACTGGGCGGCCTGCTGCCGAGCGCGTTCCTTCAGGCGATTCCGAACCCGCTACACCTGACTGGGAGTCAGGTGGGACCCGTAATTCAAGGGAGCAATGCTTCAACGGGTTCGAGCGCTTCGGGCGTTTTCGGTTGGGTGACCGCAGCGACAGGTGGCGGATACGGTGTAGGTGGGCGGTCGGACAGCGGTGGCGGACGCGGGGTCTTCGGTACGGCCACGGCGTCGACGGGCACCAACTATGGCGGTTACTTCCAGGCCAATGGCAGTACAGGTATTGCTGTTTATGGAATCGCACCGTCCGCATCAGGGGCCAACTATGGCGGGTACTTCCGCTCGGCCAGTAACGGGGGGCGTGCCGTTTACGGCTATGCCGCCTCTACTTCTGGGACCACCTATGGCGGCTCGTTTACAGCTGTTAGTACCCTCGGGCGAGGTGTCTATGCTGAGGCACTGGCAAGTACGGGACTCAACTATGGAGGTTGGTTCCAATCTGCAAGCGAAATCGGCCGAGGGGTCTACGGCTTTGCGAGTAACACGATGGGTACCAACTATGGGGTGCGAGGTGTGACCCAAAGCGCTGCGGGCTTCGGGGTGTTCAGCGGAGGGAACACGGGAGCTACGGGCACGAAGTCGTTCCGCATCGATCACCCGTTTGATCCCGAAAACAAGTATCTGCTTCATTTTGCGGCCGAGAGCCCGATGCCGCAGAACTTCTATGCGGGCAATGTGGTCACGGACGCACAAGGCTTTGCGTGGGTCGACCTCCCGGACTACTTTAGCGAGATCAATACGAACGTCAAGTATCAGTTGACCATCGTCGGCAAGAGCTTTGCTCAAGCCATCGTATGGGAGGAGGTTAAAGGCAACCGCTTCCGAATACGAACAAGCACTCCGAACATCAAGGTCTCTTGGCGGGTGGAAGCAGACCGGAACGACCTCTACGTGCGCAACCGCCCGCCGAAGGACGTGGTCGAGAAGCAGGGGTTAGAGCGCGGCACCTACCAGCATCCGGAGTTCTACGGCTTCGGCCCCGAGCGAGGCATGGACTATAACGGAGATCGAGCGAATACCCAGGAACCCGTGGCGCAGCGCAAGCGCTGATTTTTCGCTGATCTGACCGCGATTCGTGAGGACATCCGCTAAGATGAACTTGGCGGGTGTCCTCTCGGTGCTCGTACCGGAGGATCTCTATGACTCGCACCATGCTTCTTGCCTTGGCTGCCACGACGGCGGTAGCTGGCACTGCGTATCTGTACGGCCAGGGCACGCCCGTGCAACTTCAACCCACTACGCCTGGAACTCAGCAAGTTGGGAATGCCAACGTAAGTGGCCGGGTCATCGCTGGCTTTGTTCAAGCGGGTTCTATTCAGGCGGAGAACGGGAGTCCGAACGCCCAGGTCATCGTCGGGAACGCCACATCGACGAGCGGAGCGAACTTTGGCGGGTTCTTCCGCTCGGACAGCCCGCTGGGTCGTGCGCTGTACGGTCGAGCTAGTGCGACGAGCGGCACCACCCATGGCGTTTGGGGGCAGGCCGACAGCCCTGGAGGTCGTGGAGTGACCGGCGTCGCGCCTGCGACGACGGGCAACGCGACTGGAGTGTGGGGGCAGACCGCGAGCACCACGGGGCGCGGAGTCTACGGCTACACGACCTCCGCCAGCGGAGTGAACTACGGCGTGATGGGCCAGTCGAGCAGTCCAGCGGGGTTTGGTGTGTACTCGGTCGGCAAGATGCACGCCACGGGCATCATCTCGGGCAACGGCTCAGGTCTTGCGAATGTCAACGCCGACCTTCTCGATGGCTTGAACTCAACCGCGTTCCTGCAGTCGATCCCAAACCCCCTTACGTTGAGCGGTACCAGCGATACCCACATCATCAGCGGCGTGAATCATTCCTGGATGGGCACCTCATCGGGAGTCTATGGCGGGGCCACCAACCCAAGCTCGTTGGTCTCCGGTGTTTTGGGCGAGGGCTTTACCGGAGTCAAGGGCCGCAGTTCGAGTTCGAGCGGGCGAGGAATGGTCGGTGTTGCGACGGCTTCCACGGGGTCAAGCTATGGGGGTCTCTTTCAGAACGCGAGTTCCTCGGGTACAGGCGTGTTCGGTTGGGCAACAGCGAGCGGCGGAGAGACCTACGGGGTCTACGGTCAGAGTGAAAGCAGTTCAGGACAAGGAGTGCGCGGCATTGTCGGTTCAGTTTCTGGAGCCAACTATGGTGGATTCTTTCAAAGCCGGAGTCCGAGTGGAGAAGGAGTCCGAGGGATCAATGTTTCGACCTCAGGCGCCGCGGTTGGCGGCTACTTTATCAGTGCAAGCACCGACGCCCGTGCCCTCTATGGATTGGCGACTTCCGCTAGTGGGACCACTTACGGCGTGGTTGGACAAAGCAACAGCAACGTCGGATACGGCGTGTGGGGCACCAGTGGTGGGTCGGGGTATGCGGTTTTTGCATCGGGGCATCTTGGTGCCAGCGGCGTCAAGTCGTTCCGGATCGATCATCCCCTCGATCCCGAGAACAAGTATCTGCTCCACTACTCGTCGGAGAGTCCGATGCCGCAGAACTTCTATGTCGGAAACGTGGTCACGGATGCTCAAGGCTTTGCCTGGGTGACCCTTCCGGATTACTTCACTGAGATCAACGAGAACTTCAAGTATCAGCTGACGGTGATCAGCAGCGGAGCCGACTTCGTACAGGTTATGGTTAGCCAGAAGATCCGGGAGAATCGCTTCCAGGTGCGAACGAGTGCGCCGAACACAGAAGTGTCATGGCGTGTGGATGCCGATCGGAATGACTTATACGTCCGGAACCGCCCGCCGAAGGATGTGGTCGCGAAGCAGGGGCACGAACGAGGAACCTACCAGCATCCCGAGTTTTATGGCTTTGGCCCCGAGCGAGGCATGACGTACGCTGGCGAGCGCCAGGAGACGCAGAACCGTCCGGCTAAGGAGAACCGCTAAGCGCTCGTCTCGAAAGTCTCCGAGGGCAGTTTGCAAGCGTTTTCACGTAAGGCTTGTTATCATAAGGTAACGAGCGTCCTTCTGGTGCTCGTACAGGAGGACCCTTTATGACTCGCACCATGCTCTTTGCTCTTGCTGCTACGACCACAGTCGCTGGCACCACGTATCTGTACGGCCAGGGCACGCCCGTCGAACTTCAGCCCACGACTCCGGGGACGCAACAAACCGGGAATGCGAACATTAGCGGGAGAATCATCGCGAGTTCGGTCCAGGCGGCCGATTCGGCCCCGACCGCGCAAGTCATCGTGGGCAACGCTACCGGGACGACCGGTGCGAACTTCGGCGGTTTCTTTAGGTCGGACAGTGTTCTCGGGCGAGCGCTTTATGGTCGCGCAAGTGCGACCAGCGGAACAACTCACGGTGTCTGGGGCCAAAGCGACAGCCCTGGTGGTCGCGGAGTCACCGGTGTCGCCCCCTCCACCACCGGGAATGCGACCGGCGTGTGGGGGCAGACCGCGAGCACAACCGGACGGGGAATCTACGGCTACACGACTTCGGCGAGCGGCGTGAACTTTGGAGTACTTGGGCACACGAGCAGCCCGGAAGGATTTGGCGTGTTCTCGCAAGGCAACATGCATGCGACCGGCGTCATCTCGGGCAATGGCTCGGGACTGACGGGCGTGAACGCAGCGACCCTCGGCGGACTGCTGCCCGAAGCCTTCCTCCAGGCAATCCCCAACCCGCTCACGCTTAACGGCAACGACTCCGGCCACATTATCCGTGGTCAAAACAGCTCGACGACCAACGGATCGTCCGGACTATCCGGCGTGTCAATCGGTGCGAACGGACTGATCTATGGCGTGAGAGGCGAGAGTGCCAGCAACGCGGGGCGCGGCGTGCAAGGGGTTGCCTCCGCAGCCAGTGGAATCACCTATGGAGTGCAGGGCGAAAGCGCAAGTGTTAGCGGGCGTGGGGTTTATGGCACGGCTACCGCGAGTTCGGGGATCACCGTTGGCGTTTATGGTGCGAGCAGCAGCACAACGGGGAGGGGTGTCTTTGGGTTAGCGGGCGAGGCTAGCGGCGTAAACTACGGCGTGTTCGGCCAAACGAGCAGCGCGCAGGGTTTTGGCGTGTTCTCGCAGGGCAACATGCACGCCACGGGCGTTATCTCGGGCGATGGCTCGGGACTCACCAACGTCGATGCCGCGATGCTCGGCGGTTTCCTCCCAAGTGCGTATCTTAAGGCGATTCCCAACCCCCTAATGCTCAGCGGAACTCAGAGCGGCGCGATAATCCAGGGCACGAACGCATCGACAGTCGCCAATGCAGCCGGAGTCCAGGGCCTGTCGTCTGCCGGCACGGGCGCCACTTATGGTGTTCAGGGACAAAGCGCAAGCACGTCGGGGAGAGGTGTTTTCGGCCGGGCCAGTGCCACAAGTGGCACCAACTACGGCGTTTATGGTCTGAGTGACAGCACTGCTGGCATCGCAGTATTCGGTTTCGCGCCCACGACCACGGGAACGAATTTCGGCGGATACTTCCGCAGCGACAGCACCACGGGGCGCGGTGTCTATGGTTATGCCACCGCCGCGGGTGGCGAGAACTACGGGGGGTACTTCCGGAGCGACAGCTCCCAAGGACGGGGCGTCTTTGGACATGCCACTGCACTGACTGGATTCTCCGAAGGGGTTAGAGGAATCAGTGAGAGTACAGGAGGCGTCGGGGTTAGGGGCTTTGCCCTTGCCGCAACGGGCAACACGTATGGTGTGTACGGCTCCGGCCAGAGTTCCACGAGCTATGGCGTCTACTCACACGGCACGTTGGGCGCGAGTGGAACGAAGTCGTTCCGCATCGACCATCCGTTCGACCCCGAGGGGAAGTATCTCCTCCACTACGCCGCCGAGAGTCCGACGCCCCAGAACTTCTATGTCGGAAACGTGGTTACCGACGCCCGAGGCTATGCGTGGGTCGAGCTTCCGGAGTACTTCAGCGAGATCAACGCGAACTACAAGTATCAGCTGACCGTCGTCGATGATCGAGACTCCAGCGACTTCGTGATGGCCAAGATCAGCAAGGAGATTCGCAACGGTCGCTTCCAGATCCGAACAAGTGCGCCCAATACGAAGGTCTCCTGGCGGATCGACGCCGATCGAAACGATCTCTACGTCCGCAACCGGCCGCCGAAGGACGTGGTCGAGAAGGTGGGGCACGAACGAGGCACCTACCAGCATCCCGAGTTCTACGGCTTTGGCCCCGAGCGTGGGATGAACTACCGCGGCGAGCAGAAGCCGCAGGATCCGCCCGCCACAACGCGCAAGCGCTGATTTGTCACTGATCTGACCGCAATTCGGGAGGACATCCGCTAAGATGAATCTAGCGGGTGTCTTCTTGGTACTCGTTCGGGAGGATCACGATGACTCGCACCATGCTTCTTGCCTTAGCTGCCTCGACTACAGCAGCCGGTGGCCTTACCATGTTCTTCGGCCAAGGGACTCCGGTCAATCTTCAGCCAACCACCCCCGGTACCCAGCAGGTTGGGAATGCGAATGTGAGTGGGCGGGTGATCGCAGGTTCTGTCCTCTCCGAGAACTCGGCCCCTTCGGCTCAGGTCATCGTGGGCAACGCCACCTCGACCACGGGCGCGAACTTCGGCGGCTTCTTCAGGTCCGACAGCGTGATGGGGCGGGCGCTCTACGGTCGCGCAAGCGCAACGAGCGGCACAACCCACGGAGTTTGGGGACAGGCAGATAGCCCCGGCGGGCGTGGCGTGACGGGACTCGCACCAGCGACCACGGGCAATGCTACCGGTGTCTGGGGTCAGACCGCTAGTACCACCGGGCGAGGCATTTACGGATTCACGACCTCCGCCAGCGGGGTGAACTACGGCGTGCTCGGTCAGTCGAGCAGCCCCAGTGGTTTCGGCGTCTACTCAGTGGGCAACATGCACGCGACGGGCGTCATCTCCGGAAACGGTTCGGGAGTCACGAACGTTGACGCAAGCTTGTTGGGAGGTGTCCCGCCATCAGCCTATCTGAAAGCAGTGCCCAATCCGTTGAATCTGACGGGGTTCCAGCCTAATGCCGTCATTGAGGCTGAGAACAATGGGGGAGCTACAGGAGCCGTTGGCATCATGGGCGTCGCCTCCCAGGGCACTAACCTAAACTACGGGGTTTATGGCTGGTCTGACAGCATGGGTGGGCGAGGCGTCCAAGGGGCTACCTTTGCCAACACCGGCTTAACGACGGGCGTTTATGGAGTGGCTCAGAGTGTTGACGGTCGAGGAGTCTTGGCTTATGGCTCGGCCCCTTCCGGATTCACCCACGGCGTTCGGGCCCAGGTTGACAGCCCCGACGGTCGAGCGATGCTCGGATTCGCCAGCAATGGCGCTGGCTCCTCGTACGGCGTTCGCGGCCAGAGCAACAGCCCCGACGGTTGGGGCGTCTACGCGGTAGGCAGGTCGGGGGCCACGGGAACTAAGTCATTCCGAATTGACCACCCGCTCGACCCCGAGAACAAGTATCTGCTGCACTACTCCACGGAGAGCCCCACGCCGCAGAACTTCTATGTCGGCAACGTTATCACCGACGCTCAAGGCTATGCATGGGTGGAACTCCCCGACTACTTCAGCGAGATCAACCGGAACTTCAAGTATCAGCTGACCGTGGTGGATGGTCCGAAGTCGGGTGAGAATGACTTTGTCCAAGTGAAGGTTCGGCAGAAGATCCGCGAGGGTCGCTTCCAGATTCGCACGAGTGCTCCGAACACGGAGGTCTCTTGGCGAGTCGACGCCGACCGCAACGACCTGTACGTGCGGAACCGACCGCCGAAGACGGTGGAAGACAAGGGCGAATACGAGCGCGGTCGCTATCAGCATCCTGAATTCTATGGCTTCGGATTCGAGCGCGGAATGGAGCGAGATGAACGACAGCTTGCGCAGCAAGCACCGCCGGCCACGACACGGAATCGCTGATTCTAAGGTGAATAGACCCTCGATTCGGGAAGACATCCGCTAAGATAAATCTGGCGGGTGTCTTCTTGGTACTCGTTCGGGAGGATCACGATGACTCGCACCATGCTTCTTGCTCTGGCTGCCACGACGGCGGTAGCCGGCACCACGTATCTGTACGGCCAGGGCACGCCCGTCCAACTTCAGCCAACCACTCCTGGTACCCAGCAGGTTGGGAATGCGAATGTGAGCGGGCGAGTGATCGCAGGGTCCATCCTCGCGGAAAGCTCGGCTCCAACGGCGCAGGTGATCGTTGGAAACGCGACGTCTACAACCGGAGCTAACTTCGGGGGCTTCTTCCGCTCGGATAGCCCGCTGGGTCGAGCGCTCTACGGTCGAGCTAGTGCGACGAGTGGCACGACCCACGGAGTTTGGGGTCAAGCCGACAGCCCCGGCGGACGAGGTGTGACGGGCGTTGCGCCTGCGACGACGGGCAACGCGACTGGAGTGTGGGGGCAGACCGCGAGCACCACAGGGCGCGGAGTCTACGGCTACACGACCTCCGCCAGCGGAGTGAACTACGGTGTGATGGGCCAGTCGAGCAGCCCGCAAGGATACGGCGTGTTCTCGCAAGGCAATATGCACGCGACGGGCGTGATCTCGGGGAACGGCTCGGGCTTGACTAACGTCAATGCAGCCTTCCTAGGGGGCCAGAATGCTTCGGCTTTCCTAACTGAGATTCCGGTTCCGCTAACCCTGGCGGGTACGAGTGCCAGCCATATCGTTCGCGGAACGAACTCGGCGACAGCGCCTGGTGCCTCGGGCGTTAGTGGCTATGCAACTGGGCTCACCGGCGCAACATCTGGGGTCTACGGACAGAACTCGGGCACGGCCGGGAACGGCGTCTCCGGCTACGCGACATCGACCACGGGTGTTAACTTCGGCGGGCGGTTCCTTAGCGACAGCACGTCGGGGCGAGGGGTGTTTGGATGGGCGGCCAATCCCACGGGAGCTAACTACGGCGTGTATGGTTTGAGCGCCAGCAGCACTGGACGTGGCGTCTACGGCCTTGCCTCTTCCACGACGGGTCTTGCCTACGGGATCTTTGGAGAGAGCCAAAGCACCTCGGGAAGAGCCGTGGTCGGGCTCGCAAACGCGACAACCGGTTTGACCTTCGGAGGCTACTTCGACTCGGACAGCGCGGGCGGATATGGGGTGTGGGCCAACAGTGCGGGACCCTATGGGCTATTCGCTTCCTCCACACAAACTTCAGGCTCGGCGTATGGCGTCTTTGGCGAGTCAGCCTCTACGACCGGGGCCGGGGTCTATGGAGACTCCACCGCGACGACAGGCATCAACTGGGGTGGCCGCTTCCGATCAGCAAGCACCGCCGGAGTCGGTGTCTCTGGGTTCAACACCGCTGCAACCGGCACCACTTACGGCGGACGATTCGAGACGAGTAGCACGTCCGGACGCGGAGTCTTCGGCTATGCCGCTGCCGCCACTGGCACGACCTACGGAATCTTTGGGCAAAGCGACAGTACGACCGGCCGCGGTGTCTACGGACGGAGCGGCTCGGGCACCGGCGGTTTCTTCAGCTCGACTTCGGGCGAGGCACTCCACGCCGAATCCAACGGGCTGGTCGGTGCGACAATCCTCACATCGAGCACAGCAACCACTGCGACCGGCCTCGTCGTGACCAGTGGCTACCGCGGCGGGGACTTTACCGGCACCTAATACGGGATCGAGGGACGAGGCAGTGACACTGGCGTCTACGGGGAGTCGATTGTCGGTAACACCCAAGGAGTCGGCGTTAGGGGCTACTCCTTTGGCTCGGAGGGTTCCGGGGTTCAAGGTACCTCCAGTGGGACAAGCGGCTCCGGCGTCACAGGGTACAGCAACTTCAGGGGCGTTTTTGCCGACGTATTCAACAATGGAGGGGGCACCGTCTACGGAGTCTGGGGACAAGTCCGGACGAGTCCAGGCCGAGGTGTCTATGGTCTTGCGGACGCCAATAACGGGAGTTCGACCTATGGCGTGCGTGGTGTGAACGGCGATGCCGCCGCTTGGGCGGTCTATGCGGCGGGAGATTTTGGCGCGAGCGGCACCAAGTCATTCGTGATCGACCACCCGTTCGACCCGGCCAACAAGTATCTGATGCATTACTGTTCCGAAGGTCCGGAACCCAAGAACATTTACGAAGGCACTGTTATAACGGATGCGAGTGGTTGGGCCACGGTAGTCCTCCCCGATTACTTCGTGGAGATCAACAAGGACCCTCGTGTGCAACTGACGGTCATCGACTCAAGTGAAGACTTCGTGATGGTGAAGAGGGTCGGCGAGTTCAGCGGTAACACGTTCCGAATCAGAACCAGCAAAGGCAACGTGAAAGTCGATTGGGAGGTCAAAGCCACTCGAAACGACGCGTGGGTCCGTAAGCATGGCGCCCCGGTGGAAGTTGACAAGGATCCTGCGGAGCGTGGCAAGTACCAGCACCCTGAGCTTTACGGACAGGCGAAGGAAATGGGGGTGGATTTCGATCCTAGGGCTGAGGCGGTTCGAGCACGACCCGACACAAGGCAGAAGCGCGGGGCCAGCAATCCTACGGCTAAGACATCTCAAATGACGAGTCTTCGCAAGTCGGCGCTAGCGACCAAACGTTGAGCATGAAACCGAATGAGAGCCAGGCTCGCCCTCAGTTTCCGGTCAATGCTGATCCACTGGGTGCCCGGCGTCAGTGGCTCAATCGCAAAGAACGCTCACGATCCGTCTCATCTTCCGCTAAGATGGAAGCTCGTTCGGGAGGATCACGATGACTCGCACCATGCTATTCGCTTTGGCCGCCACGACCACGGTCGCGGGCGGGCTTTCCATGTTCTTCGGGCAGGGCACGCCGGTTAATCTTCAACCCACGACCCCCGGCACCCAGCAGGTGGGCCACGCAAACGTGAGCGGGCGGATCATCGCCGGTTCCATCCAAGCGGAGAGTTCGAATCCGACTGCCCAGGTCATTGTCGGGAACGCCACATCGACGAGCGGAGCGAACTTCGGTGGATTCTTCCGTTCGGACAGTCCTCTGGGTCGGGCGTTGTATGGTAGGGCATCGGCCTTGAGTGGAACAACGCATGGCGTTTGGGGTCAAGCCGACAGCCCCGGCGGGCGGGGAGTCACCGGCGTCGCCGCCGCTGCCAATGGCAACGCCACGGGTGTTTGGGGCCAGACGGGAAGCACGACCGGGCGAGGAGTCTATGGGCTTACGACATCGGGCAGCGGGGTGAACTACGGGGTCATGGGCCAGTCGAGTAGCCCCGCCGGCTTCGGCGTTTACTCCGTGGGCAAAATGCATGCGACCGGGGTCATTTCAGGCAACGGCTCGGGCCTCACAAATGTGAATGCGGCAACGCTCGGCGGATTTCAATCGAGTTCCTTCCTGCAGGCGGTCCCCAACCCGCTCAATCTTATGGGATCTCAAGGCAATGCCCATATCGTAATGGGACAGAACACTTCGACCGCTAACGGCTCGGCTGGAGTCCTCGGCATCGTCAGTTCAGCGACAGGATATCACTATGGAGTGGTAGGCAGGAATTCGAGCACTCAGGGGACGGGCGTGTTTGGCTGGGCCGAGGCACAAACTGGCAACACCAAAGGGGTTTACGGATATAGCCCAAGCCCGGATGGGACCGGTGTATTCGGCCATGTCCCTGCCGCCTCGGGGCAAACGACGAGGATTTGGGGCCAAAGCGCGAGCCCTTCCGGGCGCGGCGTGGTCGGCTATGCCGATGCCACATCAGGCTTCACCTATGGCGTATTTGGTTCTGCCAGTAGCGCGTCGGGCTGGGGGATGTACAGCCTTGGCAACTTTGGCGCGAGCGGAACCAAGGCATTCCGCATCGACCACCCTTCGGACCCCGACAACAAGTACCTGCTGCACTACGCCGCAGAGAGTCCGATGCCGCAGAACTTCTATGTCGGGAACGTGGTTACCGACGCCCAGGGCTACGCGTGGGTTGATCTTCCCGACTACTTTAGCGAGATCAACGTGAACTTCAAGTATCAGCTGACCGTGGTGGGTAAGACCTTTGCTCAGGCGGTGGTCTGGGAAAAAGTTAAGGGCGACCGGTTCCAGATTCGTACCAACGAACCCAACATCGAAGTGTCGTGGCGTGTGGATGCCGACCGGAACGATCTCTATGTTCGCAACCGGCCGCCGAAAGACGTGCTTGAGAAGGTGGGGCACGAACGAGGAACCTACCAGCATCCCGAGTTCTATGGACTCGGCCCCGAGCGCGGTATGGACTACCGCGGCGAACGGAAGCTACAGGATCCACCCGCCACAACGCGCAGCCGCTGATTCTGGGCTGATCTGATGCGATTCAAGCAAACATCCGCTATCATGAAGGTAGCGGGTGTCACCTCGGTGCTCGTTCAGGAGGATCACCTTGAATCGCACCATGCTTATCGCTATGACGGCCTCGGCCGCCGTCGCTGGCACAACTTACCTTTACGGTCAGGGCACGCCGGTTGATCTTCAACCAACGACGCCCGGCACGAAGCAGGTTGGCAACGCCAACATCAGCGGGCGTGTCATCGCCAGTTCAGTCCATGTGACCGACCCGACCCCCACTGGGATGTCCATTGTCGGCTCGGCAACCTCAACCACGGGGGCAAACTTCGGCGGATTCTTCCGTTCCGACAGTGTGATGGGGCGAGCTCTTTACGGAAGAGCCAGCGCCATGAGTGGAACGACCCACGGTGTCTGGGGCCAAGCCGACAGCCCAGGCGGGCGAGGCGTGACGGGCCTTGCTCCGTCCACGACCGGCAACGCCACCGGCGTTTGGGGACAAACCGCCAGCACCACCGGCCGCGGCGTCTACGGCTACACAACCTCAGCCAGCGGTGTGAACTACGGGGTGATGGGCCAGTCGAGCAGTCCAGCGGGGTTTGGCGTGTACTCGGTCGGTAACATGCACGCGACAGGCATCATCTCGGGCAACGGCTCGGGATTGACCAACGTCAACGCTGCCCTGCTCGGAGGATTGAGCTCGGCGGCGTTCGGCCAGTTAGCCACCGGGAACACCTGGACCGAAGCCAACGCCTTTTCCAACGGGGGGAACTCTTTCACTGGGAGTGGCGCGGGCCTCACCGGTGTCAACGCCGATTTGCTCGACGGATTGAACTCGACCGCGTTCCTGCAATCCGTCCCCAACCCGCTTACCCTGAGCGGGACGAGTGCGTCTCACATCATCAAAGGTGAAAACAGTGGTACCGGTCCCGGCGTCTTCGGCGAGAGCACCGCCGCCACCGGCCAAAGCTTCGGCGTGTGGGGCCAAAGCCAGAGCACGACCGGGTACGGCGTTTACGGCTTGAGCGCTGGCTCTAGCGGGCTCGGCGTCTTCGGACAGGCCAGCGCCGCCACCGGCCAAACCATCGGCGTGCGGGGCCAGAGCGATAGCTCTAGCGGGCTCGGCGTCTACGGCAAGGCCACCGCCGCCACCGGCCAAACCTTCGGCGTGCGGGGCGACAGCCAGAGCACGAGCGGGTACGGCGTCTTCGGACAGGCCAGCGCCGCCACCGGCCAAACCTTCGGGGTGCGGGGCGACAGCCAGAGCACGAGCGGGTACGGCGTCTACGGATTGGCCACCGGCGCCAGTGCGTACGGAGTTTTCGCAGGGGGAAGGCTGGGCGCAAGCGGTACGAAGACGTTCCGCATCGACCACCCGTTCGACCCCGAGAACAAGTACCTACTTCACTACTCCCACGAGGGGCCGGAGCCGCAGAACGTGTACAACGGCAACGTGATCACCGACGCCAAGGGCTACGCGACCATCACGCTCCCCGACTACTTCGAGGAGATCAACAAAGACCCGAGGTACACGCTCACCGTGATCGACGACAGCGACGACTTCGTGTTGGCGAAGGTGGTTCGGGAAGTCCGCAACAACCAGTTCGTCATTCGCACGAACAAGCCGTCGATCAAGGTCTCGTGGGAGGTCAAGGCGGTACGCAACGACCGCTGGGTTCAAAAGCACGGCGCGCCGGTCGAAGTGGATAAGGAAGGGCCCGAGCGCGGCACCTACCAGCATCCCGAACTCTACGGCCTCGGCCCGGAACGAGGGATGAGTTTTGGTCGCGAACAACGACAAGCACCACCGACACCGACGCGCAGCCGGTGATTCTGGGCTGATCTGACTGCGATTCGAGCAAACACCCGCTATCATGAAGGTGGCGGGCGTCCTCTCGGTGCTCGTTCGGGAGGATCACGATGACTCGCACCATGCTATTCGCTTTGGCCGCCACGACCACGGTCGCGGGCGGGCTTTCCATGTTCTTCGGGCAGGGCACGCCGGTTAATCTTCAACCCACGACACCCGGAACGCAACAAGTTGGGAATGCCAATGTCAGCGGGCGTGTCATCGCCGGGTCCATCCAGGCTGAGAACTCGAGCCCGACCGCTCAGGTGATCGTCGGCAACGCGACATCCACCACGGGAGCCAACTTCGGCGGCTTCTTCCGCTCAGACAGCGTCTTGGGCAGAGCGCTCTATGGTCGCGCGAGCGCGAAGAGCGGAACGACGAGCGGCGTCTACGGCCAGTCGGATAGCCCTGCGGGCCGTGGCGTTACGGGTGTCGTTGCCGCAACCTCGGGCAACGCGACGGGGGTCTGGGGGCAGACGGCCAGTGCAGGAGGCCGCGGCGTCTATGGTTACAACACGTCGGCCACCGGAGTGAACTACGGTGTCTATGGACGAAGCATGAGCCCCGCGGGATTTGGCGTCTATGCGGAGGGCACCCTAGGAGCCTCGGGTAACGGTGTCATTGGTGGGAACTTGGGAGTCGGGGTCTCGAACCCGCAGGCGCGCCTTCACAGCAACGGAACGAGCTGGTTCACTGGAGATACGACGCCCTTGCCTCCGGCCGCCGGTGGAGGGGTCGCGGTAGGTTTCAGCGGAAGTCAAGGGTATCTGTTCGCATTTGACTACGCATCGTTCACGCCCAAGAATCTCTTGTTGCAAGGTCCTGGCGGCAACGTCGGAGTGGGCACGCTGTCTCCCAGTTCGGGAAGGCTGCATGTCGATGGCGGGAACACCACGGCGGTCTACGCCACGTCGACGAGTGGTATCGGTAGCTATTCGGTGAGCGGAACCAATGCCGCCGTCTATGGATACAGCAGTTCGGACTACGGGGTCGACGGTCGAAGCAACAACTCCATCGGCGTCTACGGTCAATCGTACAGCAGCGGCGGAGTTTTGGCTCAAGGCCCCTACATCGGGGTGCAAGGCAACTCCACGGGCAGCGATGCTAATCGCCAAGCCGTACGAGGAGACAACGCTGGTAGCGCGACCGGCTATGCAGGACTGTTCTACGGCAACACGTGGGTGGTAGGCACCCTTACCAAGAGCGCGGGAGCGTTTCTCATCGACCACCCCCTCGATCCGGAGAACAAGTACCTCACGCACTCGTTCGTCGAGTCGCCGGACATGAAGAACATCTATGACGGAACCGTGGTCACCGATGCTCAGGGCGTGGCCATGGTCGAGATGCCCGAGTGGTTTGATGCGCTGAACAAGGATTTCCGATATCAACTCACGGTCATCGGACAGTTTGCCCAAGCCATCGTGGCGAAGGAAATCGAGAACAACATATTCGTCATTCGGACGGACAAGCCGAACGTCAAGGTGTCGTGGCAGGTGACGGGCATCCGCAAAGATCCCTACGCGGAGAAGAACCGACTTGAGGTCGAAACGTACAAGCCGAAGGAGTTCCGAGGGAAGTTCATCTATCCCGCTGGCTATGGCGAGCCGAACTCGAAGGGCATCCCGGCGAATATGGTGAACCTGAACGGCTCGATAGCCGCCAAGAAGAGGCCACGTCCGACCGGTGGTTCAGCGCTACCGCCAACGCCCAGATGAGATTGAGGTTCAGGTCCATCGGACCATTTGAAACATGGGGGGCGCATTTCGTGGCCGAACCACGTAAAATGGCCCAACTGCGATCCCCATGGGACGACTTCGACTGTGTTTGATTCGGCTGCTGGCCGTCCTCTTTGGGGCGGTGCTGGCGGCTGGAGCATGGTCCGACTCTCGCGACCTCGACTTCGATCTGCAGCCGCTCTTCGAGGCGAAGGGCAGTCCGATGCACGTCACGCCGTACCTGGTCACGGTCGGAAATCGAGGACCCGAGGCCCGCGGCAACGTGGTGGTGCAGGGGCAGGGGTTCGCGATGCGGTATCCGATCGAGCTGCCCCGCGGCACGCAGAAGCGGCTGATCATCTATCCGACCGAGCCGCAATACCGGATGAGCCCGACGAGCTACATCCTTGAGACCAATCAGGGGAACTTGCGGCTCCAGCGGGGCACGAACTACGAGGCGCAGACGTGGTACGCGCTTGCGATTTCGGATACCTCCGGCGTGGCGAGCTTCCTGCAGCAGGGCGGTGAATACCAGAAGGCGATGATCGACGCTTACGGGCGACCCGGACGGTTGCCCGATCGGGCGGTAGGTTATCTCGGTTGCCGACTGGTGTTGCTCGGCGATGGCGCGGAGCGGATGTCCGATCCCGAGGTTCGCGCCCTCCAAGACTACGTGCTGATGGGTGGAAACGTGGTGATGCTCGGCGGAGCTTCGACCCCGCTCTTGAGCGACCCGCGTTGGGCGAGTTGGGTGCCCATTCGGCCCGAGCGGCCCAAGACGCTCACCGCGAAAGGGGCCGCAAAGATGGGCTTGCAGCCGAAGGGGACGTTCACGCTGACGCCAGGCACGCCGGTAGCCGGGGCGAAGCTCCTGATGTCCTACCAGAACGAGGCGCTCGCGGTCGAGAAAGCCGTTGGGTTGGGACGAGTCGTGTACCTCTCGGTCAATGCGTTCGAGGAGCCCGCACGGTATTGGGCAGGATGGCAGCCGTTCTTCCGAGCGCTGTCGTTGACCGAGGGCGGCCACGAGTTTGCGAAACAGTTGGGTTTGACCAACACGGACGGATACAACTCGACGCTTCCCGCAATGT
Source organism: Methanoregulaceae archaeon (assembly GCA_020850325.1). Lineage (GTDB taxonomy): Bacteria > Armatimonadota > Fimbriimonadia > Fimbriimonadales > Fimbriimonadaceae > JANJUB01. The sequence goes on from JADZEW010000022.1 coordinate 24,383, forward strand.
ACTCGATGTCATCCAACGGACCGACGGTGCCGGGCGATCCGTTCCAAGCCCAGATGCCGGCCACCGGCACCATCCTCGCGATCCTGCTGATCTACTTCATCTTGGTGGTGCCCGTGAACCTGCTCCTGCTGCGCAAGATGGGCCGCGGGGAACTCGCTTGGATCACCTCCCCGATCATCAGCATTGTGTTCGCGGGGATCTTCTTCCGCTTTGCGGCCGGGCTGTATGCCGCCGACTTGAGCACCGCCACGCGGGGACTTTGGGTTGTCGATGAAGCCGCCGAGTCGGGGCAGTTCCTCGGCAGCACTCAGATGTTCTTCCCCCGAGGCGGGGCGTACGACTTGGGGCTCGACAGCGTGGAACACATCGTCTCTCGCCGTGCCTCGGACTACGGTGCGGACGACGACCGGCTCTTCAACGACCTGAAGGCGATCGATGACGGACGGATTCGCGTGCCGGGCATGCAGGTGAGAAATCTTAGCTTCCACGAGTTCGGCTTCCAGCAACGGATGCCGGGAGGGAAGATGTTCGAGCTTTCCGCAGACGGGATGTCGGTGACGAACCGCTCGAACTTGACGCTCTCCAACGCCCGGCTGCTGCTCGACGGCAAGGCTTACAAACTGGACGATCTCAAGCCCGGCGCGACGGTGCGGCGTGGCGCCGCGGCTGAGCTATGGATGGACTGGCAAACCATGATGAACATGACCAAGAACTCGCCGCGGTTCGCAGTGACCGGCGAACTGCCAGCTTCCGTGCGGCCGGGGCCGCAGGTTGGTCGGATTGTGCCCAGCTACCACCGGATTCAGCTCATGGCGTTCGGCGCGATCGAGGGGGCAAAGTGACGTTTCGCGAGCTTGTGATCGATAATCCGCTTCAGATCGAGTTCAAGCGGGCATTCCGGCGGTTCTTCGGCGTGAGTCGGAACGGCACGCTCAACGCGGCGATTCTCGTGCTCTGCGTGATGGTGTATTCGATCCTGATGCTGGTGGTCATCACCTACCGCGAGTTCATGAGCCCGATCGCGATCCTCATTCTCCAACTGATCATGCTCACCTTCATCGTGCCCGCGAATCTGCATGGCGCGATTGCCGCCGAGCGCGAGAAGCGGACGTGGGACATGTTGCTCGTCGCCCCGATCACGAACGCCCAGATCGTGATTGGCAAGATGATCGGTGGCGTGTTGCTCTTGCTGTTCGTGTCGGCGCTGTTGATTCCGGCGACCGTCCTGTCGTTCGCGGGCGATAACGATGCCACGTTCGGCAAGGTGCTGGCGGCCGAGGCGGTCGTACTCGGCTTTGCGTTCTTCTTGGCCGCACTGTCGGTGTTCATCTCGGCGCGGACCAAGCGGGCGTTTGCCGCCCAACTGACGATCTACGCAGTGCTCATCTTGGGTCTGATCGTGTGGCCGATCTTCACTTCGGTTCTCGTCCCCTATCGGGAGCAGGGCTACCTCCTGTTTATGCACCCCTATTACGCTCTGGTGCGCATTTGGGATCCGGGTTCATTCGGCTCCATGGTCGGGGGCGCAAGTGACCAGGGACTGTTTACCGGCTGGCTGCAACTGATCGTCTACTTGGGCGCCGCGGCGGTCTTGACACAGGTTACGATTCAAAGCCTTACCAACAGCGACGGCGATGCGGGGCCGCGGAGATAACCATGCTTGAAGTCAAAGAACTCTGGAAAGTCTACGGCCCGCTCACCGCGGTGAAGGGCGTCTCGTTCTCGCTGAAGCCGGGCGATATCTTCGGCTTCATCGGTTCGAACGGCGCGGGAAAGACCACGACCATCCGCATGATCTCCACCCTGCTGGAGCCGACCCACGGCACCGCGACGATCAACGGAGCCGATATCATCCGCGACCCGATGGGCGTGCGCCGCCAGATCGGCTACATGCCCGACTTTTTCGGCCTATACGACGACGTCAAGGTGTGGGAGTACCTCGACTTCTTCGCCACGATCTACGAGGTTCCGCCGAAGCAGCGCAACTCGGTCATCGACAATGTGCTGGAACTCACCGACCTGACCGTAAAGCGGGATGCGTTCGTGCAGTCGCTCTCGCGCGGCATGCAACAGCGCCTGTGCCTCGCCCGATGTCTCGTCCATGATCCCGCGCTGTTGCTCCTCGACGAGCCGGCGAGCGGTCTCGACCCCCGGGCGCGAGCCGAGCTGAAAGAGCTGATCATCGAGCTGGGCCGCATGGGCAAGATCGTGATCGTCTCGTCGCACATCCTGCCCGAACTGGCCGACTTCTGCAACTGCGTCGGCATCATCGAGCGGGGCGAAATGCTCGCCTTCGGCCCGGTGAACCAGATCCTGCGCCAGATTCAGCCGACGCGGGTGCTCGCGATCACCGTGCTCGATGGGGCGGGAGAAGTGCGGACCCGGCTTGCCGACATGCCCCACGTGCTGGCCGCCCATCTCGAAGACGAGCATCACTTGCGGGTGGAGTTTAACGGCGACCACGAACAGCAATCGGAGTTGCTCGCGGCGTTGATCCAGGCGAACGTCAGGGTCGTGCAGTTCCACGAGGAGCACGCGAATCTCGAAGACGTGTTTATGCGGCTGACCACCGGGGCGGTGCAATGACCGCTTGGGCGCGCAGGACGGTCCGCACCTACTTCGGCAATGCGGCCGCGGTGCGGGAGTATCGCGCCCAGCTGCGCGGCAACCGCGCGCTCTACCTGTGGGCCGCGTACCTCGGCCTCCTCATCCTGCTCGGCGGTTTGGCTTACAGCCAGATCATGGACAACGAGTACGCCCAGTCGATCGCCACCCTGCAAAGCGAACTCAACAGCTTCTATTCGACGATCATCGGAATGATTGCGGCGGTGGTGTGTTTGGTCGCGCCGGCGCTCACCGCCTCGTCGATTACCGCCGAGCGGCAACGTCGCTCGCTCGATCTGGTGTTCTCGGCACCCGTGCCACCGCGCTACTTGCTGGTCGGCAAGATGATCGCCAGCATGCGCTACCTGATGATGCTGTTGGTGCTGGCTTTGCCGGTCACCGCGGTTTGCGTGGTGATGGGTGGTGCGACGTGGTCGGACGTGGTCGGCAGCTATATCGTGCTGCTGTCGAGCGGCATCGTGTTCATGGCGATCGGCTTGGCCGTGTCGGCTCAAGCCCCGACGCTCATGAGCTCCATCGTGAACACCTACATCGGCGTTGGGGCGTATCTGTGGTTCACTTCGATCTTCGGAATGGTCTTCCTCGCGTCACGCTTTGGCGGCGGCCCGTTGGGGATGGGTTCGACCAATGAGGCGCCGTGGAGCGTGGTGCTGCTGCCGTTTACCGCGGCGTACACCTCTCCCACGTTCACGATCATCAGCGGCGTCGAAGTGCCGAACTGGATTCTCGGGCTCGTGTTCGCACTCGCGTTTTCGCGGTTGCTGCTGTCGGGCGCGGGGTCGGCGCTGAGCCCGTTTGGCTCGCCGGAGACGAAGTCCTTGCGCATTCACGGCATCGTGTTCCTCGCGCTTCTCGGAGTGCTGGTGGCATTCCCGCTCTCAGCATCCACTCCGTTCGCAATGCTCGGTGCGCCGGCAACGGGCCCCTCGACACAGGGATACACCTTTGGCGTGTTGGTCGCCTCGGTGAGCATGATCGCCTTTTGGCTGATTCCGGCTCTGGTGTGCCACGCCCCGGACGCGGACCGCAAGTTTCGCTACGACGGCCTCTTCAGTCTTCGGCAGGCTATCGTCGGTAGCCCGTCGGGCGCGTTGCCTTACTTGTTGTTCCTATGGGGGACGGTGGTCGCCGTCTTCGTGGCGGTCTACGCTTTCTCAGCCCGAGCCATGCTCGGGGTCCAGTTCTGGCAGCTATCCGCATGGGGTCTTGGGTTCATCGTATTCTGGTGGGGGGTCGCGCGGTTCTTCTCCAGCATGGGCATGAACCTCAAGAGCGCTCGGTCGTCGGTCATCGCCACGGGCATTGTGGTGCTCGCCCTCCCGCTGCCGATCTTGTCGAGCCTGACCTTCACCAGCTACGGCACATCGAGCCCCAGCCAGACCAGCCTGTGGATGCTCCACATGGCGTATCCGCTCGCCCCCGGTGAGACCGTTTATGCGCCGTATTACGCGGCGTTCCTCGTCGTATCGGGGATCGCGCTTGCTCTGGCGGGCGAAGCCAATATGAAGCGGCCGCGACGCCAACGTCGCGCGGGTTCGGCTGAGTAGACTGAAGCTAATCAAGTGCGGCTCTGACTGCCGCTTGGCTGACCCCTCAGAACGGCGCTTGGATGGTATCGACCATGAACGCCGAACTATTACTTGGAGACGAAGCCGTCGCTTGGGGAGCCATCGATTCCGGGATTGGAGGAGCTTTCTCCTACGCCGGAACCCCCGCCACTGAGATTCTTGAGACCATCCAGATCGTGGCTCCGCACATCTGGTCCAAGTGGTCCGCGAACGAGAAGGTCGCCTACGAGGAAGCCCTCGGCATGTCGTACGCGGGCAAGCGGGCGCTTGTCTCGATGAAGCACGTCGGCCTCAACGTCGCCGCCGACCCGTTCATGAGCTCCGCCCTGACCGGTGCGGTGGGCGGGATTGTCCTCGCGGTCGGCGACGATCCCGGTATGCATTCCTCCCAGAACGAGCAGGACTCGCGCGTGCTCGCCGAGTTCGCGAAGATCCCCGTGTTCGAGCCCTGCAACCAGCAGGAGTGCTACGACATGACTCGCACGGCGTTCGCCCTTTCGGAGCAGTACGGCCTGCCGGTGATGATCCGGCTGGTTACACGATTAGCTCACAGCCGGTCCACCGTGCGCCTCCGCCCCGACGACGAACGCAACCGTAGCCGTACCCGGCTGCCGCTGCCCGACCCGAACGATTGGGCGCTCGTACCCGTGAATGCTCGCCGCCGTTACCGCCGATTGCTGGGATTGCAGGGAGATCTGATCGCTGAGTCCGAGCGCTCGCTGTACAATCAACTGACGATCCGCGGCCGGCGAGGCATCATCTGCGCGGGCATCGCCTGGAACTACGTGCGCGAGTCGCTCGGCCCCGACCCCGAGGACTCGTTGCTGCGGATCGGACAATATCCGATCCCGGTGGGGCTGATCCGCCAAATGGTGGATCACTGCGACGAGATCATCGTCGTCGAGGACGGCTATCCGGTGATCGAGCAACATCTGACCGGGATGCTGGGCGTGCCCGGCAAGTCGATCCGGGGTCGCCTAGACGGCACGCTGCCCGCCGATGGTGAACTGCTTCCCGAGATCGTGGCGCGAGCATTGGGGGTGCCGGTCGATCTGCCGATTCACGCCGATGCGATCGTGGCCGGACGTCCGCCTCAATACTGCAAGGGCTGTCCGCATGCGAACTCGATGAACGCGCTCATCGATGCCACCTCGGGTTACGAGCAACCTCTCCTCTTTAGCGATATCGGGTGCTACGCGCTCGGCATCATGCCGCCCTATCGGTCGGTGCATTCGGCGGTGGACATGGGCGCCTCGATCGGTATGGCTCATGGCGCGTCTCGGGCGGGAGCGTTCCCGGTGCTGTGTACGATCGGCGATTCGACCTTCGCCCACTCCGGCATGACGCCTCTCCTCGGCGCAGTGCTGAACGACGCGAACATCACCGTGCTGATCCTCGATAACTCGACAACCGCGATGACCGGCGCGCAAGACTCGATGGCGTCGGGGGAGCAGTTGATGGAGCTTGTGAAGGGCCTCGGGGTCAAGCACTTGCAGCTGATCGAGCCGTTGCCCAAGAACCACGAAACGAATGTGGCCGCGATCAAAGAAGCGATCGCCCACGAGGGTCTGAGTGTGATTGTGGCGAGGCGTCCGTGTATCCAGATCAAGCCTAGAAAGCTCGCGGCCAAACTGCCGCAGGTGGAGGCCTAACCATGCGACACGACATCATCATCGCCGGCGTAGGCGGGCAGGGCATCCTCACTATCGCCCGCGTACTGTCTCTAGCGGCGATGGCCAAGGGACTCCATGTTAAGCAGGCCGAGGTCCATGGCATGTCGCAGCGCGGCGGCGCCGTGTACTCGCACTTGCGCATCTCGGACCGCGAGATCTTCAGCGACTTGATTCCGGCTGGGCAAGCGGACATGATCCTCGCGATTGAGCCGCTGGAGGCGTTGCGCTACGTCTCGATGCTTCGCGAAGATGGCACCGTTGTCGCAAGCACGAACGCCGAAGTCAACATTCCCGACTACCCGGCGATCGAGCGCGTGCTCGCCCATATCGCCGACTTCGAGAGCCACGTGGCGGTCGACATGGAGAAGCTGGCCCGCGCGGCGGGCGGCGTGCTGTCGGCGAACATTGTGGCGCTGGGTGCGGCCTCGCTGTACTTGGGCTTTACGATCCATGAGTTGCAGGCCGCGGTCGAGCAGCTGTTCGAGGTCAAAGGCGAGAAGATCGTGCAGACGAACATCCGCGCGCTGCGCTTCGGCCGCACGGCGGCTTCGGCTTACCGCGAGGCGCTGGAGCGCGGAGTCCACGCGCAGCATGCCCGGGGTTGGATCGCGACGCTCTCGCCTGAGCACCTCGCCGCTGAGGATCTCGACTTCGCCGAACTCGATGTGGCGGTCGATGAAAGCCGCCTGACGGGGGCCGAGGCCCACGCCTTCGAGAGCCTGCTGCGGACGGCGTACGACGAGGATCGACGCCAACTGTACGAACATGAGGTGTACCGGCTGATCGAGTTGGTCGGGGCGATCACCCCGCCCCGCCATGCGTTTATCGCCAAGAGCTCGACCATCGCCGAGGACGTGCTGAACGCGTACCCGGGGGACAAGGTTGTCATCAAGCTCGTTTCGACCGCGGTGGTTCACAAGACCGAAGCGGGAGCCGTGCAGATCGTGCCCAAAGACCTCGACCGGGTGCGCGCCGAAATCGAGCGAATGATCACGCGCCATGCGCCCAAAGGGCCAGTTGCCGGGGTGTTGGTCGTCGAGTTTGTCGAGCATGCCCACGGCCTGGGGTCGGAGCTGTTTGTCGGCATTCGGGCCACCCGCGAGTTCGGTCCGGTGATCGCGGCGGGGCTGGGCGGCGTGCAGACCGAGTATCTGGCTTCGAAGATGCGTCCCGGCGTGGCGGTCGCCAAGGCAGTTGCGTGGGATATCGATGCCGAGGGGTTCCTCGAACTGTTCAAATCGACGGCGGCTTACGACATTCTGTCGGGGCGGGTGCGTGGCCATGACCGGGTGGTCTCGGATGGCGAACTGCTACGGTGCTTCCGCGCGTTCATCTCGATCGCCCGCCAGTTCTGCGTCGATCGCGGCGAAGAAGGTCCGGACATCAACGAACTCGAAGTCAACCCGTTCGCCTTCGTGAACCAGCACTTGGTGCCGCTCGATGGGCGAGGATCGTTGCGCCCGGCCGCGAAACCGAGACCTGCACGGCCCGAGGCTGCCGCGAAGCACCTGCTCGAACCCGAGCGAATCTCGTTGGTCGGGGTTTCCGCAAAGCCGGGGAGCTTCGGACGCGTGATTCTCGGCAATGTCCTCGAGAGCGGCTTCGATGCCGACCGAATCACGATCATCAAGCCGGATGAGGCGGAGTTCGAAGGCATCCGTTGCGTGCCGACCCTAAGCGATTTGCCTGACCCGGTCGACTTACTCGTCATCACCGTGCCCGCCAAGGCGACGCCCGAGATCATCCGCGAGGCGAACGCCTCGGGCAAGGTGCGCAGCGGGATCATCATCTCGGGCGGGGCGGGGGAGGCCGAAGGCTCGGAGGCGATTGGTGAGGAGATCGCGGCGGCGATCCTCGAGGGGCGCGCGTTGCCGAACGGCGGGGCCGCGTTCTTGGGGCCGAACTGCATGGGCGTGCGCTCGCGGCCGGGACTCTACGATACATTCTTCGTGCCCGAAGACAAGCTTCCGATGCGCCGTGGGGGCGAACCGCAGCCGATCGCGTTAGTTTCGCAGAGTGGTGCGTTCATCGTTTCGCGGCTGAGTTCGCAAACCGAACTCGATCCCCGATTCGCGATCTCGATTGGCAATCAATGCGACCTGACGGTGTCGGACATGGTGCGCGCGGTCGGGCTCCGCGATGACATCTCCGTGGTTGGCGTGTACCTGGAAGGGTTCATCGATCTCGACGGCGCCGACATGCTGAGGGTCGTTGCCGAGTTGCGCGAGCGCGGCAAGTCAGTGGTGTTCTACAAGGCGGGACGCACCGAATCGGGCCGCTCGGCGGCGGCGGGGCATACCGCAGCGGTCGCGGGCGATTACGACATCTGCCAAACCGCGATGAGCTTGGCTGGTGCGTTTGTTGCCCAGGACTTCCGGGAGTTTGGCGAGGCGCTCGAGCTGGCCGTCCACCTGACGGGACGAACCGTCGGCGAGGGGCGGGTGTTTGCGCTGACGAACGCCGGCATGGAAGCGGTCGCGATGGCGGACAGCGGGGTACGGCTGAACGCACCCTCGGAAGCGCTGCACTGCGAACTCGATACGCTGCTGACGACTCACGGTCTTCGCGGCCTGGTGAGTGCGCGGAACCCGCTTGATCTCGCTCCGGCGGCGGGTGAGGCGGCGTACGATGAACTGGTTCGTGCGGCACTGGATTCGGCTGAGGTGGATGCGGTGATCGTCTCCTGCGTACCCCTGGCTCCGAGTCTGCACTCGTTGGCGGCTGATCTCGACCACCCGACGTCGTTCGTTCAACTGGCGGCAAAGTGGCGCGCGCACTCGGAGAAGGCGATCGTCACCGTGTTCGACGGTGGTCCGGAGTACGATGCTCTTCGGGCGGGGATCCGCGCGGCGGGGCTGCCGGTGTTCCGCTCCGCCGACGATGCGGCGCGGCTGCTGCACCGCTGGATCAGCCAGATGGCATCGCGGTAATCGCCGACTTGCGAGGGCACGACGCATCCCTCGCCCACAAATGTATCCGACAATACGTTGTGGCCGCAGGGATGCATCGTGTCTGCGCCAGTTCAGACTCATGCTAAGCCTAGGACCGAACTAGACTTTCTTCAAGATTGTTGCTATCCTAAACGAGGACAAACGAGCGTGCGTCTTGCCGCGTCGTAATAGGTACAGCGATGAGCGAACTCGAGACTCGATTAGCCGGCTTCCGCCGGAGGGTACGTGTGCTACAAGCGTGGCGTGGCCTCGCTCGCGGAGCGGCTTTGGGCGGGCTGGTGGCTCTTGCGCTGGCGGCGCTCGACTTCTTCAATGTTTGGTACACCGGCTGGTGGGGCGTGGCTCTGCCGATCTTGGCCGGGGCGCTCGGCGGCGTTATCTACGGATTAACGCGCAAGGTCTCAACCGCGGCGCTCGCCGACAGTATCGACCGTCGCGCCCACTTGCAGAATCGCGTCGCGACCGCGACGGAAGACCACCACGAGCAGTTTGCCGAGGCGCAGCGTGAAGACGCGCTGGCGCGCCTGGATGGGCTGAAGCCGTCGGGCGTGTATCCGGTTCGGTTCACCCGTTGGCACACCGGCTCCGTTGCTTTGAGCCTGGCCGCGGTAGCGGTTGTTCTGCTGGGCAACACCCCGATGCTGCTTTCCGCCCAGGAGCGGCAGGATCGCGAAGAGTTGAAGAAGACCGGTCAGGCCATCGAGCGGGTGGCTAAGCCCGTGCTCGAACGGCCGGATGAGGATTCGACTAGGGTCGCCAAGGAACTCGCCCAGAAGTACGACGCCTTCGGCAAAGACCTCCAGCGGGGTCGCATGCCCATGGAGAAGGCGATGGAAGAGGCCAACAAGTTGGCCGCCGAAGCCGAGCGCGCGACCAAGGAGCAAGCCGAGCGGGCCGAGATGATCGTGTCGAAGGCGCAAGATACGCTCCTGAGGGAGGCGTTTGAGGACGCGGCTCGGGAATCGGGGATGAACCCGGACGACCTTGCCAACCTGTCGGCGGCCGAGATGCAGGCGTTGTCTCAGTTGACCGAGTCTGAGGCGGCATCGCGGGAATCGAGCCTCAACGAGCAAATGGCCGACCTCGCCAAGCAACTTCGCGAAGGGAAGAACGAAAAGGGCGAGACCCTGACCCAAGCCGAGCGCGATGCGCTCGCCAAGGAGATGGAGGCGCTCAAGAAGAACCTGCAAGATCTTAAGCTCAGCCAGAAGGCGCGTGAGTTCCTAAACCGCCTGATGAACGATCCCGATTACAAGGAACTGATGAAGATCGCGCAGGAACTGCGCAAAGCCAGCCAGGCCGCTCAGCAAAACCCCGATCGTCCGCCGCTGACCAAGGAACAGATCGAGGAGATGAGCAAGAAGCTCGAGGAACTCGCCGAGCGGCTCAGGAATGACGAGGACCTCAAGGCGTTCATCGAAGAACTGAAGAAAGCCCTGAAGGAGGGCCAAGGGCAGTGCGACTCGGGCGGCATGTGTATGGGCCTCGGCGGATTGCTCCCGATGTGGGGACCGAGTGGCCCCGGCCAAGACCAGTTCTTCCGCGACATTGGCCAGGTGCCTCAGAACGAGCAGGAAGAGGACATCCAGGCGAAGCCGGATGTAAAGGCCGTGAAGGGACAGCGCCAGGAGACCGGCGACGAAACGTACATGGAGATCAAAGGTCCGGCAAGCATCGGTGACCGAAGCAAGACGCCCTACTTCAAGGTGATGCCCAAGTATCGCAAGCAGGCCGAGGAAGCGCTTAACAAGGAGCAGATCCCCAAAGAACACCAAAAGCGGGTGCGCGATTACTTCGACTCGCTGAACCGGGGGAAACCGTGAGCGCCGCTTGGTTTCGCGAGACGTTCGACGGCATCCGCACCGAACTCGGCAAGGTGATCGTTGGCCAGGATGAGATCGTGGACGGGGTCCTCATGGGGCTTGCGGCCAACGGCCACGTGTTGCTGGAAGGCATGCCGGGGCTCGGCAAGACCTTGCTGGTTCGATCGCTGAGCCAGGTGCTGCATCTCTCGTTCAGCCGCATTCAGTTCACGCCCGACTTGATGCCCGCGGACGTGACCGGAACCAACGTGCTGAGCGGTGGGCAGTTCGAGTTTCGCCGCGGGCCGATCTTCGCTCATCTGGTCCTCGCCGACGAGATCAACCGCGCCACGCCGAAGACCCAATCCGCGATGCTCGAGGCGATGCAGGAGCGGTCGGTCACGGTTGGCGGGCATCGCCACACGCTCGAAGAACCGTTCCTCGTGATGGCGACCCAGAACCCGATCGAGCAGGAGGGAACCTATCCGTTGCCCGAAGCTCAGCTCGACCGGTTCTTCTTGAAGTTGCTGGTCCCCTCACCCAGCCGAGCCGAACTCGCCGAGATCGTCACCCGCACCACGGGTTCGCTGGAGGCGGAGCTATCGCCCGTCGCCGATCGGGACGCTGTCCTCAAGATGCGGCAGGTGGTGCGCGAAGTTGCGGTTGCCGAGCCCGTCCTTCAATATGCGCTGTCGTATGTTCTTGGAACTCAGCCCGATTCGGCTGACGCGGCGCCGGTAGCCCAGCACTACCTCCGATACGGCTCGTCTCCGCGGGGTGCTCAATCCCTCATAACCGCCGGCAAGATCGTCGCCCTGCGGGCCGAGCGGTTCAACGTGGCCAAGGAAGACATCAAGCGGGTTGCCAAGGCCACGTTACGGCACCGGATCGGGCTGAACTTCGAAGCGGAAGCAGACGGGATCACCCCAGACGCGGTGATCGAGCAACTGATCGAGCATGTCGAGCGGCGGGATCGAGACCCGCTGCCGGTGTGATCCATGTGTGCTCGCTACACGATGCGCACGTCGGCGGAAACGCTGTTTGCCCTCTTCGAACTCGATGAGGCGGAAGAGCTTGCTGCAACACCGCCGATCGTTCGCCCGACCGACGTCGCGGCGGTAATCGTCGCCGGCGAATCTGGCCGCGTCGGTCGAATGATGCGTTGGGGTCTAGTGCCTCACTGGGCGAGCGATCTGAAGATCGGGGTCAAGATGATCAACGCGCGGAGCGAGACCGTCTTCGAGAAGCCCGCGTTTCGTGAGTCGATCCTGAAGCGGCGGTGCCTTGTGCCAGCGGACGGGTTCTTCGAGTGGACGGACATCGTGGTCGAGGAGACTGACCTGTTCGGCGAGCCGCGAAAGAGCAAGTCGCGAAAGCAACCCCAGCTGATCACCGTCACCGATCAACCGGTGTTCGCCTTCGCGGGGATGTACGACCGGTGGAAGGACCGCGCCACCGGTTCTGTCGTCTTCTCGTACACGATCCTCACGTGCGAGCCGAACGAGGTGGTGGTTCCGATTCACGACCGAATGCCGGTGATCCTGCGGCAGGATCGGCATGCGGCATGGCTTGACCAAGGGCTCACCGATCCGGAGGGCATCGCGGCTCTCATGGAGCCGGTTTCGGCCGCCGTGACGCGCGTGTTCGCCGTGCCCTCGGCCGACGATCCGACGAGGCTTAGCGCATGAGCCTGCTGTTGAGCCCAACCGACTTTCGGATGCTGGAGGGGCTGCGGCTCGCGCCGCGCCGGCCCTTTCATGGGCGCATTCGGGGCGAACGACTGACTCGAAGGCGGGGCGTGAGCATCGAGTTTGCCGACTACCGCGAGTACACCGAGGGCGACGACCTTCGCCACCTCGATTGGAACGTGCTGGCGCGGCTCCAGCATCCGGTGATCAAGACCTATCAGGACGAAGAGGACCTGGCCGTGTACCTGATGGTCGACGTCTCCGCGAGTATGCAGTTCGGCGCGCCGGCCAAGGCGGCACTCGCGCGCGATACCGCCGCGGCGCTGGCCTACGTGGGGTTATGTGGGCAAGATGCGGTGATACCGGTTGCCATCGGCGGATCGCGGCAACCGCTGGTGACGTATCGGGGTCGGTCGGCTTATGCGCGGGTAGCGGCGTGGCTCGATCGCAATCTTGCGGCCACCGGACCGTCGAACCTGGCGCAGTCGCTCCGCGAGTTCGCTCGCCAGAATGCGCGGCCGGGGTTCATCGCGCTGCTCTCGGATGGCCTCGACCCGGCGGCCGCAAATGAGCTGCGCGTGTTGGGCGGCCGCGGCTTCGAAGTCAACCTCATCCAGATTCTTGCCCCTGAGGAGATTGATCCCGACTTGGAAGGCGACCTTAGGCTGCTGGATGCGGAGTCTGGTGCCCAGGTCGAACTCACCGCGAACCGCGACGCGCTCCGGGTCTACGCCGAGAACTTACGAGCTCACAACGAGGGGCTGGAGTCGGCTTGCCGTCGCTTCGGCGGGCGATACCATCTTGTGCGTAGCGATACGGCGCTGAGTTCGCTCATCCGCGACCACCTTCGACCCGGAGGTTGGTTCCAGAAGTGAGCCTGATTGCCCCCGCCGCGTTGCTCTGGCTGATCCCGTTGGCGGGGATCATCATTGCGTTGTACTTGCTGAAGATGCGGCGGCGGGATGTGCGCGTCCCGGCGACGTTCCTTTGGCCCGCGATGACCTATGAGATTCGCGCCAATGCTCTGTTTCAGAAGCTGAAGTTTTCGTGGCTGATGGTGCTGCAGCTGCTCGCGCTCGCCGCGATCGTGTTTGCTCTGGCTAGACCCCAGATGCTCCAGCGAGGTCTGGGCGGCGCGGTGACCGTGGTTGTGATCGACACCAGTGCGAGCATGTCCGCCACCGATGTGAAGCCCAGCCGTTTCGGCGAGGCGATCCGTCAGGCCGAGGGGTTGATTTCGCGGGCGCAAAGCACCGACCGGATTGCCGTGATCGAGGCGGGGTCGGTTCCTCGCGTCGTCGCGGCCCTGAGCGGAGAGCCCTCGCGGCTTCGACTGGCGCTCGGCGAGCTCCGGCCCACCGACGCCGAGGGGGATGTCGGGGAGGCGTTGCGACTTGCCGCATCGCTCGCCGCGAACCAACCCTCCGCGCGGATTGTGTTGCTGTCCGACGGCGTGTTCCCCGAGGTCAGCAACTTCTCGCCGGGCAAGGCAGAAGTCGTGTTTCCCCGCATTGGCACCTCGAGTGAGAATGTCGCGATTTCCGCCTTCGCGATGGCCGACACGCCGCGAGGGCGCGAACTCTTCTATGGGGTCCGCAACTTTGGGCGCGAGGCCGCCGGAGTTCGGCTCCAGCTTTTCGCCGACGGCAAGCTGTTCGATTCAAAGTCGGTCGAGCTCAAGCCGCAGCAAACCGTGGGCGAGACGGTGCGCGCCCCTGCGGGTGCAAAACTGTTTGAAGCCAAACTCGAAGGCGGCGACGCACTTGCCGCCGACGACTACGCGGTGGCGCTGTCCGATCCGGGGGCGTCGGTCCGCGTTCTGCTGGTCACGACGGGCAATCTCTTCTTAGAGCGAGCCCTCACGCTAGAACCTCGGGTGGTCCTGGACAAGTCCGCGACCGTGCCGACCTCCGGTGAGTGGGACGTCGCGGTCCTCGACGGTATCACCGCGGAGCGGATTCCCGCCCGAACGGTGCTTCGATTCGGGGCTTTAGGGCGGGGGTTGAACCTGCGCAAGCCGACCTTTGCCGATGCCTCGAGCGGCCAGCCGCTGTTGCGAGGTGTCGAGTTGAGCGACGTCTACGTGGACGTGGCGGAATCTGGCGTGGCCCCCGCGGGAGCCCAAGTGGTCGCCGAGTTTCAGGGGGGTACGCCCGCGATCATGACCCGCCCGGCCAGCGGGCGCCGCGAGGTCATCGTCGGCTTCCGTCCGCTGGATTCCGACTTCCCACTGCAAGTGGGCTTTCCGATCTTTCTCGCCAACGCACTCGAATGGCTGGTGCCCCCGAGTTCGCGGGGGACGAAGATGGTCGTTTCCGCAGGCCGCACGATCTCCCTACCCGCCCCGTCGGATGCCCCAGTTACGCTGAAGGGACCGGCACGATCGCTCACCCTGAACCCAACGAACGGTAGCGTGCTCCTGCGCGACCTGCGCACCGTCGGAAAGTACGAGATCGGAAAACGGACCCTGCACGTGATCTTGCGGAGCGACCTGGAGTCGGCGATCGCCCCGCAAGATCGGGTCGTGCTGGGGGGTACACCGATCGCATCTACCAACGCGATCACCCGGTTTGCCGACTTGTGGCGGTGGGTCGCGCTGCTGGGATTGTTCATCCTCGCTGGCGAATGGTGGCTGTTCGCGAGGAGGTCCTAGCCGGTGGCGTTCACCCACCCGTGGTGGCTCCTTCTGCTGATTCCGGCTCTCGGCGGGCTGGCGCTGAGCTATCGCCGGGTGTCGGGCATGATGCGCTCGCGGAAGCGATTTGCGTTTGCGCTGCGCGCTTTGCTGGTGGCGTGTTTGGTGCTCGCCCTTGCTGGACCGGAGAGCCGCCGTCCCAATGAGGGCACCTGCACGATCTTCCTCCTCGACCGCTCCGATAGCGTTGCCGGGCCGGATCGCGAGCGCCAGGTTCAATTCGTGAGCGATGCCGTGCGGCGTCTTGGCCCCGAAGATCAGGCAGCCGTGATTGCCTTCGGAAAGGAAGCGGCAGTGGACGTCGCGCCGGGAAAGCTCCCGGGCGTGGATCGGATCCTCAGCGTCGTCGACGGCTCGGCGAGCGATCTCGCTGCCGCGATTCGATTGGCCAGCGCGAGTTTCCCCGACGGCAAAGCCCGGCGCATCGTGCTGCTGTCCGATGGCAATGAGACGAGCGGCGATGCCGCCGAAGCGGCAAGCGTAGCCGCGACTGACGGCATTCCGATCGACCACGTGGTGTTGGGAACCGAGCCACGGGACGGGGAAGCGGTGTTGGTTCAGGCCGACATGCCGAATGAGATCCGTCAGGGGCAGCCGTTCGCGATCCGGGTGACGGTCGATTCGATGACGAACGGCCCGGCCGAGTTGCTCGTGGACCGGAACGGGGTGACGATTCAGCGCGTGCCAATCACCCTCAGCGAGGGGCGCAACACCTACGTCGTCAATCAGCGGCTGGATGACACCGGCTTCCACCGGTTCCGGGTGACTCTCAGCGCCGACCGCGACCGCGACAACCGCAACAACGTTGGAATGGGCTTCGTGGCCGTGCGAGGACGGCCGCGGGTGCTCATCGTGCAGGGCGATCCGAGCCGAGATCAGCTGGCGCAGGCGCTACGCCAACAGGGACTGGATGTGGAAGTTCGCGGGCCGAACGGTGTCCCGGTGCGTCCTGAAGAGTTCCAGCCGTTCGATGCGGTGTTTTTCAATGACCTGAACGCGGCCAAGGTGACGCCCGGCCAGATGAAGCTCGCCCAGTCGGCGGTGCGCGATGCCGGCGTCGGGTTCGCGATGATCGGCGGAGAAGACTCGTTCCTGCCCGGCGGCTGGTACGGCACTCCCGTCGCGGAGGCACTGCCCGTCGACCTTGACATCCGTCAGCGCAAGAGCTTTCCGAGCACGACGATCTTGATCATCGCCGACACGTCGGGCTCGATGGGGGCGATCGAGGATGGCCAGCCTAAGGTGCGCCTTGCTGCGAAAGCTGCCGAGCAGACGGTGCAGATGCTGTCGCCCCTCGACAAACTCGGGGTGGTGGCGAGCACCGACGGGATCGAGTTCGTGGCCCCGATTCAGAAACTCGACAACAAGGCGGCGGTCATCAGCCAGATTCGGAAGCTGGGGGTCGGCGGTGGCGGGATTTACATGCGCCCATCAATGGAGTTCGCCAAGCGCCATCTTGAACCGGATGACTCGAAGGTGCGGCACCTCATTGTTTTGGCCGATGGATCGGACTGCGACCTGCAAGAAGGGACGATTCCGATGGCGGCGGAGCTGTTTGCCCAGAAGATTACGACGACCACCGTCGCGATCGGGGACGGGCCGCACGTGCCTTATCTGCGAGCGTTGGCGGCGGCGGGGGGAGGGCGGTTCTACCTTGCCCAGCGGGCCAGCCAACTCCCTGCGATCTTCACCCAGGATGCAGCGGTGATGTCGCGATCCGCGATCGAGGAGGGCGCGTTCTTCCCGAAGGTCGCACTGGGTGAAGAGATTCTCCGAGGTATCGACACTGACGCGATTCCGGCGTTGCTCGCCTACTGTCTAACCGACGCTCGACCGCTCGCCCGCGTGGGGATGCGCACCAAGAAGGATGACCCGCTGCTCGCGGTGTGGCAATACGGACTCGGCTCATCGCTCGCCTTTACCAGCGACGCCCAGGCGCGGTGGGCGGCGAAGTGGGTGGAGTGGGGTGGCTTCGGGCAGTTCTGGGCGCAAGCCACTCGCTCGATCGCGCGGCGGGCGACGTCGAACACCTACCAGATCGCGACAACGCAATCAGGTACGGGCGGCACGGTTACGATTCTTGCGCAGGACAGCCAGGGCAATCCGGTCAACGAAGCCCCCGAGCAGGTTCGGCTCGCGATTCCCGGCGGCTCGTTTCGCGATCTTGTGCTGACCCAAACCGGCCCCGGCACCTTCGAGGCCAAGTTCCCAACGGGGGAACTCGGGAGCTACATCGTATCGGTCTCGGAGAAGGACCCGCTGGGCGGCACCCGCGTATCGTCGTCGGGGTTCTCGATCCCCTATCCTGCGGAGTACCGCAGCTTCCGGCCCAACTCCGCGCTGCTGGAGCGAATCAGCCAGGAGACGGGAGGGCAGGCGCTGCTCAATCCGGCGGAAGCGATCCGCCCAGTGAGCGAGCCAGGATTCTCGATTCGCGAACTGTGGAGTTTGTTCGTGATGCTCGCGGCTCTGGTCCTTCCGCTCGACGTCGCCGCCAGAAGGATTGCCTTGCCCATTGGAGAGATTCTCGCGAAAGCCTGGGCGTGGATGCGCCGCCAGCGTGAGGTTCCTGCCGCACCGACCCATGTCGATCAGCTTCGGCGGGCCAAGCAACGGGTGACCCAGAGCAACGAGGTCGCGCCTCCCGCCGTGACTCCGGCCGCCACGCGCGAAGCGGAGAAGCCGGCGACACCGGCGGGCCCGTCCGCACCGGGAGCGACCTCCAGCCAGTTGCTCGACGCCAAGCGGCGGCGTCGGGGGGAGGGCGGCGACGGGTAAAATCGGCGCATGACAAACTGGCGAGAAGGCGATCGGGTACGCATCGTGTCTCGTCCGGTCACCGACGAAGATCGAAAAGCCAATCGGTATTTCGAGCACATGTCTGGCCTCACCGGTACGGTGCAGAACATCTACGCCCCGGACCAAGTCGCGATCAAGGTCGACCCCGAATCACTGACCAAGGTCAGCCGCGACGTTCACAAGACGGCCAACGACCGGATGCGCGAGAAGTTCTTGAGCAATGTCAGCGAAGAGCAGAAGAAGCAGCTGACGAGCGAGGAGATCAACTTTACGGCCAACTTTGTGCTCTTGGTCCGTGGGGACGACCTCGAGAAGGTCTGACGTGTCAGGAATCCGCCCCAATGTGCTCCGCATGGAGCCGTATTCGCCCGGCAAGCCGATCTCGGAAGTTCAGCGCGAGCTTGGACTCGGACGCGTCGTCAAGCTTGCTTCCAACGAGAACCCGCTCGGTCCATCACCCGCAGCCATCGCCGCCGTAAGGGCCGCAGCCGAGGAGATGCATCTCTATCCGGATGCTTCGGCTTACGCGTTGCGGAAAGCGATCAGCGAGCGGTTCGACATGCCGATGGAGACGATTTTCGTGGGCAACGGCTCCGATGAGTTGATCCACATGCTGGGGTTGCTGTTCCTCGACAGCCCCAACGACGAGATGATCGTCGGCGACCCGTCATTCGTACGATACGATGCGGCGGCGCAGCTCGCGCCCGCGAAGCTCATCAAGGTGCCGCTCGACGCTAACTATCGCCACGATCTGCCGGCGATGGCGCGTGCCGCCAGCGAACACACGAAGCTGATCTTCATCGCGAACCCCAACAACCCGACCGGCACGATCGTGCGGCGCGGCGATTTTGATCGGTTCCTCGCCGACTTGCCTCCGCAAGCCACCGTCGTTCTCGACGAGGCGTATTTCGAGTTCGCTTCCGAGGATCCCGAGTATCCGGTCAGTATCGACTACGTGCGCGCAGGGAAGCCGGTCATCGGTCTGCGTACGTTCAGCAAGACCTACGGTTTGGCCGGGATTCGCATCGGCTACGGCTTCGCCTCTGCGGAGATCTTCGATGCGTTCAACCGAGCCCGTGAGCCGTTCAATGCGAATGCGCTGGCGCAAGCGGCCGCGATCGCCGCTTTGGGAGATGTCGACCATATCACCGCGACCGTCGAGAACAACCGTCGGGGAATGGCGCGCATGGTGGAAGCGCTGACTCGGCTGGGGTCGACCCCTTGCGAGAGCCACGGCAACTTTGTGTTCGCCGATCTTCACCGTCCCGCCCAGCCTGTGTTCCGAGCGCTGCTCGAGCGCGGGGTGATTGTGCGGTCGGGCGAGGTGTTCGGCACACCGACCTGTATTCGAGTTAGCGTAGGCACCGACGATGAAGTCGAGGCTTTCGTAGAAGCCATTGAGGCTGTCTTGAAGGAGCCTGTAACTTTATGATCATCGTGATGCGTTCGGGAGCGACCCGAGAAGATGTCGATGAGGTCAGCAAGCACCTCCATGAGTTGGGATTCCAAACCCGTCCGATCTTTGGCGTGACCAAGACGATCGTTGGTGCGGTCGGGGCTCCGGACGTCGACAAGTTTGGCGCGGCCGAGCAGCTTCGGGCGTACGAAACCGTCGAAGAAGTCCACCTCGTGGGCAAGCCGTATAAGCTGGTGGCGCGCGAGGCGCACCCGGAAGGCTCGATTGTTCGCGTGGGCGGCATTCCGATCGGTGGGCCCGGCGTGGTCATGATGGCGGGGCCGTGCACCATCGAAACCGAAGAGCAAGTCTTCGCGACCGCCGAATCGGTCTCGCGGGCGGGAGCGCTGATCCTACGCGGCGGCGCGTACAAGCCTTCGACGTCTCCTTATTCCTTCCAAGGTTTGGGAGTGCCGGGGTTGGAGATGCTCCGAGCGGCAGCGGATCGCTACGGCATGAAAGTCGTCACCGAAGTGATGGATCCGCGCAAGGTGGATTTGGTCGGCCAATACGCGGACATGCTTCAGATCGGCACCCGCAATATGCAGAACTACGACCTGCTGAAAGAGGTCGGGCTGGCGCGCATTCCCGTGCTTTTGAAGCGCGGCATGAGTGCGAAACTCGAAGAGTGGCTGCTGGCGGCGGAGTACATCGCCGCGGCGGGTAACGAGCAGATCGTGCTGTGCGAGCGGGGCATCCGGTCGTACGATTCGTTCGCCCGCAACACACTCGATCTTGCGGTGGTTCCGGCGGCGAAGGCTGCTTCCCACTTGCCGGTGGTCGTCGATCCCAGCCAAGGCACGGGACGGCGGAACCTGGTGACGCCGATGTCGCTCGCCGCAATCGCAGCGGGCGCGGATGGCTTGATCATCGAAGTTCACCCGAACCCGGATCACGCGATCAAGGACGGCGCGCAGACGCTGCGCACCGACCAGTTTGAGGCGCTCGTCCCGCAGGCGAAGCAAGTGGCGCTGGCGATCGGACGTGAGATTCTCGCCCCGGACCCTGTACGGTAGCCTCAGGTTTCCGCGAGGGCACGACGCCTCTCTCGCCCATAAGGAGTTCCCGTGGCTCTTACTGCACCTTGGTCAGCCGGCGTACCCAGGTGAGTTGGTACAGCGTCCCGTCGCCGCCGGGCAGCGCCACGCCCTTGGCTTCGATCCGCCCGTACATCATCAAGCCCGACTCAACATCGAAAAGGGCCTCGCCGGTCCCCTTTAAGCCAGGTTGCTCCTCGAAGCGCCACGTCATGCGACGGCCCCAGAGGCCATCAAGCTCGAATGAACGTCGCTGATCGAGCGTCCACGTTGCCACAGCGGTGGGAACTCGGATATCGTCGGGAAGGGGCCAGCGGATCGGCGATGCGGTGTTTGGAAAGAAGATCGCGGTCAGACGCCCGGTCCGATACTCGACCGGGTCCTCGGGCATGGGTTCGCGGAACTTACCGACTCCGGCTTGTTCTTCCCACACCAGCGGATCGCCGCCGGGGGGCGGAATCGGTTGCCCATCGATGGTCGAGGCTTCGAGGGTGCGGGTGATGCGCACCCGGATGGGATCTTGGCTGATCACCTGGCCGATTTCGGCCCACCGCTCGGTGATGATGGCGTCGCCGACGGTATTCCCAATCATGCGAACGTTGATCTGCGCGACCCAGCGCTTCAGCGCGGGAGGCTCGATCTCGCGGTCGAGGGGTTTGCTCGGCAGTTTGGCGAGGTCCACCGGCGCGAACGGATCGTCCAACCCGGTGGCGAGAGCCAAGGCGAGCGCGAGAATCACGGCGTGTCGGGAACCTCGAGCGGAGTTTCGTCGGGGCGGCGATAGCCCTGCTTGCGGGCGAGTTCTTCACGGCCCAGCGAGCTTTCGGCCTGGGCGCGTTGCCGCGTCAGTTCGGTCTTCTTGCTCTCAGCGGTTCGCATTTCGCGAATCGCATCGTCGGCGAGTTTGCGCTGCTCCCGATATACCTGCCACGGTTTCAGGCTCAGTCCGACCCCAAGCCCGATTGCGCTAACGACGATGATGCTGGTCACCACGAGTTTGTTCATCCTTGTCCTACCTTGATCACCATGATGAGGTTGGTATTGCCCGGCGTCCCTGCCGGCACCCCTGCGGATACGATGATAGTATCCCCGAGTTTTAGTCGTTTACGGCGCGTAAATGATTCGATCGCTTGCTCGATTTGCTCGTCCGTGCTGGAAGGCAGCCCCATGTGGACCGCTTCCACCCCCCACACGACCGACATTTGGTGGTAGGTGGAGGAGTTCCACGTCGCACACAGGATTGGCACGCGCGGTCGATACTTGCTCATCAAGCGAGCCGTCTGGCCGCTGGTCGTCGTCGTGAGGATCGCCTTTGGACGGATCATCTTGGCGAGGCGGGCGACCGCGTGGGCGATCGCGGTGGCCTCGTCGGTGCGCTCGTCTTCGAGTTCGAGGAGGGTCCGATCATCGAAGATGCCCTCCGCCTTCTCGGCGATGCGGGCCATATAGCGAACGGCCTCGAGCGGATACTTGCCCGCGGCGGTCTCGCCGCTGAGCATGACCGCATCCGTGCCATCGAGGATCGCGTTGGCGACATCGGTGGCTTCGGCGCGGGTTGGCCGGGGGGCGTTCGTCATGCTCTCCAACATCTGGGTGGCGGTAATCACCGGCTTGCTGGCCCGCCGCGCCGCGCGGATGATCTTTTTCTGGGCGAGGGGCACATCCTCGATCTCCATTTGAAGCCCCATGTCGCCTCGCGCGACCATCAACAGGTCTGACTCCGCCGCGATCTCGTGGATGTTCTTAACCGCATCTCGGGTCTCGATCTTCGCGCAGAGTCGGATTCCGCGGCGGTATTGCTCGACGTACGTGCGGAGATCGCGGATGTCCGACGCACGGTGGACGTAGCTCAGCGCGATGAAATCGACTCCCGCCGAACACGCTTCCTCAATGTCCTTCAGGTCCTTCTCGGTGAGACAGCTGGTGTGAAACACCTTCCCGACGAGGGTCACGCCTTGCTTGCTCTTGACGATGCCCCCGGAGATGGCTCGTGCCGCAAAGTTCTCGCCTTGGGCGGCACCGAGACGGATTTCAACGTCACCGTCGCCGAGGAGGATACGGTTGCCCGGTCCCATCGCGGTTAAGATTTCAGCCTGGTGAATCGGCAACTCACCCGATGGCCCGACCGTCAAGTGCTCTCCCGCGCGAATCTCACGAACTCCGTCGGCGATGACGCCCAGCCGGAACTTCGGTCCCTGGAGATCGGCGAGGATACCCACCGGGCTCACATCGGGACTGTGCCGGCGAATCCACTCGATCCAACGGCGCTTTGTATCCCAGTCACCGTGGCTACAGTTGAGCCGCGCGACGTTCATCCCGGCTCTGATGAGCCGTCGAATCTGGGCTTCGGAGTCGACGGCGGGGCCGAGGGTGCATACGATCTTCGTGCGGCGTTGAGGCATTGTCGAAGTAGAGACGCATTGAGGGCCGGGTTCGGAGGGGCGGGTATCCTTCCCCTAATGGTTTCCCTCCCGGAGGTGCGGTAATGAGCGAACCGCGCGGTCAAAGCGGAACGGCGGGAGGCGTGCTGGGTGTCCTCGTCTTTCTTGCCGGGGTGGCGATCTTGGTGTTCACCTTTGGACTGGCTCGCGACCTGTTCACCCAAGACCCAAATCAGGTGCTTGGGCTCACGAAGGACAAGCCCCTCGATCTCAACAATGCGGGGGCGACCCTCGTCGGCGTGCTGCTCAAGGTGTTGCTCCTGCTCGTGATGGCGCTGGTTGGCGGCATGATCGCTAACCGAGGCATCCGGCTCTATGCAGATTCCCGGATGACGAAGGAACCGGCGCCGAAACGAGAAGCCTAACGCGATGCGCCGTCTTGTGTTGATCGCCGGGGTTTCGGGGTCGGGCAAGACCACCCTGGCGCGGCATCTTTCCGAACATCTCGATGCCGCCCGACTGTCGATCGACGACTATTATCGCGGCTACCATGACTGGCCGCTCGAGCAGCGGCGATTGCTCAACTTTGATTCCCCGCAGGCGATTGAGCACGAACTACTGGCTAAGCATCTGCGGGACCTGCTCGCTGGCGCGACAATCGCGCGCCCGGTGTACGATCACGCGGCCTTTGTGCGGCACGAACGGACGGTTCCGATTGAGCCAGCAGACATCATCCTCTTGGAAGGACTCTTCTCGTTGGCGTGGCCAGAGATTCGCGACTTGGCCTCGCTTCGGGTTTACGTTGACACCCCCGAGACGGTGTGTTTTCGCCGCCGACTGGAGCGCGACTTGAACGAGTTCCATCGTACGAGCGAGGATGCCCTGCTTCGATATCACACCCATGTTCGTCCCAATCAGGAGCGGCACGTTGTTCCGACGCGAGCGCACGCCGACCTCATCGTCTCGACCGGTGAGGACGATGACACGGCGTTGCGTCAGGTGCTGGAGGCGTTGAGGGTCTGAAACAAGAAAGCCCTCGACCTATGGGTCGAGGGCTGTGGGGAGAGAACCGAGAACTAGTTGACCGTGACTTCGACGGACTTGGTGATCGCCGCCTTTTTGCCGTACATATCGGCGATGGTCACCGTGACCTTGAACTTGCCCGGTCGGCGGAACTTGTACTTGACGACCTGGGCTTCAGCATCGACTTGAATGCCATCCCGATCGTCGAAGTCCCATGTGTACTTCAACGGGGTTGAACCCGCGAAGCCGTAGGCCACGAACTCGCGCTCGTCGCCGGTGGCCAGGTTGAGCGGATCCTTGAAGTTCATTTCGCCGCTGATCGCGGTCGCATCGTTGATGACTCGCATCTCACCGATCCAGAAGGTGGAGATCGCATCGCCTGAGATCGCGATCGACTGGACAATCTTGTTCGTCTTGTCGAAACCGTTGATCGCCTGAAGCGGAAGCGAGAAGTTGCGCCACTGTTCGCCACCCGTCGCTCGAACGCTGAGGTAGGCCTCGCTCTTCTTGCCGTCGGTCGTTGTAATGACGAGGCGAACGCTCCGGAGCGGGACCTCGGTCGTGATCGAGGTCCCAGTTTGGGTGCCACCGCCCCCTCCCTGACCACCGCCGCCATCAAAGCCACCTGCGCCGCCTCCGCCACCGCGCCCGGCGCCGCCAGCGCCGGCACCACCCGACGTCGGGCCACCGCCGGCGGCTCCGCCACCGGCGGTCGTCGCGAACTTCGGCTTCTCCCCGGAAGCGCGGATCGAAATCTTCAGCAGGTTATTGGCATCGGAAAACGGCGCGCTGAGGTTGACCGGCGTGCCGAGGTTGATGATGCCGCCCTGGAAGTAGTTGCGGGTGGTAATCCGGAGCGAGAACGAACCCTCGTTGGCGACCTCATCGGTTTCGGCGATCGTGCCGCTGCCCCAGCCCTTCAGGCTGACCTTCTGGTCTTGAATGGTCTGGTTGGGGATGTAGATCGATTGCGCATGCGCCGCCCCCACCATTGCGGACGCCAATGCGATCAGGCCGAGTTTGTTCATGTTGGTCTCCAAGCTTGTTACGCGCGAATCCGTTCGATCGAAACCGCGCGACCGGTATCTCTTTCGACGCCGATAACCACCCCAGAGATTACACCAGGATGGTCGGCAACTTCGAACTTCGTAGGAAGAGACGTGCGAAACCGTCGAAGGATAACGTCTTTCTCCATTCCTAGCACGCTCGGCATCGGCCCGCACATGCCCACGTCAGTGATGTAGGCGGTCCCTCCGGGCAATACGGCCTCGTCGGCGGTCGTGACGTGGGTGTGAGTTCCGACCACGGCCGTGGCGCGACCCGCGAGGTGCCAGCCCATGGCGATCTTCTCGCTGGTGGCTTCGGCGTGGAAGTCGACGAAAAAGTGGGGCGTGTCGATTTCGTCGTAGATGCGGTCGACGTCGCGGAACGGGTCGTCGTAGCCGTCAAGAAAGACCCGCCCGCAGAGGTTTGCTACCGCAAGCCGAATGCCGTCCCGCTCGATCACCACGCACCCCTTACCGGGCGCACCGGGAGGAAGGTTTGAGGGGCGCACCAGCGGTCGGGGGCCCTTCAGATACTCGAAGATCTCGCGCTTGTGGAAGGCATGGTTGCCGAGGGTGATCGCGTCGATGCCGAGTTTGAAGAGCTCTTCCGCGATATCGGGGGTTATCCCCACTCCGGCGGCGGCGTTTTCGCCGTTGACGACGGTGAACAGCGGTTCGTGCTCCCGTTGAAGCCGAGGTAGGTGCCGTTGGACGGCCTGACGGCCCGGACGTCCAACCACGTCGCCAAGGAACAGAATGCGGTAATCACCCATTGCTAAGGGAGAGTGTGCGAGAAACCGACGGGCGTTTGCTGATATAACGGGCCTGAATGGCAAAGCTCGGCATCCTGGTGGGACCGCATGGACGGGGCTCGAACATGGCGGCGATCATCGAGGCTTGCCAGTCCGGTCGCATTCCCGCTGAAGTCGCTGTCGTCATTGGATCTCGCGAGGGAAGCGGAGCGTTGGAGCGAGCGGCGGCGATGGGTGTTCGTGCCGCGGTGATCGAACCGGGCGAGGATTATGGCGCGCGGCTCCTTGCCGAGTTGGGGAGTTGCGACTGGATTTGCCTCGCCGGCTACCTCCGGTTACTGCCCAGCGAAGTGCTCGCTCGCTTTCCGAACCGGGTGCTGAACATCCACCCCGCGCTACTGCCGAAGTTCGGAGGCAAGGGAATGTATGGCCAGCGGGTTCACGAGGCGGTGATTGCCGCGGGCGAAACCGAGTCGGGTTGCACGGTTCACTACGTCAACGAGCAGTACGATGAGGGGGCGATCATCCTTCAGCGCCGATGCCCCGTCGAGGCGGTGGATACCGCGGAGACCCTCGCGGCTCGGGTGCTGGAGCAAGAGCACCTGGCGTACGTCGAGGCGCTGGCGAAGCTGCTTACGCCAACAACCAACAGGCAAACAACCAGCCCGCCAACGCCACCACCGCTGCACTCCCCGCTTTTCCTCGCGCTGGGCCTGCCTTTATCGCGTGTGCTCTGCTGGATTCTGATGACCGTGTTCGGCCCGCTTCGGGTGTTCGGGCGGTCGCGGATTCCCCGCAAGGGAGGGCTGCTGATCCTCGCAAACCACCGCGCAGACGTCGATCCGATCGCGATCTACTTGGCGTGCCCCCGCCCGATCTACTTCATGGGCAAGAGCGAGCTCTTCGCGATGCCGGTGGTCGGGTCGATCATGCGGGCCTTTCGCGCGTTTCCCGTGAAGCGAGGCGAGCCAGATCGCGCTGCGCTCAAGTTGGCGGCAGCCTACACCCACCTCGGAAACGTGGTCGGCGTTTTTCCCGAAGGCCAACTTACCGAAGACGGCAAACTCCAGCCATTGAAGCCGGGAGCGGCCCTGATTGTACGTCTGACCGAGTGCCCGGTGATCTGCTGCGGACTAAGGCGGACCGATCGCATCATGCCGTACGGAAAAGTGATTCCCCGCCCAGCGCTGGGTTGGGTGGAAGTGCACTGGGGCGAGCCTCGATCGTTTGTCAAGGGCACGCCACCCGAGGAGATTCTCGGCTGGGTGGAGTCCGAACTGCGGCACCTTTCTGGCGAAGCCTGAGTGGAACCTGCGTTCTTCAGGCGTTTTGGACGTATCATAAGGTTATGATGCTCAGCATGCTTCTCCTGACCGTCGCCCTGCAGGGCTCGGATCTCAAGTGCCCGGTGATGGCCGGCGCTGTCGCCAAGGATTCCAACATCGTCGAGTACCGCGGTGCCGCCTTCACGTTCTGCTGTGCGGGTTGCGATACGAACTTCGCGAAGGCGCCGGATAAGTTCATGGCGACGCAGAAGAAGGCAGGCAACACGGTCGGCCAATTCCTCTTCGACCCGATCAGCGGCAAGCGAATCGACCCGGCAAACGCTGGTGCTACGACTGACTTCGGCGGTCTGCGCTACAGCTTCGAGAGCGAGGCCAATCTCAAGGCGTTCACCGCTAACGCGGCTAAGATCTCGGTCGCACCGGCCAAGGAAGCTCTGTACTGCCCGGTGGGTAACGAGGCCATCGCCTCGGCCTCTAAGGCGTGGGGTTACGTCGATCACCAGAATGTTCGTTGGTACCTCTGCTGCGCCGGGTGCGAAACCCCGTTCCGTACCGAGCCCGATAAGTACATCACCGCCGACGCGAAGAAGCAAATCAAGAACGCGGGCGCAAAGCTGCTACCGAAGCCGAAGGGCTAGTTCGGTTCGGGTTAGTTCGGATTGGCTCGGAGATTGATCCTTGAACGGAGTTAGGATCGTGATTGTGGTGGTCGCGGCGATGATTATCGCCGCGACCATCGCTGTTCTTGCTTACCGAGCTTTGCCACCTCTGCCTGACCTTTCCGGGTCGGATTACGGCGGAAGGGTACACCTGGTTGTCTCTCGCGAAGCGGGTGTGCTCTTCCCTTCGACCCTGGTGAGCATCGACTTCACGACCAAGACCCGTGTTAAGGTCAATCATCCTGCGGGGCCAGCTGACGGCTCGGCAAGGACCGAGAAGCGCCGCCTCATCATCTCAGTTGACACCGTGGAAGGCCTGCCTGTGGCAGCATGGAGCAAGAAGTGGCCGCAGATACGATCAATGCTGCTGGCAGAACGCGTCGCTGTTGCCCGACGTCCGGTTGAACCGCTGGCAAGGGAGGTGATACCGCGAGGAGCGCTGAAAATACTGCGGGGAGTGAGCAACGCACAACAAGCCGTGCGCGCTCTAGAGGCTTCCGACTATGCCGCTTCGCTGCAGAATCCGTTTGTTGAGTCGTGGGAGTGGGAGGTTCCGGTCGACGCGGATTGGATCGCTCTCACACCGCTGACTCCAGAAATGCGCTGACGGTAAGCATCAGAGCTTGTCAAGCGTCACATCCTTCCCGCGTGCGATTCGGACTTGCGGAAGGTCTCGAACCCCGCGGGCCATTCTGGGCGAGGCGCAAACCATCCTCGCACCTCGTAATCGTGCCCTCCGGCGCAAACTTCCGCAAACTTGTCGGAACTTTCTGATACCCCATGGGGTATAGTAGAGTGTAGGCCATGAAATCCGAAAACACCAAAGCCATCGACCGACGACTTGCCCGCATCGAGGGGCAAGTTCGAGGACTTCGCCGGATGCTGGAAGAGGACGCATATTGCTGCGATATTCTCACCCAGATCAGCGCCGTCACGTCCGCACTGCAGCAGGTTGCTGGCCAAGTCGCCGCGCAGCACGTCAAGCACTGCATCGTCGGGCACGGCAGCGGCAGCGAACACGATGCCGCGAAGCGCATGACTCAAGACGAGCTCGTCGATGAGCTCACCGAGGTGTTCGGACGCCTCATGAAAGCCTAATACCCCAAGGAGTATCAACCCTAATGAGCATCAACCTGAATGTCACCGGAATGACTTGCCAAAACTGCGTTCGCCACGTGCGGGAAGCCCTCGAAGCCCTTGAAGGTGCGCACGACGTCACCGTCGATCTCGAGAGCGGCAAGGCCTCCGTCAGCGGCGTTTCCGCCGAGGCCGCG
Organism: Methanoregulaceae archaeon; assembly: GCA_020850325.1. Lineage (GTDB taxonomy): Bacteria > Armatimonadota > Fimbriimonadia > Fimbriimonadales > Fimbriimonadaceae > JANJUB01. The sequence goes on from JADZEW010000022.1 coordinate 53,098, forward strand.
ATCGCCGCGATCGAAGAGGAGGGCTACCAAGCGAGCGCGCAATGAACACTTCGACCGCGGCTGACACCCACGAGCCTCTCCAAGAGACTCAACTTGCCGTCTCGGGCATGACCTGCGCTTCCTGCGTGTCCCGCGTCGAGCGCACCCTCACGAAGCAGCCCGGGGTGGTGGACGTCGCGGTCAACTTTGCCACGCATCGGGCCACGATTCACCACTCGGCCGATGTCGATGTCGAAGCCTTGACGAAGGCCGTCGACAAGGCCGGGTACGGAGCGGAGGTCATCGTCGATGATCCTCATGCCCGCCACAGTGCCTCGGAGCATGCCGAGCACCTGCGCATGGAAACCGAGTCAGAGATGGTGGCGATCCGCCGCAATCTCATCCTCGCCGCCGCGCTGACCGTGCCCACGTTCGTGCTCTCCATGTTCTGGCATCCGCGCCCGATCTGGGCGAACTGGTTGCTGTTCGCCTTGGCAACGCCGGTGATCTTCTGGTGCGGGCGCGGTTTCTTCCGCGTCGCGGCTAAGGCGCTGCGACACGGTTCGACCACGATGGACACCCTGATCGCGATGGGTTCGGGAGCGGCGTGGATGTACTCCACCGCGGCCCTCTTCATGTATCAGGGCAACGCCCACCACCAGAGCGAGCACATCTACTTCGAGACCGGCGCGGTTATCGTCACCTTGATCTTGCTCGGCCGGTATCTGGAGGCGCGCGCCAAGACACGCATGTCCGACGCGATCCGAAAGCTGATGGATCTTGCACCCAAGGTGGCGACGGTCGTTCAGCCCGACGGTAGCGAGACCGAGATCGAAGTTCCGATGCTGCGGCAGAGCATGCTCGTCCGGGTTCGGCCAGGCGAGCGGGTCGCCGCCGACGGCATCGTCGTCGAAGGCGAGTCGTATGTCGACGAATCGATGATCACCGGCGAACCGCTGCCGGTTTCGAAGAAGCCGGGCGATGAAGTCACGGGCGGCACGGTCAACGATCGCGGCTCGTTCGTGTTCCGTGCAGAACGCGTCGGAAAGGAGACGACCTTGGCGCACATCGCTCGGCTGGTGCAGCGGGCGCAAGGCTCCAAGGCACCGATGCAAAGCTTGGCCGACCGCGTGTCGGGCGTGTTCGTGCCCGTGGTCATTCTGGTCGCCATCGCGACCCTCGTGGGCTACGTGCTGCTGGGCCACGGATTCGAGCAAGGCGTCATCGCCGCGGTGGCGGTGCTGGTGATCGCTTGCCCCTGCGCCCTCGGATTGGCAACGCCGACCGCGCTCATGGTGGGCACGGGTCGAGGCGCCGAGTTGGGGATTCTCATCAAGGATGGCGAGGCGCTCGAGCGCGCCGGCAACGTTAGAACGATCCTCCTCGACAAGACCGGCACCCTCACGAAGGGCCAGCCCGCGCTGACCGACATCCGCGCCTTCGGGGGCTGGAACGAGAACGAGGCGCTGGAGTTTGCCGCAAGCTTGGAGAGTTCGAGCGAGCATCCGGTCGCCCGAGCCGTGGTCGCCGAAGCCCAACGCCGGGGTCTGCCCGTGCTCGCGGCCGCCGACTTCGAGGCTATCCGGGGCCAAGGTGTTCGCTCACCGGAAGGCATGATCGGACGTCTGTCCTGGATTGCCGAAAGTCGCCAAGTGCCCGAAGAAGTGGTCCGCGCCCACGACGCGTTGGAGCACGCTGGCAAGACCGCGTTTGTGGCGGCCAACGAGTATGACTTCGCGATTCTCGCCGTCTCCGACACGATCGGCGAGCACGCGGTCGAGGCAGTTGCCGCGCTCAAGGCGCTGGAGATCGTGCCCGTGATGGTCACTGGCGACAATCCCCGCGCCGCGGAATCCGTGGCTTGGAGCGTTGGCATCGAGAAAGTCCATGCCGGCGTTCTCCCCGGCGAGAAGGCCGAGATCGTCGAGGGCTATCAGAGGCCCTCGACCGAAGGCGAACGAGCTGTGGGGATGGTCGGCGATGGCATCAACGACGCGCCCGCGCTTGCCCAGGCCGACCTCGGAATCGCGATGGGCTCAGGCACCGATGTCGCCATGGAGACGGCGGGGGTGACGCTGCTGCGCTCCGACCTGCGCGGCGTGGCGCAAGCGGTCCGCCTGGCGAGGGCGACGCTCTCCACCATCCGTGGGAATCTGTTCTGGGCGTTCGCCTACAACGTGGTGATGATCCCGCTGGCGGTGATGGGGAAGCTGAGTCCGATGCTGGCGGCGGGAGCCATGGCGTTCAGTAGCATTTCGGTGATTCTGAACTCGCTGAGATTGAGAGGCTTCCGCTAGACCTGGCGGAAGCCTTCGAAAGTCGGATCGGATAACTTTGCACGAGCGGAGTAGGTGGGATTCGAACCCACGACCCGGCTTTCACCGAGTACGCGATTTCCAGTCGCGCTCCTTCGACCACTCGGACACCACTCCGCTCGTGCCGCTCAATTATGACCCACCCGGGGGTGGGATAATCTCCCTGATGCAGATGACGAGCGATCAAGCCTTGGCCCGACTTCTCGAAGGCAACCAGCGATTCGTCGCTGCCCAGAACCATCACCGAACCTACGAGCCTGGTGACTTGGTCGAGATCGCCCACATACAAGAGCCCTTCGCGGCGGTGGTCGCTTGTGCCGACAGCCGCGTGGTTCCCGAGGTTCTGTTTGATCAAGAGCTGGGCAGCTTGTTCGTCAGCCGAGTCCCCGCGAACGTCGCCAGCGATGGCACGAAGTGGATGATCGACATCGCGGTCGGTGAGTTCAAGGTGCCGCTCGTCGTTGTTCTGGGGCACACGGGATGCCTCGCCGTGCGGCAGATTGTCGAGGGGCTCAGTGGTCCTGGCGGCGGGCTACGGCATCGAGTTCAGACAGCGTTTCAAGATGTCCGGCTGGCCCGACTCGAGCCGGTTTATGAAGCCACGATCGAGCAGAACTCGCTGAACACGGTGAAGGACCTGCTCTCCGAGTGTCCGCCGCTCCATCAGGCGGTTCGAGAGGGGCGGACGCGCGTCGTGGCGGCGCTCTACGACATGCCGAGCGGGGAAGTCCGCATCCTCGAGCCGCGTTAGCCGCCGCCGCGTTGGGCCGCTTGCTGGCGGATCTCCGCGCGCACCTTAACGAGCCGTTCCGGCCAAGCGAACTTCGGGGCGTTGGCGGGGTCGTAGCCCGCGAGGTGGCCGGTGAGTCGGGTGACCGGCTTCGTGTACTTCAGCTCGGTGGTGCCGAACACCTCTTGGCAAAGCGCGGCCAGACCGGGATCGTAGGCGATGAGCTCGACGCGGGTGTTCACGTGGTTGTGGTCGTTATCGTTTTCGCGGTTGTTGTCAAACCACGACTGCACGCCTTCCGCGAAGTATTCGGCGGAGTTGGTGCTGGCATACTTGCCCTTCCACAAGCCGGACTTCATCGCCGCGTCGTACGTCTCCTGCAGCCGCTTGTCGAAGGTGGGATCGATGTTGACCAGCCCACGCAGATGGATGTTGTGGGCGAACTCGTGGATCACGATGCTCTCGGTGGAGTAGGGGTCGCCCTCGTAGCCGAGGACGTTCTCCTCAGCGCAGCTGCACACCGGATCGGTTCGCGAGCCGCCAAGTCCTCGCGCCCTGGCATCCCAGAAGTCCTTCGGCGTCATCCGCGAGTATTCGGGGATGTCGGTGGTGAACTCGCTGTGGCCGATGACGACCATCCGCGAGCCGCTCTTGACCATCGCCGCCTTGATGTCCGGCCGTCGGGCGAGGAGCAGGTTGATGAGGTAGCCGGTCTCCTTCAGCGCGTAATCGTTCACCTTGGCCGACGAGACGACCGGGTAGAAGTCGGCATCGAAGAACTTGCCGTAAAACGGGTTCGAGGTGATCGAGCTCGGCGGCGCGGAGATGTCCTGGACGCCCCACGCTCGCCGAACCATGGCGTAGCCCTCGGGATCATGGGCGATGAGCTCGCTCCACTTGAAGGGGAAGAAGTCGTTGCGGGTGAAGTACGCCTCGGTGAGTTCGGCGAAGTACTCCTGCGGGGTGGTCATTGCGTAGGCGCGGTCAAAGGAGCGCTTGCCCTCGGCGTCGCGCCGCTCGACGTGGTCGTACTTTCCACCGGCAAATGCCTTGCCGTAGGTGGTCTTGATGTCGTCGTTGCTGAATCCACCCTCGAGCACCCGGTCGTGATAGGCGTGGGCCAGTTCGTGCAGGGCAAAGTTCGGCATGCGCCGGGTCTCGGCTTCGAAGATCCTCACGTTGGTGATCTCGATGCCCTTGGCCATCGCCGGATTCCGCTTATTGTCGCGAAGCCACTGCGCGCCAGGGTGGTACTCCGCCCGCGGAGGGATGCCCTTGTACTCGGGCGAAATCCAAATCTTGACCTTCTTGAGTTCGGCTACTGCCTTGGCGGGGACGACACGCTTCACCTCGGCAAGCTGCCTCTCAAGCAACTCCAAGGCGGTTGTGGTCGCCGGTTGGTCATCCATTTCCTCCCTGATGTGGAGCGTCCAGCCCTCAAGCTCCCGAGTCACGTAGCCCGGGGTATCGAACAAAGCACATCCAAGCAGCAGGGAGAGCATTCCCTAACTGTACACAACTTTCGCGGCAAGCAAACTAGCTTTGACGCCAACGCTTGAGATTGGGCAGGCTGGCGATCGTCATTTCGACGATCTGCGGCGGCATCGGCATGTTGCCCATGATGCCCTTTAGCTTCTCGACGAACTCGGGAAGCGTGACGCCCTCGTCGTGGAACTTGCCGCCTTCGTAGCAGTAGCTGCAATAGTCGGTGCTGATGCTGCCGTCGGCTTCGGTGGCCCCGCCCTTCGGGTCTTGCGACAGGGGCATGGCGCAGCTTTGGCAGATGTTCTGAGGGATTGTCATTTTCAATCCTCCTTGTTGGACAGTCTACCGGGCCACTAACAGGATGTCGAATGCCGGATGTGGAATGTCGCTGGAACGCTCAAACGACATCCCACATCCTACATTCGACACTCCTCGCCTAGCCTTCTTCGAAGGAATCCAGCAACGGCTCGGCTTGGAAGAGGTTGATCCCGCTCGCGACGAGGTCGCTCAGTTTCGCCATCTTGCTCTCTTCTTCCAGTTGCTCCTCGAGGAACCATTGGAGGAACTGGTGGGCTACGGCGTCGTTCTCTTCGATCGCGGCTTGGGCCATCGCTTTGAACTCGCGGGTGACTTTCGATTCGCTGCTCGCCGCCGCTTGAATGCACGCGGCGGCGTTGGCGAACTTGGTCGTCGCCGGACCCACCCCGGGCAGATCATAGTGCACGTCATTGTCATCGAGGAATCGCATGATCTTGGCCGCGTGCTCGGCCTCTTCGGTCGCTTGATTCCAGAATAGCTTCGACCAGCGGTCGAGGCTTTGCCTTCGGAACCAAATCGCAATGCCGTGATAGTTCATGTGCGCCGAAAGCTCGCTGGCGATCTGCGCGGTCAGCATGTCGGCAAGTCGGTCGGAGATGAGTCGTGGCATGGCTGGATTATGGCCCGGTTCTTACGCCACGACCACGACCGGCTCGCCGAGCATATCCAATCTCGGCTCGACGCCCAGCCCAGGTGCCTCGGAAGCGCGCATAGTGCCGTTGTCGCGCTGCGGGGCGCCGTCGGCGATGCTGACCGTCACGTAGCTGTTGAAGTCCGTCGAGGTAAAGCGGTTGAGTTCGGGCGTGCTGTGGGCGAGATGCGCGATGGCGGCAGTCACAATGTCGCCGCCCCAACTGTCTTCGAGGGTCATCCCAATGCCGAGGGAAACGCACAAGTCACGCAGTTGCCGAATCTTGGTGAGGCCACCCAACTTGCTGATCTTTAGGTTGACGACGTCCATCGCCCGGTCTTGATGGGCGCGCATGAGGGCGGCAAGCGAGTCGATGTTCTCGTCGAGCACGAACGGTCGGTTCGTGTGTTGGCGCACGTTCAGGCACTCTTCGTAGGTTCGGCACGGTTGCTCGATGTACACATCGACGTCCTTGACCGCGGCGGCAACGCGGATCGCCTCGTGCTGGATCCAGCCGGTGTTCGCATCCGCCACAAGGCGGTCGCCCGGTTTGAGCATGTCGGCAACGGCGTGGATGCGCTCGATGTCGATATCGGGATCGCCGCCGACCTTCAGTTGGAACCGACGGTAGCCCTCGGCTCGGTAGCCGGCGACCTTGCGGGCCATGGTCGCCGGGTCTTCTTGAGAGATCGCCCGATAGAGGGTGACGTTATCGCCGAATCGTCCGCCCAACAGCCGGCATACGGGTTGCCCGGTGGCTTTGCCGAGAAGGTCCCAGCACGCCATGTCGATGCCGGACTTCACGTAGGGATGCCCGAGCAGCGCCGAGTCCATGCGTTCATTCAGCACCCCGATGTCCAGGGGATTCCAGCCGATGAGGTGAGGTCCGAGCTCGCGGATGCCCGCGCGGACGCCGTCGGCGTAGGCGGGTAAGTAGAACGGTCCAAGCGGGCAAACCTCGCCCCAGCCCGTGATCCCGGCATCAGTATCGACGGCGACCACGGTGCTATCGAACACCGAGACGGACTTGCCTCCCGACCAGTTGTAGCTACCCTCGACGAGCGGTAGCTCAACCCGAAATGCGCGAATCGAAGTGATCTTCACGGCTTATCGGGTCACGGCGCGGAGGCGGGTGCCATCCCAGGTCACAAGCATGCCGTGGAGGTTCTCGGCGTGGCTTTCCTTACCGTCGATCGTGATCTCGACGGTAGCCAGGGCCAGTCCGGGAGGGGTGCACTGGAAGATGAAGCGCTCGACTTGATCTTCGCGCGTCCAGATTCGCGTCTGGCGGATGGTGCGACGGCCGCTCGATGCCAATGATGTGGTTGCGCCCGGAGTCTCCGGTAGCACCCACATGTCCAGCTGGTCAGGGCTGTTGTTCTGGAACTCGATCGCGAGTTCACGAGTGTTGGGAAAGAAGAGGTTGAGCCCGCTACCGCCGCACGCGACGATGATCAGCATTGTTGGAATCCACCAGAACCTGCGCATATCCGGCATTGTAGCAAATGCGGGCCCCGGGCACCCGGGAGGCTCCGAGTTGCGTAGAATGACGCGGCGACGAGGGGCGAACAAACCGACGGTTTGAACGTCTCTACCGACACCAACCCAGCTGATGAGTGCCCTGCATCCTGCCGCGTCCGAATACGGCCTGCCCTTTTTCGACTTAGCCGAGCGCAAACCCGACCCCGTCGCCATCGACCGGGTACTGGGTGACTATGCGCTTAAGCATCAAATACTCCCAGTTGACGAGGAAGGCGGCGTACTCGTGTGCGCAATCGGCACCATTGACAGTTTGTCCGCGGTCGATGACCTCGGCATCCTGCTGGGCATGCCGGTCACTCCCGTGCTGGCCGATCCGCAGCTGATCCGCGATCGCATCGAAGAGCGATTCCTCGAAGACATCCTCTCGCAGATTCCCAGCGACGATGGGACGGTCACCGAGATCGACGACTCAACCGATCTTGCCGACCTGCAGAAGATGGCCGGCGAAACGGCGGTCGTCCAGATGGTGAACCTACTGTTCGCCCAGGCGGTTCGCGACGGCGCTTCGGACATCCATATCGAGCCGTACGAGCGCGACGTGAAGGTGAGATACCGAATCGACGGCCTGCTGCGCGAGATGATGCGCCCGCCGAAGCGGATGCACGCGGCGCTGGTTTCGCGCCTCAAGATTCTTGGCGAGATGAACATCGCGGAGCGGCGTTTGCCGCAAGATGGCCGCATCAAGCTGACCATCGCCGGGCGTTCGGTGGACGTCCGCGTCTCGATCGTGCCGACCGTCTTCGGCGAGCGCGCGGTCATGCGTATCCTCGACAAGGGCACGGCGATGCTGGGCCTCGAAGAGTTGGGCATGTTCCCCGACACGCTGGAGCGGTTCCGGCGGGTCATCAGCATCCCGTACGGCATCGTCCTTGTAACCGGCCCTACGGGTTCGGGTAAGTCGACTACGCTCTACGCTTCGCTGCAGGAAATCTGGTCGCCGACGACCAACATTCTCACGATCGAAGACCCGGTCGAGTATCAGGTGTCGGGCATCGGCCAGGTTCAGGTGCGACCCCAGATCGGATTGACGTTCGCCAATGGACTGCGGTCCTTCCTCCGCCAGGACCCCGACATCATCATGGTCGGTGAAATCCGCGACCATGAGACGGCAGAAATCGCGATCCACGCGGCGCTCACCGGCCACCTCGTCTTCAGCACGCTCCACACGAATGACTCGGCGGGCGCGATCACCCGACTCCTCGACATGGGCGTCGAGCCCTTCTTGGCGGCGTCATCGATTGTCGGCGTGGTGGCTCAGCGGCTCCTACGGCGGAACTGTCCGTTCTGCAGCCAACCGGCGGAGTACGACGCCGATGCCCTGCGCGCAGTGGGTATCACCCCCGAAGAAGCGGCAACGGCGAACTTCCGAGAGGGTAAGGGCTGCGACAAGTGCGGCGGCTCGGGCTACAAGGGTCGGCAGGGCATCTACGAACTTCTGGTCATCGACGACCACATCCGCCACATGACGGTCGAGCGGGAATCGGCTGGCGCGATCAAGCAATACGGGATTGAGAGCTGCCACCTTCGGACGCTTATCGGCGACGGCAAGCTCAACGTTTTGAACGGCAAGACGACGCCGCATGAAGTCCTCCGGGTTTGCCAGCGGGAGGAGATCTAGCTAGCGCGCTATGACGACGTTTGCCTACACTGCCCTCGACCCGGCCGGCAAAAAGCGGTCCGGTTTCGTCGAGGCCGCCGATCAAGATCAGGCGATCGCCAAGATCGTGGCGGAAGGGCGATTTGTCGTCGACATTCGCCCGCAAGGGCGGACCGTCGAGCACAAGGATCATGCTCCGGGGCGCGGCGGCAAAATCAACAAGGCGGACATCGCGCTCTTCACGCGGCGTCTGGCCGATCTGTCCTCGGCGGGATTGCCGCTCGATCGCGGATTGCAGGTGGTGGCCGAGCAGTCAGAGAGCGCTCGGCTTACTCAGATTGCGGAAGAGGCGCTCGAGGATGTCCGAAGCGGTCTCAGCGTGTCACAGGCGCTTTCGAAGCATCCCAAGGTTTTCAACGAGGTGTACACGCAGACGCTGCGCGCTGGCGAAGCCAGCGGTCAGTTCCCCGAGGTTGCGACGCGCCTGGCCGAGTTCCAAGAAACGGAAGTCGCGCGGCGCTCACAGATCGTGTCCGCGCTGATCTATCCGGGCGTGCTGACCTTCACCGCGGTCATGGTCGTGGTCTTCCTGCTCACGTTCGTCGTGCCCCGCTTGTCCGGCGTGTTCGAGGACCTTGGCGATGACCTTCCGGCCTCCACCAAGATTCTGCTCGCCACGACCGGCTTCCTAACCGAGAACGCGTTGTTGGTCTTGCTGGGTATGGCGGGCACGGTCGTCCTGTATCGGATTTGGTCGGCCACGGAGCCCGGCGCGATGGCCCGAGACCGGTTCATCATGAAGCTCCCCGCTGCCGGTCCGGTGATTGCGAAGGCGATCGTCTCTCGCTTTGCCCGGGTGTTGGGCACCCTGGTCTACGGCGGCGTTCCGATCTTGGAAGCGCTCCAAATTGCAGGCATGTCCGCGGGAAACCGTCTGTTCAAAGTCACGAGCGAGAAGGTCGCGCAGGATGTCCGCGAAGGACGTCCGATCGCCGAAGCGATGCGCGATTCGGGGGGCTTTCCGCCCGTGCTGGTGCACATGGTGGCGATCGGCGAAGAGACGGGCGATCTCCCCAAAATGTTGGGGCGCGTCTCGGACAGTTTGGACTTCGAAGTCGATAACGGTATGCGGCGGCTGACCGCACTCGTCGAACCGACGATCCTGCTCACGATGGGCGTGTTCGTCGGATTCGTCGTGCTGTCGGTTGTGCTGCCGATCTTCCAAGCACAGGACTTGGTGAAATAGGTTTGGTCTTCATGAGGAGAACAGGGATGAAACAAAGAACGGTGTTCATGCGGCGGCGATCGGCGTTTACGCTGATTGAGTTGCTTGTCGTAATCTTGATCTTGGCGATCTTGGCGGCGCTGATCGTGCCGCGCGTCGTGGGTCGAACCAGTGACGCGAAGCGTGCGAAGGCAGCCTCCGATATCGCCGCGCTCACGAACGCGCTCAACAACTTCCGCCTCGATTGCGATCGCTTTCCAACTTCGGAAGAAGGTCTCGATGCGCTGCGAACTCAGCCTGGCGATGTAACCGGCTGGCGCGGCCCATACATCGAAAAGGCGATTCCGCCGGACCCTTGGCAAAATCCTTACGTGTATGAGTATCCGGGATCGACGGGAGATGACTCGTTCTTCCTCATCTCATACGGGTCGGACGGAGCTCCGGGTGGTGAGGGCGACGCCGCAGACGTTGGGAACGACGAGGAGTTGGGTTAACCCGTTTTCGTGCGACGCCGCGGCTTCACCCTGATCGAGATTTCCACGATCGTCGTCATCTTGGCGATGATCGCGGCGATCACGTATCCGAGCCTTGCCTCGGTGGTTAAGTCGCAGCGCATACGTTCTTATCTCCAAGATGTCGAGCGGTTGACGACGGACGCCCGGGGTATTGCGGTGCAGACCGGGCAGACCGTGAGTCTAGCGAGCGACGGGGAAGGCAGCTTCCAAATCCGGGCGAGTTCGGAAGATGATTCCGGCGAGGGCCAAGTGTTCGAGCAGATTGCTCCCGTCCAGGGGATCAGCGCTACCAGCTTTCGCTTAGGCGCGGACGATATCGGGGCCGACGAATGGGAGATACGCTTTTACGAGGACGGCACTGCAGATCCAGGGGGCGTGTTGCTCACCGAGGCCTCGTCGACTTGGGCGCTTGTGATCGAGCCCAAGACCGGACGAGGGCGTGTTCAGCGCGGAGAACTTCCCGACACCACGTTGACCGAATGGGAAGCAGGTGACTATGTCCGCCGGTCGTAAGCGTGGCTTCACGATCGTGGAAGCGCTGGTCGCGGTCGTCCTCACCGGCATCGGCGTGGCGGCGTCGGTCAACGGCTTGGCTTCGTTGACGAAGGCGCAAGCTCTGGCCATCGAGCGTGAACGGATGAGCCGTCTCGCGGTCATGAAGCTTGATGACCTCATCGCCACCGGGCAGATCACGAACGTGGGTGGCACCTTCGAGGAGATGGGCGACCCTCGCTTCCTCTGGGAGGCGAGTGTATCCACAACCGGCGTCGAGAACTTGAGTCAGCTGACGGTGTCGGTGCGGCTGGCCGAGACTTCGGGGAGGAGTGCTGAAGTCAACGCAACCGCACTCGCGTACGAAGAGCCCCAGGCTACGGTGGTAGGGGGCGAGGCGCCTTGAAACGCCGCGGCATAACGCTGATCGAGCTCATGACCGCGTTGGTCATCGGAGTCTTCGTCGTGATGGGGCTTACCATCGCGTTCTCATCGGCGGTGCGATATCAGACCGAGGTCGCTCCTCGTCGACAGGCCGTGCTGCAGGAGTTCGCAATCGAGAATCAGCTTCGATCGCTGATCGAGAATGCGTACATCGATAGCAGCCTGGACAGCGCCCACACGTTCTTCATTGCTCGCAACGACCCGTCGGGTTCGTCCGCACTTGGCTCGGGTGAGGCAGCAACCGAACTGATGTTCACGGTTGCGGGAAGTCGGCTTTCCGGGGGGGCGATCGCCTCTGACGGCTCGACGTTCGAGGATCGCAATGAGCGGATTGGGCCGGTAGGCGGCGTTACCGAGCGACGGATCGGACTGACGCCAATAGGCGATGCGGGCAATCTGACCGGCGCATTCTTGCGGCAGCAGACGCCCTCGGACGACGATCCCGAGCAAGGCGGCTTCGAGTCGCTCTTAGACGAGCGAATCTCGTCGATGTCCTTCGAGTTCTGGGATGGGCTCGATTGGCAGCCCGACTGGGATACCGAGACTTTTGAACGTCGGCTACCCGCAGCAGTGCGTATTACTTATACGTTGACCGAAGACGAGGAGACCCCTCGATCGTTCGTCGTTCGCGTGCTAGGAAGCGACATAACGGCTTCGAATCCGCTCGGCACCACGGTGGAGGGCGGCACACCATGAACCGATGTAGGAGGCGCGGAGCGGTCATGATCCTCGCCATGGTGGTGGTGTTTGCCGTGACGGCGATGCTGATCTCAGCGCTCGCCGTCGAAAGAAGCGAGTTCCGAGCTGCGGTGCAGCGCATTGACGCGCAGCGCGCTCGCCTAGCCGCGCAGTCGGGTCTTGCCCGCGCTCTGGCGACTTTGCAGTTTCAGGTCAACGCTCCAGTTACCCAACTCGATGAGTGGTTCACTCTGGGTAACCAGGCGAACGACTCCTTTACCGTTGGCCGAATCCGGTTCCGGATGCAGATCATCGACGCCGCGAGCCTTGTGAATCTGAACGTGGCGGACGAGACGCAGCTGCAGAATTTGGGTCTGACCTCGGAGCAGATCGACTCGCTGCTTGACTGGCGCGAGGAGGGATTCACGCCGCGACCGGAGGGCGCGAAAGACGAGTTCTACAATACGCTCGAACGACCTTACAACGCCAAGCTGGGGCGGCTAGATCACATCGATGAACTGCTGTTGATCAAAGGTTTTGAACCGGGGAGCCTCTTTCAGACCCCGGAGACCCAGAACACCACGGGCGCTACGCCGCAGCCGATTTACTCGCTGGCAACCGTTGATTCGTTCTCCCCGAACCTCACGCCCGACGGTCAGACCAAAGGCAATATCAATACGGTCACTCAAGGGGCGCTGACCCAGGCGGGGGTGCCGGCTCCGATTGCGGCAGCGATCATCTTGCGGCGGAACACGCAGGGCACCTTCACCCGTATGGGGGACGTGCTCACCGTTGCCGGAATGACCCCCGAGGCCGCGGGAGTGGTGATCGATCGATTTCAAGTGGGGGGGCAGCCCCGGAACGAGGGCCGCATCAACGTCAACACCGCGCGGGAAGACGTCCTGGTGACGATCCCCGAACTGACGACGGACATTGCGCAAGCGATTGTTTCGCGCCAGGGCGCGGGTATCAATGCGCTGAGCGAGATGTTCCAGGTTCCGGGAGTTACCGTGCAGACGATGGCGGCCATGGTCGATCTGTTGACGACCGATTCGGAGGTCTTCATCGTCCGTATCGAAGGACAGGCGGGGACGTCTCGGTACACGCTCGAGGCAATGGTGCGAGTGGCGGACAGCCGAGCGCAAGTTTTGAAAGTCAGTGAACCGGTTTATCGCAATATGAATGCACTATGGGGTTGGGCGGAAGAGACGACAAACGAGATTGTGCTTGGGGAGGATGAATGAGTCGTAACGACCACCCTCCGATCCCGGTTGTCGAATGGTCTCCGACGGGCGTTGTCTTGTTCGATCCGGCGAGTCAGAAGCTGATTCAAGCCGATTCGCTGGCGGGTCTGCGCTCGAAGATCGAAGGCGATGAAATCGTCGTGGCCCTCTCGCGAAGGAGTTCGTTTGTGCGGACGACGCGATTGCCCGACGCGAGCAAGTCGGAAGTCCAGAAGATCCTCAACTTGCAGGTGGGAACGCTGTTCCCAGTCAATCCCGCCGAAACCGCGGTCGACTTCTTTCTGACGGACAATCGTAACGGGGAAGGCAGGCTTGCCGTCGTTGCCGCGGTCAAAAGCGACACGCTGAAGACGGTCCTTGCCGAGCTGCAAGCGAGCGGACTCAAGTCGCGAGCAATCGTCCCCGCGGCGCTGGGGTCGGCGTTGTTGGCAGGCTCTCTGGGATTCAGGGACGCGGCCGTACTCCACGAAACGCCCGAGGGCCTGGCCATCGACCTTGTCGAGGAAGGTGAACTCAAAGCGGCGCGAGTGGTGCCGATGCCCGGAGGTTCGCAGATGCCGGCCGAAGTTGCCCGGAGCTTCGCTTCAGCCAAAATGAACCCCGCCCCGGTGATCGGCGCTGGAGGATTTGTCGCAGCCAAGGCGGATGCCGACGATCCACGATCGCCTTTGGCTGCTTTGTCAGGTGCGTCGCTCGCCATCAATCTCGAACCGCCTGACGTCGTTGCCCGGCGCGCGTACTCAAAGTCGAAGCGGTTCCAGCGTGTCGCGATCTGGCTGTGGGTGGCGACCATCATGCTCGCCGCGGTGATCTTCGACGAGCGCCTTACCAAACAGGCGGATGTCAAGAGCGGCGAGGCTAAGTGGACGAAGATTCTCACGGCGAAACGCCAAACGCAGTCGCAGGCCCAGTCGCGGCTCACCGACATTCAGAAGGTTGCGACCGTACTGGATCTTGGATTTGAGCCCCGCCAGCGTCTTGTCGATGTTGCGGCGATTGTGACGAAGTTGACGCCCGAGGGGCTGTGGGTTACCGGCATGACCCTGGAGCGCGGGAAGCCGGCTACGATCCGCGGCACCTCGCTGACCGGTGAGTCGGTCACGAACTATCTTGAGCAGCTCTCGGCGAATCCGAGGTTCCGAGATGTGAAACTGATCTTCGCCAACAACGGACAAATCGAGAAGACGAGCGTGGTTCAGTTCTCGATGACGCTCCACATCGTTGGCAACTTCAGCCTTGACTCGGAGGACTTCAAACCATGAGCGAGAAGAACTGGATTGCCCTCGGATACCTTGCCGTTGTCGTTGCCGCTTGTATGCTGGCGGCCAGTTTTGCGTTCCCGATCAAGTCGGCGGGTGCCGTCGTGGCAACTCGTGCCCAAGAGGATCGCAACCTCGATGCCTCGATCGAGACCCTCCGCACCGAAGTTTCCACGCTCCGGGCAAAGAACCTGATGCGGCTTTGGACTCAGCCTGCGGATGAGGTTGCCGCAGCGACCATGGCGAAGGTCACTTCGCTTGCTCAGGGGCGTAATCTGAAAGTCATCGCCTTCCGCCCGCAACGCACCGTAGACGACGCTGGGGTGGTTCGATTGCCTTATCAAGTCACCCTCGAAGGTCCTTTTCCCCAGGTCATCGGCTTTCTCCAGGGTTTGGAAACTTCGAAGTTCCGTGCCATCGTATCTACAGTTCAGATAGCGTCCTCGGATGGTGCGACCGACAAGGTCACTGCGACGATTGGAGTCGTGGCGTACCGTGAAGCTGACGCGGAGAAGAAATGAGTCTTATTAAGAAACCGATGTTTTGGATTGGGGTTGGTACCGTAGCGGTTGTTGGCTGGATGGCGACCGCTCCGGAGGAGACGGCTTCCTCTCTTGCCACGACTCGCGTGACGAAGAAGAAGGCACCCGCAAAGAAGGGCACTGTCGCCTATGTCGAGGAAGATTACAACGCGACCTTCGAGCCCGTGAACATCGAACTCAAGAACTCGTTCCAGCCCGTCATCGCCCGTAAGGGCACGGGGCTGGGCGCTGGCGAGGGCATGGCCAACTCAATTCCGCCCGAGTTTGCGGGTGGTGATTCGGGGTGGTTCTTCACCGGAAACGCCGAAATCGACGGCGTTCCGACCGCCCTTTTGGAGAATCGCTCCACCGGCGAAGGGGTGTTTTTGAAGGCGGGCGAGCGGTGGAAGAGCGCGATGGTGTCGCAAATCATGCCGGACAGCGTCGTGATGAAGGGACCGTCCGGAACCAAGACATTCTCCTTGGTGAACGAAGAGCGGCCGAAGATGACCGGCGGATTCGCTCCGTTGCCCGTGGCGGTCTCCCCCGAGATTCGCAACCAGGGTCGTCAGAACCAGAATCGGAACGCGGAATCAGGGAATCAGCGGTTTGGCGTCATGCCGGGAGCTGGGGCTGGCGTCGTGACCATCCCGTCTGAGAATGACAATAGTGAGTTCTTCTTCGCCCCGGGCGAGTGATCGGCGTAGAATAAGTAGAGCAAGACCATGAAAACAAGACTAGCATTGCTGGCATTTGCCGCTATCGTGCCTTTTAGCGCGATGGCGCAGTTTGACTTTGGCGGTGCAGCGGCGCAGAAGCCGGCATGGGAGAGTTTTACGTTGCCCAGCAAGAAGATGAAGCTGGACTTTCGAAACGCCAACGTCGATATGGTGCTGTCGTTGTTCACGCGAACTTCGGGCATTACGATCGTCAAGGATCCGGGCCTGACCGCTCCTTTGACGCTGACGACGGCGAAGGAAGTGCCCCTCAAGGAAGCGTTCGAGATTCTCAACGCGGCCCTGTCCGTGCGCAACTTCGAGTTGAAGAAGGAAGGCAACCTGCTCGTCGTCCGACCTCGCCAGCAGCAGCGCGGTGGAGATCGCGGCGGATTTGGCGGCATGTCTCAGGACCAGATCGGTGAGATGATGCGCAACATGGGCAACAGCAGCACCGAACTGAAGGTTTATCAGATTCAGTTTGCCAACGCTAGCCAGGTCGCCCGAGTCGTGAACGAAGTGTTTGCGCAGAGTGGCCAGAACCCGCTGCAGGGTCTCATGGGCATGTTTGCTGGGATGCAGCAGGGCGGTCGGGGTGGTCGTGGCGGCTTTAACCCGGGCGCGATGGGCGGCAACCAAACCGTGGTCCGCGCGTCTTCGGACGACTTCAGCAACACGGTGATCGTGAACGCCCCCCGCACCACGCACTCGCAGGTTGAGAACCTGATCAAACAGATCGACAAGCAGACTGACGATCCCACCAAGGCGAAGGTCTACAAGCTGAACTATGCGACGGCCCAGGAGATGCAGCCGATCATCCAAAACCTGTTGGTCGCTAATCAGCCGCTGGGGCGAGGCGGCCAGAGCGCCAGCCAGCAGCCGGTCGATCGCCGATTCAGCTTCATGGGGTTTGGCGGTAACAACCGAAACCAGACGCAGGGCTCGGCTATCGCCGAAGCGCGAACGAACTCGATCATCGTGACGACGACCGACGAGAACCAACTGCTCGTCGAACAGGTGATCAAGGAACTCGACACCGAGGTTAAGCTCGAATCGAACACCTTCGTCTTCCCGCTGGAGAATGCGCGCGCCGATCAGGTGGCGAACCTTCTGCGGCAGGCGTTCGGCAATCGCTCCGGCGCGGGAAATGCGGGTAACAACCAGAATCGCAACACCGGCACGACGAATCAGAATCGCAACAACCAGAACCGCAACAACCAGAACCGACAGGGCGGCGGTGGTGGCTTCGGAGCCAACAACATCGATCCGAACGCAACGGAACTCGAGTTGCTGCTCGAAGATGAGAACTTGACCGCGGGTGAACTGATGACCAACGTCGCAGTCCAGGGTGGCATTTTCGGCCAGTTCTTTGGTGGTGGCGGTGGTCAGCAGAACCAGCAAAATCGCCAGAACGTTCCGCTAGGGCGAGACGCGCAGGGCCGATTGGTGCCGGTCCAAGACCTCACCAACCAGGTGACGGTTATTCCGGACCAGAACACGAACAGTCTGATCGTGGTCACGACGCCGGAGAACGCCGAACTGATTCGCTCGCTTCTCGGACAGCTTGACCGCATCCCTGAGCAGGTGATGATCGAGACGATCATCGTCGAGGCTTCGCTGGATTCATCCAGCCGACTCGGAATCGAGTGGCAGGATGCGCACGGAAAGGTCTTCGGGTCAACCGGGACAAGTGGTACCGCGAACCAGGACTTCGGCCTCCGGCCGAACAACACCCTGCCGCAGGGCTTCCGCTATACGCTTACGGGTGGTGCACTGAGCGCGTTCATGAACGCGCTGAAGACCGACACCAAGTTCAACGTTCTCTCCACGCCGCGCATCTTCACGAGCAACAACGTCGAGGCGCAGATCAACATTAGCCAGCGTGTTCCGTTCGTGGTTAGCCAGCGGGCTGATGCTAACGGCAACATCACGTTCAACTACGATTTCGAGGACGTCGGCATCGTTCTTACGGTGACGCCGCGGATTACCGCTGGTGGCTACGTGACGATGGATGTCAACCAGACCGCGAACGACCTGCAAGGATTCACGAGCTTCAACGCTCCCATCGTCAACCAGCGCCAGGCGCAAACCACGGTTGCGGTGCGGGACGGCGAGACGATCATCCTTGGCGGAATCATTCGCAGCACGGTCTCGACGACTACGAAGAAGATTCCTCTGCTTGGTGACATTCCGATCCTCGGCAACCTGTTCCGTTCGACGGACAAGTCCGACCAGAAGACGGAACTGTTGGTGTTCCTCACGCCGCGAGTCGTACGCGATCCGGCCGAGGCCGCCAAACTCACCGACGAGCAAAGGAAAAAGTTGAGCTTGCCGACGCAAGATCAACTGAACAAGTCGGGGGTATTCGGCGACAAAACCAACAAGTCCCAAACTGGAGGGGGCAATTAATCACATGAAGAACGTAATCAAGTCAGTTCTCCTGGCTTCGCTACTCGCGATTGGCGCGACGGCGATCGCTCAGGGTCAAGGTCAGGGTCGTGGTCAAGGCGGCGGTCGTGGCGGCCAGTTTGGCATGCAGGGCCGTGGCGGCATGGGAGGCCCATCCAGCCTCGTCAACCGCGCGGATGTGCAAGAGGATCTCAAGCTCACGGCGGCCCAGAAGGAATCGCTGACGAAGCTGCGTGAGAAGCAGCAGGAAGATCAGCGCGCCATGATGGAGAACCTCCGCAACAGCGGTGGTGGCGGCGGCGGTTTCGATCGCGAAGCCATGACCAAGATGATTCAGGAGAATCAGGCCAAGAACGAGAAGGCCGTCAACGAGATTCTCACCGCTGAGCAGCAGAAGCGCCTTAAGGAAATCTGGGTTCAACTGCAGGGCAACCGTGCAATCATGGATGCCAAGATCCAGGACGAGCTCGGATTCGATCAGGGTCAAAAGGATGCTGTGAAGGCGCTCCAAGCCAAGCAGCAAGAAGCGGCGATGAGCCTGATGGAGAAGATGCGAAATCAGGAAATCGACCGTGAGCAGATGACCGAGATTTCCCGCAAGAACGACGAAGTGATGCTTGCCGAACTCGGCAAGATCATGAAGGAAGATCAAGCGGCGAAGCTGAAGGCCATGGGTGGCGCGCCGTTCAAGGCGGCTCCGCAGCAGGGTCGCGGCGGTGGTGGCGGCGGACGCTAACGTCCCTCGTCTCTTTCACTAGCGCAAGCCTCCCATTTCTGGGAGGCTTGCCGTCTTTTTGAGGCTCGACATTGTGGAATCGACATAAAAGCCCGTACAATCGGGGTGAGGTCGGGGTTGGCGCGTAGGCTAGAGGAGTTGAGCGGACCGTGGAAGGGGTTCTGGACCCAAGAACGTGTGCGCGGCTACATGCGGCTCAAGCTTCAGTTTCGCGAGGCCAATCTGAGCGGCACGGGGAACGACCCCATCGGCAGTTTCGAGATTAACGGAATCCTCTGTGAAGACGGAGAGCGGGTCATGTTTACCCAGCAGTACCGAACCCACGGCGTGGAATACGCGGGCCAGTGGGACGGCAACATGATCTACGGCAAGTGGACCCTTCACGACGAGTTCTTTACGGAAATGGGCGAGTTTGAGATTTGGCCTGATCGAGATGAAGCCCTCGAACTCTCTGCGGTTTCGGCCTGGGAGCACGGCCTCGTCGTTCCCGGAGGATCCTAGTCTGGAGATCCCGCCCGAAGTACGGATGCACGACCTGACGTCGGGGGAGCGTCTCCTTTGGACGGGGCGTCCCGTGCCGGGCTTTCGGTTGGCCAAGGCCGATCGGAAGAACTGGGCCGGGGGCTGTGTCTTCACCGGCTTCGCGCTCTTCTGGACGGGTGCGGCTTTCTTGATCACGTGGGCGGGGGATGCGCCCCCCTTCTTTCGATTCGTGTTTCCCCTATTCGGCCTACCGTTCGTGGCCGTAGGACTCATGGTGCTCTTCGGGAGCGCGTTTCGCCGCTCAAAGAATGGCCAGCATACGGCCTACGCGATTACCGAGCGGCGAATCATCATTGTCGTGGAGAAAGGCAGCCGTGAGGTTACGAGCTTCAATCTGGAGCGGTTGGAATCGACCGACTTACAGGAAGGGAGTGATGGCGTGGGGACGATCACGTTCACGATAAGTCGTCGTGATCAAGACCGTCTGATCCAACAGCAACGACTGGATGCCCTCTCGCGCCTGTCCTTGGAATCAGTCGCCGAAGCCGCATCCGTCTACGCAACGCTGGAGGCGGCAAAGGCTCGCCGTGTGGCCGAAGTGGGCGAGATCGACCCCTAGCCGCGCAAGCGATCCCGGATGACGCGGCTGAGCCGGCGGTTTCCCCAGAGAGTACGGGCCTCGCGTGGCTCGATCCGAAGTTGGGCGGGACGCCCATCGATGATCGCTTCAATCGAGACCCACCGGCCCAGGCCGATCATCGTGTGAATATTGGGACGAAAGCGGATTGCCGTGATCGCCTTTCTTGGGATTTCGAGTCGGTACTGTTCTCCGCTGAAGCCGATCTTCTGCGTGTCCATCCACAGGAAGCCCACGTCCTCGTGAGGATCGATCCACCCGACGAACGACGGGGTCGCGGCTCCAACAAACCACCGGGTCTCCGGCAAGCCCTCCGTGCGCCGCTCGAGGGTTCGTCTCATCGCGGCGTTCTCGAAGAGTCCCAACCAGTTCACGCCCAGCCACAGTGCAACCGGGCTGACTGCGAACACAGCCAAACCCGGACCGAGGACCTCGCCGCTTCGATACATCACGATGAGCCCGATCACGCCAAAGGGGGCAGCAATCAGCATCGGCAGCAGGTTGCCGATCACACGCCGCCGAGCCGTCCACACCGGCGGGCCTGAGGGGGGAGGGGTGGACGCCACGTTTCCGATGATACACTGCATGCCATGGCATCGCGGCTTCAGGTGATCCTAGCCACGCCCGGCTTCGATGCCGTGCGCGTTGTGCTGGACAAACTGCGCCGCGGCGATCAGTTGTATCTGACCGCGTTCTCGGGAGCCCGGGTCAGCGCACTTCGCGAACTGGATCAGGATGATCCGACCCTGGAAGTGGTCGAGTTTGGCCAGTTTGTGGGCCATTGCCTCTCCCATCTCGGCGGGCACCCAATTGGTCTGCCGAATCAGGGTCATCTACGCGCCGCACTGGCCCAAGCGTGCGAGGACCTGCCTGAAGACTCCCCGTTCGCGGCGACGGCGTTCACGCTGGGATTCCAAAGGTATGCGGGGCGACTCTTAGACGATCTGAGAGCGTACGGGCTCGAAGCCGCTGAACTCCGCAGTGCGGTGTCCCACGCGCCGGTGGAACTGGCTCCCAAGCTGCGCGACCTCGCTCACCTCCAGGAGGCGGTCGCACATTCGATGTCCATGCTCGGCAAGCGGTTCAATCGCGAGCGGATGGAGGCGTGCTACGAGGTCGAGGGAGATGGTGAACTCGATCTGGACGTGCTCGTGTGGGCAGGATCCGACGATGCGCCTCTCGCTCTCGACTGGCTGAAGTGGGCAGCGGATCAGGGAGTCCGAGTGACGATCCTGATTGAATCCCACCCGACGAACCAGACTCTCTTTGAAGGGGCGCAGAACGCTCTGGCGCGGCTGGAGGCCGAGCCGGCCAGCCTGCCACGGGCCAACCGACTGACCGCCCAGCTGTTCGCCGAGAGCGAGTTCGCGGGGAGCGCGCCGGACCTCGATGTGCAGGTTACGGTCGCGCCCGACCAGCTTGCCGAGGTCGAGTGGGCGATTCGGGCGTTGCTGGACGAGGTGAACCGCGGAACACCGGCCTCGAAGATCGCGATCTTGACTCGGAGCCTGCCCGACTATGCGCCGTTGATCGAAGCGGCCGCCAAGCGGTTGGGACTGCCGTTGCGGTGCGGCCGTTCGGTGCCGCTGCTGTCGAATGGCTTCGTGCGCTTCTTTGTCGATTTGTTGCGAGCGCTAGCCGCCCGCGACGTCAGAGCGTTGCTGCCGTTGCTAACGAGCAGCTACTTGCGGATGCCTCGGCGCGTGGTGGGAGAGATTGAGTCGGTGATCCGGGAAGCGCATCGGGTGCGATCCGACGAGTGGCAGGCTCTGGAAGATGCGATCCGCACGGAGAGCGCGGCCGAGATCGCCCTTTGGCTGTTGCCGGTTTTGGAGTGGCGGACCGAGTCGCGAACCGTCGCCAAGCCGCTCGACGAATGGGCCGACCGGATTCGCGACTTAGGGGATCAGGCTTGGCTGGCGGCGGCGCTCGAGGCGAAGACTCCGACTCAAGAACGGGACGGTTACGCGCAGAACGCGATGCAGCGTGCGCTGGCGGATGCGGCGACGGTCGAACGCCTGCGCGGCGGTCGCGCACGCACCTTTGAGAGTTTTGTTCGCGATGCGTTGCGGCTGTGGGAAGCAACCGAGGTCTCGTTGCCGCACGACCCGGACGGGGTGGCGGTGGTGAGCGCCGCGGAGTCGCTGGGGGACGTGGAAGTCGTTTGGGTGCTGGGCATGCTCGAAGGGGTTTTCCCGCGGCGGCGCTCCGAGAACCCGATCCTCTTCGATACCGACTTGAAGTGGATGAGCGGCTACTTCGGAGTCTCGCTCCCCGACAGCCATCGGCAGGCGCGAGAAGAACGTGATGAGTTCTACCGTGTGGCCTGCGCGCCAAGCCGCCGGCTACTGCTGAGCTATCCGCAGACCGGAGAGGAGCGCGATAACGTGCCCGCCTACTATCTGCAGGAGGTGCAGCGCCTGATGGCGGTCACCGAGCAGACCTACTCGCGCCAGCAGTTTGTGCCGGAGTCGCCGACCCTACCGAGCGATGTGCAGCTTGCCGAGGCCCTGTCGGGGCCGAGGTCCAAACCTACTTCCCTCGACCTCGCTTCCGAGGAGGCGAAGCTTGCGATCCAGCGAGACCTGGAAGAGCCGTTCTCGATGCGGGAGTTGGTGTACGTCCTCCAGTGCCCTTTCCGGTATGCGGCATCGTCGCGGATGCGCATCCATGGGCCGAGACTGACGACCCGGTGGAATCGGCTGCTCAACCTGCCTCAGGTGGCGGCGCTCGCTAGCCAACCGGATCGCGAGTCAGCGTCGAACAAGCTGCTTGAAGAACTCGACACGATGCTGACCGACCTGTACAGCGAGAGTACAGCGGCGGATCTAGCGCTGATGCGGGCGGGAGGAAAGCGGCTGATTCGCGAGTGGGTAGATCGCGAGTTCGAGGCAAGGGAGCGGTGGCCGCGGGATGAGGTCGTCGGCCACGGCGTGGGTTTCGACGATGAGCACTTGCGCTCGTCCATCAAGTTCGAAGATGGCCGGACGATTCGTTTCCGAGGCGAATACCCGGCGATGACGGTTCAGCAGGGCTACCGCGTGCTCCACGTGTTTCGGCAGACCGACCCCGTCACGCGGAAATCCGATCAGAGTGTCTTCGGCGAGATGGCTCCCGAGGACCAACTTGAGCTCGGGCTGGCGATGCTTGCGATTCGGCCAGCTCGGGCGAATGCCGCGCTTGAGATCGACTGCGCGGCGACCGGAAGGCGGCGCATGATCTTCCGCGAGGGCGACGGCCACTTCGCGCCAAACTTCGGGACGCTCGTGAGTTCACGAGTCGAGCCCGCCGAGCAGATCGAAGTGCGGCGCAACGTGATCCAGCAGCTCGAGCAAGCGACCCAGCGAGTGGCGCAGGGGCGGATCAATCCGACTCCCGGCGATCCGTGCCGCAACTGCGAGTTCGGCGAAATCTGCCGCCGCTCGCGCGACTTCAGCGATATCGACGATCCGTTCGACTTCGGAGGCGGCAATGAGGCTTGAGCCTTCCGGCGAACAGGAACTCGTCATCGGATCGGACGCCAGTCGCATTGTCGTATCAGCGGCGGCGGGTGCAGGGAAGACGTACGTGCTGGTCGAGCGCTACTTGCGGCTCCTCCAGGAACGCTCGCACGCGGATGCGCTGCGGCCCGACCACATCTTGACGATTACGTTCACGCGCAAGGCCGCGGCCGAGATGAAGAGCCGCATCGTCAAGCGATTGCACGAGGCGGGGCTGGAGCATGACGCGCAGATCGCCGAGACGGGACCTATCCAGACCATCCACTCCTTCTGCCAGCGGGTGCTGAAGGAGAACTCCCTGGCGGCGGGGCTCGACCCCGATTGCGGGATCATGGCCGACGCTGACAGCGCCCGGCTGAAGCGGGACATTGTGCTGGAGGTGCTCGCCGATTCGTATGACGATGAGCCCGATATCGCCGCACTGCTCGAGATGCTCGCGGGGAATCAGGTGTACGGCACCTCCGGCCCTCAAGCAGCGTTGCAACGAGCCATCGAACGGGCGCTCAGCAACCTACGCGGGACCGGCATCACCGCCGCAGAGCTCGAGCGGCGATATGCCACGCCGGAGGCAACTCGCGAGGCCTGGAATCGGACCCTCCTTGAGACCCTCGACGCCCGCATCGTCGCCGAGATCGACCCAGAGCAACCGCTCGAGACGCAGCTGCTCGGGCTATTCAGCCAGCTCAGGATCAAGAAGCCGGCGTGGCTCAAGAAAGGGCAGGAGGACGGTGAGGCCGCATGGCAGACCTCGGCCTTTGTGCGGCTAGTCGTTGCGGTATGGCGGCGGTTGGAGTCGGAGATGCGCCGCCGAGGTGAGCTCGATTTCACGCTCTTGGAGCAGCTGGCGGTTGATTTGGTCGAAAACAACGCGTCGGTGCGGGCTCGGCTACGCGAGCAGTATCGGGTTGTTTTTGTGGACGAGGCGCAGGACCTGAACCCCGTGCAGTATCGGCTGCTGACCGGGCTTGGCATAGAGACGGAGCTGATGGTAGGTGACGCCCAGCAGTCGATCTACGGCTTTCGCCTCGCCGACCGGCAGTTGTTCGTGAACCGCAAGGAAAGCGACGAGCACGCGAGCCTAACGCTCACGCGCAACTACCGTTCGACCCCGGGCATCCTCAACTTCGTTGACAAGGTGTTCTCGCAGCAGTGGTTGAGTGACTACGTGCCGATGACCGCATCGACCCCCGAGACCACCCAGTCGGACAACGTCTTGACACTCCACTTTCCGGAGACGGCTTGCGAAGGTGTGGAGGTGTGGCCGATGCGCCAACCCGACCATCAGCGCGTGGCCGAGTTGACGAAGATCGTGATCGAGCAGACGACTCGGAAGGACGATCAGCCAATCCGGCGAGGGGACGTGTGCGTGCTGGTTAAGACCGGTGAGCAGGCGCTCGCCACGCAAAAGGCACTCGGCCGCGTGGGGATCGAGTCGCAGGTGATTGGCTCGAACGAGCGCTACTACACACGCTTAGAAGTGCGTGACGTGGCGAACGCATTGCGGTGGCTGTGCGATCCTCATGACAACTACACCGCGCTCGCCGTACTGAGGAGTCCGTTCGTCGACGTCTCGGCCGATGCGTTCGTCATCCTGGCCAAGCGCAGCCAATCCGGTCCGAGCGTGTACGAGCAGGTGCTGGAGGCGACCGCGCACCCGGCGGCTTCCGGGCTGCCCGACGAGGATATCGCGAAGCTGTGGGGGTTGCGGCGGTGGTTCGACGAGCTTTGCACCCACGCCGATCGCCTGAGCGCATGGGAGGTGATCGGAGAGCTGTTTGCGCGAACCGGATTCTTGGAAGCGCTCGCCCGTCGCGATGCCAAGGAGCAGCTGCTGGCCAATGTGAGGAAGCTGCTGATGCTGGCGGCCGAGCGGCCCGAAGTCGGGGCTCGGGAGTTCGCCGAGACCGTGCGGGATATCCAACAAATGGCTCACCGCGAGAGCCAGGCTTCGACCCTCGACGACGATGCCGACGTGGTGAAGATCATGACCATCCACAAGTCGAAGGGCTTAGAGTTTCCCGTGGTCATCGTGCCGGAGACGCTCAAGCCCGACAAACCGCGCGAGCAAGAGGTTGCCCTCGACACGCGACGGGGATTGGTGGCCACCTGCTTCCGGAAGCAGATCGGCTTGACGGCGGCGTGGCTGCTTCACGAAGAGGCGGAGCGGGAGCGAGACGAGCAGTGGCGGGTGATGTACGTGGCGATGACGCGAGCGCGGGAGCGGCTTTGCGTGGTGATTCACGAACAGCGATCTCACAACTCGATCGGCGGGAAGCTGGCCAACATCCTGAGAGTGGACACCGACTTCCGTCCGGAGGGGCTCACTGTTCGGGAGTACGGGGTCGGTAAACTCGAACCATGACCTTCACGGTCGGCACGGCTCAGTTCACCCCCCGCAAGGCCCAGGTTCCGGCGAACCTCGACCGTATCGCCGAGTTTATGGAGCAAGGCGCCCAAGAGGGCGTCGATCTGATGGTCTTTCCCGAGACGATCACGAGCGGCTACTTCCTGGAGGGTGGCGTGCTCGACTCGGCGCACTCGTCCGATGAGTTGCTCCGGCAGATTGTGCGGCGGAGCAGTCCCCGAATGGACGTGCTGATCGGGTTCTACGAGCGGTTCGAAGACAACCTTTACAACTCGGCGGCGTACATCGAACTCGGCAGCGAGCCGCGCGTGGTGCACGTGTACCGCAAGTTCTTCCTGCCGACCTACGGCGTGTTCGACGAGGAACGGTTTGTCGCTCGCGGGCACGAGCTTGGCGTGTTCAATACGCGCCTGGGGCGCATGGGCGTGCTGATCTGCGAGGATGTTTGGCACTCGATCCTGCCGTCCCTGTGCGCGGTTCGAGGTGCGCAGGTGATGCTGGTGCCGTCCGCATCCCCCGCACGGGGATTCCAAGGCGAGTCAGTGGGCAACCTGGAGCGGTACGGGCGCATGCTTCGGTCGGTGAGCGATGAGCACGGCGTGTACTGCGTCAATGCTCAGCTGTGCGGCTTTGAGGGAGGGAAGGGGTTCGTTGGCGGCAGTTCGGTGGTGGACCCGTTTGGGCAGGTGCTTGTGCAGGCTCCGCTGCTCGAAGACTACCTTGCGGTAGCGCCCGTCGACCTCGACCAGATTGCGATCGCGCGTTCGCAGATTCCACTCACTTCGGATCTGCAGAGCGCCTGGGCGGACATCCAGCGCATCGTCGCGGGCGACGAGTAGATATTCCGTTCTTGGTTGAAATGACTTGTGGCCGCCCGATCCAGAATCCTTCGTAGCCGCGGGATGATACGTGCCCGCGTTAAGCTGGCGGCTATAGGGAAGTTGACGGTGACACAATGCAACAGCCTTCCATTTTGCCTGCGTTGACGCAGACCGAGGTCAGCTGTCACGCGGGCACGAATGCATCCTGCGGCTACGAGGAGGAAGGGATGGTGACGAAAGCGGCACGACGCAGCCGCTTTCCGCGCTCCAACTCGCAGCAAGATTGCCTCTGCCTCCCCTAAGCCAAACGAGGGCCCCGACCGATAGTTACTTGAGCAATGGCGCGCAGCGAAATGGAAGGAACAACCTTGATGGTAACGGGACGCCTCCAGGTGCGTCCGGATCGGCGCGATGCTGCCCTGGCCGCATCATTAGCGCTGGCCGAGGCGTCTCGGGCGGAGCCCGGGTGCCTGGAGTTTCGAGTCTGCAGCGACGCTGCGGACCCTTACCTGCTCGTCTTCCTCGAGCAGTGGAGCGGAGTCGATACCATGACCCGCAACTTCCAAACGTTCCACATGACGCAGTTTCGCGAATCCGCCAAGCAGTTTGCGGTGGGCGAGCTTGAAGTCAAGCGATACGTGGTGACGCCAGTCGCCCCTTCCATCTCCCAGATCGCGTCGTAGCGGCTAGGCGAACGAGCCGGCCGTCGAGTTGCGCATGAGTCGGAACTGCAACAGCGAGATCAGCACAATCACCGCCAGCAGAATGAACGACTTGGCGGAGGCGAGTCCCGTGTTGAAGTTCAGCCAAGCCTCGGAGTAGATGTGGTACCCGACCACGTCGGTCGTGCCCTCCGGGCCGCCCTTCGTCATCATGTACACGGGCGTGAAGACCTGCATCGCGCCGATCGTGCTCGTCACTAGAACGAACAGCGTGGTTGGGGTGAGCATCGGCAGCGTGATGTTCCAAAACGACTGCCAGCGGGTCGCGCCGTCGAGCTCTGCAGCTTCGTAGAGCGAGGACGGGATGCCGATGAGGCCCGCCAAGAACAGCACCATGCGCGGGCCGAGCCCGGTCCACACTGACATGAACGCGAGGGCAGGCATCGCCCACTCGGGTCGGTTGAGGAAGTCGATGCTCTGCAATCCGAACGCTCGGAGCGTGAGGTTGATCAGTCCGGTCTCGGGTAGGTAGATGTAGATCCAGAGCATCGAGATGGCGACGCCCGAGGCGATGGCTGGCACATAGAAGAGTGTGCGGAACACCGTTACGCCGCGCAACTTCTGATTGACGAGGATCGCCACCGCCAGCGCAATCGCCATGCCCAGCGGCACCGCCATGATCGCAAATCGGAACGAGTGCCACAGGGACGCCCAAAACGGGGACTCACCAAAGGCGAGGGCGTAGTTGCCAAAGCCGACGAACGTGCGCTCGGTTTTGAAGAGTTGCCACTGGTACAGGCTGACGTAGAACGCGTAGCCCATCGGGATGAGCGCAAACACCAGGAGGTGGAGCGTGGCCGGAGCGACAAAGGCGTAACCAATGGGGCGATTGCGCTGCATCCGCCTTCATTTTGCCGCATCGAAGGCTAGGATTTGCCGTCTTCGATCTCTGCGCGCGGGCATCGTCGCTGCAGTTCGTCGAAGATGTCGGCCTCCGCGTGGTGGACGCTGGGCACCACGAAGCGCCGATTGTCGTTCAGCACCATCTTCATGACAAACCTGGGTGGGTACTTGCCAGGGACTCGTTCGCGCCTCAGCCCATTGATGTTCGAGTAGCTAAACACGTGGGTGCCGAAGAGGCTGCGGATCACCAACTCGTAGGGGGTAAGCCGCACCTCGTAGGTCCACATCCACGCCGTGATCATGGCGAGGCTTAAGATCGCGAAGATAAAGATGCCACCGAGCAGCATGATGTCCGGGGTCTGGCGCTGCATCAAAAAGACGAAGAGACCGATGAACAGCAACGAATCGAAGACGAGTACGCCGGCGAGAACCCATCGCTCTTTGCGGCGGAAGATCAAGTCGCTATCGGAAGGTACGAACGAGTCCACGATCAGGGGTAGTACGGACGGGCAACAAACTAGGATTCACGGTTACTCACTTCAACGCAAGAGTCGGAGTCCGTTCAAGATCACGATGACCGTGCTTCCTTCGTGGCCGATGACCGCGAGGGGGAGCGGCAACTCGAAGAAGAGGGAACTGACGGTAAGGGCGATGATGACGCCCGCGGCGAACACGAGGTTGGCGGTGATGATCCGTGAGGTTCGCTCGCCCAGAGCGATGACCTGAGGGACGCGCACGAGGCGATCTTGCATGAGGACGATATCGGCGGCATTGAGGGCGATGTCGCTTCCGAGCCCGCCCATGGCGATTCCGACTGATGCTCGCGAAAGAGCAGGCGCGTCGTTGATGCCGTCGCCGACCATCATCACGGGCTGGCCGGACTCCTCAAGTTCGGCGATCCGGTGGGTCTTGTCCGCGGGAAGTAAACCGCCGTGGAATTCCTCGACTCCGACTTCCTCGGCAACGGCCTTGGCGGTCGGAACGGTGTCGCCGGTGAGCATGATCACGCGGCGGCCCGATGCCTTCAGCTGGCGGACGACCTCCGGTGCCTCAGGTCGGGGAGCGTCGCGCAGTCCGAGCGCAGCGAACTTCCCTTGGAACTCCATAATCGCTACGGTCATGCCTCGCGATTGAAGCTCCTCGACATGGCCCGCGAATTCGGCGGGCAGATGGTCGAAGAACCGTTGCTGGCCGATGTGAACTGTGCCCTCGGCGAGGTGGGCTTCTATTCCGAGGCCGGGATGGTCGGTTTGCTCATGCGCCTCGGGAACGTCGATTCCGCTTTCCCGGGCGGATCGAGTGATCGCGACCGCAAGCGGGTGACTGCTGTACTGCTCGGCAGCCGCGGCGGCTCGGAGCATGTGTCGGGCGTCTTCGGAAAGGTCACCCGTGCCGTGCCAGCAAGCCTTGTCTTCTCGGCAAACCGCCCCGGCGGCGACCGGCGCGCACACGCAGATTTCGGCCAACTGAGGGGTGCCGGCGGTCAGCGTGCCGGTCTTGTCCATCACCACCACTTTGATGGCGCGGAGCCGCTCGAGGTACTCGCCACCGCGCACGAGGATGCCCTGCCG
The DNA here is from genome assembly GCA_020850325.1 of Methanoregulaceae archaeon. GTDB lineage: Bacteria > Armatimonadota > Fimbriimonadia > Fimbriimonadales > Fimbriimonadaceae > JANJUB01. The sequence goes on from JADZEW010000022.1 coordinate 82,876, forward strand.
ACCTGCCCAAGCCAGGGCACTCAGGGTGGATGCCGGAGTCGAGATGACCATCGCACACGGGCTCAACGCGACCAGGAGCACCAGCGCCCCGTACAGAGCTTCGTGGATCGGCTGCTTCAGCGAGAGCCGGACCAGCAGCGCCACGATAAACACGGCGATCACGAAGAAGGTGTACCGCTGGCCGAACCACTGGCTGATGCGCTCGCCGCTCGCCTTGTTCTCCTGCGCATCGCGGACGAGATCGACCACCTTATCCAGCATGGTTCCGCCCGCCGGGGCGGTAACGCGCATGACGAACATGCCGTCGAGGTTTTGAGTTCCCGCGAGAACAGGCTCGCCCGCCGCTTTGGGTACAGGGACGCTTTCGCCGGTCATCGCGGCTTGGTTGACGCTGGTGTTTCCCGACTCAACCTCGCCATCGACCGGGATGTTTTCGAAGGCGGCCACGCGAACGCGGTCACCGACCACGAGGTCATGGGTGGGGACGAGCTTATCGCCTTCGTCGGTGAGAAGCGTTGCGCGGTCGGGACGCAGCTTGACGAGCCCTTCGATGGCCGACTTGGTCTTGGCCATTGCGTAGGTTTCGAGCGTGCCCGAGAGGCTGAACAAGAAGAGCAGGGCGGCGGCATCCGCGGGGCGCCCAACGACAATCGCTCCGATCGCAGCCAGCACCATCAGAAAGTTGACGTCGATCGATCGCTCGCGCAAGGAGTCCCAGGTGGTGCGGAGCGCAAACACCGAACCAAAGGCCGCGCTGGCGTAGGCCCATGCGGGCCCAGCCACATACCCAAGCACGAGAAACACTCCGCACAGAGCGGTGAGAACTGCTTGAGCGTTGCGTAGCCACCCCATGTCTGGATTATGGACGACCTACACGTGCGGCACAATGCAGCTATGGTCTCGCGGAGCCTCGTTCTTGAAGGGAAGTTCGTGCGGTTGGAGCCACTGAGCGCTTCGCACGCGATCGACCTGTGGCGGCTTGCGGATGAGGTCACGCTCGCCTATCTCAATCTTTGGCATCCCGTTTCGACCGAAGACGCGATGGCCGAACTGATCAACCGCGTGCTCAATGCCGAAGAGTCGGTGTTCTTCGCGGTCATCGACCGGGGAACGGGTCAGGCGGTGGGATCGACGAGCTACCTCGATCTGCGACCTGCCCATCGGAGTCTTGAGATCGGCAACACGTGGATTGGGCGGGAGGCTCAGGGCACCGCGATCAACCCGGAGATGAAGCTCCTGCTGCTCGAACACGCATTCGAGAGTCTGGATTGTGTGCGGGTGCAACTGAAGACCGATGCCCGTAACGTCCAAAGCCAAGCCGCGATGCGCAAACTTGGGGCAGTCTGCGAAGGGACACTGAGGCAACACCTCATTTGCCGTGATGGCTTCATTCGAGACACGGTGATGTTCAGCATCACTGACGACGAGTGGCCCACCGTTCGCGAAGGGCTTCGTGAGCGTTTAACGACCCCCTAATCAAGATCCCTGTACAATTAAGGGCATGGCTATCTCCCGACGATCCGTTCTCGGGGCCGGTGCGCTCGGTGCGCTCGGCCTCGCCCTGCCCAATCTAAGTTTGGGTCAGTCCGATGGGGAGAAGCGACGAGCCAAGAACGTGATCTTCTGCGTGTCGGACGGGATGAGCCTCGGCACCTTGTCGATGGTCGACCAACTGAGCCGCTTGTTGCATGGGCGACCGTCTTACTGGGCGGAACTGCTGAATCAAGAGTATGTGGTCAACGGATTCCAAGAGACGAGATCGCTGAACTCGGTGGTCACCGACTCTGCCGCTGCCGCCTCAACGTGGGGCAGTGGGCGGAGGATCTGGAGTGGAGCGCTGAACGAGTTTCCCGACGGCACCAAGCTTCGCACCCTGACTCAGTTGCTCGGCGAGGCAAAGGTGCGGACGGGCTTGGTCACGACCGCGACGATCACCCACGCGACTCCGGCCGGGTTCTGCGTGAACGCTCCCACTCGGGATAATCAGCCCTTTATCGCGACTCAGTATCTGGCTTCGGGCGTGGACGTGTTGATGGGCGGCGGCACGCAGTACTTCGACGCCAGCAAACGAACGGACAAGCGCGATCTGTTCTCCGACTTCGCCAAAGCCGGCTATGCGGTGGCTAAGTCTCGCGAGGAGATGTTGGCGATCGAGGGCTCGAAAGCACTGGGCATCTACTCGAACTCACACTTGCCTTACTGGGTCGATCACATGAACTCGCCGGAGCTCATGCGCAGCACCCCAACCCTTGCCGAGATGAGCCGCAAGGCGATCGACATGCTGAAGGGCAGTGATCAAGGCTTCCTTCTTCAGATCGAAGGAGCCAAGATCGACCACGCCGCCCACGGCAATGACCTAGCGGGTCTCATCTACGACCAGATTGCCTTCGAGGCGGCGGTCAAGGTTGCCATCGACTTTGCCATCGAGGATGGAGAGACGCTTGTGGTTATCACTACCGACCATGGCAATGCAAGCCCCACGCTCAATGGCGCGGGCGCAGGTTACGGTGATTCCGAGGCTGGCCTCGCTCGGGTGGCGAAGATGAAATCCAGCTACGACCGACTCTTTACCGAACTCGGCACCGAGCCCAAGGCCGCTAAGATTCGGGAGTCAATCGAGGCGCACCTTGGCATCGCGATCAAGCCCGAAGAAGCCGAGCTCTTGGCGGGCAAGTCGCCCTTCGCGAGCTCGATCTTCTACGGCGGACGAAACGCGACCCTGTCGGTGATTCTCGGCAACTACACCAAGGTCACTTGGACGAGCGGCAACCATACGTCGGATCACGTGCTGTGCACGGCTTTCGGCCCCGGCAAGGAGGCGTTCCACGGCCTCACGCCGAACGTGGCCTCGTTCGCCAACATCTTGGCGCACTACGATATCCGTCACGAGAACCCGAAGATGACGTATGAGGAAGCGAAGAAAATCCGCGATGCGAAGAATGTCAAAGACGGTGACGGCGGTCTCGCGGCTCACCTCCACGCTGATGTCTGCGACTGTGACTGATTGAGATTCAGTCTGAGATCGGCTCGCTGTTGACCTGCAGGCCGTCAGGCGTCATGTCGCGGTAGAAGCACGACCGATAGTTGTCGTGGCATGCCGCGCCGACTTGCTCCACGTCGATGAGCAGGGTATCGAGGTCGCAATCGACTCGGATGCGCTTCACGGCTTGGGTGTGGCCGCTGGTTTCGCCCTTGACCCAAAACTCCCGGCGCGAGCGGCTCCAATAGGTGCACTTGCCGGTCTCCATGGTTCTCCGCAGCGACTCTGCGTTCATCCAAGCCATCATCAGAACCTCGCCATTGTCGGCATCGACGATGACGGCGGGGATGAGGCCATCGAGGTTGAACTTGAGCTGGTCGATCATTTGACCAATTGTAGGACGGCCAAGGCATGCCCTGCTTGGTAGATTCGAAAGGGGTCCGCCGTGCTATAATCTTTGTTCGAACTCCGATTTTGGACCAGCATATGAGTGAAGATTTGAAGACAGGCGTCGTTGGGGCGCGAATGGACAAAGACTTTGCCGCGGAGACCGGTGGCAAGTTCCGCGGTCGCAAGCGACGCAAAGTGAGCTACCTGACGATCAATAAGATCGAAGTGGTTGATTACAAGGATGTCAACATCCTCCGCAAGTTCATCAACGATCGCGGAAAGATGCTCCCTTGCCGCCAGACCGGCAACACCGCCAAGCAGCAGCGCATGATCGCTCGTGCGATTCGCCGAGCCCGTGAGCTGGCCCTTCTTCCGTTCGTGGTGACCGAGATGAGCGCAGATCGACGCGAGTTCACGCCGCGCCGCGCGCCGCGAGAGCACGGTCAAGGTCATGGTCAGTCTTCCGCTCCCGCGCCGGTCGAAGCCGCTCCGGCCGCCGAAACCACGGCAACCGAGTAGGGATTTCTACCGCAATATCAAGCCCCCTCCCGCCCAGCGGTAGGGGGCTTTGCTACAATTGACTATGTCCACCGTGCGCGTCTACGTCACCCTCAAACCCTCGCTCCTCGATTCGGCCGGGAGAACCGTGACGGATTCATTGCAGAAGCTGGGTTTCGACGAGGTGAAGGATGCCCGGATCGGCAAGGTGATCGAGATGGTCGTCGACCCGTACGATGAGGCCCGCGTTCGGGAGATGGGTGAGCGCCTGCTCGCCAATCCCGTCATCGAGAACTTCCGCATCGAGGTGGCCGGTTGAAGGTCGCCGTCGTTCGCTTTCCCGGCGCGAACTGTGACCAGGATGCGCTCTGGTCGCTGCGGGACGATCTTTGCCTGAGCGCGGAGTACGTGTGGCACGAGGACACCAGCCTGGCCGGATTCGACGCCGTCATCCTGCCCGGTGGGTTCACCTATGGCGACTATCTGAGGTGCGGCGCTATTGCCGCCCGCGCGCCGATTATGGCGGAGGTCGCTCGCTTTGCCCTGGAAGGTCGCTTCGTTATCGGGGTCTGCAACGGATTCCAAGTGCTGTGCGAAGCGGGATTGCTGCCGGGGGCGCTGCTGCTGAACCAGAACCAGAAGTTCCTCTGCCAAGACGTTTATCTTCGCGCCGAGAATCGGACGTCGCCGTGGACCGAAGGCGTCGATCATATCTTGCGCATCCCGATCGCGCATGGAGAGGGCCGCTATGTTTGCGACGATCTGACCCTCGCCCGACTTGCCAGTGAGGACAGAATCGCGTTTCGTTACGTGGATGCAGAAGGTCGACAGACGGAAGAATCTAACCCAAATGGATCGGTAGATTCGATTGCGGGAGTATTGAACGACGCTGGAAACGTATTAGGAATGATGCCGCACCCCGAGCGAGCGACGCGGAAGCTGTTGGGGTCGGATGATGGCCGTCAGATCTTGGCGGCACTATGCCGTGTGACGGTTTGAACGTCGGAGGGAAGTGACCTCGTCTGAATACGAGGAGCCTTTCGACCGAAAAGAAAGAAGAGAGCCAAGCGGAAACATGAGAATTTTGATTGCAGGATTGGTTTTTGTGAGCTCGCTCGCCTTGAGCGCGGCTCAGGAGCGGGTTGTCTTGGGCAAGTTGGGCCAGGCAATCAAGGAGACCAAGATCCTCAGCAAGCCGGGCGGACGCGCGTATTACACCGCCAAGCCGTTTGAGTATCTCGTCCTTCGCACCAGCGATAAGCCGAACACCTACAAGGTTCTGCTCCAGAACGGCCGCGATGGCTACGTCGCTTCCGACGATGTCGCGAAGCTCCCTTACGACGTCACCCGTCCTGCAACCCCCAAGGCACCGACCGGCAGCCTCGGTTCGCCCCGCCGATCCGGTACCACGACCCTGACCTCTCGGTCGCGCGCATCGATTGCTGAGTATTCGCTGAACTTCACCGGGACGCCCTACAAGTGGGGCGGCAACGATCCGAACAAGGGCATCGACTGTTCCGCCTTCGTGAAGTACCTCTACGGCCAGATCGGAGTGAGTCTGCCTCGCACCGCCGCCGAGCAGGTGAATGTGGGCCAGCCGATCGCGCGCCTCGAAGATCTCCAGCCGGGCGACCGCCTCTACTTCTGGAGTTCATCGCGCAACAAGATCGGCCACACTGGCATCTATCTCGGTAACGGCTACTTTAGCCATGCCACGTCCAGCAAGGGCAAGGTCACAACCGACTATCTGGGCGAGCAGAAGTGGTTGAAGATTTTGGTCGCCGCGCGCCGCTAGACCAGCTTCCGATACTGGTGCTTCCCGACTCGGAGGATCTTTCCAACCAAATCTTGCCGGGGGATGCGGATTCCCGCGTCGCTGAGTTTCTCCTCGTCGAGCGAGATTGCACCCGCTTTCATGAGGTCCTTTGCCGCGCCGTTGCTCTTCGCAAGCCCCAACTGCGCCACCAGAGCGGGAATCGACACCAGATCACCTAAGTCGTTAGGGATGGCCGCCTCGGGGGCGTCAGTGACCGTCTGGCGTTTTGAGAACGTCTCCACGAAGTACCGCTCAGCCTCGTTGGCGGCCTCATCAGAGTGGTACAGCGCGACGATCGCCTTGGCGAGCTCGACCTTGGAATCACGAGGGTTCTTTCCTTCGGCGCTGAGCTCCTTCACGCGCTCCATGGGAACATCGGTGCAAAGCTCGAACCAGTTGGCGATCAACTCGTCGGGGATCGACATCGTCTTGCCAAACATGTCGTTCGGCGAGTCGGTGATCGACACGTAGTTGCCGAGCGACTGGGACATCTTCTCTTTCCCGTCGGTGCCCACCAACAGCGGACACGTCATCACGACCTGCGGCGCCTGGCCGTATTGCTCCATGAGCGTCCGACCGACGAGGTTGTTGAAGAGTTGGTCGTTACCGCCGAGTTCGATGTCGGCGTTGATCTCGACGGAGTCCATGCCCTGGCACAGCGGATACATGATCTCGTGCATGGCGATCGGTCGATTCTCGCGGAGCCGGTTGGTGAAGTCGTCGCGCTCGAGGATTCGGGCGACGGTGTAGCGCGAGCACAGCCGGATGACGTCCTCGAAAGTCATCTTGCCCAGCCAGTCCGCGTTGTAGAAGATCTCCGTTCGCTCGGGGATGAGGATCTTGAAGAGCTGTTCCTTGACGGCTTCGACGTTGATTTGCACTTCTTCGCGAGTCAACTGGCGGCGGGTCTTGCTCTTGCCGCTGGGGTCACCGATGAGGGCGGTGAAATCGCCGACGATGATGCAGCCGGTGTGGCCGAGCCTCTGGAAGTCGCGGATTTTGCGCAGAACCACGGCCCAACCGAGGGTGACATCCTTGGCGGTGGGGTCGAGTCCGAGCTTGACGCGCAACGGACGCCCCTCAGCGAGCTTCTTGCGGAGGTCGGTCTCATCGATGATCTGCGTCGTCCCCCGCCGCAGGATGTCCATTTGTTGGTCGAGCGTCATGCTTCGGGAATTGTAGCGCGGAATGGGTGGAGGGCTTGGGTTGGCCCGGGCTCCCCCTCGCCTCGGTGATCGTCCGGGGAGAGGGGGCTGGGGGGTGAGGGGCTTCAGGCAAGCAGTTTGCGCCCCGCGCAGTATTCCTCTCCCTCCCCAACCCCTCCCTCTCGCCGGAGCGAAAGGGAGGGGCCATCGCGTCGGGACGAGCCCACCGACGACCTCAGGCTGCGCTAGCCCGCAAAATCTCGCTCATAAATCGCGAAGGCCGCCGCCATAGAGCGCTCGTGGGTGATCGAAACCCACAACGTGCCTTCGAACGAGGGGTGGGTCACCCGCACGGCCAACTTCGAATCCACATCGGGCAGAATCTCGACATCCTGCCAAGACAATCGGAAGGGAAGGGCCTTTGCAGTTGCTTCCTTAGCCGCCCAGCGACCGGCGACCTGCTCGGCGGTGCGGCAGTACTCCCGCTCCGCGGGGGTGAGGATTCGACGGACAAACCGCGGGTTCCGCATGGCTCGCGCCACGCGGTCGACTTCGACCAGGTCCAGCCCTACTCCGCAGATCACCTCTCCAGTTTGGCATTGTGCAACCGGAACCCGGTCCGCAACGTCCTCCAATTGCCATGCGCAATCCTCTGCCTTTCATTCTCTGGTTAGCCGCCACTGTCGGAAGCTGGTTCGCCTTCACTCCGTCCGTGGAGAACCCTGCCAACTTGCTGTGGGTGATTGGCGGATCGATCATCGGCGGCATCCTCGCGTCTTCGATCAAGGTTGCGGCGCAGTGGGAGCGGTCGCTGGTGTTCCGGTTGGGTCGGTTTAGTGCGGTGAAGGGCCCGGGGATCTTCTTCATCATGCCGTTCTTCGATTCGGTGAGGGCGGTCGATACGCGAATCGTCACCCTCGATATCCCGGTGCAGCAGGCGATTACCAAGGACAACGTGCCGGTTTCGATCGATGGCGTCATCTTCATGCGGGTGAGCAGTCCGGAAGATGCGGTGATCCAAGTTCAGAACTACGCCCACGCGATCCGGCAGTATGCGCAGACCGCGCTCCGCGACGTTATCGGTGCGATGACGCTCGACCAGATTCTCGCCGACCGCGAGCATGTCGGCCACCAGATCGAGAAGATGGTGGAGGCAGAGACCGCAGGTTGGGGTCTCGAGGTCGCGGCGATCCGGATTCAGGACATCGTGCTGCCCGAGGATCTCAAGCGGGTTATGGCTCGGCAAGCTTCGGCCGAGCGCGAAAAACGCGCAAACATCACCAAGTCGGAAGGCGACCGCGAAGCGGCGGAAAACCTGGCTGCGGCGGCGTCGACGATGTCGGCCAGCCCGGGTGCCCTGCAACTGCGCACGCTGCAAACCCTCGACTCGCTGGGTAGCTCGGCCGCGAATACGGTCGTCCTGGCTTTGCCGATCGAGGTCACCAACGCGCTGGGCGCGGTGCCGGGCTTAGCTCAGGCGGTCCAAGCGGCAGTCAAGCCGAAGACGGAGACGAAGGCGGAGGTCGATCGGGCCGCGCTTTCCACGCCGCGCAAGGTCGAGACGGATCAGGCTGGCGAGCAGACGACGCGGGGATGAGGTTGGTGGGCGAGGAGAGACTCGAACTCTCACGGCTATCAACCGCTGGAACCTAAATCACCCCAGCTCACCGATTTGAACCTATGGTGGCAGAATTCTGCCCTCCATTTGAGTTGCATAGTGAGTTGCACGGACGATTCGGGCTTGCCGGTGCGATAAGTACATCCATGGCACGTCGCAAATCACCCATCTCGGAACCCCACCCGCATCGGTTCCGCATCACCCGAAACAAGACCTACTTTTATGTGGAGGGAAGGAAGGCTGCGGAGAGGGAGGTTGGCAGGAAGGACTGCATCACTTGGCGTTGCTACGTCCACCTTCCAACGGGCGTCAACGGCAAGATGGGCTTGAAGCGGACAGCCGTATACGGAGGTACATCGGAAGAATGCAAGCAGAAAGCAGAGGCACTTGCTCGGTCGGCGCCCTTCGTACTCGACGTCAATTTGCATCAAGCCCGAATCGGACTGGAGACAATTGCTGCGAAGGACTTTGCATGGGCTCTGGCTGCGCATGAAGACCCTAACAACAGTCTGAGCACATCAATCAAGAGGGCCAAGTCGGCGGCACTCCCCACAGTGAGGCAGCTCGCCGAGCAGGCTATCCAGCGAAAGGCGTCATTGAACAAGAACACAAATTCCGACCGGGCTCACCTCAGCAAGTTGGAATGGGCAGTCAGTCACAAGGACGGCAAGTTCAAGCTCGGTCGGCTCAAGGTGGACGAGGTCACCCAATCTCATCTGGTGGCGTGGGTCACCACGGTCACCAACCACGTCAGCAAGCACACCGGACAGACCTTGTCGGAACACTCGGTTGAACTTGCCATCGCTTTGGTCAAGGTCGCCTGGAACGAGTTGCTTCATGATGAAGAGCAGGCAAAGTGCTTTGATTCGCTCCGCTTCGACTCGCTGGGGAGCCTATTCCGACGCGCTACTCCGCGCGAAGTCGACCGCAGATTGCTTGACATAGACAAGCTACTGACTGTGGCTGACGCTGCCAGCTCACCGCAAGAAGCAGGGGTTTTGGCGCTCCTATTGATGGGACTTCGAATGAACGAGGTTGGAGCCGTTCGATGGGAGGATGTGACAACCGATGAGCACGGACGGCTCTGGGTCGAACCCATTGGAAGTACCTCAGCCTCAAGGCGGCAATGGCGGCCACGAACAAAGCCGGGTTGGCGGGAGAATCGAACAATTCCTGTCTCCGATTTCCAGCGTCAGATGCTCGATTTGGCTAGACAGGCAGGCGGCGAGTTTGTTTGCGGCCCTTCGCCCTGCAGCTCAAGCGACGTCGCGAAAATTTTCCAGGACTTATCACGCAGGGCGGGTGTCTGCTGGAGCAAAGGTGACCACTGTAAGTTCCTCCGTCACACAGTGCTATCGACAGTCTCAGAGGTTGCAGGCGAGCTTGTTGCCGAGCAGTGGGGTCACCAGAAGCATCGCGACACGATGCTTTCGAGGGTGTACGACTTGCGGCAGGTGCGAGCCAAGCGAAGGGCCGCACGTCAGAACCTCTTTGCGAATGGAACTTGTGCGAGCGACTTGCTTCCATGGGCAACCCGGACTTTCGCAAGACCACATTCAAAGTCCGGTTAGTCTTGCTTTCGTCCAGTCGGTTCGCTTTGGTGACCGGTTCTGGCTAATCGAGAAGGACTCACCACCGGCCTGCCCTTCTTTAGCTTGACCTCGACGGCGATTACCTTGCTCCCCTGAACAGCTTGCTGCCAGGTTGCAACGAACTCGACCGGGTCGACCTCGCATGCTTGCAGATACAAGTCGATGTGCCTCTACCATGAACTGGGTGCTCTTGGTGCCAAAACTCAGTGCCGGACCGGCACGCGTAGCATTCGGAGGCCGTTGAAGACCACCAGGAGACTTGCCCCCATGTCTGCAAACACAGCCATCCACAACGTGGCTATTCCTACGAGGGCCAATGCAAAGAATACGACCTTAATCCCAAGAGCGAAGGCTATGTTCTGCGCCAAGATGGTCGAAGTCCTTCGGCTGAGCAAGATGTAGCTTGGAATCTTTCGGAGGTCGTCGTCCATCAGCGCAACATCAGCCGTTTCGATTGCCGTATCCGTGCCCGCCGCGCCCATGGCGAAGCCAACCGTCGACTTCGCCAGCGCTGGTGCATCGTTTACACCGTCGCCTACCATGCCTACCTTTTCGCCATTCGAAGCCAGCTCTTCGACAACCTTGAGCTTTGCTTCGGGAAGCATCTCAGCCTGAATCTGGTCAATCCCGACCTTTGCACCGATGACATTGGCCGTGGCCAGATTGTCACCCGTTAGCATCACTACCTTGAGGCCCATGGAGTGAAGCTCTTGGACAGCCTCAATACTTTCTGGCCTCACGGTGTCAGCGACACCAAAGACAGCAACCGCTTCCCTGGTGGTCGCCAGAATCACGATTGACATGCCCCTGGCCTCAAGGTCTGACAGGACTTCGTGCACATGGTCACAGCAAGCACCATTCTCCTCAACCAGGCGGTGATTGCCGAGGATGTAGTGCTCACCGTTAACGCGACCCTTAACCCCTCGGCCCGGCGAAGACTCAAACGAGTCGACCGTCAGGGGCTTCCCGTCCCAATACCGAACAATGGCTTTGGCAACCGGGTGCGCACTGAGGAAGTCGAGGCTTGCAGCAACCTGCTTCGCTAAGTTGTGGTCGAATCCATGAAGCGGAACCATGGATTCGACCCTAGGTTGGCCATAGGTCAGCGTGCCTGTCTTATCCAAGGCTATTGTCGTAAGGTGCTTGCCGGACTCAAGGTGAGCCCCACCTTTAACGAGGATTCCCAGTTTCGCGGCGGCTGCAAGGCCACTAACAACAGTAACCGGCGTTGAGATGACCAGAGCGCATGGGCACGCTATAACCAGCAAGACCAGCGACTTGTAAAGCCAGGGTACAAACGGTTGCCCAAAGAAAACACTCGGAATGGTAGCTACGAGTAGGGCCAAACACACGACAACTGGCGTGTAGACACGAGCGAAGGCATCTATGAAGCGCTGAGAAGCTGCCCGGGACCCCTGAGCCTCTTGAACTGTCTTGATAATTCTGTCAAGGGTTGTGTGTCCTTTGGTGCCGGTGACTTCGAACTCCAAGACACCCTCCTCGTTGATGGTGCCCGCGAAGAGGGTTGAGCCCACGGTTTTTTCCACGGGGAGACTCTCCCCGGTGATGGGAGCCTGGTTGACGCTGCTAGAGCCTACAACCACATTGCCATCAAGCGGGATTCGGTCTCCGGGCCGAACCCGGACAACTTCTCCAATTTGGACCGCTGCCGCGTCAACCTCAATCCAGGACTCACCTCGGCTGACCAAGGCCTTGTCTGGAGCAAGGCTCATCAACGAGCGAACGGCATTCCGAGCTTTGTCAAGCGCGAACGACTCAATGCGCTCGGCTATCGCAAACAGCACCGTCACCATCGCTGCCTCGGGATAGGAGCCAATGACAAAGGCTCCTATCACCGCCAAGCACATTAGGAAGTTGATGTTCAGAGTGAACGTGCGAACTGCAACCAGCCCCTTCTTGAAAGTCTGCACTCCTCCCATTAGAATGGCCAGGACTGCCATTGATGCAACCGGAACCGACCGCTCATTCCCCGTTGAGAAGGCCAACAGTTCGGCCCCAACCGCAACGGCAAGGGAGAGGGCAAGCAGCAAGTCACGTTTTGAGGATGGCCCCGGTTGCGGTGCGCAACCAACATCGCAATCGGCTTCCGCAGGCAAGCCGATTTCCTCCAACAATCGCCGAACAGGCTCTTCAGATGGAAACTCGTGCTCCACCGTCAGTTGCCGATTCATTAGGTCAAATGTCAGGGTCGAGACCTCGCTGACTCTCCCGAATCTCTTCCTGATGACCTGCTCTTCTGACGAGCAATCCATGCCCTTAATGCGGAAATCGGATTTCAAAGCTCCTCCTGGACTTCTGTATCTCGCTCAAACATGGCGTAAAGGGCGGGAAGCACGACCAGCGTCAGTAGCGTCGCCGACAAGATGCCGCCGATAACCACCGTTGCCAGCGGGCGTTGGACCTCTGCGCCAGTGCCGGTGTTGAGAGCCATCGGAATGAAACCAAGCGCGGCAACAAGGGCGGTCATCAAGACTGGTCGCAGTCGCTCGGTTGCTCCCTCACGAACGGCATCGACAACCAAGCGCCCTTCAGCCCTGAGCCTATTGATGGCCGAAACCATGACAACGCCATTCATCACCGCGACACCAGACAGCGCGATGAATCCGATACCCGCAGTGATGCTGAATGGGAGGCTTCGAAGGGCTAGCGCCAATATGCCGCCAGTTATAGCCAAGGGCACGCCTGTGAAGATGAGAACCGCTTGCTTGAGCGACCCAAACGTTGAGAAGAGCAGAATGAAAATCAGAGCCAGAGCAACCGGCACAACGAGAGTCAACCGCTGCGATGCCTGCTGCAGGTTTTCAAATTGGCCGCCCCACGTGATGTAATAGCCCTCCTTTAGCTTCACCTTTTCCTTGATGGCGGATTGTGCCTTCGCGACGAACGAGCCGAGGTCTGTTCCCCTCACATTGAGCTGAACAACAACTCGACGTTTGCCCATTTCGCGTGAGATTTGAGCTGGCGCCGGTACATTGTCGATATGCGCAACCGAACTTAGCGGTACGCCGCCGCCGTCAGGAGTTTCCACGAGCATTCCCTTGATTGCGTCGATATCATTTCGCAGCTCATCTGGCATCGTCACTGTCAGTGCAAACCGCTTGTCCCCTTCAATAATTTGCCCGACAGGTTCACCACCAAGCGCTGTGGCAACGAGTTCTTGGATGTCGTCGATGTTAATGCCAAGTCGAGATATCGCATCTCGGTCGATGTCTATTTGGAGGACTGGAACCTCGTCAACCTGCTCGACTTCGACGTCTTGTGCGCCCGGAATTTCCCGCATTACCGAAGCAATCTCATCCGCCCTAGATTTCAGCTCCTTCAGGTCTTCTCCGAATACTTTGATTCCAATATCCGCCTTTACACCCGATACAAGTTCCGCAAAGCGCATTTGTATGGGCTGCGAGAAGTTGTAGCCTTGGCCAGGAACTTCGGCGACCTTTGCCTCAAGCTCTTCAACAAGTGCTTCCTTCGTCAACCCCTTTCGCCATTGGTCGCGGGGCTTGAGCATGATGAAACTGTCTGTCAGGCTCAACGGCATCGGGTCGGTAGCCACTTCTGGCGTGCCACTTCGTGAGAAGACCGTCAATACCTCGGGCACCTCAAGGACTTTCCTTTCGAAGGCTGTGACCAACCTGACGGTCTGCTCGGCATCAACAGTCCGAACCCTGACAGGCTGTATCACCAGTGAGCCTTCGTCAAGCTGGGGAACAAACTCCGAGCCCAACCGTGTGAACACAAAGGCAGAAACCGCTAGTAGGGCAAAGGCACCCCCGATGACGACTCCTCGCGCTCTAAGCGAAAAGTTGAGTGCTCGGGCGTACAACCGGCTAAACAGGCTCATGACTGGGTTGTTGCCCTCCTTGGTGTCGCCTGAAAGGAACATGCTTGCCAGCACCGGCACGAGCGTCATTGTCAGCAGCAGGGCGCCAATGAGAGCGAATACAACTGTGAAGGCCATTGGCTTGAACATTTTGCCTTCTGTGCCTTCCAATGCGAGAATGGGAAGATAGACGACGGTTATGATGGTGACGGCAAAGGCGGTCGGCTTGGCTACCTCGCGAGCAGATTCCCAAACAGAATGCCTCACCTCTTTCCGTGTCAGGGTTGAGCCCTTATGCTCTCTTGCTTCGGCCAGTCGACGAACCGCGTTCTCCATCATCACAACGGCACCGTCTACAATCAAGCCGAAGTCAATTGCGCCTAGGCTCATCAGGTTGCCTGAGATGCCAAATCGGTTCATACCTATGACCGCGCACAGCATTGCGAGCGGGATTGCTAGAGCGACGACGACCGCACCCCGTACATTGCCAAGAAGCAGAACCAGGACGATGATGACAAGGGCCGCGCCTTCGAGAAGGCTCTTCGCGACCGTGTGCAACACGTCGTCGACGAGGAGCGACCGGTCATAGGTCGTCGTCAATGTGACGTCCTTGGGAAGCTGGGCCCTGATTTCCTTGATGCGGTCGTCAACAGCTTTCGCGACCTCGCGTCCATTCGCACCCTTGAGCATCATCACGATGCCAAGGAGTGACTCCTTCCCGTCTTTGGTGGAAATGCCTGTGAGAGTAGGAATCCCGAGTCTCACGTCCGCTACATCGCGGATGAGAACGGGAACTCCGCTCTCCGACTTGACGACGATGCGCTCGATGTCGCTTATCGTAGTCGCCATTCCGACTGAGCGGATGAGCACTCGCTCGCCGTTTTGCTCCAGAACACCGCCTCCGGCATTCTGGTTGTTCTTCTGGAGGGCCGTGACAACCTCGTCCACAGCGATGCCACGTGCCAACATGGCACGAGGACGAACGACAACTTGATACTGCTTGACGCTACCGTCCGCTGCGTTGACTTCGGCAACGCCTGGAACTGTTCGCAACTGGGGCGAAATGAACCAGTCCTGCAGGCTCCGCAACTCCATCGGCGGTCTGCTTTCAGACTCAATGACATACATGTAGATGTCGCCCAGGCCAGTGGACACCGGACCCATCTGTGGAGACTCGATTCCTGTGGGAAGTAGCTCCTTGACGTTGTTGAGCCGTTCGCTTACTAGCTGTCGTGCGAAGTAGGTGTCGACCTCGTCCTTGAAGGTCACAGTCACCTGTGAGAGCCCGTACTGGCTAAGACTCCGGACCTGAGTTACGCCAGGAATGCCACCCATCGCAGTCTCGATAGGGAACGTGACAAGCTTCTCAACTTCTTCGGGTCCCATTCCTCCCGTTTCAGTGTTGATTGCGACCTGGTTGGTTGTGATGTCGGGAACAGCGTCGAGGTTGAGCTGGCGCCAAGAGACCAGACCGAGCCCGACGAGAAGTATGGTCCCAATGATGACGAGAAACCTCTGGGTGAGGCTGAAGTGCAAGAGGCGGTCAAGCATTAGTGTTCGTGCCCCTTGAGTTCGTCCTTCTTTTGTTCGCTGGCTAGAACGAAGCCTCCCTTCACAACGACGATGTCGCCAACCTTCAAACCAGACACAACTTCTACGTGACCGTCAGAGCGTGTGCCGAGCTTCACTGGAGACTTGAGGTAACCATCTTCGTGCTTGACAAAGACAAACGACTCTCCTTCCTCGGTTACGACTGCAGACCTAGGAACGGCGATTGCTTGCTCACCAGCCCCGTAGTTGAGGTGCACCGTAGCGAACATGTCTGGCTTGAGCTCCCCGGACACCCCGGTTACCAAACACTGAACGGGAATAGCCCGCGTCTTTGGGTCGACTCGATTGCCGACCACCTGGACGACACCGACAAACTCACGGCCCTTAAGAGCTGCAACCGTGACGCGTACGGATGCACCAGTTCTCACTTTGACCGCGTCCTGCTCGGGCACATTGGCCGTGACCCAGACCGATGAGAGGTTTTCAACCTCCATCAGCACCTGAGTGCGGTCGACAGCCTGACCCTTGGTGACATCCAAATGTGTCAATGTTCCGGTTATGGGCGCCGTGAGGGCGACTCTCCCTACGGACGCGTTTCCACCAGCACTCGATGACCGATACACCGACCGTGCATTGGCAATCTCGCGATTTGCGTTTGCAACCGCAGCCTCTGCTGAACGAACCCTTATTCGCGCGCGGTCGACTTCAAGCTGGGCAGAGCGTACATCAGCCTCAGCCGTCTGTAGCTCCTTGGCATTGAGTAACCCCCGAGAAGCAATGTTCTTCTCCCGGTCGTAGGTGGCCTTGGCGTTTGCGATGCGGGCAGCCGCTCGGTCGAGTCGAATCTGGTCCTGCTGTAGTTCGAGCCTCGCCGCTTCAAGTTCAGACTTGGAGACAATGCCATCACGGTAGAGGTTCTCCAACCGCCGGACAACTTCGGCGTGGCTTGCCTGCTCCTTTTGAACGCTGAGCAACTCGCTCTGCGCATCGTTGAGCTCACTCTGTGCTTGCTGCAAGGGAGCTTGACTGAATGCACCGGCATTTGCAAGTTCCCGCTGGCGGGCCAGATTGGACTTGGCGGCAGACAGCTTCGAGAGGGCAAGGTCGACCTCGGATTTCGTTTCTCTGAGCGTGGCAGACGCTGCGTCACGGTTCCGCTCGGCGTCCGCAATACTGGCCCATGACTGCGCTAGTTCAACCGACTCGATAGTGGCCAGTGTTTGCCCCTGCCTCACCTTGTCCCCGAGAGCGACATTGATGGTGACTATTCGGCCTGCAACTGGCGGCGTCACGACCGCTCGTCCCTTCGTCGTTGAGTTGACAACACCCGGCACATCTAGGCTTGCCTGAATGGCACGCATCTGGACGGTTTCAACCTCGATTCCGGCAAGCTTCTCTTGCTCTGCATCCAGCTTGACCTCACCCTCGACATGGCCCTCCTCTTTTTGGGACTGGGCAGCTTCCGCTTCGTGGCCATGTCCATCGCCTTCTGTGTGGGGTGCTTCTTTGCCGCAACCTGCCGCAAACACCGCTATCACGGCGAAAAGGAAAGTAAATTTGTTCATTTCTGCACCCCGATGAGGTTGCCTGCTGCCTCGTACTTCGAAGCTAGGGCGAGATTCACAGCCAGTTGAGATTCGGCAAGCTCTTGTTCTATCTCCCTAAGTGAGCGTGTCGCTTCGAGCACATCGAGAAGGGTGCCAATTCCCTCGGCGAACCCACGTTGAGACTTCGCCACAAGGTCCTTGGCTGATTCGCGAATCGCCTCATAGGATGCTAGGCGCCTGCGAGATGCTTCAATTTCGATTTCAATTGATGCGATGACGGCCTCGGCCCTCTTCGTTGAATCAAGTAAGAGCGCTTGGATTGACTCAGTCTGCTTAGTCGCCGCCCCTTGTTCATATCGTGAGCGACCAAAGTCGAAGACACGCCAAGTCAGCTGCAATCGCAATCCATACGATGAGGAGGACTCTCGCCATGGGGTGCGAAGACCGAGAAGCTCTAACTCCGGGAGGTTCGCGCGCGACGCGACGACTTTCTCAGCATGGGCTGCGCTCGCTTGAGCTGACAGGGCCATGATGTCGGGGCGTTGGCTCAGGTCGACGTTGGGATTCGCGATGGTTGCACTGAGGTCGACCGATGCTATTGGTTCGTTCGAACCGGTTGCTGCAGCCAACTTCTTCAGCGAGGCACGCAGTTGCGCAACCCGCAATGCGGACGTTTGCTTGGCGCGGTCAAGCTCGATGGTCGCCCGAGTCAACTGCACCTCGGGAATTTTGCCTTCCTCGAACCGGCGCACTGTCGCTTTCTGCAAGGCTTCCGCAACTTGGAGAAGGTCCCCGGCAACCATGCTCAAGCGGGTCGCCGCACTCGCCTCGAAGTACGCCACCATCACATCCGACTGCACAGCGAGCAGCGTTTGTCGGCGCTCAGCCTCGGCAATACGGACCTGTGCGCGACCGAAGTTCGCCGAGGCCGAAGTCCTGCCGAACAGGTCGATGGGCTGACTGACGAAGAGGTCTTGGTCTGTGGCACCCAGTCCTTCACGACTTGATTGGCCAACGCCGACCGTCAGGGCGGGATAGGCGCCAAGTGCTCGGGCGGACAGCTTGGCCCGGTCGAGATTTAGCTGCGTCGCGAGAACGGCCTGTCTAGATGCGCGAGCATCGGATAGTGCTTGGTGCAAGCTCAGCGGTTGAGCCTGCACGCAAAAGGGAAAAATGATAAGTGCAATTACTGCTTGGGTCTTCAAGTTGCTTTCACTCCAAGGTGGTCATGCCGCTCCGTAGGACAGCGCGGCGGTCGACTAAACCACTTGGAAGAAAGGAGGCCCACGAGGCGATGCATCGCCCGGCGGGCCTGTTGGGGGGCAACCCGCAATGAAGTGCACTGTTGAGCGAGGCGTTCTGACCACCCATCCAGTCGGTAACTCGATGGACTTCGGGATGTCGATGACCAGGCTAAAGGCAGACTGAGCTAGGAGGTCTGATTGCGGGGTCTCGTCATCATGACAAGCGGTCAAGACGCAACAGTCATGGCAATCGCCATGCCCATCGGTCAAGAAGGCTCGTGAACTCTCTGGCGTCTCTGGGTGAGACAGAGTCGGACACGTCTCGCACTGACGGCCGTCGGCAAACTGGAATGTCGGCGAGCAGAGGTGCATCTGTACGCCAAGAAGCAGGACCGCCATGAGCGTTCCAATGAACTTTTTGACAAACAGGAGCTTAACCACAGAAAATCTCAGTGACTCGTTAGTATGACGGCTTGCTGCTACCAAACGTCGCCCGGCCCCAACCAGTGCCTCCTCAAGAGCCCCTTTGAAGTGGCGCAACCCTCGACTGCGCCTTTCGCGCAAAGAGCGCAGTTGCCGATAACACGCCAGGTTCGACTCCCGGCCCCGGAGGAGCTAGGAACCTCTCGATTTGAGAGACTATGCGCTCCCCAAAACTGAAAAGCGAAGAAGTCGAACTTCAGCCCCTCGAACCCGCCGTCCGCGAAGTCGCGACCATCATCCGCCGGTATCGGTTGAGCTATGAGCAACTCTCATACGTGACGAAGATGGCGCGGCGCCGGACAGACCTTCGAAACCCGAGGCCATCCAAGAAGTTGCCGCGCAACCTAACCGACCAGCAACTGGCATCCTTCTTTCAAGCCATTGAGCGTGGTGGCAACGCTGAACATGCTTTGCTCTTCCGTCTCGCGTACTTCACCGGCCTCCGAGTCGCCGAGCTCTGTGGTCTGCTACGTGATGATGTCGACGTTCAAGGTCTGACCATCCGGGTCAACCAAGGCAAGGGGAGCAAAGACAGAACCGTCCTGTTCCCCGAACAGCTTCGGTTAGCCATGCGGCTTCACCTTGACTCGACTCGCGACCGACGATTCGTCTTTGAGTCACGAAGAAACACCAAGCTATCCCCTCGATGGGTGCAAACGCTGGCATCGGAGTATGGCCGTCAAGCAGGAATTGAGGGTATGACACCTCATCGGTTGCGCCACACCCTATTGACCGACCTCTGCCGAGCCGGTCTCTCAGACGCAGCCGTACAGCAGATTTCCGGCCACGCCGACCGGAGAGTCTTGGCGATGTACCAGCATCTGGCCTTGAGCGACGTGCGCGACGACTACCAAGAGGCGATGAGGCAGAAGTAAGAGTTCCAACCTGGAAAGCACTCGAAGTAACATAGTCTCAGGTAGACAGGATTCTGCAGAATAGGACCTGTCAAACTAGTTAGATGGCGAGGAAGGGCAAGGCACAATCCAATGGGTCAGGAGCACACTTGGGCTTCGAGGCGACCATGTGGGCCGCAGCGGACAAGTTGCGGGGGAATATTGATGCCTCCGATTACAAGCATGTTGTGCTCGGCCTCATCTTCCTGAAGTACATCTCCGACGCCTTTACCGAGCGACGGCTTGCCCTCCTCGACGAAATCAAGAAGGAGCAACCCTCACTCTTTACGGCCGAGGCCCGAAAGGGATATGACGGCGCGGCCCCGGACGTGGCCTTGCCCCAATGGGTGAGAGAGACGCTCGACGACCGAGACGAGTATCTCGCCGAGCACGTCTTCTACGTTCCCGAGGTTGCACGGTGGGAGTACGTCCAGGCGCAGGCCAAGTTGCCGACGATAGGCAAGACCATCGATGAGGCCATGCTCGCCATCGAGAAGGAGAACCCCCGGCTCCGAGGAGTTTTGCCCAAAGACTACGCCCGTGAGCAGCTTGACAAGCGGCGACTTGGCGAACTCGTCGACCTCATCGGCAGCATCCAACTTGGCGACAAAGAGAACCGGTCGAAGGACGTTCTCGGCCGCGTCTACGAATACTTCCTAGGCCAATTCGCAAGTTCGGAAGGAAAGAAGGGCGGCGAGTATTTCACCCCTCAGGCAGTCGTCCGAGTCCTCGTCGAGATGTTGGAGCCCCATGAAGGCGCACGCATCTACGACCCGTGCTGTGGTTCTGGAGGAATGTTCGTCCAGTCAGAGAAGTTCATCGAACAGCATGGCGGTCGCAAAGGACGAATCGCCGTCTACGGCCAAGAGCTCAACCACACCACTTGGCGACTGGCTCAGATGAATCTTGCCATTCGCGGCATCGAGGCGACCATCGAGGAAGGAGACACCTTCCATGCCGACAAGCACCCCGACCTGAAAGCGGATTTCATCATCGCGAACCCCCCATTTAACATCAGCGACTGGGGAGGCGACCGCTTGCGGCAAGACGTCCGGTGGAAGTTCGGGGCTCCGCCGGTCGGCAACGCCAACTTCGGCTGGGTTCAGCACTTCATCCATCACTTGGCGCCCAACGGTACCGCTGGGTTCGTTCTGGCAAACGGTTCTCTCAGCTCGACTCAGTCGGGCGAAGGCGACATTCGCAAAGCCATCGTCGAGGCAGACTTGGTCGACTGCGTGGTCGCCTTGCCGCCCCAGCTCTTCTACACAACGGGCATCCCGGTTTGCCTGTGGTTCCTCACTCGGAACAAAAACAACGGAAAGTTGCGCGACCGGCGCGGCGAGGTCTTGTTCATCGACGCCCGCAAGATGGGGACGCTCGTCACCCGAGTCCTGCGCGAACTGTCCACCGAGGAAATCGCCGAAATCGCTGGCACCTACCATGCTTGGCGAGGTGAACCGGAGGCCGGCACTTTCGAAGACCAGAAGGGCTTTTGCATGTCGGCAAAGCTCTCCGACATCCGCGAGCACAATCACATCCTCACTCCCGGTCGATACGTGGGTGCCGAGGACATCGAGGCGGACGACGAGCCGTTTGAGGAGAAGTTTGCTCGGCTGAGCAAGCAACTTGAGGAGCAATTCTCCGAGTCCAACCGACTTCAGGAAGTCATCCGGGGCAACCTCGCCAGGTTGCGGAGGCCAGAGTGAGCAAGGCGATTTCGCTCTTCTCTGGATACTCCCAGAAGGAGAACCGGACGACCAACTACTGCCTGCTCGTCCTCAAGCTCCTTTATGAAGAAAACCCGAAGTTTCTGGGTGAAGTGCTCGGCACGCTAATGGGGGAGCAAATCGGTGAACAGGTCGGGGTTCAGTTTCGCCAGCAGCACAAGCGAGCAAAGAGCATCCCAGATGGGCTGATTTGCCAAACCGCCTTCACCATCTACATTGAGACCAAGAACTTCGATTGGTTCTATGACGCCCAGATTGCCAACCACCTGGCCGCGCTGAACTATGAAGCGCCGGGTCTGAAAATCCTGCTGGCCCTCGGCAACTTCGAGTCCTACGACGAGAACCGCTTCGAGACCGTTCAGAAGCTCTGCGAGACCACCTATCAAGGGAAAGTCGTGTTCGCATCGGCGGGCTTCGAAGACCTTCTCGATGCCCTGCGCAACATCACTTTGCCCAAGAACCTTGCCGATGCAGTCGAGGACTTCGGCGCCTACCTCGACGAGGAGGGTCTGCTTCCGAACTGGCAGTATCGACTCGACGTCGTGAACTGCGCGGGCATCGTGGATGAACCGATTGAAGGGCAGGTCTATCTTTGCCCGGCGACCGGCGGCCATTACAATCACAAGCGGAGCAAGTTCTTCGGTCTCTACAAAGGCAAGCAGGTTGGCTATGTCGCGCTCATCGAGGCTGTGGTTGACCTGCATGGAGACGATGACCACCAGATTCTCTGGAAGAACGTCGCCATCACTGACAAGGAGGTCGTAGAGCAGGCTCGGGCTAAGCTTGCCCGGTGGCGACCCGGCAACTTCCCGACGCGGGTCTTCTTACTTGGCGAACTCGTAGCAACATCATTCAGAAAGGACACTCCGAAAGGGATGCAAGGCTCGAAGCAGTATTTCTGGGTCAATGCCAAGGATGCCCATGACCTAGCCGGCCAGCTTGCTGACCGGGGCTGGTCGGAATGGAGGGCGAGTTGAGGATGGCAAACCATCGTGAGGGGTTGCGTCGGAGTTCGTTCGACGGGGTGACCCCATGGCAATAACGCAACGCGTTCGGGACCGACTTCTCGTTGAAGCACGACACCGGTGCACTATCTGCGCTGAGAAAGCCTATGAGCTTCATCACATCATCGAACAAGCTCAGGGCGGTGACGACTCAGAGGAGAACCTGATTGTCCTTTGCCCCAACTGTCACCAGCAGCGCGTACATCGGAACAAGGAGTTCTCGATGGAGCAGCTCCGCCAATACAAAGCCAACCTAAGGGAGCGCAACGAGGTCGAGCGAAGACTGGTGATGAACCTCCAAGACATTCGGGTTCTCATGGAGACCGAAGGCTTGGCAGCGGCGCAAAAATCCCTTCGACGGGAGTTATCAGAAGCTGCATCACAGATTGATGAGGCTAACTCTCCCTCTGCCTTTGAGGCAGTCGAGACTACGGCTCGCTGGCTCGCCGAGCGGGAGGCGCTCCATGCAGGAGCCCGCGAGGCCCTGGAACTGGAGTGCGACATCGACATTCAGCGAGAACTTGCGAAGTGGGGCGAGTTCAAGATTGTCGAGGTTGATGAAGCTGGATGGAAGAAGGCGGACGACTTTCCAGCAGCCTATTCATTCGTCGTTAAGCTCAATGGACCCCCATACAGCCAGTGGTGCGAAGTGTTCGAGAACGAATACAAAACCTCGTTCTACATGATGAAACGCAAGTCTAGGGTGTCCGGCGACCGCCTGGTTATGATAGTGGCGGACTCTGACAACCTCCAAAACCACCTCGACTTCCTGAAGCAACTTGTCGAGTCGACGAATCAACGAATTCGAGACCACTTGGAGAGAACACTTCGACCGCACCTCAACCGCGAGAGGGCACGGGTCTTGGCCGAGTTCGATACCATTGAGTCGCTCAAGAGCAAGGTGAAGGGGTTGAAGCTATGAGTCCCGCAGTCATTTTCGACTCCAGGGCTCGGGGAGAACATCCTGTTATGAGTGCTCAATGCCCGCAGCGACTTCCTGTCCCTGCCGGTGGGCTACTTGCCCTTCTTGGGTTGTCGCTGGCTGAGAGCAGACCCGGCGACCGACTTGGCGGCCTTGCTCGCGTTTCCGCTCTGCAAGACCTTGCTGGCCGTCGAGGCAACCTTCGGCGACGTTTTCTTACATCCCATGGTGGTTTGACCTCGTTGTTAGATTTCGGCGCACCGGTCGCTTGCGCGACGCCCATCGACCGAGGCACGGTGCTCCACAATTACAGACGCACGTCTACGCTGACGCGATGCGCGAATTTGGCAGTCGGAGCAAGAGAGTGCTAATGGGGGAATCAAGTTGGCCACTAATAAGCATCGAGGATGCTACCGAAGCCATCATCGACTATCGCGGGAAAACTCCCGAAAAGACGCAGTCCGGGGTTCCCCTGATTACCGCGAAAGTAGTCAAGAACGGTCGAATCGAAGAACCTGACGAGTTCATCGCAGAAGCTGACTACATTCCCTGGATGAGACGGGGGATGCCGAAGCCAGGAGATGTCCTAATCACCACTGAGGCTCCGCTCGGGGAAGTAGCGCAACTAGATGGTCGCCGAGTTGCCTTGGCACAACGTCTCATCGGCCTACGCGGTCGAGCAGGCTTTCTCGACAACGGGTTCTTGAAGTACACCTTGATGTCGCAGTTTGTGCAAGACCAGTTGCACAGCCGAGCCTCTGGAAGCACCGTGAGTGGTATCAAGCAGAGCGAACTTCGGAAGGTTGAACTACCCATACCGGACTTTGAAACGCAATGCCGCATCTCTGGGCTGTTGAGCGCGCTCGACGACAAGATTGAACTCAACCGGCGCATGAATGAGACGCTGGAGGCGATGGCACGGGCGCTGTTCCGGTCGTGGTTCGTCGACTTCGACCCGGTGCGAGCAAAGTCCGAAGGCCGCCCAACCGGCCTCCCCGCCGACCTCGAAGCCCTCTTCCCCAACGAATTCGAAGACTCCCCCCTCGGCGAGATACCTAGGGGCTGGAGGGCTGGAAGCGTATCTGATGTTGCGGGTATTGGCCGCCAACAGGTCAACCCAGGGGATGCGCCGGATGAGGTCTTCGCCCACTTCAGCATCCCCGCGTTCGATGCCGGCCGCAACCCGATTCTGGAAGTTGGGTTTGCCATCAAGAGCAACAAGCTCGTTGTCACACTTGGCTCGATTCTGGTCTCGAAGCTGAATCCCCACATCCCTAGGGTCTGGCTAACCGATGTCGACCCGGCATATCGTGCTGTTGGCTCTACCGAGTTCTTCGTCCTGCAAGCCAAGGCACCACACTCCTCAGCGTTCCTGTATTCCTTGATGTCGTCGCCCGAGTTCGCGGTTGACCTTCAGACCCTGGTGACCGGAACATCGAACAGCCATCAGCGGGTGCAACCCGAGGCCTTCATGTCCTACTCGCTGGTGGTGCCTTCCGACGAGACTGCGACGGCCTTCGAGTCCCTTGTGAAGCCACTCCTCGACCAGGTTCTAGCAAACCGGAAGGAGATGGCGCAACTGGCCAAGACTCGCGATGAACTGCTTCCTAAGCTGCTGAGTGAGGAGATAGAGGTCGCCGAGGCGGAGGTCAAGGAATCATGAGTCTGCCGCTGTACCGTTCCGAACAGAGGGCAGTCTCCGAGGTAACGCGCAAGGAGCTGTTCGACCTACTGCGCCTTTGTGACGGCGACTATCACGGGTCAATAGATGAAGTCGATTTCCTCAACCGAATCTACGACCTAGACGCAATGCCATCTTACGATGGCCGCTCCGCCTACAACACCGCCCGTAAGGACATCATCCAGCACACGGTCAATAACAACGACTGGGAGTCAGATTGGGTCTTTACGGATGATAGATTTGAGCTAGCTAAGGGAGCTGACGAGGTGCTTCTCCGTTTCCTCGCTGAGACCCTGCACCCAGTTGTACGAAGCAGCGACGAAGCACAGGAACTTGCGAAGAAGTATAACGACCTGCTCCGAATGGACGGGTGGCAACTGCTCCCCGTCCGTGAGATTTCCGGAAGACCGGTCTACGGCGCTGTCCCCTTTGCGGCAGACGGAGCTTTGGTGTTCGGTGCAGCGAAGACGATTCAGCAGAAGCTGGACAGTGCTTACTTAGGCATCCAGATTACGCGGCTTCAACAGGCCGTGGTCAATGACCCCGAACTGGCCATAGGCACGGCCAAGGAGTTCCTGGAGTCCGTCACCAAGACTGTCCTTCAGGCCAAGGGTGAGGCGTGGGGTTCCGGCGATTCGTTTCCGTCACTGGTCAAGCAGGCGCTGAAGGTCCTCAAGGTCGTGCCCGATGGCATCTCGCGACAGCCCGAAACCGAACAAGCGATTCGGGTTCTTATCAACAACCTGGGTTCGAGTGTCGACAAGCTGGCGGAACTTCGCAACTGGCATGGCACCGGCCACGGAAAGGATGCACAACCACAGGATGAGACCTGGCTTGGCGAACACCATGCTCGATTCGTGGTTGGTGTTTCTATCCAAATCGCCCAGTTCATCTTCGATTGTCTGCAAGCCGAAGGGCAACGGCCCTTGCCGGTGGTTGCTGCGGACGCTGAATTTGTTGCATCCGACGAATACGACCCCTTCGCGGATAACTGACCATGACTACCCGAGGGTCGCAACCAACCACAATGTTGACTACTAGCCTCTGTGAGAGACAGTCAGGTCCGTTGATTGCGGACCAGAATGAAGTCATGTGGTCCCAAAGAGAAGTGGCACGGTTGAGCTCGCGTGCATGGGGGAGCCATGCTTGAAAAGGTCATCACCATACAGGGTGTGGGGCTCTTCGAGGAGGCAAGCACCCCAGTGGACTTTGGCCGGGTGACGCTGATTTACGGCGAGAATGCAAAGGGTAAATCGACCTTCGCCTGGATACTCAGCAACGCGGCCAAAGGAGATGCGACCCAAATGGCGGCAAAGAAGACGTTCAAGTTTGGTGGCTCCCCCAAGGTAGGTCTCTTGTTTAGCACCAAAGGCGGAAAACTGAATTGCACGTTCAAAGACGGTGCGTGGTCAAACACCTTTGCCTCCATTGAAGTGTTTGACTCGGTCTTCGTAGATGACAATGTCTATTCCGGGATGGCGGTGGAGTCCAAACAGCGCCAGCAATTGCTGGATTTCGTGTTGGGTGACGTCCCAGTTGAAATCAAGAAGTCGATTGATAGGTTGGACTCCGACTCGCGCCGAGCATCTGCTGACAAGTCCAGTGCAGAAGCTACTTTAAGGGGATATGCTGCCCCATATACAGTCCCCCAGTACATTAAGGCTACGGTACCAGCTGACCTGGAAATCCAGTTGCAGCGTGCTCTCCAGACCCTGCAGGACGTAAAGAATGCCGAGTCCATCCACGCGCGCGTCAGACCCAAAAGCATCATGCAACTGGGGTTCTTTCTTGATGAGCTATTTGCGCAATTCCAGGTCAACGTTAAGGGGCTTGAGGAGAGTGCGGAACGGCGTTTGCGCCAGCACATCGGGACTCGTCCAGCGAACATGGAACCATGGCTGCAAGAGGGTCTAGAGTTCTGCATCGACGATAGGTGCCCGTTCTGTGGACAGGCACAGGCCCCGGACTCCCTCATCGATTCCTATAAGGCCTTCTTCAATGAGGCATATAGAGAGTTTCAGCAGAATCTTGGCAAACTAGTTGCCCAGGCAAGGACGCGAATGAGCGACGCTACAGTCGAGAAGCTCATCACTCTTGCTACAACTAACAATGATGCCATGGCGTCTTGGGCTCCTCAAGTGGACCTGAAGCCTGTTCCTTTCCCGGAAGACACATTTCGTGCAGCACTCACAACCTTTCGTGAGTCCCTAGAGGGGCTTGTGGCGAAGAAGCTTAGTTCGCCACTTGAGGCCATCAGCGAAGATGCTCAAGCCGAAGTTACTGAACTAGCCGAGCAAGTCAACACGACGCTCGATGACTACCGAACAGAAGTCAACCGTCGAATCGAAGGCATCACCCAGTTCCTTCAGTCCTTGAAGAAGGGCAGCGTCAAGCAGGTAGAAACGGACGTTTCGAAGTTGGAGGCCCTCAAGAAGCGCAGCTTGCCAGTTGTCGCCGATTTGGTTGGCAAGTACACGACCGCCGCTGCAGACTATAAGCGACTAAACGAGGAGAAAGGCAAGCTGCAGAGGAAGCTGCGAGAACTGGCCCCAAGTATCATCACGCCTTACGTAACTGAGATTAATAAACTCCTCAAGAGTTTTGGGGCTGAGTTTGTCATTGAGAGCGTTGCTCAGGCCAATGACGGCGGGAGGCCAACTGTGAAGTACAGCCTCAATGTGCGGGGAAATGAGGTTCAGTTGGGTAACCGAGAATCGTCGAAGGGTTCTCCTTCATTCGGTTCTTCGTTGAGTGAAGGGGACAAGCGAACGCTGGCCCTCGCGTTCTTCTTAGCCAAAATTCGTACAGACACGTCGTTGCCTGAGAAGGTCATCGTGATAGACGACCCCATGTCCAGTTTGGACAGAAACCGGCAGCGCCAAACTATCCAAGTATTGGAGGAGCTATCGCGAAGCACCCGGCAGCTTGTTGTCTTATCTCATGATGCGCGATTTTTGGAAGCTCTTAGGGCGAAAGTGATAGGTCGAGCTGCGGGGGGAGTTCAACCGGGAGTCGTCGCTCTTGCCTTGACTCGTGGCCAAGTTGGTGTCTCGTTCTCTGTATGCAATCTAAATCGATTGGCCATGCAGGGATATGCCGACAAGCGCGCTCGGCTGCAAGAGTATCTGGATGGGAAGAATGGCGACCCTCAGGCTGCAATTCCACTTGTTCGGGCTGTACTGGAGGGTTTTCTAAAGTTGAAGTACCCTACGGCAATAAATCCGGACCACTCTTTGGGCGATATTATCTACCAAAAGGACACTTATCCAGTGTTTGTCAAGCAGGGCCTCGAACCACACTTGGAGCGACTTAAGGTCCTGAATGGGACTTGTGTGTTCAGTCACGGTGGAAATCTCGACGATGAACTGGGTGTGACGGATAGTGAAGTTAGGCAGTGGGCGCAAGAGGTGCTCGACCTGATACATGGAGGCCTGTAGGTGAGCAGCTTCGTCGAATCGCACGTTGAGGAAGCTGCGCTCGACTGGCTTGGCCAGTTGGGGTACCAGGTTATCTACGGCCCGGATATTCAACCCGAAGGGCCGTATCAAGAACGTGCGACGTTCGGCGAGGTTCTCCTCATCGGCAGGCTTCAGACGGCCCTGGCGAGGTTGAACCCGACGCTTCCCGCCGATGCGCTCGACCAGGCGCTTCGCAAGGTGCTGGCTGTCGAGGGTGCCAACCTCATAGACCAGAACCGCAACTTCCACCGGCTGCTCGTCGATGGCATCTCAGTCGACTACCGAACTCCACAGGGAGACATCCGGCACGACCTTGCTCGGGTCATCGACTTCGACGATGTATCGGCCAACGATTGGCTGGCCTGCAACCAGCTCACGGTGACCGAGGGCAAGTTCAACCGACGCCCAGACGTTGTCCTCTTTCTTAACGGCATCCCCATCGCGACGCTAGAACTCAAGAACGCGGCGGATGCCAACGCGACGGTCCAAAAGGCGTGGCAACAGCTTCAGACCTACAAGCAGGAGATTCCTCTCCTGTTCGTCTACGATGGCGTTCTGGCCATCTCTGACGGCTTGGATGCCCGTGGAGGCACCATCAGCGCGGACTTCGAGCGCTTCGCCCCGTGGAGGACGGCAGACGGCATCAACCTGGCGCCCAAGGGCGTTCCGATGCTGGAAACCCAACTGCGCGGTATGTTCGACCGCCAGAGGCTGCTCGACCTGATTCGCAACTTCGTCGTCTTCGAGAGCGACGGCGAACACCTCATCAAGAAGCTGGCCGCTTACCACCAGTATTTCGCGGTCAACAAGGCCCTGGAATGCACTCTCGAGGCGACCGCAGCCACCGGCGACCGGCGCATCGGCGTGGTCTGGCACACCCAGGGCTCGGGGAAGAGCCTTTCGATGGTGTTCTACGCGGGCAAGGTCATCCAGCACCCGGTGATGGAGAACCCGACGCTGGTGGTGGTCACCGACCGCAACGACCTGGACGACCAGTTGTTCCAGACCTTTGCCAGATGCAGCGACTTGTTGCGCCAGACACCGGTTCAGGCTGAGAACCGCGGCCACTTGAGGGAGTTGCTAAGCGTCAACTCAGGCGGGGTGATTTTCACGACCATTCAGAAGTTCCAACCTGATGAACGCGGGGACATCTTGCCAGTGCTGACCAGCCGCCGCAACGTGGTCGTCATCGCGGATGAAGCCCACCGGTCGCAGTATGGATTTTCGGCAAAGTTGGTCGAGGGAGAAGTGGTGTACGGCTACGCCAAGCACATGCGCGACGCTCTGCCGAACGCTTCGTACATCGGATTCACCGGCACGCCCATCGAGGGCTCTGACCGGTCGACTCCTGCCGTCTTTGGCGACTACATCGACGTCTACGACATCCAGCGTGCCGTCGAGGACAACGCAACTGTTCCCATCTACTATGAGGCACGGCTGGCCAAGCTGGCCCTTGCCGAGGAAGAGAAGCCCAAGGTCGACGACGAGTTCGAGGAGGTGACCGAGGGCGAAGAGGATGCGGTCAAGAACAAGCTGAAGAGCAAGTGGGCTCGGCTTGAAGCGATGGTTGGCGCGGAGCACCGATTGGAGCTGGTGGCCAAGGACATCGTCGACCACTTCGAGAACCGATTGGCTGCCATGGATGGCAAGGGCATGATTGTCTGCATGTCGAGGCGAATCTGCATCGACCTCTACAACGAAATCATCAAGCTACGACCCGACTGGCACTCCGAGGATGATGACAAGGGAACGCTGAAGGTCATCATGACGGGCTCGGCGACAGACCCTCTCGACTGGCAGCAGCACATCAGAAACAAGGCACGACGAGAACACCTCGCCGGCCGCTATCGCAACCCCAAAGAGGATTTCAAGCTCGTCATCGTGCGGGACATGTGGCTGACCGGCTTCGACGCTCCGAGCATGCACACGATGTACCTGGACAAGCCGATGAAGTCGCACGGCTTGATGCAGGCGATTGCCCGTGTCAACCGGGTCTTCAAGGACAAGCCTGGTGGTTTGGTTGTCGATTATCTTGGCCTTGCCGACCAACTCAAGGCGGCGATGAAGGACTACACCGAGAGCGGTGGCAAGGGCGACACCACGGTCGACATTGAGGAAGCGGTCGCTCGGATGCTGGAACTGTTCGAGGTCGTGGAAGGCATCATGCATGGCTTCGCCTGGTCTCACTGGAGCACGTTGTCCCCTGGCGACCGTCTAAGCCTCATTGCCGCGGGTATGGAGCATGTGCTGGCGCAGGAGGACGGCGCCAAGCGGTACGTCGACGCGGTCACGAAACTGGCCAAGGCATTCGCCTTAGCAATGCCCCACGATGAGGCGCTCCGAGTTCGGGAAGACGTTGCGTTCTTCCAAGCAGTGAAGGGAGGATTGGTCAAATACACCATATCCACTGGCCCCGGTCAGACCCAGGCGGAACTTGATGCCGCCATCCGGCAAATCGTCGCCAAGGCGGTGGTGAGCGACGAAGTCATCGACATCTTCGCGGCCGCCGGCCTGAAGAAACCCGACATCGGCATCTTGAGTGAGGAGTTCCTTGAGGAAGTCCGCCAGATGCCGCATCGCAACCTCGCGCTTGAATTGTTGCGAAAGTTGATGAGCGACGAGATTCGCTCGCAGTCCAAGAAGAACGTCGTTCAAGCGCGGTCATTCTCTGAGATGCTGGAGCAAGTGATGCGGTCTTACCAGGCTCGCAGCATCACGGCAGCACAGGTCATCGCGGAACTCATTGAGTTGGCCAAGG
This sequence comes from Methanoregulaceae archaeon, assembly GCA_020850325.1. Classification (GTDB taxonomy): domain Bacteria; phylum Armatimonadota; class Fimbriimonadia; order Fimbriimonadales; family Fimbriimonadaceae; genus JANJUB01. The sequence goes on from JADZEW010000022.1 coordinate 114,024, forward strand.
AGATGAACGAAGCCAAGGTCCGCGGTGAGCAACTTGGGCTGTCTGATGACGAGGTCGCATTCTATGATGCCTTGGAAGTCAACGACTCTGCGGTCGCGATTCTCGGGGATGAAGCTCTTCGCCAAATTGCCCGCGAACTGGTTGAGGTAGTCAAGCGAAGCGTGAGCATCGACTGGACATCACGGGAATCGGTGAAGGCGAATCTGCGACGGATGGTGCGGCGTGTTCTTCGGGCCAATGGCTACCCGCCAGACAAGCAGGAGAAGGCGGTCGAGACCGTTCTGCTCCAGGCCGAGACTCTGGCCGCAGATTGGGCATCCTGATTCAACTCTCTTCGACAGGTTGAGATTTGCTTTGCAGTTCCCGGCGCATTTGCTCTCTCTGCCTTGCGAGGAGAAAGCATTCCATCTTCTGCCTGGCCAGTTGGTGGGCGGCATCAGCGCGCTCGATGGCGAAGGCTCTAATCAACTCCTCAAGTTCTCGCCGCTGGGTGTAGCTGGCCAGCGACTTGACCATTTTGTCGTGTGTCATGTACATGATGAGCTTGTACAAGAACTTGCCAAGACCCAGCATTCACGAGACTTGCCGGACTTTGATTCAGGGGAAGTCGGGTCTCGGCGGAACGGGTGGTGCGCCAATATAGAAATCGCCATCAGGGAGCCGACGGTCCGCGTAGTCCTGGATGTAAAGGAATGCGTAGTTCGTCACCGCTTGTGCCAGCTTCTCGGCCTCTTCCTTGTCTAGCCACTCGAAGCGCATGCCGACCCAAACCTCGACGAATGCAGGCAGGTCATCGCCCGGCCGCTGCCACTCGGCATATGCAACGCCGTCGACCGCACCTTGCCGTAGATAGGCTGAGACCCGTTCCCGTAGCTTAGCGCTCACGGGGGTCCTACCAGACATCACCATGGAGAGCAGCGAACGGGCTACGCCAAGGGCCTTGCCAGCCCCCGCTTGTCCTCGCTCTGCCACTAGGCGGCGGACTACATCCAGTGTCTCTTCGTCGGTCACGCAAGGAGTATGTCAAAAACTTGACGCGATTTGCAAGTTCCTCTTGACTTTCGCGTCAAAAACTTGACACAATACAAGCGGTCAAATTTTTGACACTCGAAACCACCGCGAAATGAAAATCATCATCCGCACCTACGAAGAACTGGAGCAACGGGTAAACGCCTTCTCGCAAATGACGCTCCCCTTACTGGTCCTCCATGGACCTCCCGGCACATCGAAATCGACTGCCGTCCGCAAGATGTTTCCGCATGGAACCAACGCACGTTGGGTGAACGGAACCGCATCGGCTTTTGGACTCTTCGGCGAACTACGGCGATACAGAGACATGCCTTTCGTGCTCGACGACCTCGACGATGCCTTCCGAGACAAAGCCTTGATTCGCCTGATGAAACAGGTCTGTCAAACCGATTCCGTAAGACGCATTTCATGGGTGACCAATGCCATCAAAGGAACCCCAGGGGATGGTGATGACAGCCGGTCCTTTGAGACCTCATCGAGAGTCGTCCTCATCGTGAATGATTGGCAGAAGATGAACCGGCATGTTGGAGCGGTCGGCGACCGGGCCTGGGAGCTTGAGTTCTTGCCCACTCCCCAAGAGATTCATCGCTTTGTTGGCAGTTGGCGACACGAGGCATTCAATGAGGACGGTATGCCAACGGTTGCAGAACCAGTTTACGAATACATCGGCGACCGCCTTGATGCTGTGTCGGACACCTCTATCCGCCAATACATTCTTGCGACGCAGGGGCTCCGTGTTGGAGTCGATTGGCGCAAGGACCTGGAATCCGAGTGGGGCAACACCGACCCCAAGATGCTCGTTAGACGGTTGGCCGACGACGACAGCTATGAGAAGGAAGAGCATCGTATCGAGCGGTTCCGCGACCTTACCGGACTCAGCCGGTCACGGTACTTCGAAATCAAAGACTCACTCGGGCTGAAGTGCAATCGACAGCGGGGCGGCTTCCGCCAGGGAGCAGGCAGAAAACCGAACTCTCCGGACTTTGATTGAGGGTGAGCAGTAGGTAGCGGATGAACCGGAGGGCGATTTCAAAGTCAGCCAAGTCTGACCAACTCGACCTCCGGTTGTCTCTTCCAGTTGACTCAATTTGCCCCACCTGAGACAGGCGGATGAGACAAGCGGAAGAAATTCTACGAATTTGAACCTAGATTGGCTTTCACCGAGACGCCCTACCGGGTCGCCGCTATAGGGTGCTTTAGATAACTGTATCATTCCCGTCTCGCTCGTGCATGCGCCCTCGCTCCGACGTAACCCGCACGGCGACACTCGCTCCGCTCCGCTCGCTCGTCGTCTCCGCGCATCCTAGTGGCATGGATGCATTCTCCGATTCTCTTTTTGCTTTTCGGTGCTCTCATGCCCTCCGGGCTCGGGCACCGGACCGGCTCCGCCCGAAGTCGAAGGGAGATGTCATTGCATCGCCTTCTCGGCGGGCACGCCCTTGGCGATTCTTCGAGCCAGCGTTGCACGGGATACCTTACACCTTGAATCAGTTGACCAAGACCTGAGCGATTTGGTTTCCCCAAAGGCGAACACCTTCGTCCTGACTTTTCTTGAATGGCTGCGATACTCCTTCAGGCAGTTCCTACTGTAAGCAGGCATCTCAACTGGTGCAATCCTTCTTCGATGAAGTGCTTGAACCGTGATGAATTCGACCGTGTAGTCGGCAACCCATTGCCACTGGGGAACCGTTCCAGGCATTTGATAAATCGGATAAATGGTTCGGGTGAACACTAGCTTGCCCTTCTCCCATGCGCAAGTAGTTCTAAACGATAATGTCGTATCGGGGATTAAGGTCTTGCTCGTGTAGATTGGCACAGTTCCCGGTCGCCAATTACGTTGTTTAGCCCATGAATAGAAGTCATCCAGGCACTTGATGGTCTGAATGTCGGAAATGTATCGAGGGTTGATGCGCCTGACCTTGATGTTTCCCTCTTTCACCATCTGGGTCTGAAACTTTCGAAGCGAACGCCAGATGGCGTAGAGTTCGTCGCGATGTGCCGATGGCACATAGTGGTCTTGGAATTTGAGCCGTTCCGCTGTTGTTTGATAAGACATTTGAATTCTCCTTGGATGCCTTGCACCCAAGTTACTTATCGCACCTAGAATGTGAGACAAACGGAAATGTGCGAAGGCAGGCTGACCAGCAAAATCAAAGTCCAGTGAGTCTGGTGAATATCGAGGGGACACTCGGCTCAGCGGCCCCGGAAATCCGAGCCTGACCGCTCCCCCACCTTCGTCGGAGCAATCCCGACAAGGAGACCTGACCAAAGTGGGAGCTGATTTATTTCTTCGTTCAGAATTCGACCGCCTTCAACAGGAGCATCAATGCGATTTCGAGTTTGCTGTGGCCAAGCGAGACAGAGCACGGACTCCCGGCGAGCACGACCGAGCCCAGGGCGAGGTCTCGCGAATCCACGACTTGATGCATCCACCATCCGCATACTTTCGGGACCCGTATAACAAGTGGTCGCTTCTCGCACAACTTGGGCTTAGCTGGTGGAATGATATCTCTCCCCTGCTAGATTTGGAGGACAGACTGCCGCTTGAGAAAGTAGAGTGGTTGCGCCGTGAAGTTCTAATCCGCCGACTCCATGGACAGGGGCGCCCGACGTTTGAGCAAATCGTCGCTTCCGAGGCCATTGCTGAGGTCTGCGGCGATAGGTCAGGTGGTGCAAAGCCGGATGTCATTACGAGCTACACGGCCAACGATTTGGAATGGTTTGTGACCAAGAAGGCAGCTTTGCTTGTTTTTCTCGGTGAGGCGTTACGCGTTGCCGAGCCGCCCGTATTTTCGTTGTAGTCCGCGGCCTCGGATGTCAGTCCTTCCAGCAGTTGGCTTCCACAGCAACTTGCTGGGAGGACATAACACAGTGATACAGACCTACGACCACGCTCGATTCGACCATGAGTGCCGACCATTCGCCGACGTATTGAAGCAGCTTCGGGAGGACCACGAGATGAAGTTCGATGAGTTGCTCTCGCTGCCTCAACTTCATCTCGACGACGAACTGCGCCTCGTCCACAATGGTGCGCGACTTACGCCTCGTGGCTTGGCATCATTGGCGCATCTGGTCGAGATTCCGCCCGCAGCCGTCCACTGGCTCAAGGAACGACAGTACGACCGGGAACTCAGCCATATCGTGAACGACCAGCTTATGCGTCTCCGGGCGCAAGAATCGGGGTGCGCAGACCGGCGCGTGTTTTCGCGTTTTCGAGGTAGCAAGGACGCGAACCTTTACCTCCGAGCGCTTTTCAGTGACCGCTTTTGTCCGGTCGATTCGTTGCCGGCCCTGGAAATGGTCCGTGAAGCCTTGACCGACAATGAGTTCAACTCCGCTCACGTCCATCGACTGAGCTACGACGGCGATGAACTGTTCTGCAACATCCTGTGGTCAGGAGGCGACCGTAATGTTGGAGGGAGTAGCTACGCGTGCGGTATCGCACTGCAAAACGGAGAGGTTGGAACGATTAGGCTCAAACTCGCTCCAGTCGTGCTCAGAAAGGTCTGCAGCAATGGACTGGTCGTTCAAAACTCGATGGACGTGGCCGGCGTTTCAAAGCGCCATGTCGGACGAATCGACATGAATGACCTTGCAAAGGGTATCCGCGCCGCACTGGGCTGTGCTCTCGAAGTGGCCGACCAAACCATCATCGGAATGGAAGCCGCGCGAAACATCCCCGTCGAGGACGCTACCCGAGCCATCGCGCAGGTAAGCCGAGAAATGAAGCTGACCCGTGAACAGACACGGGCCTGGTTGGATGGACATGATGCTACGCTCAACGAACCCGGAGTCGGCGAGGTGAGTGTCTTCAGCATAGTCAACGGCTTAACAAAGGGCGCCCAAAATCCGGGATTCGAGCCGACAAGTCGTGTCTTTCTGGAGACGGTTGCTGGTCGTATCCTAGCGCCTTCACCTTTTTCTTCGGAATCAGCGGTGAGGGGCTGGTGGAACGAATTGGAGATTCGCGCTCGGTCGCTGAGCGATGAAGTCCTCGCTAGCTATCTGTAGGCTGTAACTGATGGATAAGTGGACGGTCGCGAACCTGTGACCGTCCTATCCTTCAACCCAAACCCCGGCAAGCCATCCGGCCCCGGAGGTTACGTTCGCGCCTTGTTCACAAGCATGGACGCACACCACGAGACTTCCATTTTTAACATCAGCCAACTCCGCATGTCTCTGGAAAAGCTCGACCTAAACGAGGTCGCGAAGCGCACTATCGAACTGGCCGAGGACTACATGCCCGGCTGTGCTTGGCTTGACAGTCAAGGCGAAATCCACATCGCCGAAACGATGGGTGAGGTCCAAGGGCTTGTCCTCTGCCAAGCTACGGAAGTTGATGAAGACTCACCTAATGAAGTCCCATACTGGGTAGCAAGCTGGTTGGACGAGCTCTTTCCGGGCATCGCTGAGAGGCTCAGAACGGCTCTTGACTTAGCATCTTGGGGCAACGACTCGGCCCCGGAAATGGAGTGAAGAAGCAGCCCATTCAGTATGGGACTCAAGCTTCCAACCAACCTTCCGCCACTTGACTCGACCGACTCAACGCCTTTCGCGGAGAAGTCCATCGTTGCCCGTATATTCGCTCTTGGAAGCACTGCAACATGGCTCATCGCCGAATATGACCCCGAAGAAAAGGTCGCCTTTGGCTATGCCGACTTGTTCGGGCAAGGTTCATCAGGCGGTGCTGAATGGGGGTACGTCTCCATCGAAGAACTGGAGTCGCTCAAGTTCATGGGCATTCCCCGTGTCGAACTTGACGCCCACTTCTCTCCGCGACGTTTCGCGGAGTGCGTTCGAAGTGACGGGACCATCCTCTGATGGTCAGCGGCCTCGGAGTAATCCGGGGCAGTTGCGGGAGCACCATGCAACCACCCAAGGGATACTACAAGCAACTCCTTCCACCCGACCTGTCGCACGTGAGGCTTGCCTTCTCCAACATCCCAATGTCTGGGGTGCGCAAGCTTGACCCTGCGCCTGTTCTCGCCGTACTAGACGCCCTGAAGAGCAACCAGCACGCTAGGTACTACGCCGATGGCATCCGCAATGGAAGCATTCTCGCCGTTGAAGAAGTTGGTGGCGGGAGGTACTGGGCACCCGGAGAGTTGTTCTTCAGGTCGTAACCACCGGCCTCGGAGCCATCCGGGGCTGGCTTCTCTTGCCCATGAGCAGCCACAGACTTCAGACTCGAGAGTGCCTCGTCAACATCAGCGTCGACCGGCCGCTCAGGCAAATCCTGGCTTCGGTCATGACCACGACCGGTCGACCTGCGCCTGGGTTCCCGGCAATGACCAGTTTCCAAGCAACCACCGAAGGAGTCGACCAGGTTGCCGTCAGCGTTGAGACGTTCATCCGAAAGGCAGAGCCTGGTTGGTCGCTGGCTGAGTCTGTACGTAATGCACTGCTCGATGACGTGCATGCGCTTGAGGCGGGGCGCGACATCAACTATGTTCGAGTTCACGAGTTGTCCGATGGGTAGCGACCACCGGCCCAGGATTCATCGGAAGAGGTTTCGTTTACACGGTGAAAGGCGTAAACGACTCTCGCCCCGTCTCGCTGAGATGAACCTGCGCCCCCCTTGCCCGAGTTCGGCCTTGGCCCCGCATCGGTCTCTGAAATCTCCGTAAGGCCCCCGGTGGGGTGGAAAGAAAGGTACCGGACTTGTGCCGCCAACCATCCCTCTTTTTGAGTCCCATCATTCCTCTGTGCGAGGGTTTCTCAGCCGCCAATTGAGTTGCATAGTGAGTTGCATGGACGATTTCCATGCCGGGAGGCTCTGTCCAAACCCCGTCCGGGACGGGGATTTGAAGCTAGAATAGTGGTGGGCAAGGAGGGACTCGAACCCTCACGTCTTTTAGACACTGGAACCTAAATCCAGTGCGTCTACCAATTTCGCCACTCGCCCGCGGCAGCGCTGAGTCTACCATCCGCGCTTGTTCAGCTTAGGCCGCCAGCAAAGTGCCCGCCTCCCCTCGAGCGGGCACTGTTAGTCTGAATGAGCGACCTACGGGTGCTTCATCGTAATCACGACTTGCCGCGAAGTCGAAGTCGCCGCATGGGTGGCGGTGAACGTCACGTGGATATCGTTTGTGCCGTAGTAGCGCTGGAACCGACGGGTGAAGGTTGTAGGTGTTCCGGGGATCACCGTAAACGTCTCTGCGCCAACGGTGGGAATGATGCCCGTTTCGCCATCTGCGTCCGGATCAACCACGACATCTCCGCTGAAGCCGTTCTGGCTGGTTAGGGTGAACGTGACCGTTGGCGACTCCTCGTAGATTGCGGAAGTTACCTGGAGCGGCGTCGCGGTGAAGGTGAAGTGGGGGGTTCCTGTACCAGCATTGATCGTGATCGGCACCGATGCGATGTCATACGAAGTCTGACTCCATGTTATCGAGGAACGAAGCTGGTTGGTACCCGTGTAGGAGTTTGCGGCCGCGCTGACCGTCACCAGTTGGTTCACGGGTGTGGTGGCGCCCTGAGTGAGGTTGACGACAAACGTCGGAGGTGATAACGTGATTCCGGAGAGGTTGTGGTCCATCGCGACCAGGACTGGCCCCGAGGTGTTGCCGCGCGGTAACACCCTGACATTGAGCGAAACCGAGGTGCCGCGATTCATGACGAGGCTGGTCGGGTCATACGTAATGCTGACCAAGTTGGGGATGACTTCTCCAGATAGCGGAGTCGCGGTAAACACCGATTTGTCGTTCTCGATCGAGTGGTCGGTTCGACTGACGTTGAATGCCAACCGCGTATAGCCCGATGCCGGGGTCCGAACCAGGAACGTTGTTGCGAGTTCACCCGACACCAGTGCAAGCTGGCGCGTGGGCGGAGTGACCGTGACGCCCGCCGGGACAGTCGGGGTGATGGTCACCATCTGACCTACTTGCTCCCCAGCCGCCCGCGACGTTCGCACCGTGACGGTGAACTCCTCATTCGTAGCCGATAACGCAGGAACTCCTGCCGCAAAGATCATCTTCGAGCGTGGAGGATCGTAGGCTGCAGAATCTTCCCCGTTGAGGCAAGGGCACCCAAACAAGGCAAACAGCCCGAGGAAGAACAGCACGTTCTTGTAGGTGATCGGCCTAAACTGGCGTTCGGTTGCGGCATCACGCTTCATATCAGTCAGGATAGAAGCGGAACCGTTACAAGATCGTCACAGAGCGAGAACCGCTTCAATCGCCGACGCCAACCCATCCGGGGGTGACTCCGCCAAGGCTTCCTCGAAGAACCCGCCAAAGTGCGCATGCCGTCGGGAGCAAGGAGGTACCAAACGCTCCGCGACCTGCCGGCAAATGTGGGCATCTCGATCATTTTCGAGGACGGTGAAGACGCGACTGGCAATCACAAACACGTGGGGATGGCGGGAAGTCGCGTGATGCGTGTGGAGAATCTGGAGCGCCTCGCGAAGCCACTTGCGGCACTCGGCCAAGTCACCGAGGGCGAAGTGTGCACTTGCCCCGTCGGCGTAAGAAAGCGCCAAGGATGATGGAGCACTTGTCCGTCGCTTAAGTTCCATGCTTTCCTCCTGAAGCTCAAGAGACCGCCGGTGATCGCCCGCCAGATGGTGGGCCATCGCCCACTCGTTCAGCGCCGAAGCGATCCCCCAACCGTAACCTCCCTCTCGGCAGAACTCGACGGCCGTCGCACCAGCGGCGAGCGCCTCCGAGACCAGTCCCCGTCGATTCGCCACCAACACTCGAATCACGTGCGCCGCGCCCATCCAGTTCGCTTCGCCAACCCGCTCCATGACTCGAACCCCTTCGGTGACATTCGCCTGAGCCACCTCGTAGCGCCCTTCCTCAACTCGAAGCTGGGCAAGTTGAAGAATCGCGAGGCCCTCGTGTAACGGATCATCCGCCTGACGGGCAAGGCTTCGCGCCTTCTCAAACCAGGGCTCGGCCGACGAGCGGTGGCCTTGGAACAGCAGAAAGTTGCCTTGGGTGTGGCATGCAAACGTGAGATCGTGCAGCGGCGCGTCATGAGCGGCATCAAGCGCCTCGCGGAGTCGCGACTCGGCCCACTCCCAATGCCCGCGTAGGATCGTGAACCAGTTGATCCCACTCACCAAACGCAAGGCCTCGGCGGGATCGTGGCGGATGAGCCACTGCCAGGCCGCTTCCAAGTTCGGGAGTTCGAGTTCCGCCTGGTCGTGAAGCGCTGATTCGCGCGGTGTGAACGCGTTGGCCTTGCACGTTTGGGCGAACGCGGCGAAGGTGCGAGCATGGCGCTCTTGAAGCTCGCGGTGTCGGGCTGGTTTCGCCAGATCGCCCGCGAACTGCCGTACCGACTCGATCAGCCGGAACCGCCGTGGTTCTGTACCCGGCTGCGGTAACACCCATGCCGATGAAACCAGATCGGCAAGCTTGTCCCGAAGGTCGGGCCCCACTACATCGGCGAGCGTCTGCCACGTGAAAGTCCCTTCGAATACGGCGAGGTCGGTCAGCAACTCCTGCGCTTGCGGATCGAGGAGTTCACAGCTGACGTCAAGAACGTGCTGCAGCGATCGATGTCGGGGTTGAGCTTGACGGTGGGTCAAGAACTCAAAGCGGTCTTCGAGCTCGGCCAGCATTTCGCGAAGTGTAAGAAGCCGTGCCTTGGCCGCGCAGATCTCCAGCGCTAACGGATAGCCGTCGAGTTTTCGGCAAAGCTCTCGCAGAGTCGCTTCATTCCCGATGAGATCGAGGTCGGGACTCACGAGGCGACATCGCTCTCCGAACAAGCGCTCGGCTTCGGCGGCTTCCAGCGGCCCAAGCGGATACTCGAACTCCCCCGCCGCACCAAGCGGCACGCGCGACGTGACGACCACCTGCAGATGCGGTAACGCGTCGATCAGGTCAACGACACTCTGGGCACCGACCCGCAGATCTTCGAGATTGTCGAGGACGAGGAGCGCGGTGCTCTCGGCGAACGCATGGACGAGGGCATCCAGCGGGGGCGTTCCTTGCGGCGCACTGATGCGAAGACTGCTCGCGACGGTGGACAGGATGCGCGTGGGGTCGGCGAGGTGGGCGAGCGGGACAAACCACGAGTTGGGGTGCCGATCCTTCACCAGTTGATGAGCGAGACGCGACTTGCCGCAGCCTCCCGGACCGGTGATCGTGATCAGGCGATGCTCACCGAGCAAGCGGTCAAGTTCGGCGCGCTCCCGCACCCGGCCCACGAAGGAGGTTTCGATCGCGGGGACCTGGAGCGTGTCAAAAGACGGCCCGAGGTCGCGAAGTCTCGCTCGGAGGTCAAGGCGCGTGGGGTCGATGGTCAGGGCTCGCGTGATGAGCGCGATGGCCTCTTGGGTGGAGAGTTCGAAGCTACAAGCAAGCACGCGTTCGAAGTACAGCTCGTCGAGTTCCAGGAGCCTCGTCATGTGCCATCCGCCGTCATAGCCTTCGAGGAGCCTTCCCCGGTAAAGCGTGGGGTCGAGTTCGCGGATGAATCTCAAAACGTCGACGTCGAAGCTCGCGGGTTCGAGCCAGGCTGATTGGCGATTGGCGCCAATAGCTTCGCCGAAGGTCTGACGGAGGGACGTGAGGGCGGTCCTCAGATTGCGCCCGCTGGCCTCGTCACCCGCGGCCGGCCAGATTTCGGAGGCAAGGACTTCGCGGCTGACATGCTCACCAAGTCGTAGTGCGAGATAAGCGAAGACCGCTTCGGTCGCGCGGGTTCGAAAATGCACAGGCGGGCGATCGTCGAGTTCGACGCGCATTCGACCGAACAAGCGCACCTGCCATACCGGCACGCGGATGATCGTACCGGGTTAGGCCGAACCTACGCCAAGCTTGGCTATGGAGTGCGAACTCCGCCGGTATTCCCGAAGCATCGCCGTGGATGTCCCAAGAACTGGTAACGCCCTGGTCGCCCCTATTCCTTGTTCACCGTGATGACGACTTGTGCACTGGCCCCCAAGGCGGTGTTGGTCGCCCGCCAGGTCATGCGCTCGGGTCCAGCGGTATAGCCGGCACGTCGGAAGCTCTGCGTGAACCTTGCCGGTTGAGAAGGCGAGATGGTCACGGTTCGGTTATTGTCCGCAGGTACGGTGCTCAACGCCACCTCGGTGGTGTAGCTGATGACCACTTCTCCGGAGAATCCACCCACTGATGCGACCTCGAAGTCAATCATCTGCTCGGCGAGCGCACCGTCCGGCCCGGATATCGTTTGCGGATCGGCCGTTATGGTAATCCCTGGTGTACCATCGGTAATGGTCACATTCAGTTGGTTGCCGGCGGTCGTGATGTTTGCAGAGCCCCAAAACACAGTTGTGACTTTGACCCCAAGTTCCGCCCCAGGATCAGCCGTTACGGTTAGGGTTTGGGACGCACTGTCCACAGAAGTCATGTTGAGGGTGAACTCGTTCGGCTCAACATCAAATACTCCTGGAACATCCGGGACGGTAAAAACTTGCTGGCCAGTGACTGGGTAGTCGATCGGATTGACTTTCCTAACCGTCACGACAGCGGAACTGGTCTCGCCGCGGCGGAGCTCAAGTGGGGGGGCGAAGCTCCCACTGAGGCGCAAGAACGACGCGTCCGGATTCTCGCCGCAGTTGATCCCGCCCCAGCAACCGACGGTGAGCAGAAGAGTCAACAGGAACATGAGCCTTCTGGCGGCAGACCCCAATGGTCGTCGAGTTTCTTGGTGATACATGGTTACATCCCGCGAGATGCAATCATCGTAGCTAGGCGATCGTCACAGAATCGTTACAGAACGTGACCGCAAACTGAAGCGGCCCCAGTGTAGGGGTTCGATCGTCCGTCAAACGCCGTGTGGTCTAGCTTTGACCAACACCCACGAGCGCTTCCTCGCCCATGATCTCCTTCACAACCTTGTTTTGGTTGATCCGATACTTCCGGGGGCGGGGGGCGATGAAGTTCGTCTCCACCTTCTCGGTGAGGTCGAACTCAGGGCCGCTTGGAGTCCACGTCGCCTTGGTCGTAACCAGCCAAGTCTCATCGTTGCGATCCGGCGTGTCCATCTTAAAGTGCGCGCCCCGCGACTCGTCGCGGATGATTGCACCGCCGACGATGGCCTTCGATTGCTCGATCATGTGGATGAGCGCGCGGGTGAACGGTACCGCCTGGTTGCTCCAGCCGGCATCGTCGATCAGATCGCACTGACGGGCTCGCGTTGCGAGTTCGTCGAGCTGTCCGCGGGCGGACAAGAGGTCCTTCTGCGTGCGCCAGATGCCGCAGTTGTTCCACATGACGTCGCTCAGTTCGGCGTGGAGCGCATACGGGTTCTCCTTGCCATTCGACTTGGCGAGGTTGTCGTACTCTGCCTGACGCTCGCGGACGGCTTCGGCGACCGCCGCCGCCGTGTCGGGCAGATTGGCCTGCTTCAGGTACGCCATCACGCCTTGCGCGGCGATCTCGCCGCCGTATAGACACGACAGCAGAGCGTTCGCGCCGAGGCGATTGGCGCCGTGATATTGGTAGTCGCACTCGCCGGCCGCGTAGAGGCCGGGAATATTGGTCATCTGGTTGCGCGGCGAGTCCACGTCGATCGCGGTGTCGTGGCCCTTCTCGTAGTCCACCCAGAGACCGCCCATCGTGTAGTGCACGGCCGGATAGATGCGCATCGGCGTCTCGATCGGGTCCTCACGCATGAACTTCTCGTAGATTTCGAGAACGCCTTCGAGCTTGTCGTTGATGATCTCGCGGGTGTGAGGTCCGCCTCGGCTCTGGTGCAGATGCGTGATGTCGAGATACACCTGCTGCTTGCCTTGGACACCCCGGCCCATGCGGCACACGCAGTAGATCGCGAAGCTGACGAGATCGCGGCTGAGCAGGTTGCCGTACACCGGGTCGAGCTCTTCGCAGAAGTACCAGCGGTCCGCCTCGGGAATGTCGACCTGCTTGCGGCTGTCGTGCGGATCGCGCGGGGTCCACAGTCGTCCGCCCTCGCCGCGGACCGATTCCGACATGAGTCGGCACTTGTCCTCGCCCGGGATGGCGGTCGGGTGGATCTGCACCATTTCGGGGTTGCCGTAATGCACGCCCTGCTGGTAGCAAATGCTCACCGGCGAACCGGTGTTGATGATCGAGTTCGTGCTCTTGCCGAAGATAACGCCATTGCCGCCGGTCGCCATGACGACCGCGTCGGCCGCGAAGCCTTCGATCTCCATCGTGCGGAGATTCTGGGCAACGAGGCCGCAGCACTTGCCGTCCGCGTCCTTCGAGATGCCGAGGAACTCCCATCCCTCTCGCTTCTCGATGAGGTTCATCGCCTCCCACCGGCGGACCTGCTCATCCAAGGCGTACAGAAGCTGCTGCCCGGTGGTTGCGCCCGCGTAGGCGGTGCGGTGCTTCAGGGTGCCGCCGAATCGGCGGAAGCTGAGCAGACCTTCGGAGGTGCGGTTGAACGGCACGCCCATGCGGTCGAGGAGGTAGATGATGGCGGGCGCGCGCTCGGCCATGCGCATGACCGGAGGCTGGTGGTTGAGGAAGTCGCCGCCGGTGATCGAGTCTTCGAAGTGGAGGTAGGGCGAGTCGCCTTCACCCCGCAGGTTCACTGCACCGTTGATGCCGCCCTGGGCGCACACACTGTGGCTCCGCTTGACGGGGACAAGGCTGAAAAGTTGGACCTTGATGCCCGCCTCAGCGAGCTTCATGGCGGTCATGAGGCCAGCGAGGCCTCCTCCAACAACGGCGACGGACTTTTGCGCTGCCATAGCTTAAGGGAGTCTACCGAGTTTGGGGTGAAGTCGTCGGCAACGTGATCTTCAGGGGTGGATCTCGATCCTCATTCTGAAATCTGAACTATCATAGCCAGGTATGCAAGACGACCCGAAGCGGCAGCACTTCGCCACGCGCGTCGTCTTCTTCTTTGCCGGGTTGGCGCTCGCGTGCTGGGCGCCGCTGATCCCCACCCTGCGCCAGAACCTCCGCCTCGACGACGCCCAGCTCGGCGGGCTGCTGCTGTGTTTGGGATTGGGGTCGGTCACGACCATGCTCTTCTCGGGAGGACTCGCCGCGCGGTTTGGCTGTCGCCGAGTGATTCTGACCGCCGGGGCGCTCGCCAGCGTGGCGTTGCCCCTGATCGTCAGTGCGCCGTCGCCAGTCGTCTTTGGCATCAGCTTGTTCCTTTTGGGGGCGGGCATCGGCACGGTCGATGTGGTCATGAACATCCAGGCGATCATCGTGGAGCGCGCGAGCGGACGCTCGATGATGTCGGGGTTCCATGCGCTGTTCAGCGTGGGCGGCGTCGCGGGAGCGGGGGCGATGACCGGACTGCTGGCGCTGAAGGTCGCGCCGCTGCCGGCGCTGCTCGCGATTCTGGTGCCCGCGGCGGGGATGGTGGCGGCGTCGTGGCGAGGGCTGCTGCCTTATGGCGGCGAGACGGGGACACCGGTGGTCGCGTTGCCGCGCGGCCGGGTGCTGGTCATCGGCGCGATGTGCTTCGTGATGTTCCTCGCCGAGGCAAGCGTGGCGGACTGGAGCGGCATTCTGCTGCACGAGTCGCGCGGCCTGGAGAAGAGCCTCGCGGGCATCGGCTACGTCGCGTTCTCGCTAACGATGACGCTGGGGCGCTTTGCGGGGGATCGGGTTGTCGAGGCGCTGGGTGCCGTGCGCACCCTGGTGTTCGGAGGGCTGGCCACGGCGACGGGGTTCGCGGTGGCGGCGCTGGTTCCGTCGTGGCCGGTGGCGGTGGCGGGGTACTTGCTGGTGGGAGCCGGGGCGGCGAATGTTGTGCCGGTGCTGTTCTCCGCGGCGGGACGGCAATCGGCGATGCCGTCGAATCTGGCGATGGCGGGAGTCACGACGATGGGCTACGCGGGGATTCTGGTCGGCCCGGCGCTGATCGGATTCTTCGCGCGGGCGACGTCGCTGCCGACGGCGACGCTGGGGGTGGGGTTGCTGACGCTGGCGGTGGTGGCGACGGCGAAGTTGACGACAAAGAGTTAGGTGCCACGGGCACCTTCCAGGGTATGCCGCCTCTTACAAAAGCTTGACATGGTCATGGCCGTTGTCACCTATTGCCCGGGCATGCTATATTCTGCCTATGATTCGAACTGAATGCGTAGAACGAGTCCAGTTGCACGCTGAGTTCCCGCTCACCCTGCCACCAAGTCGGTACACAAAGGTTGAGTGACCCTGATGAGTGCCAATACCCTCAAGGCGTACGCTGACAAAGAGCAGGTAGAGCTTGCGATCGAGAATCTCTCAAGTCCAGCTCACCTTGCGACAGCGACAAAAGCCGCGGAAGTCCTTAGCCCCTTGCGATATCCGGGCGGCAAGCGGCGGCTTGCACCGTTTGTCGCCGCAGTTCTTGAAGATAATGACCGGCGGCCTGACTTGACGGTGGAGCCTTTCGCGGGCGGAGCAAGTGTTGCGCTCTACCTGCTACAGCAGAATTTGACGCATCGCATCGGATTGGCAGATTGTGACCCTCTTGTTGCTGCGTTCTGGGAGTCTGTATTTTTTGATACTGACTGGTTGATCAAAGAGATCGGTAGAGTTCCAGTCACGCTCGACCAATGGCTTGAGTTTAAGAACGGAAAACCAGAATGTCGAAGATCTCGCGCAATAGCGTGCTTGTATCTCAATAGAACTAGCTTCTCCGGAATCTTAGCAAGGTCGGCTGGACCGCTTGGCGGCAAGTCGCAGACTTCAAAATACAAGCTTGGATGTCGCTTCCCAAGAGCGACCCTCCAACAGAGGATAGGGCAAATCGGCGAGCTTCGAGATCGGGTTGCCTTTGTGTTTGAAGCGTCCTGGCGGGATACTTTGTCCGCGGTAAATGAAACCATATGCCTTGATGGAACTCACGTCTTCACCTATCTTGACCCACCATTCTTCTACAAAGCGGACAAGCTCTATAGGTACTATTTCGGCGATGACGAGCACGTAGCGCTTCGA
Organism: Methanoregulaceae archaeon; assembly: GCA_020850325.1. Lineage (GTDB taxonomy): Bacteria > Armatimonadota > Fimbriimonadia > Fimbriimonadales > Fimbriimonadaceae > JANJUB01. The sequence goes on from JADZEW010000022.1 coordinate 129,902, forward strand.
GATAGCATCGCCAACCTCTCAGGAGACTGGCTCCTAAGCTACGACTCGGTGCCGCGAGTTGCCGAGCTTTACATGAACCATGTAACCCTCGACTTGGGCGCAATCTACACTGCATCGACTGCCGGCGGTTACAAATCTGTCAACGAGGCAGTTGTCTCAAATCTCCAACTACCGAGATCGAACGACCCAACCTCCATAATCGCAGCGCAACTGAGCGTCGAGGACATCACCAATGCTTAACCAAACCGCAGGGCAACTGCTTCAAGACAACCCGCTCGTACAGCTAATTCAGGCTCAGAACTTCGTTGGGTGGATCTACTCGATCGACTACGATCGCGCGTTGGTGATGACGAACGATCTATGGAAGGCAGAGGCACTGGGCGTCCCGCACAACTGCTTCCTGATTGCCGCTACATTTGACCCGAGCCGGTTCAACGAGACGCACGAAGACGACCGTGAGGTCATCGTCCTCCGCGTAGTGGGAAGTTGCAAGCTTCCCCAGGATGACGATCTTGTTCGCACCAAGATTGACCACTTCCAGCAACAGGAGGACATCTTCCAGGTTCCGAGCGCGTCAGACACGGTTCGTCGTGACTTCGACGACATCACGCGAAGTCAAATGCAGTTTGGCGGTTTAGAGTGCCGAGTCTTGGGGACGTTCTTTGTTCGTGGCGACGCCCTATGCCTGGGAAGTGACCTTGAGTCTTTTTCGACGGCCACTCGCTTGCGCGTGTACCGGCCCCGCGCTTCGGCGCTGGAAACCATCGTAAATCATATCGATCCCGCGCGAAGGGAGGCCGCGCTTGCTGAGGCACGGGCCCTTGGAATCGAGAATCCTGTAGCGCCTCTCCGGGTCGGAACCGTTCGCTATACGTCAACGGATCGGCTGCACCGGGGCGGACAGGCCGAGATGGTGCCGGTCTTTATTCAGCCATCCGACTTCCTTGCAAGGCGTACCGCCGTCCTTGGAATGACCCGCACTGGCAAAAGCAACATGGTAAAGCAGACGGTATCGGTTGTCAAGCGCGTTGCCGACCAAAGCGGTGTCAACATCGGGCAACTCATTTACGACATCAATGGCGAGTATGCGAACGCAAATCAGCAGGATCGAGGCTCGATTGCAGACATCTATCCGGACGACACAGTTCGATACCGTATGCTGCAGACGGAAGGATTCCTGGAGTTACAGAACAATTTTTACGTGCAGGTCAACGAAGGGTTTGGGCTAATCCAACGCGACTTACGAGAGCGAGGTAGAGGCTCGACTGTGGACTATGTAACCGCCTTCATGAACATGTCGCTGGACGAGCCAGATGCAGAACTTGGAGAGGGTGAGCGGCACCGGTGGCAGCGTAGGCAAGCAGCCTACTTCTGCCTCCTGTTTAAGGCTGGCTATGAGCCGCCTCGAAACCTTCGGGTGCAGTTTTCCGCAAACGAGCGCGTCCGCAATGCAGTAAACGCCGCTGCAGGGGAAGATCTTGGAAATCCGGGGACTGGCCTTCCAATTGCTGTGGCCGTAAGGTGGTTCGAAGCTGCCCGAGAAGCGAATCAGCAAAACTCGCTGCCAGGCTCCTCAGCGGGAAGCCGGTGGATCGATGACACACTTCAGAACTTGCTGGACATGCTCGTCCAAAGCGGTCGGAACGGCAACTTCATCTCTGGCTGGAGGATAATCACGGACGGTGCTAGGTTCCACTCGCCGCGTCGGGCACGGGAAGTGGGCGGAGAAATCTACGAACACCTGCAGGCAGGACGCATTGTCATTCTCGATCTGTCGGTAGGTGATCCAACGATCCGATCACAGATATCGAAGGAGATAGCTTCGCACGTTTTTAACGCGTCCATGGCGGTGTTCGTTCGGGGCGAGCAACCGCCGAACATCCTTGTCTACATTGAAGAAGCCCACAACCTCATCGGAAAGGGGATGGACTTGACAGAGACCTGGCCGCGTCTCGCTAAGGAGGGGGCAAAGTATCGTATTGGCCTCGTGTACGCGACTCAGGAAGTATCGTCCGTACATCCCAACATCCTCGCAAACACCGAGAACTGGTTCGTTACCCATCTCAACAACGATCGCGAAATCCGGGAACTTGCCCACTTCTACGATTTCGGTGACTTCAGTCGCTCCCTTCTGCGGGCACAGGATGTTGGTTTTGCCCGGGTCAAAATGCTTTCCGGTCCGTTCGTCGTGCCCGTTCAGATCGATCGTTTCGACCCCGAAGCTGCCCGAGCACAGACCGCAGGATAACTTAGATGCCGTATCAGAACTTTGCCGGGAGCTTCGAACGAGCGAGCAAAACATCCCACGCGGATATCGTTCGCAACCCTGACGTGTCGGACTTTTTGAGCGAGTGTGAGCACTTGCGTCCACCAAGCCCCGAGGAGGGAGCAGAGCTTGCTGAGCGATTTCTGGAGCCTCCGCACCTTGACGGAGTTGTCTTACCTTCCAAGGTCATGGCCGTGGATGGAAGTGCGACGGAACGAAGCATTGACGACCAACTTCCAAGCACCAAGGTCGGTTACGTTAAGGTAAGCGCGACTCTTATCGACATGGCTCAGTTCAACGATCTGCGGGTTCACGACGGTAGATTCGTTGACCCATGTCGCGTGGCTGCACTAGAAAACAACAACTCCTCGCTGACCTTCGCCCTGCCCAGCGCAAACGTCCGATGGCGCGGAATGCAAACTGTGCGCCAGAGCTTCCGGGCTTATCTCGACGCCTGCCTTTACGGAACGAACACGCGCTTCAAGCCTGATGATCCTGCCACCAGCTTGCGAACAACACTTTTTCATCTTGCCCACCGCAGGCCTAATGACATGGCTACCAGTTCAGCCGCTGAACTGCGCTTGCATCGTTGCCCAAACGATGGATGCGAAGCGCGAAACTTGCTCATACGAGATGTTCCTGATCAACAACACTGCCCTCGATGCAATGGACCGGTATTCCCATCTGACTGCCTACGCATTTGGGAGGCGGTCGAGGAGTTTCAGGCAAACGGTGAAGCCATCAACAGAGCGATGAATACCATCGAACACTTGATGCCGATTCATTACATTCGCTACTTGGCCGACAACTCGCTTGCGTCCTTAGGAACGACTGCGTTCTTTGTCGATGGTCCTCTTGCCGTGTTCGGAAACTCAGCATGGCTGCACGGCTCAATCATGAGGTTCACGAGTGAAATCAATGATCGCCTGACTGCAGCACGTCTTCCGCGCATCCTAATGATAGGGCTCCAAAAGACCGGCGCTGTCGTCGACCATGCGGGCTTATTGAGTCGGTTCCTTCCAGATAATCGTGTCTTTTGCATCGATGATGCCTACCGCTACAGATACATCCTTTCGGGTAGGGAAGAAGCCGGAAATGGATTTGGATATGAGAGCTATTACGGTCAAGACTTCATCTTCAAAACAGAATCCGGCCGCGTCTTTGTTTTCGGAATTCCATACACATTCCCAACGAAGCATCCGGAAGGAGTCGACTTTAGAAGCGCGAAAGCTGAGATGGCCCGCTACGAGTCGCTTCCTCAAGCTCTCGCCCTCATTCAGCATTTCGAGTCTGACCTTTACCAAAACGCCGTCATTCCGATCGCATTGGCACATCGGTACACAGCCATTAGCTTGGTGCCCGGAGGTCGAGTCCTGGATGTGCTAACCCAGAGAGGATTGTCTCGATGATGAAGCTGGCGCACGCTAAACCATCGTCCGTAGACGATGTATGAACCCGTTCATAATCTCCCCCATGCGCCATGTCCCCAACACCCGACTCTATCTCCCCGAGCCGGCGCTGGCGTGGGTCATCATCATCCTCGGCGTCGTCCTCATCTCCGTCGGCACCCTAGCTGCGATGCGGGTGCGCGCGCACATGTGGGGCGAGACGCGGGGCATGTTCCAAGCCCTCATCAACTTCAACCGCGAGACCTTTCACTACTGGATGCACGAGTACGACGAGGCCGATAAGTGGCTCCTCGGGCTGGCGATGGGCATCCGGTTTCCCGCCGCCATCGGCATTCTGTGGGCCATTGCCGGGCTTGCCTGGACGGGCTAAAGCGCGCCGTCCAGCACCGCGGAAATCCGATCCACGTCGAGCGGGGCGCCGGTCTCGTCGAAAATCACCGCACCCTGCCCATCCAAGATCACCAGTCGCGGGATCGACTCGACGTCGAGCGCCTTGTTCGCCTCGCCCTTCGTGTCCACATACAGTGGGTAGCTGACCCCGGCCTTGGGCACGAACGCGCGCACGTCGGCCAAGTCCTCGCCGCTGATCGCGAGGAACTCGACGCCCTTCGCCTGGTACTTGCGATACAGCTTGTCCAGCTGCGGCATGGTCTCGCGGCAGGGCGGGCACCACGTGGCCCAGAAGTCCAGCACCACGGGCCGCCCGCGCAGGCTTTTGAGGCTGACCGACTTGATCGGCGGCATCACGCTGTCCACCGTGAAATCGGTGACGATCTTCTGCGGACCGGAGCGGGCGCAACCGGCCGCCAGCACCAGACCGAGAACTACGAGCCGCGCGGGATGTATTGACTTAGCCATGGTCCAAAGCTCTGGGGAGCGCGAGTCTGCATGTAGAGGATTCCGGGGCCCATAAACTCGGCGACGAACCCTTCGCCCGAAGTGAAGGAGGCGAGCAGTCCGCGGGTGACGGTTCGCACCTGGTAGTTCATGGTCTCGGAGAACGCGACGATGTGGCCGGTGTCGACCACGTAGGTTTGGCCGGGGGCCAACTGCAGCGCGTGGATCGCGCCGAATGCGCTGGTGAGCACGGTGCCGACGCCGCTCATGCGGAGCAGGAACAAACCCTCGCCGGCGAAGAATCCGCGGCCGCTGACCTTGGTCTCCATCTGCACGCTGGTGTCGCACGCGAGGAAGCAGCCGCTGGTGAGCATGTAGCCGGGACCGGCGCCGAGGTCGAGGGCGATGAGATCGCCGAGCGAACTGGGGGCGAGCACGACCTCGCCGGGGCCGTGGGAAGCGGTGAAGGTGGTTTGGAACAGGCTCTCACCGCCGAGGAGGCGGCCAAACGCCTTGCCGAGTCCGCCGGTGACTTTCGAGTCGATGGTGATGGTGGGCGACATGCTGACCATCGCGCCGGCTTCGGCGCGGACGGCGTCGCCGGGATCGAGCATGACCCGCGCCGCCGAGAAGGTGGGGCGATAGAGCAGTTCGTATTTCACTCCGTGAGTATGTCACGGGGCGTGTGTTAGAATCGGGCATGTTAGCCGCTCTTCTCGTGGTAGCCGGGTTGCCGATCGAAGTCACCTTCAAGGGGGCGGGGGGCATGAACCTGAAAGGCGTGGTCTCGGTTCCTACTGCCACGGCACCGGTGCCAGGCGTGCTTCTGCTGCCGGGCTCGGGACCGACGGATCGCAGCGGCAACCAGCCGCCAGCGCTGATCACCAACCTGCTCAAGGAGATCGCAGAGCGGCTGGAGAAGGAAGGCTTTGCGACGATGCGGTTCGACAAACGCGCCGCGCATGTGTACTCGGCGGTGTGGCCCAAGACCCTTCCGCTGATGAACGACTTCTTCGTGTGGGAGAACTTCGTGGGCGATGCTCGGGCGGCGTTGAAGCATTTGGCCGATCAGCCGGGCGTCGATAAGAAGCGGCTGATTGTTCTCGGGCATAGCGAGGGCGGGCTGATTGCGGCGCAGATTGCGGCGGATACGGTGGGCACGGCCGACTCGCCGGCCGCGCTGATCTTGATGGCCACCGCCGGGCGGCGGCTGGATATTGTGGTCCGCGAGCAGGTGACGGCGAGCCTCAACCGCAGCGGGCTTTCCGCCGAGATTCAGAAGCCGTATCTCGACTACATGGAAAAGGCGATCACGCAGATCAAGGCGGACGCCACCGTGCCGCCGAACCCACCCGCGGGGATGGCGGGACTGTTCAACGAATCGGCTTCGAAGCTGATGCGGTCGTACTTCACGCTCGAACCGACGGAGTTGCTCGCGAAGTTCGCGGGGCCGGTGCTGATTGTCCAAGGCGAGCAGGACATTCAAGTGCTGGCGACGAAGGACACGCCGGCCTTGGAGAAGGCGCTGAAAGCGCGATCGAAGGGCACGGTGGAGACGGTGTTGGTGCCAGGAGCGAGCCACAACTTCAAGAAGGTGACCGACCCGCAGAAGGAGATGGGGATCGCGGGCTCGGTGGTTGAGCCGACGCTGTCGAAGATCGTGGAGTTTGTGAAGAAGCTTTAGTGGTGGCTTAAGCCCTGAGGCTGCGGGTTGCATCGTCCCCGCAGCTTCAAGCTCAGTGGCCATCTGTCCCTGAGGCTGGCGGTTGCATTGTCCCGCCAGTTTTGCTGGTCAGTCCACTCTTAGAACTACATCCTGAAGGTCACACCCGATCGAGCCCAGGAATGGGTAGTCAAAGTAGTTCTCGACCAATCCCGCCCGAACCGGATTCATGGCGAGGTAGGTGGCGTGGCGCCGCCAGTCGTCACCGTATCGTATGATGTGATCGAAGTAGCTGCCTTGCCAGCCTGCGAGTTTCTTCCGCGACATCCACTTGCCGGACTTCAACTTGAACTCATTCATGGCCGCGAGCGAGTTCGAGCGCTCGTTCAGGCCCATGAACATCACATGCAGGTGGTCAGGCATGAAGCAGTAGACCGGAACGACGCAATCGTGGGCACGGCATGCCGCCGCTAGATACTCGACTTGGGGATTCACGACTTCGGCCGACGTGAACAGCTTGGCTCGCTGGGAGGTGACGGCATGAAAACAGACGGTCCTTTCGCCCTGGTAGTCCTCGATGGGCAGCCGTTTTGGGTTTCTGCTCTGCTTCACAACTAGAGTGTAAGGGATCTGGCGGGACAATGCAACCGCCAGCCTCAGGGAGTCCTAGCGAGTTCAGTTGACTGACGGAAAAATGCAACCCGCAGCCTCAGGGAATCCTAGCAAGTTGAGTTGACTGGCGGGACGATGCAACCGCCAGCCTCAGGCAGTCCTTGCTGCCCAGTAGGACCCTGCATCCTTTCCCAACGATGCTCCGTACCGCTTGTTGACCATGAACAGAGACTATCCTTTCGATAAGGTGGCGGGGCTGATCGCGATCGTGACCAACTTCTGCTGCGGGGCGCTGGTGATGGTGCTGGCCGGCGGGCTTGCGCTGTTCGGCACAGCGGCAGCTTCGTTGCCGGGGTTTGTGGTCGGTACGCTGGTTGGCATCATCGCGATTCTCATCGGCGGGTCGGCGGTGTTCGGCATCATCGCCGGCGTCGGCATCTTTCAGGGCCGCCGGTGGGGCTTCTCGCTCGGCGCGATCGTGTTCGGCCTTGCCGCGCTGCTGAATGGACTCGGCAGCGGTAACGCGGTCGGGTTTATCATCGACGCGGGGTTGTGCGTGTATTGCGTGCTTCGGTTGGCCGGAAACGTCGGGCCGAAGGTGACGGACTGACGGGTACCATCCCGTCAATGTCCACCGACCCCAAGCTTCCTGTCGTCTTTTTCGATATCACCGCCGATGGCGAGCCTCTCGGCCGCATCGAGATGGAACTGCGCTCCGACGTGGTGCCCAAGACGAGCGAGAACTTCCGCGCGTTGTGCACCGGCGAGCACGGCTACGGATTCAAAGGATCGTCGTTCCACCGGGTGATTCCCGACTTCATGTGCCAGGGCGGCGACTTCACGAACCATAACGGTACCGGCGGAAAGTCGATTTACGGCTCGAAGTTCGAGGACGAGAACTTCACGCTGAAGCACACCGGCCCAGGGGTGCTCAGCATGGCGAATGCCGGTCCAAACACCAACGGCTCGCAGTTCTTCCTATGCACGATCAAGACCGAGTGGCTCGACGGCAAGCACGTGGTGTTCGGCTCGGTCGTGAACGGGATGGACGTGGTGAAGAAGATCGAGAGCTTCGGCTCGCGCAACGGCGCGACCACGAAGAGAATCGAGATCACCGACTGCGGCGAGCTCTGAGTTCACAGTAGGGCAGGGTTTTCCCTGCCCTACATCGCTAATGGCCCCAGTTGGCCGGCCTTACGGACGCGAACGGTTGCCCGAGGCGGGCCATCTTCACCTCGAGGGCGGACCCGCCGGTCTTGTTGAACCACTCGACTGTGATTTGGTGCCAGCCCTTGGCAAGGGGAGCGGTGCCGGTCTTATCGCTCGGCGAGTGCAGACCGTCGTGGTCGACGACCAGCTTGCCGTCGATGGAGAGCTTTGCTCCGTCGTCAGCGAGCAGATTGAACCGGTACACATCGTCGGCATCCACGTACACCATTCCGGTGATTCGGAAGCCCAGGTGCTCGTCTGCGCCGTAGCCCTTCAGGTCGATCTGCTCGATCACGTCCGCCTTTTCGGCTTTGAGCGAGTCCCAGTTCGGGCACTTATCCCAATCGCCCCGGTACACCTCGCGCTTGAGCCCTTTGCCCGCCGGTGCGGGGCTGGCCGCCCAGGGCTTCACCTTGGTGAACTTCCGGTCGGCGACTCCGCTAACCGGCTTGCCGTTGTGGAACGAGCGGACCTTGAGCGTCGTCGATTTCGTAAGCACCACGTTGCCCTTTGCGGCCGCCGAGTTCGCGGTCGGAGTCGAGCCATCGGTGGTGAATCTCGTCACCAACTCGGCTGAGCCCGAATCGATGCGAACTCCGATCGCGTCGACAAACTCGTCGCTGTCCGAGTTGATCGTGGGTGCCGCGTAGATGATCGGCATGCCTTTCAGGGTTAGCTTCACGACCGTCGCGTGGCCGTTGGGCGCCGTCTTCGGGACCTCGACAACAACGTCGCCACCCGACTTGCGAGCGACTGACCGAGAAGAAGCGCCGAGAATCTGCGCGCCGACGATCTCGTTGCCGACTCCAGGCACGATCAGCTTGCCGTCCCTGGGCCAATCGAACACATGCAGGAACACCTCGGATTGGGTCTTGCCGGGTTTCATGGTGGCGCGGCCCCACTTCAGCGATTTGAAGGGCGAGGCTTGGGTCGCGTAGATCGCATCGCCGTTGACCTTCATCCACTGGCCGATCTCCTTGAGCCGCACGACGGACTCTTCGGGGAACGTGCCGTCCGCCTTCGGGCCGACATTCAGCAGGTAGTTGCCGCCTTTCGAGACGATGTCAATGAGGTTGCGGATGAGTTCGCGGGTGCTCTTGTAGTTCTTGTCCCACGCGTTGTAGCCCCAGTGGGTGTTCATCGTCATGCACGATTCCCAATCCACGCCGGGGATGCCCTGCGCGGGGATTTCCTGCTCGGGCGTGCCGAAGTCGCCGGCGAAACCGGCGTCGCTCATGCCCGCCATGCCGCCGCGGCCGACGTCGACGCGATTGTTGACGATAACCTTCGGCTGCAGCTTCCGGCAGAGAGCGTCTAGGCGCGAGCCGCGTTCATGGTTCCACGTGCGCTCCCACTCGCCGTCGAACCACATCACGCCGATAGGGCCGTAGTTGGTGAGCAGTTCGCTCACTTGGTCGTGGAGGTACTTCTCGAAGCGCGCGAAGTTGGCGTCGGTAGGCTGCGGATTTGACCACTCGCGGTGAGGCTCATAGTCGGGATGCTGCCAATCCATGATGCTGTGGTACCAGCACATCGTCAAGCCCTCGGCGCGGGTGGCTTCCTCGAGTTCCTTCATGATGTCGCGCTTGAAGGGCGTGGCCATGATGTCGTAGTCGCTGACTTTGGAGTCGTACAACGCGAAGCCGTCGTGGTGCTTGGTGGTGATGGTGATGTAGCGCATGCCGGCGTCCTTGGCCATGCGTGCCCACTCGCGGGCGTCGAACTTGGTCGGGTTGAACCCGCCGAGGAACTTGCGGTACTCGTCGACCGGAATCTTCGCGGACTCCATGATCCACTCGCCGTAGTTCGTGCGATCGCCCCACTTGCCCGCGGGGACGGCGTAGAGGCCCCAGTGGATGAACATGCCGAAGCGCGCCTCGCGCCACCACTTCATGCGGGCATCGCGTTCAGCTTTGGATTCTTGGTTGATGCCCTGGGCGGGGACGGAGACCGCGAGACCGACGAGCATCGCGAGCGCGAGTAACTTCATGACGCGCATTGTACGGCATGCGGCTAAAGGCGGCGTGTGGGGAGCTTCTAATGAAGCTCACGAGGCACGCGGGGGTTCGTACCGCGTCCAGCGCAGGGCCTCGTCCTTCGCTTGGCGCTCCGGACTCGAACCTGCGCCCACACGTAAGGTGGAGAAGTAATCACGAGGCACGCGGGGGTTCGTACCGCGTCCAGCGCAGGGCCTTGTCCTTCGCTTGCGCTCCGGACTCGAAACCAGCGCCTACATTTCGAGCGGTTTACTTCCTCGGCAGCACTTCGAAGGTGCCTTCGGCGGTGATCTTGCCCATCTTCATCTTCACGGTGTAGGTTCCAGGCTCCACTTGGAACTGCTGGAACAGAGTGTCCTGTCCCTTGTCCGGAAGGCGCAGCCACTCCTCGGGCACGAGGTCCCATGTCACGCGGTTGAAGCCCGGCGCATTCGAGCCGGTCAGTTTCTTCACCACCACGCCCTTCGCGTTCTCGATGGTGATCGATAGGTCGTCGCCGGTGTAGGAGTCGATCCAGTAGTCGATCCGCACTCCTGCGGGGGGATTCGGCGCGCGGAAGAGCTTGTGCGTCCACAAGCCGCTGTACTCGATGAACCACTTGGGCCGCGCCGGAGCGATGCTGAACACATGGAGCGGCTTGGCGAGGACCTCGGGCGTGAGTTCGCTGATCCAGCGTGCGCCGTCCATGATCCAGATCGATAAGCCGTGCGTGCCGAGCACGAGATCGCTTTCGCGAGCGTGCTGCTTGATGTCGTAGACCGGCACCGTCGGCAGGGCTTGGCCATGGATCTTGATCCACTCTCCACCGCGATCGAGGCTGACGTACACCGCGTTCTCCGTGCCGAGATAAAGCACGTTCGCATTGAAGCGATCCTCGCGGATGACCATCGCGGTGCGACGTCCGGGAAGATTTGCGGTGATGTCCTTCCACGTCTTGCCGCGATCCGCGGTCATCAGCACGCTCGGATCGTAGTCGTGAGTTCGGTGGCCATCAACGGTCACGTATGCCGTATCGACGTCAGCGTAGGATGCCTCGATCCGGCTGATGTAGCGGCCGGCGACGACTTCGGGTGTCACATTCGCCCAGTGCTTGCCGTCATCGGTGGTCACGTGGATGAGGCCGTCATCCGAACCCGCCCACAGAACACCCGCTTTGACGGGTGACTCGGCGAGGCTAACGACCGTGCAATACGACTCAGCATTCGAGCCGACCGTCTCCATGCGATCGGGGTTCTTGGTGGTCAGATCACCGCTGATGCGTGCCCATTTGTCGCCCCGCTCGGTGAGCTTGAACACATAGTTGCCCGCGTGATACAGCACGGTCGGGTCGTGGGAGCTGACGAAGAATGGCGAGTTCCAGTTGTAGCGGAATCGCGGCTCGCCCTCACGTGCTTCGGGAGCGATGAACCGTCGCTCGCCGATCGAGAGATCGTGGCGAACGAGGTTGCCGCCCTGCCACTCGCCGTAAATGACATTGGGGTTGGTTGGATCGAACTCGGCGTGGAAGCCGTCGCCCCAATTCACGACCTGCCAGTCAGCGTTGGTGATTCCGGTTTCGGACACCTTCTGGGCGTCGTCCTTCTTCTGGCGCTTGTTCGTCGCGCTTGGCCCCATCCAAGTGCCGTTGTCCTGCAGTCCGCCGATGACCCGGTACGGTTCGCTGTCATCGAGCGACACGTTGTAGAACTGCCCGGTCGGCATCGTGTTCAGGAAGTCCCAGGTCAGTCCCCGGTCGAACGATTGGCTTGCGCCACCGTCGGTCGCTACGACCAGATGATCCGTGTCTTCCGGATTGATCAGCATCGCGTGGTGGTCGGCGTGGAGCAGATCCGAGAAGCCTTGGCGGAAGGTCTCGCCGCCGTCATCGCTGACTTCGGTCGTCCAGCCTTGGAGATAAACCCGCTGGTCATCCTTGGGGTCGAACTTGACTTTGCTGAAGTAGAACGCGCGTGGGCTGCGCACGCTGAGCCGTCGCCAGGATTCGCCGCCGTCGTCGCTGCGGAAGATGCCGCCGCCACGCATGCGGTCATCGCGGATGCTGTTCGCGCCTTCGGAGGTGCTCTCGACGACCGCGATCAGCTTCTTGGTATCGCCGGGGAAAATGTCGAGTCCAACCCGGCCGATCTGCGGCGGTAAGCCGCCGGCGAGTTTCTTCCAACTCTTGCCACCGTCGGTGGATTTGTAGATGCCGCCCTCCGGCCCACCGGAGACAAAGCTCCAACCGGTGCGCCGGCGGTGGTACATCGCGGCGTAGACGGTGTCGGGGTTCTTCGGGTCGACGCAAACGTCGATGGCGCCGGTGTCCTCGTCGATGTAGAGTTGCCGATCCCAGGTTTTGCCACCGTCGGTGGTCTTGTAGATACCGCGCGTCTCATTCGCGCCCCACAGGTGGCCTAGCGCGGCAACGTAGCAGACGTCAGGATCGCGCGGGTCGGCGGCGATGCGAGGAATGTCGTGCGAGTCTTCGAGGCCCAGATGGGTCCAGTTCTCGCCGCCGTCGGTCGAGCGGTACATGCCGTTGCCCCACGAACTGGAGTTGCGACCATTGCCTTCGCCCGTGCCGACCCAGATGATGCGTCCCTTGCCCTTTTCCTTGCGGTCGGCCTTCTTGACGGTGTCATCCCAACCCTTCCAGTCGGCGGGGGCGTCGCAGACGGCGAGGCTTCCGATGCTCGATGTCTCCTCGGTCTTGAAGAGCTGCTCGAACGTGGTGCCCATGTTCTTGGTGCGCCACAGGCCGCCACTGGCAAAACCGATGTAGTAGGTCTTCGGGTTGCCGGGAGCGAAGGCCATGTCCGAAATGCGGCCGCCCATGATGGCGGGGCCAATGCACCGCCACGGGACTCGCTTGAGGTCGGCTTCGGTCAGCTTGCGAACGGGTTCAGACGGAGATTGCTTGCGCGCCATGCGGTGAGCATACACGGAGTTGGGAAGGCATTTCAGGTAGCTGGTTTTCGGTGGGTTATTGAACTCGGGCTTTATGCCGCGCGCAGAGCGAAGAGAAGGTGCCCAGCTGATTTGTCCAACAAATTCAGCCGTTTCGTACAATCCTCCGCGCCAGGCCAGGGGCGATACTTTTCTCGTTGGCGCAATCCAACGAAAACGAAAGAGGTGAACCCTATGACTACGAAAATCGAAACCTGCAACTGCTCTTCATGCCCCGGCCTGACCTGCACCTGCGGCTGCCAAGTCCCCGCGCAATCTGCCCCGTGCTCCTGCGGTGAGCAGTGCACTTGCGGGGCGCAGTGCAACTGCGGCCCCGACTGCTCGTGCACTGTCAACTAGCATGAGAACACTAGCGCCGCTGGTCACGAAGCCAGCGGCGCCAAGATCCCAAACTCCACAACCATGAAAGCCATTTTCTGCCCACGATACGGCTCGCCTGCCGTCCTCGAGTCGCGCTCCATCGACCGACCGATCCCTTCCGAAACCGAGATCCTGATTCAAACGGTCGCCACATCGGTGACCACGGGCGACACCCGAGTGAGGGCGTTGCGGATGCCCAAAGGCTTCGGCCTCATCGGCCGTCTCGCTCTCGGCATCTCAAAGCCAAGGCAACAGATCCTCGGTTCGGAACTCTCCGGAGTCGTCGTCTCGATTGGCAAGAGCGTGACTAACTTCGAGGTCGGCGACGAAGTGATTCTCTACACCGGCACGAAACTCGGGTGCCACAGCGAATACAAGGCTGTTTCCCAGGACGCGGCGATGATCAAGAAACCCGCGAGCATGACCTTTGAGGAGGCGGCTGCGCTTGCCGCGAGCGGAACGACAGCCCTGGCCTTCCTGAGAAAGGGAGAGGTGAAGGCGGGTGACAAAGTCCTGATCATCGGTGCGGCAGGCGGCGTGGGCTCGGCGGCGGTGATGCTGGCAAAACAGGCCGGAGCGGAGGTCACAGCGGTCTGCAGCGCAAGGAACCTCGAGTTCGTCAGATCACTCGGCGCGGATCTGATCCTTGACTATATAAAGGATGACTTCACGCAGAACGGCGTAACCTACGACGCCATTCTGGACGCCGCAGGTGTGCTCTCCTACGCACAAGCGCGTACCGCGCTGGAGGCCAAGGGGCGACTGCTGCTTGTCTCCGCCAGTCTGCCCCAGATCTTGCAAGCCGCGTTCGCCACGATTGCCAGAGGCCATAGGGTGGTCTCCGGCCCAGCGGCTTGGACTCGGGGGGATCTCGAGTTCCTCAAGACGTGCGTTGAGTCCGGTGCCTACCGCGTCCCCGTCGAGCGGACCTATCCGATCGAACAGATTGCTGACGCCCACGCCTTCGTAGAGGCTGGGGGCAAGCGCGGGAACATTGTCGTCAGCTTTGCCCGTAGGCCATGAACGGCGAGGGGATCTCCGTGAGCTTCCCACGCATGAGCACCGAGGGGGCCATGCCGAACATCTGGTGGAAGGTCCGCGTCAAGTGCGCAGAGTCGGTGAAATCGGCGGCGTGGGCGGCCGCGGAAATCGTGCCCTCGGTGGCGATCGCCACCATCGCCCGGGTCAGCTTGCGCCAAAGCATGTAACGGCTGTAAGGCAGTCCGAGCTGGTCCTTGAATAGGTGTGCGAAACGACTTGGAGAGAGGAATGCCAATTCTGCCGCGTCCTCAAGTCTCATCCTGAGATCGTTACGCTCCCGAATCTCTGCGATTACGGAGATGATCCGCTGGTCCGGCTTACGCGAGGACGGCAGCCCTGGGCTCAGCGCGTGCACGCAACTTCGAATCCGCTCGCCGATCTCTAGACCGTCGAAAGGCCGCTCGAGGTATGCCCGCAGGTCAGTGACGCATGACACCAGTCGTTCCTCGGGGAGGATAAGAATGCCACCCTCACTGAGGCTCTGGGTTCCGTCAGCAAGTTCCGGGGGGTTGGGGAAGTCTCGTAGCCAACGCCCCTCGAACGACTCGGGATCGACAAAGAGCATCGCACCTGTAGCCCCGTTGCAGTCAAACAAGTGGACCACATTCGGCTGGACAATGAGTCCGCTACCCTCCGTCCACTGCCCGTCTGAGCCGCAGGCGGCGACTCGCTCATCGAGCGCAATCACAATCTGCACGGCATGGTGCGAATGCGCAGGAACCACACCGGTGGCGCGGCCAACCAGCAAGAAGCCACCTTCCCAAAGGTGCCAGCTCGGCTCGCTCAACCACTGATACTCGGCGCTCCTTTCTACCTGGGACACCCTATCCTCGCGAGTTCATTGTAGCTCTACTTTCGTGGGGCAAAGAATAGCCGATTCGTCCAATCCTCCAAGGGTTGGCGAGGGCTACTCTGATCGTGTTGTTATGGTCTCGACCTAACCGTGATTTTGGAGGAACTTGAAAATGGAATACCTGATTGGAGTTGGCCTCGCCCTGGCCATCTGCACCTTTGCCGCAGCCGTCGGCCTCGATCGCCAGCGGGCCTTCTATGCGACGATGGTTCTCGTCGTGGCGACGTACTACGTTCTCTTCGCGGTCTTGGGCGGAACGTTGCGAAGCCTGCTCTCCGAGTCCCTCGTCGCTATCGCCTTCTTCGCCCTCGCCGCCTTCGCGTTCAAGAAGAACGAGTGGCTGATCGTGGCTGGTCTCGTGGGCCATGGCGTGTTCGATGGCTTCCACCACTTGCTCGTCGACAACCCCGGGGTCCCCGCCTTCTGGCCCGGCTTCTGTCTTTCATTTGATGTCCTGGCCGGAGGATTTCTGGCGGCGTTGTTGGTGCGACGTTCTAAGGTTGCATTGCACCCGATCGAATGCGATGCTTCAGTCTAGAAACTCGGAGGAGCGATCCACGCTGTGGATGCGCACTCCGGGGTCTTGGTTGAGCCTATGGGCCCGCGGCCCAGACCGTTAGCTGAGATCTCCACAAAGCAAGAGGCACGAGCCCCAAGCTCGCGCCTCTTGAACCAGTTTCAAGTGATTACTGGAACTTCTCGAAGTTCTTGTTGAACATCGCGAGGAGTTCGTTAGCTTTCGCGTCGTAGGCCGCCTTGTCCGCCCAGGTGTTGCGCGGCATCAGGACCTCGTCGGGAACGCCTGGGCAGGAGGTCGGCACGGAGAGGCCAAACACGGGATCGGTCTGGTACGTGACATTGTCCAACAGTCCGGCGAACGCGGCGCGGATCATAGCTCGCGTGTAGGAGAGCTTCATGCGCGAACCCACGCCATACGAACCGCCGCTCCAACCGGTGTTGATCAGCCACACGTGCGAACCGTGCTTCTTCAGCTTCTCGCCGAGCAACTCCGCATAGGACATCGGCCGCAGCGGCAGGAACGGAGCGCCGAAGCAGGTGCTGAACGTGACCGTCGGTTCGGTAATGCCGGCCTCGGTGCCCGCGACCTTGGCGGTGTAACCGTTCAGGAAGTGGAACATCGCTTGCTCGGGGGTGAGCCGCGAGATGGGAGGCAGCACGCCGAATGCGTCGCAGGTCAGGAAGCAGATGTTCTTCGGATGGCCACCGACGCTGGGGATCACCGCACCCTCGATGTAGTCGACCGGGTACGCGCAGCGCGTGTTCTCGGTGATCGAGCCGTCATCGTAGTCAGGGATGCGCTGGTCGTTCATGACCACGTTCTCGAGGACCGAGCCGAACTTGATCGCGTTCCAGATCTCGGGTTCGCCTTCGGCACTGAGCTTGATGCATTTGGCGTAGCAGCCGCCCTCGAAGTTGAAAACGCCGTTCTCGGTCCAGCCATGCTCGTCGTCGCCGATGAGCCGTCGGTGAGCGTCGGCGGAGAGGGTGGTCTTACCGGTGCCACTGAGGCCAAAGAACAAGGCGGTATCGCCGTCCTCGCCGATGTTCGCCGAGCAGTGCATGCTCATGACGCCCTTCAGCGGGAGTAGATAGTTGAGAATCGTGAAGACCGACTTCTTCATCTCGCCCGCGTACTGCGTGCCCATGATGAGCACCGTCTTTTCGGCGAAGTTGAGCGCGATCGAGGCCTCGCTGCGAGTGCCGTCGGTGGCCGGGTCAGCGGTCAGGTAACAGAGATCGATGATCGTCCAATCCGGCTCGTACGTAGCGAGTTCTTCCTCGGTCGGGCGGATCAGCAGCTGCTTGATGAAGAGCGCGTGGTACGGACGCTCGACAAGGAACCGGGCCTTGATGCGATGTTCGGGATCGGCGCCACCGTAGGTGTCGATCTGGTAGAGCACCTTGCCCTCGACGTACTCGTTCGCCTTCTTCAGCAACTTCGCGAACGTCTCCGCGGACATCTCCGCGTTGTTCTCCCACCAAATGTTCGCCTCGCTGCTAGGCTCGCGGACCACGGCCTTGTCCTTCGGGGTCCGACCCGTGTACTTGCCGGTGTAGGCCACCAAGGCTCCGTTCGCGGCGAGGCTGTCGCCGTGGCGAACGGCATGCTCTACCAGTTCAGCAATGGAGAGGTTCTTGTGGAGTGTGGCAACGGAATCGAGGGCGAGAGGTTGGGGATTAGGGGCGATTGACGACATTGTCTTGCATCCAAGAGGCGGACGAAACTCCACCTCGCGTTGGGGTCAGTTTACCCGCCGTCCGAGCGTTTCCTGAGCGGGCCTGGTGAACCGATCAGGCGCATTCACACGTCAACCTCTCCATGCGATGGCTTGCGATTCTCGCCCTGATCCCCATTTCCGCGTTCGCCTTTCAAGGCAAAGCACCCGCCCAGAAACCGACCTTTGAGAAGTCGGTGGCACCGTTCATCAAAAAGTATTGCGTGAGCTGTCACGCCGGTCCGTACGCTCCCGACGGTGTGGACTACAGCAAGATCAAGTCGGTAGCCGACGCGAACAAGGAGCGCGCGCTGCTCAACAAGGGCGTGAAGTACATCAACAACAAGAAGATGCCGCCGAAGACCGCCCTTCAGCCGAAGCCGGCTGAAGTCAAGGCGTTCTCCGATTGGGTTGCTAAGGGCAAAGACTAGCGTCGGCTGCTCGGTGGCTCAAGGCCCTTGTTCCACGGGTCTTTGAGCCACCACACATTCCGGTAGCGGACGCCGCCCTCAGCCTCGGTGGCGTGGTCTTGCAGGATTAGCGGAAGGAGTTCTGGGCTCTCTGCAACCGACATGCCCGTCTTGTCTTTGACTTCGACCCCGTTGTGGACGAGGACGCCGTTCCACCACAGCCACATCCGAGCGTTCGCGACCTTCTTGCCGCCTTCCCAGCGCGGAGCTCGGAACCAGATGTCGTAGGTTTGCCACACGCCTGCGCCGTAGCTCGGGTTTGACAGCGGAGCGGTCATACGATACACCGAGCCGGCTTCGTTGAACTTCGTCTCGCGCAGGTCGACGTCGCCGATGCCGGGCGCGTTCATGATCTGGATCTCGTAGCGGCTCATCAGTTTGATGCCGCTGTTGCCGTTGGTTTGCTTGCTGAGATCGCCGCCCGCGGGGGAGAGCCACTCGAGGTGAACCCGCACGTCGCCGTGGGGCGAGGGCGAGCCATGGTCGCTGCCGCCGATGTCGGCGGTCGGGTCGTGGACGACCTCGCGAGCGGTGCCGACCTGCGGCCAGGACTTCGCGCCCGCTTTGATCGGTTTCATCTTCATCGCGCCCTTTGGATCGATGAGCCACTCGGCACCCTTGGGTGGCGCAAATCGGTCGCCCCGTCGAGGCTCGTCGAACCCAGCAAAGTTGGATTCGGGCAATCGCGCCATCGTGTACCACGCTTCGGGACTCCACATCCGCTCGTTCTTCTCAGCGAGTACGCCGCGCAGGTTGAAGTAGATGACGCGGTCGGCCCTGAGTCCGTCGAGCCCGAGGAAGACCGTCGTGAAGTCCTCATTCCAGAGGTCGAAGCCGACTTCGAGCTTCTGCTCGTCGATCTTCGGCCCGCCGTAGACGATCGTGGATTCGTATCTCCACTGCCGCACCGTCGCCTTTGCGATCGCCTCACGGGATTGTAGAGGAACTGGCTTGGTGAATCGCAGGACCATGCCGTCTCGGCGCGCGGAGACTTCGAGAATCTCAAACGGTACCTTGCCGTTGGGGCGCAATCGCTGAAGTCCAAACTTGTGGCCGAGGTGGTTCCAGTTGCCGTTGCTGCCAATGCCGCCGACATAGAGCGAACCGTCGGGGCCCCAGAGCAGGCGGTTGACCCCAGCTTCCAAGCCTTGGCTGTGGCGGAACACCGCGCCTTGGTAGTGGCCACGGACCCGTTCGAGAGCAAGTCTCTTGAGCCCGCCGTGGGTAACGTCGCCGATCAGCATCTGGCCGCGGTAGGCGCCGTCGGGGATGAGCACCATCTCGCTGGGGCTGTTGCCGATCTCGCCGTGCGGGAACCAGATCGACACCTTGCTCGTGTCGGGCTTGCCCTCGGGTGCTTCCTGGTGGAGATACTTCGCACCGGGTTCGAGAGCATACAGGGTCGACGACGGCAACCACGAGCCCTGATTGTCGGCGACGAAGATGCGTCCATCGATGCCGAGGTTCATGCCGTTCGGAGTTCGCAAGCCGGTCGCAAGGCGCTCCCAAGCCCCGGTCTGCGGATTGACTTTGATCCATGATCCTGGACCGTCCGAGATCGGCATCGAGCCGTGGGTGCCCGGCATGTAGTTCGTCACACCTGAACGGAGAGGGACGCTCGACGAGAGGTAGAACGCGCCTTGGAACGGGACCAGGTTGAAGGTGAACTCGTGGTAGTTCTGGCTGGTCGGCCATCCGGTAGCGACGGTCTCGAAGCGATCGGCGGTGCCATCGTTATCGCGGTCAATCAGGCGGGTGACTTCGCCTTTTTGGGTGACATAGATGAACCCCTTCTCGGGTCGATCGACCTTGAACGCGCCCTCGTTGGGTACGTAGCGGATGCCAAGCGGTTCGCCCAGCCCTTCGGCATAAAGGTCGACCTTCGGCCTTCCGCTCGCCAAGTTGGAGATGAGATAGACGCAGCCGCGATCGTCCCATGTGCACACGGCGAGCCGCTCGTCAGGGAGGAACGTCATACCGCCGACGGCGGGGGCGAAGTTGCCTCGGAAGTTCTCGAGGGTGAAGCTGGGATGAACGGCTTCCAAAGGTCGGCCGTCGCCGGGGGGCGTCGTCGGCTTGCCCAGAGTCGCCTTTTTGGGGCCGGCGCTCGTCACGAACGTCTGGCCCGGTTCGGTGGAGAGGGCGGCGTCGGGAATCGGCGTGAAGCTTGTGCTACCAGGAGTCTTCCATAGCAGCCTGATCTTGAGGCGGCCTTCGTTGTGCATCAGTCGCACACGCAGCGAGGTCTGGCCCTTGGGAAGTTGATAGCGTCCCTCCGCTCCACCCGGACGGCGAAACACGGGGTCGGTCGTGCTGGTGACGAACTCCCCGGAAACGCGCAAGTCGGCGTGGCTAGCCGTCTCGACCCGGAACTCATAGAGTCCGGAGGTCTCAAGTTTGACGGTCGCCTTGAGTTCGCCGTAGAAGGGCGCTTGGAGTTCGCCGTAGGGGCTCGTTATCGGCCCTTCGTAGCTCATCGACGGATGCACAAAGTAGGCGTTGGGTGCCTGGCCAGTCGAGAGCGTTGGGATCGCGTCGAAGGGCTGTTCGAGCGCCCAGAACATGGCGGTGACACCGGCAGCCTGAAACTCCCCCTCTCCGCTTGCGGGGAGGGGGCCGGGGTGGACTGAGCCCAATTGAGTGGACACCTCATCCTACAATGAGGTTGTCGTTATGTCACGCAGATTTGCACGCGAGTGGAAGTTGAAGTTGTGCCGTCAGATCGTGGGCGGCGAGTTGTCTCGTACG
>JADZEW010000023.1 GCA_020850325.1 Methanoregulaceae archaeon
CAAGATAGCGTTCGACTCCCGCCGCGGACGACGCGTGCACACTCTCGCTATGGGCCTCGATTAGCCCAAGGGGAATCGTGCCTTCCCGCGTCGTTCCCGACTCGCAGTGTTTTACTAGGGGAAGGTGGGGACTCTCCTCCCTTTGGAGGGAGGACCTTCATGCTCTCGCGCGAAGCGGTGGGGTGGTAGAGTCTGCGGGTATCACCCCATCCCCGTTCGCCAATGCTCACAGTCGCTCCCTCGCAAGGGGAAGCGCGGATTCATCCTACCCTTGCAGGGGAGGACCTTCGCGCTATGGCGCGAAGAGGTGGGGTGGTAGGCCGCGGATAATCACCCCATCCCTGTTCGCTAACGCTCACAGGCCTTCCCCTGCAAGGGGAAGGTCGGATTTGAGGTTAGTTCGGGTTCGGCGTGATCGTGAAGCCCTGCGCGGCGAGTTCCTGGCCGATGTGGCGGAGCTTCTTCATCGCGCGAAGCTCGATCTGGCGCACTCGCTCGCGAGTGACGTTCAGTTCGGCACCGACTTCTTCCAGCGTCCGCGAGCGGCCGTCGTCCAAACCGAAGCGCAGGCGCACCACGTCGCGCTCTCGGCTCGTCAAGCGGCCGAGGATGCCGTCCAGTTCTTCGCGCCGGATGAGCGTCCACGTGACGTCACTCGGCGTCGGCATGTTCGTGGAGTGCACGAAGTCGCCGATCGAGCTGTTGTCTTTCTCGCCGACCGGAGTCTCGAGCGAAATCGGCTCGACGGCCACGCGCATCATTTCGCGCACGCGGTCGATCGAAAGCCCAACCTCGCGGGCGATCTCCTCCTCGGTCGGTTCCCTCTGCAACTCCTGCTGCAGACGAGACGCCGTCTTGACCACCTTGTTGATGAGTTCGGCGACGTAGACCGGGATGCGGATCGTGCGGCCCTGGTTGATGATCGCGCGGGCAATGGCGCGGCGAATCCACCACGTGGCGTACGTGGAGAATCGGAAGCCCTTCCGCCAGTCGAACTTCTCGACCGCGCGAATCAAGCCGAGGTTGCCTTCCTGGATGAGGTCGGCGAGCGGGATGCCGCGCGCGTTGTACTTCTTGGCGATCGACACCACGAGGCGCAGGTTCGACTCGATCAGGTGCTGCTTGGACGCTCGGCCCTCGCGGCGGATGATCTCGATGTCGAACTCGGTGTACCCCTTGTGCTCGCGCTTGAGAAGTTTGAGCGCGTCGACGTACTTCCCCTGGTCGACCAGATCCTTAGCCTGGACCTTCTTCGCAAGATCTTCTTCCTGACCCGGGGTCAGCAGGTGGGCGCGCCGCGTCTGGCGCATCCACATCTCAAGTTCTTCAGAATCGTCGGGTGGCGGGGCCTCACCCTCTTCTACCTCTTCGAGTTCCTCAAGATCGAGCAAATCCTCATCGGTCTCGGCAGCAGGATCGTCGAGCATCGGGCGCGTGTTCGCGTCGGCAAATGAATGCCGACCCGGGGTACGTACCGTGATCGCTCTCCCGCGTCGGGGCGTTGTGGCAACTCCGTTTTCTCCAGCCATTCTGGTTATCGTTCTCCTTCTTTGGCGCCTGTGCGCCGTTGCCTCAACGATTCGCCGTTGAATCGGTCAGCAGCCTTCATTTCCAGGCTTCTCTTATAACGTAACACGACTCTTGCCCAAATGCAAGAAAACCGCTAAAAATCGACGGAAGTTTCTGCCGGGCGGGTTGAAGTCGGTCTACAATGTGTATACGCTGGCGCGACAAGCCTCGTGCCAACCTGCAATTAGACGCTGAATCGGTCGTCAGAAGTTGCATCTTCCTAAGACTTCTGGCCCAATCCCCGCACATTTTCCACGGCCGCGGCCAGTGCCCTCGCCAAACCCGCCGCCGAAGCCTCGGTGTTCGTCTCACCAAAGCTGATACGTACGGTTCCGCGGTTCCATTCCGGAGGAACCCCAAGAGCCCGCAAAACCGGGCTCTCGAGTTCATCGATCTCGGAACTGCAGGCCGCCCCGCTGGAGACGGCGTAGCCCGCTTCGTCGAGCTCGATCACCAGGGTCTCGCCTTGCACACCAAGGAAGCTGAGGCTAAGGATGTGGGGTGATTGGCGCGGAGCATCATTCACCCGCATATCCGGCACGTAGGCGAGCCGCTCAAGAACAACCTGCCGTAGTCGGCTCGCATGGGCGTGGGCCGCTTCTTGGCGCTCGATCGCCCGCTCCATGGCGCGGCCGAAGCCGACGATGCCCGGCACATTCAGGGTCCCGGCTCGGAGGGTGCCTTCCTGGCCTCCGCCGAGGATCATCGGGTCGATGACCCCTTCACGAATGTACAGCGCGCCCACACCCTTGGGCCCGCCGATTTTGTGGGCGCTGAACGACGCCCAGGCCGCATCTCCAACCGACCAGGGGACCTTACCGATTGCTTGCGTCGCATCGACGTGGAGTTTGTAGGGAGTGCCCTGCAGCGTCGGCATACCACCGGTCTCGTTGTTCACGGCCATGACGGCGATTTCGAAGTCGTCCCAAACTTCAACTTCCCAGCCCTGCATCTTAAGCAGGGACCCACGTGCGGGCACCCGCAACGAACTGTGTTCGATCGGGCTGACCGCCATGTTCACGTTGGCGCGCAACACCCAGTTGTTCGACTCGGTCGCCCCGGAGGTGAACACGATCTGGTACGGACTCTCTGCGCCGATGCACTGGGCAATCCGATAACGCGCCTCCTCCACGGCGTCGCGGGCCTGCCGCCCGAACTGGTGGATCGAATGGGCGTTCCCGGGCACATCACGCCAGTAGGGGGCCATCGCGTCGATGACCTCGGGAGCCACCGGAGTGGTTGCCGCATGATCGAAGTAGCGGCTCAGATCCATCAGGGCACAGGCTCCCGATGGCATCCCCATCGGCTATCGCGCGGCCAACCGCCGTCGTCGAGATCGACATCCCCCTGCGGCACGACCTCCATCCCCATTTCGACGCGTTGCTGCCAGTAGCGGCGCTCGGTGGTTTTCCACAATCGGGCAATCCAGTGGGCGTAGCGCGGCCCAAGCCGGTCGGCGCTCCAGCCTCCGGGGCCGTAGCACTCGAACGTAACCGACTTGATCCGATCGCCCGCGTACTCCTCGACCACCCGGGCAAAACCTCGCAGGAAAAGCGTAGCTGTGCTGGCGACCTCCAAGGGTTCGCCCTCATACACGGCGCCGAGAGCGATGACTCGGTTGACCTTCCCAGCGCGCTCGACGCGCACCGAAAAACTTCCCTCGGCGTGCGGTATGACCTCAAACCAGTCTTCGCCTGCGGCGAGTTCGTATGGGCCCTCCTCGTCGTGGAGCGCATCCAACAGTTCGCCGAACATCGGGTCGTCATCCTCGAAGAGAGACTCCGCCTTGAGTTCCTCCGGGCTCGTGCCCACCAGATGGTCTACCTCAACTTCGCGCACTCCGAGGTCCGAATCGGGCGGCAGGCCCTCTTCGTCGAGCCACTCGTCCAGTTCTTCTATCTCACCGGGCGAGAGCACGGCATGCTGTCGAATCACCCGGCGGTTCGCCCGCTCCTGCGTGCCTCGCTCGACGTAAACCGGCCCGCCGGACATCTCTTCCCACTCGCCGTCCCAGAACCGCTCGACAAAGGCTTCGAGGATGGTGTCGTCCTGGTAATCCTCGACGAGGCGATAGAACGGGGTTAGCAGCCAGCACAGGCAGTTTGCTGCCGCTTCGGGATCCTCGAAGTGCTCGTGCCAGTGCTCGCCCGCCCAAACAATCAGTTCCGATTCCTCATCGGTGATCCAGACTTTGAAGGCCGGAGCGGCAATCTCCAGCGCGCGGTCATCCTGATGCACCTCAATGCCCTCGGTATCCAACAACCGCTCGCGAATCTCCTGTTCCGCCTGAATCCAAAGCGCACTGGCCATGCTCTTCCTTACATGGTACGCCGAATGACTCCTTCGGCATTGCGGACGTCCTTTGGACTGACGTCGGTCCGTATCGCGTGATTAGTTCGTCAGTGTCTCCATAGAGGGACCCAATGTTCAAGAACCGACTCGAAGCGTTTAGCGACGGCGTACTCGCGATTGTCATCACGATCATGGTGCTCGAGCTCAAAGTGCCTCACGAGGCAACTTGGGAGGCGCTCAGACCCATTGTTCCTGTGTTTTTGAGCTACGTCTTGAGCTTCGTGTACGTGGGCATCTATTGGAACAACCACCACCACATGCTCCACACGGTCGAGAAGACGACAGGGCCGATGCTGTGGGCCAATCTGCACCTGTTGTTCTGGCTCTCTCTCTTTCCATTTGCCACGGCATGGAGCGGCGAGAACGGCTTCGGCGCCGTACCGACCACGTTTTACGGGATCGTGCTCCTCATGGCGGCGGTCGCCTACTTCATTCTTCAGAGTCTGATCGTCAAGCAGCAGGGGCCAGAGTCTCGGCTGGCGATCGCCATCGGTCTCGATGTGAAGGGACGAGCGTCGGTCGTGCTCTATGCGGCGGCGATCCTCTTGTCGTTCGTCAATCATTGGATCTCGATGGCGATTTTTGTGCTCGTCGCGATCATGTGGATCGTGCCGGATCGGCGCATCGAGCGAGCGCTGACCGACTGAGTCTCTCTCGTTTGGGCGGTATCCTTGCCCGGTGCCCGAGGACACTGCTCCGCAAGTCACGGCCATCGTTCCCGCGAAGAACGAAGAAGCGACGATCGCCGAGGTTGTCGAGCGGTTGCTGGCGCTTCCCTTGCGGATGCAAGTGATCGTGGTGGACGACGGCAGCACCGACCGCACGCCGGAGATCCTCGCCGGCTTTGGGGATCGGATTGTCGTCGCGCGGAACGAAGTCTCGGGCGGAAAGGGCGCGGCCATTCGCAAGGCGCTGCCGCTGGCGACGGGTGAGGCGGTGATCATCCAAGACGCCGACCTTGAGTACTTCCCTGAAGAAATTCCGTCGGTTGTGGGGCCGATTCTGGCAGGCAACGAGGCGGTGGTCTACGGAACGCGCTTCGCCCACGGTTTGCCGAAAGGCATGGCTCTGCCCAACAAGATCGTGAACAAGCTGCTGGCGTGGGCGGTGGGATTGCTTTACTTCCGCAAGATCACCGACGAAGCGACCTGTTACAAGGCGTTCCGACGCGATGTGCTGCTCGATATGCACTTGATCTGCCATCGGTTCGAGTTTTGTCCGGAGGCGACGGCCAAGGCGATCCGCCTCGGGCACCGGATTCACGAAGTGCCGATCCGGTATGAGCCGCGCACCAAAGCCGCGGGCAAAAAGATTCGTTGGACCGACGCGCCGGAAGCGTTTTGGACGCTCTTGCGGCATCGGTTTGGGAAGTTCTGAGTTCCGCAAGGGGCGTCCGATGCGGCGGCACGATACATCCGCCGGCTACGAGGGGGATGTCTGGGTTCCACGAGATGCGCGGGGGCGTCGTACCGCGCAGGTGATTGGGTTTCCCCACCCCCCAGCCCCCTCCCCTCGAAACGAGCCATTCGAGGAGAGAGGGAGTACTCACGCGCCTTGTTTGGGAACCTAACGAGGTGAGCTGTGCGTTCCCTGGGTATGAGGCGCACCATCGCTGGAGTGCTGCTCGTGGGGTTGTGGCTTGTTGGAGCCACGGCACAGGCCCAATCGAATCGACCCGAGTGGTTGCGAAGGCCCATCACGCGAGAGCAGGTCGAGGCCCTCTACGATCAAGACAACTGGCCAATGCGCTCGTCCATGCTCACCCCTGGCCCACCCATTCCCCGTGAAGCTGCCGTGCGCATCTGGCCAGCGAGGGACGAGCAACTGCTCGAACTCCTGCCCACCTACCCACAATGGGTCACCGAGGAAGCACTCCTTCGAAAGACTCCCGGCGTTGTCCCCGTACTCCTAAAGTCGCTCGAGAGGAACCCTAGTGGGCCGGGCGGCAACATCATCCCAACCCTCGCTAAGATTCCCGGCAAGGCCAGCCTCGACGGACTCACTGCGCTTCTCAACTCCAAGACTCCGGAGCGCAGGCAAAGAGCCGCGGTCGCGCTAGAGGAATCTAGGCGGCTACCCAAGATGCTGGTTCCCAAGGTCGTTGCTATGTTCGAGAACGATTTGAAGGCGGACTTCAGACTCGCGTGCCGACTGATTCCCAGCTGTCTGCGGCTGGCCCCCGCGACGAGGGCGATCCCGGTTTTGCGTGCAATCCGGGCAAAGGCAGCCGCGGCCGAGAGGGATCCCGACTCCGAGAGCGGGCTGTTTGCGGTATGGGATTACGGCGACTCGCGCCAGATCCGAATTCTCTCCGACATCTGGCTCACATCACTGGGTGACACGGCGGCGATTGCGCGGGTGCGGCCCGTCCTGCATGGTGATCGCGACGGCTTCCTAGGTGTCCAAGTTGTTCAATGTCTGGCCGAGCGCGTCGGCAAATCCGAGCGAACAACCCTTGAAGCTGCGTTGACCGCTCCGTCAAGCAGAACCCGCGAGATGGCCGCGCTGTACCTCGGCAAGTTTGGCGACAAGCGCTCGGTGAAGGCGCTGCGAGCCGCCGCGAAGGTCCCCGCTCCCGACGAAGCGAACGGCTGGCGAGACAGGATCCGACGGCTGATGATCGAAGTCGCCGACACGATCGAGCGCGGGCAACCCTACACGCCCAAGTTCCGCACAGGAACCCCGGTGCCTTGGTGGCGACGATAATCTGACGCAGGCAGTATCCTAACCGGAACATGCTGGGCGTCCTGATCACCCTTGTCTTCTCCGTAGCCATGATCGGCTGGGGACGGCTGTTGGTCGGCAAGCACATCGAGCATCTCCACCCCGCCGCGGGCACGGGCATCTGCGGGCTCGTCGGGCTGGGCAGCGTCGGTCTGCTGACCCTCTTCATTGGGCTCCTCCCGGGCGGACTCAAATGGGGCATCGGGGTTGTCGGATTGCTGGGAGTGATCGGCGCGGTGAACCTCGTTCGCCACCCGGTGCGTATCATCGGACGCCGCCCGGAGGGGCCTGAATGGGTCGCCGTTGCCGCCGTCATCTTGCCACTCTTTGTGGGGCTGATCGGCGCACTCGCCCCCAGCACCGCGCTCGATTGGGACACGATCGCTTACCATCTCGCCGTTCCAAAGATGTGGCTGGCCGCCGGGCAGATCGAGCCGGTCAGCTTCATCCACCACAGCAACTTCCCCTTCACGGTGGACAACCTCTTTCTTTGGGGGCTGGTCTGGGGCGGCCAAGCGGGCGCGAAGGCATTCACGATCAGTTACACGCTGCTCGGCGTGTTGACCTTGTTTGGGCTGGGTCGCCAGTATTGGGGACCCCGCGCTGGACTCATTGCCGCCGCCGCGTTCGCCACCGCCCCGGTCATCGTTTGGGAGACCGGCACCGGTTATCTGGACGTCGCGCACGGCCTTTACGCGGGTTTAGGTGCGTGGTTGCTCCTGCGTTCGCTCACCCACGATGAGCCGTGGCTGCCCGGGGCCATCCTCCTCGGGTTTGCGATCGGCACAAAGTACACCGGCCTCGCGTCAGCAATGGCTCTGGCGATCGTTGCTGGTCAGCTGGTCTGGGACTCTTGCAACCGAGGTCGGGCACTTCGGACGGTCGGTGTTTCGGCGCTGATCGCGCTCGCGGTAGGCGGAGCTTGGTACGCGAAGAACTTTGCGTGGACCGGCAACCCGGTGTACCCCTTCCTGTATGAACACTTCGGCGGTAAGAACTGGGATCAGAACCAGGCTGATGTTTATCGGAATGAGCAGGACACGTTCGGCGTACCGTGGGAAGGTACGTGGACTGTTCCCCACGCGGTGCTCGGTCTCGCCTACCAGCCCGGGCGCTACGTGAATCCCGGCCAGAAACTGGTCATCGACGAGCAGGGCCGCGCATCTGGGGCGACCGGCAATCCGCTCGGTGCAATCGGGCTTCCGATTTTGCTGGGCTTGTTCGCGGGGGCGCTCGGGACGCGTCGTCGAGAACTCGGTCCGGCGCTGCTTTGGGCCGCGCTCGGGTTATCGGTGTGGGTGGTGCTGAGCCAACAAAGCCGGTACGCGGTCAGCTTTGCCCCCGTCCTCGCATTGGCATTGGGGGCATGGGCGACTTCGCCTCGCCGAACGATCTTGGTGGGGGCGGTCCTAACGTTGCAGTTCTTGATCACCGGCTTTTGGGCGAAGGAGATGCTGCTCGACCCCGACCGCATCCGCGTGGCGTTGGGTGCCACTCCGGCACCGGAGTACCTGCGGCAGAAGCTGGGATTCTATGAGGCCGCCGAAGCGATCAACCAGGGCACAGGAAAGGTCGCGCTTTACGACGAAGTCTTCGGCTTCTATCTGGATGTTCCCTACTACTGGGCGAGCTACGGGCACTCGACCGAGATGGGCTATGCCACCATGACCTCAAGCGACGACCTCATCGCCAGCTTCCGCAAGCTGGGCATCGAGCGGGTCTACGTCAACTTGCGGATGAGCGACCCTGAGTTTGTGCGCCGGTGGGTCGGCGCGATGGGGCTCGGCGAAACCCCCGGGCCGCTGCCTGAAGCCGAACGCGAGTCGCTGGTGGGGGACGTCCAAGGTCGGTGGAAGGTGTTCCTCGCCGACGCGGTTGCCGAGGGCGAACTGCGCGTGACGCAGACCTTCCGGGGCGGCGTGCTGTTCGAAGTCGTCGACTAGTTCGAGCGCAGCTTCGCGATCTTCGCTTCGAACTGCTGGCGGCCTCGCTCGTCAAGCTCGACCGTTTCGCCAGCGAGCATCGCGCCCAACGCCTGGGCCTCGCTGCGGGAGAACTTCACCGCGTGCAGCCGATGCTCCTCGAAAGCCTCGTAAGCCAGCGGAGCGACCGCCTTGGCGCACTTGGCCATCGCTTCCGCGTACACCCGGATCTCGTATTGCGCGTGCGAATCGAGCCGTAGCGCCAAGAAGTGGAAGAGGTTGTGGAGGTCGCACTGCCAATACCACTCCGTATAGAGCGACAAGGGCAAGTTGTTGCGGGCGATTTCCCGCGCCAGGCCCCGCTCGATCATCCCTTCGTAGTGGGCGTAAACCTGAGCCTGGTCCTCGGCCATCTCGGCGATCATCGCTTGGGCTTCGGGCACGATTTCGTCGTTGCGCGCTTGCTTGTTGTCATCACTCTGGCCGCGCATCTGCTCGGGATCGGGCAGATAGAACTCGTCCTTCATGATCGAGTAGCGGCCGGAGATTTCATTTAGCCGCGCGGTGCGGTGGCGCACCCATTGACGCGCGACGAAGATCGGCATCTTGGCGTGGAAGGTGAGGATCACCTGCTCAAAGGGCGAAGTGTGCTCATGGCGCATCAGGTAGTTGATGAGGCCGCGGTCCTGGCGGAAACTCTTGGTGCCTTCGCCGTAGCTCACCCGCGCCGACTGGACGATCCGCTGGTCGCTGCCCATGTAGTCCACGAGCCGCACAAATCCCTTGTCCAGAACCTGGATCTCCTGATCGAGCAGGGCCTCTGCCTCTTCCACGACGATTCTCGCCATGGGATCATTATGGTGGGGAGGCTTGTTGGCGTGTTAGCCAGTTGGTGAGTTGGTGTGTTGGTGTGTTGGTGTGCTTGCGTGTTGGGAACGGATTCGGAGCGCTGGCCCCCTATCCCCTAACAGACCAACAGACCAACAGACCAACACGCCAACACGCCAACAACCCTACGACGCCAATCCGCCCAGCTTCCGACGCACCAGCGACAGTCCCAGCCGACACGCTTCGAACTCCTCGCTCAGCTTCCGGAACACCGGCGCTTCGTCCGCGTATCGTCCGTGGTCGAAGGTCGACACCACGTAGTAGCTGTACGCGCCTTGCTTCTCGCAATCGATCACCCGGTCGGGGGCGGGCAGGGCTTGCAGCTGCTCGGGGAACATGCCGCTCCAGAACAGCAGGAAATCGCCCACGTGCTTGTGGACCTCCCGCTCGCGGTCGAACGAGCTGGCCTTCAGCCGCACATCACCTTCCGCGACCATTTCAGTGACCGCCTTAATCGGCCGGCCGGATTCGTCGCGGAGCTTGTAGATGCCGTCAAAGTGGAGGAACTCCACCAACATCTGGCCGAGATAAGTCTCGATTTGCTCGTCTTTCAGACCCAGCGTGTCCCAAAGCGAGGCATGTACCGCCTCGCGGAACCACTGGCTGATCATCTTGGTCGATTCGATTCGTTCATGCATGGGTCCACCTCGTCTTCCGATGAACGGTCGCGCTTGAAGCGCTTAGCTTCGGTATTCCATACAGACTGCGCAAAGTGCAGTTCGGGTTCGGTGAATCGACGAGATGACCCTCTCCCGAGCCGGGGAGAGGGCTCTTCGGTTACTCCTTCTCGATCGAGCCCGCGCCATCGACGCTCTTCGTCACCGTCGGATTCCCGCGGTACCGAATCTCTCCCGCGCCCGCCAGATCGGCGTCGAGCGTCTTGCTCGCCGAGACATGGATCTCACCCGCGCCGCTGACCGAGGCCTCTACCGACTCCGCGTCCAGCTCATACGCCGACACGTCTCCCGCCCCGCGGATGCTGAAGGTCGCCTGCTCGACTTTTCCAGCGAGCACAAGACCGCCCGCGCCCGAGATCTTCGCCGCGAACGACTTACCGTGAATACCGCGAACGTTGGCATCGCCCGCGCCCTGAATCTCCAGCAGCTCGAGCGACGGCGTTTGAATGACGATCTTGTACTCGGTCGGCGAGACCGGCTCCTTGGTATCGATGATCAGCTTGCCGCCCTCGACCCGTGTCTCCACCAGCTTGGCGATGTTGTCGTCGGTCTTGATCGTGACCTTGACCGCCGGCCCGACCTCGATATCCAGCTCGCCCGCTCCCCGAAGTTCGACTTCGGAGAACTCCCCGACCTTGCGGTCCTCGCTGACGACCTTCCCCGAGCCCTTGACCCCGTGGTTGAAGTTGAAATGACAGCCCGAAAGGGCGAATGCCGCCGCCGCGGCTCCGATGGCAAATGCGATCTTCATGCCTCCATGCTAACGCGCGTTCGGCGGGGGGTAG
The DNA here is from genome assembly GCA_020850325.1 of Methanoregulaceae archaeon. Classification (GTDB taxonomy): domain Bacteria; phylum Armatimonadota; class Fimbriimonadia; order Fimbriimonadales; family Fimbriimonadaceae; genus JANJUB01. The sequence continues at coordinate 10,918 of JADZEW010000023.1, forward strand.
GTCGGATGGCCCCTCGGGGAGAAATGAGGGTGGGTCTAAAGTCTCCGAGCCCCCTCCTTTCCTTGGAGAGGAGGGGGTTGGGGGTGGAGAGGCATTAGCCCCCTCCTTTCCCCCGGGAGAGGAGGGGTTGGGGGTGGAGAGGCAGTACGAACTTCTTACCCAACGAGCGTTACACTAAGACATGGCTCGTCACCTGAACAAGTCGCCCGAGGCGCGGGACCGTGCCCGGGAGCTTCGGAGCAACATGAGCACGAGCGAGAAGGTGTTCTGGGGGATGGTGCGAAAGGACGCGCTGGGCCATCGCTTTCGTCGGCAGGTACCGGTTGGACCCTATGTGCTCGATTTCTACGCCCCAAGCGCTAAGCTGTGCGTTGAGATCGACGGCGAACAACACGTGGAGCGTAGCAACCAGGACGCCGCTCGGGACCGATATCTGGCCGATCTTGGGATCGCTACGCTTCGCATTCCGTCGCTCGATCTGTTCGACTCGGATCCGCGGATGTTAACGCACTGGATGAAGGAACTTGAGCGCCTGCTCGCCGAGCGCTCGGAGCCCGCATAGCCCTATAGCCCCTTCTTTTTTGGAGAGGGGTCGGATTGGGGGTGGAGAGGTTCTATCTGCAGGATTCCTGCAATCACAAGTCTAGAACCTTACATCCATCGGACTCTCCCTCCCTAGCCCTCCCTCTCACCGGAGCGAAAGGGAGGGAACCGGAAAGCCCCCTCCTTTCTCCGGAGAGGAGGGGGTTGGGGGTGGAGAGGATCATGATCTCTAGAATATAGATTCTGCAATCTAGAATCCAAAATCCCAAGGACTCTCCCTCCCTAGCCCTCCCTCTCATCGGAATGAAAGGGAGGGGAACCCCTACCACCACGGCTCGAGCGGCCAGTCGATCGCTCGGATGCGGGCGATCTCGGCGTCCACTTCGTCGCGGGTCATCACATCGCACCCCCGCGCAGGCAGCCCGCGGCGGTTGCCGGCTTTGCGCACCACGAACACCGTGTAGGTCGGCCAGTCCCGATCGTGGCATCGGTCTTGGATGTAGTAGAGCGCCATGATTGAGTTGCAGCATTCATGCCGATCCGCGGGCTAACTTCAGCGGATCTCTTGCTCAAATGACTCACTGAGTACAGACGCCAGTTCGTTGAATACATCTTCGAATGCCTCATCTAACAAGGTGTCTGATAAGGATGTGACAACGTAGTCTTTCCAATCAAGGCTCATTCGGATCGTGTACTCGCCTATAGGATCATGGTTGACTATGGCATCGAAGCAATCTACAAAGCGGCGTCCGGATGCAACCAGCGTGCAAATCTGCTCCCACTCGCGCAAGCTGGCAACAAATGGCCTTACAAAGTGCTTGCTCTTTAGCTCTTCGACATCCTTAAAGAGCTTCCTGAACTTTTCATTGAATGCCTGCTGAACGTACATGAAAGCAAACGCATCATCCAGTACTATGACTCCAAGATGCAGGCGAGTGAGATTCTTGTTCTCCACTACTAAAGACTTGAATGACTTGGCAAGTTGATCATGAGCTTTCGTGAATACTTTACTTGACATGATCATGTTCGAAAAGATTAGAGAGGTATCTGCCGTTAAGTAGTCTGCTTTTAGTGAATCTGCTTTTACTTCTAACGCAGCTAGTACTAGATTGTCTTGAATTCGAAAATCATGTCCGGGATGGTTCTCTTTAGTGGCAGTTACCACCGACCCGCTCTTAGAGTGCTTCGCAGCAGCATCAGCAATGTCGCGAGCGTAGGCTTCCAAAGCGAGTCCAAGGTACTCTCGAAAGTGCTGTCGTTCATCATGATGAAGGGAATCGGCGATCAGATCAAAGATCCCGCTTCCGAGAAAGCACGCAAGAGACGTAAAGTCGAGGATAATGTGATCGTCAGACAGCTGCAACAGTGGTTTCTTGTCAATACATGTCAGGAATCGATGAGAGCCCTGAGAGAACTCCCATGCAAGTTGATCCAGTGACGTGGTCAATGCGTTCAACGTACGATCAACTCTAACCTCATCCCATCTGAAATTCTTGAAGAAAACACTTCTTGATAGGCCAGGTTGCGTCTTCAAGGTGAGACCAGATTGTTGATAGTTCGCGAGAAGGACCGAAGCCGCTAGACGCCAGAGGTCCTGGGGTTCACACTGCAAGCGATCGTAACAACTGGCTGCTAGGGCATCAATGGTCCTGCCATCGCGCTGGTATTCCTTTGGTAAATAATGAAACAGGAGTCGGTGACCTCGTATGAGTTCAGTATCTGCAGATATCGGTTGATCAGACTTAGCAGTCCTAAGCAGTTGCACTGCAATCCGTGATTCATGTTGAAAAGGATTTATGTTTCGTGCTGTGGTTGCTGCCGTGGCGCGTTTGGTAGAAGTATCTCCGAGAAAGCTCGATACATGTAGTAATAACTCTCCGAACTCAAAGCGGTCTGCCGGGTCCAAGAGCGAACGGGTTGCGTCTTGATGGGTGCGGTCGCCGTAGGTTGCCAGAAGCAGATATGTTAGGTGTAGTTGTCGACGGCTGATGAAGACCCAAGACTCTGACTTGAGATCAATACTGCTTTTCTGGAGTAGTTCCGGGGCGAGGAACTGACTTAGTGCCCACTGCTGATCGCTATGCCAGCGTCTCCCGTTGGTCAATGCGCATGCAACTCTAGCTAAAGGACGCAAGGTCTCTTCGGCCCGAAAGCGCTTGACGCGGTCTGTAAGTTCCGCTAACGAGAGTGGTTGTAAGGCGAAGCAGGAGGCGTCCAGATGGATGAGAGTTCTAGGCGCGTTAGGTGGCGGACGCATAGTGGTGGGTCTAGCTACATCCGTTCGTCTCGCCGCAGCTGTCGCGCTTCAGACAGACGCCGTTTCGTTCTGACTTCGACGGTCGATTCAGGGATTTGGGCGCACGAGGACTTATGCAATCAGGAGTTAGGCTTGTGATCATTTCCCCTTCGCCGCCTCCCGCTCCATCAGCAACTTCGCCGTGTAGCCGCCGCGCATGTTGCCAGCGTCGTCCATGATGATCCAGTCCTCGACCGCATCTTGCTTCACCTGGACCGCGTCGCCAAGCTTCAGGTTCTTGGCGTAGATCGGGTCGTTGCCGAGGGTGCCAAAGAAGACCCCTTGCTCAAACTTCTCAACGTCCACCCACATATGCTCCGCCGAGTCGTTTGCGGGGAAGGATGTCTTGATGGAGAAGGTGACTTGGCCGGTGGTCTTCGCTTGCTGCTGCTGCAGTTCGCTGATGAACTCCGGCAGGGAAGCCCGCGCCTTCGCTTCGGCCGCGGCCAACTCGGGATCGTTGTCCTCCACCGCGCTCACCGGCGGCTCGCCGTCACGGTAAAGGCTCCCTTCTGGTCCGCTCTTCGTCGAGGAACAGGAGATACAGAAGACGAGAACGCAGAGGAAGGCAAGGTTGCGCATCATGTCTCTTAAGTAGCGCGAACGACCCGTGGATTCCTGCAGCACCTGCAATCTTCTCCAACGAAACTAGCTACACCCACTCGTCTCGCCGCAGCTGTCGCACTTCAAGCACACGCCATTTCTCACCAGCGTGAACGAGCCGCACGCCTTGCAGGGGTCACCCTCGTAGCCCTTCAGCTTCGCCACGCGCATCTGCTCGTTGAGCTGCGCGTTCGGGTTGGCTCGGGCGGGAGCGGGTAGGTTCGGATTGCTCGGGTTGACCCCACCCCCCGGCCCCCTCCCCGCCTGCGGAGAGGGGGAGGAGGCGACCGCGGCGCGGCCTTCCATCTTGCCCACCACGACATGTCCCTTATCCCGGGCCTCGACCTGCCACGCGGGAGATCCCACGTTGCCCGTCGAGTGGCCGTCAAAAGGGAGGGAAGATTGGTTGTTGGCGTGTTGGTCTGTTGGCTTGTCAGCGTCTCCGTAGCCGCGCGAGTCGTGGGCCTCCACCGCGAATCCCGGCGCCGTTCCCTCGATCTCGCCTTCGTCTTCCTCGAAGTCGAACTCCGGCGTCTGCGAGGGCTTGCTCACCGCGTCGGCGCGGAGGTCTTCCGGCTTCACCTGCACGAGGTCGTAGCGACCCATGTAGCTCATCGCCAGCTCGCGGAAAATGTAGTCGATGACCGACGTCGACATCTTGATGTTATCGTGACCCTGCACGGTGCCGTTCGGCTCGAACCGGGTGAAGGTGAACGCCTCGACGAACTCCTCGAGCGGCACGCCGTATTGCAGGCCGAGCGAGATCGCGATCGCGAAGCAGTTCATGAGCGACCGGAACGCCGCGCCCTCTCGGTGCATGTCGATGAAGATCTCGCCGAGCGAGCCGTCTTCGAACTCGCCAGTGCGAAGATACACCTTGTGGCCGCCCACGCGCGCCTTCTGGGTGTAGCCCTTTCGCCGGGCGGGCATGGCGCGTCGCTTGCTGATGTAGCGGTAGACGAGGCGCTCGGCCGCTTGGAGGACAGCATCGGAGTTGGCAGTTTGCAGTTGGCTGTCAGCAGTAAGGCTGCTTGCTGCCAACTGCTCACTGCCTACCGGCGAGATCGCCGCCTCCAGAATCGCGGCTGCGGCGTCGTCGGTCGAAGCGTTCAGCGGCTGCGACAGCTTGGAGCCATCGCGGTACAGCGCGTTCGCCTTGAGGCCCAGCGACCACGACAGCCAGTAGGCGTCCTTGATCGCGTCGACGTCGGCCTCGCCGGGGAGGTTGATCGTCTTGCTGATCGCGCCGGAGAGGAACGGCTGGGCGGCGGCCATCATGCGGATGTGGCCTTCGGCGCTGATGAACCGGCGGCCCTTCTTGCCGCATTTGTTGGCGCAGTCGAACACGGCGAGGTGCTCGTTCTTCAAGTGCGGCGCGCCTTCCACGGTCATGGTGCCGCACACGTATTCGTTGGTGGCTTCGATCTGATCCTTGGTGAATCCGAGCGACTCCAGCATGTTGAACGACCAGTCGTTCAGCTGCTCCTCGGTGAACCCGAGGACGTCCTTGCAGAACTCCTCGCCGAGGGTGAACTTGTTGAACACGAAACCGACTTCGAACGCGTTCTCGAGGGCGGCTTCGATGGCGTCGAGCTTCTCGGGCGTGAATCCCTTGGCGAGGAGAGCTTGGCGCGTGACTCCCTCACCCTCCCACGGAAGCGCCTTGTTGCCGACCGTGTACTTGACGATGTCCTCGATCTGGTCGGCGGTATAGCCGAGGTGGTTGAGGGCGATGGGGACCGACTGGTTGACGATCTTGAAGTATCCGCCTCCGGCGAGCTTCTTGAACTTCACGAGGGCGAAGTCGGGCTCGACGCCGGTGGTGTCGCAGTCCATGATGAGGCCGATGGTGCCGGTGGGGGCGAGCACGGTCACCTGGGCGTTGCGGAAGCCGTACTTCTCGCCGAGCTCGAGGGCGTCGTCCCACGCCTTGCGGGCCGCCGAGAGTAGGTTGGTGGGGCACTCGTCGGGGTCGATTCCGACCGGCTTGATGCTCAGCGCTTCGTATTCGCGCTCGTTGTAGGCGGCGCGCCGGTGGTTGCGGATGACCCGGAGCATGTGGGCGGCGTTGCGGTCGTACTTCGCGAACGGGCCCTGCTCCTTGGCCATCTCAGCGCTGGCCGCGTAGCTGTCGCCGCCCATGATGGCGGTGAGGGCACCGGCTATGGCTCGGCCCTGCGGGCTGTCGTAGGGGATGCCCATCTGCATGAGCAGCGCGCCGATGTTCGCATAGCCAAGGCCAAGCGTGCGGAAGTCATAGCTCAGCTGGGCGATCTCCTTCGAGGGGAACTGGGCCATCAGCACGCTGATTTCGAGGACGACCGTCCACAGCCGGATGGCGTGGCGATAACCGACGACGTCGAACTCACCGGTCTCGGGATCGTAGAATTTGACTAAGTTTATGCTCGCTAAGTTGCACGCAGTGTCGTCGAGGAACATGTACTCGGAACACGGATTGCTGGCGTTGATCCGGCCGTCTTCGGGGCAGGTGTGCCACTCGTTGATCGTGGTGTCGTACTGCAGGCCAGGGTCGGCGCTCGCCCATGCGGCGTAGCATATGTCTTCCCAAAGCTCGCGAGCCTTGAGGGTCTTGGCGACGCTGCCGTCGCTTCGCTTGTACAGCATCCAGTCGTCGTCGTTCTCGACGGCTTGGAAAAAGGCGTTGGTGGCGCGGACCGAGTTGTTGCTGTTCTGGCCGGAGACGGTGAGGTAGGCCTCAGACTCGTAGCCGGTGTCGTAGGTGGCGAACTCGATGCTCGAGAAGCCTTGCCCGGCGAGCTGGATCACGCGCTGGATGTAGTTCAGCGGGATCTCCGCGGCCTTTGCTTCGGCGATGGCGGTGCGGAGGGCGGGGTTGGTGCGCGGGTTGTTGTCGTTGGCGCACGAGCCCATGATCGCATTCAGGTGCCGTTCGCACAGCTTAGAGCCGGTCACCAGCGCGGCGACCTTCTGCTCTTCGACGACCTTCCAGTTGACGAAGGTCTCGATGTCGGGATGGTCGAGGTCGAGACACACCATCTTGGCGGCGCGGCGGGTGGTGCCTCCCGACTTGATCGCACCCGCGCTGCGGTCACCGACCCGGAGGAAACTCATGAGGCCGCTGGACTTGCCGCCACCAGAGAGCCGCTCGTTCTCGCCGCGGATCTTGGAGAAGTTGGTGCCGACGCCGGAACCGTACTTGAAGATGCGGGCCTCGCGGGTCCAGAGGTCCATGATGCCGCCCTCGTTGACGAGGTCGTCCTTCACGCTGAGGATGAAGCAGGCGTGAGGCTGGGGCCGCTCGTAGGCGTTCTGGCTCTCGCGCATCTCGCCGGTCTTGGGGTCCACATAGGTGTGGCCTTGGGGCACGCCTTCGATGCCGTAGGCGTAATGCAGACCGGTGTTGAACCACTGCGGGCTGTTCGGTGCGGCGACCTGCTGGGCGAGCATGTTGCACAGCTCGTCGTAAAAAGCTTGGGCGTCGTCGGCGGTGTCGAAGTAGCCGAAGGTCTCGCCCCAGTGTCGCCAGCAGCCGGCGAGCCGGTGGAACACTTCGCGGGAGTCGGTCTCGAAGTCGACGTCGAGCTTCGTGTAGGGGCTTAGGTTACGCAGTTCGGGCTTGCCGCCGAGGATGCCCGCCTTGCGGAAATACTTCTGCGCTAGGATATCGGTCGCGACCTGCGACCACTGCGCAGGGACCATGACGCTTTCCATCTTGAACACACTGGACCCATCAGGGTTTTTGATCTCGCTCCGGCGGGGCTCAAAGGGGATTCCCGCGTAAGGGTCGTTGCCAGCAGTCGTGAAATAGCGTCCGATCTTCATCCGTGTTCCTCTCGTGTTCTACGCTCCGCCGAGTTCCCTGGAATCCAAATCTAGGGCTGGTGCGGGCGCGAAACCACCATATCTTGGGGTTTGCAGAGTATCACGACGAGACAGCGGGAAAGAAAGACGCGGCGTTCTTCCCCAAGTTTTTGGAGAAATGGGGAAAAGCCGGGCCGGTCGGGGGATAAGTTCTGGGGAGTTCCTTACCTAGTAGACTCAGGGAGAATGGAATACCGTCGCATGGGCCGATCTGGCCTGCAGCTTAGTGTGCTTTCTTACGGGTCGTGGGTTAGCTTCCACAACCAAGTCGATGTTGGCTCCGCCGTCGAACTGATGACCGCGGCGTACGACGCGGGCATCAACTTCTACGACAACGCCGAAGTGTATGCGCGAGGGGCCAGCGAGACGGTCATGGGCGAGGCACTCAAGACGCTCGGCTGGCGACGCGGCAACTATGTGGTCTCCACCAAGTTCTTCTGGGGACTGCATGATGGGCCTAACGAGAAGAACACCCTCAACCGCAAGCGGCTGATGGAGGCGATCGACGGCTCGCTAGAGCGGATGCAGCTCGACGAGATCGACCTCGTCTATTGCCACCGCGATGAGGTGGAGACGCCCGTGGAGGAGATCGTCCACGCGTTCCACGATATGATCGTCGCCGGCAAGGCGCACTACTGGGGCACCTCGGAGTGGACGTCGACCCGGATTATCGAAGCCTGGCGTTACGCCGAGCGGCACGGACTGCATCGCCCGGTGGTGGAGCAGCCGCAGTACAACCTGGTGGAGCGGCGCAAGTTTGAGGGCGACCTCAGCGTGGCGCTGGAGCATTGCGGCATCGGCACCACCACTTGGAGCCCGCTGGCGAGCGGACTGCTCACCGGCAAGTACAACGACGGCATCCCTGAGGGAAGCCGCCTTGCGCTGGAAGGGATGGAGTGGCTGCAGGGGATCGTCACACCGGAGCGGATCGAGAAGGTGCGTCAGTTCGAGGCCGTAGCCAAGGACCTCGGCTGCACCAACTCGCAGCTTGCGATCGCATGGTGCGCGAAGAACCCGCGCGTCACATCGGTGATCATGGGCGCGACGAAGATGTCTCAGCTCGAGGACAACCTCGGCGCGCTGGGCGTGCTGGAGAAGCTGGACGAAGAGACGATGACGCGGATCGACGGGATCTTCGGGAACTAGGACTGGGCAGAGGAGCCCCCTCCTTTCCTTGGAGAGGAGGGGGTTGGGGGTGGAGAGTCGCTGGCTCGACGCATCCTTCGTCCACAACCGTCTAGGCACAAGCTAGCGCGCTTTTCGCCGCATGGTGAACTGCTCGACTCGACCACCGGGACCACCTTCCAACTTGACCTCGATCGCTTCGCCCGTTCGAATATAGGTAATCAGCTTGGGCCAGTCGTTCTCGGGGTCGGCCCAGACCACGCTTTGCTCGCCGAGACTCTCGAGATTGAAGACGTGAGGCTCGCGTTTGGGCAGGTGGACTTCGTAGATCAGGATGCCGTCCCGCTCGGCGAGCACGATGAACTCGCGATTGGTGAGTTGGCCGTCGGTCACCACTCGGCTGGTAGCCAGCACAACGCCGCCGGCAGGAGCCGCAAACACCTCATCGATGGTCCCGCCGAAGGCGGATCCGGTCCACGCTCCTTCGAGCCAGGCAAGGCGGTCGATCCTCGGTTCGTCGGCAGTCATCAGCATCCATCCTTGTCCGAGCGCGGAGCCTATCGTACACCCTTCGGGAGGGGCCGACTGACCCATCTCAGCTGTTCCGCGTCCATAAAGCGCCAAGGCAGGTCGTCACCCTTGCCCAGCGCGAGGCCGATTCGGGTTCCGATGAGGATTTGTCGCGGCGGTTCGCCGGGCTCTAATCGCACGGCACCGCCTGCGAACAGGTCCAGCCCATCGTGGCGCCGGTCAAGGCCGAAGGCGGCGGCGAGTTTGCCGGGACCAGACAGCAAGTCTTCATCGCGTTTCGCCTTGGGGCGTCTCGATCGCATCGTCTCAAGGCCGGTGAGCGGCTCGGCGGCACGGATCAGGATCGCGGCCGCGTAGCCCGGCTCGTGGGCGACCACGTTCAGCATCCAGTGGTTGCCGTACGTGAAGTAGACGTAGGCGTGGCCGGGTTCGCCGAACATCGTGGCGCAGCGAGGCGTCTGGCCACGGTGGGCATGGCATCCGGGATCGTCTGGGGTGCGGTACGCCTCGACTTCGACGATGCGGGCGGTGAGGTCACCCGCGCGTAGCACCCATCCAAGCAACTTGGGCGCCGCGGACAGCACGTCACGCCTTAAAAGTTCGCGCATCTCCACCGCCCAATTGTGATCGAGACGTTAACGTTCGGTACATTGAGGAGCATGATCGCGCTTGCACTTGCGGCTTCGCTTATCAACCTTCCCGCTTACGCTGGGCCAAAGCTCGTCCTCATCTCGTGGGATGGCGCGCCGGCGTTCGTCATCGAGCGATTAGTTCGTGAGGGGAAGCTTCCGAACGTGGCTAAGCTCGCGCAATCCGGCGTCCACGCGAAGTCGGTCATTCCTGCATTCCCCAGCAAGACGGCGGTCGGCCACGCGGCGATCTTCACCGGAGCGTGGGGTGATGTCAATGGCATCACCAACAACTCGGTGCCTCGGACCCCGGTAAGTGACTTCACGATTCTGGAGACGCGGTCAGGCTTTGACAGCCGCTCGCTGACCGCCGAGCCCGCGTACATCACGCTTGCCAAGGCGGGATGGAAGGTCGCGGCCCTCTCGGCAACCCAAGCTTATCCTGCTGAACCCCATGTTGAGAACCTGAAGCGCGCCGGAGCGGCTGATCGATATGTTCAATATTCAGGCTTTGAATCTGAACTTTCAGCGGCCCAGATGATCGATGTGAAGGCATTTGATCAGACTCCGACGACATGGAGGTCGAACGTGCCTTTGATGACGGGTAAGTCATTGGCATTCACCTTCAAAGTCGCCGACAACGTATTCTTCGGCATGGCCTACGACAGCCCGGACGATCCCAAAACGGGGCTCGACACGGTCGCGTTGCGGACCAGCAAGGACTCCGCACAGGGTCAGATCATTCTGAAGCCCCATGAGGCCCGCGAAGACTCGACCATGTGGAGCAAGCCCGTGAGAATCCGCTCGGGCGAACGGCAGGCGAACACCGCGTTCCGCCTCTTCGAACTGGCGGCAGATGGCTCGAGCATGGCGCTCTACACCCGCAAGGCCAGCGCGCTTCCGGGGGCGAACACCCCCGAGCAACTTGCCGAGTACTTGGACAACTACCCTGGCTTCCACGACGATGCCTTCACGCCGTACCAGCGAGGACTCTTCGGCAAGCCGTACTACGAAGGCGGCAGCGGCCAAGCCGAGGAGCGGCTTCTGGAGGTCGTTCAGTCGGACTGCGACTACTTGACCGCGGGAATCAAGTTTGCGCTGAATCGCTACCAGCCGGATGCGCTCTTCCACTACACGCCGATGTCGGACAGCGCGGGCCACACCTGGATGGGGTTCCTCGACCCCGATGTGCCGGGAACCGACCCGAAGGTCCGCGAGTTCCTCTGGCGCTGCTATGAACGGGTGTTCCAGAAGCAAGATGCGTGGCTCGGGAAGATTCTGGATATGGTGCCTGCCGATACCGTCGTGACCCTCGTCAGCGACCACGGGATGGAGGGTGTGACGCACTACGCCAACGTCAACGCGATCCTCGCTCAAGCAGGCTTGCTGACCTTTGATGAAGGCGGTCGGCTCGACCTGACCAAGACCCAGGTATGCGCGCCGCCTTGGGCGGACTTCGGGTTGGTGGTCAACACGACCGATCGGAAGGGCGGCATCGTCCCCGTTGAGAAGAAAGCCGAGGTCTTGCGCAAGGCAACCGCCGCGTTGCTCGCGGCGCGCGACGACCAAGGCAATCCCATCGTGACCACCGTCCTCGACGCCAAGCAGCGCGCCGGACTGGGCATCGGCGGGGCCGCCGGTGCGGATGCCTTTATGGACTTCGCGCTGGGGCTCTACCCTTCCACGCGACGTTCGGCCAAGTTCACCGACGCGATGTCGGGGCCGGATGGAGTCCATGGCTTCGTGCCGTACCGCACCAAGATGCACACGATCTGGTACGCCCGGGGGGCCGGATTGGCGAGCGGAGTCCAGTTGCCGATGCTGCGGCAGGTGGATATCATGCCGACCTTGGCGGCGGCTCTCGGGTTCCCAGTGCCGCCGCAGGCAATCGGGGTCGCGGTGGCGCAGGCGCTCAAGAAGCCCTGACCAACGGCGGGGCGTCATAATGGCGGCTGATGCGTCGACGTACCCTGCCGTTCATCTTGGGGTTCCTCGCCCCCGCGGCGATGCTGTACGTCGGGCTCGTGGTCTGGCCGCTGATCCAGACCTTTCGGCTGTCCCTGTTCACGACCAGCGGCCTCTCGACCAAGGTCAACTACGTGGGGGCCAAGAACTTCGAGCGGCTCGCCGCCGATGAGGCGTACCGCCAGACGCTTTCGAACGGGCTGTGGATGCTCGTCGTATCAGGCATCTTCTTGATCGCGGGCGGAGTTGCTTTGGCGCATCTCTCGGTCGGTAACCACCGCTCGGCCCGAGCACTCCGCGCGACCATCCTGATCCCGCAGGTCATGTCGCTGGTCGTGGTGGCAATTCTATGGATGTTCTTGTTCAACCCCTCGTTCGGCCCGGTCGATGCGATCGTCCGGTTGATGAGGATCGAGCCTCCGCGGAGTGGCTGGCTGGGCGACCCCGGCACCGCCCTGCCGAGCGTCACCGCGGCATTCATTTGGTATGCGCTGGGGTTCTACGCGCTGCTGTTCACGGCGGGCTTGCGGCAGATTCCCGAGGAGATCAACGAGGCGGCCGAACTCGATGGCGCGCGGGGTTGGTTCCGATTTCGCAAGATCACCTGGCCGCTGCTGTGGTCGGTCAAGCGAATCGCCGTGACCTACGTGGTCATCAATGTGATGAACGTGTTCGCGCTGGTTCAGATCATGACGACCGGCGGACCCGACCGGAGCTCCGAGTCGCTGCTCACCTACCTGTATGAGCAGGGCTTCCGCAACTCCCAGTTCGGCTACGCAGCGACGATCGCGGTCGCAAACTTTATGCTGGCGATGATCTTGAGCTTAGGGGTCCTGTTCTGGTTCCGTCGGTCGCCGGAGGTCGGGCGACGATGAAGATCCTTCGCGGCGCGATCATCGCGCTCATGGTGCTGGCGATCGTCGGGCCCCTGGTGTGGGTTGCAATGAACTCGGTAAAGACCAACACCGAACTGTTCGGTTCGCCGTGGTCGCCACCTAAGGTTCTGGCGTGGGACAACTTTAGCCGGGGTTGGAACGAAATCGGCGCCCGGAGCTTCGTGAACTCGCTGATCGCCACCGTGGCGACGTTGGTGTTCTTGCTGCCGATTGGCGCGATGGCGGCCTACATCTTCGCGAAGTTCCCGTTCCCGGGCCGCGGAACCGTCTACGCGCTGTTCCTTGGCGGCATGATGTTCCCGAACTTCCTCGTCGCAATCCCGCTGGTGCTGCTCTATCGCGATCTGGGTCTGCTCAACACGATGCACGGGCTCGTACTGGCGTACGTCGCCTACTCGCTCTCTTTCACCATCTTCGTGCTGACCGGTTTCTTTCAGGCGATTCCCGAAGAACTCCGAGAAGCGGCGGAGATCGATGGCGGCTCACCCTCTCGCACCTTTTGGACGGTGATGTTCCCGCTCGTCCGCCCCGGACTCGTGGTGGTCGGTATCTTCAACGCCATCGGGCTTTGGAACGAGTATCCGCTGGCGATGGTCTTGCTAAGCGGCGAGAACAGCACGCTGCCCCTCGGCATCGCGAGCATGGCGATGGCCCAGAACTACCGGGCCGACTGGACAGGGCTGTTCGCGGCGACGCTAATCGCGATGGTGCCGGTGCTGATCGTCTATCTCAAGTTCCGCGAGCAGTTGCAGGAAGCGATGGTGGCGGGCGCGGTGAAGGGCTGAGTTCCTGGATGCGGCATCCAGGAACTCAGCAAACGAACTACTTGCGCCGGCGTCGGATTGCAGCGATCGCGCCGACACCGAGAACGGCGAGGGTTGCCGGCTCGGGCACCGGGTTGCCAACGGGTCCAAGAGCAGCCACATCGTTCGCCGACAAGACCGTGTCGTAGAAACCGAGCAGGCTGATCTGGCCGATTCCGTTGTCACCGTCGTTGTCGCCGAGGATGTCCGTCCACGAAGCGAACGCATCGTCGTAGGCGTACAGCGCCCAACGGCCATCAGTACCGCCGCTGAGGGCAACCTGGTGGACAAAGCCGCCGTTCAGATAGAAGTTCATCTGGTTCGCGCCTTGGTCGACCGTGATGACGACCCGATTCCACTGATTGCGCTCGAAGGTTCCGGCGTACACGCCAGAGATTCCCAGTCCGCTGTCCGAAGCTCGGATGAAAGCATCTCCGTCATTCTGGTTATCGTGGTTGGTGTTGTAGAACGAGACCCAATCACCGACGCTTGTGACCTTCAGGTCGAAGAGCATCGAGTACTGGTTGACATAGGCGCCTCCACCATTCACGGCCATCCCATGACGGGCGCGGAAGAACTTCTCTTGGTTGGCGACATCATCGAAGTTCGCGACCTGCTTAGTAACACTGCCAACGGTCTCGGTCGAGTAGGTAGCTGGCACGATCACGCTACCCGTGCGGCCGGCGCGAAACTCCAGGTCTTGGGCGGTGCCAAAGCGATTGACGATCGGCGCAAGGCTGCCGTTGAAGTCATAAACGCTGACGGGCAACGGGTTGGCGATCGCCGACACGGTGGCGGCCATCAAGATCAAACTCAGGGTATGTTTCATGCATCTCCTCCGTAACCCATCCACTCTGCAAGGGCGAGATTAACCAGAGGTCAGGAGTCGGTTAAGCGATCATGAAGTTGACCCACAAACATGAGCAGGGCCCGCGGTGATGGCACCGGTAAACCTGCTCTTCCTCGGTGGAGCACTGTTCTTTGGCGGGCTCGTCATCAGTGGATTCGCGTTTGTCCCCGGCACCTCCATCGCGGTCATCGGAGTCGTCCTGATGGTCGTTCATGCCGTGCAGAAGCGCCGCGACCCTTACTCACTCTCCGCGTTGCACGAACTCGATGAGCAGGAGGAGGTTCGCCGCCTTCGGGAGCAGATGGGCAAGCCCGGTTCCGAGGACGTGGTTTGCCCTCACTGCATGAATGTTTATCCCGCGGAACTGCCGGTCTGCCCGAACTGCCAGCGGAGCGCATAGTGGGATTCTGCGACAAAGTGCCCACGAAGCGGCCGACGCTGGCGTAGACTATAATCGTCCGAATCAGCGAGGATTCCTACATGAGAAAGTTTCGATTATTTGGCTTGATGCTCGTTGCCGTAGCGGCAACTGCCTTTGCAATGCAGGATGAGTTCCTGCTGACGCGCACTTACAAGGAAGGCGACAAAGATACGTATAAGCTCGCCGTAACAGCGAACATGTCGCTCGGCAGCGCCGACATCAACATGCTCATGAACCAGACCGTTAAGAAGACCTACGAAACCGGCGAAGCCGACATCGAGACGCAGATTGCCGAAATGCGCATGAGCTTCGGTGGTCAAGAGATGCCGATGCCTGATCAAGACATGCCGGCAATCGTGCAGAAGTTCGACAAGTTCGGACGCCCGGTGGGCCAGCCTCAGGGAGCCAGTGGCGGAATGGCTGGTGGCATGATGAGCCAGATGTCGTTCATGCGCTATGCGGGCTTTACCGGCGAGAAGCCGCTGAAGGTCGGCGAGACGTTGAAGATCGATGCCAAGGATGAGAAAGACGAGTCGCACACGACCGGAACCGTGTTGCTTGAGAAGATTGCCGACGGCGTCGCCTTTATCACGTCGAATCTCGAAGTGAAGAACAAGCAGACGGGCAGCGGCGCCCCGATGAAGATCGCGATGAAGAGCCAGGTTCTGGTTGCTTCGGGCAAGTTGCACAAGGTCGATGGCGACGTCACGAACCTCCCGGACACGGGCCAGGGCATGACCGTCGACTCGGTCAAGCTCATCATGGAGCGCACCACCAAGTAACGTCATCTCCTCAACTGAGTAGAGTCCTCGCATTGATTGATGCGAGGACTCTTTTCTTTAGAGGGCCTTGCTACAATAGCGGTTGACGATGATCATCGCCGGTCTAATGGTGGCTATCGCGCTCATCCTCTTTTGGCTGGGGCTGTATGTCTATGGTCTCTACGCCTTGGGGCGATGGCTCGCGAAGCGCTACCGACTTCAGTGGTCACCGTTGACGATGGCGTTCTTCTTCGGCGCATGTTCGCTGGTGGTGGCCTTGCCCTGCTTGATGGTCGATCTGGAGCCGATCTCAAAGGCGACGCTTGTCTTCGCGATGTGGCTGCTTCATGCCCATCCGCCCGCGGTCGGCTACTGGGCGACGGTAGAAACTCAGCGCGAGCGCGACATCGTCCGATGGGAGCGCTCGGTCGACGAGTGGATAAACGAGTTCGAGAAGACTCCGCCCGCATGGCTCAGCGAACTGGAAAAGCCAGACAACTGAGCCCTTCGATTGACTTTTGCCGTCCCTATGGGTGAACCTTGCGTTGCCGGAGGCACCATGAGTCAAGCCGCAGTCTTGCAACCTACCGATCCCCTCGTCAAGAGTGCCTTTGTTCGGCTCGGACTTCGGGGCCCCACCGCTAGTTGCGTTGCCATCGGCACCGCCATCGACCTCCCCTTCACTCCGGAGCAGATCTGGCATGTACTCGAGGATGTCGAGAACTGGCACAAGTGGGCTGGCGGACTCCATGATCCGGGCCGTTGGTTGGAGGGCCGCCACTTTGAGGTGGGTTCGCGCTTCGAGCAGATTCGACGTCTCGGCCCTCCGATCGGTCGACAAGTGACGGTAGAGACGGTTCGTGAGGTGGTCCCCAACCAGATGGCCGCGTGGTGGGATGGCAACGGCGGCGTGCGCAACGCGCACTTGTGGTCGCTGGAGGTCCGCCCCGATGGCCACACCCGCGTCTTCAATATCGAAGTGCTTTGCGGCCCCCTCGTGCTTCTTGCGAAACCGATGCTTCGCACGCGCCTCCGTAAGCGCTTTATGGCCAGCCTTGAGGGTCTGAAGCGTGCTTTGGAACTTCAGACTGCGAAGTCCTAGGCCAGCCCGCGTCAGCGAGCCCGCAAAGTGCGTAAAATCGTGCACATGCAGGCTTACCGCGCGTTGACCCTCGCATCGCTCGCTTTTGCGGCGTGTTCCGCCGTTGCCGATGAGGGAGCTTTCCTTCTCGCCCCCGATATCCACGGCGACCGCGTCGTGTTTACCCGTGAGGGCGATCTGTGGCTGGGCGACCTCGGCAACGGCCAGGCAAGGCGCCTCACCCGCCATGCCGGCATCGAAACCCGCGCCCGCTTCTCGCCGGACGGAAGCAAGATCGCCTTCCAGGGCCAATACGATGGCGGCGGATCGCAGGTCTACGTCATGCCCACCGAGGGCGGTATTCCTCAACGCGTCACCAACCGGATCAACGCGGCCATCATCGAAGATTGGACTCCGGACGGACGCAAACTGCTCTGTCGTGGCCCCGGTCCCGAGTTTGTATCGCAGCCCTTCATGGTTCCGGCCGCAGGAGGCCCCGAGGAACCCTTGCCCATAGAGCGTCTGGGCATGGGGCAGATGGGACCGGATGGGCGTCTCGCTTTCTGCCGGTACGCGGATATCTCGGGGGGAGCCTGGTTCCGGTATCAGGGCGGTTCGCGCAACGACATCTGGGTTGGCGATCTGACGACGCTCTCGTTTCGCAAGATCTTCGAGTCGAAGACCCAAGCGCAGTACCCTCAGTGGATTGGCGATCGGGTGTTCTTCGTCCACGAGAACGACGCTACATGGACCATCAACTCGGTCGCCGGCAGCGGCGGTAGTGCGAAGCGCCACACATCGCCTTCGAGCGATGTCGTCTACGATCTGCAATCAGACGGTAAGCGTCTCATCTACGTGCGCGGCAACGGCCTCGAGGTTTACGACCCGGCCGCCAACCAGACCCTGCCCGTCAAGCTCACGCTGAACAGCGACCGCATCCACATGCGCGAGATGCGGGTGGACGTCGCGCCGGGCGTTGAGAGCTACTCGATTACGCCTACCGGCAAGCGGATCCTGGTCGAGTCGCGCGGGCAGATCATCAATGTCCCCGCGAAGGAAGGCGAGGTCCGCGTTTGGAAGGCCATGCCGGGAGTGCGGCTCCAGAAACCGGAGATGTCACCCGACGGCAAGAAGGTCGCCTACGTCTCCGATGAAACCCGCGAGCAGCAGGTCTACGTAGCCGACGCCGACGGCAGCAATGCCAAAGCAATCACCAAGGACGGGGGACGCCAGATCGCGACCCTGCAATGGTCTCCCGACTCTCAATGGCTCGCGGTAGGCGACAGCGAAAGCCGCATTCGACTGGTCAAGGCGGACGGCTCGGAAGACTTCGAAGTCGCGCGGGCGCGGCGCAGCATGGTTCCACTGACCCACCGATTCTCGCCGGACAGCAAATGGCTGGTGTACGTCGAAGAGAAGCCGTGGACTTGGCAGCAGGTCAACGTCATCTCGATGATCGAGATCGGCACGAAGACCCGCCACCAAGTGACGAGCGGCCGCTTCCGCGATGACTACCCCAGCTTCAGCTCCGACGGGAAGTACCTCGTTTACGCCTCGTATCGTTCGCTTCCCTTTACCGCGGACAACATCCTCAGTCAGCTCAACAGCGCACCCGCAGCGATGTTGGTTCTGGTGCCGCTCGCCAAGACCACGCCCTCGCCGTTCCGTCCGCGCAACGAAGAGGAGGGAGTGACTCCTGAGAAGCCAAGCGAAGACAAGACGCTGAAGATTGACTTCGACGGGATTAAGGATCGGCTGATCATGGTGCCGGGCGTGTCCGCCGAGATCACGCAGGTCGAGATGGTCGGCGACCGCATCATTTACGCGGCCGGGAACGCGATCAGTTTTTACGACGTGACGCCACGCGCCGGCGGGACGATCACCCCCGGAGGCTTCTTCCAGGTTTCCGCCGATGGCAAGAGCCTGATGATTAGCGGACCGCGCGTCGTTCCGATTGCCGGTAAGGACCTGCCCGCGACGGCGGGAGCCGTGAGCTATCAGGGCTTCAAGCTGGATGTGAACCCCGCACAGGAATGGGAGCAGATCTTCTGGGATGCGTGGCGTTTGTGCCGCGACTATTTTTACGTGCGTAACATGCACGGCGTGGATTGGAAGGCGGTCGGCGACAAATACGCTAAGCTGCTACCCCACGTGCGAGCGCGCAACGAGCTCACCGAGCTGATCCGCTGGATGCAAGCCGAGTTGTCGGTTGGCCACTCGTTCCGAGTCGACCCTCAGATCTTCGTCGCGCCGCCGGCAAGCACCCCGGCCTACTTGGGCATCGAGACCAAAGCTGAAGGTGGATTCCACCGCATCACCCACCTCTACGATGGCGACGGCATGATGACCGGATCGCCGCTGCTCGAGCCGGGCCACGGCGTTGGCGTGGGCAGCTACATCGTGTCGGTCAACGGACAACCCGCGCCGGCGACGATGGACTGGCGGGAACTGCTGCGGGACCGGGCGGGTCAGATCGTATCGCTCGGCGTGAACACTCGGGCCAGCGCCGAAGGTGCGAAGACGATCTACGTTCGGCCCCACAGCGCCGCGGTGGAGCGTTCACTGTGGGAGCGCGACACGGTCAAGAAGCGGCGGCTGGTCGTCGATCAGCGCTCGGGCGGTAAGGTCGGCTACATCTACCTCGGGGGCATGGTCGATCCCGACATGGAAGAGTTCATGCTCCAGTACTTGGGCCAACTCGACAAGGAAGCGCTCATCGTCGACATCCGCGAGAATAACGGCGGCTACATCAGCGCGATTCTTGTTAATCTCCTCAAGAAGGAGACCTACCTTCGACGCTCCGAGCGCAACTCTCAAGAAGCCGGCAGCCGTTACCATGATGCCTTTGAGGGTCACCTGTGCATGCTCATCAACGAGGACAGTTACTCCGATGGCGAGGGCGGACCGACCAACTGGCGATACGCCAAGCTGGGACCGCTGATCGGAAAACGCACCTACGGCGCGCTCGTGGGGTCAGCTCCTGCGTGGCCACTCGTCGATGGAGGAGCGATCCAGGTTCCTCGCTACGGCAACTACCGAGAGGACACCGGTTGGGTGGTCGAAGGACCAGGCGTGGCGCCCGATATCGAGGTCGAGAACGACCCGAACTTGTGGGCTAAGGGCACCGACGCGCAGCTTGAGCGAGCCATCAAGGAAATGATGGATCGCATCTCGAAGCAGCCGATCAAGCGGCCCGTTCAGCCGCCCGATCCCACGTGGGGCAAGACCCGCGGCGGCGGCGGAAACTAGGGCGTCTTCAGCAGCCCAACGGTGTGCAGCGTCGGACACGCACGAGCGTCTTCGACGCGCACACGTACTGCGGAAGCGGTAACCGGTGCGGGCAACCGCAGGAGCCGCTTCCAGCCGACCGTCGTTCCCTTCGCGATCTCTCGCCAGCCACCATCGATGCGCGCTTCCACCGAGAAGCGCCGAATACGCTGGCCGAGGGCCATGACTTCCTGAAGCATCACGACGTCGAACGTCTGCGGACGCATTTCCAGTTCGAGGGTTGCGGAGACCGTATCGTCGGGCGCGGCCCAATAGGTGTCATCGCGTCCGTCCACGACTCTAGACGCCTCGAACCCTCGGCCCCGAGAAACGCTCGACGAGACCTTTGCGCCGCGAGCGAAGTCGCGCGCGTACAGCCCCTTGATAAACGAGCCGAACTCGGCGAGCGCGGCGACGTCGTTCTCGTGGAGGATTCCGCGGCGGTCGGGCGGAACGTTCAACAGGAAGTTTGCGTTCTGGCCCACCGAGCGGAAGTAGAGATCGATGAGCGTGTCGCGGGACTTGACCTTGCTGTCTTGGTCGGCGTGGTAGAACCAGCCCGGCCGGATCGACACGTCTGCCTCGGCCGGGATATAAAGCTCGCCGTCCTCCGCGCCCTCGGTAAGTTCCTTGTAGTGGGGAGTTCCCGGCACGTACCGATCCTTCTTGACCATCGCCCAACAGGTGGGAGCCGAGTGGCCGGCCTCGTTGCCCACCCAGCGCACGTCAGGTCCCGCATCGCTGAAGATGCACGCTCCGGGCTGGTGCTTGCGCACCGTCTCGATGAACCGCGGCCAATCGTAGACCTGGCGCTTGCCGTTCGGACCTTCGCCGTTCGCACCGTCGAACCACACTTCGTCGATCGTGCCGTAGCCAGTCAAGACTTCCTCGAGCATCTTCACGAACACGTCGTTGTATTCGGGGGTCCCGTAGGTGGGGTGGTTGCGATCCCAAGGTGAGAGATAGACGCCGAGTTTGAGTCCGTGCTTGCGACAGGCGTTGCTGAGTTCGCGGAGGATGTCGCGCTTGTGGTCGGTTTGGGCGACGGTGTGGGTGCTGTACTTGCTGGGCCAAAGGCAGAATCCGTCGTGGTGCTTGGCGGTGAGAATCACCATCTTCATGCCGCCTGCTTTGAATGCCTTCACCCACTGCTCGACGTCGAGCGCCGTCGGAGCGAAGCTCTTGGGGTCTTCGCGGCCCTCGCCCCACTCCTTGCCCGAGAACGTGTTAGGGCCGAAATGGACGAAGGCGTACGTCTCAAGCCGGTGCCACGCGAGTTGGCGCGGGCTAGGAATCGGCATGAGCGGAGCAGGAGCGGCGGTTTGGGCGATCACGGTGGTCAGCAACATGGACAGCATGGGTGTCGCCCCATTTTAACCTTAGCGTGCCTGCGCTGACCCCAGGCTCATGCGGCGGTCGTTCCTCCGGTGGGCGCAGGGAGAGCACGCACCACGACCCCATTGCGATGAGACCTGGGACCAGCACGTCGATGGGTGGCGAGAGCTTAGCCACCGGCTGAGTGCGGCAGTATGCGCGAAATCATGATCTGCTCAGATCTCGAAAATGTCGCCTATAATAGTAGACATATATGCACTATTTTGTGTATGTCCATCTCAGTCGGTTCTATCGGGACTCGCTCCCCAAGCTCCCCGATGGCGCAGTGATCGTCCACGACGGCAAGCGTGTCGTCGAGGTGTGCGAGCAGGCGAGAGGGATGGGGATCGTGGCCGGTTTCAGTCTGGTGGAGGCGAAAACCCTTGCCCACGGATCTACGTTTGTTACCACCGAGCCCTTCTCGCAATGGGAAGCCGCGCGGCAAGCGTGGACCCAACCCTTGCGACGCTTCACAGAGCGCATCGAGATCCACGCGCCAAATGCCATTTCACTCGATCTTGGGGCTCATCCCGACCCCTATTCCCTGCTTGCCGCGATTCAAAACGCCATCCCCAAGCCGCATCGGATGGGCATTGGACGTGCGAAGTGGCTGGCTCACTTGGCGGCGAGGCATGGGGGAATCCACGCGGACTGGGTGGTTCGGCCCGATCGGATGCTTGCTCCCCTGCACGTGCGGGTACTTCCCTTTGCGACGGAGTTGACGCACCGGCTCGGATTCCTGGGCTGCCGCACGATCCGCGATGTCCAGGTGCTTTCTCTGGACACCCTGAAGAACCAGTTCGGCGAGCTGGGCAGATCGATCCAGCTGGCGGCGATGGGACAGCTCAGCGACGAGCTTAAACCGAATGAAGGTCCTCCGACCGTGCGCGTGTACCGGGAGATTCCTGACGGGATCGAAGACCAAGCCATGCTGGAGCGGCTGCTGCGGGATGTCGCGAAGGAACTCGCACGGGGGCTGGCGAATCAAGACCGGCGCTCAAGGGTCATCCATGCGTGGGTGAACGGGGAGAAGCTCGAGGTTGTCTCTCCGAAGCCGTTGCGCACAGCCACACAATTCCACTTAGTGCTCGTCCGCGAAATCCGCCCCGAAGAGCCCCTAAACGAGTTGGTGGTGGAGCTGCATCTGGAAGACAGTGGCCACTACACCCAGTATTCGATCGTCGACCCTCGCGATCAAGATGCCGTCGAGGACGCGGTGCATCGGCTGAGGACCGTGTTTGGTGATAGCGCGATCTGCTGTGCCTCCGATGTCCAACTTCCCCGCCGAGTTCATGTGCTGCGTGCGTGGCAAGGGGGGACGTGATGAGCGATCTTGCCCGCTGGCGCGAGCTCGGTGAATGGTGGAACGGCGAGTCATATCGCGAATACGCACACACCGTCGATGCACGCGGAATCCGCCGAGAGAGCATCTCGGACCTTGGCCCACTCATCCTGCCTAATCTCGGACAACAGCTCGAGGACACCGACCACAGCGAGGACTGGAGCCTGCGCATCCAAAAGCGACGCGAAGAGAAGATGGCACTTGTTCGGCTCTCTTACGGACTGCCCGAGCCGAAGAAAGTGAACTGGAACCGCCGCACGGTTGCTCAGCCCTATGTGCCGCTGCACGTGCTCTCGGGATACAGCTTTGGCCGCGGGACGATGCTGCCCGAAGAGGCAGTTGCATTTGGGGCGATGGTGGGCTGTCCGGCGATGGCGATCACCGACCGCCACTCGCTGGTTGGGGCGATCGAGTTTGCCCACGCCTGTCGGCGTGCGGGGATCAAGCCCTTGATCGGAGCTGAAATCGAACTCGAATCTGGCGGGCGGATCGTCTTGATCGCCCGCAGCCGTCGCGGCTACCGAAACCTCTCACAACTCATCACGGCTTGTCATCTGAATCAACCACGCGGCTTTCCGATGGCTTCGTGGACCCTGCTCGAGCAGCACGCAGTGGATCTGCTTTGCCTAACCGGAGGACATGTCGGGCCGATGATCATGCCGATGCTTCGCGGGAAGGATGATCAGGCGGCGCAGGTCTTCGATCGGCTGATTGGAGTGTTCGGCGAGCATCAGATGCGGGTCGAGATCGAGCGGACGTTCCATCCTTGGGAGATCTCGATGAACCGCCGGCTCGCTGATCTGGCGAGTTCACGCGGGGTGCGATGCGTTGCTGGCGGACTGGTCACGCACGCACGCCCCGAACACGCCCCAGTGCAGGACATCATCGTGTGCATCGACACCCTCTGCGGCATCGAAGAGGTGCTCGGACGCAAACCCTTGCGCTCGCCTGGCCAGTCCGCATACGAAGCCCACCCGGATCGGCCCCTCAATGCGGAGCGCCACCTTCGCACGAGCGAGGAGATTCTGCATCTCTACTCAGACCATCCGGAGTGGGTTCAGGCAACGATCGATCTCGCGAACTGTTGCGATGACGATGTTCTGCCCGGGCGCACTTCTCTTCCTCCGCTTTACGACGACCCCAACCATGCTCTGACTGAGATCGTCGAAGCCGGTGCTTTCCTTCGGTATCCGAAACTAACCCATCCTCTCCGCAAGCGGATCGCTCGGGAAATCGATCGGATTCAGCGGCTCAACTTCGCCAGCCACTTCCTCACGATTTGGGATGCGTGCCGCTGGGCGGAGGAACAAGACATCCTCTTCAGCGGACGAGGCTCGGTCGTGGACTCGGTGGTTGCCTACTGTCTGGGATTGTCTAGGATCGATGCGTACTCCCACAGACTCCATTTCGACCGATTCTTACCCGAGGACGGCAGCAAGCGCCCCGACATCGACATCGACTTTGAAGCGCATCGGCGTGAAGATGTTCGGCAGTATCTGGTGAAGAAGTACGGTAATGAGCGAGTCGCAACGGTCTCGGCGATTGGCGCGTTCTGCACCCGCGGCATCATCCGTGAAGTCGGCAAAGTGTTTGGGCTGCCGAACTCTTTGTTAGGCTTCCTCAGCAAACGCATTCATGCCGGAATCGCCCCGGATCGTCTTGCCCATGCGATTGAATCTCGACCCGAGCTGCGAGAGAGCAACATCCCGATGGAGCGGCTGCATTGGATCATGACGCTGGCCGAGCGCATGATGGACCTTCCCCGCAACATTCGTGCGCACTCGTCGGGAGTGGTGATCTCGCAGGAACCGCTTGCGATGACGGTTCCGGTGATGGACTCGGGCGGCGAGGCTGACGGCATACCGATCCGTATCATCCAGTGGGATAAGCGAAGCGCGAAGCACTACTTCGATAAGTTCGACATTCTGTGTCTGCGCGGACAAGATGTGCTGTCGGGCACCGAGCGGCGCATCCGCCTGCGCAGCCCGGATTTCAATGTCAATGGCGTCCCGGTCGATGATCCCCACACCTACGAAGCGATGCGTTCGGGTGAACTGATCGGCATTCCCCAATCGGCCTCGCCCGCAATGCGCCAAGCCCACCAGCGCATCCGTACCAACAATCTACACGAGGCCAGTCTCGTGCAAGCCGGGATTCGGCCGGGGGTAGGCGGAGCGGTGAAGCTCAACGAGATGATCGCCCGCCGCCGGGGGAAGCCCTACAGCTTCTCGCACCCCGATCTTGAGCAGATCCTCGGGCTGACCTACGGCATCGTCGTCTTCCAAGAACAGATCGATCAGCTGCTGCAGACCTTCGCGGGATGCACTTCGGGCGAAGCCGAGGAACTGCGCGAACAGATCCACAAGCGGCGCAGGGAGGAGTACGGCGACGCCATCCGCGACGATCTGCGGCTGCGGATTCGTGAGCGGGGCTACTCCGAACCGGTCGCCGAAGAGGTCATTGATCTCGTCGCGGGGTTCAAGGGATACGGGTTTGCGCAAGGGCACGCACTTGCGTTTGCCGAGGTCTCAATCCGCTCCGTGTATTGTCAGCAGAACTTCCCCGCGGAGTACTTCGCTGCGCTGCTCGATGCCCAACCCGCGGGTTACTATGGCCCTTGCACCTTGGTCAACGAGGCACGCAGCCGAGGGGTAAAGATCTTGACCCCGGATGTGAACGAGAGCGAACTTGGGTTTCAGGTCGAAGACGTTCTCGCCTCGGGACTTTGGGTTCCTAATGGTGGGCTGCGGGTGGGGCTCAACCAGATCGATAATCTCTCCGAAGAGCTCAAAGCCCGGATCGTCGAGGCGTCGCTCACTCCTCAGGAGCCAGAGCAGCAGGACGTCTCCTCCGGACCGAGCAGCGCAGTAGCCGTCATGGAACGTACGGCAACCGGATCGATGACCAAGCGCCGCCGCTTCACGTCGTTCTTCGACTTTGTCGCCCGGATTCAACCCGAGCGTGACGAACTCGAACAGCTCATCCTCTGCGGAGCTTTCGATTCCTTGCATGCTCATCGCCGGGCGCTGCTGTGGGCGATCCCCGATGCGATCGAGTACACCCGCCTAGTTCGCCCCATCGGTGGCTTGCCCCTTAGCTACGCCGAACCCACTCTGCGCGAAGACCTGCTCGATTTCTCAGACATCGAGAAGGCTCTGTATCAGCGCGCAACACTAGGTCTCGATGTCGACATGCATCTCATGGCCTACGAACGCGAACGTGTGCTACAGAAGGGAGGGCTCACCACTTCCGAAGCTCGTCGTCTGGCCAATGGAACGGCGGCGTTTGTGGTCGGTAATCCGATAAGGCTGCGATTTCCACCAACGCCAAGTGGGAAACGGGTCGTGTTCTTCGACCTCGAGGACGAGACCGGATTGCTGAACGTCACGTGCTTTGATCAGGTGTATCGACAGGATGGACACGCAATCGTATGCAGCCCGTTTGTGACCATTGTTGGCCACGCCCAGCATCGCGACGAGCACGTCGCGTTTCTTGCAGACCGGGTGTTTCCTTATCGTCCCACCCAAGCGAAACTACCAGATCGTCCAAACGGTTTCTGCATAGGCTAACACGAGCGGTTCAGATTCTGGACGGTGCGCCGATAATCCAACCATGCGCAACCTCGTCGGGCTGTTTGCGCCGTTGCCGACGCCCTTTACTGACGACACCTCGTCGATCAGCGAAGTACGCCTCGGGCGGCTGATCCGCCACTTCTTGGACGAAGGGGTGCAGGGGTTCGTGGTCGGCTCAACGGTGGGCGAGTTCAGCACCCTCTCGCTCGCCGAGCGCAAACATATGCTTGAACTCACCGTTCGCATGGCCGAAGGTCACCCGGTGATTGTCCACGCCACCTGCTTTGCAACGAGTCTCACATTAGATCTCGCCCAGCACGCCGCTCGCTCTGGGGCCAACCTGCTGATCGTCTCTCCCCCTCCCTTCGGAGAGTTCACCGATGATGAGGTCTACCAGTTCATCGCGTTCGTCGCCCATCACGCGTCCCTACCCGTCGCCGTCGTTGATCCGACTCGCCGCATCACCGCCGCACTTCGCGAACGCCTGGATGCGCTACCGACCGTGATGCAGACCGCGTCCGTCTCCGGGATCGCCGCCTTCTATCCCGAAGGCACCCACTCCGACCAGTTTGCTCTCAATGAGGCGCGCATCAGTCCGATTGTTACCCTAGCCCCGTGGCGCCTCTATCCCGATGCGCTCGCCCACTGGCTCCCCGAACCACTTCGCCACGCGGGAAGTGCAAGGGTCGTGAAGGCCGCGCTTGAACTCCAAGGCTTCGAATGCGGACCCCTCCGTGGCCCTCTCGCATCGCTCCAAGACTCGCTGCGAGGCGCGCTAACCGACTTTGCTTTGAACCACTCAGACGCGGCCTGACGGTACGACGGGTATCCTGCCCCGGGGTGCAAAAGCATCCATACGGGCCCGTAGCTCAGGGGTTAGAGCGGGCGGCTCATAACCGCTTGGTCGTGGGTTCGATCCCCACCGGGCCCACCCTTCTTCACTGACCCGCCACGTCGAACAATAGAGGAGGACTGGCATTGCCGACTCGGTCGATCGCCGTCACCGCCACGCCCTCGATCTTGTCCACTTGAGTGAGCCGCACCATCGGATTGCCGCTGATCTGCTCCGTGCGCCACTGACCCGCCCGGCGCACTTGCACCAGATAGAACCGGATCGGCTCACCTTCCGTGGTCCAAGATGCCTCAATCGAAGCCCCAACTGGCTTGCGATCGAGAAGACTCGGAGTTGCGGGCGGCTCTTCATCGAGCCAAGGTGAGGGCGGCACCAGCGCGGGCGCGGCATACAGTCCCCGCAGCAGTGCCGAGTTGATGCCTTTCCAATCCCGCATAAACGTCTTCATGCTGAAGAAGACATTCCCTCCCGCGCCCTTCTCGCGGGTCAAACGAATCTGGTTCAGCAGTTCGCTGGTGTTCCAGTTGCCGTTCGCGGCGTCGAGGCGGCCCGAGTAGTTGCCGATCCACAGGTGGCGCTTCTGCTTGTTCTCGTCGCGCCAGTATTCGAGGAGTTTGGGGTAGCTCTGCGGCGTTTGGCTGATCGGCCAATAGAGCTGAGGGCTGAGATAGTCAAGCCATCCCTCGTGCCACCACTTCAGCACATCGGCATAGAGGTCGGCATATTGATCGACCCCAGCCTTGATCCCCTCCGGGACTCCCGGGCGATAGATGCCGAAGGGGCTGATGCCAAACTTCACCCAGGGGCGCTCGGCCTTGAGCTGACGATAGAAGCGCTCCACGAACTGGTTGACTTGCTCGCGGCGCCAATCATCGCGATCCAACGTTCCGCCTTCCGCCCGATACCGCTCGAAGCTGCCCTTGTCGGGAAAGTCGATCGCGCGTCCTTGGTTATCGCGCTCCTTGTAGGGATAGAAGTAGTCGTCGATGTGGATACCGTCGATATCGTAGCGCCGAGCGACGTCCATCATCACTTCGACGGTGCGTTGCTGGGTGTCGGCTTCGGCCGGGTCCATCCACTGATAGCGGCCATAGTTGCGGACGGCGTGGCGATGCGTGGTGCCCACATAGTTGCGGGCCGGGGTGCCCTTCGCCGCCGGATGCCACGCCCTATACGGATTGAACCAGCAGTGAAGCTCCAGGCCGCGCTTGTGCGCTTCTTGAACGGCGTAGGCTAGCGGATCCCAATACGGCTCGGGCGGTTTACCCTGCTGCCCGGTGAGGTACTCCGACCACGGCTCTAGCTTGCTCGGGTAGATCGCGTCAGCAGATGGGCGCACCTGCAACACCACGGCATTGAAGTTCAGCCGTTTCGCCGTATCGAGGATATGCTTGAGTTCGGCGATCGCCTTGTCGGTCGGGAGTCCCCGCTTCGATGGCCAGTCGATGTTATCGACCGTCGCCACCCAGGCTGCGCGAAACTCGCGCCTCAGCGCAGGCGGCAATGCCGCCGCATCTTGGCTCAACATCGCGACTCCGGCAAGGCCTAAGGCAAGCAAACTCATGGTACTAGCTTGATGTTCGGTTCCCAGTGGCGAAGTCGTTCCCAATCGAATCCTTTGGGATCCGACTTTCGCCCCTTCGGCTGGGCCACATACTCGTGGCTGGTGATGTAACGGACCGTCGGGAATCGCCGCTTCAGCATCCCCACGAGGTTGTCGACCACGCGGTACTGAGGCTCCGTGAACGGCTCAATGCCATCGTTCGGATTGACGATCTCGATGCCGATGCTGAAGTTGTTGACGCGCTCGCGCCCTTCTACGTCGCGGCTGACTCCCGCGTGCCAAGCACGATCGAAGGTCGAAACGTGCTGCACGATGCTTCCGTCTTTGCCGACCGTGAAGTGGGCGCTCACCCGCGCCTCCGGGTTCATGAACCACCGCGTGGTGCTCTCGAGGCTCTCGTTGACCGTCGCGTGCAACACGATCGTGTCGATGACCTGGTCCTCGCGCTGGTCGCAATGGGGCCCCTGAATCCACAGCAGGCGGTTGTATCCGGGGTCCTGCCAGCGAGTGGGCATCGCGTCAGGGCCGATCAGGAATCCCGAAGCGAGGAGGAGCATCATCGGTCGAACTCCGCCCAGACCACGGTGTGGTCAGAGGGCTTATCCATACGACGTGGCTCGAGGTCGATCTGGCACGCGGTACACGCTCCGGCGAGTCCTTCGGATGCGTAGATGTGGTCGATCCGCCAACCCTGGTTGCGCTGGACGGACGTGGTGATCACGTAGTCGAAGTACGTGTAGTGGCCGGGCCCCTGCGTGAAGCGGCGGAAACAGTCGCTCCAGCCCCAGTCCATGATCGCATCCAGGCGGCTAAACTCGTCGGGATGGTGGCCGACCTTGCCGTAGACCTTTGCGGAGTTGTAGACGTCGTCGGGAGTGGGCGCAATGTTGATGTCCCCCATCCAGATCACGGGGTCGGACGGGCGGAATCGCTCGGCGATCATCGTCCGGAATCGCTCTAGCCAGCGAAGCTTGTAATCCCACTTGTCGCTGCCTACCTGCGTGCCGTTTGGCACATACGTGTTGATGATCGCAACGCCATCGACCTCGCCGATTATCACGCGGCAATCCTCGGGAAAGAGCGGATCACCCAACCCGAGCGAAACGCGCTGAAGCGGCTCGCGGCTGATAATCGCCACCCCGTTGAACCCCTTTTGGCCGTGGATGGTACAGTGGTAGCCGATCTCCTCGAAGTCAGCCAAGGGGAACTTACTGTCCTCGCACTTGGTCTCTTGGACCACCATGACGTCCGGCTCATGCTCGGCAAGCCATTCCTGAACGATCGGCGCCCGCAGGCGGATCGAGTTCACGTTGTATGTAGCGACCTTCAAGGTAGGTTGAGGCTACCCCGGCAACGAGCTACCTCATCAGGCCATGCCTCAAGTGAGAAGGGTCGCGACGAAGCGCGACCCTCCCAAGTTCATTTCAGCGCGCGGAACTAGACGCCCTTGCCTTTGCCTTTACCCTTGCCTTGGCTCTTTGAGTTGCCCTTGCCATTGCCCTTCCCTTTGTCCATATCCTTGCTCTTGCTCTTGCCCGAGCCGGTTACCTTGACTTTGGAGTCGGCCTTGGTCTTGACCTTGGAGGAGGCCAGAGTGTAGTGAACCTTGGTCGGAGCGCTGACCTTCTGCCACTGCTCGAATCGGACATTCTGGCTCGATGCGACCGTGGCCCAAGACCGCTCCTTCTGGTAGCGCGAATAGACGTCTTGGGGAGGCTTGTTCGTGAGCTTGCCGATCACGATCGCCCCGAGAACATCTTCCAGAGTTCCGCCACGTTGGCGAACGACTTGGATCTGAGTCTCCGGAACGCCGAAGCGCTCTCGATAGGAAGTCGCCCAGAATCGGTCTCGATCGAAGGCTCCTTGCTGACGGAGCTTGTTGAACTGTCCAGGGTGCATGCCGATGCGCTGTGCAATCTGGCCCCATCCAAGGCCCTGCTCGCGCATCTGCCACACCGTGGTGGGGCGCTGCCTGAAGTAGTAGGATCCCTCAAGAATCGGGGAGAGTTCATACACCGGCAGTCGAGTCTGCTGTTGCAACACGACGACCTCACGTGTATCGATACCGAACTTGTCGGCGAGTACGGCAACGGCAATGCGTTCGAGCAGATCGTCCGAACGAGCTGAAGCCGAAAGTGCGAGCATGCCCGCCATCAATCCTAAACCAAGCGTTTTGCTCTTCATTTTGGAACTCCGGGATGCCCGAAGGCACCCGTTTGTTCCTACTCCAAAGAGCATCACTTTGGCCAGATTTCGAAAGTCAGGGCGAAGGTGGTATAGATCGGCGCTGGAAGATGCCCGGATCCAGGAACGGGATATCGAGTTTCTTCAGCGACTCCCGTGCCTTCTCGAGACGTGCCTTGACTTCGGCGGGGGCGTTGTCGAGCGTATACATGGGCGCGTCGGCAGGCAACCGATCGTCGTTCAGTGTGCTTCGCACCGCGGCCTCGGGAGCCAGTTGGAGGCTCATGCGAATCGTCTTTCTCGTACCCAGCTTGAACTCCTTCAGGTCAGGCATAAATGCTCCGACCTCGGATCCGGCCGCGTCCTTGAACATCGTCATCATCGCGACTTCTTCGGCGCCCGCCATCCCCATCATGCTGAGGAGCGGGTTCGCTCCTTGGGGCTGGAAGACGTAGTCGCTGGCCACCTTAGCGCTCAAGAAGCCCGCGCTCTGCAGACCATTCGGGGCGATCTCAGTCGGTTCTTCGCGGAAGTCCTTGTCCCCACCACCGGACATGAAGCCCTGCATCATCATTCCCATGAACCCGCCGAGATCGCCCTCGCCAAAGGTGTCTGCGCCGGTTTGGATTTGGGGGTCGGCCCCGTAAACCATTCGGTTCGCAAAAACTAACTGAGCAGGCGTCATCGATGCGAAGGGAATCCGGGTTCCTCGTTCGAGGTCCAGCCGCTGAGCGGCAGGCAACGAACCATACAGAGCTAGGGCATCCCAGCTCTTTGGCTCGAGGCCAACACGCAACATGCTCGGTGCAACGAGTAGGGCGGCGAACATCGGCAGCGGGTTCCGCATCCCGAACTTCGGAGATCGGGCGGCAAACTCGGCCATCTTGACGAGCGGGATCGAGCCTCCGGCGTCTGCGCTCGCGAGCAACTCACCCAGCGCTACCCGGTTCACTCGGTCCGCCCGTGACCGTTCGCCATCAACAGGGGCCAGGGTCCAGAATCCGGCCTCGGTAGTCTGATTGAACTGGGAGCGGGTTTCTAGCCGCTTTAGGAACTGGTTGATCGTCGTGTTCTCGTTCAAGGCATCCGAGTTTTCGACCGCATCGTCCGGCAGATTGGCAACCAGGGTTTGTTTGCGGTACTTCGCGGCCTGGATCAAGTAGTCTCCAACGAGGAACCCAAGCGGCTCGTATTCTTGCGGACGACTGGCGACACGCTTCAGTTCGTCCGACGGCTTGGCCGGAGAACCCATGAAAGCCTGGCTCATTCCAACCATCATCTTAGAGAACTCGCGACCAATGGGCGTCAGCTCGATCTTGGGACTGTCGTCCTTGGGAGCTGGCTTTGGCTTCTCTTCCGGCTCGTCATCTCCGCCAAAGCTGCCCAGCACATCGTCGATCATAAAGGTTGACGACTCGGCGAGCAGGATATTGCCCTCGCGATCGTACACCTTGACCTGAGCCTGCACCATGGCGTCACCCAGCATGCCGCCGTTTTGCACGGCCAACAGGACCTTGGCCGGCGGCTCGGTGATCACTTTCGCGCGCCGATCCAGCCCCATTCGCCGCATCCACGCCATCGCCCGCTCCGTGTCGGCATCGTTGTCGCCAACCACTTGCTCGGGTTGCGCCCGGGCCGACTTGTTGTGCTCGGCGATCATGTCTTGGATGAGCCTGGCGTTGGGAGTGAAAGCGCGCTGCATGCGAGTCGGTGCCGACGAATAGACAATGCGTCCCGACTCCGGCAGGTCAGCCAGCGTAGCCAGATCGAGCGGGCTTACCAGCTGAGCCACCCGTATGCTACTGCCCCCAAAGGCGAAGGAAGGCAGCATGACTTCGTTCATCTGATCGGGCTTGGCCGGAGGCTTCATCTGACGCGCGATCTCCGCCCGCAGCTTGCTCATCCGCTCGGTTCGACGCTTTGCGCGCGCGGCTTCGCGTACTGCCCGGTTAGGAACGAGAGTCCAATTGTTCCCGGAAAGCTCCCACGTACCTTCAGTGACCGACGCCACGCGCTTCATCAGTTCCCCTAGCGGTACTTTGTCAGCGTGAATCACCAGGATCTCATTGCGCATCGTTGCGGATACCAGCAGTGAGACATTTGTCTCCTTGGCGAGTCCGGCAACAGCTGCGGCAACCGTCGCGCCTCCGGTCGAGAAGGTGACGGGCGTGTCCGGGAGCGGACTCTGTCCAAAAAGAAGAAGGCTGACGATCGCCGAAATGCTCATGGGTCTAGTTGTGGAAGGTGGCTCGCACCATATCTAAGTCTAATACTCTGGCCGTGGCCGGGGGGTTGCCTTGGCTCCTTACGCGCACTTCGATCTGTCCAGAACTGGTCACGTAGTTGGCGGCGGCGAGGTTCGGGAAGGTCACCGTGCGCTCAAGCTGCGTCATACCCATCACTCCCACTGCATCGAACTGGCCGGTGGTCTTGTTCTTGAGCAAGACGTCGAAGCGACCCGTTCCCTTTCCCTTGATGGCAAGATCGACCCGGCTACGCGCCGTCTTCGTGGTCTCCGCAAGAACGGTGAAGTCGTATCGAGCCGTCCGCTGTATCTCCAGGCGTCGATCGTCAGCGTAGCGAAGATCGGCAATCGTACCAGAGACAAGTCCGTACAGCGAAGTCACACCCGTGAGCGGCGCACCTTTGCCGATCGACTCGCTTGGATCCAACACAAACAAACCTGAGTTGATATCCGAGATCACGACATTGCCACTCGCGAACCCGGCGTAAACGCCCCAGTTCCCATCGTACGAGTTAGCGTTGGTGCTCGTTGGGTAGGAATCAAAGAATCCCACCTCATTGAGCGCGAGTGGATTCGCTGCATTATAGACCCGCATTCCCGCCTTGTAGGCCGAGAGAAAGAGGTAGCCATCGCGCAAATGGGAGTTGTGGTCGATGGTGTTGATACCGCTAGCGAATCGGTGGGCTACGGCCGGGGCATCCAGATTAGCGACGTCGACAACGACGGTCGTACAAGAAGGCGTCAAGCTCCTGTTCTCATCGAACTCATCATTCACCATCAGGTAACGACCGTCGGGCGTCAGGGCGCCGCTGTGGCAATAGAAGTTCACCTGAGCTTCCGGGTAGTAGTTGAGGGATCCCCGATCAACCAAGGTTTCCGGGTTCGATAGATCCACGATGTACAGGCCGGAAATGCCGCAGAAGAAGAACCCTATCTGCTTCCCCGCATACGGACCACTCGTAAAGTTGCGGACCACGCAGTCGTGGACGTACTTGGTGGTCCATCGTCCAATCTCTACCAACGCGGTCGGGTTGGTGGCGTCCAGCACCAAGAAGCCCCGATTGGAGCCATTGACGAAGAGCCGGTTGGTCGAAGGATCGGCCTGAATCGTGTGAATGTTGTCGAGGCCGTTTCCGGTGTACGTCGCGACTAGGGTGGCTACACCGAGATCGATGTTGCGCAGATCGATGATCTGAATGCCTCCGCCCCCTTCCGTCACCGAGTAGCAGAAGTCGCCTAGCACCACATTCTCGTGCCAGAGACTGCTTGGACCCGGGATGTGCGCACGGATGATTGGGACGGAAGGGTTCGTGACTTCGACGATAGCCGTCCCGTTCCGAACTCCCATCGTCGCATACTCCCTGCCCGATGGCGAGCTGTAGCCATAGATGGCCGCTCCCGAAGTTGGCGAGCCCGGGAACTGGTCGAGGTCTACGTGGCTGAGCAAGCGAACCCCGTTTCGCGGGTATTGAGCGAAGGACAATCCAGACAGCACAACCAACGCGCAGACGAGCAGCTTTCTCATAAGGGATCCCGAGCCGACTTCAGTATAGCGACGGTTTTCGCGTGACGGTAGGGGGCACACGGGTGATTTAGCGACCCCGCACAAATCAGGACGTCAGTCCTTGCGGCGCATGAGCGCGATCAGGAAGGGCGCACCAATGACTGCCGTAACGATGCCTACCGGCACTTCCGCGTTGGCGACGATACGCTGGGCGAGCAAGTCTGCGCCGCATAGAAGGGCTGCACCAACCAGCCCCGCACCAAGCATCGAGTAGCGCCAGTCCACCCCGAGCAGCCTTCGCGCGATGTGGGGAGCGACCAACCCGAGGAAGCCGACGATTCCGATCGAGCCCACCGTGACCGCGACCATGATCGAGCCGATGAGCAACACGATCGGCCGGTGGCGATGCGGGTCGACGCCCAATCGCTGGGCGGTATCGTCGCCGATCGCGAGCACATTGAGTTGCTTGGCGTAGCGCAGAAGCAGGGGCGCGGTTATCGCGAGCACGGTCGCCATCGTCGTGACCCGGTTCCAGTGCGCGGGCGACATGTGCCCGAGCAGCCAGCCCAACACGACGTTGGAATCGTGGCCGCTCCACAGAAGAATCAACGAAAGCACCGACGACAGGAGCGCGCCGATCACGACGCCGGTGAGCAGCAGGGAACTCGGATCGAGTACTCCGCGCCTCATGCTGAGGCTCACCACGAGCGCAAGTGCGCCGAGACCGCCGACGGTTCCCATCGCGAGCGGTCCGAGCCCGGAAAGCCAGCCGCCCCACCCAGCGCCGACGCCGAGCACGATGCCGAGCGCACCTCCGACTGCCGCGCCCGAAGACACACCGACGACGTACGGGTCAGCCAAGGGATTGCGGAAGAGCGCCTGAAAGGCGGAGCCCGTCATCCCCAGAAGCGCCCCCGCGCAGAGACAGGCCAGCACCCGGGGCAGCCGAAGCGCCCACACGATGTGCGACTGGGTGTCGTCACTGCGCTGGAAGATCGCGGTGATGATCTCGCCGGGGGTGAGCGAAATGGTGCCGATGCCCATGTGCAAAAGGGCCATCAGCACCACAAAACCGAGGAGAGCGGCTACAACCGCACGGCGAGACCATGCGCGCGCCGAGGGAGCAGCCATGCCCCTATTCTAACCCCCCGTTCTAACCCGGTGCCGCCGCGCGGATGCGGGCGATCTGCTCGAACAGCTCTTCAGCGCGGTCGAGCGGCCACTGCGTTGCGGCGTCGCTCAGGGCATGTTCGGGATCGGGGTGAATCTCAAGGACCAGCGCATCCACGGTCGGCCGCCAACGCTCGCCCTGATTCGTTCGCAGCAACCCTCCGTTCGGATTCGCAGCGACTAGATCGCCACCGCCACCGCAGACGAGGAGTAGCAAGTGGCCGGTGCTTGGCTAGATGTGCGCGGCGATCACGGATGCGGTGGCGTGGGAAGGGCACCACGCGAACTCGCCCGGGAGCTACGGGGTGAGCATTGACTGTCACTTGGGCGTGCTATTCTGGGGGTTGAGTTTGGATGATCAGTTGCTTGAGGTCGGCGTGCGCAACCGCTGGAATGACTGGCTCGTAACTTCACCATGATGTACGCAACCATCTGGCAGCGAATTGCGGCGTTCATCATCGATACGCTCGTCTTCTTGCCCTTGTTGCCGCTTATGTTCGTTGTGCATTCACGCGCGGGATTACTCTCCGTCAGTGTTGTAAGCGCGCTCGCGTACTTCGCCTATCAGGTCGGTCTTCATGCGCTCTACGGCCAAACGCTCGGCAAGCGGGTGATGCGCATTCGGGTGATCCGGATTGACGGTGTGAAGATTGGTTGGCGGGACGCGTTCCTCCGCTCGTCGGTCAAACTGGGCATCCAGGTGGTAAGTTCGATCGGGTTCGCGATGATGTTGTTTGCGATTCCCGCGTCGACGTTTCCGTTCGCGTCGATTGACGATCGAGTCGAAAACTACAAGCGATTTGGCCCCGAGTGGCGCACTCTATGGGACTATGTGTCATACGGCTGGGAGATCATCAACGCCCTCACCTTCTTCACCAACGCGCAAGGCCGAGTACTCCACGATATGATCGCGGGGACGGTCGTCGTCAAGGTCATCGATCCCGGAGCGACAGAGCAGTGAGAGGGACGGCGACCCCGAGCTAACGCCTCCGACATAAGGATCCGCAAGCGGATTGCGGAAAAAGGCTTGAAAGGCTGCGCTCGTCATGCCCAGCATCGCTCCTGCGACGAGGCACGCCAACACCCGCGGAAGTCGGAGCGCCCAGATGATGTGGCTGTTTGTCGAGTCGTCACGCTGGATGAGCTTCCAAAACCTGTCCGGGGCTGAGTGGAATCGTGCCGAGGCCCATATGCACCAGCGACATGGCGACGACGAAGGCCAGCAGTACCGCGACGGTCGCCCTGCTGGACCAAGGCGAACGCGTTGGCCCTTCTGCGCCGGGGGGCGGGATAGCCAACCATCAACGTTGTTCTAACCCGGTGCCGCCGCGCGGATGCGGGCGATCTGCTCGAACAGCTCTTCAGCGCGGTCGAGCGGCCACTGGGTCGCGGCGTCGCTCAACGCATGCTCGGGGTCGGGGTGAATCTCGAGAAACAGCGCGTCAACACCGACGGCAACCGCCGCTCTCGCCAAGGCGGGAATGCTGTCTCGGTTGCCCCCCGAAGAGGTTCCCGCTCCGCCGGGGCGCTGGGCCGAGTGGGTGGCATCGAAGCACACCGGAACTCCGAAACCGCGCATCACCTCGAGGCCGGGCATGTCCACAACGAGGCTGTTGTAGCCGAACGACGTCCCGCGCTCGGTCAGCATGATGCCCTTGGCGCCGAACGACTGCAACTTGTCGACAATATTCTTAGCGTCCCACGGGGCTAGGAACTGACCCTTTTTCACGTTCACGGGTCGCCCCGTCTTGGCGCAGGCCTCGAGCAGATCGCTCTGGCGGCAAAGGAATGCCGGGACCTGCAGGATGTCACACACCTCGGCCACGGGAGCCGCCTGATCGGGAAGGTGGACGTCGGTCGTCACCCGCAAGCCAAGTCGATTTTTGATCTCGGCCAAGATCGCGAGACCCGCTTCCAACCCTGCGCCGCGCGTCGTGTTCACCGACGTGCGGTTGGCTTTGTCAAACGAGGCCTTGAACATGTAGCCGAAGCCGTACTTGGCGCAGAGCACCTTCACGCCCTCGGCAACTTCAAAGCAGAGATCGCGCGATTCGGCAAGGCAGGGTCCGGCGATGATCGCGAGCCGGTCGCCCCCGAACTCGACGTCTCCGGCGCGAAAAGTCGTCACTTCTTGACGACCAACGTGGCCTTGGCCTTGGTATCGGCGGGCGGCAGGCAGGTCGAATCGTTGCACTGCTGGTAGTCGACCGTGAACGCCAAGGGATGCGAGCCCACTTTCTTCGGAGCGACAAACTCGAACAAGATCGTCACAGTGCCTTCGTACACCGCGGTCGGCGTGCCGCCGAAGTCCTTCATGACGCCCTTCGGGTAGGTCACCTTCGTGAGCTTATAGCCCTTGGTGTCCAGCTTCAGTGTCACCGGGTTCTGGTAAGGATCGGATGGCGGATTCTGGTAGCCATGCCAGCCATCGACGAAGGTCACATGGGCTTTCGCCTTGACCACCGCACCGGGCTTGACCATCTTCGGGAGTTCGATCTTGAACTCGGCCGGCTCTTGGACGGCCATTACAGCGAGTGCGAGGAGTGTCGTCATGTTCATCTAACCGTTCTGAGCAGCGTCCATGCGCCAATCGAGACATAGACAGGCATCTTGGCGGGCGTACCAGCCGGAGTTTACTCTGACTCATTTTGACGTCAACGAGTCCATGGCTGTTTCATGTCCCATGCCTCAAGAACATCCTGCTCATTTCGGAGGATCTCATGATATCCTGTACCTACAGGAATGACGCCGGAGCTCGTCCGAAGGCAGACCGTCGGAAACACTCAGTGTCGGCAAGGAGAACAAGTGAACAAGTCGAGAGCAATCACGCTCGTTGAGATTCTCGTCGTGACGGCAATCGTGGGGACGCTACTGGCGATTCTGGTTTTCGCTCTTCGCCCATCGAAGGAGCGCGGGTTGGAAGCCCACGTCCGTGCCGAACTCCAGCAGTTGTGCACCGCAATCAACCTGTATATGGAGGACCACGACGATGGGTATCCCATCTCGTTGCGGGCTGTGAAGGCACAGTTTCCCGAAGCACCCATCGAGCCAACCCGCGTCAAGGAGCGACTTCCTGGTTGTGGTTCAGGAAACCTGAATTACAACTACATGAGGAACATCGGTTTCCTCAGAGGTGAAGC
Organism: Methanoregulaceae archaeon; assembly: GCA_020850325.1. Classification (GTDB taxonomy): domain Bacteria; phylum Armatimonadota; class Fimbriimonadia; order Fimbriimonadales; family Fimbriimonadaceae; genus JANJUB01. Next base: position 49,480 of record JADZEW010000023.1, read on the forward strand.
TCGCTACCCTGCGAAGTACCCGTTTGACATCAAGGTGGATCCGATCGTCAGTGCCTTCTTCTTCTGCAAGCGAACGGGGGTCATGAAAGAGTGGTTCGCCTTAGACGGCGAGGGGAATCCGGTCCGCCAAGTCGGCGAGGAAGTCCTCGATCTGGGGGTTCGCCTCGACGGCTATGTCGGGTGGTTCGACACGAATACCGCCTTGTGGTCGCAAGAGTTTGCGCTCAAGGCCCACCGTCTCTGAGACCTAAGCTTCGGTCACCGGGACCACCCCACCTGTTCGCGCAAGCGCGAACTTCCTCCCCTGCAAGTGGAGGATCCGAACCTTCCCTTTGCAGGGGAAGGACTGTGGGCGCCAGCGAACAGGGATGGGGTGAATCCGCGCGCTCATGTCTTCGCTATCGATCAGCGCAATCTCGAACTGAGGTGGGTGCTTCCTAGACTAATCCCACCCACTTCTTCAAGCGGTACATCGTCGTATCGCGGTTGATCTGAGCGATCGCCTGGGTAAGCGGCACGCCCTTGGGGCACACCTTCACGCAGTTCTGGGCGTTGCCGCAGCCCGTGATGCCTTCCTCAGATGAGAGGTATTCCAGCCGCTCGTTCTCCATCGTTTTGCCGATGGGATGGAGGTTGAACAGCAGCGCCTGAGCGACCGCGGCCGGGCCAACGAACTCGGACTTGTCATTCACCTGCGGGCACGCCTCTTGGCAGCAGCCGCAGGTCATACAGCGAGACAGCGCATAGCGCATCTGCCGAATCTGGTCGTCCTGCGGGGGTGCCATGCCAAGGTCGTACGAGCCATCGATCGGCACCCAGCCCTTGATCTTCTTCAGATTCTCGAACATCTTCGAGCGGTCGACGATCAGATCCCGAACCAGCGGAAACTTGGTCATCGGCTCGAGGGTGACTTCGAACACATCGCCGTTCGGCTGGCCGACGTCTTCGATCAACGCGGTACATGCCTGGCGGATCATGCCGTTCACGTTCATCGTGCACGAGCCGCACACTTCTTCGAGGCACGCCGCTTCCCACGCCGGCGGCTTCGTGGGTTTCCCATCGACCGTCCGCGGATCCTTGCGGATCTCCATCAGGGCCGAGATCACGTTCAGCTTCTCGCGGAACGGAATCTCGAACGTCTCCCACGTGACCGGCGCATCCTTCGCGGCCTGTCGGCGAATCCGCAGGCGGATCTTCGTGAACGTTGACATGCTCACCTGAGTTTACGTGTTTTCGGGTCTGGTTTGCGTCCTCACCACTTCGTATTCACCGTGTAGGTGATGGTCTTGGTCTCGCCCGCCTTGAGGTCCACCTTGAACTCGATCGTGTTGGCGTCAAGCTTGGTGAATGGCATCGATTCGGAGCTGATCTTCCAGTCGCTCCAGTGGCGCTCCATCACGTGGACCGTCTCGGGCACGTCCTTGCGGTTGCGCACCTCGATCGAGAACGACTCCTCGGTTTGGTTGGCGGCGATGCGCCTGAAGTTCGTTCGCGTACGCGTGGCGCGGACGTCGAAGCTGCGGCCGACGGTCAAGCTGATTCTCTCATCCTTCGGCGTGTGGTCGATGTTGTCTTCGCCGAGCATTTGCACACTGCCGCTCTTGTCGCGTTGATACACCTTGACCGTGCCCTTCGGCAGCGGCATACCGAGCTTGTTTGCTTCGGAGTTGACGAACTCCACCTTGACCAGAGGCTTCACGTCACCCACGCCGACTGCGCCTTCTTGGGGATACCAGCCCCGGTAGGGTGCCATCGAGTCAACGATCAGCTTCTTGGTGTACTTGAGCCCGCTCGCATCCAGCAACGAGAGCTGCTTGATCTCCCGGTCGCGGATCGTGGCCGGGCGCTGGAGCGTGTACAGGTGGTACTCGAAGAGCGACTCCTCTTGAAATCCGCCGCCGCCGGCTGCACCGGCTCCGCGAGCCTTCATCATATCCGTCATCACTTCGGGTCGCGCGCGCTCGACATCGCCGGCCAGCAGCTTGAGCTTCGCGTCCTTGTACGTGGCTCCGCTGTTATTCGTCATCGTCACCCACCCGCGAAGGTCCGCGGTGCTGATGCCGTCCAGCTGGAGCACGTAGTCGGCCTTCCAACTGATGCCCTGGGTGAGATAACTGAGTTCGATCGGAACCGTTCCGGCCGCGGCGGCCTGAAGTTCCCAGAGAAGCGTCGGCTTGGAGATCAGTCCTTCAGGGAGCGACGTGACTTCGATTTCGCCGCTGGGGTTGAGCAAGATTCGCCCCTCGGCGGTGCGGATCACCATGCCGTTGTACGTCTGATTCTGGCCGCCGTTCGCGTTGCCCACGATCGCGGTGGGCGAGGAGAGCAGGGTTCCGACGACCACCTCACGTTGTCCGTTCGGCAACACACGGTGGAAGCGGACTTCCTTGCCTACCGCCTTGTTGAGAATCGCTTGAACGCTGATCAGGTCGTATTGGTAGTTCTGCTCGAGCACTTCGAACGCGTCGGCGCGGCCGAGCGAACGGATCGCCACCGAGTTGGTCTCGATCATCGCGGCAACATCCTCGACGGCGACTGACTGACGGCCGACCCGCAGCGACAGAGACCGGAGTTCTTTGACGAGGCCAAAGCCTTGGTTGTAAACGGTGACTTCGGGACCATTGCCCGACGCAACGGCTTGGGCCAAGGCAGCAAAAACGAGTGAAGTGAGCATCATGCTCTTAGGACGTTGGGGCGGCGCAATCGAAACGCGCATTCCGAATCGTGCGTCACACTAATCAATCATGCTCGGACTTGCCTCGGCTCTTGCCCTCCTTTCGTTCGCGCCCGCCGAACCCATCACGTACCGGCTTCCTGAGAACCCGCTGCAATACCAAGTGCAGGTCGAGTTCGACGGCTTTGTGCCCGTGCTCGGCGGCCAAGAGGGCGTGTTCGACGTGAAGATCGGCATGGTGGTGAAGAGTCTCAGCCCCGACGAGGAAAGGAATCCGCGTGCGGAGAGCGATCTCACCGAGTTGGAGGTCAAGTTCAACGGAGCGCCGCTTCCCTTCACCGTGGACAACGTTCGGCCTTTCTTCCCGAAGAACGTTCTCTCGCACACCCCGCAAGGCAAGATCGTTAAGACGGACGCGCCCGACGTCTCGCTGCCGATCCGCCTGCCAGGGTTGGATGCGAAGCGATTCCCAGATATCACGTACTTGCCGATCGAGTTTCCGGAGGGGCCGCTCGAACCTGAGAAGTCGTTCAGCTTCGACAAGAAGTTCGGCGACAGCAAGGTCAGCTACACGGTTACGCTGAAGCGGCAGGAGGGCGAAACGCTCTTCTTGACTCTGAAGCTGAACCAGACTTACGAGACCTTGGAAGACGAAGCGAAAAACGTGGTGACCAAGCCCGAAGACGCGTTCGCGAAAGTCACGACGACCGTGACCGGGGAGGGCGAAGTTCAGTTCGACGTCAAGCAGGGCGTGGTGGTGAAGTCGAAGGTCGTTGCGGACGCGGTGAGCCAGGTGGTCGAGATTGGCAGCGAGGCAAAATCCGAGCGGAAGCTGAAGACGACGGTGACGGTCTCGCTGAAGCCGTGAGTTGATGGAGACTTGGGCCGGCCGACGGATCCGCCGCATCTTCCTCGTGCTCACGGCGATGAAGTTCGCCATCCTGCTCTATAGTCTCATTTCGCCGTCATGGGCCAGAGTCCAGCTATCTCCGGGAGAGATCGGGGTAGTCCTTCTGTGGACGGTCGGTTCGGCGGTTCTCACTCTCGGAGTTCCGGCCCTGGTCGTTCTCGGCCCGTTTCGGCGCGTGCCTTGGCTCATTTGGCTCGTGCTGTACGAGGCGTGCATCGGTGTTTGGGGGCTGCTGACTTGGCCCCAGCTCTACTTTCGAACCCCACTTTCGGTCGTCGACTTTGGGCTTTCCATCGCGCTCGTTTTCTATGCGTTTGCGTGGGTTAGGTTGCCGAAAGACTAGGCGAGTCCCACCTCTTTTCGCAAACGCAAAGGTCCTTCCTCGGCAAGGGGAGGATGATCCTACCTTCCTCTTGCCGGGGAAGGCCCGTGAGCGAAGCGAACAGGGATGGGGTTACGGCGAGCCACGTATCTCCACCCCACCTCTTCGCGCAAGCGCGAAGGTCCTCCCCTGCAAGGGGAGGATGTTCCTTCCTTCCCCTAGCAGGGGAAGGCTGTGAGCGAAGCGAACAGGGATGGGGTGGCCAAGAGCCACAGCTATGCACCCCACCTCTTCGCGCCGGAGCGCGAAGGTCCTCCCCTGCAAGATAGCGTAAGAGGAAGTCAAGCGCTCAGTTCGATGTTCTTCTCCCAAGGGGTGTTTCTCTGCACGACGGCGATGGCTCTTCGTGCGAGTTTGTGCATCACGGCGCAGATGATGGTG